>CP160629.1:1463201-2926402 GCA_038993745.2 Aliivibrio fischeri | reverse complement strand
TCTTTTTTGAACTTCATCACTTTTTCATTTCTTTCCAAGCTAGAAAAAGGGTAAAATACATCTCTTAAGTTAAATTCTTCTAACTCTTTTCATTACTCCTAAGGTCGAATCATGTTTTACCAAGACAACTTTGATGTCATTGTTATTGGCGGTGGTCATGCTGGTACTGAAGCAGCACTTGCTGCAGCAAGAACAGGACAAAATACACTTCTACTCACTCATAACATTGATACATTAGGTCAAATGTCGTGTAACCCTGCAATTGGTGGGATCGGCAAAGGACATCTGGTAAAGGAAGTTGATGCCTTAGGTGGTTTAATGGCACAAGCCATCGATCATAGTGGTATTCAATTCAGAACATTGAATGCTTCAAAAGGTCCAGCTGTTCGAGCTACTCGCGCACAAGCAGATAGAGCGTTATACAAAGCTTATGTTCGTTCAGTATTAGAAAACCAACCAAACTTAACGTTATTTCAGCAAGCCGTTGATGATCTTATTATAGAAAACGATAAGGTGATGGGTGCTGTAACTCAAATGGGCCTTAAATTCCGTGCTAAATCCGTTGTATTGACCGCTGGAACCTTTTTAGGGGGTCAGATACATATTGGTATGGAAAACTTCTCAGGAGGCCGCGCAGGAGATCCTTCTTCGATCACTCTTGCTCAACGTCTACGTGAACGTCCATTTAGAATAGATCGTTTAAAAACCGGTACACCTCCACGTATTGATGCTCGTTCTGTTGATTTTTCAGGACTAGAAGTACAACCGGGTGATAATCCAACCCCTGTCTTTTCATTTTTAGGTAAACGTGAGCACCATCCACAGCAAGTAAATTGCTTTATTACCCATACTAATGAAAAAACACATGATGTAATTCGTAATAACCTTGATAGAAGCCCTATGTATGCAGGTGTTATCGAAGGTATTGGTCCTCGTTACTGTCCTTCAATTGAAGACAAAGTAATGCGTTTTGCTGATAAAGACAGTCACCAAATCTTTATTGAACCAGAAGGTTTATCAACACACGAACTGTATCCAAATGGTATTTCAACAAGCTTACCATTTGACGTACAACTGCAAATCGTACGTTCAATGAAAGGTTTTGAAAATGCACACATTGTGCGCCCAGGTTATGCGATCGAATATGATTTCTTTGATCCTCGAGATTTAAAATCAACTTATGAAACGAAGTTTATTGAAGGTCTATTCTTTGCTGGTCAAATTAACGGTACAACAGGATACGAAGAAGCTGCTGCTCAAGGTTTAATGGCTGGTCTTAACGCAAGTTTGTTTGCTCAAGGCAAAGAAGGCTGGAGTCCACGTCGTGATGAAGCGTACATGGGTGTATTGATTGATGATTTATCAACATTAGGTACTAAAGAACCGTACCGTATGTTCACTTCTCGTGCCGAATATCGTTTATTACTTCGTGAAGATAATGCTGATTTACGTTTAACTGAACAAGGTCGAACTTTAGGTCTTGTTGATGATGTTCGTTGGGCTCGCTTTAACGAAAAAGTAGAGAACATGGAGCAAGAACGTCAACGCTTGAAAGATATTTGGATCAATCCAAAATCAGAACAAGTGGATCAAGTTAATGCGATCCTAAAAACGCCAATTGCTCGTGAAGCAAGTGGTGAGGATCTTCTACGTCGTCCGGAAGTTAATTATCAATCTCTAGTTTCAATTGATGGTTTTGGTCCTGCTCTTGAAGATTCACAAGCATCTGAGCAAGTTGAAATCCAAGTAAAATATGCGGGTTACATTCAACGTCAACGTGATGAAATTGAAAAATCATTACGTCATGAAAATACAAAATTACCGTTTGATCTTGATTACAAAGAAGTAAAAGGTCTTTCAAATGAGGTTGTGGCTAAACTGAGTGATGCAAAACCAGAAACGATTGGTATTGCTTCTCGTATATCAGGTATCACGCCTGCTGCTATTTCAATTTTATTAGTTCATTTGAAAAAACACGGTTTATTAAAGAAAGGTGAGTAACGTGACCGATTTATCTCAACAATTCGACCGTTTAATTGCTCAAACTGACTTAAATGTCTCTGAATTGCAAAAAGAACAACTCCTTGGTTATGTTGCACTACTCCACAAGTGGAATAAAGCGTATAACTTAACCTCAGTGAGAAACCCAAGTGAAATGGTTATTAAGCACATTTTGGACAGCATTGTAGTTAGTCCAAAATTATCTGGTGAACGTTTTATTGATGTTGGTACAGGTCCTGGGTTACCAGGTATCCCATTAGCTATCATGAATCCAGAGAAATCATTTACACTATTGGATAGTTTAGGAAAGCGAATTCGCTTTATTAAACAAGTTATTCATGAGCTAAAAATCACCAACGTAACACCAATTCAAAGCCGTGTTGAAGAGTTTCAACCTGAAGAAAAGTTTGATGCAGTCCTAAGTCGTGCATTTGCATCAATGACAGACATGGTGAATTGGTGTCATCATCTACCGAAAGAAGAAGATGGTGTATTTTTAGCATTAAAAGGTATTTATTCAGAAGAAGAAGCGAATGATCTTCCTGAATGGTGCTCTGTTAAAAATGTAGCGACATTGATCGTTCCGGAGTTAGAGGGTGAAAGACATTTAGTCACCTTAGCCGGAAAAAAATAATGGAATGAGGTTAGTGTGGGAAAAATTATCTCTATTGCGAACCAGAAAGGTGGCGTAGGTAAAACAACAACAGCGGTGAATCTTGCAGCATCAATGGCTGCAACACATCGAAAGGTCTTATTAATTGACCTTGATGCCCAAGGCAATGCAACCATGGCCAGTGGTGTTGATAAATATGATGTGGATGCAACCGCTTACGAGTTGTTGGTTGACGAAGTGCCTTTTGACAAAGTTGTGATAGAGGAAACCTCTGGTGGCTATGATTTAATTGCTGCCAATGGTGACGTTACTGCTGCTGAAATCAAATTAATGGAAGTGTTTGCGCGAGAAGTTCGCTTGCGCAACATGATCTACCCAATTCGTGGTAACTATGATTTCATCTTTATCGATTGCCCTCCCGCTCTAAATCTCCTTACAATTAACGCCATGGCAGCATCTGATTCTGTATTAGTTCCTATGCAATGTGAGTATTACGCACTTGAAGGACTAACGGCTTTAATTGATACCATAGGTAAATTAGCCGCTGTAGTGAATGCTGATTTAAAGATCGAAGGGTTGCTTAGAACCATGTTTGATCCTCGTAATCGCTTAGCGAATGATGTATCTGATCAATTGAAAAAACATTTTGGTGAAAAAGTGTATCGCACTGTGATCCCTCGAAATGTTCGCCTAGCAGAAGCGCCTAGTCATGGTAAACCTGCAATGTATTATGATAAATACTCAAATGGTGCAAAGGCTTATTTAGCCCTTGCCGGAGAGATAATTCGCCGTGACGAAATGGAAAAAGAAAGGGAAACAGAAATTCATGAGTAATAAACGTGGTTTAGGCAAAGGATTAGATGCCCTATTAGCAACAAGTTCAATTGCACGTGAAAAGCAGACAGCTGCTGCACAAAGCGAGTCCATTTCTAAAGATGCTCAATTGGTTGAGTTAGGTATTCATCAATTGAGTGCTGGTCAATATCAACCTCGTAAAGTTATGGAAGAAGAAGCCCTTGAAGAGCTTTCTGCTTCTATTCGTTCTCAAGGTATCATCCAACCGATCGTTGTACGTGAAGTTGCTTCTCAACAATACGAAATCATTGCTGGCGAACGACGCTTCCGTGCCGCTAAAAAAGCGGGTCTAAAACACGTTCCATGTGTGGTTAAATCTGTTGAAGATAAAGCCGCAATCGCGATGGCTTTAATTGAAAATATTCAACGTGAAGATTTGAATGCAATTGAAGAAGCTCAAGCTTTAGAGCGTTTACAGCAAGAATTTGAATTAACTCATCAGCAAATTTCAGATGTTATTGGTAAATCTCGAACAACAGTAACGAATTTATTGCGTCTAAATGCATTAACTGATGAAGTGAAAGGCTTAGTTGAGCAGAAAGAACTTGAGATGGGTCATGCTCGTGCGTTGTTAGCATTAGAAAATGAACAGCAAGTTGAATTAGCTCATCTCGTAATCAAAAAGAAGCTGACTGTTCGTCAAACTGAACAAAAAGTAAAAGAGCTATTGGCTCCTCAAAAAGAGGAAGAACCAAAAGAAGTTGATACTGAAATGATGACAATTTCGGATAAATTATCATCAACTCTTGGCTCTAAAGTTGTGATAAGCCGAAATGCAGCGGGCAAAGGAAAGGTAACGATTACCTTTGACGAGGCTCACAAATTAGAACAACTTATCGCAAAGCTAGAAAGCTAAATGTGATATAAAACGTGTGTTGATATAAAAACCGTACTTTACGTCGTAAAAGTCACCGTTATGTTCTCATAAATGTAACTTTTTAATGCTATTTGATTGCATTCATATCAGCTCAACGTATAATTTTTGTAAAATCTTTGTTTTAACTTGATTTAAATCAAGGCAAAGGTGCTTTAAAGGAAGAATACATGGTAACTACGTTAGCCAGACCAGGCCGTTTGCTAGCCAAACGACTCATAATGATCCAGCTTAGCGTGGTTATTTTTATGGCAGTAGGAATGAGCTTAGCCGTTAGTGCTAGCTGGGGGATCTCTGCACTCATTGGTGGCGGCATTTTTGTCATTGCTAATGCGGTATTTGCAGGGTGTGCATTTATGTTCAGTGGAGCAAGAGCTGCTAAAAAGGTTGCAGTATCTTTTTATACTGGCGAAGTGCTAAAAATTCTGATTACAGTAGTCTTATTTTCTGTTGCCTACGTGTATATGGAGGTGGAACTTGTTCCCCTCAAACTAACCTATTTGCTGGTACTAGGTATTAATATCTTTGCACCAGTTCTCTTTATTAACAACAGAAAATAGGAAAAGTTATGGCTGCGCCAGGCGAAGCGCTAACACAATCTGGTTACATTGAGCATCACTTAACAAATCTATCTTTAGCTAAGTTAGGTCTGGTAGCTGATGAAGCAAGTTTCTGGAACGTACATATAGATAGCCTGTTCTTTTCTGTGTTTACAGGGATGTTATTCCTTTGGGTTTTTCGTTCTGTAGCAAAGAAAGCAACAACAGGAGTACCAGGAAAGCTACAATGTTTTGTTGAAATGATAGTGGAATTCGTTGCTGACAACGTAAAAGAAACTTTCCATGGACGCAATCCGTTGATCGCCCCACTGGCACTAACTATCTTCTGCTGGGTTATTTTAATGAACTTGATGGATTTAGTTCCTATCGATTTCTTACCATATCCTGCAGAGCATTGGTTGGGTATCCCTTATCTTAAAGTGGTTCCTTCTGCTGATGTGAATATCACTATGGCAATGGCGTTAGGTGTTTTTGCATTGATGATCTATTACAGCATCAAAGTGAAAGGACTTGGTGGGTTCGCTAAAGAATTAGCACTTCACCCGTTTAATCACCCAATAATGATTCCATTCAACCTACTATTGGAAGTTATCTCGCTATTAGCGAAACCTCTTTCATTAGGTATGCGTTTGTTTGGTAACATGTTTGCTGGTGAGGTGGTGTTTATTCTTATTGCGGCAATGCTACCGTGGTATTTACAATGGGTAGGTGCACTACCTTGGGCTATCTTCCACATTTTGGTTATTTTGATTCAGGCTTTCGTATTCATGATGCTGACTATCGTATATCTGTCGATGGCACATGAAGACTCTGATCACTAATTTAGACAATTTATTTATCAATGGCACTTTGCCGACAACATAAAACTGGAGAAAGTAAATGGAAACTTTACTGAGCTTTTCTGCAATCGCCGTGGGCATTATTGTAGGTCTTGCTTCACTTGGTACAGCGATTGGTTTCGCACTTCTTGCGGTAAATTCCTAGAAGGCGCAGCTCGTCAACCTGAAATGGCTCCAATGCTACAAGTTAAGATGTTCATCATCGCTGGTCTATTGGATGCGGTTCCAATGATCGGTATCGTTATCGCGCTACTATTCACATTTGCTAACCCATTTGTTGGTCAACTAGCAGGCTAATCTAGCCATTGCTAATTGAATTTTTGTAGCTGATTCTTAACGAGGGGTAGCTGTTGTGAATATGAACGCAACTCTGCTTGGTCAAGCAATCGCTTTTACACTGTTTGTTTGGTTCTGCATGAAATATGTATGGCCACCAATCATGGAAGCGATCGAGGAACGTCAGAAAAAAATTGCTGACGGTTTATCTGCCGCTGAACGCGCAGCTAAAGACCTTGATTTGGCACAAGCTAATGCTTCTGATCAATTAAAAGAAGCAAAGCGCGCTGCAACTGAGATCATCGAACAGGCTAACAAGCGTAAAAGTCAAATTTTAGACGAAGCTCGTGAAGAAGCTCTGGTTGAACGCCAGAAGATTCTTACACAAGGTGAAGCTGAACTTGAATCTGAACGCAACCGTGCCCGCGATGAACTGCGTAAACAAGTTGCAACTCTGGCTGTGATCGGTGCCGAGAAAATCTTAGAGCGTTCTATTGATGTAGAAGCGCAGAAAGATATTCTTGATAACATCACTGCGAAATTGTAAAGAAAAGGGGCCAAGATATGTCGGAAATGGCAACCATCGCACGCCCCTACGCGAAAGCAGCTTTTGACTTTGCGGTCGAAAAAGGCGAATTGAGCCAATGGGCTCAAATGCTAACTTTTTGTTCAGAAGTCGCAAAAAATGAAGATGTCGCTCAACTGCTAGACGGTGCTATTGCATCAGAGCAGTTAGCTGAAATTTTTATTTCTATTTGTGGCGAACAACTGAACGAGTTTGGACAGAACTTTATTAACGTAATGGCTGAAAATGGCCGTTTGAAAGTTCTACCAGGAGTGTTAGAGCAATTTATCCTTTTACAACATGAGTTTGAAAAAGTGATTGATGCTGATGTTACATCAGCAATTGAACTAACAGAGCAGCAGAAAGCTGACATTGGTGCCAAACTTGAAGCTCGTCTAGAGCGTAAAGTGAAGCTGAATTGTAGCGTAGATGAGACCCTTCTAGCAGGGGTTATTATTCGAGCCGGAGACCTAGTCATTGATAACTCAGCACGTGGCCGTTTAGGTCGTCTGAGCGAAACATTGCAGTCTTGATGGGGAATGGAGCATGCAACTTAATTCCACGGAAATTAGCGATCTAATCAAACAACGTATTGAAAAATTCAACGTTGTAACTGAAGCTCGCAATGAAGGTACTATCGTGTCGGTAAGCGACGGTATCATCAATATCCACGGCCTTGCTGATGTAATGCAAGGCGAAATGATTGAATTACCGGGTGGCCGTTACGCGCTAGCACTTAACTTGAATCGTGATTCAGTTGGTGCGGTAGTAATGGGCCCATATGCTGACCTACAGGAAGGCATGAAAGTAACAGGTACTGGTCGTATCCTTGAAGTTCCTGTTGGTCCTGAATTGCTAGGTCGTGTTGTTAACACACTTGGTGAGCCAATCGATGGTAAAGGTCCAATTGAAGCGAAACTGACTTCTCCAGTAGAAGTGATTGCACCTGGTGTAATCGATCGTAAATCAGTAGACCAACCAGTACAGACTGGCTATAAGTCAGTTGACTCAATGATCCCAATCGGCCGTGGTCAGCGTGAGCTAATCATCGGTGACCGTCAGACTGGTAAAACAGCAATGGCGATCGATGCGATCATTAACCAAAAAGATTCTGGTATTTTCTCTATCTATGTTGCGATTGGCCAAAAGGCATCAACAATTGCTAACGTAGTTCGCAAATTAGAAGAGCACGGCGCACTAGCAAACACTATTGTTGTTGTTGCATCGGCTTCTGAATCTGCTGCGCTGCAATACCTTGCACCGTACTCAGGTTGTGCGATGGGTGAATACTTCCGTGACCGCGGTGAAGATGCTCTGATTGTTTATGATGACCTATCTAAACAAGCGGTAGCTTACCGTCAAATCTCTCTACTACTGAAACGTCCACCGGGCCGTGAAGCATTCCAGGTGACGTATTCTACTTACACTCTCGCCTACTAGAGCGTGCTGCTCGTGTAAGTGAAGCGTACGTTGAGCGATTCACTAACGGTGAAGTGACAGGTAAAACAGGTTCTTTAACTGCTCTACCTATCATCGAAACTCAAGCTGGTGACGTATCTGCATTCGTACCAACCAACGTAATCTCGATTACTGATGGTCAGATCTTCCTACAAACAGAACTGTTCACTGCTGGTGTTCGTCCTGCGGTAGATCCTGGTATCTCTGTATCGCGTGTAGGTGGTTCTGCACAAACTAAGATCATTAAGAAACTGTCTGGTGGTATTCGTACTGCTCTTGCACAGTATCGTGAACTTGCAGCGTTTGCTCAGTTCTCATCTGATCTTGATGACGCGACTAAGAAGCAGCTAGACCATGGTGAGAAAGTAACTGAACTTATGAAGCAGAAACAGTACGCTCCAATGTCTGTTTTTGACCAAGCTTTAGTTATCTTCGCAGCTGAAAAAGGCTATTTGAAAGATGTTGAGCTTGCTAAGCTTGCAGATTTTGAAGAAGCATTGCTGTCGTATGCTCGTGGTCAGTTTGCCGATCTAGCAAAAGAGATCGACACATCGGGTGCTTGGAATAATGAAATTGAAGCTCAGTTCGTGAAACTGGTTGAAGATTTCAAAGCAACCCAGACCTGGTAATTCGTTGGTGGCCTGTAATGGGTCACCCGAAAACGGAGAGTAACGATGGCCGGTGCGAAAGAGATTCGTAACAAGATCGGGAGTGTAAAAAGCACTCAAAAGATCACGAAAGCAATGGAAATGGTAGCCGCTTCAAAAATGCGTCGCTCGCAAGAGTCGATGGAAGCGTCTCGTCCATATGCTGACACAATGCGTAAAGTAATCGGTCATTTAGCGCTTGGTAACCTTGAGTATCGTCATCCGTATCTTGAGGAACGTGAAGCTAAGCGTGTTGGTTACATCGTTATTTCTAGTGATCGTGGCCTGTGTGGCGGCTTAAACATTAACCTGTTTAAGAAAGTCATGGCAGAAATGAAAACATGGTCAGAAGATGGTGTTGAAATTGATTTAGCCGTTATTGGCTCAAAAGCAACAGCATTTTTTAATAGCTACGGCGGTAACGTTGTCGCTCAGAACTCAGGCCTTGGGGATCACCCTAGCCTAGAAGAACTGATCGGTACTGTTGGCGTGATGCTAAAGAAATACGATGAAGGCCAGTTGGATCGTCTATATGTTGTGAACAATAAGTTCATCAACACTATGGTACAAGAACCAGCTATTGAGCAATTACTTCCTTTGCCTAAATCTGAAGATGAAGCAATGCAACGCACTCATGCTTGGGACTACATTTATGAGCCTGAGCCAAAACCACTACTAGATGCTTTATTGGTTCGTTATGTTGAATCACAAGTATATCAAGGTGTGGTTGAGAATTTAGCCTGCGAACACGTAGCGCGAATGATTGCGATGAAAGCAGCGACAGATAACGCTGGTGACATTATTGATGAACTGCAACTTGTGTATAACAAAGCCCGTCAAGCGGCGATTACACAAGAGCTTTCTGAAATTGTTTCAGGCGCTTCAGCGGTTTAAGCATAGGTATTTAAACAGTTTAGAGGATTAACGATGACTACAGGTAAGATCGTACAGATCATCGGTGCGGTAGTCGATGTAGAGTTCCCACAGGGCGAAGTACCTCGTGTATACGATGCTCTGAATGTTGTTGATGCACAAGAACGTCTTGTTCTTGAAGTACAACAACAAATCGGTGGCGGCGTTGTGCGCTGTATCGTAATGGGTAGCTCAGATGGTTTACGTCGTGGCTTAACAGTAGAAAATACTGGTGCACCAATTTCTGTACCAGTAGGTACTAAGACCCTAGGTCGTATCATGAACGTTCTTGGTGACGCGATTGATGAGTGTGGTGATATTGATGCTGAAGAGCATTACGCAATTCACCGTGAAGCACCTAGCTACGAAGAGCAGTCAAACTCGACTGAACTTCTAGAGACAGGTGTTAAAGTAATCGATTTAGTATGTCCATTCGCTAAGGGTGGTAAAATCGGTCTATTTGGTGGTGCAGGTGTAGGTAAGACCGTTAACATGATGGAACTTATCAACAACATCGCACTACAACACTCTGGCCTATCTGTATTTGCAGGTGTAGGTGAGCGTACTCGTGAAGGTAATGACTTCTACTTTGAAATGCAGGAAGCTGGTGTTGTAAACATCGAAAAACCTGAAGAGTCAAAAGTAGCAATGGTTTACGGTCAAATGAACGAGCCACCAGGTAACCGTCTACGTGTTGCACTGACTGGTCTAACAATGGCTGAACGTTTCCGTGACGAAGGTCGTGACGTTCTGTTGTTCGTTGATAACATTTACCGTTATACACTAGCAGGTACTGAAGTATCAGCACTTCTAGGTCGTATGCCATCAGCGGTAGGTTACCAACCTACACTAGCTGAAGAAATGGGTGTTCTTCAAGAACGTATCACGTCAACTAAGCAAGGTTCTATCACGTCTGTACAGGCAGTATACGTACCAGCGGATGACTTGACGGATCCATCTCCAGCAACAACGTTTGCTCACTTAGATGCGACAGTTGTACTTAACCGTAATATCGCAGCAATGGGTCTATACCCAGCGATTGACCCGTTAGATTCTACATCTCGTCAACTTGATCCACTAGTTGTTGGTCAAGAGCACTATGATGTGGCTCGTGGTGTTCAATCGACACTACAACGCTATAAAGAGCTAAAAGATATCATCGCTATCCTAGGTATGGACGAGCTATCTGAAGAAGATAAGCAAGTTGTATCTCGTGCTCGTAAGATTGAGAAGTTCTTAACTCAACCTTACCACGTAGCAGAAGTATTCACTGGTGACCCAGGTATTTACGTACCACTTAAAGACACATTAGTTGGCTTTAAAGGTCTACTTGCTGGTGATTACGATGACGTTCCTGAGCAAGCCTTCATGTACTGCGGTAAGATTGAAGACGCGCTTGAGAAGGCGAAGAAGCTATAAGGCTGATTAGGAGGCGATATGGCAGCAATGACCTTTCACCTAGACGTTGTAAGTGCTGAGAAAAAGTTATTTTCAGGGCTGGTTGAAACGATTCAGGTGACCGGTAGCGAAGGTGAACTTGGTATTTTCCATGGACACACACCGCTGCTGACCGCTATCACGCCTGGTATGGTGCGTATTGTTAAACAACATGGCCACGAAGAAATTATTTATGTTTCTGGTGGTATTGTTGAGGTTCAACCTGGTTCGGCAACTGTTCTTGCAGATACCGCAATCCGTGGTGAAGACCTAGACGCAGCTAAGGCAGAAGAAGCTAAGCGCAAGGCTGAGGAGAATATCCAAAATCAGCATGGCGACATTAACTTCGCTCAAGCGGCCAGTGATTTGGCTAAAGCGATCGCACAGCTTCGAGTTATCGAGCTGACAAAACGTTCGCGTTAATCAAGCACCATTAGAAAGAAGGCGGCCAATAGGTCGCCTTTTCTTTTCAATTTTGTTTATTTCTTATTTTTATCTCACCCGTAGATTGGTTTTTTAGCATATAATTTATCCTCAGTATCAACTCCATTATCTATTACGTTAGTAAGTAATGGATTTCATATTTTGGTTTTAACAAGCTAGGCAAATTAAGTCAGCATAATAATAGAATGGGCTTTTCATGAACTTCAGTGCAGTAATTTTGGCAGCGGGTAAAGGCACTCGCATGTACTCAAACAAACCTAAAGTACTTCATACTTTAGCAGGCAAACCTATGGCTAAACATGTAATTGATACATGTGAAGGTCTTGGCGCTCAAAATATCCATTTAGTGTATGGTCACGGTGGTGATCAAATGAAAGCTGAATTAGGTGAAGAGCGTGTTCAATGGGTACTTCAGGCTGAACAGCTAGGTACAGGTCACGCTGTAAATCAAGCTGCACCAGAATTTGCTGATGATGAAAAAGTACTGGTTCTGTATGGTGATGTTCCACTAATTAGTGCTGAAACCGTAGAAAACTTATTAGATGCACAGCCTACTGGCGGTATTGCTTTACTAACTGTGGTTCTAGATAACCCTATGGGTTACGGACGTATTATTCGTCGTAATGGCCCTGTAATCGCGATTGTAGAGCAGAAAGATGCAACAGAAGAGCAGAAGCTCATCAAAGAGATTAATACAGGTGTAATGGTTGCTACAGGCGGTGATTTAAAACGTTGGTTAGCAGCACTTAAAAATGAAAATGCTCAAGGTGAATATTACTTAACTGATATTATTGCGGCAGCGCATGATGAAGGTCGTGCAGTCGAAGCTGTTCACCCTGTTAGCCCTATTGAAGTTGAAGGTGTAAATGACCGTGCTCAGCTAGCTCGATTAGAAAGAGCTTATCAAGCAGCTCAAGCTCAAAAGTTATTAGAGCAAGGTGTTATGCTTCGAGATCCAAGCCGTTTTGATCTTCGTGGTACATTACAATGTGGTATGGATATCGAGATTGATGCGAACGTAATTATCGAAGGTAATGTAACGTTAGGTGATAACGTGATTATCGGTGCTGGTTGTGTACTTAAAGATTGTGAGATTGATGATAATACGGTTATTCGTCCTTACAGCGTAATTGAAGGTGCTACAGTTGGTGAAGAGTGTACGGTTGGTCCATTCACCCGTTTACGTCCAGGTGCTGAATTATGTAATGATGCACATGTTGGTAACTTTGTTGAAGTGAAGAACGTTCGTTTAGGTGAAGGTTCTAAAGCTAATCACTTAACGTACCTTGGTGATGCGGAAATTGGTAAGCGTGTAAATGTAGGTGCTGGTGTGATTACTTGTAATTACGATGGTGCTAATAAATTTAAGACGATTATTGGCGATGACGTGTTTGTTGGTTCTGATAGTCAGTTGATTGCTCCTGTTACTGTTGCTAATGGTGCAACGGTTGGTGCTGGTTCTACAGTGACTAAAGATGTGAATGAAAATGAACTTTACATCAGCCGAGCTAAAGAGCGTCGCATTGCTAATTGGCAGCGTCCAACGAAAAAATAATTTATAGATAATCTATTGATAGTAAAAAAGAAGCCATTAGGCTTCTTTTTTTATATCTGTCTAGTCTATAGACAAAATCGAGATAAAAAAAATGCTGACCGAAGTCAGCATTTTTAAAAATTCTATTCGAAAAATTCGAATTAAGCTGGAGTAACGTCTGCAGCTTGTGGGCCTTTTTGACCTTGTTCAACAGTGAAAGTTACCGCTTGGCCTTCTTTCAGAGTTTTGAAACCTTCAGTTGCGATAGCACGGAAGTGAACGAATACGTCAGCGCCGCCGTTATCTTGAGTAATGAAACCGAAACCTTTCTCTTCGTTGAACCACTTAACGATACCAGTTGATTTAGACATAATAAATCCTAATTTTTTAAATTAAATAATTCGCATAATGCGAAGTTGTAGCCATAAAGAATTATTTATTTGAGGTAAAACATATGTATAAAAAGCTTCAAGCATAACTGGTAAAGCAGTATAACGAAGGTTTCAAAAGCATAATATTACAGATAAATAGGTCTGTTTACAGGCCGAGCAAAATAATAGCATTTTTTAACCGATTGTATAGCATAATTTCAAATTTGAATGAAAATAAGGCTAAATTTTAATTAGCCTTATTACGCCGTACGGTCTTAGGATAAAAAGAATCGATAAGCTAGATTATCTGTCTCATCTTTCCATTGATAACCAAGCTCTTCAAGGTGTTTTGAAAAACTAGCAAGATCAGAATCAGTTAGCTCAAAACCACATAACACACGTCCATAATCTGCACCGTGGTTACGATAATTGAAGAGACTGATATTCCAGTGAGTACCTAGAGTACTTAAGAAGCGAACGAGCGCTCCAGGGTATTCTGGAAATTCAAAACTGTATAAACGTTCTTGCATTGTTTTTGATGGTTTACCACCAATCATATAACGTATATGCAGCTTAGCCATTTCATCATCTGATAAATCAACAACTGGGTATTCTCCCTTTTGTAGATCATTAATGATGTTATCAAGCTCTTCTTGCCCTTCTTGTAAGCGAACACCAACAAAAATGTTAGCTAGCTTATCGTCGTTGTAGCGGTAGTTAAATTCAGTAACAGCTCTGCCACCAATTAGATTACAAAATTCAAAGAAAGCGCCCTGACGTTCAGGAATCGTTACAGCCAATAGCCCTTCTCGTTTTTCACCTAACTCACAGCGTTCAGATACATAACGTAAACCATGGAAGTTAGTATTTGCACCAGAAAGTACGGTTCCTAGTTGTTTGTTTTCTAATTGATGTTGATCTGCAAATTTTTTCAGACCAGCTAATGCCAATGCACCAGAGGGTTCTGCAATCGCTCTTGTATCTTCAAAAATATCTTTTACCGCTGCACAAATTTCATCACTTGATACGCTGATATGGCCATCAAGGTATTTTTGACATAGACGGAAAGTTTCATCACCAATGCGTTTAACAGCGACACCATCGGCAAACATACTCACTTGATCAAGAATGACAGGCTCACCAGCATCTAAAGCTGCTTTTAAACAAGAAGAGTCTTCAGGCTCAACAGCGATGACTTTTATTTCAGGCATGAGTTGTTTTATTAGCACTGCAATACCTGCAGCTAAACCACCACCACCAATAGGTACAAAGATATAATCGAGATGACCATTTTGTTGCAGCATCTCCATTCCTATTGTTCCTTGACCTGCAATCACCAGTGGGTGATCAAACGGAGGTACAAAAGTATAACCATGGAGTTGTGATAAACGTTCTGCTTCTGCTTTGGCTTCATCGAAATTACTGCCATGTAGAACCACATTACCACCAAAACCTTTTACGGCTTCAACTTTGATATCAGGTGTCGTTTTGGGCATCACAATTGTCGTTTGAATGCCCAGCTTGGTTCCTGAAAGCGCCATACCTTGAGCGTGATTACCTGCAGATGCAGCAATAACCCCAGCATTTTTTTGCTCTTGGGTTAGATTTGCAACCATATTGTAAGCACCACGAAGTTTAAAGGAGTGAACCGGTTGACGGTCTTCTCGCTTTAACTGAACTCGGTTATTAATGCGCTCAGATAAACGAGGCATATCTTGAAGTGGTGTTACTGTTGCCACTTCATAGATTGGTGCTCGTAAGATCTGACGCAGATATTCTGCGCCAGTTTGATATGAAGAGTTGCTCATAGGCTTACCCTTCTAACTTAGATTTATCACGTACAGCACCTTTATCTGCACTTGTTGCCATACTTGCATAGGCTTTTAGTGCAAAAGAGACTTCACGTTGACGATTCACAGGTTTCCAACCGAGTTCATCTTGTTTCGCTCGACGAGCTTGCAGTTCTGATTCTGGTACATCAAGCGTAATTGAGCGGCTTGGGATATCGATGGTAATGATATCACCATCGTTAACTAAACCTATTGTGCCACCACTTGCAGCTTCTGGAGATGCGTGACCTATAGATAGGCCTGATGTACCACCAGAGAATCGACCATCAGTTAGAAGCGCACATGCTTTGCCTAAGCCCATTGATTTCAAGTAAGTGGTTGGGTAAAGCATTTCTTGCATACCCGGACCACCCTTTGGACCTTCGTAGCGAATAACAACGACCTCGCCCGCTTTAACTTTTCCACCTAAAATGCCTTCTACCGCTGAGTCTTGGCTTTCAAAAACAATGGCTGGACCTTGGAACTTTAGATTTTCTTCATCAACGCCGGCGGTTTTTACAATACAACCATCAACCGCGATATTGCCAGATAGAACGGCGAGACCACCTTCTTGGCTAAAGGCATTTTCTTTGGTTCGAATACACCCTTCTTTTCGGTCGTCATCAAGGCGATCCCAACGGCAATCTTGCGAGAATGCTTTTGTTGTTCGGATCCCTGCAGGTCCTGCACGGAAGAATTTAAGGATCTCTTCGTCTTCAGTTTGCATAATATCGTATCGTGCAAGTTGCTCTTGCATGGTTAAGCCAAGAACCGTTTTTGTTTGATTGTTCAGAAGCCCTGCTCTATCTAACTCACCAAGGATAGCCATTACACCACCTGCTCGGTGAACATCTTCCATATGATATTTAGGCGTTGATGGAGCGACTTTACACAAGTGAGGTACTCGACGAGACATCTCATCAATGTCACCCATATCGAAATCAATTTCGCCTTCTTGAGCGGAAGCTAAAAGGTGAAGAACGGTATTACTAGAACCGCCCATTGCGATATCCAGTGCCATGGCATTTTCAAATGCAGCACGGTCGGCAATATTTCTTGGAAGTGCTGATTCATCATCTTGCTCATAATAACGCTTTGTTAATTCAACAATACGTTTACCTGCATTAATAAACAGCTGCTCGCGATCGGCGTGAGTAGCGAGCATTGAGCCATTACCTGGTTGAGATAAACCGAGCGCTTCGGTTAAACAGTTCATTGAGTTAGCCGTGAACATTCCTGAACACGATCCACAAGTTGGACAAGCTGAACGCTCGATCTGCTCACTTTGAGCATCGGAAACAGTGGGATCGGCACCTTGGATCATTGCATCAACAAGATCCAGTTTGATTATTTGATCTGAAAGCTTAGTTTTTCCTGCTTCCATTGGGCCGCCTGACACAAAAATCACTGGAATGTTAAGACGCATTGCAGCCATCATCATTCCTGGGGTAATTTTGTCGCAGTTAGAAATACATACCATAGCATCAGCACAGTGAGCATTAACCATGTATTCAACAGAGTCTGCAATGAGCTCGCGTGATGGCAGAGAATAAAGCATGCCACCGTGACCCATAGCGATACCATCATCAACGGCGATAGTATTAAACTCTTTGGCGATACCTCCGGCTTTTTCTATTTCGCCAGCAACAAGTTGTCCCATATCTTTAAGATGTACGTGACCCGGAACAAATTGAGTAAATGAGTTAACAACAGCAATGATGGGTTTACCAAAGTCATCTTCTTTAACGCCAGTTGCACGCCATAAAGCGCGTGCTCCGGCCATGTTACGTCCGTGAGTGGTGGTGGCTGAACGATAAGTTGGCATTGTTATATCCTTATAAATTATTTAGCTGATGGTGCATTTTCTGGGTATACGTAATCTAACCAACCCCATTTATCTTCGGTTGTTCCATTGAACAGACCAAAGTAAGCGGCTTGGATCTCTTTTGTGATAGGACCACGTTTACCTTCACCAACGGTAATCTTGTCAACAGAGCGTACTGGAACGATTTCAGCCGCTGTGCCTGTCATAAATACTTCGTCTGCAAGATATAGCGCTTCGCGTGCGATGTTTTCTTCACGAATTTCATACCCCATATCTTTTGCAAGCGTCATGATAGAATCTCGAGTTATTCCCGGTAAGATGGCACTGGTTGCAGGTGGCGTAGAAAGAATACCATCACGAACAACAAATAGGTTTTCACCAGCACCTTCAGAAAGATAGCCATCAACACTTAAAGCAATACCTTCATCGTAACCATGACGACGGGCTTCACCACCAACTAATAAAGAAGATAAATAGTTACCACCTGCTTTTGCTGCGGTTGGAATGGTATTTGGTGCAGCACGGTTCCAACTTGAAATCATGGCATCAACCCCATTTTCTAATGCTTCTTCTCCTAGGTAAGATCCCCATGGGAATGCAGCAATAATGAGTTCCATTTCCGTATTTTCTGGTGGGCAAACACCTAAACCTACATTTCCTACAAAGCCCAAAGGACGAATATAAGCAGAATCGAGTTTGTTTTGACGTAAGGTTTCACGTGTTGCTTCCATAATTTCTTCTTCAGTATATGGAATTGGGAAGCGATAAATTTTAGCGGAATTTTTTAAACGTTTTGCGTGCTCTGGGTGGCGGAAAATAATTGGACCATTTGGCGTGTTATAACAACGCACCCCTTCAAAAACGGATGTTCCATAATGCATTGCGTGAGTCAGAACATGCACATTTGCGTCTGCCCAAGGAACCATCTCACCATTAAACCAAATAAAATCTGCTGTCTTTGACATTGTCACTAATCCTTATGCGCGATGTAATGTAGAAACGTTAACGGCGGTAATATCCCAAAGCTTTTCTATTTGATTAGTAAGAAGGCTAATTGGTCGGTCACTTTCTACGATGATTTCAATTGCAGCTACTTTGCTGGCTTGATTTTGTGTTGCTAATACTTGCTTGATGATAAAACCACGGTGACGAATAACGCGTAATACACGTTCTAATAAAACCGGTCTATCGTTAGCTTCAATTTCTAAAATATAACGTTGCATTATTCTCCCTCCACCATATCTTGGTTTGCAGCACCTGGCGGAACCAAAGGCCATACGTTTTCTTCTTCTGAAATAAGAACATGCAGCAGATAAGCAGTATCACTTTCAAGCATTTCTTTTAAAGCGGGTTCTACTTCTTCTTTTGTTGTGATGGTTTTTCCAGGAATGCCAAAGGCGGCAGCAAGAGCAACAAAATCAGGATTATCATCAAGAATGGTTTCACTGTGGCGACCATCAAAAAACAAGGATTGCCATTGGCGAACCATACCTAAACGTTGGTTATTAATAAGAACCATCTTTACAGGGATTTGTTTACGCTTAATCGTGCCGAGTTCTTGTACATTCATCATGAAAGAACCATCACCTGAAATAAGAATAGATTGATCATCAGGACGAGCCACTTTTGCTCCCATCGCCGCTGGTAAACCAAATCCCATGGTGCCAAGACCTGCAGATGTTAGGTAATTTTCAGGAGCTCGAGGTTGGATATGTTGAGCTGCCCACATTTGATGTTGGCCTACATCTGTCGATACGATAGAACTGTCTGGCATCATGTCAGAAAGTTGCTTTAGTAGCAGAGGGGCATAAATTAATTCACCTGGGTGATCGTAGCGCCATTTAAATTCAGAACGAAGAGAAGAGACATGCTCTAACCAAGGGGTAAGGTCTTGCTCTAGTTTCAATTGAGGAAGGATAACCTTTATGTCACCGCGTAGTGTTGAATGAGCGTGGCGAAGCTTATTGAATTCTGCGGCATCAATATCGATATGGATTACTTTCGCATGAGGAGCAAAGCTTTCTAATTTTCCTGTCACACGATCATCGAAACGAGCACCAACAACAATAAGTAAATCAGATTCTTGAACAATTAGGTTGGCAGCTTTAGTGCCGTGCATACCTACCATTCCAAGATAATGGGGATCGTGTCTTCCTATTGAACCTAAACCTTTTAATGTACTTACTGAAGGCATCGGGTTATTGGTTAAAAAATCACGAACAGAGTCGGTTGCGTGTGCTAGTTGAACACCGCCACCCACATACAATACCGGTTTGTTGCTGGCTCTTAGTAATGCCTCAGCCGCTTCAATGGCTTCAGGAACAACAACAGGGATACTAGGTGCTTCAAAATATGGAAGAGAAGTAATAGGAGCTTCAGCGAGTTGTACGTCTTTGGCTATATCAATTAATACAGGGCCGGGACGTCCTGATTTTGCTACCTCAAATGCTTCAGCAATCACAGGTGCAAGTTCATTGATATCAGTAACCAAATAACTGTGTTTAGTACATGAGAGAGACATACCGATGACATCCATTTCTTGGAAAGCATCAGTACCGATTAAATTACTCGCCACTTGACCTGTGATAGCAACAAGAGGAATGGAATCTAACATGGCATCAGCAAGACCCGTAATTAGGTTTGTTGCTCCTGGACCTGATGTTGCAAGGCATACAGCAACATCTTTGCTTGCTCTTGCCATTCCTATTGCAGCCATTGCTGCACCTTGTTCATGACGACATAATATGTGCTCAACGCCACCATCATATAATGCATCATAAATAGGCATGATAGCCCCACCAGGATAACCAAAGACGGTTTCAATTCCTTCGTCTCTTAAGGCTTTTACTACTAACTGTGAGCCATTCATACTCTTTCGCTCCCTGCGTGAGTGGTTGTCTGTTTTCTCTCGCACATCATGTGCCCCCATTTCTCTTCCTGAACTTATAAAAAAACCCCCTTGCTTGTTGGCTTGGGGGTTTTTAGTGTGCTTGTAACTCTACTTTTTGCTCACACATCCCCGAGCGGTGACCAGAATCACCACTAGAATGTTAATAATCAGAATATTCAGTTGAGCAAAAAAGGTCATTTTATCTATCCGTAAACGTTTTCTTTTTGATATTTCGTTACATTAACTTAGTGGTAACACAGACATGGCTCTCATGACAAGAAAAAACTATCATTTAATTCACAATTCTCGTTCATTTAGCGCTTATATATAACAAAAACATAAAATCAATACAGATTGGTCTTTAATCAAATAAGTTGGGTAGATAAATGGGATTAGCAATAATACACAGTCGAGCTTGTGTAGGTGTAGAAGCACCACCGGTGACGGTTGAAGTTCATATTAGTAATGGGATGCCAGGATTTAGTCTGGTTGGCTTACCAGAAACAACAGTAAAAGAAGCAAAAGACAGAGTAAGAAGTGCAATCATTAATGCCAACTTTGAGTTTCCATCTAAAAAGATCACCGTTAATTTAGCTCCTGCGGATCTTCCAAAAGAAGGTGGACGATTTGATCTTCCTATTGCTCTTGGGATCCTAGCAGCATCAGATCAAATACCTGAAAATAAATTGGATGGTCATGAATTTGTTGGTGAGTTGGCTCTTTCTGGTGAGTTACGTCGAGTAAAAGGTGTTTTACCTGCCGCTTTAGCTTCACTTAATGCTAAACGCTGCTTAATTGTTCCTGATGATAATGGTGATCAGGCTGCGTTGGTTGGAAAGGATATTCATAAATCTGCGCCTCACCTACTAGCTGTATGTGGTTTTTTGTGTGGTCAACAACAACTCAGTTTATTAACTACTCCTCAACTCGAAGAGCAATCCTTATCTTTAGAGCGTGATTTACAAGATATTATTGGTCAACAGCAAGGTAAGCGAGCGTTAGAGATAGCAGCTGCTGGAGGACATAATTTATTGTACTTAGGCCCTCCAGGTACAGGTAAAACCATGCTCGCTTCCCGTATGAGTGATTTATTGCCAGAAATGACCAATGATGAAGCGTTAGAAACGGCAGCGGTAGCCTCGTTGACTCATCAAAATATTACAGAGTCTAATTGGCGAGCCCGTCCTTTTCGTTCACCTCATCATTCTAGCTCTATGGCAGCATTGGTGGGTGGTGGCTCTATCCCTCGACCGGGGGAAATATCATTAGCTCACAATGGTATTTTATTTTTAGATGAGATGCCGGAGTTTGAAAGAAAAGTGCTTGATTCACTGCGGGAACCACTAGAATCTGGTGAGATAGTCATCTCACGCGCCGCGAGTAAAACACGTTTTCCTGCACGTTTTCAATTGGTCGGAGCATTAAATCCTAGCCCTACAGGTTATTATGAGGGGAACCAAACGCGAACCAATCCACAGTTGATTTTACGTTACCTTAATCGAATATCTGGACCTTTGTTAGATCGCTTTGATATGTCATTAGAAATACCGCTATTACCTAAAGGGACGCTCACAGAAGGTGGAGATAGAGGTGAAAGTACGCAAGCAGTAAAACATCGAGTTTTACAGGCTCGCGCTCGCATGTTAGAGCGTAATGGTAAAGTGAATGCATTATTAGGAAGTCGAGAAATTGAAAAGCATTGTCCACTAGACAAGGAAGATGCTGCATTTTTAGAAAATACGCTACACCAGCTAGGGTTATCTATTCGGGCTTATCATCGAATTATCAAAGTGGCACGCACCATCGCTGATTTATCAACTGAAGAAAATATTCAACGAATCCACTTAGCTGAGGCAGTAGGTTATCGAGCTATGGATCGGTTACTAAAACAATTATCTGCTCAAGCAGTCTGATCCTTTTATTGAGATGCAATGAAAGATTGTTCACAAAAAAAGACCTGACTTGCTATCATGTGGATAATATTCACTCTAATCTATAAATGAAGAGTTCTATGATTGCTAATATTAGGCTGGTTATCAGTGTATTACTTGTAATGCTAAATACAGCATTAACATCTTTAATTATCAGCTTCTTTGCAATAATTAAATTACTTCTTCCTTTTGCTATCGTAAAAAAAATTACGGTATCGATGGCGAATAAAACATTATGGGGATGGGCTACATTAAATCTGTGGATGCTTAATATTAATAATAATATTGAGTGGGAGATTGAAGGCGGTGAAAGCTTATCTCAAGATAATTGGTATCTTTTGCTATCAAACCATGTGAGTTGGGCTGATATTGTTATTTTGTCTTCGGTAATGAAAGATAAAATACCTATGACTAAGTTCTTTTTGAAGCATGAATTACTTTACGTTCCTTTTGTAGGACTTGCGTGTTGGGGGGCGGATATGCCATTTATGCACCGAGATCCTGAACGTCGTGAAGATGATTTTAAAGCGATTCAAAAGTCTTGTGAAAACTTTCGATCTGTTCCTACAACGGTGGTTAATTTTGTTGAGGGAACACGAGCGACGCCTGAAAAGCTAAAAGAAGCAAGAACACCTTACCAACATTTGTTTAAGCCAAAAGTTGGTGGTATCGCTTTTACTCTTTCAGCTATGGGGGAATTATTTGATGGGATTGTTGATGTCACACTGGCGTATCCTGATAACCAAGAATCACCATTTATCGATATGCTACAAGGGAAATTAACCAAAGTTGTTGTTCGTATTAACTTGCATCCAAATGATGAAAAAGTGAATGGCGATTACTTTGGAGATAAAACCTTTAAACGTGGCTTTCATAAGTGGGTAAACGACTTATGGAAAGAAAAAGATGAATACCTTCAAGGTGTTTTAAAAGCTAAAGAATAAAAAAAGGGAGCGATAATTCGCTCCCTTTTTATTTGCTTATTTTATTACTTTTTAAGTAACCAGTTTACTAACTCGTAGTACTCATCAGCACTTTTGATTTTGCCCGTTTCAACAAGGTATTTGTTGTTAACGATTAATGCAGGAACACCCGTTAAGCCACTGTCTTGGAATGATTTATCAAAACGGTTAACCATAGAGTTAATAGCAAAGCTATTGTATGTACCGTCGAACTCATCAGCGTTAACGCCTTCATCTAGGAAGATCTGACGAATTTCTTTTTCATTACGTGGTGGTTTGTTCATTGTATGGATACGGTTGAAGAAAACAGGAATCATTTTATCTTCGATACCTAGAGAAACCATTGTTGCATAGGCTTTACTCATTGATAAGCCCATTGGTCCACCCATGAATGAAACGTGAGTTTTCTTAAACGTTGCATTATCTGGTAGTGTTTTCTTTAGACCCTGAATAAGCGGTTCAAAGCTATTACAATGTGGGCAGTAAAAAGAGAAAAATTCATTCACTGTCGGTGTTTTTGATTCTGGTAGGTCAAGAACTTTGTAGTAATCGCCTTCTGTAAAGTTTGCTGCATTTACTGAAAAACTCAGTACTAAAGCACCAAACAGTGCCATCATTTTCTTCATCATGTGTAACTCTCTCCAATCCATTTGTGATTAGTATTATATTTTACCATTGTGGCATCAGTTCTAAAGGTGCATCGTTTAATGCGGCTATTTGTTCTTTAAATCCGAGTACCTGACTTTCCCAGTATTTTGCGTCGGCAAACCATGGAAATGCAATAGGAAAAGCAGGATCTTGCCAACGTTTTGCAAGCCATGCCATGTAGTGCACCATTCGTAGACCACGTAAAGGTTCAATTAGTTTCAATTGGTTGTGGTCAAAATCGCAAAACTCAGAATAAGATTCCAACAAAATATCTAACTGAACAAGCTTATCTTGGCGATCACCATTTAACAGCATCCAGATATCTTGTGCGGCTGGGCCATTTCTGGCGTCATCTAAATCAACAAATAATGGACCATCACGCCATAAAATATTGCTAGGGTGACAATCACCGTGCAGTCGAATGGATTTACTTGGTTGCCAGTGTTGTTCGATTTGTTGAATCAACATATCCATATCAGAGAAAAAGCTATTTTCTAAATGTGTCGGGATAAACGAGCTGTTTTCTAATAGTTTTCTTGGTTGATACAAGTACTCATCTAGCCCTATTGTTGGACGATGTTGAAATAACTCGGATTCCCCTACTTTATGAATGCGGCCTAAAAAGCGTCCCACCCACTCTAATTGATCAAAATTATCGACCTCAAATGTGCGGCCTCCTAAGCTGTCAAAAAGTGCAAACCAATAACCATTGGCTGAGTGTAGGGTTTTGCCGTTAATTTCCAATGGTGCAGCGATTGGAATATCTTGTTGAACAAGTTGTCGAGCAAATAAGTGTTCTTCAAGAATTTGCGCTTCAGACCAACGTTGTGGGCGATAAAACTTCACAACATAACGACGTCGTTCTTCGTCGGTAAATTGATAGACACGGTTTTCATAACTGTTTAAAGCAAGAAAACCTGACTCTGCTCTAATGCCGATATCAGCAAGAGCATTCCAGAGTAAATCAGGGGTAAGCGTACTGAAATTAAAAGCGTGTTCAGACATAGTCATTCTCAATAAAAAAGGCTCATTACGAGCCTTTTGTGTCAGTAATAAAGTGATTATAGCTTTTTAAAGAATCGACTTTCAGCTTTTATCACTTGGCCATCAGAATTCGCTATTTCAAATTCAATTGTTGTGATGGTTTTATTTAATTCGGCTTCACTTGCTCCTAAGCTTATCGGTAAGCTTAATACCTCACCTGCTTTTACATTCACACGTTGTGAACCATACCAAGTGAGATTATCAATGCCTGTTACATTGAGATCGTATTCTTGAGTTTGTTGGGTTTTATTAATTATTTTTAAGGTGTAAGTATTTTCGATTAAACCTGAACTGCTGACTCTGGCTAATTGGTTTCTATCGCGTAAAACATCTAGCCCCATAGGTTCTACCGTTGCTATTTGAGTAATAAATAGCCCTATCATCAGCAACATAACGACACCATAACCAATTAACTTTGGACGCAGAACATGAGTTTTATGTCCAGCTAATTTATGTTCAGTGGTATAGCTGATAAGGTTTTTGTCATATTTCATCTTATCCATGGTTTCGTTACACGCATCAATACAAGCGCCACAGTTAATGCATTCGTATTGCAGACCATCACGGATATCGATGCCTGTCGGACATACCTGCACGCATAAATTACAGTCAATACAGTCGCCTAATCCTAATTCTTTTGGATCTTTTTTACGTGATCGAGGACCACGAGCTTCTCCTCGTTTTGGGTCATAACCAACAATATAAGTGTCTTTATCAAACATGGCTGATTGGAAACGAGCGTAAGGACACATATGCAAACAAACGATTGAACGCATCCAACCTGCGTTTCCATAAGTACAGCCAGCAAAGAAAAGAACCCAAAATGCAGGTAAAAAATCACTATTGAAAGTAAAAAAATCAACAACGAGTTCTTTTACAGGAACAAAATAGCCGACAAAAGTAATGCCAGTGGCAATAGCAATAGTAATCCATGCGAGGTGTTTGAGTGTTTTTCGAAGTAACAAGTTTGGTGTTTTTTTCATTTGATCTTGTTTACGACGTTTGTTGGCTGAGCCTTCTAATTTTTCTTCAAACCAAATGTACATGAAAGTCCAAACGGTTTGTGGACATAAATAACCACACCATACTCGTCCTAAAAAAGTGGTGATAAAAAACAACCCGAAGGCTGCTATCACAAAAAGAAGCGCAAGAAGAGTCAGGTCTTGAGGGAAAAGAGTCGTACCAAAGAAGCTAAACTGCTGATTTCCAATATCGAGTAAAATAGCTTGGCGGTCACCAAAGGAAATCCAAGGTGTGAGAATAAATAAGGCAAGCAGAAACCATGCTCCATAGCGGCGCAATTTCTGGAAGGTTCCTTTGCTTTGGCGAACATAAATTCCAGAGCTTGGATTAAAGCGATCACTACTGGATTTATGGGTCTTAGGGTTAAATTGCTTTGGAGTCACATCCTTGATGTCTATTTTTTCCTGACTCATTATTCTTCCTAAATATTATTATTATGATACCAAGTGAGTAGTGTTGAGCATTATTTTTTACTTGGTAACTAGATGACATTGCGGATGAATTATAGCCTGATGACTAAAAGGAATACGTAAGAAGGTTCAAATTTAGTTAAAAAAGTGTGTTTTATTTGATAGGAAACCGATCTGGTTCGGTGACAAACCAGATCATAGCATGGTGAGTTACTTATAAAATCCCACGAGCTTTTAGAATTGCGGTTTTAAAATCATCTTCTTGGTCTTTAGCAAGACCTGGGATCATTTCTGTTTTTTCGCTATTTCGCATTTTTAGATGATAGATTAGAACATCATCAGTAAGGTCTTCTAATTTACCTTCGTATTTTGTTTCTTCTGCAAGTTTTACAATAAACTGCATAAGATTTAGTTCTGGTTCTTTTTTCCATTCAGGGTGAATTAATTCGATTAATTCATTTACGCGGTGACATTTCATTGAGCATTCTCCTTATAATTATTAGGGTTAGTATATATCAGTTATAAGGGATGTTAATACCAGTTAGAGTAAGTAAATGATCGGATTCTCATGTAGAAAAAAGTGCTTTTTAAAAAAGAAAAAGCGCAACCAATAGGCTACGCTTTTAAATTATGCCGCACATGAAACTTCTTTTTCAGTTTCTGTTTTTTCTGAAACCACTAAAGTCATTTCAGGTACGTTCTTTTTCGCAACAGCTGCTTTTACAAAGTGGCTGCGACGACGATCCACGCTATGTGTTGAAGCAGAGCGTGAGAACCTGACAGTCATAGGACGCATTATCTATCTCTATAGTCAGGCACTTCCTTGGCCAAATTAATGACCTAACTATTTATGAGTTACATCAAGGTGAAACTCTTTTTAGCTTTCGCCAATCCAAATAAATAGTCAGGATTATGTGTTTAAAAAACACCCTATAAGGGTAACATAAACTGTCAATTAGTCGAGGTGCATCTCAGCGTAATTATGATAACTGAGCAATAATAAGAGCATAAAACATGGATTGGTTAGGAGATAAAAATGTCTTTTTTTAAAAAAACGTTAGCGTCATTAGGCATTGGTTCTGCAAATGTGGATACGATCATTCACCATGAAGTTTTGATACCAGGGCAAAAAGCTCAAGTAACCATTGAAGTTACTGGCGGTGCAACGGCTCAAGATATTGATAATATTGATTTGAAATTATGTTGTCAGTACAAAAAAGAAGTTCATCGTAAAAGCGAAAATGGCTCACAAACCCAAATTATTAAGCAAACTTATGTGTTGGCGGATTGGAGTTTGCCTTATGCATTTACGATAGAGCCAAAGCAAGAGCGTAAATTTGAATTGGAATTGGATCTCCCACTAAATACGCCAATTACGATTGGTGATGCCAAAGTGTGGGTTCAAACAGGGTTAGATATTTCTCTTGGTTTAGATCCAACAGATAAAGACCCTATTACTGTTCGTCCTGATGATCTTTTTGATGGTGTATTAACCGCTTTAGAAACTGAAGGCTTGCGGATCCGTCAGGTTGAGTGTGAGCACGTTAAAGGGTTTGATTTACCTTTTGTGCAGGAGTTTGAGTTTGTGCCTTTTGATGGTCCTTATCATGGTAGCTGGCGAGAGCTTGAAATGATTGCTCATAGAACAGCGGATGAGTTGCAATTATGGTTTGAGATAGACAGAAGACACAAAGGTGGTGCGTTAGGCTTATTATCATCAATGCTTGGGCGAGGTGAGTTAAAAAGAAAATTAAGTCTTTCAACCCGTTTAACGCCAGAAGAAGCAGGGAAGCAAGTGATTGATTTCTTAAATCAAACCACCTAATTGATAGGTTTGATGAAAAAAATGACACATTTAAGCTTACAACCGTACGCTTAAATGTGTCATACTGATCTTATCGAGTAATCACTCTATGAGATAATTATGCCTACCTCCGCTTCATATTCAAAAAAAGAAGAATTAGCGAACAGTTTAAGCCATGCTTTAGGGATGGTTTTTGGTGTTGTTGCTTTAATCTTATTGCTTTTAAAAGCCAATGCAGCTAATGCGGATTGGCTAACCATAACCAGTATGTCTGTTTATGGTGCGAGTATTATTTTACTTTTTTTAGCGTCGACGCTTTACCATTCTATTGCCGCACCTAAAGCGAAAAGATTATTAAAAACCTTGGATCATTGTGCGATTTTTCTTTTGATTGCCGGTAGCTATACACCCTATTTATTGGTGAGTTTGAGAACACCATTAGCCTACTGGTTGATGGGTGTGATTTGGGCTATTGCGCTTATTGGTATTATTGGAAAAATTGTATTTGTATATCGATTTAAAAAATTATCGCTAATTACCTATCTCATAATGGGATGGTTATCAGTGATTGCTGTGTATCAATTGGTTATTCATATCGATATTAACGGTGTGATTTTGCTGGGACTTGGTGGTGTGATTTATTCTTTAGGTGTTATTTTTTATGTCGCCAAAAAGATCCCATATAACCATGCTATTTGGCACTTATTTGTATTAGGTGGCTGTGTTACTCAATTCTTGTCGATTTATTATTACGTAAAGCCGGTTTAATACCTGTTTATAAATAAAAATGGCCTAGTAGAAATACTAGGCCATTTTTCATTGTTACTGTGTTAACCCTTCCAAAAGGCTGGGAAGAATAAAACCAATACGGTTAAAATTTCTAATCGCCCCATCAACATTCCAATACTGAGTATCCATTTTGCCGTATCTGGTAGTGTTGCAAAGTTACCTGTTGGGCCAACAATATGCCCCATACCTGGACCTACGTTAGCAACAGCAGTAACGGCACTGGTGATACTCGTTACGGGATCAAGTCCTAAGCTACCTAATAACGCAGAGATAATGATGATGGTTAATAGGAAGGTAAAGACAAGAGCAACAACCGAACGTGCGATGTCATCGGTTACTGGACGGCCATTATAACGTTGAACAAAGATCCCTGATGGGTGGATCAGTTTCATCATCTGTTTATTCAACATGGTTGATGCAATCTGGAAGCGGAAGATTTTTATACCACCCGCTGTCGAACCTGAACATGCACCTGTTAGCATAACAAAAGCAAAGATGATGGCAGGGAATGCCCCCCACGATGTAAAGTCATCCAAACCAAAACCCGTTGTAGTCACAACAGAAACAATATTAAACACAGAGACTCGTAACGCATCCATAATGGCATAGTCATTATGAATCACTAACCAAATCGCAACTAATAAGCTGGTGATTAATACTAATTTTAGAAACCCAACAACCTGAGCATCTTTAAAGAGAACTTTGGGATCGCGCTTTTTAAGTACTTGAATAAAGAGTAAGAAAGGCAAACCACCTGCAAACATAAAGAATGATGCTACCCAGTGCGTGCTATTTGAAAAACGATTCATTGAACTATCAGAGGTGGAGTATCCTCCTGTGGATAGCGTAGTAAATGCGTGGTTTATGGCTTCAAATGGTGTCATCCCTGTCACTAAATAGCTTAAGAAACACAGTAAGGTTAAGCTTAAATACACATTCACAATGTATTTGGCGACATATTTGGTTCTCGGGGCGCTTTTATCTGACCAATCAGAAGATTCCGTTTGGAACAGTCGCATACCACCGACATTGAGCATAGGTAAGATAGCTACCGCCATTACAATAAAGCCTACACCACCTAGCCACTGTAGCGTTGAACGCCATAATAAAATACTTGGTGCCATATCATCTAACCCACTGAGCACCGTTGAACCAGTCGTTGTGATACCTGACATGGTTTCAAAGTAAGCGTCGGTAAAGCTGATGTGGTTAATAAACACAAAAGGAAGTGCAGCGAAAGCACTTGCAATGGTCCACACAAGTGTTGTTATTAAAAACATATCCCGCACGTTCATTTTAAACTGTTTGCTGCGGCCCAAAGTTAAACAAGCAAATGCCACTATGTGAGTAATGGCAACCGCTTGTCCAAATTCGATAAAACCACCAGTACCTGTAAACAGTGCTACGAGTGTCGGGATATACATAAATAGGGCGAGTTTTGATAAAACAAGCCCTATTACAAATAGGATCGGTTTGTAGTTAACCATAATTATAAGAAGAACGGACTCGGTTGGAATAAGCGTTCTACATCCTGAACGTATTTCTTATCCACTAGGAACATAACAACGTGATCATCCTGCTCTATCACGGTCTTATCGTGTGCGATTAATACTTCTTCACCTCGAACAATTGCACCAATGGTTGTGCCTGGTGGTAGTTTTATATTTTGAACTTCTCTACCAACGACTTTTGATGTGGTTTCATCACCATGTGCAATGGCTTCAATCGCTTCGGCTGCACCACGACGAAGAGAGGATACGTTAACGATATCAGCACGACGAACATGCGTTAATAGCGCTGAAATTGTCGCTTGTTGTGGTGAGATGGCCACATCAATAACGCCACCCTGCACTAAATCCACATAAGCGCCACGTTGAATCAATACCATGACTTTTTTAGCACCCATGCGTTTTGCTAGCATGGCTGACATGATATTGGCTTCGTCTTCGTTAGTGACAGCGATGAACACATCAACTTGATCGATGTGTTCTTCACTTAGTAGCTCTTGGTCTGCAGCATCACCACAAAATACAATGCTTTCTTCAAGCAGTTCAGATAACTCTTCTGCTCGCTTCATATTACGTTCAATCAGTTTAACGCTGTAGTTTTGTTCTAAGCGTCTCGCAAGACCTGCTCCGATATTACCGCCACCAACAATCATAATTCGTTTGTATGGGCGCTCTAAACGCTGTAATTCACTCATTACTGCACGGATATGGTTACTTGCAGCAACAAAGAATACTTCATCGTCAGCTTCGATAACGGTTGTTCCCTGAGGGCGAATTGGTCGGCCTTGACGGAAAATAGCCGCAACACGAGTATCAATATGAGGCATGTGATCACGAAGTGCGGATAACGCATTACCGACGAGAGGACCACCGTAATAGGCTTTAACAGCAACAAGACTTACTTTCTTCTCTGCAAAGCTAGCTACTTGAAGTGCACCCGGGTATTCGATTAAGCGTTCGATGTATCCAGTAACGAGTTCTTCTGGAGCGATCAAATGATCAACTGGAATCGCATCAGATTGGAAAAGGCGTTCTTTTTCTCTTAAATATTCAGGAGAACGAATACGAGCAATACGGTTTGGTGTATTAAATACAGTAAATGCAATTTGACAGGCAATCATGTTCGTTTCGTCGGAATTAGTGACGGCAACTAACATATCGGCATCTTGTGCACCGGCTTCTCTTAATGTATCTGGGTGACTAGCAAACCCTTGAACTACACGTAAATCGTATTTATCTTGCAACTCACGCAGTCGTTCAGAGCTCTTATCAACAACCGTAATATCGTTGTTTTCGCCCACCAAGTTCTCAGCTAATGTGCCGCCCACTTGACCTGCACCTAAGATGATGATTTTCATACCGTTTGCTCGCTCGTATTCCGATTAGGCTTTTTGTAGAACAGCGTAGTAGAAGCCGTCCATATTCTCTTCACCTGGAAGAATTTGACGTCCTGGTTTTTCAGGATCTGTATTATCAATTAATGTTGCATCACTTGTTCGTGCTAAAAACGCTTTTACCTGATCACAGTTTTCTAAAGGCGTAATTGAACAAGTCGCATAAACCATGGTGCCGCCAGATTTTAACTGTAACCACATAGCGTCAAAGATTTCACTTTGCAGTTCAGCCAGTGCTTTAATGTCTTCTGAGCGACGTAACCACTTGATGTCTGGGTGACGACGAATAACCCCTGTTGCAGAACAAGGTGCATCCAATAAAATGCGGTCAAATTGTTCGCCTTTCCACCATTCTTCTGGATGGCGAGCATCACCACAAATAACTTGTGCTTTAAGGTTTAAACGCTCTAAGTTTTCATAAACTCGTTTTAAACGTGTTTCATCACAATCAATAGCAACCACACTGGTATCTTGTGTGCGTTCTAGAATGTGCGCTGTTTTACCACCTGGAGCAGCACAGCAATCAAGAATTAATTCGCCATTTTGAGGTTGTAGGTACTCTGCTGATAATTGAGCAGCAGCATCTTGTACTGATACCCAACCTTGCTCAAAGCCAGGAAGTGTATATACATCACGCGCTTTATCTAATAACAGAGCATCCGTCGCTTGGCTATGTGGCGTAACACTGATCTCTTCTTTTTCAAGTAGAGCTATATATTCATCACGAGTGTGGTGTTGGCTATTAACACGTAACCACATTGGTGCTTTACTGTTATTGGCTTCAACAATATTTTCCCATTGTTCTGGGTAAGCTTGTTGTAGCATTTTCAATAACCAGCCCGGATGACCATATTTTCCTGAGTCATGACTTACTGATTTCGCATCCAACTCTTCTTGGCTACGTTGATAATTGCGTAGTACCGCATTGATCAGTCCACGTAGTTTTGGACCTTTTAAATTCTTTGTACCTTCAACGGTTTCCGCTACAGCTGCGTGTGCAGGAATACGCATGAAACTCAGTTGGTAAATACCCACAAGAATTAGATGATGGAATACTCGTTGTTTTCCCTTTAATGGTTTATCCATTAATGATTGAGCAACAGACTCTAAACGAGGAAGAAAGCGCAGTACGCCATAGCAGATCTCTTGCAGTAAAGCTTGGTCACGAGGTTTGATCTCAGATTGAGCTTTTGGAAGCGCTGAAGAGAGAGAATGACCCTGATCGACAACTTGATAAATAACTTTGGCTGCCGCAGCACGAACGTTCATGTCATCACCTAAAATATGGTTGGCAAAAATAAAAAGGCAAATACGATATTTGCCATTTAAAAACGAAGGTGGCAATTATGCCACCTTTTTATATTTTTGAAGAATTAGTTAAGGGTATTACCCACTTCAAACCATTCTTTGCGAGAATTCAAAATATCTTGAACACCCATTGCTTTTTTTCCAGGTACTTGCAGTTGTTCAAAGACAATGGCATCTGAACCTGTCGCAACATAAATGCCCGTTTTATCCGCTTGGATAATGGTGCCTGGTGTTGCATTTCCGGTATAGCTTTCAACACGAGATTGCCATACTTTAATGGCTTTATCTTCAACAGAGAAGTGACTCATTGGCCATGGATTAAAAGCACGAACACAGCGTTCAATAGCAATTGCATCCATTGTCCAATCAATCTTTGCTTCTTCTTTGCTTAGCTTTTTCGCGTAATTAGCCAGTTCATCATCTTGTTTTTGTGCAATAGCAGAGCCATCAGCAATATCAGATAAACAATCAACTAAAGCGACTGGACCTAGTTCAGCTAATTTGTCGTACATTGAGGCGCTTGTATCGGTTGCTTCGATAGGCAAAGTTGCAATCTTCAGCATATCGCCAGTATCTAAACCAATATCCATTTGCATGATAGTTACGCCAGTCTCGGCGTCACCTGCCCAAATAGAGCGTTGAATAGGTGCAGCACCACGCCAACGAGGAAGAATCGAGCCATGAACGTTAATGCAACCCAATTTGGTGTATCTAACACCGCTTGTGGTAGCAGTAAGCCATAAGCAACCACAACCATTAAATCAGCATTTTGGTCAGCAAGCTCTTGCTTTGCTTCATCACTCTTAAAGTTTTCAGGCTGGAACACAGGAATATTGTGCTCAAGCGCCAGCTCTTTTACTGGGCTTGCTGTTAGCTTTTTACCACGACCTGCTGGGCGATCAGGTTGAGTGTATACGCCAATCACTTCATGGTGAGAGTCGATAAGTGCTGATAAATGGCGAGCAGCGAAATCGGGTGTGCCCGCAAAAATAATGCGTAATGGTTTGCTCAAATTAACCTCGGTATCAATTACTGATTTTTAGCGTTGAATTTTTTGATTTTCTCTAGTTTTTCTTTGATACGCTTACGCTTTAGAGGCGATAAGTAATCAACGAATAACTTGCCATCAAGGTGATCAAGTTCATGCTGAACACAGATAGCTAATAAATCATCAGCATCAAAGCTAAATTCATTACCATCGCGATCAAGAGCGCTAACTGATACCTCTGCTGAGCGAGGAACAAGTCCTTTTGCACCAGGAACAGACAAACAGCCTTCTTCAATACCATCATCACCACTTTTTTGTGTGATAACAGGATTGATTAAAACCATTGGTTCGTCACGAGTTTCAGAAACATCAATCACTACGATACGTTGGTGAAAATCGACTTGTGTAGCAGCAAGGCCAATACCTTCTTCGTCGTACATGGTTTCAATCATGTCATCGACAAATTTTTGGATTTCAGGTGTTACTGCTTCTACCGGTTTTGCTACGGTACGTAGACGGTCATCCGGGAACGTTAATACTTCTAATAAAGCCATAAATACTCAAAATGTTGAACTGCGCCGAAAACGGCATAAACCTAATAGTTCCAATTCTAGACATTTTATTGAGCAAATGACAGCATCGGTTGGTATGTCTGACAAGGAAAGCGGACCATGTTAAAAAAAACACTCATTTTTTCATCATTAATTAGCGCAATTTTATTCTCATCACCATCGATATCAAGCGATGATAAATTGGTTTTAAAACAAGATTATCCGGAACAATACACCGTTAAAAAAGGGGATACTCTCTGGGATATTTCGGCGTTATTTTTAGATAGCCCTTGGTTTTGGCCAAAATTATGGAAAATTAACCCAGATATAAATAATCCTCACTTAATTTATCCTGGAGATGAATTAACGTTAAGTTGGCACAATGGTAATCCGGTATTAAGTGTTAAACCGCTTAAAAAATTGTCGCCTAAAATGCGTAAGGTGGTAAAAGAGCCGGTTCCTACCTTACCCACTAGCTTAGTTGTACCTTATTTACAGTCAGATCGTTTAATTGATGATGTGAATTACCAAACGTCTTACCGAGTACTTGGAACCAGTGATGGTCGTAAATTTTTAAGTTCGAGTGAAAGAGTGTACGTTGATGCTGAGCTATCGCATAAAGAATGGGGTATATACCGAGTCGTTAATGAATTTTCTCGTCAGGATGACAAAGCCTCATCTTATGCCCTTCGTCTTGTTGGTGTCGCTGAGCTAGCCGAAAGTAATGAAGATATGAGTGGATTAAAAATCATTAAACAGCAACAAGAAATTGCGATTAATGATGTGGTTTTACCTATTTCTTCAGATGAAATAAAAACAGAATTAACCACAACGTTTTACCCTCAACCTGCACCAAAATATATTGATGTATCCATACTTGGTTCCATTGATGGTGGTGAATACTTAGCGGTTAATCAAGTTGCAGTGATAGATAAAGGCAGTAATGACGGCTTATTGCAAGGAAGTATGTTTTCTTTGAAAGAAGAAGGAAACATTGTTAATGGCAATAAAGGCGAGTACTACTATGAAGTCGATAAAGACACCAAGAAAAAGGCATTCAATTACCTCAAACGGAAATTGGTGAATTAATTGTTATTAGGCCTTATGAAAAATTTAGCTTAGCACTCATTACAAAAAGTGAAATGCCAATACACAAAGGTGTTATAGCGGTTTCTCCTGATGAGGAATAAATAACGTTATGTCCATTTCCGAAGAACATCTATCGGCTTGGCTAACCTTATGCTTTTGTCCTAGAGTAGGCGGGAAGGTAATGTCCCGTTTACTCAGTGTCGATTCAGCTGAAAATATTCTGCAATACAATGATGATCAATTACAGGCTTTAGGTCTCTCTTCATCTCAAATATCCTATCTAAAGCAGACGACAAATAAGCAGGTTGAAACCTGTTTGACTTGGCAAGAAAAGAGTTCTGAACATACGATATTGCCATTAACTGATCCTAGATACCCCAAATTGTTGTCAGAGATTAGCGCTCCACCTCCAGTGTTGTTTGTTAAAGGGGATGCTCTCTGTTTATCTGAGCCACAAGTGGCGATTGTCGGGAGCCGAAATGCCAGTCTGGAAGGATTGGATTGTGCTAAAGAGTTTGCTCGTTCTATTGTTCAGCATAATTATGTTGTAACCAGCGGTCTTGCACTCGGTGTCGATGGATATGCACATCATGGTGCAATAGAAGCAAAAGGGAAAACCATTGCTGTTCTTGGCTCTGGTCTAGAAAAGATCTACCCAGCCAAGCATCGCTCCTTAGCTCAGAGAGTGAGTGAAAATGGCGCCTTAGTTTCTGAGTTTAGGCCTGATGCTCCACCAAGAGCGGATAACTTTCCACGACGCAATCGAATCATTAGTGGTTTATCAACAGGGGTTCTTGTTGTTGAAGCGGCAGAGCGTTCAGGGTCTCTAATTACAGCAAGATATGCAAATGAACAGGGACGAGAGGTATTTGCTTTACCTGGTTCTATTCAAAACCCAACAGCTCAAGGTTCGAATGGTTTAATTAAATCTGGAGCAACACTGGTATCTTCTCCTGATGATATTTTTAATGAAATAGGAGCTCTGACTGAGTGTGCACTATCTCATCAACCATCACTTTTCGAACAAGAAGTTATCACTGAACAATTGCCATTTCCTGAAGTGTTCGCTACCGTAGGCGGTGAGGCGACGCCTGTCGATATAATCGCAGAGCGGTGTCAGATGCCTGTACATGAAATCATGATGCAATTACTTGAATTAGAGTTGCAAGGTTTCATCGCTGCAGTCCCAGGGGGTTACATTAAAAAGCGGAGGGGCTAGCCATGATGGATGTTCTGATGTATCTATTTGAAACATATATCCATAGTGATGTTGAACTGAATGTAGAACAAGAAAAATTAGAAGATGAATTGCTAAAAGCAGGCTTTCACCAAGAAGCAGTATATAAAGCGTTAGATTGGTTAGAAGATCTGGCTCGTTTACAAGATACGGACGAGCACGCTCGTGTTGCAACAGGAACGTCAACGTCAATGCGAATTTATACTCAACAAGAAATTGATGGGATAAATACGGCATGTCGTGGTTTTTTACTTTTCTTAGAACAAATTAAAGTACTTACTAGCGAAACTCGTGAAATGGTAATTGAGCAAGTAATGGCTTTAGAAACGGATGAACTGTCATTAGATGATCTAAAGTGGGTTGTCCTAATGGTATTGTTTAATGTTCCAGGACAGGAAAGCGCTTATACACAGATGGAAGAGTTATTGTATACCTCTGATGTAGGCTTGACTCACTAAGGCTGAGAGAATGTCTGGAAAGATTGATAAAGAATTATTTCAAGCGCATGAGCATGCGTTAGAGCATGAAATATGCCCTCAATGTAGCGGTGAACTAAGTATCCGTTATGGAAAAAGAGGTCCATTTTTAGGTTGTCAAAATTACCCTGAATGTGACTATATTCGTCCATTAAAAAGTAATGATGGTCATGTAGTGAAAGAGTTAGGGATCCCATGCCCTCAATGTGAAAGTGAATTGGTGTTGAGACAAGGCCGATATGGAATGTTTATCGGTTGTTCTGCATATCCATCATGTACTCATATTGAATCTTTAGAACAAAAGAAAGAGTCGTCGCAGACAGAAACGGTTTGTCCTAGTTGTCATAAAGGACATCTACAAGAGAAACAATCTCGCTTTGGTAAATCATTTTACGCATGTGATGCTTACCCTGCTTGTCGTTTTGCGGTTAATTTAGAGCCACAGCAAGGGTGTTGTCAAAAATGTGGTTTTGAGTTGCTTTTAAAAAAAGAAACAGCGGCAGGAACTCGTTTAATCTGTGCAGATAAAAAATGTGCAGAAGTTCAGAGCCAATCAGAGTAACTTAATCACAAGTATTAAGTTACTCATACCTTGAGATTTAAGAAAGAGCTTTAAAGGCTTGTTTATCTAAAATATTTGCAAGTTTAGAAAGCTCTTTTTGTAGCATTTCAGGGGAGTCGGCACACACGTTAATATGTCCCATTTTTCTACCCGCTCGCTTCTCTTTTCCATACCAATGAATATGGCAATTCGGCATTGTTAATATTTCATCTGGTAAGCTATCTTCACCTAAAATATTAATCATCGCAGTTGAGCGAAGTAATTGATTACCCGTTAATGGTAAGTTGCATACCGCTCGAATGTGCATTTCAAATTGGCAAATATCGGTCCCTTGTTGAGTCCAGTGCCCTGAATTATGCACACGAGGGGCAATTTCATTTACAAGTAACGTTCCGTCTACATCGAAAAACTCAATAGCAAGCACTCCGATATAATTCAGTTCATCAGCGATAGCGGTAAACATTTCATCGGCTTGTTGTTGTAAATTACTTGTCCCTTCTAAAGCGGTTGATAAAGCAAGAACACCATCGACATGAACATTTTCAGTCAGTGGGTAAGTCACCATTTGACCGTTTTTATTACGAGCTCCAATGAGTGAAACTTCACGGTTAAATGGAATAAATTGTTCTGCAACTATTGCTTGATTTGGAGAGCTTTTAATTAACTCATCCATTTCTTCCCAAATAGAATCAACTTGTGATACGTCTTTTAAGCGCCATTGACCTTTTCCATCATAACCGCCTAACGCACTCTTCAATACCATAGGGATCCCAACGGTATCGATGGCATTCAAAAAGTCCTGTTTAGTATTGATATTATGGTATTTGGCATTTGCAACATGCGCGTTATCTAATAACTTTTTTTCAAGACGGCGATCACCACCTGCTTTTATTGCATCAGGTGTTGGTTGAAATTTTCCACTTACACTACAAATATCTAGAATATGATGAGGAATATGTTCAAACTCAGCCGTAATAACATCGACTTGTTTAATGGCTTGTTCTAATGATAAATCAATCGGTTGTTGAGTTAATGGATGTACAATTTGTTGGCTATTAACATCATAAGCGATCACATCAATATTTAATGGAGCACTAGCTAAAGACATCATTCGTGCTAATTGACCTGAACCTAAAATAAGAACATTCATGATTAATCCTCTGATGGATCTGGGTTCTCTAACACCATTTCAGTTTGTTCTTTACGGAAAGTTTCAACCGCAGCCATTACTTCTTCGTTTGATGTTCCAATGATTTGAGCTGCAAGGATACCTGCATTAGCCGCTCCCGCTTCACCTATCGCAAGAGTACCAACAGCAATACCTTTTGGCATCTGTACAATTGAAAGTAATGAATCCATACCTTTAAGTGCACGAGATTGTACTGGAACACCTAAAACAGGAACACTTGTGAATGCTGCTGCCATTCCAGGAAGGTGTGCTGCACCACCCGCACCTGCGATAATTACTTTGATGCCACGATCTTTTGCTTGAGTTGCATAATCAGCAAGTAACTGAGGTGTTCTATGAGCAGAAACCACTTTTGTCTCATAAGGCACATTAAAGCGGTCAAGCATCTCAGCGGCTAGTTTCATTGTTGGCCAGTCTGATTTTGAACCCATGATAATACCGACTTTCATTGTGAACTCCTTAAATAAAGATATTGGCAATATAGAAAAGTTATCCGCATTATACGGTTATTTTTTATTAAGGAAAACGTTTGCGTAAGGAAAAGCTAAACTTATTAATGAATGATGACAATTCAAAAAAGGAAAGCGGTTGTGTGATTTGAGTAGATCAATAGAATAGATACTATATATAGAAGAGAGTGGTATTAATGTGAAGAATCTAAATCAAGTCGTAGATGCCTTGAAGCAAGGGAATGTTATCGCTTATCCAACAGAAGGCGTTTTTGGTGTTGGTTGCGATCCTGATAACGAACAAGCGTTACTAAATTTATTGGATGTAAAAAAGAGACCAAAAGAAAAAGGACTAATTTTGATTGCTGCATCTATAGAGCAATTATTACCTTATATCGATTTAGAACAATTAACAGAAGAGCAAGTAAATACCATTAAAGCATCATGGCCTGGTCCTGTGACTTGGATTGTTCCAGTGAAAACAAGCACATTACCTTTAGTTACTGGGCAATTTGATAGTATTGCTGTCAGAGTAACAGCTCATCCTCAAGTGAAAGCTATTTGTAACGCATTCGGTAAACCAATTACTTCAACGAGTGCTAACCTTTCAGGATTGGAACCTTGTCGAAGTGTCACTGAAGTTGAAGCTCAACTAGGGGATACGGGGGTAGTTATTTTTCAAGGTGAAGTAGGTAATCGGACTCAGCCTACAGAAATTCGTGATGCGAAAACAGGTAATACGCTGCGTCAGGGATAATGCATCAATGATTGGTTTAAGGTAAGGTTACTCACATCATTTTAGTTCTTTCATTGCAGGGAATATTTTTACATGGACAAGTATGCCGTTTTTGGTAATCCGATTAAACACAGCAAATCACCTTTTATTCATACCTTATTTGCTCGTCAAACAATGCAGGATTTAGAATATTCAGCAATTGAAGCACCAATAAACGGTTTTGTTGAGTCAGTAACAACGTTTTTTTCTCAACAAGGAAAAGGCTGTAATGTAACGGTCCCTTTTAAAGAGGAAGCGTTTCAGTTTGCTAATCAATTAACAGAAAGAGCAAAACTCGCAGGGGCGGTAAATACACTTAAAAAATTGGATGATGGCATTATTTTAGGTGATAACACCGATGGCGAAGGGTTAGTTCAAGACTTATTGCAGTACCAAGTACCTTTAGAAGATAAACATATTTTATTAATTGGTGCTGGTGGCGCAGCTCGTGGCGTTATTCTTCCTTTGTTAAAACAAAATCCCGCTTCTATTACTCTTGTTAATCGAACTTATGAAAAAGCAAAACAACTTGCGGAACTGTTTTCTCCTTATGGAAGGATAGAAGCAAAAAAGATGAGTGATATTAATAAAGGGTTTGATGTCATTATCAATTCAACATCAGCAAGTTTATCTGGGGAGCTTCCTCAAATAGATCCTGTCATATTCTCAGGTGGTGCGATTAGCTATGACATGATGTATGGCTCTGGTAAAACCATCTTTAATCAATGGGCATTAGAAAATGATGCTTACCAAGCTTATGATGGATTAGGAATGCTAGTCGGTCAGGCTGCAGAAAGCTTTACTGTATGGAGAGGGTTACGTCCAGGTAGTAAACAAATTTTGCGTGAATTACGAAAGAACTTAGAAGGTATGTAATGAATCAGTCGATTCTCTTTTCAGACGATTTAACCGTAGAGCTAGAAAAGAAGTGTGTGCGTTTTTCAGCACAACAAATGGGAAGCTTAATTAATTGTTCAGTTTCATTCTCATGGCTTGAAGAAGAAAGTGGTGAATCTATTTGCCATCATGATAAAGCGAATGAGGTTTTTAACCAGTTACGCTTTGATATAGAAGAGAAAGCTGAAGCATTGATTGAAGATGAAGAATTCAATGCTTCAGGAGAGATTGAAATTAATTAATTTCTTCTTCTATATAGTCATTCTTAAAATTAACGTAATTTAATGCAGATTTTTTAAGTAATGCAATTTCCTCTATAGATAGAGGGCGAACTTGTTTTACAGGGCTACCTATATAAAGGTAGCCACTTTCAAGACGCTTGTTTGGTGGAACAAGAGAACCAGCACCAATCATTACATCAGCTTCAATATAAGCGTTGTCTAGAATAATGCTTCCCATTCCAACAAGAACTCGGTCTTCAATTACGCAACCATGCAGCATAACTTTGTGACCAATCGTGACATCATTGCCAATAACTAAAGGTGCACCTTTTGGGTTCTCAGGGTTTTTATGGGTAACATGCAAAACTGAACCATCTTGAATATTTGTTCTATCGCCAATAGAAATACTATTTACATCACCTCGAGCAACAACCAAAGGCCAAACACTAGAGTCTTGGCCAATAGTAATTTCTCCAATTAATACAGAAGAGGTATCTATATAAGTATTAGAGCCGATTGAAGGAAAGTTTGATTTATAGCGTCGTAATGAAGAAATCATAGAATAAACCTCAAAAATGATAATTTAGTGTTAATAATATGCATTATAAAAGATAATTTAGCACCGATTTGTATGGACTTTAACCATAAAAACAAAAAAACGATTTTTTTTGAAAAAAGGGCTTGCTAATGTGATCTAACTCTCTATAATGCGACCTCACTGACACGGAGAGCCCATCCCATAAGGGGTTAGCAACCAAGGTCAGAACGGCAATTAAAAATTTAGTTTCAAATAAGTGCTTGACACTGAAACTTAAATCGATAAAATGACCGTCCTCTTCACAGAAAAGCGGAAACGCTTTGAAAGTAGAAGAAAAGCTCTTTAAAAATTAGAAACCTATTAATCTGTGTGGGCACTTGTGAGTTGATAATCATTATTTGCGAAAGCAAATAACTAATCAATGAACTGAGTGACTACACAAAATTACTTTTATGTAACAATCAGTATTAATCATTGAGTCGGTTTTGTTTCTGCTGAAACAAACCAAAAAACTTTAATTGAAGAGTTTGATCATGGCTCAGATTGAACGCTGGCGGCAGGCCTAACACATGCAAGTCGAGCGGAAACGACTTAACTGAACCTTCGGGGAACGTTAAGGGCGTCGAGCGGCGGACGGGTGAGTAATGCCTGGGAATATGCCTTAGTGTGGGGGATAACTATTGGAAACGATAGCTAATACCGCATAATGTCTTCGGACCAAAGAGGGGACCTTCGGGCCTCTCGCGCTAAGATTAGCCCAGGTGAGATTAGCTAGTTGGTGAGGTAAGAGCTCACCAAGGCGACGATCTCTAGCTGGTCTGAGAGGATGATCAGCCACACTGGAACTGAGACACGGTCCAGACTCCTACGGGAGGCAGCAGTGGGGAATATTGCACAATGGGCGAAAGCCTGATGCAGCCATGCCGCGTGTATGAAGAAGGCCTTCGGGTTGTAAAGTACTTTCAGTAGGGAGGAAGGTTCATACGTTAATAGCGTATGGATTTGACGTTACCTACAGAAGAAGCACCGGCTAACTCCGTGCCAGCAGCCGCGGTAATACGGAGGGTGCGAGCGTTAATCGGAATTACTGGGCGTAAAGCGCATGCAGGTGGTTCATTAAGTCAGATGTGAAAGCCCGGGGCTCAACCTCGGAACCGCATTTGAAACTGGTGAACTAGAGTGCTGTAGAGGGGGGTAGAATTTCAGGTGTAGCGGTGAAATGCGTAGAGATCTGAAGGAATACCAGTGGCGAAGGCGGCCCCCTGGACAGACACTGACACTCAGATGCGAAAGCGTGGGGAGCAAACAGGATTAGATACCCTGGTAGTCCACGCCGTAAACGATGTCTACTTGGAGGTTGTGGCCTTGAGCCGTGGCTTTCGGAGCTAACGCGTTAAGTAGACCGCCTGGGGAGTACGGTCGCAAGATTAAAACTCAAATGAATTGACGGGGGCCCGCACAAGCGGTGGAGCATGTGGTTTAATTCGATGCAACGCGAAGAACCTTACCTACTCTTGACATCCAGAGAATTCGCTAGAGATAGCTTAGTGCCTTCGGGAGCTCTGAGACAGGTGCTGCATGGCTGTCGTCAGCTCGTGTTGTGAAATGTTGGGTTAAGTCCCGCAACGAGCGCAACCCTTATCCTTGTTTGCCAGCACGTAATGGTGGGAACTCCAGGGAGACTGCCGGTGATAAACCGGAGGAAGGTGGGGACGACGTCAAGTCATCATGGCCCTTACGAGTAGGGCTACACACGTGCTACAATGGCGCATACAGAGGGCTGCAAGCTAGCGATAGTGAGCGAATCCCAAAAAGTGCGTCGTAGTCCGGATTGGAGTCTGCAACTCGACTCCATGAAGTCGGAATCGCTAGTAATCGTAGATCAGAATGCTACGGTGAATACGTTCCCGGGCCTTGTACACACCGCCCGTCACACCATGGGAGTGGGCTGCAAAAGAAGTGGGTAGTTTAACCTTCGGGAGGACGCTCACCACTTTGTGGTTCATGACTGGGGTGAAGTCGTAACAAGGTAGCCCTAGGGGAACCTGGGCTGGATCACCTCCTTAAACGATAGATTACGGTTTATGAGTGTTCACACAGATTAATTAGGTTTTAAATTAAAGATAAAGAGTTTTAATTAATAATCTTTATTATTGATTAAAGCTTTTGCTTTAAGCTCTTTAACAATTTGGAAAGCTGACTGATTTAAATAACTTACGAGTTATTCAAATCAAAATTTAAAAGTTCTTAATATCCTTTGTTTTACTTTGTAAAACGAAGAACAACACATTCAAGTGTTCTTGTATTTTGAATCCGGCGAAAAACCAGAACTCGCAATGATGAGTTCAACCTTGGTTGTTTATGCCATACGAAACCTCTTGGGGTTGTATGGTTAAGTGACTAAGCGTACACGGTGGATGCCTTGGCAGTCAGAGGCGATGAAAGACGTATTAACTTGCGATAAGCCCAGATTAGGTAGTAAAAACCATTTGAGTCTGGGATTTCTGAATGGGGAAACCCACGTGCATAAGCACGTATCGCTACGTGAATACATAGCGTAGCGAGGCGAACCGGGAGAACTGAAACATCTAAGTACCCCGAGGAAGAGAAATCAACCGAGATCCCGAAAGTAGCGGCGAGCGAAATTGGGTTAGCCCTTAAGCTTTTAATGAGACAGGTGAAGGCTCTGGAAAGTGCCGCGATACAGGGTGATAGCCCCGTAACCGACATCTCATCATCAGTGAAAACGAGTAAGGCGGGACACGTGATATCCTGTCTGAATATGGGGGGACCATCCTCCAAGGCTAAATACTACTGACTGACCGATAGTGAACCAGTACCGTGAGGGAAAGGCGAAAAGAACCCCTGTGAGGGGAGTGAAATAGAACCTGAAACCGTGTACGTACAAGCAGTAGGAGCACCTTCGTGGTGTGACTGCGTACCTTTTGTATAATGGGTCAGCGACTTATATTCAGTGGCAAGGTTAACCGTTTAGGGGAGCCGTAGGGAAACCGAGTCTTAACTGGGCGTTCAGTCTCTGGATATAGACCCGAAACCAGGTGATCTAGCCATGGGCAGGTTGAAGATTGAGTAACATCAATTGGAGGACCGAACCGACTAATGTTGAAAAATTAGCGGATGACTTGTGGCTAGGGGTGAAAGGCCAATCAAACCTGGAGATAGCTGGTTCTCCCCGAAATCTATTTAGGTAGAGCCTCGGACGAATACTACTGGGGGTAGAGCACTGTTAAGGCTAGGGGGTCATCCCGACTTACCAACCCTTTGCAAACTCCGAATACCAGTAAGTACTATCCGGGAGACACACGGCGGGTGCTAACGTCCGTCGTGGAGAGGGAAACAACCCAGACCGCCAGCTAAGGTCCCAAAGTTATAGTTAAGTGGGAAACGATGTGGGAAGGCTCAGACAGCCAGGATGTTGGCTTAGAAGCAGCCATCATTTAAAGAAAGCGTAATAGCTCACTGGTCGAGTCGGCCTGCGCGGAAGATGTAACGGGGCTAAACTATACACCGAAGCTGCGGCAATACAGTTTACTGTATTGGGTAGGGGAGCGTTCTGTAAGCGGTTGAAGGTGCGTTGTAAAGCGTGCTGGACGTATCAGAAGTGCGAATGCTGACATGAGTAACGATAAAGCGGGTGAAAAACCCGCTCGCCGGAAGACCAAGGGTTCCTGTCCAACGTTAATCGGGGCAGGGTAAGTCGACCCCTAAGGCGAGGCCGAAAGGCGTAGTCGATGGGAAACGGGTTAATATTCCCGTACTTCTTACAATTGCGATGGGGGACGGAGAAGGCTAGGTGGGCTTGGCGACGGTCGTCCAAGTTCAAGTATGTAGGCTGTATTCTTAGGCAAATCCGGGAATACACTAGGCTGAGATACGATGTCGAGCTACTACGGTAGTGAAGCCATTGATGCCATGCTTCCAGGAAAAGCCTCTAAGCTTCAGATTGTAAGGAATCGTACCCCAAACCGACACAGGTGGTCGAGTAGAGAATACTAAGGCGCTTGAGAGAACTCGGGTGAAGGAACTAGGCAAAATGGTACCGTAACTTCGGGAGAAGGTACGCTCCTAGCGGTGATGAGACTTGCTCTCTAAGCTGCCGGGAGTCGCAGATACCAGGTGGCTGCAACTGTTTATTAAAAACATAGCACTGTGCTAAATCGTAAGATGACGTATACGGTGTGACGCCTGCCCGGTGCTTGAAGGTTAATTGATGGGGTTAGACTTCGGTCGAAGCTCTTGATCGAAGCCCAAGTAAACGGCGGCCGTAACTATAACGGTCCTAAGGTAGCGAAATTCCTTGTCGGGTAAGTTCCGACCTGCACGAATGGCGTAATGATGGCCACGCTGTCTCCACCCGAGACTCAGTGAAATTGAAATCGCTGTGAAGATGCAGTGTACCCGCGGCTAGACGGAAAGACCCCGTGAACCTTTACTACAGCTTGGCACTGAACATTGACCCTACATGTGTAGGATAGGTGGGAGCCTTTGAAGCACGTACGCCAGTATGTGTGGAGGCAATCTTGAAATACCACCCTTGTATGCTTGATGTTCTAACGTTGGTCCCTTATCGGGATTGCGGACAGTGCCTGGTGGGTAGTTTGACTGGGGCGGTCTCCTCCCAAAGAGTAACGGAGGAGCACGAAGGTGGGCTAATCACGGTTGGACATCGTGAGGTTAGTGCAATGGCATAAGCCCGCTTGACTGCGAGAATGACAATTCGAGCAGGTGCGAAAGCAGGTCATAGTGATCCGGTGGTTCTGGATGGAAGGGCCATCGCTCAACGGATAAAAGGTACTCCGGGGATAACAGGCTGATACCGCCCAAGAGTTCATATCGACGGCGGTGTTTGGCACCTCGATGTCGGCTCATCACATCCTGGGGCTGAAGTCGGTCCCAAGGGTATGGCTGTTCGCCATTTAAAGTGGTACGCGAGCTGGGTTTAGAACGTCGTGAGACAGTTCGGTCCCTATCTGCCGTGGGCGTTGGATGATTGAAGGGGGCTGCTCCTAGTACGAGAGGACCGGAGTGGACGAACCTCTGGTGTTCGGGTTGTCACGCCAGTGGCATTGCCCGGTAGCTAAGTTCGGAATCGATAAACGCTGAAAGCATCTAAGCGTGAAGCGAGCCCTGAGATGAGTCATCCCTGATACTTTAAGTATCCTAAAGGGTTGTTGGAGACTACGACGTAGATAGGTCAGGTGTGTAAGTGCTGCGAGGCATTGAGCTAACTGATACTAATTGCCCGTGAGGCTTAACCATACAACACCCAAGGGGTTTTGAACGGATTTAAAGTTGCAAGAAACGAATTGAATGTGCATTAAGAAGACAATAAGCTTTCCGAATTAAAGAATTTGCTTGGCGACCATAGCGTTATGGACCCACCTGATCCCATGCCGAACTCAGAAGTGAAACGTAATAGCGCCGATGGTAGTGTGGGGTTTCCCCATGTGAGAGTAGGACATCGCCAGGCTTGAATTTGAATAAGAGCCCGTTCAGTTGAACGGGCTTTTATTTCGCTCCCAGACTGTCACTGTGAGCCAAGTCAACATAACGTTTTTAACGATTCAAAAATAATTGAAAAAGTTGAAAATATTATCTTGACTTTCAAATCAGACAGCGTATTATACGCAGCCTGAAACGACGAAGCGGAAACGCTAAGTGGTTGAAAGACAAGCTCTTTAACAATTTAACCAAATCAATCTGTGTGGGCACTTATGAATTGATAATCAACACATTATCAATGAACTGAGTGACTACACAAAATTACTTTTATGTAACAATCAGTATTAATCATTGAGTCGGTTTTGTTTCTGCTGAAACAAACCAAAAAAACTTTAATTGAAGAGTTTGATCATGGCTCAGATTGAACGCTGGCGGCAGGCCTAACACATGCAAGTCGAGCGGAAACGACTTAACTGAACCTTCGGGGAACGTTAAGGGCGTCGAGCGGCGGACGGTGAGTAATGCCTGGGAATATGCCTTAGTGTGGGGGATAACTATTGGAAACGATAGCTAATACCGCATAATGTCTTCGGACCAAAGAGGGGGACCTTCGGGCCTCTCGCGCTAAGATTAGCCCAGGTGAGATTAGCTAGTTGGTGAGGTAAGAGCTCACCAAGGCGACGATCTCTAGCTGGTCTGAGAGGATGATCAGCCACACTGGAACTGAGACACGGTCCAGACTCCTACGGGAGGCAGCAGTGGGGAATATTGCACAATGGGCGAAAGCCTGATGCAGCCATGCCGCGTGTATGAAGAAGGCCTTCGGGTTGTAAAGTACTTTCAGTAGGGAGGAAGGTTCATACGTTAATAGCGTATGGATTTGACGTTACCTACAGAAGAAGCACCGGCTAACTCCGTGCCAGCAGCCGCGGTAATACGGAGGGTGCGAGCGTTAATCGGAATTACTGGGCGTAAAGCGCATGCAGGTGGTTCATTAAGTCAGATGTGAAAGCCCGGGGCTCAACCTCGGAACCGCATTTGAAACTGGTGAACTAGAGTGCTGTAGAGGGGGGTAGAATTTCAGGTGTAGCGGTGAAATGCGTAGAGATCTGAAGGAATACCAGTGGCGAAGGCGGCCCCCTGGACAGACACTGACACTCAGATGCGAAAGCGTGGGGAGCAAACAGGATTAGATACCCTGGTAGTCCACGCCGTAAACGATGTCTACTTGGAGGTTGTTCCCTTGAGGAGTGGCTTTCGGAGCTAACGCGTTAAGTAGACCGCCTGGGGAGTACGGTCGCAAGATTAAAACTCAAATGAATTGACGGGGGCCCGCACAAGCGGTGGAGCATGTGGTTTAATTCGATGCAACGCGAAGAACCTTACCTACTCTTGACATCCAGAGAATTCGCTAGAGATAGCTTAGTGCCTTCGGGAGCTCTGAGACAGGTGCTGCATGGCTGTCGTCAGCTCGTGTTGTGAAATGTTGGGTTAAGTCCCGCAACGAGCGCAACCCTTATCCTTGTTTGCCAGCACGTAATGGTGGGAACTCCAGGGAGACTGCCGGTGATAAACCGGAGGAAGGTGGGGACGACGTCAAGTCATCATGGCCCTTACGAGTAGGGCTACACACGTGCTACAATGGCGCATACAGAGGGCTGCAAGCTAGCGATAGTGAGCGAATCCCAAAAAGTGCGTCGTAGTCCGGATTGGAGTCTGCAACTCGACTCCATGAAGTCGGAATCGCTAGTAATCGTAGATCAGAATGCTACGGTGAATACGTTCCCGGGCCTTGTACACACCGCCCGTCACACCATGGGAGTGGGCTGCAAAAGAAGTGGGTAGTTTAACCTTCGGGAGGACGCTCACCACTTTGTGGTTCATGACTGGGGTGAAGTCGTAACAAGGTAGCCCTAGGGGAACCTGGGGCTGGATCACCTCCTTAAACGATAGATTACGGTTTATGAGTGTTCACACAGATTGATTAGGTTAAAAACGTAAAGAAGCAATGAAGATGCCCAACATCTTCAAATATCCAGTGTCCCGTTCGTCTAGAGGCCTAGGACACCGCCCTTTCACGGCGGTAACAGGGGTTCGACTCCCCTACGGGATACCATTGGGTCGTTAGCTCAGTTGGTAGAGCAGTTGACTTTTAATCAATTGGTCGCAGGTTCGAATCCTGCACGACCCACCATTCTTTCTCACGAAGGAATTAAAACTTTCGTGGGCGATTAGCTCAGTTGGGAGAGCACCTCCCTTACAAGGAGGGGGTCACTGGTTCGAGCCCGGTATCGCCCACCATCTTTAAGTATTCTCCTTGAGAGTCTTTAAAAATGGTTTCGAAAGAAACATTGCTCTTTAACAATTTGGAAAGCTGACTGATTTAAATAACTTACGAGTTATTCAAATCAAAATTTAAAAGTTCTTAATATCCTTTGTTTTACTTTGTAAAACGAAGAACAACACATTCAAGTGTTCTTGTATTTTGAATCCGGCGAAAAACCAGAACTCGCAATGACGAGTTCAACCTTGGTTGTTTATGCCATACGAAACCTCTTGGGGTTGTATGGTTAAGTGACTAAGCGTACACGGTGGATGCCTTGGCAGTCAGAGGCGATGAAAGACGTATTAACTTGCGATAAGCCCAGATTAGGTAGTAAAAACCATTTGAGTCTGGGATTTCTGAATGGGGAAACCCACGTGCATAAGCACGTATCGCTACGTGAATACATAGCGTAGCGAGGCGAACCGGGAGAACTGAAACATCTAAGTACCCCGAGGAAGAGAAATCAACCGAGATCCCGAAAGTAGCGGCGAGCGAAATTGGGTTAGCCCTTAAGCTTTTAATGAGACAGGTGAAGGCTCTGGAAAGTGCCGCGATACAGGGTGATAGCCCGTAACCGACATCTCATCATCAGTGAAAACGAGTAAGGCGGGACACGTGATATCCTGTCTGAATATGGGGGACCATCCTCCAAGGCTAAATACTACTGACTGACCGATAGTGAACCAGTACCGTGAGGGAAAGGCGAAAAGAACCCCTGTGAGGGGAGTGAAATAGAACCTGAAACCGTGTACGTACAAGCAGTAGGAGCACCTTCGTGGTGTGACTGCGTACCTTTTGTATAATGGGTCAGCGACTTATATTCAGTGGCAAGGTTAACCGTTTAGGGGAGCCGTAGGGAAACCGAGTCTTAACTGGGCGTTCAGTCTCTGGATATAGACCCGAAACCAGGTGATCTAGCCATGGGCAGGTTGAAGATTGAGTAACATCAATTGGAGGACCGAACCGACTAATGTTGAAAAATTAGCGGATGACTTGTGGCTAGGGGTGAAAGGCCAATCAAACCTGGAGATAGCTGGTTCTCCCCGAAATCTATTTAGGTAGAGCCTCGGACGAATACTACTGGGGGTAGAGCACTGTTAAGGCTAGGGGGTCATCCCGACTTACCAACCCTTTGCAAACTCCGAATACCAGTAAGTACTATCCGGGAGACACACGGCGGGTGCTAACGTCCGTCGTGGAGAGGGAAACAACCCAGACCGCCAGCTAAGGTCCCAAAGTTATAGTTAAGTGGGAAACGATGTGGGAAGGCTCAGACAGCCAGGATGTTGGCTTAGAAGCAGCCATCATTTAAAGAAAGCGTAATAGCTCACTGGTCGAGTCGGCCTGCGCGGAAGATGTAACGGGGCTAAACTATACACCGAAGCTGCGGCAATACAGTTTACTGTATTGGGTAGGGGAGCGTTCTGTAAGCGGTTGAAGGTGCGTTGTAAAGCGTGCTGGACGTATCAGAAGTGCGAATGCTGACATGAGTAACGATAAAGCGGTGAAAAACCCGCTCGCCGGAAGACCAAGGGTTCCTGTCCAACGTTAATCGGGGCAGGGTAAGTCGACCCCTAAGGCGAGGCCGAAAGGCGTAGTCGATGGGAAACGGGTTAATATTCCCGTACTTCTTACAATTGCGATGGGGGGACGGAGAAGGCTAGGTGGGCTTGGCGACGGTCGTCCAAGTTCAAGTATGTAGGCTGTGATCTTAGGCAAATCCGGGATCACACTAGGCTGAGATACGATGTCGAGCTACTACGGTAGTGAAGCCATTGATGCCATGCTTCCAGGAAAAGCCTCTAAGCTTCAGATTGTAAGGAATCGTACCCCAAACCGACACAGGTGGTCGAGTAGAGAATACTAAGGCGCTTGAGAGAACTCGGGTGAAGGAACTAGGCAAAATGGTACCGTAACTTCGGGAGAAGGTACGCTCCTAGCGGTGATGAGACTTGCTCTCTAAGCTGCCGGAGTCGCAGATACCAGGTGGCTGCAACTGTTTATTAAAAACATAGCACTGTGCTAAATCGTAAGATGACGTATACGGTGTGACGCCTGCCCGGTGCTTGAAGGTTAATTGATGGGGTTAGACTTCGTCGAAGCTCTTGATCGAAGCCCAAGTAAACGGCGGCCGTAACTATAACGGTCCTAAGGTAGCGAAATTCCTTGTCGGGTAAGTTCCGACCTGCACGAATGGCGTAATGATGGCCACGCTGTCTCCACCCGAGACTCAGTGAAATTGAAATCGCTGTGAAGATGCAGTGTACCCGCGGCTAGACGGAAATTTGATGCCACGATCTTTTGCTTGAGTTGCATAATCAGCAAGTAACTGAGGTGTTCTATGAGCAGAAACCACTTTTGTCTCATAAGGCACATTAAAGCGTCAAGCATCTCAGCGGCTAGTTTCATTGTTGGCCAGTCTGATTTTGAACCCATGATAATACCGACTTTCATTGTGAACTCCTTAAATAAAATATTGGCAATATAGAAAAGTTATCCGCATTATACGGTTTTTTTTTATTAAGGAAACGTTTGCGTAAGGAAAAGCTAAACTTATTAATGAATGATGACAATTCAAAAAAGGAAAGCGGTTGTGTGATTTGAGTAGATCAATAGAATAGATACTATATATAGAAGAGAGTGGTATTAATGTGAAGAATCTAAATCAAGTCGTAGATGCCTTGAAGCAAGGGAATGTTATCGCTTATCCAACAGAAGGCGTTTTTGGTGTTGGTTGCGATCCTGATAACGAACAAGCGTTACTAAATTTATTGGATGTAAAAAAGAGACCAAAAGAAAAGGACTAATTTTGATTGCTGCATCTATAGAGCAATTATTACCTTATATCGATTTAGAACAATTAACAGAAGAGCAAGTAAATACCATTAAAGCATCATGGCCTGGTCCTGTGACTTGGATTGTTCCAGTGAAAACAAGCACATTACCTTTAGTTACTGGGCATTTGATAGTATTGCTGTCAGAGTAACAGCTCATCCTCAAGTGAAAGCTATTTGTAACGCATTCGGTAAACCAATTACTTCAACGAGTGCTAACCTTTCAGGATTGGAACCTTGTCGAAGTGTCACTGAAGTTGAAGCTCAACTAGGGGATACGGGGTAGTTATTTTTCAAGGTGAAGTAGGTAATCGGACTCAGCCTACAGAAATTCGTGATGCGAAAACAGGTAATACGCTGCGTCAGGGATAATGCATCAATGATTGGTTTAAGGTAAGGTTACTCACATCATTTTAGTTCTTTCATTGCAGGGAATATTTTTACATGGACAAGTATGCCGTTTTTGGTAATCCGATTAAACACAGCAAATCACCTTTTATTCATACCTTATTTGCTCGTCAAACAATGCAGGATTTAGAATATTCAGCAATTGAAGCACCAATAAACGGTTTTGTTGAGTCAGTAACAACGTTTTTTCTCAACAAGGAAAAGGCTGTAATGTAACGGTCCCTTTTAAAGAGGAAGCGTTTCAGTTTGCTATCAATTAACAGAAAGAGCAAAACTCGCAGGGGCGGTAAATACACTTAAAAAATTGGATGATGGCATTATTTTAGGTGATAACACCGATGGCGAAGGGTTAGTTCAAGACTTATTGCAGTACCAAGTACCTTTAGAAGATAAACATATTTTATTAATTGTGCTGGTGGCGCAGCTCGTGGCGTTATTCTTCCTTTGTTAAAACAAAATCCCGCTTCTATTACTCTTGTTAATCGAACTTATGAAAAAGCAAAACAACTTGCGGAAACTGTTTTCTCCTTATGGAAGGATAGAAGCAAAAAAGATGAGTGATATTAATAAAGGGTTTGATGTCATTATCAATTCAACATCAGCAAGTTTATCTGGGGAGCTTCCTCAAATAGATCCTGTCATATTCTCAGGTGGTGCGATTAGCTATGACATGATGTATGGCTCTGGTAAAACCATCTTTAATCAATGGGCATTAGAAAATGATGCTTACCAAGCTTATGATGGATTAGGAATGCTAGTCGGTCAGGCTGCAGAAAGCTTTACTGTATGGAGAGGGTTACGTCCAGGTAGTAAACAAATTTTGCGTGAATTACGAAAGAACTTAGAAGGTATGTAATGAATCAGTCGATTCTCTTTTCAGACGATTTAACCGTAGAGCTAGAAAAGAAGTGTGTGCGTTTTTCAGCACAACAAATGGGAAGCTTAATTAATTGTTCAGTTTCATTCTCATGGCTTGAAGAAAGAAAGTGGTGAATCTATTTGCCATCATGATAAAGCGAATGAGGTTTTTAACCAGTTACGCTTTGATATAGAAGAGAAAGCTGAAGCATTGATTGAAGATGAAGAATTCAATGCTTCAGGAGAGATTGAAATTAATTAATTTCTTCTTCTATATAGTCATTCTTAAAATTAACGTAATTTAATGCAGATTTTTTAAGTAATGCAATTTCCTCTATAGATAGAGGGCGAACTTGTTTTACAGGGCTACCTATATAAAGGTAGCCACTTTCAAGACGCTTGTTTGGTGGAACAAGAGAACCAGCACCAATCATTACATCAGCTTCAATATAAGCGTTGTCTAGAATAATGCTTCCCATTCCAACAAGAACTCGGTCTTCAATTACGCAACCATGCAGCATAACTTTGTGACCAATCGTGACATCATTGCCAATAACTAAAGGTGCACCTTTTGGGTTCTCAGGTTTTTATGGTAACATGCAAAACTGAACCATCTTGAATATTTGTTCTATCGCCAATAGAAATACTATTTACATCACCTCGAGCAACAACCAAAGGCCAAACACTAGAGTCTTGGCCAATAGTAATTTCTCCAATTAATACAGAAGAGGTATCTATATAAGTATTAGAGCCGATTGAAGGAAAGTTTGATTTATAGCGTCGTAATGAAGAAATCATAGAATAAACCTCAAAAATGATAATTTAGTGTTAATAATATGCATTATAAAAGATAATTTAGCACCGATTTGTATGGACTTTAACCATAAAAACAAAAAAACGATTTTTTTTGAAAAAAGGGCTTGCTAATGTGATCTAACTCTCTATAATGCGACCTCACTGACACGGAGAGCCCATCCCATAAGGGGTTAGCAACCAAGGTCAGAACGGCAATTAAAAATTTAGTTTCAAATAAGTGCTTGACACTGAAACTTAAATCGATAAAATGACCGTCCTCTTCACAGAAAAGCGGAAACGCTTTGAAAGTAGAAGAAAAGCTCTTTAAAAATTAGAAACCTATTAATCTGTGTGGGCACTTGTGAGTTGATAATCATTATTTGCGAAAGCAAATAACTAATCAATGAACTGAGTGACTACACAAAATTACTTTTATGTAACAATCAGTATTAATCATTGAGTCGGTTTTGTTTCTGCTGAAACAAACCAAAAAACTTTAATTGAAGAGTTTGATCATGGCTCAGATTGAACGCTGGCGGCAGGCCTAACACATGCAAGTCGAGCGGAAACGACTTAACTGAACCTTCGGGGAACGTTAAGGGCGTCGAGCGGCGGACGGGTGAGTAATGCCTGGGAATATGCCTTAGTGTGGGGGATAACTATTGGAAACGATAGCTAATACCGCATAATGTCTTCGGACCAAAGAGGGGGACCTTCGGGCCTCTCGCGCTAAGATTAGCCCAGGTGAGATTAGCTAGTTGGTGAGGTAAGAGCTCACCAAGGCGACGATCTCTAGCTGGTCTGAGAGGATGATCAGCCACACTGGAACTGAGACACGGTCCAGACTCCTACGGGAGGCAGCAGTGGGGAATATTGCACAATGGGCGAAAGCCTGATGCAGCCATGCCGCGTGTATGAAGAAGGCCTTCGGGTTGTAAAGTACTTTCAGTAGGGAGGAAGGTTCATACGTTAATAGCGTATGGATTTGACGTTACCTACAGAAGAAGCACCGGCTAACTCCGTGCCAGCAGCCGCGGTAATACGGAGGGTGCGAGCGTTAATCGGAATTACTGGGCGTAAAGCGCATGCAGGTGGTTCATTAAGTCAGATGTGAAAGCCCGGGGCTCAACCTCGGAACCGCATTTGAAACTGGTGAACTAGAGTGCTGTAGAGGGGGGTAGAATTTCAGGTGTAGCGGTGAAATGCGTAGAGATCTGAAGGAATACCAGTGGCGAAGGCGGCCCCTGGACAGACACTGACACTCAGATGCGAAAGCGTGGGGAGCAAACAGGATTAGATACCCTGGTAGTCCACGCCGTAAACGATGTCTACTTGGAGGTTGTGGCCTTGAGCCGTGGCTTTCGGAGCTAACGCGTTAAGTAGACCGCCTGGGGAGTACGGTCGCAAGATTAAAACTCAAATGAATTGACGGGGCCCGCACAAGCGGTGGAGCATGTGGTTTAATTCGATGCAACGCGAAGAACCTTACCTACTCTTGACATCCAGAGAATTCGCTAGAGATAGCTTAGTGCCTTCGGGAGCTCTGAGACAGGTGCTGCATGGCTGTCGTCAGCTCGTGTTGTGAAATGTTGGGTTAAGTCCCGCAACGAGCGCAACCCTTATCCTTGTTTGCCAGCACGTAATGGTGGGAACTCCAGGGAGACTGCCGGTGATAAACCGGAGGAAGGTGGGGACGACGTCAAGTCATCATGGCCCTTACGAGTAGGGCTACACACGTGCTACAATGGCGCATACAGAGGGCTGCAAGCTAGCGATAGTGAGCGAATCCCAAAAAGTGCGTCGTAGTCCGGATTGGAGTCTGCAACTCGACTCCATGAAGTCGGAATCGCTAGTAATCGTAGATCAGAATGCTACGGTGAATACGTTCCCGGGCCTTGTACACACCGCCCGTCACACCATGGGAGTGGGCTGCAAAAGAAGTGGGTAGTTTAACCTTCGGGAGGACGCTCACCACTTTGTGGTTCATGACTGGGGTGAAGTCGTAACAAGGTAGCCCTAGGGGAACCTGGGGCTGGATCACCTCCTTAAACGATAGATTACGGTTTATGAGTGTTCACACAGATTAATTAGGTTTTAAATTAAAGATAAAGAGTTTTAATTAATAATCTTTATTATTGATTAAAGCTTTTGCTTTAAGCTCTTTAACAATTTGGAAAGCTGACTGATTTAAATAACTTACGAGTTATTCAAATCAAAATTTAAAAGTTCTTAATATCCTTTGTTTTACTTTGTAAAACGAAGAACAACACATTCAAGTGTTCTTGTATTTTGAATCCGGCGAAAAACCAGAACTCGCAATGACGAGTTCAACCTTGGTTGTTTATGCCATACGAAACCTCTTGGGGTTGTATGGTTAAGTGACTAAGCGTACACGGTGGATGCCTTGGCAGTCAGAGGCGATGAAAGACGTATTAACTTGCGATAAGCCCAGATTAGGTAGTAAAAACCATTTGAGTCTGGGATTTCTGAATGGGGAAACCCACGTGCATAAGCACGTATCGCTACGTGAATACATAGCGTAGCGAGGCGAACCGGGAGAACTGAAACATCTAAGTACCCCGAGGAAGAGAAATCAACCGAGATCCCGAAAGTAGCGGCGAGCGAAATTGGGTTAGCCCTTAAGCTTTTAATGAGACAGGTGAAGGCTCTGGAAAGTGCCGCGATACAGGGTGATAGCCCCGTAACCGACATCTCATCATCAGTGAAAACGAGTAAGGCGGGACACGTGATATCCTGTCTGAATATGGGGGGACCATCCTCCAAGGCTAAATACTACTGACTGACCGATAGTGAACCAGTACCGTGAGGGAAAGGCGAAAAGAACCCCTGTGAGGGGAGTGAAATAGAACCTGAAACCGTGTACGTACAAGCAGTAGGAGCACCTTCGTGGTGTGACTGCGTACCTTTTGTATAATGGGTCAGCGACTTATATTCAGTGGCAAGGTTAACCGTTTAGGGGAGCCGTAGGGAAACCGAGTCTTAACTGGGCGTTCAGTCTCTGGATATAGACCCGAAACCAGGTGATCTAGCCATGGGCAGGTTGAAGATTGAGTAACATCAATTGGAGGACCGAACCGACTAATGTTGAAAAATTAGCGGATGACTTGTGGCTAGGGGTGAAAGGCCAATCAAACCTGGAGATAGCTGGTTCTCCCCGAAATCTATTTAGGTAGAGCCTCGGACGAATACTACTGGGGGTAGAGCACTGTTAAGGCTAGGGGGTCATCCCGACTTACCAACCCTTTGCAAACTCCGAATACCAGTAAGTACTATCCGGGAGACACACGGCGGGTGCTAACGTCCGTCGTGGAGAGGGAAACAACCCAGACCGCCAGCTAAGGTCCCAAAGTTATAGTTAAGTGGGAAACGATGTGGGAAGGCTCAGACAGCCAGGATGTTGGCTTAGAAGCAGCCATCATTTAAAGAAAGCGTAATAGCTCACTGGTCGAGTCGGCCTGCGCGGAAGATGTAACGGGGCTAAACTATACACCGAAGCTGCGGCAATACAGTTTACTGTATTGGGTAGGGGAGCGTTCTGTAAGCGGTTGAAGGTGCGTTGTAAAGCGTGCTGGACGTATCAGAAGTGCGAATGCTGACATGAGTAACGATAAAGCGGGTGAAAAACCCGCTCGCCGGAAGACCAAGGGTTCCTGTCCAACGTTAATCGGGGCAGGGTAAGTCGACCCCTAAGGCGAGGCCGAAAGGCGTAGTCGATGGGAAACGGGTTAATATTCCCGTACTTCTTACAATTGCGATGGGGGGACGGAGAAGGCTAGGTGGGCTTGGCGACGGTCGTCCAAGTTCAAGTATGTAGGCTGTGATCTTAGGCAAATCCGGGATACACTAGGCTGAGATACGATGTCGAGCTACTACGGTAGTGAAGCCATTGATGCCATGCTTCCAGGAAAAGCCTCTAAGCTTCAGATTGTAAGGAATCGTACCCCAAACCGACACAGGTGGTCGAGTAGAGAATACTAAGGCGCTTGAGAGAACTCGGGTGAAGGAACTAGGCAAAATGGTACCGTAACTTCGGGAGAAGGTACGCTCCTAGCGGTGATGAGACTTGCTCTCTAAGCTGCCGGGAGTCGCAGATACCAGGTGGCTGCAACTGTTTATTAAAAACATAGCACTGTGCTAAATCGTAAGATGACGTATACGGTGTGACGCCTGCCCGGTGCTTGAAGGTTAATTGATGGGGTTAGACTTCGGTCGAAGCTCTTGATCGAAGCCCAAGTAAACGGCGGCCGTAACTATAACGGTCCTAAGGTAGCGAAATTCCTTGTCGGGTAAGTTCCGACCTGCACGAATGGCGTAATGATGGCCACGCTGTCTCCACCCGAGACTCAGTGAAATTGAAATCGCTGTGAAGATGCAGTGTACCCGCGGCTAGACGGAAAGACCCCGTGAACCTTTACTACAGCTTGGCACTGAACATTGACCCTACATGTGTAGGATAGGTGGGAGCCTTTGAAGCACGTACGCCAGTATGTGTGGAGGCAATCTTGAAATACCACCCTTGTATGCTTGATGTTCTAACGTTGGTCCCTTATCGGGATTGCGGACAGTGCCTGGTGGGTAGTTTGACTGGGGCGGTCTCCTCCCAAAGAGTAACGGAGGAGCACGAAGGTGGGCTAATCACGGTTGGACATCGTGAGGTTAGTGCAATGGCATAAGCCCGCTTGACTGCGAGAATGACAATTCGAGCAGGTGCGAAAGCAGGTCATAGTGATCCGGTGGTTCTGAATGGAAGGGCCATCGCTCAACGGATAAAAGGTACTCCGGGGATAACAGGCTGATACCGCCCAAGAGTTCATATCGACGGCGGTGTTTGGCACCTCGATGTCGGCTCATCACATCCTGGGGCTGAAGTCGGTCCCAAGGGTATGGCTGTTCGCCATTTAAAGTGGTACGCGAGCTGGGTTTAGAACGTCGTGAGACAGTTCGGTCCCTATCTGCCGTGGGCGTTGGATGATTGAAGGGGGCTGCTCCTAGTACGAGAGGACCGGAGTGGACGAACCTCTGGTGTTCGGGTTGTCACGCCAGTGGCATTGCCCGGTAGCTAAGTTCGGAATCGATAAACGCTGAAAGCATCTAAGCGTGAAGCGAGCCCTGAGATGAGTCATCCCTGATACTTTAAGTATCCTAAAGGGTTGTTGGAGACTACGACGTAGATAGGTCAGGTGTGTAAGTGCTGCGAGGCATTGAGCTAACTGATACTAATTGCCCGTGAGGCTTAACCATACAACACCCAAGGGGTTTTGAACGGATTTAAAGTTGCAAGAAACGAATTGAATGTGCATTAAGAAGACAATAAGCTTTCCGAATTAAAGAATTTGCTTGGCGACCATAGCGTTATGGACCCACCTGATCCCATGCCGAACTCAGAAGTGAAACGTAATAGCGCCGATGGTAGTGTGGGGTTTCCCCATGTGAGAGTAGGACATCGCCAGGCTTGAATTTGAATAAGAGCCCGTTCAGTTGAACGGGCTTTTATTTCGCTCCCAGACTGTCACTGTGAGCCAAGTCAACATAACGTTTTTAACGATTCAAAAATAATTGAAAAAGTTGAAAATATTATCTTGACTTTCAAATCAGACAGCGTATTATACGCAGCCTGAAACGACGAAGCGGAAACGCTAAGTGGTTGAAAGACAAGCTCTTTAACAATTTAACCAAATCAATCTGTGTGGGCACTTATGAATTGATAATCAACACATTATCAATGAACTGAGTGACTACACAAAATTACTTTTATGTAACAATCAGTATTAATCATTGAGTCGGTTTTGTTTCTGCTGAAACAAACCAAAAAAACTTTAATTGAAGAGTTTGATCATGGCTCAGATTGAACGCTGGCGGCAGGCCTAACACATGCAAGTCGAGCGGAAACGACTTAACTGAACCTTCGGGGAACGTTAAGGGCGTCGAGCGGCGGACGGGTGAGTAATGCCTGGGAATATGCCTTAGTGTGGGGGATAACTATTGGAAACGATAGCTAATACCGCATAATGTCTTCGGACCAAAGAGGGGGACCTTCGGGCCTCTCGCGCTAAGATTAGCCCAGGTGAGATTAGCTAGTTGGTGAGGTAAGAGCTCACCAAGGCGACGATCTCTAGCTGGTCTGAGAGGATGATCAGCCACACTGGAACTGAGACACGGTCCAGACTCCTACGGGAGGCAGCAGTGGGGAATATTGCACAATGGGCGAAAGCCTGATGCAGCCATGCCGCGTGTATGAAGAAGGCCTTCGGGTTGTAAAGTACTTTCAGTAGGGAGGAAGGTTCATACGTTAATAGCGTATGGATTTGACGTTACCTACAGAAGAAGCACCGGCTAACTCCGTGCCAGCAGCCGCGGTAATACGGAGGGTGCGAGCGTTAATCGGAATTACTGGGCGTAAAGCGCATGCAGGTGGTTCATTAAGTCAGATGTGAAAGCCCGGGGCTCAACCTCGGAACCGCATTTGAAACTGGTGAACTAGAGTGCTGTAGAGGGGGTAGAATTTCAGGTGTAGCGGTGAAATGCGTAGAGATCTGAAGGAATACCAGTGGCGAAGGCGGCCCCCTGGACAGACACTGACACTCAGATGCGAAAGCGTGGGGAGCAAACAGGATTAGATACCCTGGTAGTCCACGCCGTAAACGATGTCTACTTGGAGGTTGTTCCCTTGAGGAGTGGCTTTCGGAGCTAACGCGTTAAGTAGACCGCCTGGGGAGTACGGTCGCAAGATTAAAACTCAAATGAATTGACGGGGGCCCGCACAAGCGGTGGAGCATGTGGTTTAATTCGATGCAACGCGAAGAACCTTACCTACTCTTGACATCCAGAGAATTCGCTAGAGATAGCTTAGTGCCTTCGGGAGCTCTGAGACAGGTGCTGCATGGCTGTCGTCAGCTCGTGTTGTGAAATGTTGGGTTAAGTCCCGCAACGAGCGCAACCCTTATCCTTGTTTGCCAGCACGTAATGGTGGGAACTCCAGGGAGACTGCCGGTGATAAACCGGAGGAAGGTGGGGACGACGTCAAGTCATCATGGCCCTTACGAGTAGGGCTACACACGTGCTACAATGGCGCATACAGAGGGCTGCAAGCTAGCGATAGTGAGCGAATCCCAAAAAGTGCGTCGTAGTCCGGATTGGAGTCTGCAACTCGACTCCATGAAGTCGGAATCGCTAGTAATCGTAGATCAGAATGCTACGGTGAATACGTTCCCGGGCCTTGTACACACCGCCCGTCACACCATGGGAGTGGGCTGCAAAAGAAGTGGGTAGTTTAACCTTCGGGAGGACGCTCACCACTTTGTGGTTCATGACTGGGGTGAAGTCGTAACAAGGTAGCCCTAGGGGAACCTGGGGCTGGATCACCTCCTTAAACGATAGATTACGGTTTATGAGTGTTCACACAGATTGATTAGGTTAAAAACGTAAAGAAGCAATGAAGATGACATCTTCAAATATCCAGTGTCCCGTTCGTCTAGAGCCTAGGACACCGCCCTTTCACGGCGGTAACAGGGGTTCGACTCCCCTACGGGATACCATTGGGTCGTTAGCTCAGTTGGTAGAGCAGTTGACTTAATCAATTGGTCGCAGGTTCGAATCCTGCACGACCCACCATTCTTTCTCACGAAGGAATTAAAACTTTCGTGGGCGATTAGCTCAGTTGGGAGAGCACCTCCCTTACAAGGAGGGGGTCACTGGTTCGAGCCCGGTATCGCCCACCATCTTTAAGTATTCTCCTTGAGAGTCTTTAAAAATGGTTTCGAAAGAAACATTGCTCTTTAACAATTTGGAAAGCTGACTGATTTAAATAACTTACGAGTTATTCAAATCAAAATTTAAAAGTTCTTAATATCCTTTGTTTTACTTTGTAAAACGAAGAACAACACATTCAAGTGTTCTTGTATTTTGAATCCGGCGAAAAACCAGAACTCGCAATGACGAGTTCAACCTTGGTTGTTTATGCCATACGAAACCTCTTGGGGTTGTATGGTTAAGTGACTAAGCGTACACGGTGGATGCCTTGGCAGTCAGAGGCGATGAAAGACGTATTAACTTGCGATAAGCCCAGATTAGGTAGTAAAAACCATTTGAGTCTGGGATTTCTGAATGGGGAAACCCACGTGCATAAGCACGTATCGCTACGTGAATACATAGCGTAGCGAGGCGAACCGGGAGAACTGAAACATCTAAGTACCCCGAGGAAGAGAAATCAACCGAGATCCCGAAAGTAGCGGCGAGCGAAATTGGGTTAGCCCTTAAGCTTTTAATGAGACAGGTGAAGGCTCTGGAAAGTGCCGCGATACAGGGTGATAGCCCCGTAACCGACATCTCATCATCAGTGAAAACGAGTAAGGCGGGACACGTGATATCCTGTCTGAATATGGGGGACCATCCTCCAAGGCTAAATACTACTGACTGACCGATAGTGAACCAGTACCGTGAGGGAAAGGCGAAAAGAACCCCTGTGAGGGGAGTGAAATAGAACCTGAAACCGTGTACGTACAAGCAGTAGGAGCACCTTCGTGGTGTGACTGCGTACCTTTTGTATAATGGGTCAGCGACTTATATTCAGTGGCAAGGTTAACCGTTTAGGGGAGCCGTAGGGAAACCGAGTCTTAACTGGGCGTTCAGTCTCTGGATATAGACCCGAAACCAGGTGATCTAGCCATGGGCAGGTTGAAGATTGAGTAACATCAATTGGAGGACCGAACCGACTAATGTTGAAAAATTAGCGGATGACTTGTGGCTAGGGGTGAAAGGCCAATCAAACCTGGAGATAGCTGGTTCTCCCCGAAATCTATTTAGGTAGAGCCTCGGACGAATACTACTGGGGGTAGAGCACTGTTAAGGCTAGGGGGTCATCCCGACTTACCAACCCTTTGCAAACTCCGAATACCAGTAAGTACTATCCGGGAGACACACGGCGGGTGCTAACGTCCGTCGTGGAGAGGGAAACAACCCAGACCGCCAGCTAAGGTCCCAAAGTTATAGTTAAGTGGGAAACGATGTGGGAAGGCTCAGACAGCCAGGATGTTGGCTTAGAAGCAGCCATCATTTAAAGAAAGCGTAATAGCTCACTGGTCGAGTCGGCCTGCGCGGAAGATGTAACGGGGCTAAACTATACACCGAAGCTGCGGCAATACAGTTTACTGTATTGGGTAGGGGAGCGTTCTGTAAGCGGTTGAAGGTGCGTTGTAAAGCGTGCTGGACGTATCAGAAGTGCGAATGCTGACATGAGTAACGATAAAGCGGGTGAAAAACCCGCTCGCCGGAAGACCAAGGGTTCCTGTCCAACGTTAATCGGGGCAGGGTAAGTCGACCCCTAAGGCGAGGCCGAAAGGCGTAGTCGATGGGAAACGGGTTAATATTCCCGTACTTCTTACAATTGCGATGGGGGGACGGAGAAGGCTAGGTGGGCTTGGCGACGGTCGTCCAAGTTCAAGTATGTAGGCTGTGATCTTAGGCAAATCCGGGATCACACTAGGCTGAGATACGATGTCGAGCTACTACGGTAGTGAAGCCATTGATGCCATGCTTCCAGGAAAAGCCTCTAAGCTTCAGATTGTAAGGAATCGTACCCCAAACCGACACAGGTGGTCGAGTAGAGAATACTAAGGCGCTTGAGAGAACTCGGGTGAAGGAACTAGGCAAAATGGTACCGTAACTTCGGGAGAAGGTACGCTCCTAGCGGTGATGAGACTTGCTCTCTAAGCTGCCGGGAGTCGCAGATACCAGGTGGCTGCAACTGTTTATTAAAAACATAGCACTGTGCTAAATCGTAAGATGACGTATACGGTGTGACGCCTGCCCGGTGCTTGAAGGTTAATTGATGGGGTTAGACTTCGGTCGAAGCTCTTGATCGAAGCCCAAGTAAACGGCGGCCGTAACTATAACGGTCCTAAGGTAGCGAAATTCCTTGTCGGGTAAGTTCCGACCTGCACGAATGGCGTAATGATGGCCACGCTGTCTCCACCCGAGACTCAGTGAAATTGAAATCGCTGTGAAGATGCAGTGTACCCGCGGCTAGACGGAAAGACCCCGTGAACCTTTACTACAGCTTGGCACTGAACATTGACCCTACATGTGTAGGATAGGTGGGAGCCTTTGAAGCACGTACGCCAGTATGTGTGGAGGCAATCTTGAAATACCACCCTTGTATGCTTGATGTTCTAACGTTGGCCCCTTATCGGGATTGCGGACAGTGCCTGGTGGGTAGTTTGACTGGGGCGGTCTCCTCCCAAAGAGTAACGGAGGAGCACGAAGGTGGGCTAATCACGGTTGGACATCGTGAGGTTAGTGCAATGGCATAAGCCCGCTTGACTGCGAGAATGACAATTCGAGCAGGTGCGAAAGCAGGTCATAGTGATCCGGTGGTTCTGAATGGAAGGGCCATCGCTCAACGGATAAAAGGTACTCCGGGGATAACAGGCTGATACCGCCCAAGAGTTCATATCGACGGCGGTGTTTGGCACCTCGATGTCGGCTCATCACATCCTGGGGCTGAAGTCGGTCCCAAGGGTATGGCTGTTCGCCATTTAAAGTGGTACGCGAGCTGGGTTTAGAACGTCGTGAGACAGTTCGGTCCCTATCTGCCGTGGGCGTTGGATGATTGAAGGGGGCTGCTCCTAGTACGAGAGGACCGGAGTGGACGAACCTCTGGTGTTCGGGTTGTCACGCCAGTGGCATTGCCCGGTAGCTAAGTTCGGAATCGATAAACGCTGAAAGCATCTAAGCGTGAAGCGAGCCCTGAGATGAGTCATCCCTGATACTTTAAGTATCCTAAAGGGTTGTTGGAGACTACGACGTAGATAGGTCAGGTGTGTAAGTGCTGCGAGGCATTGAGCTAACTGATACTAATTGCCCGTGAGGCTTAACCATACAACACCCAAGGGGTTTTGAACGGATTTGAAGTTGCAAGAAACGAATTTGAATGTGCATTAAGAATTAAGCTTTCCGAATTAAAGAATTTGCTTGGCGACCATAGCGTTATGGACCCACCTGATCCCATGCCGAACTCAGAAGTGAAACGTAATAGCGCCGATGGTAGTGTGGGGTTTCCCCATGTGAGAGTAGGACATCGCCAGGCTTGAATTTGAATGAGAGCCCGTTCAGTTGAACGGGCTTTTATTTCGCTCCCAGACTGTCACTGTGAGCCAAGTCAACATAACGTTTTTAACGATTCAAAAATAATTGAAAAAGTTGAAAATATTATCTTGACTTTCAAATCAGACAGCGTATTATACGCAGCCTGAAACGACGAAGCGGAAACGCTAAGTGGTTGAAAGACAAGCTCTTTAACAATTTAACCAAATCAATCTGTGTGGGCACTTATGAATTGATAATCAACACATTATCAATGAACTGAGTGACTACACAAAATTACTTTTATGTAACAATCAGTATTAATCATTGAGTCGGTTTTGTTTCTGCTGAAACAAACCAAAAAAACTTTAATTGAAGAGTTTGATCATGGCTCAGATTGAACGCTGGCGGCAGGCCTAACACATGCAAGTCGAGCGGAAACGACTTAACTGAACCTTCGGGAACGTTAAGGGCGTCGAGCGGCGGACGGGTGAGTAATGCCTGGGAATATGCCTTAGTGTGGGGGATAACTATTGGAAACGATAGCTAATACCGCATAATGTCTTCGGACCAAAGAGGGGGACCTTCGGGCCTCTCGCGCTAAGATTAGCCCAGGTGAGATTAGCTAGTTGGTGAGGTAAGAGCTCACCAAGGCGACGATCTCTAGCTGGTCTGAGAGGATGATCAGCCACACTGGAACTGAGACACGGTCCAGACTCCTACGGGAGGCAGCAGTGGGGAATATTGCACAATGGGCGAAAGCCTGATGCAGCCATGCCGCGTGTATGAAGAAGGCCTTCGGGTTGTAAAGTACTTTCAGTAGGGAGGAAGGTTCATGCGTTAATAGCGTATGGATTTGACGTTACCTACAGAAGAAGCACCGGCTAACTCCGTGCCAGCAGCCGCGGTAATACGGAGGGTGCGAGCGTTAATCGGAATTACTGGGCGTAAAGCGCATGCAGGTGGTTCATTAAGTCAGATGTGAAAGCCCGGGGCTCAACCTCGGAACCGCATTTGAAACTGGTGAACTAGAGTGCTGTAGAGGGGGGTAGAATTTCAGGTGTAGCGGTGAAATGCGTAGAGATCTGAAGGAATACCAGTGGCGAAGGCGGCCCCCTGGACAGACACTGACACTCAGATGCGAAAGCGTGGGGAGCAAACAGGATTAGATACCCTGGTAGTCCACGCCGTAAACGATGTCTACTTGGAGGTTGTTCCCTTGAGGAGTGGCTTTCGGAGCTAACGCGTTAAGTAGACCGCCTGGGGAGTACGGTCGCAAGATTAAAACTCAAATGAATTGACGGGGGCCCGCACAAGCGGTGGAGCATGTGGTTTAATTCGATGCAACGCGAAGAACCTTACCTACTCTTGACATCCAGAGAATTCGCTAGAGATAGCTTAGTGCCTTCGGGAGCTCTGAGACAGGTGCTGCATGGCTGTCGTCAGCTCGTGTTGTGAAATGTTGGGTTAAGTCCCGCAACGAGCGCAACCCTTATCCTTGTTTGCCAGCACGTAATGGTGGGAACTCCAGGGAGACTGCCGGTGATAAACCGGAGGAAGGTGGGGACGACGTCAAGTCATCATGGCCCTTACGAGTAGGGCTACACACGTGCTACAATGGCGCATACAGAGGGCTGCAAGCTAGCGATAGTGAGCGAATCCCAAAAAGTGCGTCGTAGTCCGGATTGGAGTCTGCAACTCGACTCCATGAAGTCGGAATCGCTAGTAATCGTAGATCAGAATGCTACGGTGAATACGTTCCCGGGCCTTGTACACACCGCCCGTCACACCATGGGAGTGGGCTGCAAAAGAAGTGGGTAGTTTAACCTTCGGGAGGACGCTCACCACTTTGTGGTTCATGACTGGGGTGAAGTCGTAACAAGGTAGCCCTAGGGGAACCTGGGGCTGGATCACCTCCTTAAACGATAGATTACGGTTTATGAGTGTTCACACAGATTGATTAGGTTAAAAACGTAAAGAAGCAATGAAGATGCCCAACATCTTCAAATATCCAGTGTCCCGTTCGTCTAGAGGCCTAGGACACCGCCCTTTCACGGCGGTAACAGGGGTTCGACTCCCCTACGGGATACCATTGGGTCGTTAGCTCAGTTGGTAGAGCAGTTGACTTTTAATCAATTGGTCGCAGGTTCGAATCCTGCACGACCCACCATTTTTCCTCCCAAGGAAATAAAATTTGGGGCTATAGCTCAGCTGGGAGAGCGCCTGCCTTGCACGCAGGAGGTCTGCGGTTCGATCCCGCATAGCTCCACCATTCTTTCTCACGAAGGAATTAAAACTTTCGTGGGCGATTAGCTCAGTTGGGAGAGCACCTCCCTTACAAGGAGGGGGTCACTGGTTCGAGCCCGGTATCGCCCACCATCTTTAAGTATTCTCCTTGAGAGTCTTTAAAAATGGTTTCGAAAGAAACATTGCTCTTTAACAATTTGGAAAGCTGACTGATTTAAATAACTTACGAGTTATTCAAATCAAAATTTAAAAGTTCTTAATATCCTTTGTTTTACTTTGTAAAACGAAGAACAACACATTCAAGTGTTCTTGTATTTTGAATCCGGCGAAAAACCAGAACTCGCAATGACGAGTTCAACCTTGGTTGTTTATGCCATACGAAACCTCTTGGGGTTGTATGGTTAAGTGACTAAGCGTACACGGTGGATGCCTTGGCAGTCAGAGGCGATGAAAGACGTATTAACTTGCGATAAGCCCAGATTAGGTAGTAAAAACCATTTGAGTCTGGGATTTCTGAATGGGGAAACCCACGTGCATAAGCACGTATCGCTACGTGAATACATAGCGTAGCGAGGCGAACCGGGAGAACTGAAACATCTAAGTACCCCGAGGAAGAGAAATCAACCGAGATCCCGAAAGTAGCGGCGAGCGAAATTGGGTTAGCCCTTAAGCTTTTAATGAGACAGGTGAAGGCTCTGGAAAGTGCCGCGATACAGGGTGATAGCCCCGTAACCGACATCTCATCATCAGTGAAAACGAGTAAGGCGGGACACGTGATATCCTGTCTGAATATGGGGGACCATCCTCCAAGGCTAAATACTACTGACTGACCGATAGTGAACCAGTACCGTGAGGGAAAGGCGAAAAGAACCCCTGTGAGGGGAGTGAAATAGAACCTGAAACCGTGTACGTACAAGCAGTAGGAGCACCTTCGTGGTGTGACTGCGTACCTTTTGTATAATGGGTCAGCGACTTATATTCAGTGGCAAGGTTAACCGTTTAGGGGAGCCGTAGGGAAACCGAGTCTTAACTGGGCGTTCAGTCTCTGGATATAGACCCGAAACCAGGTGATCTAGCCATGGGCAGGTTGAAGATTGAGTAACATCAATTGGAGGACCGAACCGACTAATGTTGAAAAATTAGCGGATGACTTGTGGCTAGGGGTGAAAGGCCAATCAAACCTGGAGATAGCTGGTTCTCCCCGAAATCTATTTAGGTAGAGCCTCGGACGAATACTACTGGGGGTAGAGCACTGTTAAGGCTAGGGGGTCATCCCGACTTACCAACCCTTTGCAAACTCCGAATACCAGTAAGTACTATCCGGGAGACACACGGCGGGTGCTAACGTCCGTCGTGGAGAGGGAAACAACCCAGACCGCCAGCTAAGGTCCCAAAGTTATAGTTAAGTGGGAAACGATGTGGGAAGGCTCAGACAGCCAGGATGTTGGCTTAGAAGCAGCCATCATTTAAAGAAAGCGTAATAGCTCACTGGTCGAGTCGGCCTGCGCGGAAGATGTAACGGGGCTAAACTATACACCGAAGCTGCGGCAATACAGTTTACTGTATTGGGTAGGGGAGCGTTCTGTAAGCGGTTGAAGGTGCGTTGTAAAGCGTGCTGGACGTATCAGAAGTGCGAATGCTGACATGAGTAACGATAAAGCGGGTGAAAAACCCGCTCGCCGGAAGACCAAGGGTTCCTGTCCAACGTTAATCGGGGCAGGGTAAGTCGACCCCTAAGGCGAGGCCGAAAGGCGTAGTCGATGGGAAACGGGTTAATATTCCCGTACTTCTTACAATTGCGATGGGGGGACGGAGAAGGCTAGGTGGGCTTGGCGACGGTCGTCCAAGTTCAAGTATGTAGGCTGTGATCTTAGGCAAATCCGGGATCACACTAGGCTGAGATACGATGTCGAGCTACTACGGTAGTGAAGCCATTGATGCCATGCTTCCAGGAAAAGCCTCTAAGCTTCAGATTGTAAGGAATCGTACCCCAAACCGACACAGGTGGTCGAGTAGAGAATACTAAGGCGCTTGAGAGAACTCGGGTGAAGGAACTAGGCAAAATGGTACCGTAACTTCGGGAGAAGGTACGCTCCTAGCGGTGATGAGACTTGCTCTCTAAGCTGCCGGGAGTCGCAGATACCAGGTGGCTGCAACTGTTTATTAAAACATAGCACTGTGCTAAATCGTAAGATGACGTATACGGTGTGACGCCTGCCCGGTGCTTGAAGGTTAATTGATGGGGTTAGACTTCGGTCGAAGCTCTTGATCGAAGCCCAAGTAAACGGCGGCCGTAACTATAACGGTCCTAAGGTAGCGAAATTCCTTGTCGGGTAAGTTCCGACCTGCACGAATGGCGTAATGATGGCCACGCTGTCTCCACCCGAGACTCAGTGAAATTGAAATCGCTGTGAAGATGCAGTGTACCCGCGGCTAGACGGAAAGACCCCGTGAACCTTTACTACAGCTTGGCACTGAACATTGACCCTACATGTGTAGGATAGGTGGGAGCCTTTGAAGCACGTACGCCAGTATGTGTGGAGGCAATCTTGAAATACCACCCTTGTATGCTTGATGTTCTAACGTTGGCCCCTTATCGGGGTTGCGGACAGTGCCTGGTGGGTAGTTTGACTGGGGCGGTCTCCTCCCAAAGAGTAACGGAGGAGCACGAAGGTGGGCTAATCACGGTTGGACATCGTGAGGTTAGTGCAATGGCATAAGCCCGCTTGACTGCGAGAATGACAATTCGAGCAGGTGCGAAAGCAGGTCATAGTGATCCGGTGGTTCTGAATGGAAGGGCCATCGCTCAACGGATAAAAGGTACTCCGGGATAACAGGCTGATACCGCCCAAGAGTTCATATCGACGGCGGTGTTTGGCACCTCGATGTCGGCTCATCACATCCTGGGGCTGAAGTCGGTCCCAAGGGTATGGCTGTTCGCCATTTAAAGTGGTACGCGAGCTGGGTTTAGAACGTCGTGAGACAGTTCGGTCCCTATCTGCCGTGGGCGTTGGATGATTGAAGGGGGCTGCTCCTAGTACGAGAGGACCGGAGTGGACGAACCTCTGGTGTTCGGGTTGTCACGCCAGTGGCATTGCCCGGTAGCTAAGTTCGGAATCGATAAACGCTGAAAGCATCTAAGCGTGAAGCGAGCCCTGAGATGAGTCATCCCTGATACTTTAAGTATCCTAAAGGGTTGTTGGAGACTACGACGTAGATAGGTCAGGTGTGTAAGTGCTGCGAGGCATTGAGCTAACTGATACTAATTGCCCGTGAGGCTTAACCATACAACACCCAAGGGGTTTTGAACGGATTTAAAGTTGCAAGAAACGAATTGAATGTGCATTAAGAAGACAATAAGCTTTCCGAATTAAAGAATTTGCTTGGCGACCATAGCGTTATGGACCCACCTGATCCCATGCCGAACTCAGAAGTGAAACGTAATAGCGCCGATGGTAGTGTGGGGTTTCCCCATGTGAGAGTAGGACATCGCCAGGCTTGAATTTAAAAAGAAGCCATCCTATAGGATGGCTTTTTTTGATTAAATTAAGTAAAAATATTGCTGATATAGCTCAGCCCGGTAGAGCGCACCCTTGGTAAGGGTGAGGTCCCCAGTTCAAGTCTGGGTATCAGCACCATTTACTGACAGATTTTGCTTAGCGACCATAGCGTTACGGACCCACCTGATCCCATGCCGAACTCAGAAGTGAAACGTAATAGCGCCGATGGTAGTGTGGGGTTTCCCCATGTGAGAGTAGGACATCGCTAGGCTCAAATTTAAAAGGCTTCCCTATGGGAAGCCTTTTTTCGTTTCAGAACTAAATAAAAGTATTTTCAGCAACTTGCCAAAGCGCCTGAATAACAGAATCATTTAACTTTGATTTTTTACAGCATAAACCTAGTTTAAATGGCGCAATTGGTAATGTATTTAACCGTTGTACTTTATCTTTCACTGGGCTGTTGTTTATCACAACATCTGGTGCTATTCCTATCCCACATCCTAATGCAACCATGCTCACAATTGCTTCATGACCTGAAACTTGAGCATAGATAGTTGGTTTTATTCCTTGTTCTTTAAACCATTGATTAGCTCGATTTCTAGCAGTACCTGATTCGGGCAGTATAAAAGGGAGTAACTCCCAATTACTATTCTCTTTGTTTATTTCACTAATAAATTGGTTGTTACCTAAGGGAGCAATAATTGAAAGTGGAATCTCACTAATAATTTCAAAAGCCAGTTTATTTGAAGGTTTTTCTGGTACTGCTGAAATAGCGATATCTACTTCAGAAGATTCGATCTTTTCTATCGCTTGAGCAGGATCGCCCGTAGATAATTTAATATCTATATGTGGGTAATTAACTTTAAAGTCATTTAATAATTGAGGAAGGTGGCTGTAGCTTGCAGTGACGGAACAAAATAATTTTAATTGCCCTTTTAAGGCATTATTTACAACGTTCGAACTGGCTTTATACCCACTCCATTCGGAGCATATATTCAGTGCAATAGGTATTAGTTGCTTTGCTGCACTGGTTAATTCGACGCTTCGGTTATCTCTAATAAACAGTGGATGACCGATGTCGTCTTCTAATTTTTGTATTTGTCGGCTTAAAGCTGATGGACTTAAGTGCATAGCCTTAGACGTATGTGTGAAACTATGGCTTTCGCATAAATGCAAAAACGTTTGTAGTAATTTTATATTCATAATGTTGTGTTTATTGCAATCATGTGTTGCCAATATATCACTTTTTACAATGTTAATCTTTCGTTATTATCAAATTCATACACAGAATCATCCCAATGGATTAAACGATATTTACGGAGTTTTATCATGTCTAACTACTTTAATACGCTAAATTTACGTGAACAATTAGATCAACTAGGTCGTTGTCGCTTTATGGATCGTGAAGAATTTGCAACAGAAGCTGATTACCTTAAAGGTAAAAAAGTGGTTATTGTTGGTTGTGGTGCTCAAGGCTTAAACCAAGGCCTTAATATGCGTGATTCAGGCTTAGATGTTGCTTATGCACTACGTCAAGCCGCTATTGATGAACAACGACAATCTTATAAAAATGCAAAAGAAAATGGTTTTGAAGTAGCTAGCTATGAAACTCTGATTCCTCAAGCTGACCTAGTTATTAATCTTACTCCTGATAAACAACATACTAATGTAGTTGAAACTGTTATGCCTCTAATGAAAGAGGGGGCAGCTTTAGGCTATTCACATGGTTTTAATGTTGTTGAAGAAGGGATGCAAATCCGTAAAGATTTGACGGTTGTTATGGTTGCTCCTAAGTGTCCAGGAACAGAAGTTCGTGAAGAATATAAACGTGGTTTTGGGGTTCCAACTCTAATTGCTGTTCACCCAGAAAATGATCCTAAAGGTGAAGGTTGGGATATTGCTAAGGCTTGGGCTGCTGGCACAGGTGGTCACCGTGCGGGTTGTCTAGAGTCTTCTTTTGTCGCTGAAGTTAAATCTGACCTTATGGGTGAGCAAACGATTCTTTGTGGCATGCTACAAGCTGGTTCTATTGTATCTTACGAAAAGATGATTGCTGACGGTATTGAGCCTAGTTATGCAGGTAAACTTCTACAGTACGGTTGGGAAACAATTACTGAAGCCCTAAAGTTTGGCGGTGTTACGCATATGATGGATCGCCTTTCAAACCCAGCTAAAGTAAAAGCTTTTGAGCTTTCAGAAGAACTTAAAGAGCTAATGCGTCCACTTTATAATAAGCATATGGACGATATTATTTCTGGTGAGTTTTCTCGTACAATGATGGCTGATTGGGCTAATGATGATGTTAATCTATTTGGCTGGCGTGAAGAAACAGGTCAAACTGCGTTTGAAAACTACCCTGAGTCTGATGTAGAGATCTCTGAACAAGAATACTTTGATAACGGTATTTTACTCGTTGCAATGGTTCGTGCCGGCGTTGAATTAGCATTTGAAGCTATGACTGCATCAGGCATTATCGATGAATCAGCTTACTATGAGTCGCTGCACGAATTACCACTGATTGCTAACACTGTAGCACGTAAGCGTTTGTATGAAATGAACGTAGTTATTTCTGATACTGCTGAATATGGTAACTACCTATTTGCAAATGTAGCAACGCCACTTCTTCGTGAGAAATTCATGCCTTCTGTTGAAACAGATGTTATTGGCCGAGGATTAGGTGAGGCATCAAATCAAGTGGATAATGCAACGCTAATCGCTGTTAATGATGCGATTCGTAATCATCCAGTTGAATATATTGGTGAAGAACTACGTAGCTACATGAGCGATATGAAGCGAATTGCTGTTGGTGGCTAATTTAATTACAAATTAAATAAAAAGGCTTGGTTTATGACCAAGCCTTTTTTATTGTAATCTGGATAAATTAATAACATACAATAATCAGCTCAAAACTGGATACTTCAGATTGTATTGTTGGTTATTGTTTTATTTTTCCGAAAGTTTCTCTTCTAGTTCAGCAAGTTTTTGTTCCATCGCTGTTAGCTTTTGGCGAGTACGTAAAAGAACTTGTGTTTGGACATCAAACTCTTCTCTGCTAACAACATCAAGTTTATTTAACTGTCCTTGAATAACTTGACGAACTTTTTGTTCAACATCACTACCAAGTTCTTTTACTGGCTGCGGCATTGATTCATGAATTTGTTTTGCTACTTGCTCTAACTTTTTTGGATCAAACATTATTTACCCTTAATTGAATACTTTTTCTTTATTCTAAGTAAAGCCTTTCCAATTGTCGCTATCCAAATAAAAAAAAGGCTACCGAAGTAGCCTTTAATTTTATTTCACCATTAAGATTCTTTAATCTCTTTGCCTTCTTCGAAGACAGGTAACGGTTTATGTTCACTTGCCAAGTAACTGTATATAACAGGAAGTACAAATAGCGTAAACAATGTACCAATCGCTAGACCTGCAACAATTACAATACCAATACTGAAGCGCTGAGCAGCACCTGCACCAGTTGCATATAATAGCGGGATTAGACCAGCGATCATTGCTGCTGTTGTCATTAAGATTGGACGTAGACGAACTTTAGCGGCTTCTGTTACCGCAGCCATCTTACTTTTTTGATGGTGCAGTTGTTCTTCTTTTGCTACTTCACAGATAAGGATACCGTGTTTAGTAATCAAACCAACTAAGGTAATAAGACCTACTTGTGAGTAGATGTTCATTGATGCAGCTCCCCAAGCAAGGGCAATTAACGCGCCACAAATAGCCAATGGAACAGATACCATGATTACTAATGGGTCTCGGATTGATTCAAATTGAATCGCAAGAACCAAGAAGATGATAGCTAGAGCCAAACCGAAAGTGGCATATAATGCACTGCCTTCCGTTACATATTGACGAGCCTCACCCATGTAGTCGTGATTGTAACCACTTGGAAGCTTATTATTTGCAACATCTTCAAACCAATTAATTGCGTCACCCATTGCAACACCAGGCGTTGGAACTGCGCCAACAGTTGCTGAGTTTAATTGGTTAAAGTGCGGCAATGAACGTGGCTCTGCAATTACATCAATCGAAATTAAGCTACCAAGAGGAACCGCTTCACCACTTGCCGAGCGTACATAGTAATTGTTCATTGACTCAGGATTTAAACGGTATTTACGTTCAACTTGAGGGATTACTTCGTATGAGCGACCATTTAAGTCAATTCGGTTTACATAGCCATCAGCCATCATTGTACTTAGTGTGATACCGATATCCTGCATCGTAACACCGTAAGCACCTGCTTTATTCTTATCAATGTTGATCTTCATTGTTGCAGAATCGAAGTTTAAATCTAGATCTGAATAAACAAATAGTGGACTACCTTTAACACCAGTTAATACTTCGGTAGCTATTTGGAATAAGCTTTCAAAGCTGTTAGGTGTTGTAATAACAAATTGAATTGGTAGACCAGAACCAGCACCAGGAAGTTCTGGCATTTGGAAGGCTGTAACCGCCATACCTGGAACGTCTTGTACTAAAGTACCAACTCTTTTTGTCACCTCTGCTTGGCTTGCTTCACGCTGGCTCCAAGGAACCATTGAGGCAATACCAAAAGCTTGGTTTGCATTTGGTACACCGGTAAATACCTGTGCAAATGACACTTCAGGTTGATTTGAAAGAATGGTATTAACATCATTCATTGTATTTTGCATGTAATCAAGGTTAGCGTTTGATGGTGCTGTACCCATCAACATAATAACCCTTTATCTTCCGATGGAGCAAGCTCACTTGGATGAACTTGAATAACAGCGGTAGACTTGCAAAAACAATAACAGCAAAAGCAATAATGACAGGACGACGCGTCATTATCACATTCAGCATTCGCTCATAGCGTCCACTCATATTATCTAAAATATGATGAACTTTTTTCTCGAAACGATTAGGTTCTTCATTTGCAACTAGCATTTTTGAACACATCATTGGAGAGAGTGTTAGTGCGACGATACCAGATACGAATACCGAACCTGCTAGTGTTAATGCAAACTCTTTAAATAGAGAGCCTGTAATACCGCCCATCATCGCAATTGGAGCATATACCGCACCTAGCGTTAATGTCATTGCAATAACTGGAACTGCGATTTCACGAGTACCAATAATAGCTGCTCGGAAAGGCGTTTCTCCCAACTTGATATGACGGTCAACGTTTTCTAAAACAACGATAGCATCATCAACAACCAGACCGATGGCGAGTACCATCGCAAGTAGGGTCATTAAGTTCCAAGAGAATCCCATCGCTTGCATTACCATTGCCACACCAATAAGTGATAGTGGAATGGTTACAATAGGAATAATAACCGCTCGGAATGAACCTAAGAACAGAGTGATAACAACCAGTACGATTAAAGCTGCTTCAAGAATTGTCTTTATAACTTCATGAATCGATTCATTGATAGCAATCGTTGAATCGTACATCACGTTCATTTTGATGTTACTTGGTAAGTTTTTCTCTAATTGAGGAAGCAACTCAAGTACATCGGCAGCGATGTTAATTGGGTTCGCACTTGGTGCAGCATTAATTGCAGCAACAACCGCTTCTTGTCCGTTAGCACTTGCACGATATACGTCATGACTCTTATCTAATGTTACCTTTGCGATATCACTTAAACGAACCACTTCGCCATCATTAGTTCTAACAACAAGGTTTTCTAGTTCTTCAACATCAGAAACCTGTGTATTAGCACTACCGTTATAAAGAACAAATTCACCTGTAGCTTGACCTGCTGCTGATTGGAAGTTATTGGCATTAAGTACGCCCATAACATCAGTTGCAGTCATATTGATAGCCGCCATACGTGCAGGATCTAACCAGATACGTAGTGCGTATTTCATACCACCATAAAGGTCAACTTTTGATACACCATTAACGGTGAACAATTGTGGGTTAACCACTCGTTCAAGATAATCGGTGATCTGGCTTGATACTAGCTCATCACTAGTAAAACCAATATAAAGAACCGCCGTAGTAGAGCCTGTCGACATGGTTACTGTTGGATCTTCAGCTTCTTTAGGTAGCTGAGAGCGAACAGAGTTGGTTTTTGCCAATATGTCAGAAAGTGCGGCGTTAGGATCCGTATTTAATTTCATAGTTACAGTAATAGTCGATTGACCCATTACTGATTGAGAGGTCATGAAATCAATATTATCGGCTTGTGCGACCGCTTGCTCTAAGGGTTGAGTGATGAAGCCTTGAATCAAGTCAGCACTCGCACCATAGTAGCTTGTTGTTACCGTTACAACGGTATTTGTCATTTCAGGGTATTCACGAACCTGCATTTTGAAAATCGCTTGGATACCAAGCAAAGCAATCAAAAAGCTGATCGATACCGCTAAAACTGGACGTTTAATAAAAACATCAGTAAAGCGCATAATGCCTCCGATTACAGCATTGGTGTTTCAGCAGGTGGTGTTGTGGCATTACTTTCCACAATACGAACTTTCGCGTCGTTACTTAGACGAACTTGACCAGTTGTTACAACCATATCTCCAGCTTTAACGCCCTCTAGGATATGTGCAATATCTTTAGTACGTTCACCAACTTTCACTACATGTTGTTGAACTCGTTTTACGCCATCTTTTTCAGACACGATATAAACATTGTCACCATATAGAGTGAAGGTAATTGCTGTTTGAGGGATAACAACTTGGTTTTCTAAAGTCGGAAGAATGATTTTTGCTTGTGCAAACATACCACTACGCAATTTACCGCCGTTATTAGGGATATCTGCTTGAACCTCAATTAAACCACTTTGAATATTTACAGCAGGTTCAATCGCACTGATAGAGCCTCGGAAAGTATCTTCTGGGTATGAATCAACTGAGATATCAATCTCTTGACCAATATTGATTTTTGAAATATCCGTTTGAGGAACAGTAAAGCGTAAACGCATAACGCTTGTATCTTCTAAGCGAACAATATCAGTACTTGGTTGTAAGTATTGACCTAGGTAAACATTACGAATACCAATAACACCTGAGAATGGAGCTTTGATTTCACGGCGATCAATCGATGCTTTCATACTTTCGATATCAGCCGCTAAAGAGAAATAATTAGCTTCAGCTTCATCGTAAGCCTCTTTTGAAATAGAGCCTTTTTTGTATAGGCCTTTATAACGTTTATATTTTGCTTCTGCTGCAGGTAAGCGAGCTTGAGTACTCTTCAAGTTTGCTTTTTCTACTTTTGAATCAAGAGAAACTAATACTTGGCCTTTTTTAACTTGGCTACCCGAATCAAATGAAATTTTGTCAATAATGCCGTTAACTTCAGTAGTTAGCGTTACACCTTGATTAGGTTCAATAAAACCGATCGCTTCAATGGTTGGAGTCCAAAGTGTAGGTTCAACGGTTTCTACAGTGACTGGAAATTCAGCTTCAGGGCGGTTAGCCATGTATTCAGCTATTTTTTGTTGTTTGAACATGTTGAAACCAATTACGCTACCAAAAAGAAGTAGTGCAAGAAGCAACATAAAGAAAGTCCACTTTTTCATTCTGATTAGAACTCCAAATTAGTGTTTAATAATTGCGTCCCAACTGGCTTCAATCGCCGAGTTGAGATCATCATCTGTTAATGTAAAAAAGCCTTGAGAATGTTTTCTTGCTAAGCAAACACTTGCTTCTAAGCTTAATCCAACAAGGATTTCTACACTGAGAGGTTTAAATACGCCTTGTTCAAGTCCATCAATAAAGAGTTGATTCACTTGGGCAAATATTTTTTTCTCTAGTTCCTTTAACTTAATTAAATTCGAAGACGGGAGTGCTTCATATTGATTTCGATTTAAAAAAGTATTTTTTTCTGAAATAGCAAAGTGCCAAATATTTAGCCACATAGATCTAAAACGAACCTTTATAGGGTCGTTATCATCTATGTCTTTTTGAATGGCAGTTGCTACACGTTGCATAATGTTCAGCTTGATTTCTTCAATCAATGCTTCTTTGTCATCAAAGTAGCGATAGATAGTACCTGCTGCGACGCCTGCTTGATTGGCAACTTTTTGCATTGATAGGCCATGAAAGCCATCAGTTGCTAACAGTTTTTCGGCCGATTCTAAAATAAGCTGACGTTTTTCCTTCATAAATACGTCCTTATGAAATGAATGAACGTTCATTCATTATTTTAGGGGACTCTGTTTGAAATGTAATCTGTTTTTGTGTCAAGAAACGTAAAGATCACATTTTTTACTTTATCGTTTGCATGGCATTCATTACCTGACAGCTTTATTATAGACGCAAATAATTCATTATCGATTTTATAGGTGATTCATGAAACTTAATCCACAGCAAGATGAGGCCGTTAAATTTGTCTCTGGGCCGTGTTTAGTATTGGCTGGTGCAGGGTCGGGTAAAACGCGTGTAATCACTAATAAAATAGCTTATTTAGTTCAGCAATGTGGTTATAAGGCGAGAAACATTGCAGCAGTAACCTTTACCAACAAAGCGGCTCGTGAAATGAAAGAGCGTGTTGGACAAACATTAGGTAAACAAGAATCTCGAGGATTAATGGTATCAACCTTTCACTCATTAGGTTTAGACATTATTCGCCGTGAATATAAGGTTCTTGGCTTAAAGGCTGGATTTTCATTATTTGATGATCAAGACCAATTAGCACTGTTAAAAGAGTTAACAGAAAAGCAGATTGATGGTGATAAAGATTTATTGCGTCAACTTCTAAGTAGTATTTCTAATTGGAAGAATGACATGTTAACGCCGACACAAGTCAAAGGGTTTGCTCGCTCAGAGCAAGATCAGCTTTTTGCTTTTTGCTATGAAATGTATTTAAACCAAATGAAGGCGTATAACGCACTGGATTTTGATGATTTGATATCACTGCCTGTACTGCTGTTGCGTACCAATCAAGAAGTGCGTGAACGTTGGCAGATGAAAATTCGTTATCTACTGGTCGATGAATATCAAGATACCAATACGAGTCAATATGAACTCGTTAAGCTATTGGTGGGTGAAAGAGGTCGATTAACCGTGGTGGGTGATGATGACCAATCAATTTACTCATGGCGTGGAGCAAAACCACAAAACTTGGTGTTATTGAATGAAGATTACCCAAACTTACGTGTCATAAAGCTTGAGCAAAACTATCGTTCAACCAGTCGAATTCTGCGTGCAGCGAATATTCTTATTGCGAATAACCCTCACGCGTTTGAAAAACGTCTGTTTTCTGAAATTCCTGATGGTGAGCAGATAAAAATTTTAACCGCTAAAGATGATGAGCATGAAGCTGAACGAGTGGTAGGTGAATTGATTGCGCATCGTTTCTTAAATCGAACGGATTATAAAGATTATGCGGTTTTATATCGTGGTAACCATCAATCTCGTTTGATTGAAAAATCATTAATGCAAAACCGAGTGCCTTATAAAATTTCTGGGGGCACTTCTTTCTTTGCTCGTGCGGAAATTAAAGACATCATGGCTTATTTACGTTTATTAACTAACCCTGATGACGATAACGCTTTTTTACGTGTAGTTAATACACCTCGTCGTGAGATCGGTCCTGTGACACTTGAGAAGCTTGGTAGCTATGCCAATATGCGTGGAAAGAGCTTGTTTGAATCCAGTTTTGAAATAGGCTTAGAGCAAACGCTTTCAGGACGAGGGTTAGAATCTCTTCGTCGCTTCTGTCATTGGATTGTATCTATTTCTGAGAATGCTGAGCGAGGTAATACTGTTGAAGCGGTCCGTTCTTTAGTAAAAGACATACATTATGAAGATTGGTTGTATGAAACTTCAACCAGTGCTAAAGCTGCTGAAATGCGAATGAAAAATGTGTCAGATCTCTATTCATGGATTGTTGCCGATTTAGAAGGTGATAACTATGACAATGAAGAGAAGACACTAAAGGAAGTGGTTCAGAAATTGACGTTACGTGACATGATGGAGCGTGGAGAAGATGAAGATGGGGCTGATCAAGTTCAGTTAATGACCTTACACGCATCTAAAGGTCTTGAGTTTCCATATGTTTACTTAATTGGAGCAGAAGAAGGGATCCTTCCTCATCAAACTAGCATTGATGAAGATAATGTGGAAGAAGAGCGCCGACTGGCATATGTAGGAATCACACGAGCTCAAAAAGAGTTGACCTTTACATTATGTAAAGAGCGTCGTCAGTATGGTGAACTTATTCGACCTGAACCAAGCCGTTTTCTTGAAGAGTTGCCTCATGATGATTTGGATTGGGAAATGAAGAAACCCAAACCAACGCAAGAAGAGCGAATGGAGAGAGGAAAAGCAAATATTGCTAACCTCAGAGCCATGCTCAAAAAGTAGAGTTTATAGATAACGTTAATGCCCGTAGAGAATTCTATGGGCATTTTTATTTATAAGTAGATTATTCTTATAACCCTTTAATTAAATGCTCTACTGCTGCAATAACTTCATCATCGGAACAATTCATACAAGATCCTTTTGCTGGCATTGCATTAAAGCCATTAAGAGCATGATCTTTTAGTGTGTCCATACCTTTTGCTATTCGAGGGGCCCAATCTTCTGCATTTTGTGTTTTTGGTGCACCAGCAGCCCCTGTCGCGTGACAGGCAATACAGAAGGTATTGTAAACTTGCTCACCAGAACGAGGGCCAGTTGGTTCTTCAACCACAGGAACATCGCTCGCAAGATAAACTTGGCCAACTGGCTTAATTCGCTCAGCAATAGCATCATCAGAGTTATTTGCTGCAAAAGAGGTGGTTGAAAAAGTTAATACAGCAACCATTGCAATGATGATGTTACGAACAGATTTTTCCATAAAGTTCACTTTACACTCCCAGTTATTATTATTGGCTTCAGCCGATTTTATTGTATTTACCGAGTTTTTAACGAACCGAAAAAAAATCAGAACGTTAACATCGTGTAAATATTGAGTGATTATATCTGCTTAAATTGTTGCAATAAACCACTAGACCTAAAGAAAATGAGGATAAACACTAAGGAATTGTTGAAAAAGAGACCAAACAACAAAAAAAGTAAAAAAACACTAGACGTGGGTCACACAGATCCGTATTATTCCTCTCCGCCGATAGGGTATGCGCCCGTAGCTCAGTTGGATAGAGCGTTGGCCTCCGGAGCCAAAGGTCGAAGGTTCGAATCCTTTCGGGCGTGCCATCCGGAATATAAATTAAAGGCACAAAAAAGTAGTGGTGGCTATAGCTCAGTTGGTAGAGCCCTGGATTGTGATTCCGGTGGTCGCGAGTTCGAATCTCGTTAGCCACCCCATTATTTTGGTAACTTGTATAAGTTTCCAGTTTTGATTCAAGTAACATCCCAAGAGTCGAAACGAAAACAAGTCGGTGAATAGCGCAGCTTGGTAGCGCATCTGGTTTGGGACCAGAGGGTCGGGGGTTCGAATCCCTCTTCACCGACCACTATTTCATTTATTGCTAAGGCAGTAAATACCAAATTTGTGGTGGCTATAGCTCAGTTGGTAGAGCCCTGGATTGTGATTCCGGTGGTCGCGAGTTCGAATCTCGTTAGCCACCCCATTAATTTGCGGGTAACCTCATTGTTTAGGTTTCCATTTTTAACTCACTTTTCCCAAGAGTTAAAATAAAACATCGGTGAATAGCGCAGCTTGGTAGCGCATCTGGTTTGGGACCAGAGGGTCGGGGTTCGAATCCCTCTTCACCGACCACATTTAAAGCCTCGTCAGAAATGACGAGGCTTTTTTCATTTCTGAATAATAGAATCTTCTTATCCTCATCACATTATCATCATTTTATCTGGTTTTACCTTTCTTTTTATTTTTCTAATTTACCTCAGTGTTTAATCCTATTTTTTATCTGGCTGTCTGATTTTATCGTGGCTTATTACTTAGTTAGGCAAACAATAGATCTGTTAATCTTTTTCCTATCGATATTTTAAGCTGGCATAAATGTTAAGATTATTTATATTTTATTTACATTGTTACCAATGGTGATGATGATCATGTTTTTAATCTCTTATTAATTATAAGTTTATGTTTTTCATTGTTTTAAAGTTTATTTTAAAAAGTGAGACTTTATATTTATTTGCCATTTTATGATTTTTTATGCACTTAAAAAGCATTAAACAGCTCATTGCTCTTTAATTGTTGCTTTTATGTGAATAATTGACTACATTGGTGTCCTAAACAAGTAACAGTTACATAAATTGTTACGAATGGAATCAATGTGCAGACAGGGCAGGATGCTGCCGAGTAGTCGGAGTCTGAGAATGTCACTTTTAGAAGTTAAAAATTTACGTATTGAATATCCGTCACGTCATGGTGTTCATGCCGCTGTTAAATCACTGTCATTTTCAATTGAGCGTGGTGAAATTGTTGGTGTTGTTGGTGAATCAGGTGCAGGTAAATCAACAGTAGGTAATGCTGTTATTGATTTATTAAGCCCTCCTGGTGTTATTGCTGATGGTGAAGTGTTTCTTGATGGAGAAAAAATATCAGGATTAACCGCTGAAGAAATGCGTAAGGTTCGAGGTTCTAAAATTGGTTTTATCTTCCAAGACCCAATGACCTCATTAAATCCTTTATTTACCGTTGAGCAGCAATTAACGGAAACCATTCATGCTAACTTGTCGGTATCTCCTGAAGAGGCTTATGCTCGAGCATTATCTTTAATGGAACAAGTAGGTATCCCTCAGCCTGAAAATAGATTAAAACAATTTCCACATCAATTTTCAGGTGGTATGCGCCAACGTGTAGTTATTGCTATCGCATTAGCTGGTGAACCTGATCTGATCATTGCTGATGAACCAACAACGGCACTGGATGTGTCGATTCAAGATCAAATTCTAAACCTTATTCGTGAGTTATGCGTTAAAAATAACGTTGGCTGTATGTTGGTTACTCACGATATGGGGGTGGTATCTAATGTGACAGATAAAGTCGCAGTAATGTACCGTGGAGATCTTGTTGAATTTGGAAAAACAGAAAAAGTATTGGGTGATCCTGACCATTCTTATACCCGTAGCTTAATTTCTGCGGTTCCTCGTTCAGATATTAAATTAGATCGTTTTCCATTAGTGAGTTATATCGAGGAAGCGGTTGAGCATGAACCTATTGATGTTAAAAATCACTGGTTAGGTCAAAGCCAAGATCAGCGTGAATACGCAGGTCCTTTATTGAAAGTTGAAAACGTAAATCTTCGTTTCATAACAAAAGATTCTTTTTTTGAAAGCCGTCGTGAGTACGTCCAAGCTTCTAATAATGTGAGTTTCGAAATTCATGAAGGGGAAACTTTTGGTTTGGTTGGTGAATCAGGTTCAGGTAAATCAACCATTGCTCGTGTTATCGCAGGATTATACCCACCAAACTCTGGCTCAGTGACATTTGAAGGTATTGATCTTACCGCTCTCAAGTCAGAAAAAGAGCGCCGTCCAATGCGCCGCCAAATGCAGATGGTATTTCAAAACCCATACACTTCAATGAATCCACGCATGAAAATCTTCGATATTATCGCAGAGCCGATTCGTTTTCATAAACTCACTCGCTCTGAATCAGAAACGCAACAGATCGTTAATGATCTTTTGGATCACGTAGGCTTGGGTCGAATGGCTGCCTTGAAGTATCCGCATGAGTTTTCTGGAGGTCAACGTCAACGTATTTCTATCGCTCGTGCATTAGCGACACGTCCACGTTTATTGATTTGTGATGAGCCAACTTCGGCTTTAGATGTATCGGTTCAAGCTCAAATTCTCAATTTATTGAAAGATTTACAGGATGAATTGAACTTAACCATGTTGTTCATCAGCCATGATTTACCTGTGATTCGTCAGATGTGTGACCGTGTTGGTGTAATGCAGATGGGAACGTTACTAGAAGTGGCACCAACAGAGAATCTTTATACCAATCCGCAGCATGACTACAGCAAACAGTTAATTTCTCTTATGCCTGAATTTAAGGGGTTAAGAGAGCAAACCGCATAGGTATAAACCACCCAATAATAAGTACAAACACAACAAAACAATAAACTAGGGATCCAGTCCCGCATAAGGAGTTATGCAATGAAAACCATGAAGACTAAATTAGCTATCGCATTGATGGCTGCAGGTTTAAGTTTTAGTGCAGCAGCTGCAGATATTACTGTTGCCTATGATGCAGACCCAGTATCACTCGATCCACATGAGCAGCTATCTGGCGGTACGTTACAACTTTCTCATATGGTATTTGATCCTCTAGTGCGTTACACGCAATCGTTCGATTTCGAACCTCGTCTAGCTGAAAAGTGGGAGCGTATTGATGATACGACTTTCCGTTTTAATTTGCGTAAGGGCGTGAAATTTCATTCAGGTAATGAAATGACGGCTGATGATGTTGTATGGACATTCAACCGTCTAAAGGATTCTCCGGATTTTAAAGCGATTTTTGAACCGTATGAGAAGTTGGTTAAAATCGATGATTATACGGTTGAATTAGTTTCTAAAGGTGCTTATCCACTTGTGCTTCAAACCGCTACTTATATTTTCCCAATGGATAGCAAGTTCTATACGGGTAAGACTGAAGACGGTAAAGATAAGTCTGAAATCGTAAAACACGGTAATTCTTTTGCATCGACACACATCTCTGGTACTGGTCCATTTGTTGTTAAGTCTCGTGAGCAAGGCGTGAAAGTTGTTTTTGATCGTTTCGATGGTTATTGGGACAAAAATTCTCCAGGTAATGTAGATGAGCTGACGTTAGTTCCAATCAAAGAAAATGCGACTCGTGTTGCAGCTCTTCTTTCTGGCGATGTAGATATTATTGCACCGGTAGCCCCTAATGATCACAAGCGTGTTAAAAGTACCAAAGGAATTGATTTAGTTACTCTTCCAGGTACTCGAATCATTACGTTCCAAATGAACCAAAACAGTAATGAAGCACTGAAAGACGTGCGTGTTCGTCAAGCGATTGTTCATGCTATTAATAACGAAGGCATCGTTAAAAAAATCATGAAAGGTTTTGCGACTACGGCTGGTCAACAAGGTCCATCGGGTTATTCTGGTTATGATGCAGAACTTGTTCCTCGCTACGATTTGAAAAAAGCTAAGCAACTTATGGCTGAAGCCGGCTATAAAGATGGTTTTAAGCTAAGCATGATGGCACCAAATAACCGTTATGTTAACGATGCGAAAGTAGCGCAAGCAGCCGCTGCGATGCTGTCGAAAATCGGCATTAAAGTGGATCTAAAGACATTACCAAAAGCGCAATACTGGCCAGAATTTGACTTATGTGCAGCTGACATGATGATGATCGGCTGGCACTCAGACACAGAAGATTCAGCGAACTTCTCTGAGTTCTTAACGATGACTCGTAATGAAGAAACGGGTAAAGGACAGTACAACTGTGGTCATTACTCTAACCCAGAGTTAGATAAGATGGTTGAAGCAGCTAACGTAGAAACGGACCCTGCTAAGCGTAGCCAAATCCTAAAAACGGTAGAAAAGACTTTATATGATGATGCGGCATTTGTTCCTCTACACTGGCAGAACCTTGCTTGGGGCGCAAAATCAAACATTGATATCAAGCCAATCGTAAACGCAATGGAATACCCATATTTTGGTGACCTAGTGGTTAAATAAAAACATAAATGAAAAGGTTGCTCTATGGTGTTAGAGCAACCTTATTTATGTCATTCATTTCTTAATAAAAGTAATACCGACAATTTGTTAGACATAGAGATACTTTTCTCATGTCATTTTTAGGATAAAGAAAGGGGACAAGGAATGTTTACGTTTCTGGTCAAGCGCCTGTTTCAGGCACTGATAGTGATGTTTGTGATCAGTCTGGTTGCGTTTTCCATCCAAGATAATTTGGGTGACCCGTTACGTGAATTGGTTGGTCAGTCAGTTTCTGAAGCTGAACGTCAAGCTTTGCGCGATGAGTTAGGTCTAAATGACCCATTTATTACCAAATATTCTCGATTTGTAAGTAATGCGCTTCAGGGCGATCTCGGTACATCGTATTTTTTCAAAAAACCTGCAGTAGAAGTTATTCTTGATAAATTGGTAGCGACGCTAGAGTTAGTGTTTGGCGCAGCGATTATTATTGTCTGTTTATCGATACCTCTTGGGGTTTATTCTGCTATTAATCCAAAAAGTATTTTTACTAAAGCCATTATGGCATTCAGTAGTATTGGTATTTCAATACCGGTTTTCCTTACTGCGATTATGTTGATGTATGTTTTCTCGATTGAACTTAATTGGTTACCGTCTTATGGACGAGGAGAGACGTATAACTTGCTTGGTTGGGAATCAGGGTTCTTTACTATTGATGGCTTAGCGCATCTGATTCTGCCGTGTATTTCCCTTGCTTCAATTATGTTACCTCTATTTATTCGTTTAGTTCGTTCTGAAATGCTAGAAGTGCTTAGTTCGGAGTACATCAAATTCTCAAAGGCAAAAGGGATCGCCACCAATAAAATTTATTATCAACACGCTCTAAAAAATACCATGTTGCCAGTGCTCACCGTTGGAGGTGTTCAAATTGGTACCATGGTGGCTTACACCATTCTTACTGAAACAGTGTTTCAATGGCCAGGCACTGGATTTTTATTTTTAGAAGCGATTAACCGTGTCGATACGCCATTAATTACCGCTTACGTTATTTTTGTTGGTCTTATCTTCGTAGTAACAAACACCATTGTTGATTTGTTATATGGATTAATTAACCCAACCGTTGATATCACAGGCAAAGGAGCGTAATCATGAATACGACAACGACTCACGTTCCAACTCGTTGGGAACGATTTAAATCTTCCGATTTTCTCTATTATTTCTTACGAGATAAAGTCGCGATGTTCAGTTTTGCTGTGTTTTTGGTTTTTGTATTAGGAGCACTGCTGTCCCCTGTTATTGCACCAACTAATCCATACGACTTAAGTTCGATTGATATTATGGATTCAGAATTGCCTCCATCTTGGATGGAAGATGGGGACGAGCGATTTCTTCTTGGTACTGATGACCAAGGCCGAGATGTGCTTTCTACTATTCTGTATGGATCTCGCTTGTCACTGACTATTGGTTTTCTTGCGGTTGGTGTGCAATTGGCGTTGGGGATTATCATTGGTTTATCTGCAGGTTATTTTGGTGGACGTATTGATAGTTTTTTAATGCGATTTGCCGATGTTCAGTTATCTTTTTCTACGATGATGGTTGCGATTATTGTATCGGCTATTTTTAAAGCCAGTTTTGGGACTGAGTTTTTTAGCCAGTATGCTGTTGTTATGCTTGTGGTGATCATTGGTGTTGCTGAATGGCCACAATATGCTCGTACTATTCGCGCATCAGTGCTTGCTGAGAAGAAAAAAGAGTATGTAGAGGCTGCAAAAGTCATGGGGTTCCGTTCTCCTCGCATCATGTTCCGCCATATTCTCCCTAACTGTTTATCGCCTATTTTGGTTATCTCAACGGTTCAAATTGCTAATGCGATTATGTCAGAGGCAGCGCTGTCTTTCTTAGGGTTAGGTTTACCTGTTGACCAACCTTCATTAGGCTCTTTAATCAGTATTGGTTTTAACTACATTTTCTCTGGTTCGTGGTGGATAACCGCTTTCCCAGGACTTGTTTTAGTTACCTTAGTTTTAGTGATTAACTTACTGGGTGACTGGTTAAGAGATGTGTTTAATCCTAAAATTTATAAAGGCTAACCTATTTTTTAGCTAATAAAAAAGCGGTGAATTATTCACCGCTTTTTTGTTTGTAGAACAGATATTGTGTTTCACAATATGGATAATTTTCCTTTATTTGTTGTTTTATTAGGCTAATTCGCTGCTTTTACTGGCAATTATATGCTCAGTTGTTAAGATCATTAGGTGTGTTTAAATATTTTAAAGCGAGTATTTGAATTAAACCAAAACAGAGAGCTGAGGCTCGAAGTGAGGAATAATGAGTAGAAATAAGGATAAGTACAGTATAGATAATACGGATTATACTGTTGGACAGGATAACGTTCAGAAATGGGGATTCGATGTACATAATCCCGTCTTTGGCATCAGCGCAGGTCTGATTGCACTCTTCTTAGTTGCTGTAGCAGTAACTGATCCCGAAAGCGCCAAAACCGTTCTTGATGGTTTTAAATGGAAGATCATTAATGCATTTGATGGTTTATTCATGTGGTCAGCTAATATCTTTGTTATTTTCTGTTTAGCATTGATTGTATCGCCGTTTGGCAAAATTCGTCTGGGTGGTGATAAAGCCAAACCGGATTACTCAATGGTATCTTGGATAGCAATGTTATTTGCTGCAGGTATGGGTATTGGGTTGATGTTCTGGGGCGTGGCTGAGCCTGTCGCATATTTTACTGGTTGGTTTGAGACTCCGCTTGGCGTTGAGGCAAATACACCAGAAGCTGCGAAATTAGCACTAGGTGCAACTATGTTCCACTGGGGCTTACACCCTTGGGCTATTTATGGCGTTGTTGCTTTGTCATTAGCATTTTTTGCTTATAACAAAGGATTGCCACTTTCGATGCGTTCTATCTTTTATCCAATTTTAGGTGATCGTACGTGGGGATGGCCTGGTCACGTTGTTGATATTTTAGCGGTTCTTGCTACGTTATTTGGTCTAGCGACCTCATTAGGTTTAGGTGCTCAGCAAGCTGCGAGTGGTTTCCATCATGTATTTGGTATGGATGGCGGCCTAGGTCTTCAGGTTGCGATTATTTTTGTTGTTACCTTACTTGCTGTTGTATCGGTAATGCGTGGTATTGATGGTGGTGTAAAAGTCATTAGTAACATCAATATGCTAATTGCCATTGTACTATTGGTTTTTGTTGCTCTTGTTACTTTCGCTATATCCATGGGTACGATTCCAACAACGATTATGGGATATGTAGAAAATATCATTCCGTTAAGTAATCCTCATGGCCGTGTTGATGAAGCATGGATGCATGGTTGGACTGTGTTTTACTGGTCTTGGTGGATTTCGTGGTCTCCATTTGTAGGTATGTTTATTGCGCGTGTATCTCGCGGTCGTACTGTTCGTGAGTTTATTACTGCTGTATTGATTGTACCTACATTATTTACCGTCTTATGGATGTCTATCTTCGGTGGTGTCGCGATTGATCAAGTTGTAAATAACATTGGTACATTAGGCTCAAAAGGCCTGACAGATGTTTCTTTAGCTATGTTTGAAATGTTTGATGCTCTGCCTATGGGCAATATTCTTTCTATGATTGCTGTTGTTCTGGTGCTTGTGTTCTTTATCACCTCATCGGATTCAGGTTCATTGGTTATCGATAGTATTACCGCTGGTGGTAAAGTGGATGCACCAATGCCACAGCGTGTGTTCTGGGCGTTTATGGAAGGTGCGATTGCTGTTGCTCTACTGTGGGTTGGCGGTACTGAAGCTATCCAAGCATTACAAGCTGGTGCAATTTCAACAGCGTTACCATTTACCCTGATTTTACTTGCGATGTGTGTAAGTTTGCTGATGGGTATGAGAACAGAAAAATATAACCGTAGTTAATTTATTTTAGATTATTACGTGCAAATAAAAGCCGACGAAGTTTTATCTTCATCGGCTTTTTATATTTTATCGCAATATAAATAAAACGTTATAACCACAACTTACGAATTGGATCGTGAGGTGAGAAGTGGTATCTCACTTGTGCTTGAAATAATTCAGCCGTCGCTATTGCATCTGTTAATGCGTGATGAGGAGGATATGAAGGCAATCCATAACGCAACCGAGTGTTGGCTAGTCTAATTGATTCTGGACGCTTACCTTTAAGCCAATTGATAAAGCCTTTCGCTTGTTCTTGTTGATAATCTCCTTCAATTTGCATGGTATCTACGACTGGGAAAACGATCCCTTCACCAATCAAACTGCGAAGATTTGCATCAAAGAAGTCTCGTTCTATACGGCGATAGTGCACAACTACGACTTTTCCTGCGAGTGCATCTAATACCTGTTCTAAAATCCGGCGTAAATCTGGAGCACCTTGTAGGTCTGAGTGAGTAATACCATGAATGACCACTGAATTTTCTTCTAAGCTGTCTTGTGCCTTCACAAACCAGTGTTGTGATTGACGGCAAAAAATACGTTCTAACGTAAAAGGCACTAAACCAATACTGATAATACTATTTTGGTTCGCATCTAATCCCGTAGTTTCAAAATCAAGCGCCACAAACTCAATGTCACTCAGTGGTGTTTCTTCTTCGTACGTTCCTGTCTTGTAGAAGTTTTTTAGCCGTTTATCTTTACTGCTCTCCTGCTTATGTTTGAAAAAGGAGGGCCAGTTTAAAATTTCTTGAGGAGCATGTGGGATCATCATTAGCTCCTAGAATTTATTCGCGTTATAGCGATATTTTAAGAAATTTTGAGCGTTACTTAATACTTGGAATGCATCCTTTAAATTACGGCGTTCAAAGTCTGACATGTTTTCAGGTTCGATATTGTTATCGGGTTCAATACCAGCTTCGACATCTAATGCTTGGTGGCGCAATCGAACCAGTGAGATTAATTCCATTGCATGATGCAAATCTTGCCCTTTGGATTTAGGTAAAATACCGGCTTCGATAATGTCATCTAAACGTTCAAATGAGTTTTGTGCATGAGAGCCAATGGCCAATGCGTGAACACGAATTAAATCGGCTAGTGGAGCTGTACCACGGCGTTTTAGGTTGATGGAATTATTATGACGCCCATCTTTTTCCATTACAAAGTCTTTAAAGAAACCTAGAGGTGGCGTTCGACGTAAGCCGTTTCGTGCTAAACAAGCTAAGAAGCGGTTATTTTTTTTCGCTCGTCGAACAATGAAGCCATTAAGTTGTTCTGCCCATTTAGTTCGACCATAAACGCCATTTAAATCAAAGAAAATAGAGCTATTTAATAGCGCTTGAGGATCTGGGTTATCAATCCAATCAGCAAAACATTCTTCCCACTCTGATTGTGTTTTACGCCATTTAGGGTTGGTTGCCATGATATCGCCTGTGCAATATTTATAGCCACAAGCCGCTAAGCCATCACAGACAAATTCAGATAGCGCTTTGAAGTATTCACCATGCTCTTTTTCGTTATATTCGTTGTCTAAAATTATCGCATTATCCTGGTCTGTAACAATTAATTGTTCGTCACGAGCCATAGAACCAAGAGCTAAGAAACAATAAGGTATAGGTGCTTCGCCTAGTTCTTCTTCTGCTAGTTCTAATAAGCGTTGTTTAAAACTACGTCCAATTTCAGACATTGCGCTACCAACCATGTGAGAGTTGGCGTCTTCGTTGACCATACGTAAGAAACAATCTTTCAACTGAGTGGAAAGTATCACTAAATCTTCAATGGTTTGCTGTTGGAAAATACTGCTTACAAACAACAGACTGTTTTGTGATTCGTAGCGAACAATATCAGAAACTTCAATAACGCCAATGGGTTGTTTATTTCTTAGTACAGGAAGGTGGTGGACGTTGTAGCGTAGCATCATCAGCATGGCTTCAAAAACATAAGCATTGTGATCAAGAGATATTAATTCTGTCGACATTACTTCAGATACAGGTGTTTCAAAATCTAAGCCACACGCCAATACTTTGGTGCATAAATCTCGGTCGGTGATAATACCAACAAAGTTATTATCTTCTTCTTCGATATCGATGTCGGGATCTGTGATTAATACCGCTGATACGTTTTCTTCAGCCATGGTTTTTGCAGCAGATTGAATGGTTTGATTTTTTTCAATCATTACGGCTTCACGGGTGATCAGCGTTTTCACTTTAGATGTTGTTAAGTCGTTTGCATCGTCTTCTGTGTTTTCAACTGCTTGTTTTAAACGAGTGGCGTCTTCTACTTCAACAAAGTCAGAGAACTCATCATAGCGTTCACAGAAATCATCAAAAACGGCTTCAGGAATACAGTAAAGTAGAGAATCTTTTAGGGCTTTGGCTGGGAAACGAACTTTATTGTTCATTAATAACCCCATTTGACCAAAGATACTGCCTTCATCAAGACGGTTATAAAGCTCTCCATTTCGACGGTACACTTCGATAATACCACTGCGAACCATGTAGAGATCTTTGATCTCATCACCAAAGCCAATCACCATGGTTTCTGCTCGGTAATAAGATATTTCAACACTTTGAGCCGCTTCTTTTATCGCTTCCTCTGGAAGTAAATTAAACGGAGGGTATTGAGATAAAAAATGCTGTATTTCTAACAGTTCAACTTCCATGTGTTACTCGACATAAATAGAGAAGGGGAAAAATAATTTTAGTTTATCGGCTTATGGATAGCCATTTTATTCTATGAAAATGAGTAATATAAGCGCATTAGAATGAGGTTCTCGGATTTGAAACATAACTTTTGCTATGCTGATAATATTGTAAGTGCTTGCTTGGAGAAGTTTGATGACTCAATTAATAAAAATAACAAAAATTTCATTGGGAGTACTAAGTAGTGTCCTTGTTATGGCGCATGCTTATGCCAATGATGCTTCAAATGATGATGTGGTTAAAAAGGAAAGTGCACTTACCTCGATTTGTTTTTCTAAAGCTGCGCATTCTGATGCGAAAAATGTGTTGTTAGATGCTTGCCCAATTGGTGATGGTTTATGGGGAAATCAACAACCAAAATTAGAAAAAGGAAAGAGCGAGTTTTGGATTCAATGTGGTGTGTTTAATCAGGATCTGACGAAAGAAAAAGTAAATCATATTCAAAAGAAAGTGGATGCCTCGATTAACTTTAAATTAGAGGGAGAAGCTAAGCGTTGCTTGATTGGACCTTATCAAGACTTCACTACAGCGCAAAAGCAATTAAGAAGTTTACAAAGTGATCGGTTATTTAAGCATGCTGCATTAAGGGAAGTGAACTTAGCTTTGTTGCCTCAAGTTGAAGAACCGATTGAAAGCGCTCCAGAGGCGGTAAGCGAGCCAGAACCTGATCCTATTACTATTCGTAAGCAAACAAAGATAAATAATATTCATTTTGTAGTTCCATTTACTGATGACAGTAGTGAAGGCTTTTATATGGAAAATAGTTTGCCATGGCTTCGAGCTACATCTCTACATGCTCAAGAAATTTGTCAGCAAATAGATATGGATTTGGTTACTAAAGAGCAATGGCAAATCTTGCTTGATTCAACGATAATGACCAAAGACAAATGGCCTGTATTATTGCCTTATTGGGGTGCTGATAATTTGGGACTCTTTAAAGACGGTGCGGCCAGAAAATTAAAAAACACCTCCATGCTAAATGTGATGTGTACTAAGAAAGTAGAGGATGAAGTCGTTGGAAATCCAATTTAAAGGTCGCTGGGACAGTAAGTCTCTTGCTGAAAACCTACAAGAAGCACTAGAGACATTAGAAGATGAATTTGGTGTTAAGGCGCTTTCAAATATCTCATTAAATATTTGTTTGGAAGATGAACATAGAGAAGAGCTTGCGTTACTTAGTCCTACAGGACGCGCCTTGGATTTTTTAGTTATTAACAATCCAAAAGATGTGAATGATGGAGAGAAAGCGCCAGTGCTTGAGTTTAAGCCTCGCGGATAATTTTTATCATTCAATTTTATTGATATGTAAAACCCCGGTATGTTCCGGGGTTTTTTATTTACCAATCTTTTTTTCGATTAAACCAACATTCTTTAGCAACATATTGAAACTCATCATAAGAGTGGCAGCCCAAGATGGTATCGACGGCTTTACCATTCATGAAGGTCACAAATAAATCGTAAAGGCTCATCGCTTCTTCATAATCGTCTTTATTGATAGCAAAAAGAAAAATCACATGAGCTATTTTCCCGTTTCCCCAATCTACGCCGTGTGGAGAAATGATGGTATATACTTTTGTTTCGTTAGCGAGTAATCCCAAAGAGTGTGGAATCGCAATGCCTTCCCCTAAAATCGTCGATGTAATGCTTTCTCGCTCAATAACTGAGTCGTAAAACTCAATAGGGGTGATGTTATCTTCTGTAAAATGAGTACTGAATTTTTTGAGCACTTCACCTTGAGTCATTGGTTCATCCAGAACAGAAAAATAACGGTGATCAAAAAACTTATCCAACATATATGGGTGTGAGCGATTCATTAGAATGAGTTTATTTACTTGTTCTAATTGGAAGCTCGTTGGTATCGGGGATACCGTGATTGTCGGTTTGTTTTTTTGTGATACTTTTTCTGTTGAGATAACGAAATCAGCATCTACTTTTGATAACTCTTCATAATCTCTAAGACTCTCTACTTTCTCTATTGTAAGTTGAGGTAATGAGCGAATAAGTTGTGATTCAAGTAAGCGTACAATTGATGTTCCCGAGTCACACACAAGTAAAGCTTTTGGTGGTAATTGTTCTTCCAGTGAGAAATTACGCTCTAGTCCAACACCAATATGCATGACTAAGTAACCTATCTCTCCGTCTGGAATTAAATGTTTACCCCAATGAGAAATAGCTGCAACAGTCATATCATAAGCCAATGGGTAATAGCGTTTAATATGATCAAATAGTGGATTTGGAATGGTAATTTGATACTTAACTCGTAAGATCATGGTGGTGATATGGCAGAGTAAGTCTCGTTTTAATTGCTCATCATTACGCAGATCGTAGTTGTAATGTGTATTAACGTAATCCAATAAATATTGAGTTAGCTCTAATTGCTCTGTTGGTTTTTGAGTGTCGATTTCAGGAACGCCTGTTACACGACGTGCCGCAATTTGAATGCTTAGATAATCTATTTCTGCTTGAGGTAAAGGTGCACCAAGTAAACTTTCTATGGTTTGGCTTAACTCTGCTGCTGTTTTTTGTGCTTCTTCACTGAGATTTGGTTGATCTACGTGATGAATGCATGCGTTTTGTTTTAGTCGATGCAGGGCAACACCACAATACACAACTAAATGATGCAAACCTTCATCAGTAAGCTTGATGTGATTTTTATTAATTAATTCAAGTAAATCCGTTTTTAAGGATGGTTGATTAATCTCTGGAACAAAATATTCACAAACATCAATAAACGTATGATCACTTGGTTTAAATTGGAATAAAATATGGGCGATACAAGCTCGAATTGCTTGCTCTTCACCAAACAGGCGTAATCCACAATGCGCTTTACTTATTAACTCTAAATTATATTGCTCAAGCTGCTCTCTAATTTCACCCATATCTGCTTGTAATGAAGTGCGACTGACAAACCATTGATTGGCAAGATCATCCAACTTACATTCTTCCTCTTGAGATAATAGACGCATCATCAAATACACCATACGATCTTTGGCGTTGCGAGGAGATGATTTCATTTTTTTCGTTTGTTTTTCAATATCCAAGAAACGGGTCTCATCATAGATATCAAAGTGATAGCCCTTTCCTCTCTGGTGCTGAATTTGGGCACCGTAAGAAGCCAAAATATCATTCAAGGCAGAGATGTCTGTTCGAATTGTTCGTGTTGAAATATCACAACGTTGAGCAAGCTCTTGCTGAGGAAGGGCTTCATATCTAAGCGCTTCAAAAATGACATTAAGACGAGGATAAGGCAGTTGGATCATAGAAAAACCAGAACAGTTAATAAGTGTTTATATTGATAATAATATCAACCAACGAAAACGTTAGGGTAATGGTATTTATTCAATATGTGATGTATATGTAGATGTAATTTACTTTATTGAAAAATATACATTTTCTCTCTTGTTTTTAATAAAAAAGGCCAATATCCGGGGGGCGAATAATTGGCCTTTGGGAGCAAACTTAGTTAAGCAGTTTTTTTGTCATGTCCAACAGTGTTTTTACATCTTCAGGGCGAGTATTTCCTGTCGCTTTATCTATGATAGAGCTGTAGATATGAGGAATGATTTTGCTTACACCAGCATCTAATGCGATTTGCATAATTTCTTCATAGTTTTCAAGGTCAATCCCGCCTGTCGGCTCTAACCAGAAATCTTGATTAGCACACGCTTTTGCAACACAAGCGAATTCTTCACGTGTTTCTAAACCGCCCATCGGGAAGTATTTTACAGAGCTACCTCCCATGTCTTTTAGCATGGCAATTGCTGTTTCTACTGGAACAATAGCGTCTTCAGAGCGAGAGCTTAACGGACCTGTTGATATTTTCACCATTCCAACAGTGCCAGTTGGTGAAATAAGGCCATTTACGATACTTTTATCCTGTCCAGCTAAAGCTCGGCTTGTCGCTACACCAGTAAATACTTGGTTAATGTGCTGTGGTTGTACGTGTTGTGAAATAAGCGAAACCATCATTGATTGATTTGGATCTCCAGCACCTAAACCAACAGATACAGCATTGTTTGTTACTTCGCTGTATTTCTTCATATCTTCCACTGCAGTATCAACATCTGGGTAATTTTTAGATAAAACGCCAACAAGGACATGGCCTTCTGCTGCGTCATAAATATCAGCCGCATTATCAACAGAGCCTGCTAATACGTTTAGGCATACACGGTTTTTATAGAAGTTAGCTTTTAAACTCATGGAATATCTCTCTTAAAATAATGCGTTAATTTTTTCGAAAATAGTGTTTAATTGAGTGGTGTTAACACTGCGAACATCAATCTCAATAATGCCTTCATTAGCTTTGTAGCCACGGCAGTAAATTGCTGGATTACCGTTATTTAATTGCTTAACGATATTATTAGTTGTTGTACCTAGAGTTTCATGGTCAAAAGCAATCTCAGCTCTTGCAATATCGCGTCCTGCACTGTCCCACACTACTCGTGACGTTACGCCATGAATGGTGTTCATATCAGCGATGAATTTTTCCATCTTCGCAACCATTTCTTGGCCTGATTCTTTTTCAACAGTTAAGTAATCAGTGATTGCGTGAGTTAAACCTAAGATACCTTCTTTGCCGACTTTCATTGCTCGGCCAATGCCTTGAGATTGTTTGCGAACCCAATCTACATATTGAGTTTTACCGACAACTAACCCACTTGTCGGCCCTTCAATGGCTTTCGCTCCACTGTAGATAACGAGATCCGCGCCCATAGCAAAGTAGCTTTTTAAATCTTCTTCTGCTGCGGCATCAACAATTAATGGTAGGCCATGTTTTTGAGCTACAGTTGCCGCTTGCTCTACGTTTAAAATACTTTTTTGAACACAGTGGTGAGATTTGATGTACAAAATCGCTGCAGTATTTTTAGTGATAGCAGCTTCAAGTTGTTCCGGTGAACATTCATTCGCGTATCCAGCTTCTTTAATTGTTCCGCCACCGAGAGTTACCATGGTGCCAACAGGAGCACCGAAATTAACGTTATGACCTTTTGGCAGTACAATTTCTGATGGAACATCGTGAGAGTGAGCGTGCAGGTTTTCTAAGCGGTATTGACTGTCTCTAACAATAACCGCAGCCACAGACTGAGCGATACCAGCAGAAGCACAAGACACAACAACCGCAGCATCGACATTAAGAAGGTTAGCAATATATTCACCCGTTTTGATAACGAGATCTTTCATATCAAAATATTGCCCAAGCCCTTCTTTTACTGCATTTACAACGTCTTCATTTGGCGTTGAAACCCCTAATGCAGTCATGCGGCCAGATGCATTAATTACTTCAGTTAGACCATACTTCTCATGAATTGAAGACATCAGTTTTTTCTCCGTGTTGTGTCGTGATAACTTGGCCAGCAACAATGCTTGCCAAAGGTAAAAATGATTCGTTACCTTGACGATTTCCTTGTTCAGAATCGACAAAAGTACATGGTTCATGATGGATATTGAAAATGGTTAGATCGGCGTCTTTACCCACTTCTAATTGACCTTTTGCGTCCATTTGTAGTGCATTTGCAGCATTTATCGTTACACAGTTGATTACTTGCTCAAGAGATAAACCAATGGTTAAAAACTTGGACATGATATGAGCTAGGCTACGTACAGGTCCTGCAATTCGGTTTTTACAGTAGATATCAGAGCTTATCGTGTCAGGGTAAATTCCCTTTTTAATCGCTTGTTCAGCAACATCAAAACTGAAACTTGCACCGCCATGACCAACATCTAAAATAACGCCGCGTTTAATGGCTTTTTTCATCGATTCTTTTAGCTCACCTTCTGGAGTTAAAATGCGATTTGGTTTGCCGTTATAACAGTGTGTAATGATGTCGCCTTTTGTTAGTAATTCAGCAATATCATCTAAATTAGGTGGATTATTTCCAACGTGTACCATTAAAGGTAGGTGGTTATTTTGAGCTTGCATCTCTTTGGCTTTAACCAAAGGTTTTAATCCGTTTTCTTTTACAACACTGCCGCTCATTCGCGCTTTAATGCCAACCACAAAATCGGAATGTTTGCTGATGGTTTCTTTGGCGATATCTAAATCAATATCACTCATATCAGCAAGCTCATCTTGTCGTAATAAACCAATTCGAGAAATATTAAGAATGCTGTATACGTTAGTTGAGCTTTTTTGAGTTAGTTGATAAAAATCATCAATATCATCAGCACCGACACTACCTGCATCTACAACGGTGGTTACACCATGAGTAACACCAATTAAATCAGGCTCATCGTTGTATATAGGAGAAGCGGAGTAACAGTGAGTATGAGAATCTATCCAACCAGCACTAATGTAATGAAGCCCTTTTAAATCGATTTCTTTTTCAGCGCTTTCGATAATATTGGTACTAATTTTGGCAATTTTTCCCGCTTGAATAGCAATGTCGACAAAGTGACCGTTAGCTAATTTTCCATTTTTTATGAGTAAGTCATACATAATTCTTACCTGTGTTATGTAATGCTCTTCTTGGTTGAAGAGCATTACCAAGATGGGTTAGCCGATGGCTACTGGGAATAGTGAACCGAAAATCATTGCTCCTAAAATTGCGCCACCAGTGATTGGTTTTTGCCATTGATAAAATGCTAGAGCACCAATTAATGAACCGATACCAATTGGAATTGAAGCACCAATTGCAGATAGAACAATCAAAGGACCTAAGAAGCGACCTGATGAATTACCAGCACCCATCATGACGTCAGCACCGTAGGTAGAGTTACTTTGGCCAACGGTATATTTACGAGCAATAATGATGATGTAACCAATTGCCACGCCTAAGAAGAAACCAACAATTAATGAGGCAACAAAGTTTTCTAGTGGGTAAACAATACCAGCACCAAGAAGTAGAGCCGGAACACCCAGTCCAATACCGGTTTGAATTGCACCACCGATGTCCAAGATACCAACTAGTGAACCTTCAATGATTCGAGCGAATAAGAAACTTGCACCAAAGGCAGCAACCGCACCATAAACACCTGTATCCATACCAGCTCGTAACATTGAAACGAAAGCAACTTCGTTAAATGCGCCGATGCCGTATAGGTAATACATGTGAGTACCAGCAAATACGCCTGAAGAAAGCAGACCTACGAAGAATGGAAAAGACCAATCTGCGTACCAAAAGTTATTCTTTAATTTGTCATCCATTTTAAAACTCCAGACTTACTATTTGCCGCTAATGCTTGTATGAACACTCTCTAACCATGTAGGGATAGTGAGTCGGAAAGATTCTAGAAGCTCAAGGTCAAATCCACGGAAGAAGGCACTTAGAACAAACAGTGCAATTACCGCAGTTAACATCGTTTTTGTTACACGGTTCCAGCCACCATCTTCAACACCTTTACCAATTAAGATACCTAGAACAAGACCTGGAACGGCGTTACCCATGATCATATGAGCAAGACCACCAAAGATAGTTGCCCAAAAACCTGAACGACGGCCCGCATCAATAGCTGCAAGCCAGAAAATAACCGGCATCGCGATGTTTACAAGAAGGTTAGCTGCAGGAACAAGTACTTTAACGGCTGTGATTTGTAGGCTTTCTGGTACGGCTGATGCTGTTGTATTTAAGAAAGCAACAACGATCATGCCGATGATGCCACAAGCAATACCCATTTTTTCGGGTCGTGCATGGTTGTTGCTACATCACGGTTTTTAACCATTAGAGCAGCGGCACCCCAGTTAGGAATGATGCGGTGATCAACGTCTTGAGTGAAGGCACCAGCAGCAACAGATGATGCCCATGCGTTAAAGAAGAAACCAAGACCAAAAGAGAAGTGAGAAGCAGGGTCACCTTCACAAGAATTAAGCTCTCCAAGAGTACGGAATGCACCCATACCTTGAACTGTTGGAGCATGGAACATTCGAGCAGCACCGACACCAACGCCGACGCCAACTAAAGCCCCAATAATGAGGGACTTTATTAATATTATTAAGAACATCTATATATACCTTCCGTTAGTATATTTAATTAAGTGCTAATTAAATAAATAGGTGTTTATATTGATTTAAAATCTAATTGGTCAATATTAATTACTGTGACATTAACAGTGACATCAATCGTGACTGAGTAGGTTGTTTTATTTCTTGGTAAAAAGAAAAACATAAACTTTTCAATTCTTTCTTTTTTCTCTGCATTAATTAATTTCACATCAACAGGTTCAATTCGTAAAATAACTTGTTCGTTATCTTTTAAAATGGTTTTTTGAATATTACTTAATGCAGAGCTGAAAGCTGATTGTTTTGTATTTCCATTACCACTGACCGTTACGGTTGTTGTAATAGATTCTTTCATAAATAATTAACTTCTGTATTTTTTAACAAAGGCTTCAACTAATTTTTTACCTAGTTCTTCTTGGTCCATAAAACCAAATCCAAGAACGTTGTAACCTTCATTAATTGCAGTAACGCCTTCTTCTACAGAGCGCATACCATATTTTGCTTTGTAACCGTATTTATTTTGAGCCGTGATAGCACCAGCACCGCCACTGCCACAAAAAGAGATACCGAAGTCAGCTTCTTCTTGTTTCATGATGTCACCAAGCTTCATATCTGCTGCCATGCCTGGGATTACTGTTACAGAACCACCTGCAGCTTCAACACCCATACCTACTTTTTGTCCTTTACCTAGACGGTCACCGATAACTACTTTTACATCAGCCATATTAAGCTCCTAATTCTTCAGTTAATTCGTTTTCTTTTGCCACTTCAAAGTGAACAGATAATAAATATGTTTCTTCGTATGCTAATGCCGGAAACCATTTCACGACATCTTCAGCTAATTTGTGTGATGACTTAGATATTTCATCAAACATTTCAATTTCAACTTCTGGTAATGGTTCATTAGTATGAGAACGAATTACCATTGCTTTTAAATGAGAATAAAGCATTTGTTTTTGAACACTGTCTGGAAATATATTCTCAGCTCGTAAAATATCGATAACTTTATTGAACGTTGAATCTACTTCATCAGTGAATAACTCTTCATTTATTTCTAGAGTATTACTATTCACGTTTTTTATTTCCTCTAAATAATATTTTTAATACGTAACTTGATGATGAAAGAATATAAGTGGAAAGAAAAAGTGAACAGAGAGAGTTTTTCCACTTTGAAGTGGAAATTGGAATACTTGAGGAGATATAGATCATACTTTCTTTGCTATTTCCTTACTTATTATGAAGTTACAGATTTACCTAATGTGGAAATAAAAGTGGAAATGGAAATTTGAGGTGAGTTTTTTGTGATGTGAGTAAGGTTTTAAATGGATGTGGCGGTGGGGAGAGATAAAATAAACCCCGGCGAGTACCGGGGTTTTTTTGTATCAAAGTAATCTATTAGCTACTTTTTAAAACTAAATACGATACGTTCAGCTTCATCAGTACGTTCTGGTTTAGCTTCGATAGTGTAAAGACCAGATGGAATCGCAACTGAAGGATCGAAAGGCATTAAGTCGATGTAACAAGAGCCTTCAACATCTCTATATTGTGGCTGGCTGTTAAAGTAGTTGTTAGCGCCGTAGTTGTCACCGTGAACTCGAATGCTACCGTAGTCGAGGTAGATATCTTTTAAAATTGCACAAGTTTCCGCATTACGACCATAGATTGAAGCGGAAGAGTATGGGCTTCCTTGATAATCAAATTGCTGAACGATGCCAGAAACTTTTAGTTCAGTAACAACAGTATCATTAGTGCCTTCTGCAGATGGCATTGCAATGAATGTTTCACGGTCTACCCAGTTCGGATTCGCTTGAGATTCGCTAACGTCGTTATTAAGCGCTTCTTCTACATATTGAGCATTTGTGTGGTAAGAGTACAGCTCTGTTGATTTATCATTACCTTCCTCATCAGTGAATGATACTAGGAAATGTTTGTCGTCATCAAAAGAGTGTTGTTTGATGACATCTAATGTCATTTTCATACCATCTTCTTGTGAGACAATTTTGTCACCAACGATTGCGTATGGAACTCCTTCTGTAAATTCTGACATGTTTGTATCACACGTTGACAAGTTACCGTTATCTCGAGAGTTCCAATACATAGTTTTAGAGTCTGCATCTAGGTAAATAGAATCACACCATGCTTTAGCAAACTCAGTACCATTGTTACCAATCTCTACGAAATGCAGGAATTTACCTTCAAGTGGGTGACTTGGAGTAACTGCAGCTTCCTCAATCGTTAATGTTACCTCTGCTTCTGCAGACGCTTGGTTTACACCATCATTCGCGAATAGACCAACAGTAAATTCACCGTGGTTTGATGGAGTACCAGTCAAACTTAGCTCATCGCTATCAAGAGTAACTGACATACCCGCAGGAACGTTTTCAACAGTGTATTTTAACGCATCACCATCAACGTCAGTAAATAGACCTGTAGCAGCGATCGTTTCGTTAACTTTATCACCTTGAGTTAGTGTCAACGCGTTAAGTTTAGCTTGGATAGTCTCTAAAGCTTCAGGACTATGAGTTGGCGCTGTATTCGGTGTCTCAATCGTCACTTTTAGGTTTGCTGGGTAAGAAAGAGAACCTTTAGTGTCTTCAGCAAAGACTTGGTAGATAAACTCACCTGCAGCTTTTGGTGTACCCGTGATTAGACCTGTAGTTTCATCAATAACTAGGCCGTTGTTATCGCTTCCTAGAGTTTGCATGCTGTAAGTTAGAGTGTCGCCATCCGCATCGCTAAATAATTCAGAAGCGTCAATCGCTACCCAAACATCACCAAGTAGCATAGTCACAGCTTCAGGTGTTAGATCAACAACAGGGCGGCTGTTCGGTTTCACCGTTACGCCACCGTCTGGAGTAACCTCAACAACAGGAGCGTAATTGTCTAACTCACCTGAGTTGTTGATGATCTCGTTTGTATCATTTGCAACTTCAGTTGAAATCGTAAGTTGTGTTTCCACACTCTTGTCGTTGTTATCAACCAGTGTTTCACCGATGACTTTCAGTGCTTTCGCTTCATCTGATGGATTTGCTAGGTAGTCGCCGAAAATCATGTCTGCATCAGCTTTTAGGCCAGTGCCAGTGATTGCTTTAACTACTTCATCTTTTGCTGTTTCAGGTGTAAGTTCATTATTGTTCGCCATTTGCTCAACAACCATATTGGTCATTGGGTTAACAATTACGTTGTTGCTTTCGCTTGCTGGAGAAGCTAGGTCAAACCCTTTTGCTACCAGACCACGATCGGTATCGATGGTTTTACCTGCAATCGCTTTGATACATACGTTCATACCAGAAAAATCGGTTTTGCTGATTGTCGCTTTACCGTCTTTGTTAGTCACGATCTCTGTATTGAGCTCACAGCCGTTTGCAAGGTTACCATCTTTATCAACCCAAATTTCTGCGTTGTGTAGGTAACCATCAATTGCCGTAATAATGATACCACCAGCTGAAGGTGTTCCTGTATTGGTGTCTGAACCACCATCAGAACCGCCACAACCTACTAACGCTAGTGCCACTGACGCTGCTAATAAACTTACCTTTTTCATTCTGTCTCAATCCTTTTTGATGAGGGTAGCCTTTCCCTCAATACATGTTTATTTATTTGTAAAACTCAAAAGTGCGACACTTTTACGCCGGTTCAAAAAACAAAACAAGACACGGAAAATAGGAAAAAAACCGTAAAATTTATTTTATTTTTTTATCAATAGCACTATTGGTTTTTTGGAATGAATCACTCATATTTCGCACCCAAAATACATCTAGGGACGAAAAATGAAAAAAATATATTGGTTAGGTTTATTGCCGTGTTTTGCAATGGCGCATGAGGGAGATAAAAACTATGGGTATTCTTACTTTACGTTTGGTTTAGAGAACGTAACGTATCAAGAATATTATGGTGGAACACAATCTAAGGTGACGATCATAAACCCTGTTTTGAACAGTGGTGGCTTGTATTACATTAACGATAAGTTTGATTTTTCTATTGATGCCTTGGCTTCATTTTCTCCTCAAAGTGCACAAGAAGATTGGAAGTATTATGGTCAATTAATGCAAACCAATAAGTTTGAATATTTAAAAACGGCGACCAACATTCAACTGCACTACAAACTTACTGATGAGTGGCGAGTTATCGGTGGTCCGGCACTTACTTACCAAACGTATACTCGCTACGGTATGAGAAACCATAATGGGTTCACCAATAAAGCGTTTTATGGCACATGGGAAGAAACCTCGACCGATATTTTTGTTGATTTGGGTGTGGCTTACGATAATGGCTTACTGTTTAGTGATAAGAAATGGAAAGTGAGCGGACGTGCAGTATTAGGTCTTCCAATTTATAGTGTGACTCAAAATACTAAGTTTGAAGATAATACGTTTAATGATTTTGGGATGAGAGCTTCAATTGAAGGAACCATTAGCTACGAAGTCATGAAAGGGTTACACCTTGGTTGGTATGCGATGCTAGGTTATGAAAAACGCTTTGAGACAGACAAGCAAGCGGTGCTAGTTGAAACGTGCGTCACCATGGTTGATGGTGTTTGTACAGAGCGCGAAACCAAAAATGGCTATGCAACGCTGCCAGAGGCGGATACTCATACATTTAGTACTGGTTTACAGGCACTTTGGAGTTTTTAGCCTATCGTAGGCCAAACAAAAAAGAGCGACACATTTCGCTCTTTTTTTGGTTTATCTCTATGATTTTTTAGCTTAAATTTGGGGCGAGATAGATTAGGTTAACTTTAAATTCTTCCACTAAATGAGCGTATTCTGGTTTGGGTTTTAAAATGTAGCTATAGATCCCCCCATCAACAAATTCATCATAAGGTGAGTAATCTAAATCAAGGTACGCATAGCGTTTGCCGTTATCTGGGTTAATTCTTTCTTCGCATTCTAGTGGGTCAATATAGTTAGGAGCTATAGAGCTTGACGTTATACTTATACCACTTGCTCCTTGTCCGCCCATGGTTGAGCTTTGATAAAAAGCGACAACAAAATCACACGTCATATTATGCGTATCTGAATGAATATTAAGATCGGAATCGAATTGGAACCAGTTTGGGTAAACCAATCTAGAGTCCATTATATACATCCCCGCCGTACCTTTAATGTAATTCCCTTGCTTATCTATAGGGAAGAAATATTCAAATTGTTCCATTTGATAAGGGGTTTGCCCAGTAACGACATTTAAACGAGATTCCATTGCTCGTTTATTTTTTAATATTGTGTAGGTTTCAAACTCTTTTCCATTATGAATCGTGGTAAGTAGGCTTTCACCTTTATTAAAACTAGATTCATAGGAATGCAGTATTTTCCAACGTTGCTCTGCATAAAAAACCGAATAGTTGCTTGTTACAACAAGGTGTTTGTCGTCAATGGCATAGGTACCGACTTCGGATAACGATTCTTCTGTAGGGCAGGTTCTTTTATTAGTTGAAGCCGCATAATAAGCGAGGTTATTAATGAACTTAAATGCCTCACAATAAACAACTTCATAATCATAGTTATGGCCAGCAAAATGATTTGTTGTTTCTAACCGATAAAGGGTATGTCCAACTAATGGGTGTTCAACACTTGAGTTTGATTCTTCTGTTGAGGGTAAATCAAAGCTTACATGAGTCCATGCACTTTCTTTATTTCCATGATAGTCATCTTTTGCTGAGATAATGAATTGAGTTGGTTTATCACTTTCAATAGGAGAACCAACTAAGGTTAGTTCGCCTCTATTGATTAAAGAAAGTCCTGGATAAGAGAAGCGAACTCTCGTGGTAATAAAGTCATGCTCTTCATCATAAAAAAGACCGTTGATATTAAATGAATAATTTACCGGTGTGGATTGCGTTAAATTCCACGAATACATCATGGTCTGTAATTGCTGTTGTATGTCGTTATCCACTTTGGGTTTTTGGTTGCCAGCGCTTCCTGTTTTTTGAGTCGAGCTCAATTGTGGGAGGCTTTGTACTTTATCTGCGTTATATTCTAAATCAGCTTCTCTATCTTCTTGAGGTGATGTTTTTCGAGTATTTATTTTCTCTGGATACTCTGTAGTTTCATCATTATCTCGTTCCTTTTTTGGCGCTGTATTTAGCTGTGTTTTTTCTTTATGAAAGCTAGATAAAAATGCTTCACGAGATGGTGTGTTTTGTATTGTTGGTAATGGAATTGGTTCTGCTATCACGGTATGTTCGGATGGTGACGAAATAGCAGAGCGCAACCAAAAACCACTTAAAGCAATAGTACTTATTGATAATAGAATGAGTGCTTTTTTTTTCATTAGTAATTACATCATACGAGTTTGAAGCCAGCTGCGAGAGAATTTTAAATCTTTCTCTATTAGGCTTGAGCTGCATTCTAAAAGTTGGCAAATTTCATTGTTTTTCATACCCATAAGATATTTTAACTTTAGAGCGTTTGATTGGCGGGGATAGCGCACACTAAAGCTATCAAGTGCTTTATCCATAATGATCAATTGTTCAAATTTATCATTATCATCTTGAATTGAGGTTAGCGCCTGACGCTTTTGAGCCTGTTGTGAACGGGCATTGTCGATCAAGATTTGGCGCATCACTTTGGTGGCCATTAAAAAGAAATCGCGTTTGGTTTTTACATCACTTAGTTCTGAGTTTGAAAGCTTAAGGTAAGCGTCGTGAATCAAAGCGGTTGTGCTATTTACGCTGTCAGTCAGAACATCATTATGTTGGCCGAATTTTTCAGCGTTACGTTTTCGTTCTTCTTGAGCGATATGTCTGAGCTGTAAATAAGCGAATTGATATAACTGGTTTTCAGCTTGTTTATTTCCTGCTTGCCAATCTTGAATAATGCGTGTCAGTTCTGTTGTTGTTTTCATGACTAATTCCGTTATATTTTGCTAAATTCAGAGACAGAAAATGTATCCATAGTTTCAATACCATTTGGTTGGCGTTGAAGTGTTTGTCGATAGCGATAGAGAACCCCTTGCTTCCAATCTCTACCGGCGGGTAAATACTCCCATGTTGTGTGTTGAACCTGATTTCCGTTGAGATACCAACGAATCAATAGATTCATTTGTTCTAGTCGAGCGTTATTATCTTTATTGTTTACCCACCACATATCGGCGTAGTCTTTAGTCACATTCAAGGTGTACTGTTCTTCATTTTTTGAGCACGTTTTACCTGTTTTTGGGTGCTTAAGAACTTGATGATTTTTGACTAATAAACAGTGTTTTTCGATTTTTTGACCGTGATATTGGGTTTGTTGCCATATGCCTTCAAAAGGGATTTTTTCTTCTTTATCTATCGGATAAATAAAAGCAATTTGTTCACCTCTATTTTGATGGCGCACGTGTTCGTTAGGCCCTAACCCTTGAATTTTCTCCATCATTAATTCAGTTTCAGGATCAAAATTCATTGCAATGGTTCGGTATTTCCAGTCACCTTCGTCGTTATAGTCGTCTAACGTAAACCCATTAAGGTCATTACGTGTGCATCCTGTTGGGGCACATCCGATCATTCCGCCAAAGCCTTCAAATTCAGAGATAGGACTTTTGTTTGCGATCACAGGGAGGCTGGTATCTAATTCACAGCCATTAAAGTAATCACCAGCGCTTGGGTATTGGATAAGGTGAGTATTTGTCACCGTATATTCCATATTGCCAAAAGAAGGGCGATATCTTGGGTGATGCTGATATTTAATGTCGTAAGCACACATTCGACCTTGCCAGTCTTTTTTCTTAATGATGATGTGTTTTAGATGTTTATTGACTGGCTCATAAATAATGTCATCGGAAGTGAAATTATCTTCGATGTATTGCTGGCTTAGATTTAAGTGTTCAACGGCTTCTTTTACTGAAACGAGATCAATATTTAGTTCTTTAGAAGAACTGTCTAATACATTGAGATCGATTTGCTTAAGTCGTTGTTGAAAATCCACGTTAGAAAGCATCTTACTTGCTAGAGTGATTTCATCTCGGTTGCTTGGTGAACTATCAAGAGAGAGCAATAACCGAGTTAAATTAATACTTTTACTTGGTGTTGTGGTGGCTAACGTTGGGGTAACCACTTCTTGGCCTGATAGTGTACTAATAAGATAACCATTTTCATCAGTACCTAAGAAAAAACGCACCACATCACCAGTTCGATACTCAAAAGCCCCTTTATTTGTCGTTCCAGACAGTTGTGAGCTTGTTTGGTAATAAAGACCAGTAACTGGTGAGTCGATGAAATATCCCGTTTTTATTTCTGCATGAGCAACAGAAGGAGTGCCTAGAAATAGCATCAATAAAAGATCTGAAAACGGTTTGTTTTTCATATTATGAATGTCCTTTTCTAAACGAGAATTTAATTATTATTAGTGAAATGATGAGTGGTTAATTTCTGTTTTGTTGGGATCGGCGTCATCATGGCCAATAACATTCGCTGTTTTATATGTGCTGGTAAATCTGGATTAGATAAAATTCGGCGACGAGTAAGCTCTAACATCGAGTTAATCGATGCTTGAGAGACGCTTGACCCTTTTGAGTGAAACAGTAATTGCGTCACTTCATACATCATGTTTTCAGCAACGATTTTTTCTTGTTCTAACTGATGGTTTTTAAGTGCTAATAAACTTGAAAATGCGATGCCTGTAATCATTAATAATGCACATAAAAATGAAGGAATAGGTTTACGTTTTAATAGGCACGTTAATGTATAGCATGGACGATGCTGCTTTAAGCTAATTGGACGAGAAGCGATAACCGCTTCGATATCTAATCGCAGTTCTAAAACCGAGCGATAGCGCTTATCTAATGATTCTTGCATCGCTTTCGTTTGGATGCAGTGAATATCATCATTTTCATTTGTTACTGGAAATAGCAAATGTAAGATCTTTCCGAGTGAAAAAATATCACTCTGTTGCGTAAGAAATCCTCCTGATTTCTGTTCAGGGCTTGCAAACTGCTCACTAAAGGCAAGTACACCTTGTTGAGGCTCAATCGTGCTCTCTTTTACCTTTTGAGTAAGGTTAAAGTCGATTAATTTGGGAGAGTGTTGCTTATCAATCAATATGTTTTCAGGCTTAAGATCGGCATGAAGTACATTGTGCTGATGTGCGTGTTCAAGAGCCTTACAAACTTGACTAAATAGGTGTAATTTTTGTGTCTTGGATAGTTCATGCGTTACTAAAAAATCGTTAAGCGTTGAACCAATCACTTTTTCCATTACGACATAAACAAGATTTTGGTGCTCACCACCATCGAATACTTTTGCAATGTAGGGGTGATTTAAACGAGCTAAAAGTTGAGCTTCTTCAAATAGCGCTCTTTTATCGAGTAGGTTGTTAAAACTTGGCTGAATAAACTTAATAGCCAACTCTTGTTCAAAAGTACCATTTGCTCGATGTGCGGAATAAACAACCCCCATTCCTCCACGACCCAACTCATCACGTAATTGGTATTTATCAATCGTTTGATTGCTTAAATCCCAATCAAAATGGCAAGTTTGTTGCGCGTGAAAGCCGAGCAGATCGGAGAAATGCTCTGATGGGGAAGAACCTAGTAACGCTGTGATCTCTTGATGGATTTCTGGTTGATTTTCTTTAAGTGTGTCGAGCACTTTTTGCTGTTGTTCATCATCCAGATCTAACAAGTGATAAAAGATTTGTGTTGAAGAAGTACCTAGCAGCACGATGTTAATTTATAAAAATAATTTGTGCGTACTGTATAAGTTAATATTCAAAATGTGAATGAATTTTCTCGTTTTTAAGAAGATTTGAATAAAATTCTTGATCTCTGTAGATGATGATTATTGATATTCTTAATAATAAATTATTTGTCACGGTTATTATTACAAATAAGTAATAGTGATTTGCTTTTTACTAGGATAGTCATTTTTCAAATAAGGATTACACTTAGCGGTATAAATTGAGATACAGATTAAGAAGGTAATGATTATGGCTGAACACAACACTCCACAATTTCAAGTTGGACAAACGTTTGAAAACCACCCGTTTCAAGAGGGTGACGGTGCGATGCTTGAACTATTTCGTAATGATTTACCTAATTTACTGTATGTTGGACTTAGCAATATTACCGCTGATGAACAAACACTATTAGGTCAAAGCGGTGCTCAATTAGGTTTAGTATCATCAGAAAAAGGTGGTTGCCTACTTGTTGTTAGTTTTGGTGATTTAGCTTTTGAAATGCAATTTAATTCATCAGCAATTCCAGATGAATATTTCTCACTTTCTGAAGATAACACCTTATCTGTTTCTATGATTGCGGTAGATACAGCAACCAATTTATTGTGTGCAATTCGTGAATTTACGTTACCTGAAGCGTTAAGTCGTCAGTTTATTGAAGTAGCAAAAACACAACGTGAATTAGGTGATGTTAATGTGGTAAATGTCGAGAATATGCACCTATTAAATTCATTAACACCTGAAGCGCTGCAAGAAAAAATGGAATTCCATCCATTACAAAGCGTGGTTGCAGCACCAACATGTGGCTGCGGTCATCACCATCATCATAACCACGCTCATTAAATTTAAATATGTAAACTAGGAAACTATTTAAAGGAGCGTGTGTCCTAACTGCACTCGTTCCTTATTCTTGTAGTTAACCAGTTGATGAAATCTGCGTTTTACAGACATGATTTTTTTAGATGGCCCCTCATTCTTGTGTGTTGGGTTATCTTTGTCTGTGCGGCAAATAATATTGGTTTATTGAGTTCGTGTTCTTTGCCGTTGGATAGCTCAGTATCTGATACTGTGCAACAAGCATCGGAAACACAGCAAGACAAAAATGGATTAGGTGATAAGTGTGAATTATCGGAACATTTAATCCATTTCGAACAACATCAAGTTGGCGATCATGCGCTTATTGTTCAGATATTCACGGTTCTTCTCGTTATTGGGTTGTGTTTATCATTCAGCTATACCTCTTCATTTACCGAGCCTATTCTTCATAAAGGAAGGCGGGTTCACCTCAAGTTGTGTGTTTTTAGAGAATAAATAATCGAATGTTTTAACGACGTTCGACGTATATTTATTTTTTAAAGGAAACACAGATGCAAAAATCAGTAATGACAACACGTATGGTCCTATTTGGGCTATTCGCGATGTTGTGCAGCGTATTTATATCCGTTGCTCAAGCCGAAACCCCACATACTGGGTGGCTTAAAAATTCAAACCACACTCCGATTGAAACTCGTTTTGTTCTTACTGGGCAAATCAATAAAGTCGATCAAACCGTTGCCGGGTTTCTAGAGGTTCGCTTAGCGGGTGATTGGAAAACGTATTGGAGAAGCCCTGGAGAAGGTGGTATTGCCCCGAGCATGACTTGGGAGGACTCTCAAAATATTCGCAGTATCGATTGGTATTGGCCGTATCCGAAACGCTTCGATCTACTTGGTATTGAAACCTTAGGGTATAAGGGAAGTGTGATTTTCCCTATGACACTTCATATTGATGATCTTAATAAGCCGGTTACCTTTAAGGCTGATCTCACTTTGTCATCCTGCACCACTATTTGTGTACTGACTGACTACCCATTTGAACTTACATTCACTCCTGCTGATTTAACGCTTTCTAAAGAAGCGATGCACGTTTACGCCCAAGGGTTAAGTCAGGTTCCAAAAGAGTCTGCACTGATCAGTGATGTAAAAGCAGTGTGGGATGCCACAAAAATGCAGCTTCAGGTGACAGCAAGCAAAAAAATGGGGTGGATAACGCCTGATGTTTTGGTGGATGGTCCGTCAGATGAAATGCAAGACGCTAATTTTTCTCGCCCAAAGATCGATGTAGATGGTAACAATATTACCGCAACATTTGATGTAAGCAGTTGGATGGGAACGCCGGATTTAACTGGTGAAAATATCAGTGTTACTTTAAAAGACAGTGAGTTTATAGCAGAGCAACCAGCAAGCATTAGTGATGGGGTAATCACAAGCAGCAATGGATTGCAGTCTATTTTGAAAATGATCTTATTTGCTTTATTTGGTGGTTTGATTTTAAACGTAATGCCTTGTGTTTTCCCTGTGTTGGGAATGAAGTTAAGCAGTGTTATTTCAGCTCAAGGTCTTGAGAAAAAACAGATTAAATTGCAGTTTTTAGCCTCTGCAAGTGGGATTGTTTTTTCGTTTTGGCTTTTGGCTTCGTTCTTAGTAGTACTTAAGTTATCAGGCAGTGCAATTGGGTGGGGCATTCAATTTCAGAGTGCGTGGTTTATTGGAATCATGACGCTTATTACGGCATTGTTTGGTGCCAATATGCTGAGCTTGTTTGAAATTCGATTATCCTCAAACACCAACACTTGGATCGCATCAAAAGGGAACAACTCGTACTTTGGTCATTTTATTCAAGGTATGTTTGCCACCTTACTTTCTACTCCTTGCTCCGCACCTTTCTTAGGTACTGCGGTCGCCTTTGCTTTAGCTACAAACATCCCAACCATGTACGGCATTTTTACTGCGTTAGCACTTGGTATGGCTCTGCCATGGATATTGGTTGCCCTCTTCCCATCCATTGCTCTTTCATTACCTAAACCCGGCCCATGGATGAGTAAGGTTAAGTATCTCTTTGGTGCAATGATGCTTATTACTAGCATTTGGTTGCTGAACTTACTCTCTAACCATCTATCAGAGTTTTGGATTTATATCATTGCAGCAATTGCGGGTGGCGTAATCTTGCTGCGAACCGTTCAAGTTCATAGTAAGAAAGCGGCAGGGTGGTTAAGTATTTTGTTTGCTATCGCATTTGGTTTTGGCACCGTGATAGACAGCATAACGTCAACGGACCTACTGCCTGAAGAGCCTAAATGGGTTCCGTTATCGAGTGAATCTATTCAGCAATATGTAGATGAAGGAAAAGTGGTCTTTGTTGATGTTACCGCTGATTGGTGTGTGACCTGTAAGGCAAACAAAATTGGTGTGTTGCTTCAAGAGCCGGTTTATAGCGAGTTAAACAGCGCCAATGTTGTACCTATGCAGGGAGACTGGACGGTTCCGAGTGAAAAAATCACCTCTTACTTACAAGAACATGGACGATTTGGAGTGCCATTTAATGTGGTTTATGGTCCAAGTGCGCCAAACGGCATCGAACTTCCGGTTATTTTGAATGAAAAAGTCGTTATGGATGCGATTAAAAAAGCAGGAAATAAACCGTAATGGGGAAAAGACAAAAAATGAAGCGCTGGGGTAAAGAGACACTGATTTACCTTCTGGTGATTATTATTTTTAGTTTTACTGTTGATGCGTGGAGAACTAAAGATATGCCAGCGAATACTGCCCCTGCTCTTGCTGGAATAAGTACAACAGGTGAAGAGATTGATGTTATCGCTATGAGCCAAGAAAAGCCGGTGGTGGTGTATTTCTGGGCGACGTGGTGTGCAGCGTGTCGATTTGTAACGCCAACCATTAATTGGTTCAGTGATTCTTATCAAGTTGTTGGTGTGAGTACGAGTTCTGGAGAGGACAGAAGAGTCTCTAGTTATATGAGATCTCACGATTACACTTTTAAAAATATGAATGATACGCGTGGCGATATTTCAAGAGAATGGGCATTCAAGTGACCCCAACCATCGTCATTATTGATAAAGGCGAGATAAAAAACATCACCACGGGGATAACAACTCCGATGGGATTACTTGCTCGCTTATGGCTTATCTAAACGAATATATACGGACAATAAAAAATGAAATTTAAAACGAAATTAATCACAACACTGGTTATGGCATGCTTATTTTCTCCTCTTGCTTCTGCAATGACTCAATTGGAGAAAGTGGAAGATATTAATAAAATGCTTAAAGACAACCCTACTATTATTGATAGCCTTCATGAGAGTTTGGCTATGTATATTGCTCAACAGGGTAAGTATGAAAAAACGTTGGCAGATTATCATGATTATATGTACAACAACCCAAATCTACCGTGGTTTGGTGCGAAAAATCCTAAATTAACCATTGTTGTATTAACGGATTTAAGTTGCCCTTGGTGTAAAAAATTAGACCCAGTATTAATGAAGCTGGTCGAAGAGCATCCGGATGATCTTAAAGTGATAAACATTTATGTACCACTTAAAGAAGGTTCCAATCCGGCTAACTCGGCAACCTTTGCATTAAGAGTGTGGAAGGAAAGCCCAGACAAATTTAATAAGATCAGTGAAACCTTATTAAGTAAGCCGGGAATTCACAATATGCGCTCTATCATGAAGGTCGCAAAAGCGAATGATGCGGAAAAGTACGTATCAACGAATGACGAAGTTCAAGATATGGTAGCGAAGAACTATCAATTATTTACGGATTTAGGCGTGCGAGGAACACCAGCTATGTTGATCGATGGTCAACTTCTTCCGGGCTATTTACCTTATGAAAAATTAGCACCTATGGTTGAAGCTAAAATCGCAGAAAAATCGAGTAAGTAATGTCACTAACTGCTTAATTGAGTTAAACATGATTCAATAAAACAAAAACGCCGCCAAGGTTAATTGGCGGCGTTTTTTATAGATAACGAGTCTACAATTAGACTATCGCATCGTTACAAATTCTTCAGAACCTGTTGGGTGGATAGCTACAACTGCATCGAAATCTGCTTTAGTTGCGCCCATCTTCATTGCAACTGCAAAACCTTGGATCATTTCATCAACCGTGAAACCGATACCGTGTAGGCCAACAACTTTCTCGTCTTCGCCCGCACAGACTAGCTTCATCTTACAAGGTTGACGGTGCTTAGTTACTGCTGTGTACATTGCAGTAAAGCCTGATGTGTACACTTTCACGTTCTCTTTGCCGTATTGTTCGTCAGCTTCTTGCTCTGTTAAGCCAATCGTACCAATTGGTGGGTGGCTAAATACAACCGTAGGAACTAAATCGTAGTCCATTTTTGCATTGGTTTTGCCATTGAATAGACGCTCTGAAAGTTGACGACCTGCTTTAACCGCAACAGGAGTCAGCTCAATACCGCCTTCCATGATATCACCAACACAGTAGATGCCTTTCACGTTTGTTTCTTGGTATTCATCCACTTTGATGTAACCGCGATCGTTCGTCGCAACACCAGTTTTATCAAGATTGATAGCATCCGTTGCTGGGTGACGACCGATAGCCCAAATTAGCGTATCAACGTTTTGTGTATTACCGTTTTCTAGGTGAAGCGTTAGGCTGCCGTCTGCTTCTTTAACCACTTCTTTGGTACCGAGTGAGTATGAAGTGTTGGGCCTTCGGTATTCATTACTTCAACTAGCGTATCGATGATCATTGGGTCAAAGCTACGTAGTGGTGATTCTTTACGGCAGAATAGGTGAGTTTCTGTACCTAGAGAGTGAAGAACGCCTGCGATTTCTACAGCAATGTAACCTGCACCAATAACCGCAACGCGTTTTGGTTGCTCAGTCAGTTCAAAGAAACCGTTTGAATCAATACCGTATTCTGCACCAGGGATATTTGGAATTGTTGGACGACCGCCAACAGCAATAAGAATATGATCCGCTGTGTAGTGCTCACCGTTTACTTCAACGGTTTTTGCATCAACAAACTTTGCAAAGCCTTTGATCACATTTACTTTGTTATTACCAAGTACGCGATCGTAAGATTCATGAATGCGGCCAATGTAAGCTTGGCGACTTTCAATCATCTTGTTCCATTTGAATTCTTTTAGTTCTACATCAAAGCCGTAATCTTCAGCGTATAGATTAATGGCTTCAGCAACTTGAGCACCGTGCCACATGACTTTTTTAGGTACACACCCTACGTTTACACACGTACCGCCAAGATCTTGAGCTTCGATCAGTGCTACTTTTGCACCGTACATTGATGCACGGTTTGCTGATGCGATACCGCCTGAACCACCGCCGATACAGATATAATCAAAATGCGTAGTCATTACTTTCTCTCCAATATTTTTTTTAATTCTTTTTACATACTATGTATGAAATGCGACCAAATTTTTCTTTTTCAAGGTCTGCGAGGTTTCAAGAGTTATGAGAATTCAGAACGCTTCGTTTGCAGAGTTCAGAGGTATTTGTTGAGAGTGAGCGCCTCCCGCAACCTATTCTGAACTCTTTAAGGGAGCTTGCGACCGATCTGAATTCTGAAATCTTACTCTGGAACAATCCACTCAACTTTGAAGTGACCTGTTGCTGGTGCAATCGCTTCTTTTAAGAAAGGCAAAATATCATTCATTTGGCTTTCTAGCTTCCAAGGTGGGTTAATTACGATCATGCCTGATGCTGTCATGCCACGCTCGTTGGTATCTGGTGATACACCTAATTCAATTTGCAGAATGTTACGAATGTCTAATTTTTTTAATCCGTTGATCATATCGTCGATATCGTGACGATTTACTACCGGATACCAAATCGCATAAATACCCGTAGCCCAACGCTTGTGACTTTGGCCAATAGCAGTAACAACATCGCGATATTCTTTTGCAAGCTCATAAGGTGGGTCGATTAAGACTAATCCTCTGCGCTCTTTTGGCGGAAGACTTGCTTTTAGTCGCGCAAAGCCGTCTTCTTTATAGATAGACACTTGGCGATCACGATGAAACTCTTGTTCAAGCAGTGGGTAATCTGAAGGGTGAAGTTCCGTCAGTACCATACGGTCTTGGCGACGCAAATGTGCACGGCCAACACGAGGAGAACCCGGGTAGTAACGCAGCTCTTCGCCGTCATTTAAGGCTTTGATAGCATCAAGGTAGCTGGTGATTTCTTCTGGAAGATTCGTTTGATCCCAGATACGTGCGATACCTTGTTTGTATTCACCTGTTTTTTCAGACCATTCATGCGTTAAGTCGTAACGGCCAACACCTGAGTGGGTGTCATGATAAACAAATGGTTTATCTTTTTGAGTTAATGAATTAAGGATAAGGCTTTGTACTATGTGTTTAACCACATCTGCATGGTTGCCTGCATGAAAACTGTGACGGTAACTTAACATGGATGAACTCTCACTATTGGAATGGGAATATTATACCCAAGTTTGTGGCTCAATGTGTGTACTCTTGCATCAGCCATTGAAATTTAGTCAATTAAGCACCATCTTATCTACATAGTGACATCAAATCGAATAAGAAATAAAAAGGAATGAATATGTCTAACCCGCTACTGACCTTCACCGATTTACCTCCATTTTCTCAAATTAAGCCTGAGCATATTCAGCCAGCTGTAGAACAAGCGATTGCTGATTGCCGTGCAAAAATTGAAGAAGTATTAGCTTCTGACGTAACTCCTAGCTGGGAAAGCATTATTGTTCCTTTAGCGGAAACGGATGATCGCCTTAGCCGTATTTGGTCACCAGTAAGCCATTTAAATTCAGTAAAAAACAGCGAAGCATGGCGCGAAGCTTATGAAGCGTGTCTACCTGAGTTATCTGAATATGGCACTTGGGTTGGCCAACACAAAGGATTGTACGAAGCGTATAAATCCATTAAAGAGAGCGAGGCGTTTGCGTCTTTATCTCAAGCTCAACAAAAAACCATCATTGATGAACTGCGTGATTTTGACTTATCAGGTATTGGTTTACCGGCTGATCAACAAAAGCGTTACGGCGAGATCAGTAAACGCAGCTCTGAGCTAAGCTCAAACTTCAGCAACAATGTGCTTGATGCAACTATGGGTTGGTCAAAACACATTACGGACGAAAAAGAGTTATCAGGTTTACCTGAATCTGCAATGGCGGCAGCAAAAGCTGCGGCTGAAGCAAAAGAATTGGATGGCTGGTTACTTACGTTAGAAATGCCATCTTACTTACCTGTAATGACGTACTGTGATAACAAACCATTACGTAAAGAAATTTATGAAGCGTTCGTTACTCGTGCATCGGATCGCGGTCCAAATGCAGGTAAGTGGGATAACAGCGCAATCATGGAAGAAGAATTACAACTTCGTCATGAAATCGCTCGTCTACTTGGTTTTGGTTCATACAGTGATAAATCATTGGCAACCAAAATGGCAGAAAGCCCAACTCAAGTACTTGGCTTTTTAAATGACCTAGCAACAAAAGCAAAACCTCAAGGTGAGCGTGAAGTTGAAGAGCTAAAAGCGTTTGTAAAAGAAGAGTTTGGTATTGATGAGTTAGATCTGTGGGACATCACTTACTACTCTGAAAAATTAAAGCAAAAGCTGTATCAAATCTCGGATGAAGAGCTTCGCCCTTACTTCCCTGAATCAAAAGCCGTATCTGGCCTATTTGAAGTATTAAACCGTCTGTTTGGTATGACAGTAGTTGAGCGTGAAGGTGTGGATGTATGGCACGAATCAGTGCGTTTCTTTGATATCTTTGATTCAACGAACACACTACGTGGCAGCTTCTACCTTGATTTGTATGCTCGTGAGCATAAGCGCGGTGGCGCGTGGATGGATGAGTGTCGTGTACGTCGTTTGACTCAAGAAGGTGAACTACAGACGCCTGTTGCTTATCTAACTTGTAACTTTAATAAACCTGTCGGTGGTAAACCTGCACTGTTTACTCACGATGAAGTGGTGACGTTATTCCACGAATTTGGTCACGGTATTCATCACATGCTGACTCAAATTGATGTGGCTTCGGTATCGGGCATTAATGGTGTGCCTTGGGATGCAGTTGAGCTGCCAAGTCAGTTCTTAGAAAACTGGTGTTATGAAGAAGAGGCGTTAGCGTTTATCTCTGGTCATTATGAAACGGGTGAACCGCTTCCTAAAGAGATGCTAGATAAAATGCTAGCAGCGAAAAACTTCCAATCAGCGATGTTTATTTTGCGCCAGTTAGAGTTTGGTTTGTTTGATTTTACACTACACACTAATTTTGACCCTGAACTAGGCGGTCGAGTGCTGGAAACGCTAGCGGAAGTGAAAGCGAAAGTAGCGGTATTACCAAGTGTTGAGTGGAACCGTTTCTCTCACAGCTTTGGTCATATTTTTGCAGGCGGGTACAGTGCTGGTTATTACAGCTACCTATGGGCAGAAGTATTATCAGCTGATGCGTTCTCTCGTTTTGAAGAGGAAGGCATTTTTAATACCGAGACTGGCCAAAGTTTCTTAAATAATATTTTGGAAATGGGTGGCAGTGAAGAACCGATGGAGTTGTTCAAGCGTTTCCGTGGTCGTGAGCCGCAAGTTGATGCAATGCTGCGTCACGCGGGTATTGGAGCTTAAGGTTTCAGGTCGCTTCGCTTGCAGGGTTCAGGAAGAGCAATAAAATCCTCCTGAATCCTGAATCCTGAATCCTGAATCCTGAATCCTGAATCCTGAATTTCAAGCTCCTCTGAAATCTTCAAGGGAGCTTGCGACCGATCTGAACTCTGCTTTTAAGCCCACTCAATCTCTTCATCGGCGTGCTTCTGACACTCTTCTTTTACCATCTCGATAAACTCCATTCCCGTTTTAGAACATGTCCATTTTTCATCAACATAAGAGAAGTGGAAGCCACCAGATTTTGAAGCTAACCAAATTTCGTGCATTGGTTCTTGTTTGTTAATTACGATTTGGCTGCGATTTTCAAATTCCAGCGTTAATACGTTTCCTGTGATAACAGGTTCAATATCAGCACCCGAATCATCAATCATATCTTCGATTAATTGCAGTTTTTCATCGACTAGTTCGTGAAATTCAGTGTTATTCATCTTGTTTATCCTATTGCTTTTCTTGGCTGTGGTGCGATTATAGAGAGCATCAGTAGATATTAACACTAATGGTAAAATCTTATGCACAAAAGAGTGATGGCATTAATGCTATTAAGCCTTCTTACTTTAGCTGGTTGTGGCCAAACTGGTCCGTTGTACATGCCTGCAGATGAAGCACCACAAACAGAAGCGGCAGAGTAGTCAATAACTCTCGCGGATAAATCGATAAACAGAACAACGAAAACTAGACAAGGAAGACGACATTGGATTATTTCAATTATAAAGATGATGGACAACTTTGGGCTGAAGAACTGCCTATTACACAGTTAGCTGAGCAATTCGACACACCTTTATACGTGTATTCTCGTGCGACACTAGAGCGCCACTGGAAAGCATTTGATAACTCTGTAGGTAATCACCCTCATCTTGTGTGTTATGCCGTAAAAGCGAACTCAAATATCGGCGTGTTAAACGCACTTGCTCGTCTAGGTTCAGGGTTTGATATTGTTTCTCAAGGTGAATTAGAGCGTGTTGTTGCCGCAGGTGGCGATCCAACTAAGGTTGTTTTTTCTGGTGTAGGTAAAACGGCTGATGAAATGCGTCGTGCATTAGAGCTAAAAATTAAATGCTTTAATGTTGAATCAGAGCCAGAACTTGAACGCCTAAATGCTGTTGCGGCTGAAATGGGGGTTATTGCGCCTATTTCTTTACGTATTAATCCAGATGTTGATGCAAAAACACATCCGTATATATCTACAGGGTTGCGTGATAACAAATTTGGTATTGCGTTTGATCGTGCACCTGAAGTGTATAAATTTGCTCAAAGCCTGCCAAATTTAGATGTTCAAGGTATCGACTGTCATATCGGCTCTCAATTAACCGATATTGACCCCTTTATTGATGCAACGGATCGTCTGCTTGCGTTGATTGATGATTTAAAAGCACAAGGCGTCAATATTCGTCACCTTGATGTTGGTGGTGGCCTTGGTGTGGTTTATCGAGATGAATTACCGCCACAACCTTCTGAATATGCGACCGCATTATTAGGTAGACTAGCGGAACATCAAGATTTAGAACTTATTTTTGAGCCGGGACGTGCTATTGCTGCAAATGCAGGTATCCTAGTTACTAAAGTTGAGTTTTTAAAACACACTGAGCATAAAAACTTTGCGATTATTGATGCGGCAATGAACGATCTAATGCGTCCTGCTCTTTATCAAGCGTGGCAAGATATTGTTCCTGTTGTACCTCGTGAGGGTGACGCTCAAAATTACGATCTTGTTGGTCCTATTTGCGAAACCGGTGATTTCCTAGGGAAAGATCGAGCATTGGTATTAGAAGCGAATGATTTACTGGCAGTTCGCTCATCAGGTGCTTATGGGTTTGTAATGTCATCCAACTATAATACACGTTGCCGAGCGGCAGAGATTATGGTGGATGGCGGGGACGTTCACCTTGTTCGTAAGCGTGAAGAGCTAAGCTCATTGTGGGAACTGGAAGCGATTTTACCCAACTAAAAATATTATTAAGAGCAAGATGCTAAGCATGCTTGCTCTTTTTTCAGCCAAGAAAGAAAACATACATAAGAAGAACAACTATGCACTTTCATTTTTCTAAAATGCACGGGCTAGGCAACGACTTTATGGTTGTTGACTGTCTGACACAGAATATTTTCTTTTCTCCAGACCTGATCCGTCGTTTGGCTGATCGCCATCGTGGTATTGGATTTGATCAGTTATTGGTGGTTGAAGCCCCTTATGATCCTGAAACGGATTTTCATTACCGAATTTTTAATGCTGACGGCTCGGAAGTAGAGCAGTGTGGTAATGGTGCACGTTGTTTCGCTCGATTTGTTCGAATGAAAGGGTTAACCAATAAAACCAGCATTTCGGTCAGTACTAAGAAAGGCAAAATGATTTTAAAAGTGGAAGATGATGATCAAATTACGGTGAACATGGGTGAGCCTGTATTTGAGCCAAATAAGATTCCATTTAAAGCAACGCAAGCTGAAAAAACGTATTTATTGCGTGTTGATGATAAAACCTTATTCAGTGGCGCAGTAAGTATGGGAAATCCTCACTGTGTGACCGTTGTCGATGATGTTGATGCTTATGATGTTGATAAGTATGGACCGTTAGTGGAAAGCCATGAACGCTTTCCTGAGCGTGTAAATGCTGGATTTATGCAAATCATCTCACCAAATGAAGTGAAATTACGCGTTTATGAACGTGGTGCTGGTGAAACTCAAGCTTGTGGCAGTGGTGCTTGTGGTGCGGTTGCTGTTGGTATTATGCAAGAATTATTGGGTGAAGAAGTGAAAGTGTCTTTACCTGGTGGTGATTTGCACATCGTATGGCAAGGACCAGGAAAACCATTATTTATGACAGGCCCTGCAACACACGTATACGATGGTCAATTATCAATATGATTGAGAAGCAACAAGAATACATAGAGCCAACTGAGTTAACAGAAGATATTGTGGCTCAGTTTTTAACGGATCACCCTGATTTCTTTCAAAAACATCCTGAGTTATTGAATCGAATTAAGGTAGATACACCTGAGCGTGGGGTGGTTTCGTTAGTTGAGGTTCAGGTTAATAAATTGCGTGGTCGTATTGGTGAGTTAGAAGAAGAAATTACGCAATTGATGTCGTTAGCGGCACAAAATGATCGTTTGTTTCATGAGTTTTCAAGTATTCAAAAACAATTGTTATTGAGCGAAAACTTCTTTCAAGCTGTGGCTATTATTGAAAAAAAAGCCATTGAACTTAACTTAACCGCACACGTTAAAATTGTTGAACATTCTCACCCTAAATATCATGTCGAGCAAAGTGCACTAGATAATTTTGTGAAGAAATTCTTGAATGGGCATTCCGCTTATTTAGGGCGATTACGTAAAACAGACCGTGATAGTCTTTTTGCGTATGGAGGGTTGGATTTATCAAGTTCTGATTTAGGCTCTTTTGCTATTTTACCTTTAGGGGCATCATCAAAGCCTATGGGTATCATTGCATTTGCTAGTCGTGATGGCGGACATTTCCAACCGAATATGGGCACACTGTTTTTAGAGCAATTAGTGAGTGTGTTTCATTATTTATTAACTCAATGGTCGAAGTTAGATAATGAGTGATGTTTTACCGGTTCAATTTTCAAAGCATCTTGATGCCTTTTATGAGTTCTTGCGCAATGAGAAAGGACTCAGTATCTATACCCAACGTAATTATAAACGTCAATTGACGACCATAGCGGAACAACTTGTTGAGCTAGGCGTTGAATCTTGGCAAGACGTTGATGCTGGGTGGGTGAGACAAGTGACCAGTAAAGGAATGCGTGAAGGATTAAAAGCGAGCAGTTTATCTACGCGTTTATCTTCTTTACGTAGTTTCTTTGATTTTTTAGTCTTACGTAATGTGTTGACGGCTAACCCTGCTAAAGGGGTGTCTGCACCTCGTAAATCTCGTCCTTTGCCTAAAAATATTGATGTAGATGAGATGGGGCAATTACTTGAAGTAAATGAAGATGACCCATTGTCTATTCGTGATCGCGCTATCATGGAATTAATGTATGGTGCCGGTTTACGTTTGGCGGAATTGGTCAGCATTGATGTTCGTGATATTCAATTACGTCAAGGCGAATTACGTGTCATTGGTAAAGGCGATAAAGAGCGTAAAGTGCCATTTTCAGGCCAAGCGAAGGAGTGGTTAGGTCACTGGTTACGAGTGCGAAATCAATTAGCAAAACCAGAAGAAAAAGGATTGTTTGTTTCTAAGCTAGGCGTGCGTATTTCTCATCGAAATGTACAAAAACGCATGGCTGAATGGGGATTAAAGCAAGGGGTAAATAGTCATATTAGCCCGCATAAATTGCGTCACTCTTTTGCGACACATATGCTGGAGTCCAGTGGTAATTTACGTGCAGTACAAGAACTACTTGGGCATGAAAATATTTCTACTACTCAAATCTATACCCATTTAGATTTTCAACACCTGGCTCAAGCGTATGACCAAGCGCATCCTAGAGCGAAGAAAAAATAGGTTCGATTCGGATCAAATAAAAAGGCCAGAGAATTCTCTGGCTTTTTTAATTTATTGATTTTAAATGTAATTACAATACTTTCAACTATTTGGCCTATGGTAGGCTAAATAGTGAAAAAGCTTATTTAAGCAATAAGTTTTCTAGGTAATGAGCAACGGCTTCGTCAGCTGAAGAACCAATTACTTCATTATTTGGTAGTGCTTTTTTTACTTTCTCGTGCGATGTACCCATCACAATACCTTTGCCAGCCATGCTTAACATTTCGTAGTCATTCATGCCGTCACCAAATGCAATGCAGTTTTCTAATGTCTTACCAAGTAATTTAGCCACCGCCTCTAGTGCTGCTCCTTTTGATACTTCAGCTGCCATGATTTCTAAACACCAAGGCGTAGAGAAAGCCACCATCAGTTGATCGCCAAACTGTGCTTTTAATTGCTCTTCATATTGCACTAAATACTCGTGTTCAGGCATGGTCACAAAGATTTTAGCAATATCGTCTACTGGTGGATTATTTACATCGAATACCGTGTAGGTGAAGCCGTTGTCATGAAATTCTTTTAAGCTCTCATCTTCAGCATTAATGAACCATTGCGTATCTGAGTACATATGAATGGTCAGTTGGCCATCATTTTTTAGTAGGTCGATAACCTGAGGCACTAACGTTTCTGGAACATTTTTGCTGTAAATTAAATTATCATCAGCATCATGAACTCGAGCACCATTAGATGTGATCATATAAGCCGGAATACCCACATCACTGCGAATATTACCAACATCAATATGATGGCGACCCGTTGCAAAAATAAAGGTTAAATTTTGCTGGTGTAATTTGTTCAGTGTTTTTTCGTGAAGTCAGCAACTTTGTGCTCTGGAGTAAGAAGGGTACCGTCAAGATCCGATGCAACAATGGTAATCATAAAGCCTCATGAGAATACCAATGCCAGTAAATAGAACATTCAATAAACGGCATCAGTATAAAATTAGAATTCAGTTTAATGAGGCTAAGTTTACGTCACTTTATAAGTAAAAAAGAGGGTAAAGATTACACTTCTTATCTTTCCTCTTTTTACTTTTTAGCAGAGCATCACACGTGAGAGTGTTGCTGGAAAAAATCAATGATAGCAACTAATGCTTGGTTGCGGCATTCATCCGTCTCAAACAGCAATTCATGTTTCGCATCAGAAATGGTTATTAATTGGCAATCTGGTGCTTTTTTCTGAAACTTCACATGCGCGTTATTATCAACGATTTGGTCTTTTTCACCTTGAAGTAATAAGGTTGGAAGCGTGCATTGTGCTGCTTGGTCAACACACAGCTTTGCCCCTTTTAGTCCTTGATTAACCCAATGATTGCTTGGACCACCGATCTGCAATTCTGGTTTGGTGTCATAGAGTTCTCTAAACCACTGATAGCGAATTTCACAAGTAGTGAGCGCATTATCTAAAAATGGTTTTGCATGATATGGCGTTTGGCCTAAGGCGTAAGAAGGTTGTTTTGACCATAAACTTAAGTAGCGACTAATTGGGTTGGCAATGGGCTTTAACCAAGGTTGCATATGAATACCATGCATTGGAGCACTTAATGCTAAAGCGGTGTAGGGGTGAGAGTGAGTTTCAACGTATTGAGTTGCAATTGCCCCTCCCATTGAATGACCGAGTAGATAGCAGTCTTGGTAATGCTCTGGTGTGATTAATGATTGAGTTAGGCTATTTAAATCGAGAACGTAATCATTAAAGTCTTCAATATGACCAATATCATTATTATCCGTTAGGCGATCGGACAGACCTTGACCACGGTGATCGAAAGAATAAATATCATAGCCTTGGCAGAATAAATCATAAAACAGCTCTTGGTATTTATAGACACTTTCAATTCGTCCGTTAACAACCATGATCGCTTTGGTGTGAGCTGGGCTGGTAAAACTTACCCAATGAAGTTGTGTTTCCTTCTCTCCTTGATAAAAACCGTGTTGGCGTTTCTCCCAAAAAGGGGCTACTTGGTTTTTCATGGTTTCAAGGTAATGCGTTTCTTGAGTAAAGGTCGCTGCTTTCATTGGACTCTCTGAATAACGAATAAGTGAAATCGATGCTGTTATTATAATGACATAAGTTAACTTCGTATCATATTTTGGTAAGTTCTTGCATACTTCTTAAGCAAGAGCATTTTTTTTATTGTGTGTTTCGACTAAGATGTCCTTCAAATCATTAAGGAATGTGTTGATACATCTCAAGTTCATAAAGAAATTGCCGATATAATCATTTATCATCCCGATATATTTTTACAGGATACCGCTTTAAAGTTATGTATGCATACGTTGCCAGACAACCGATACTTAATCGAAAAAAACAGACAATAGGATATGAACTGCTTTTTCGCGACGGTGCAAGCAATGCGTTTCCTGATATGGAAGCTAATCAAGCAACGTGTCGATTGTTGGTTGAAAACTTTATGGCGACGGGAAATAACCCTGCTTTAGAGTCTCCTCGTAGTTTTATTAATTTTCCACAAGAGTCATTAATTTCTCTTGTTCCAACGGCATTTCCTAAAAAGAAGATTGTCATTGAGGTTCTTGAAACTTGTACCCCAAACGATGAGCTATTTAGTGCGATTAAACATTTGCACAGAATGGGGTATGTGATTGCGCTTGACGATTTTAGTTTAGACCCTGAGTGGGATCGATTCCTTCCTTATTCTCATATCGTTAAATTAGATATTATGCAGCTGGGTCTTGAGAGAGCGTGTGCTTATGTTAAGCAGCGTAAACGTCAAGGTTGTAAGCGTCATTATCTAGCTGAACGAGTAGAAACGAACGAAGAGTTTCAGCAAGCTTTAGATGTCGGTTTTCATTTCTTCCAAGGGTATTTCTTTAGTAAGCCTGAAATAATAAAAAATCGAGTCGTAAAACCTGAAGAGCTGTTAACGGTACAACTTTTTCAAGAAGTGTGTCGTGAAGAGGTCGACTTCACTCGAATTGAACAATTGATTTCTCAAGATGTGTCTCTTTCGTACCAGTTGTTGAAGTTTGTAAATACGGCAGCTGTTCGATTAGAAAATCCAATTTCATCGTTTAAGCAAGCGTTAGTGTATTTAGGGGAAGAGCAGATAAAAATGTTCGTGACCTTAATCGCTACAGCGCATGCGGCGATCAATAAACCCAAAGAGCTGTATAAGCAATCATTGGTGAAAGGCAGGTTCTGTGAATTGATGATTTATCGTTGTCAAAATGGAACGCCAGGCCAACAAGCGTTTATTGTTGGATTGTTCTCTTTACTTGATGCGTTATTGGATAAGAAATTAGATGATGTATTAGTTCAGCTATCTTTGAGTCAAGACATTGAGAAAGCCATTTTGATCCGTGAGGGATTATTAGGTTCAATGCTGGAGTTGTATGAAAACATCGATACTGGCAATTGGGAAAATATTGATAAGTTGAGTCGACAACTTGGGTTCTCTGCAAAAACCGTTGAATCTACCTACCAAGAAGCCGTTAAGTGGTATCAGAGTATTTTGTCTAAATAGTCTTTCATTCTTATGTTTAAATAAAAATGCCCCATAAATGATTTATGGGGCGTTTTTTTGATTTACTGACAGTAATTAATCATTTGCACAGTATTTGAAAAGAGCTTCTGAACCAGTTGGTGACACTCTTGTGTTATTGATGTAATCGTTTCTGCTTTCTCTGGATTAACCAAGTCGTAATCCCCTTCAATGTTATAACTAAAGCCATCACCGGTAATGGTGATCGGTTTGATTGTAATACGTCCACGGTTGGCTGAAATATGAATTGGCTCAACATGAATCGGATAAGATGCCTGCTTTGTTTTAGGTTCTTTTACTGCATTATCGGGTTGCTCTGTATCAGGAACCAAACCTAATTTATATTGCCATAATTCTTTCGCTGTTTGAGTGGTTACCATCTCTCTTGGAATGATATTTAAATCACCATTAAAACTGTAGTTAAAGCTGTCACGATTAGCAGCAAGGCCACTGCCATTAAAAGTAAATTCAGCCATACCATCCAGTGGAACAGTATGAGGGAATAAACTGGTTAGATAGCTAATTGGTAAACCGTCACCGTACGCTTCTACCTGCCAAGGCTGACTATCTTGGGTTAAATTTAGGCTGCCGCTAAAGCCAAATAGCCCTTCAGCTAATGGGAAAAGCGCTCGTTCAACAGTCCAAAGTCCATTTTCAGTATTCATCTCAATCAACATCTGTTGCGTTAATAAATAATTAAAACTGGCGTTTGAAGCGCTTAAAGATAGTTTTCCATCCCATAATCCCATTGATAATATTTTAATAAATCAAGATCATGACCTTCGGCGTTTAATCCTGAAACTTGGTATGGGTATTTCCCCTCAGGCTGTATTACTTGCACATTGTTGATGTCGACGTTATCGATCTTAACTTGCTCAAGTTGCTTGATATATTGAACGATTGAGTCTGTATCTTTGTTATCAATTAGCCATCTTATCTGACTAATCGTTAACGATTTTAGGTTGATTTTATGAGGTGATAAGTCACCTGAAAGCTGAATGTTGCCATTAAAAATATCAAAAGACAGGTTTTCAATATTGGCTTCTTTTTTATTTAAAGTGACATCCATGATCGGTTTTTCAATCATGGTTTCATTCCACACTATGCTGTCAGCATTAAGGGAAATATTGGCGTTAGTTTGTTCCCAGAGATCGTAAGGAAGTAAAATATTTTCAGCCGATAGACTGAGATCGTTTGTTATTATCTGAGGCAATTCTAAATTGATATTTAATAAATCGATACGCTTGAATTGATACGTAAAGTGTTGTTCTGATAGCCACTGTAACGGCTTCCCAATGATGTCAGCATTATCTGACTCTAAATTAAATCGACGTAGCGTAAATTGTGGGATAACCCATAATTTATTTTCTTTTAGTTCAGCTTGTGCAGTAATGGTACTCCCACGCCAAGTGAGTGATATGCCATCTAGTGCGGTGTAATCTTGTGAGTAGTAACCATCAATGAGTACATCATCTAGAGCTTCGGACTGCCAATATAACTGTTGTGTTGAAAACTGGAATTCACCTTCAAAAGGTAGCGTTTTGGTTTTATCAATTGACCAGTTACTGAGTTGAACTTGTGCTTCACGGATAACCAATCCATCGTCAGCAAAATCTAAATTGGAAATACTCAGTTGTGCAATTGAAAGCCAATCCAATTGTTGAGTGTTAGGTAATCCTGTTTGTAAGCTAATACCGTCGATTTTTACACTATCAAATGCCAATTTATTATTTTGAATCGGGTGCTGAGATAACCAAAAATCAACTTGCTGAATATTAATATTTTTTTCTGATTCAATACTCACATCAGACAGAGTTAAATGCAGCGGTGATTGAATTGAATAATTCAGTTCTCCAAAAGAAATTTTCTGATGAGAGAGTTTTTGAACCAAAGGATTAAGCACGGGTTGTGCATAAGGAGTATGTAATAAGGCTAAGAATGCGACCACAAGCAGCAAACAGAAAGTGATAAGCCAGCCTAGGCTTTTCAGTGTGGTGTACATTGTTAACTCCAATAAAAGAAAGATGAATAGAAAGAGTGGAGTAAAAACGCCTTTCAATCAAGTGATCGTGTTCAATAATCCTTATGATCTCCTGTCTTTATTGCGTTCTTGAGCTAAGGGTATAAAAAAGCCCTTCTCATAAGGAGAGAAGGGCTTGGTTTTAATTAGTAATTGCGTAGGTTATAGCTGAGGACCCGCTTTAACTAACGCTTTTCCTTCCTCGTTATCTGTGTATTGAGCGAAGTTTTTGATGAAGCGTTGCGCTAAATCTTCCGCTTTGCTGTCCCATTGTAGTGGGTCAGTATACGTGTCACGAGGGTCAAGAATAGAGGCATCAACACCAGGTAGTGATGTCGGTACTTCTAAGTTAAATACAGGGATATTTTTGGTTTTAGCTTGGTCAATTGAACCATCTAAAATCGCATCAATAATGCCACGTGTATCTTGAATTGAGATACGTTTTCCTGTGCCATTCCAACCCGTGTTTACGATGTAAGCTTCAGCGCCTGCCGCTTCCATACGTTTAACCAGTACTTCTGCATATTGTGTTGGGTGAAGCGTTAAGAATGCAGCCCCGAATGCAGCAGAGAAGGTTGGTGTTGGTTCTGTAATACCACGTTCAGTACCTGCAAGTTTTGCGGTAAAACCTGATAGGAAGTGATACTTAGTTTGTTCTGGTGTGAGTTTCGCTACCGGCGGTAGAACACCAAACGCATCCGCTGTTAAGAAGATGACTTTTTTAGCGTGGCCAGCTTTTGAAACTGGTTTAACGATGTTATCGATATGATAGATAGGGTAAGAAACACGAGTGTTTTCTGTTTTAGAGCCATCATTAAAATCAATAGAGCTGTCGCTACGTACTGTGACGTTTTCTAATAATGCATCACGGCGGATTGCATTATAGATATCAGGCTCAGCTTCTTTTGAAAGGCGGATGGTTTTAGCGTAGCAACCACCTTCAAAGTTGAAGATGCCATCGTCATCCCAACCGTGTTCATCATCACCAATTAGTTGGCGTTTAGGATCGGTTGAAAGTGTGGTTTTTCCTGTTCCTGATAAACCAAAGAATACCGCAACATCACCTTTTTCGCCGACGTTAGCCGAACAGTGCATTGAAGCAATACCTTTAAGTGGAAGTAGGTAGTTCATCATTGCGAACATACCTTTTTTCATTTCACCGCCGTACCAAGTACCACCGATGATTTGAACGCGTTCTGTTAAGTTGAAAGCCACGAAGTTTTCAGAGTTTAATCCGTGCTTTTCGTAATTAGGGTTAGTTGCTTTTGCTCCATTCATTACCACGAAATCAGGCTCGAAGTTTTCAAGTTCTGCTTCTGTTGGACGAATGAACATGTTTTTCACAAAGTGTGCTTGCCATGCTACTTCTGTAATGATGCGAACGTTTAAACGAGTATCTGGGTTAGCACCACAGAAACCATCAATAACAAATAAGCGTTTACCCGACAGTTGTGTTGTAACTAGCGACTTTAGATCATCCCAAACTGCTGGCGTGATGGCTTTGTTGTCGTTCTTTCCTTGATCTGACCACCATAGCGTATCTTTGGTAGTGTCATCTTTTACGATGTATTTATCTTTTGGTGAACGACCAGTAAATATACCAGTATCTACCGCAACTGAGCCAAGCTCTGTCATTACACCACGTTCATAACCTTCAAGATCTGGACGTGTCTCTTCTTCAAATAGTTGCTCATAACTTGGATTACGTAGTACGTCTGTAACCCCAGTAAGACCATATTGAGTTAGATCGAGTAGTGCAGCCTTCTTGTGTTCCATAACAGTCATAGGTGCTCCTTAGAGGATTTTGTAGGGATTTTAATATTTCTAATTATTTGTATTCTGCTAATCATGCTAACAACGCGGTAAATTGAAAACAGGGAGATGAATCATAAAATAATCATAAAGTGGTAGTGGTTATTTTATCGCCATCACAAAATAGCAATAGCTCTATTCTACTCTTAATAAAATCGATTGCGCTAGATGTAATTGATTATTATTTAATCAAAATTAAGTGTGGATAAGTGGAATTAAAAGTGTGGTTTATATCAAATTTAGTTATAAAAAAAGCCAACCTAATGGCTGGCTTTTGTAACAGTTTTGCAACTTATTCTATGCAGTAAATTAATGTACTGTATCGTTGCCGCTTGTAGCTTGTTCAAATAGGTTTGCAACATCAATACTGTCGAAATCGTAGCTTGTGCCACAGTAGTCACAGTGAAGAGAAATTTTCCCTTCTGTTTTAATGATGTCATCAACTTCAGCACGATCAATCGTTACGATTGCACCACCGCTGCGTTCACGTGAACAACCACAGAAGAACTCAACGTCTTGAGGTTCAAACAGTTGCACTTTATCTTGGTTATATAGACGGTAAAGTACGTCTTCAGCTGGTAAACCAAACAGTTCTTCATTTTTAATGGTGTCTGTTAGTTGTTCTAAATGTTCAAAGTCATTTTCAGAACCAGTACCATCAGGCATTACTTGCAGTAACATACCTGCAGCGTGAGGTTTACCTTCATATTCACCTAGACGTAACCATAGACGAGTTTTTAGTTGCTCAGAACGCTCGAAGTAACCTTCAAAACATTGTGCTAGATTTTCACCTTCAAGAGCAACAACACCTTGGTAACGCTCACCATCTTTTGGTGTGATAGTGATAACTAGGTAGCCGCGACCCATTAGTTGGTGCAACGTTGCATCTTCAACAATATCACCTTCAAAACGAGCAACACCACGTACTTTTTGGTTGTTATCGCCGTTAATTACTGCAAGAGAAACTGGGCCGTCACCTTGAAGTTGAAGGGTAATAGAACCTTCAAATTTCAATGTTGCAGTTAATAGTGTTGTTGCAACTAATAGCTCACCCAATAGATTTTGAACTGGTTTTGGGTATTCCTTGCTAGAAATGATTTGTTGGTAAGCATCATCTAGTTGAACTAATTCACCACGAACAGATAAATCTTCAAATAGGTAACGATGCAATGTGTTATTTGCCATGAAATACTCCAGCAATTGTATTAAGGGTTGTCGTTACTCATAGTATAGCGGAGACAACCAGTATAAATAAGGTATGAGACAGAAAAGCGTATTTATTGGTGCTTAAACTTCATGATATCGCGTCGTTGTTTTTTATCTGGACGCTTATCTGGTCGTGGGCTACCAAGTGAATTGAGTTTGCGTAATTGCGCATTTTCTTCACGGTGCTTAATACTGTCTTGTGTTTCTTTGTAAAGAGTTTGTGCAATAGGGGCTCCGCGGCGTTGATCGGAAACGATCTCGATGATCACAGTGATCTCTTCATTGTTTCCTTGGCGCAGCTTTATTTCGGCGCCTACTTCCACAATCTTACTTGGTTTTGAGCGTTGTCCATTATATTGAACTTTACCGCCATCAACCATGTTGCGAGCAATTGAGCGTGTTTTATAAAAACGAGCTGCCCAGAGCCATTTATCGAGTCTTACACCCTCTGCAGTGTTTGATTTTGAACTCATGATGTCTACCTAATGTCATATCTCTGCTTCTTAAATGGTGCCTGGAATATTTTTTTCAATCTTTTGAGGGGAATTAATCAAAAATCGTATCTAATTAGAGTCATTAATGAGAAATAATGCTCTAATACGGTGCTTTATTTATGTAATTTCGTGATATGTCTGCGAGTAATTTAAGAAAATACCGTCAATAGCAGCAAAGCTGTGCTGTTCTCTTATAATAAATATAAAATCAGTCATTTAATCATTTTATGACGATGGGAAAGGAAACGTAGGATCCAAATGATAACTAATATGAAAATAGAGAAGATTTCTCAATATTGGTCGATATATCAATCAACAATAGCAAAGAGTTTGACGGTAATTCTCGTTGCTTGGTTTGCGTGGATTTGTGGCTCTCTTTTTTGGTCTATGTTAGCTCCACAAACGTCGGTATCTAAATGGACGCCTAAAACGGTAGCCGTTGCGGTATCTCAAGGTAAACAGGGGAAAGATTCACTTTCTGAACTGTTAAATAGTCAAGTATTTGGTCGCTTTAATGCTGAACAAAAAATAGATCAACCAAAAGCGGTTGAAGTGAAAGATGCACCTAAAACGCGTTTAAATTTAACGTTATCAGGTGTGGTTGCTAGTTCTGAACCATCACTAAGTCTTGCTGTGATAGCTAATCGTGGTAAGCAAAATACGTATGGGATCAATGAAACCATTGATGGTACTCGTGCAAGTGTTAAAGCGATAAGCGCAGATCGCATCATTATCTCTAACAATGGTCGAGATGAAACGCTAATGCTTGAGGGTGTTGAATATACTAAGATTTCTACTGAAAGAAATATAACGGGCAGTTCTGGAACCGTATTAGGAAATAATCGTCAAAATTCGAATCAAGATGAGTTGGATAAAATCCGTAAAGAAATGGCGCAAAATCCACAATCTGTTTTGAAATACATTCGCCTTTCTCAGGTGAACGAAAATGGAAAAATTAAAGGATATCGAGTTAATCCAGGTAAAGACCGTAAGCTATTTGATTCGGTTGGTTTAAAACCGGGTGATATCGCAACCAGTTTAAATGGGGTTGATTTAACCGATCCTGCTGCAATGAGCTCATTGTGGAAAAATATGTCAGAAATGACGGAATTAAACTTAACTGTCCTGCGTAATGGGCAATTATATGACATCTTTGTTGGCTTGTAGCTTGAGAAGATGAGAATGAATAAGGGTGTATTGTGAAAAAGTGGATGGGCAAGGGAGCCTTATTACTTGCAAGCAGCATGATGTGGACATCAGCAATTGCAAATGACTTTAGTGCCAGTTTTAAAGGGACAGACATTCAAGAGTTTATCAATATTGTTGGTCGTAACTTAGAAAAGACCATCATCGTTGATCCGTCTGTGCGTGGGAAAGTCGACGTTCGTAGTTATGATTTATTAAATGAAGAGCAATATTACCAATTCTTCCTTAGCGTACTTGAAGTATATGGATACGCTGTGGTTGAGATGGACTCTGGTATTTTAAAAGTCATTAAAGACAAAGACGCGAAAACATCGGCGGTTCCTGTTCTTGGTGCAAAAGATCAAGTAAAAGGCGATGCAGTGATTACTCGTGTTATCGCTGTTCGTAACGTGTCTGTTCGTGAGCTTTCTCCTTTGCTTCGCCAACTTAATGATAATGCCGGTGCAGGCAATGTCGTTCACTACGACCCTGCAAATATTATTATGATCACAGGTCGTGCAGCAGTGGTTAACCGTTTAGCTGAGATTATCGAGCGTGTTGACCGTGCTGGCGATAAAGAAGTGGAAGTGGTGGAGTTAAATAACGCATCAGCGGCTGAAATGGTGCGTATTGTTGATGCTCTAAATAAAACCACAGATGCGAAGAATACCCCTGCATTCTTACAGCCTAAATTGGTTGCAGATGAACGTACTAACTCGATTTTAATTTCGGGTGACCCAAAAGTACGTAATCGTCTGAAAAAACTCATTAAGCAGCTTGATGTCGAGATGGCGACTAAAGGGAATAATCAGGTCATCTATTTACGCTATGCAAAAGCCGAAGATTTGGTTGATGTGCTAAAAGGTGTGTCAGATAACCTAGCGGCAAGTAAAGGTACTAAGCAAAAGAGCAGTTCACAAAATCGTAATGATGTGATGATTTCTGCACACGTTGATACGAACTCATTAGTGATCACTGCGCCGCCTGATGTGATGCGTGCAATGAAAGATGTGATTGCTCAGTTGGATATCCGTCGTGCTCAAGTATTGATTGAAGCCTTAATTGTAGAATTAGCCGAAGGCGATGGCGTTAATTTAGGTGTGCAGTGGGGTAATTTAGAAACAGGTGCCATGATCCAATACAGCAATACAGGGGCGTCAATTGGTGCCACCATGGTTGGTTTGGAAGAAGCGAAAGACAAAACGACGACAACTGCTGTTTACGATGAAAATGGTAAATTTGTTCGAAATGAAACCACAACTGAAGAAGGTAGCTATGATGCACTAGCAGGTGCTCTTGGCGGCGTTCAAGGTGCAGCAGTAAGTATCATGATGGGGGATTGGGCTGCGTTAGTTACAGCAGTCTCTACCGATTCTAATTCCAACATTCTTTCATCTCCAAGCATTACGGTGATGGATAATGGTGAAGCGTCATTTATTGTGGGTGAAGAGGTTCCTGTATTAACAGGTTCAACATCGGGTTCAAATAATGAAAACCCATTCCAAACCGTTGATCGTAAAGAAGTGGGTATTAAACTAAAAGTGGTACCACAAATTAACGAAGGTGATTCTGTTCGTTTAGATATCGAACAAGAAGTTTCTAATGTATTAGGAGCAAACGGTGCTGTGGATGTGCGTTTTGCAAAACGTCAACTTAATACATCGGTAATGGTACAAGATGGCCAAATGCTGGTATTAGGTGGTTTGATCGATGAACGAGCGCTTGAGAGTGAATCAAAAGTTCCATTCTTAGGTGATATCCCTGTATTAGGTTACCTGTTCAAATCAACCAGTACTCAGGTTGAAAAGAAAAACCTAATGGTATTCATTAAGCCAACCATTATTCGTAACGGTATGACTGCGGATGGCATTACTCAGCGTAAATATAACTACATTCGAGCAGAGCAGTTATATAACGCAGAGAAAGGCTTAAAACTGATGGATGATGCGAACATTCCAGTATTACCTAAATTTGGTAAAGAATTAAATCATCCAGCAGAGATCCAAGCGTTTTCTGAGCAATTTGATGACGAGAAAAAGGAAAAATAATGGCGGATACATTATTTCCTGAATCTAATGCTGTACTTCGTTTGCCTTTTTCATTTGCAAAAAGGCATTCGGTAGTTATTGAATCAAGTACTAATGGATGGGTGCTGTACTATGTATCAGCCCCTTCTTCTATGGTGCTGTGTGAGATTCGCCGCGTATGCCAATCTGGTTTTTCATTAATTCAATTAACTAAAGATGAGTTTGATACCAAGTTAACTCAGGTATATCAACGTAACTCATCAGAAGCTCAACAGTTAATGGAAGATATCGGTGCTGATAGTGACGATTTCTTCTCATTGGCAGAAGAGTTACCAAATAATGATGATTTATTAGAATCAGAAGATGATGCGCCGATCATTAAATTAATCAACGCCATGTTAGGTGAAGCGATTAAAGAAGGTGCGTCGGACATTCATATTGAAACATTTGAAAAAGTATTGTCGATTCGTTTCCGTGTCGATGGCGTGTTGCGTGATGTATTAAGCCCAAGCCGTAAGTTAGCGCCATTATTGGTCTCTCGTGTGAAAGTGATGTCGAAATTGGACATCGCTGAAAAACGAGTTCCACAAGATGGTCGTATTTCATTGCGTATTGGTGGTCGTGCTGTTGATGTGCGTGTATCAACCATGCCGTCATCACATGGTGAGCGCGTGGTAATGCGTTTATTGGATAAGAATGCGACGCGACTGGATTTAAACAGCTTAGGCATGTCGCCTGAAAACCATAAAAACTTTCAGCATATTATCAAGCGCCCACACGGTATTATCTTGGTTACTGGCCCAACCGGTTCTGGTAAATCAACGACCTTGTATGCGGGCTTAGGTGAATTAGATAGTTCCCAATCCAATATTTTAACCGTTGAAGACCCTATCGAATTTGATATTGATGGCATTGGTCAAACACAAGTAAATCCAAAAGTAGACATGACGTTTGCTCGTGTTTACGTGCCATTCTTCGTCAAGACCCTGATGTGGTGATGATAGGTGAGATCCGTGACTTAGAAACCGCAGAAATTGCCGTTCAAGCATCATTAACCGGTCACTTAGTTATGTCAACATTGCACACCAATACCGCGGTGGGTGCGATTACACGTCTTCGTGATATGGGTATTGAACCTTTCTTAATTTCATCTTCATTACTTGGTGTACTTGCACAGCGTCTAGTTCGAACTCTATGTGGTGAATGTAAAGAGGCGTATCAAGCGGATGAAGAGCAGAAGAAATTGTTCTCTCTTTCTGCAAGTGATGAGCTCACACTTTATAAACCAGTGGGTTGTGAACACTGTAATGGTAAAGGTTATCGTGGTCGTACTGGTATTCATGAGCTTTTAGTAGTAAATGAAAAAGTACAAGAGTTGATTCACAAAGAAGTGGGTGAACAAGCGATAGAAAAAGAAGTAAGAAAGTCGACTCGCAGTATTCAACAAGACGGCTTATTAAAAGTACAAAAAGGAATAACCACATTAGAAGAGGTGATGCGAGTCACTCGGGAAGGTTAGATGGCGGCGTTTGAATATAAAGCGTTAGAAAAAGGAAAACAGAAAAAAGGTGTCATGGAGGGAGATAATGCCCGCCAAGTTCGCCAGCGATTAAAAGAGCAAGGCCTCATTCCTGTTGAAGTCATTGAGACTAAATCTAAGCAGCAAAAAAGTGCCTCGCAAGGATTGAGTTTTAAACGTGGGATCAGTGTTAATGATTTATCGTTGATCACGCGTCAATTAGCCACCTTGGTTCAAGCTGGAATGCCACTTGAAGAGAGTTTAAAAGCGGTGGCAGAGCAGGGTGAAAAAGCGCATATCCGTAGCATGATGATGGGAGTACGTTCACGAGTTATTGAAGGTTATCCTCTTGCTGAAAGTTTTGCTGATTATCCTCATGTATTTGATGATCTGTTTTGTTCAATGGTAGCTGCGGGTGAAAAATCTGGTCATCTAGATACGGTATTAAATCGCTTAGCGGATTACGCTGAAAATCGCCAGAAGATGCGCAGTAAATTACAACAAGCGATGATTTACCCGATCATGCTAACTCTGATTGCTATTGCTGTAATTTCATTTTTATTAGCAACGGTAGTTCCAAAGATAGTTGATCAGTTTGTGCAAATGGGACAAGGACTTCCTACGGTTACTGAGGTCTTATTGGCAGCCAGTAACTTTGTTGTTCACTGGGGATTATTGGTTGTTGTGGTTGTAATTGTTTTTATTGCCGGTGTGAAGTGGTTACTTACAAAACCGCATTTACGCTTAGCATGGGATAAAAAAATCTTACAGCTTCCTGTTATTGGTAAGGTGGTTCGAGGGTTAAATACCTCTCGTTTTGCTCGTACATTATCTATTTGTACATCAAGTGCGATTCCTTTGCTTGATGGTATGAAAGTCGCTGCAGATGTAATGAGTAATACCTACTTTAAGCAACAAGTATTAGAAGCAGCAGATAACGTACGAGAGGGTGCAAGTTTACGCGTTTCTCTTGAGCAAACGAAATTGTTCCCTCCAATGATGTTGCACATGATTGCCAGTGGTGAACAAAGTGGTGAATTAGAGCAAATGCTAACGCGTTCTGCGGATAATCAGGACCGAGATTTTGAATCTTTAGTCAATATGGCATTAGGGATTTTTGAACCGTTATTGATTGTCTTTATGGCAGGTATTGTTCTCTTCATTGTTGTTGCGACATTGATGCCAATAATCGAATTAAATAATTTGGTTGGATAGCATTCGCTGCTATCTACCTTTCTTTTATCTTATATGAATTTTTAACGTTAGGAGTTATTCCATGCAAGTCAATTCAGCTCAACGTAAACAAGGCGGCTTTACGCTTTTAGAAGTAATGGTCGTGATTGTAATTCTTGGTGTGTTAGCGAGCTTAGTGGTTCCGAACCTACTTGGTAATAAAGAGAAAGCCGATCAGCAAAAAGCGATCACCGATATCGTTGCTCTAGAAAACTCATTGGATATGTACAAGCTAGATAACAGTGTATACCCAACAACAGACCAAGGTTTAGAAGCACTAGTTTCAAAACCAACAGCAACTCCAGAGCCTCGTAATTACCGTGCAGACGGCTACATTCGTCGTTTACCAAATGACCCATGGGGTAATGAGTACCAATACCTAAGCCCTGGTGATAACGGTACTATCGATATCTTCACATTAGGTGCTGATGGTCAAGAAGGCGGTGAAGGTGCGAATGCGGATATTGGTAACTGGAACATGCAAGACTTTCAATAAGTCTTCATAAATAAGAACAGTGATGAAAATAAAACGTGAGGTTGGGTTTACCCTGATCGAAATAATGTTGGTGTTGGTGCTGCTATCGCTTAGTGCGATGGCCGTTATCATGAGTCTTCCTGATAATCAGGATGACCAGCTGGAAGAAGAAGCCTCACGTTTTTATCAACTTGTTCAACTCCTTAATGAGGATGCTTTGCTCAATGGGATGGATTACGGCATTTACTTTAATCAAGAGCGACAAGAATATCGCTTTATGCAATTAATGGTAGATGGTTGGCAGCCAATTGAGAAAAGCCGCTTTTTTACAGAAGTGAAACTGGAAGAGTCGCTAGAGTTTGATATGACGCTTGGTGGTTCAGCTTGGGCAGATGATGAGCGACTCTTTGAGCCGGGCTCTTTATTTGATGAAGAGATGTTTGCGGATGTCGAAAAAGATAAAAAGCCAACACCTCCTCAAGTCATGGTGCTTTCAAGTGGTGAGGTAACTCCTTTTTCGTTTCGCTTATCTCCGCAAGGTGCTCGTGGAAACCTTGATGATAAGTCATGGCTTATTCGCGTTGAAGAGTCAGGGGTGATTAAGCTATTTGCTCCGGGGGAGGAACGTGATGAGGAGTAAGAAATATCAGCGAACCTCTTCTAAAGGCATGACATTACTTGAAGTCTTAGTGGCGCTTGCTATTTTCGCAACGGCAGCCCTAAGTGTGTTGCGCTCGGTGACTCAACATATAAATACATTAAGTTATTTAGAAGAAAAGACGTTTGCAAGCATAGTGGTGGATAATCAAATGGCATTAATGATGTTAGATAAACCACCGACAACGAAGAAGAAGGGAGAGACAGAACTGGCAGGACAAACATGGTATTGGACGATTGCTCCAGTAAAAACAACGTCTGATATTTTAAAATCTGTGGATGTATCTGTGTCGACCACTAAAGATCAAGAATCCCCTTTAATTACGGTAAGAACGTATGTTGCGCCGTAGTTTTTCTCAACCTTTTTCAAAAGCAAGAGGTTTTACACTCATTGAGGTGATGGTTGCTATTGCTGTATTTGCGACTTTGAGCTTTGCTGCGTATCAAGTAGTAAACCAAGTACAACGCAGTAATGAACAATCATTAGAAAAAAGTGAGCGAATTAAACAGCTGCAACGTAGTTTGGTTTTTCTCGATAATGATTTTCGACAAATTGTTGCTCGCCAATTTCGAACGGGTGGTGAAAAAGCCTCGGAAGCCTTGTTGAAATCGAGAGAGTATTTCCTTGATTCTGAATTCCAAGCCATTTTGTTTGTACGTCTTGGTTGGAAAAACCCACAACAAGCCTTTCCTCGTGGTGAAATTACTAAAGTTGGCTATCGAGTTATTGAAAATAAATTAGAGCGATTATGGTGGCGATATCCAGATACGCCGGTTGGTCAGGAAGCGGTCATTACTCCGCTTATTGATGGCATTGAAGAGCTAAAATTTGAATTTTATGATGGTAAGAAATGGCTAAAAAAATGGGAAATGAAAAATCAATTACCCAATGCCATTAAAATGATACTCACGTTTAAAGATTATGGTGACGTTGAGCGTGTTTACCTGACTCCGGGATTTAAACTGGATAATAATGCTAATCAAAATAGTGATGATTCAAAAGAGGATCGTGGCTAATGAGAAAGGTAGGCGTGATTTCCCATTTTAAAAAGAATAAAGGCGTTGCATTGATTGTGGTACTGCTGCTTTTAGCCATTATGACCACCATTGCTGCCCAGATGTCAGAACGATTATTTCTTCAGTTTCATCGTGCTCAGAATCAGTTAAATCACCAGCAAGCGTATTGGTATTCTATTGGTGTTGAAGCCTTAGCAAAAACCGGAATAGAAGAAGCTTACAAAGATGGAAAAAACATTAATTTAAGCCAAGCATGGGCGACTGAGGAAACCACTTATCCACTTGATTATGGTGAAGCTTATGGTGGTGTAAAAGACAAACAAGCTTGCTTTAACTTAAATGCACTAAGCAGTATTGAAGCCAGTAATGATCCATCTAAACGCCCTTTTTTAGTGGGAGTATGGAAGAATTTATTAGAGTCAGTGGAGGTGGATAATTATCTTGCTGAAACAATTGCTGACTCAACGTGGGAATATCTTGACCCTGATGATGTAGTACGCTCAATGACAGGTGTTGAAGACAACACTTATCAATCCTTTAAACCCGCGTATTTAGCGCCAAATGGTTGGATGGGTGATGTCAGTGAATTACGTGCTGTTAATGGTGTTACAGCAGAAGTTGTTGAAAAAGTATCTCCCCTGATTTGTGCGATACCTAGTGGCAATTGGTACTTAAATGTAAACACCTTAGCGCCGGAAAATGCCAAGATATTAGTTGCGCTTTTTTCTCCAAATTTAAGTGAAGGTGACGCAAGAAGTGTATTAGAAGACCGACCTTTTGATGGATGGGATTCCGTGGATGATTTTCTTGCTGAAGGACCAATTATTCGAGTTGAAGAAAAAGTTCGTAAACAAGCAAAAGATTATTTATCCGTAGATAGTCAGTTTTTTGAGTTAGATGCTCAAGTATTAGTAGAAGATTCGCGCGTACGTGTGCGTTCTTTATTACATAGCAGTGATAAGAAAGTGGTGAACGTTATCCGTCGCCAATATGGAGGAATGAGTGAGCGAACATCTGATAATACGGTTGAATAGTCAGCCATCAGATCCCATTCAATGGATAGTCTGGTCTCCAGAAAATAAAGAAGTGATCGCTTCGGGTGAATTAGATTCATCTGAAGCATTACCTTCGTTGTCGTCATACAGTGAACAACGCATGGTATCAGTGTTGCTGCCAAGCAGTGATGTGTTATTGCGCGAAGTGGTGATACCTGAAGGTGCTGCTCGTCAGTTTTCATCTATGCTACCGTTTATTATTGAAGATGATTTAGCACAAGATGTTGATGATCTTCATATGGTCATTTTGAAAAAAGACAGCAAGTCCGCTCAAGTAGCGATTGTTGAACATAATAAAATGGCCATGTGGTTAGAGCAACTGAGCGATGCAGGGATCCAAACCAAACGATTCATGCCTGACGTATTGGCTTTACCATTTCATGATGATGGTGCGAGTATGGTTCAGTTTGGTCAACAATGGCTTATTCGTCATCATGAATACCAAGGTGCCGTCGCTGAATCTGAGTGGGTATCCATGTTATTGACGGGTATCGTTGAGCGTGCTGAGACCAAATATGAAGATTCAGAAAGTGATGAAGACGCTGAATCATCACCAATGCCTTTTATTCTTCATAGCTATTCTGAATGTGAGATGGAAGTCGCAGGGACTAAGGTTAACCTTGAATCACCTGAACTTGTGATGCAATTATTAGCTGAAGGTTTGTTGTCTTCTAAAGTGAATGTATTAAGCGGCCAATATCGTCCGCAATCTTCATGGAGAAAGCATTGGCGAGTATGGCAAAAAGTGATTCTGTCTCTTGGTCTCGTTATGGTTGCTTTTGTTGCACAGCATGTTTCTGAAGTACAAAAATTAGAGCAACACAGTTTGGCTTTGCATGCGGAAAGCGAGCGTATCTTTCGAGATATTTTCCCTAATAAGCGAAAAATACCAACGGCGAGCTATTTAAAGTCTCAAATGAAAAATGAAGAAGCTCGTTTACAAGGTGGTGCAGGCGGACATGATTTGTTAGCTTGGATGGCAGAGATATCACCTTATTTATCAAAGGTTCCTCAAGTTAAATTACAAAGCCTAAAATTTGATGGCAAGCGTAATGAAATTCGACTTCAAGCCAGTGCTTCTGATTTCCCATATTTTGAGAAGTTGACTTCAGAGCTAGGAACTAAATTTGAAGTAGAGCAAGGTCAATTGAATAAGAATGACGGCCAAGTCTTTGGTGCCATTATCATTAGGAGACAATAATGAAAGCATTTATGGCATGGTGGCAAAGTATCTCTCCACGTGAACGTATATTGGTTGCTGGCGGTGGTGTGGCACTGTTGATCGCGGTTATTTACTGGGGCGGAATAAAACCATTAAATGACCGTGCAGAACTTGCTCAAAATCGAATTAATAATGAACGTAACTTATTAGCGTGGGTTCAGAAAAAAGCCGATACGATCATTACATTAAGAGGTGGGGCATCTTCTAGCTCACAATCTGCAATTCGTCCAATGAATCAGGTGATACCAAGCAGTACTCGTCAATTTAAAATTGAGTTGATTCGTATGCAGCCTCGTGGCGAACAAATGCAAGTGTGGGTAAAACCATTACCTTTTAATTCTTTGGTTAATTGGTTGGCATTTTTACGCGATTCTCAAGGAATAAATGTACAATTTTTAGATTTAAATAAAACTGATGTGGAAGGCGTGGTTGAAGTGAACCGTCTTCAATTAACTCGAGAGGCATCATGAAGTTTAAGTTATTAATCGCGACTGTATTTTCTACTTTTTTTACTTTTAGTGCATTATTGCACATCCCAATTCAGTGGGTTGTGGATCAAGCGCCTAAAGTAAGAGGATTAGAGTTAACTGGGCTTTCAGGGACACCATGGAAAGGACAAGTTGATTCATTATCCTTTCAACGAATGAACTATGGCCAAGTTCAATGGGAAATAGACCCATTAGCTATCTTTAAAGGTCATGCTGTTTTTGCGGTGCGTTTTGGCCGTGGTAGTGAATTAGATTTACGTGGAAAAGGCACGGTTGGTTATAGTGTTTCAATGGGGGCTTATGCTGAGAACTTGGTGCTTTCTTTTCCGATTGCAAATGCAATGAAACATTTGCCTATGGCGGTTCCTATCTCATTACAAGGCCAAGCAGAGATCAGCGTGAAATCTTATCAACAGGGTCAACCTTGGTGTAAACAAGCAACTGGTGAAGTCGTTTGGTCTGGTGGTAAAGTCGTTTCACCATTAGGTAATATTGACCCTGAAACCGTCATTGCTGATGTGACTTGTAGTGACAATAAAATCAGTCTTGTTAGTAAGCAATCATCAAAAGATGTTGCGAGCCAATTTGATGTTACCCTTAATCCAAATCGCTCTTATCAAGTAAGTGGTTGGTTTAAACCTGAAGCTAATTTCCCTTCAAGTTTAAGAAGTCAGTTGAAATGGGTAGGCAAGCCTGATTCAAAAGGGCAATATAGAGTGACATACTCAGGACGTCTATAAAGGAAAAACGATGGCTAAAAAACAGTTGCCAACGATTTTGGATACACGCGTTGAAGCCAAATCCAACCTATTCTGCATTGAATCGGTTGATTTGCGCTTTTCTAATGGTGTAGAACGTACCTACGAACGAATGAAGCCAAGCGGTCGTCATGCTGTCATGATGGTTCCTGTAACAGAGCAGGGCGATTTACTTTTGGTTCGTGAATATGCTGTTGGAACCGAAAGTTACGAGCTTGGTTTTCCAAAAGGATTGATTGATCCAGGAGAGACCCCGTTAGAAGCGGCAAATCGAGAACTAAAAGAAGAAATTGGTTTTGGTGCAAAAACACTGACGCCATTAAAAGAAATCGTATTAGCGCCTTCCTATTTCTCAAGCAAAATGACATTAATTCTGGCTCAAGATTTATATCCAGAGCGATTAGAAGGTGATGAGCCTGAACCTTTAGATGTGGTTCGTTGGCCTTTAGCTCAGGCATCAGAGTTATTACATCATCTCGATTTTTCAGAGGCAAGATGCATTACCGCACTATTACTTGCTCAACAATTTTTAGCTAAGGAGTAATATTGATGGATTCTACACTTTCTCACCTTATCCCTGAGGTGATCAATATTGCACGTGCATCGGGTCAACTTATTCTCGATATATACGAGAAAGGAGATTTCGAAGAGTTCATTAAGTCAGATGAAACTCCGGTGACCAGTGCTGATCTCGCCGCTCATAAATTAATTATCGAAAAACTTTCTCAACTAACACCAGAGATTCCTATTCTTTCTGAAGAAGATGCAGGAATATCTTTAGAGCAGCGTGCTCAATGGGAGCGTTATTGGTTAGTTGACCCTCTTGATGGTACGCAAGAGTTCATCGCTCGCAGTGGTGATTTTGCTACGATTATTGCTTTAGTTGAAAATAACCGTCCAGTAATGGGGGTTGTATATGGCCCAGTTTCTGGTGTGACGTACTACGCCTATGAAGGGAAAGGTGCGTGGAAAATTCCTGATATGGATGAAAGTGTTCGTATTAGCACGTTAAAGCATGAAGATGAAAAACAGCCAATTGCGATAGCGATCAGTCGACGTCAAGATATCAATAACATAACACGTTGTATGAGTTCTGATTGGAATTACGATTTGGTTCCATTAGGGTCAGCTGCACTTAAAGCCTGTTTGGTCGCAGAAGGTGCTGTGGATTGTTATTTACGATTAGGACCAACTGGCGAATGGGATACTGCTGCAACGCAGTGTATTGTTCAAGAAGCGGGAGGTCGCATCTTATCTACAGAGCTTGAACCGCTTTCTTATAATGAACGAGAGTCATTAGAAAACCCGAATTTTATTGTTCTCGGTGACGAAAATTTACCGTGGAATAACATTCTTACATGTAAATAATTAGACCAAATCTTGATAAATTGATTATTAAGATTGCTATAATTTGACTACGCTACTCGAAAATTATTTTTTTTCAGAGTACAATCCTTAATCATACTAAATTAGTCAGGTATTACTTGTGTCTTCAATCAATATTACTGAAAGTGCCCAAGAGCATTTTGCAAAACTTCTAGCACAGCAGCCAGAAGGGACAAACATCCGTGTATTCGTGGTTAATCCAGGTACTCAAAACGCAGAGTGTGGCGTATCTTACTGTCCACCAGAAGCAGTAGAAGCGAATGATACTGAGCTGAAGTTTGAAAAATTATCAGCATACGTTGATGAGTTAAGCCTGCCATTCCTTGAAGATGCTGACATTGATTATGTTACTGACAAGATGGGTTCTCAGCTTACTCTAAAAGCACCTAATGCGAAAATGCGTAAAGTAGCCGATGATGCACCATTATTTGAACGTGTTGAATACGCAATTCAAACTCAAGTTAACCCACAATTAGCTGGTCATGGTGGCCATGTTAGCCTGATGGAAATTAACGATGAAGGTGTTGCTATCGTTCAGTTCGGTGGTGGTTGTAATGGTTGTTCAATGGTTGATGTGACACTAAAAGAAGGCATCGAAAAAGAACTATTGGTTCAATTCGAAGGCGAATTAACAGCAGTTAAAGATTTAACTGAGCATGATCGTGGTGAGCACTCTTACTACTAATTGCTAGTTTAATCGCAATAAAGAAAAGGTGAGTAGCTACTCACCTTTTTTGTGTCTGCTATTTATGAGGAGGAAATTATTTACGCATTCGAGTAAATGTCTCGTTCCCCTAACCAACGTAAAATAATGGCTTTCGCATTTTTTGGATAGTTATCATGTAGGTGACGAGCAATGCGTTGTACTTCTGGTATTAGGTGTTGGTCTCGAACTAAATCAGCAATTTTAAAGTCAGCTAAACCTGTTTGCTTGGTTCCAAGTAATTCACCTGGCCCTCGAATTTCTAAATCACGTTGGGCAATCACAAAGCCATCATTACTCTCTCGTAAAACACTTAAGCGTTTTTGTGCGGTCTTTGATAATGGTGAGTGATATAAGAGTACACAGTGACTTGCAACAGAACCTCGACCCACACGCCCACGTAATTGGTGCAGTTGTGCTAACCCTAAGCGCTCAGGGTTCTCAATGATCATTAAACTTGAGTTAGGCACATCTACCCCCACTTCGATAACCGTAGTAGCCACTAACAAATGCAGATTTCCTTCTTTAAACTCCTGCATGATTTGCTGTTTTTCTTTTGGCTTCATTCTGCCGTGCACTAAACCAATGTTTAGTTCGGGTAGTTGTAGGCGTAACGCTTCTGCGGTGTCGGAAGCGGCTTGGGCTTCTAATACTTCTGAATCATCAATAAGAGTACAAACCCAGTAGGCTTGTCTACCGTCGTTCATACACGCACTACGAACTTTGTTTACTATCTCATCACGACGAGTATCTGGAACGGCTATCGTTTGAATCGGTGTTCTACCCGGAGGAAGCTCATCAATAACAGAGGTTTCTAAGTCAGCATAAGCCGTCATGGCTAACGTTCTTGGTATAGGTGTAGCAGTCATGATTAATTGATGTGGATAGGCTCCATTTTTTTGGCCTTTTTCACGCAGCTCTAAGCGTTGATCAACACCAAAACGATGTTGTTCATCAATAATAACCAGAGCAAGATGATGGAACTCTACATTTTGTTGAAACAGTGCGTGAGTACCCACTATCATTTTCGCTTCGCCACTGGCTATGCGCTCTAATTCTTTTTCTTTCGCTTTACCTATTAGTTTTCCTGCAAGCCAACCAACAGTAATTCCCATCGATTCAAACCAATGTGCAAAGTTAGCGGCGTGTTGTTCTGCTAGTAATTCCGTCGGAGCCATTAAAGCGACTTGATAACCGTGTTCGATAGCCTGTACCGCTGCTAATGCTGCAACTAAGGTTTTACCTGAACCTACATCACCTTGTACTAAGCGCATCATTGGGTGAGGTTTTGCTAAATCTTGTTCGATTTCAGCGACAACACGTTGTTGAGCGTTCGTTGGAGTAAAAGGAAGTTGTGCTAATAGTTTTTGCTTTAAATTAGTCAGTGTTGCTAAGGGTAATGCATCTTCTTGTTGTCCTTTACTACGAACAGACAACATAGATAAATTTTGAGCCAATAGCTCTTCCATAATTAAGCGTTGTTGAGCAGGGTGTTTGCCTTCATCAAATGCATCAAGATTTATCGATGGATCTGGACGATGAATAATATGAAGCGCTTGATTAAGGGTGATTTGGTTATTGTATAAACCTTGTGGTAAAAGCTCAGTAACTGCTGCTTTATCTAATAGCTCTAAGGCTTGGTCAGTTAAACTTCGTAATGTATTTTGACGTAATCCGTCCGTTGTTGGGTAGACAGGCGTTAAGCTTGCTTCAATTTCAAGTAGCTGGGATGGCACATGAAATTGATATTCAGGATGAACAATTTCTAAACCACTGCCTCCACGTTTAATTTCGCCATAAGCATGAACGAGTTTGCCTTCGCTAAAGCTGTTTTTCATGCCCGCATTAAAATTAAAAAAGCGTAGGGTAATAGTGCCGTTTCCATCACTGATTTTTACCAGTAACATTTTTCTTTTGCCAAATTGCATATCGCAAGACATGACTTTGCCTTGCACTGCGGCAAACAAACCAGAGTGAACACGTGCCATTGGATATACACGTGTTCGATCTTCATAGCGTAATGGAAGGTGGAAAAGTAAATCTTGAATGGAGACCAATCCTATTTTTTCGAGCTTTTCTGCGACTTTTGCTCCCACACCAGCAAGAGAGGTTAATGGAATGGCAGAAAGCATGGTATTGGTCATAAGTGGTTCCCTAGTATTTCTTTAATCTCGCTTTAAGGCAAAGTGATGAAATTTACGCCCTTGATAAGTCATTATACCTTTATCTCCTGGATTTAGAGCATGAAAATAATGGACGCCAACTTCAAATTCTCGTTTTGGTCCAAATCGCCCTTTTTGTACATAAATCCAAAATTCCTGATCTTCTTCTCCGGGTTGAGTGTCTGGGATTTCAACTATTTGCTTATCTAAAATAGTTACTTCGGCCGTCATCTCAGGGGCATTTTCTCCTAAGATATATTTGCTTTGGAAGCGTTTAAATAAAAATGCTGCAGCAAAAATAAAGATAAGTAACAAAATAATATAAGTAACAGGCATGATTTTCCTTAAACGTGCAAGTAAATACATAAGTTCATCATTATTCTACTCTTTATAGAAAGATAGATAAGGAGTATTTATCGAGTTTGTGCGGGTTTTCTAGTTATTTTATGTATCTTTTCTTTAGAAGTAGAAATCAAGAGACGAACTGAGATCTAGCTCGAACATTATCTTAAAATTATCCCCTATTATTTTACTGTGTACTAAAGATAATAATCTGAAGGATCAGAAAGAGAAACTCGCATTTGCATGGTATAAAGTAGAAAGAGATTTCAGAGTCAAAGATTAGGAGAGTGATATGTCTGATATTGATCTTGTTGTGAAGCAAAGTCGTAAAATTGAATCTTTATTAAAGACACATTATCACGCAGAAGGAAAAGGACTTCATCAGCTTATTAGTAGTTGTGAGGAGCGTCTTCCTCATGAAGTGATTAAGAAATTACGCTTTATTGCAACTATGCGAAACAAAGTCGTGCACGAAGAAGGGTATAAGTTAGAAGATAAATCCGCTTTCAAAGCTACGTGTAAAGAAATGAATGATATTTTGACCCCAAGAGCCAGTCGATTTTTATGGAAATTGGTGGGGGGGATCGTATTGATTGCTACCTTGATATCTTTAGCTATCTATATGATTCATTGGGAAAATATTAAGCATTTATTTTGAAAACTATATTTTAAGCATAAAAAAACGGACGCATTTGCGTCCGTTTTTTTATATGAACTTATTTGAATGTAGATTAGTACATCATTGGCAGAGTCATTAGTCCAACAACTACTGCGATCATCATAAGTCCTTGTTTTTGCGATGAAGTAATCATTACTATGCTCCTCTAATGTCATCTATCATTGCTTGACAAATAGAATAACACCGTTTTTGGTTATTGATCAAGCACTGATTGCTCTAAAGCTTAAAAAAATAACTTTTCCATGACAATAATGCCCGTTAGAGGCTCTGTTAAGGTGTATTTTTGTCTGTTGTTATTGTGGTTTTTTGTGTTTAACTTATGTTAACTTGCTTTAAGTTGTTGATTTTAATTGATTTAATTGGGTTTTTTATGGTTTGTTTATTAATCACCTATTTTAGTTGTGATTTTAGAGTTTAGATGCGATATCTTACTCTACTTTCAATTTTGCCTTTTTTATTGCTTCAATATGATCGGCTTTTAAGTGATTTTTATATCATTAGATAATAACGGACGTATTTTTCTAATAAAAAATCATATTACACTGGTTATAACTCACTTTGATATATATGAAAATTTAATATATAAGTTATTTAACTTGTTGTATTTTATCTGTTTTTTACTTTGTTTTTATGTTTTTTATCTTGTCGATAAAGTAGTCTTTTTTAATGTGGACTATGCTTTTAGTTGTTTTGGTTTGCTATTGCTTTCTATGAGCTATTTGTCGATAAAAATAGAAAGCGTAAAGCTTACTGTTTTTATCTGGTATGCTAAGACGGTCTTTAATAAATGATGAGAAAGTGAAATGAAACAAGATATTCATGGTCATGTTGTTTTAAATATTCTTATTGATTCTAAAGAGCCGCTACCACGCGCTCAATTGGAAGAGAAAATAGAGAGTGAATTTGGTTCTGAGGTTTGTTTTCATACTTGTAGCCAACAAGATTTAACGCTAGCTGAGTTGCTTGATTTTTTGCTATCTAAAAAGAAGATTGTCGCAACGGAAGAAGGGCTTACAGCAAACCCTGAGCGCATGTGTCACCATTAATTATATTGGTATAAATAAAAAGGTCGCATATAGCGACCTTTTTATTTGAAAGTGATGGTTTAGATTAAATATGGCTGAAGTAGCTCATGATGCCATCTAAGAACATCTGCACTGATATCATCAGTAGTAGCATACCCATTAAGCGTTCTATTGCTGCTAACCCTTTTTCACCAACCACGCGTTGGAATATTTCAGAAAACATTAAAATAACGGTTGTTGCTGACCACGCACCTAATAAAGCAAGGCTCCAATCAAGCATGCGATCTGGCTCTTGGTGAGCTAAAAGTAATAATGTAGCGAGAATAGAAGGACCAGCAATCATAGGGATAGCAAGTGGTACAATTAACGGTTCATCACCTGCCCCTAAACTTGCACCTAATCCCCCTCTGGTGGGAAAATCATTTTTAAGCCAATTAAGAATAAGATAATGGCACCTGAAATCGATACGGCTTCTTTTTTAAGGCTTAAGAAATTAAGGATTTGCTCCCCCATAAACAGAAATGCCATCATGATTGCCAGCGCAATAAGTAGCTCTCTGATTAAAATTATACGTCTACGCTTTTTTTCTACGTGTTTAAGAATGGCCGTAAATACAGGTAAATTGCCCATAGGGTCCATTATTAGAAAAAGCATGACAGCGGCAGAAAGCGTATCCATAAATGTGTACCAAGATTAAAGTTCAGAAGAATATCGGCAATGGTAGCATAGATACCCATTAAAAATGAGTTGAAGAGGTGGGGACGTAGTATAAAAAAAGGAGCTGAGCGCTCCTTTTAAAATAATCTATTTATAGTGGGTATTTTACATCATGTGTTTTTTTCTGATGTCTAATAAAGCAAATACACCAAAGATGAGTATTGACCATTTTTCCCAACGACTCATTGATATTTTATCGCCAAAAGCACCAATAAAGATAAGCATCTGCAAACCATGCATCATAAATAAAAATGCAGTCATGATGTAAAGAGCAATGGCGGCTTTACCTGGGAATGGCATAAAGAAATTTAAAATTAAAATAAACCACACAAAGGCAATGGCAGCTTTAGCAAGAATGATCAATCCTTTCATCTATTCCTCTCTTTCATATAATTTGAAGGTAACTTGTCCTGCTGTTTTATCTTTGCTTAGATGCCAATGTGCAGGAACCGGTAATGAGTTTAATTCTTTTTCTGCTTCAATGTATATCATAGCGTTTGCTGCTAACCATCCATTATTTTCTAATTTTGTTAAGGTTTCTTCTAATAAATCTTTTCTGAATGGAGGGTCAATAAAAACAACATCAAATGGAGTTGCAGCTTGATTTAAAAACGTTAATGCATCGGTATGATGAATTTCGATATTATCTGCTTTTAAACTCTCTGCATTTTGTTTAAGTTGTGCATGAGCTTGTTTATTTAATTCAAGCATTACGACGTGTTCAGCACCACGAGAAGCGGCTTCAAAACCTAAACCGCCGCTGCCAGAAAAAAGATCCAAACAACGAGCTCGAGGAATATCAGGTGCTAACCAGTTAAAAACAGTCTCTTTTACACGGTCCGTGGTTGGTCGTAATCCTTCTGCATCATGTACTGGAAGTTTGCGTCCGCGCCAGCGTCCACTGATAATACGAATGCTTCCTGAGCGACCATTTGTGCCAGAAGTGCGAGGTGAGTGTTGTTTACGTTTAACCATAGATTTTTTGACCGCTCAGAAAGTGATAGTATACGAGAAAATTGTACCAATTTAATTCTAGGATTTCCCAATGACAGGCAAAAAGAAACGCGGATTATTGTCTTGGTTAGGTTTTGGTGATGAAGAAAAAGCCGAACAACCAGCAGTAGAACAACAATCAGTAGAAGAAAATGCAGAAACGCTTTCTCAGGCTCCATCTAAAGATGATAGTGCCGTAGAGAGTGTAGTGGAAGATGCAGAGCTTGAACAGCCTAAAGAAAGTGAGAAAGTAACGGTACAAGCTGAAGAAGCGACAGAAGCGGAAGACGTTGTTACTGAGAAAGAACCTGAAGCGGAATTAGAGGCTGAGCCTGTAATTAAAGTGGAAGAAGTTCAAGAAAAACCAACAGAAAGTTTCTTTGCTCGTTTAAAGCGTAGTTTACAACGCACAAAAGAGAATATTGGTGCAGGATTCTTTGGTTTATTTAGCGGTAAAAAAATTGATGATGAGCTGTTTGAAGAGCTTGAAGAACAGTTATTAATTGCCGATGTGGGAATGGACACGACAGTTAGAATTATCGATAGTCTAACTGAAAAAGCAAGTAAGCAAGATCTTAAAGATGGTGAAGCATTATATGGTTTACTAAAAGAAGAAATGGCTGAAATCTTAGCTAAAGTTGAACAACCATTAGAAATTAACGAAAAAAATATGCCACACGTGATTTTAATGGTTGGCGTAAATGGTGTTGGTAAAACAACAACGATCGGTAAGTTAGCAAAACAATTCCAAAATGAAGGTAAGTCAGTCATGTTGGCGGCGGGCGATACGTTCCGTGCAGCGGCTGTTGAGCAACTTCAGGTTTGGGGTCAGCGTAATGATGTTCCTGTTATTGCTCAACATACTGGTGCAGACAGTGCATCCGTTATTTACGATGCAATTGAAGCTGCACGAGCACGTAAAGTTGACGTTGTTATTGCCGATACTGCAGGTCGTCTCCAAAATAAGAGTAACTTAATGGAGGAATTGCGTAAAATTGTTCGTGTAATGAAGAAAATTGACCCATCAGCGCCGCATGAGATCATGTTAACTTTAGATGCAGGTACGGGTCAAAATGCTATTAGCCAAGCTAAATTGTTCAGTGATGTTGCTCCAGTAACTGGAATTACATTAACGAAATTGGACGGTACAGCAAAAGGTGGTGTTATTTTCTCTATTGCGGATCAATTCCAAATTCCAATCCGTTTTATCGGTGTCGGTGAAGGCATTGATGATTTACGTCCATTTGTGGCGCAAGATTTTATTGAAGCATTATTTAGTCGTGAGGAATAGCGCGTGATTCGATTTCAGCAAGTGTCGAAAGCCTATCGAGGTGGTCGTCCAGCATTACAAAAAGTAAATTTTCATTTAAATAGAGGTGAAATGGCTTTTTTGAGTGGTCATTCAGGGGCTGGTAAAAGTACGTTGTTGAAACTGATCTGTGCAATTGAACGTCCAAGTGATGGCAAGATCTTATTTAATGGTCATGATATTACAAAAATTTCGAATCAAGATATTCCATTCTTACGTCGTAATATCGGTATCGTTTTTCAAGATCATAAATTACTGATGAATCGTACTGTTTTCGATAATGTTGCATTACCAATGCGTGTTGAATCAGTACGAGAAAATGATATTAAGCGCCGAGTCTCGGCGGCATTAGATAAAACTGGGTTATTAGATAAAGCAAAAAGTTACCCTATGCAATTGTCAGGTGGTGAACAACAACGTGTGGGTATTGCTCGTGCGGTTGTAAATAAACCTATGTTGCTATTGGCTGATGAACCGACAGGTAACTTAGATCCTCAGTTATCTCGTCAGGTGTTTAATCTTTTTGCTGAGTTTAATCGTGTGGGAGTAAGCGTATTAATGGCTTCACATGATTTATCATTAATTGGTGGTAATAAATACCGTCGTTTTGATTTACACCAAGGGTGTTTACGCGAGGTAGCTGATCATGGCTAAGCGTAAACCTAAAAATACTCAAGGCGCATCAAATGATGGATTCTGGGCGACTCATAAGAAACAAGCCAAGCTTTCTTTTCAAGAGCTGTTACGTCGTCCTTTAGGTAATATGCTGACATTAGCGGTGATTGCTATGTCATTAACCTTACCTTCAAGTATGTACTTAATTGGTAAAAACTTAACGATTGTCGCTTCAAAATGGCAAGCGCCTTCGCAAGTCAGTTTGTATTTGCAACAAGACGTTGCAGAAACAAAAGTTCAAACGTTGAAAAGTGAGCTAGAACGCTGGAAGGAAATCGAGGCTGTTCAGTACATCTCTCCACAAGAGGGGTTAAAAGAGCTGAGTGAGCATTCAGGTTTTGAGCAAGCACTAACACTATTAGATAGCAATCCGTTACCCGCAGTGTTAATTGTTTCACCGAAAACAGAGTGGCAAGGTACAGAACAAGTAAACCAGCTAGTTAATCGTTTAAAGCAGCAATCTTATGTAAACGAAGTTCGTTTGGATGATGATTGGTTAGCTCGATTGGATGCAATTAAACACGTAGCGGTTGTGGTCGCAACGACATTGGCTATTTTAATGTTTGTTGCTGTCTTTTTGATTGTTGGTAATACATTACGTTTTAATGTATTAGAGCAAAAAGATGAAATTCAGGTAATGAAATTAGTTGGTGCAACCAATACTTTTATTTTACGTCCTTACTTGTATACAGGTATGTGGTTTGGTCTATTAGGTGGCTTTGTTGCTTGGTTATTAACTGCAATTATTACGGTTACCTTAAATGGCGCAGTAGATAATGTGGCGGTACTTTACGATAGCATTTTCCGTTTAGTCGGTTTAACGTGGGATGAGAGTTTGCTATTGCTTATGTTATCGTCTTTCTTAGGTTTGCTAGCGGCTCGAATTTCAGTATTGCGTCATTTAAAAGAAATTGAACCGGTATAAAACAAAACGCTCCTTGTTTTAAATAAGATCTTAAGCCGCTAATTGATTGAATTAGCGGCTTTTTTGTTTTTGTTTTGTTAAAAACTGAACTTACTTAACAGAAATTAGTCAATAAAGTGTGGATAATTTTCCGCCTTTCACTTGCAGTCTGTTTACTTTAAGTACATTATTGCAAGGTTAAGTTAAGTAATACCAAGATATAAATGGGGATTTGAATGTCGAAAGAAATGTATTCAATGGCTGTCGTTTCACAAGATAGTATCGATAGCTATCTACGATCTGTTAATAGTTACCCAATGTTAACTGTGGCAGAGGAACGTGAGCTAGCGGAGCGTTTACACTACAAAGAAGAAATAGAGGCAGCGAAAGAGCTGATCCTATCTCATCTTCGTTTCGTCGTGCATGTTGCCCGTGGTTATTCTGGTTACGGCCTACCTTTAGCGGATCTTATTCAAGAAGGTAACGTAGGCTTAATGAAAGCAGTAAAACGTTTTAACCCTGAAGTGGGTGTACGTTTGGTCTCTTTTGCTGTGCACTGGATCAAAGCTGAAATTCATGAATACGTATTAAGAAACTGGCGTATCGTGAAAGTAGCAACAACCAAAGCGCAACGTAAATTGTTTTTTAATTTAAGAAAGAATAAAAAACGTTTAGGTTGGTTTAACAACGGTGAAGTTGAAGCCGTTGCAAAAGATCTTGGTGTTGCACCTTCTGAAGTTCGAGAGATGGAAGCAAGACTTGCAGCTCAAGACTCAACGTTTGAAGCTCCAGCTGAAGATGATGATCGTGATATGGCGTTTACGGCACCAGTTTACTATTTAGAAGATAAGCAATCTGATGTTGCTTACTCTCTAGAAGAAGACAACTGGGAAGATTATACAAATAATCGTTTAGCAAATGCGATTGCGACGCTAGATGAACGTAGCCAACATATTGTTCAATCTCGTTGGTTAGCGGATGAGAAAGCGACACTGCAAGAGTTAGCAGATACTTATCAAGTATCGGCGGAGCGAATTCGTCAACTTGAGAAGAATGCGATGAAAAAATTGAAGGACGCCGTTGGTGATGTTCTTTAATTAAGATAAGAATTTTAAAAAAGGCTGAACTTGAAAGAGTTCAGCTTTTTTTATACCTGAAGTAATCGAACGACTGATTAATCGGATTGATATCATTAATGTATTGATATGATCAAGAGTTTGATTAATTCGATGGATTATAATAAAAATATCTTGTGTATAAGTGGGGAGTTATCTGTTTAGATCTTAATTAAATCCAGTAAAACCTAGATAACACGATAGCTTAGCAACAGAATTTATATCCACACTTTAAAAAGGATCTTTACTACATATAGTGGATCGCTTTTTCATAAACTACTTTATCAACGTAATTCACAGCTTTCTCCACAGGTGGGTAAAAATTAAACAGTCAAAAATAGTCTAAAAAAATGTGTGGATAATAACTATGTGGATAACTTTGTTTAACCCTTACGTACTCTGTGTTTTTCTTGTGGTTAATCGAGGGTACAATAAATAAAAAACAGAGAGAAAGGCTCATAATGGATCAGTTTCAACATATATCAGTAGTAGACGCTCAAGAAAAATTACAACAGCAAGATCTTAATGTTGTATTGGTAGATATTAGGGATCCACAATCCTTCATTAGAGGGCATGTAGAAAATGCATTTCATTTAACTAATGACACGATCGTTGAGTTAATGAATGAGATTGATTTTGAACAACCGGTTTTGGTTATGTGCTATCACGGACATAGTAGCCAAGGTGCAGCTCAGTATTTAGTGAATCAAGGCTATGAAGAAGTTTATAGTGTTGATGGTGGATTTGAAGGTTGGCATAAAGCAGGGTTACCTGTGGAGAAATAAAAGCGTATGCAAAGATTAATCGCATTATCAAACCCTAGAGCAGGACAAGCATTCATTGATTATATGGCATCAAGACATATCGATATCAGAATGATGCCAGAAGGGATGGACAGTTTGCTTTATGGGTTGTTTCTGATGATGCTTATTTACTGGAAGTCGAATCAGAATTACAGGCATTTTTACGTAACCCTAATGATGTTAAATACCAATCAGCATCATGGGATATGGCGGATACACGAACAGCAAAGTTTGCATATGGTTCGCCTAATCTCATGAAAATGATCAAAGCTAAAGCTGGGATCTTTACGTTGTCGATAATGCTTGTGTGTATTGTGATTTTTGCTTTGCAACAATTAGGGTGGAATAACTCGATTTTCCAAGCGTTACACTTTCCTGCCTATCAAGGACAGAGTGTTGAAGTATGGCGCTGGTTCTCACATGCATTGCTGCACTTTTCTGCGACACATATAATTTTTAATTTATTGTGGTGGTGGCAGCTAGGCGGGGATATTGAATTACGATTAGGTCGAACTAAGTTAGTACAGCTGTTTTTATTTTCTGCGCTGTTTTCTGGTTTAGGTCAGTTCTGGGTTGAAGGTGCTAACTTTGGTGGGCTATCTGGTGTGGTGTATGCATTACTCGGTTACTCTTGGTTTATTGGCTGGTTAGCGCCAGAGAAAGGTATTTCCGTATCTAAACCAATAGTTGGTTTTATGCTTGTTTGGCTAATTTTAGGTTATGTACAACCTTTTATGGCAATTGCAAATACAGCGCATTTAGCAGGCTTAATCACCGGATGTGTAATTGCTGGATTGATAGTCGCTTTAGAAAATCTTCATTGAGTTAAAAAAAATGAGCGAGGTAATGATTACCTCGCTCATTTTATATTGACGTAGATAAATAAAAATATCTAACGTAAAAATAGTTATTGATAAATGTATTTGGTAAACAGTAAATCAACGGCTAACGTTTTTCCTGTTTCTGCAAGCAACAACTCATTAATTGCAGTTAAACATTCTTTTCTTATTTCTTCACGACCCGCCAGGGATTTAATTCTTTGTTCTGGTTGTTGTCCTAACACTTCAACTAATGCGTTTCGGATCTGTGGATTATGACGCTCTAATTGCGGTAAATCTCGATTATCTGCAACAAGAATATCTACTCGAATTTGGATGTAACCTAGTTTTTTTCCTGTTGTCACAAAATTCGTTGTTAAATCTGGAGCCAGTGTAAAGTAGCCCATTTGAGGTGCGACTTCTTCTTCTGCGTGGATTGCAGGGGAGAATATTTGGCTAATAATCAGCAGTAACCCTGCAAATAATGATTTCTTTGTCATTTTCTAATCCATTCATCAGTCAATTTATTTTATTACTTGATACAATAGTCGGCAGTTGTGAGAAAAAATTAACTACAATCTTTCAATATAAAGCAATATATGTGAAAGATGTTATAGAGAATATGTCAGATATCAATTCTTGGTGTGCTTCTGTACTAAAAAGAGTGCAGTGGCAAGAGGCCGATACATTTGAGTGTAGTAATGACCTGCAGCGTTATTGGTTGCTAGGATTAGATTCACTATCACGTCGTTTAGAGCAGCATTGCAATGTGTTATCGGTATCGGTATTGGATAATACCCATGTGAATCCAGATAAATTAACCGTAGAAGAGGAAGCTCTTCTTAGCGGAGAAGTGTGTTTGCGTCGAAAAGTCATCTTAAAAGGTGATCAGCAATCGTGGGTTTATGGTAGAACATTAATTCCGTTATCATCATTGCAAGATCAGCCGCATGATTTAACTCGTCAAGGTCATACTCCTTTAGGAATTACTGTATTTAGTGCTCAAAGTGCACATAGAGATAAATTACAAGTAGGAACAATAATGACAGAAAGAGGAGAGTTGTTTGCTCGTCGTTCTCGATTATGGATGAATAATAAACCTATGCTAGTTGCAGAGTTATTTTTACCAGAAGCACCCATTTATTCAAAGGAAGTGGAATCATGAACATGTCAAAAGCAGAGGCGTTTTGGCAATTGACCCGAATGAATCGTCCAATTGGTTCTCTATTGCTTTTATGGCCAACATTGTGGGCTTTATTTTTAGCAGCCGATGGATTGCCTGATTGGCACGTACTTATTGTATTTGTATTAGGTGTGGTTTTTATGCGCTCTGCGGGGTGCGTGATTAATGATTTTGCGGACCGTAAAGTGGATGGTCATGTAAAACGAACGGCTAATCGTCCATTGCCTTCTGGACTTATCTCTTCAAAAGAAGCGTTGTCTCTTTTTGTTGTTTTGGTTGTGTGTTCTTTTCTTCTTGTTTTAACCATGAACACCTTAACGATTATGCTATCTGGTATCGGCATTGTTCTTGCCATTGCTTACCCTTTTATGAAACGAGTGACGTATCTCCCTCAGTTTGTACTTGGACTAGCATTTAGCTGGGCAATTCCAATGGCATACGCAGCAGAATCAAATCAGGTACCACCTGAAGCGTGGTTACTGTTTGTGATTAATGCATTGTGGACGATCGCCTACGATACACAGTATGCAATGGTGGACAGAGATGATGATGTAAAGATTGGTATTAAATCAACAGCCATTTTGTTTGGACGCTATGATAAAACGATTATCGGTTTATTGCAGTTATCGGTATTGGCATTATTGATCGTATTAGGCTCTCAATTAGCGCTTTCTGGTATTTATTATTGGGGAATATTAGCGGCTGCTGGATTTTTTGTGTATCAGCAATGGTTAATAAAAGGACGTGAAAGGGAAGCTTGCTTTAAAGCGTTTTTAAATAATAACTATGTCGGTGGACTGATTTTTATTGCTATCAGTGCAAGCGTTTTAATTTAACGTATTGTTTTAAAAGAAAAGCCAGTATGACTAATATCATACTGGCTTTTTTTGTATTTAAAGAAAGGGACGTTAAATTAGTCTTCTTTTGTCATTACTGCATGAATCGTTAGCTTAATTTCAGGAGTAAGAAGATGTGCGATATCTTGCGATAACGGTTCAACTTTACTTAACACTGCTGCGCCATCTTCATCAAGGTATCCTTCTGTTTTTAGAGTATTAAACAGAATGCAGAATACACCTTTATCAAAGAACTCAGGTGCGTTGATACCATGTAGACGACTTAAACGCTGAGCCATGATTTGGCTTTGCTCTTCTAATTCATCTTTGCCCAAATCTGGTGATGCTTGAAGATGCGTTAGTGCGATTGCGTAGCGCTGTAGAGTTTCTGAAATGGTATGAGCAAGTAAATGCAATTTGCGAATGTTTGCATTACACAGTTGCAGTGTATCACCATCACGTAAAATCAGATTTTGTTGAACTAATTCATCAATATGATTATTTACTATAGAGGTCAATTCTTCCTCTTTGTAATGTAAGAACAATTCCGCTTTTAGGAAAGGATAAATTAATTTTATCTGGTCCTGAATTTGTTCTACGGTAATCGTGTCATGGTGAACGACGAGTTTTGCAATCAATGATGGTAGTGCAAATAGATGGATAATGTTATTTCGATAGTAAGTCATCAGTAGAGACTGATTACGATCTAATGAAACAATCTCACCTAGCGTATCTTTCTCAATAACAAACTTATCCAGCTTAATGGCATGTTCTAGTAAAGCGTCAGCATCTTCACTTGGAACAGTTGCCGTTGCTGAGTATGGAACATTACGTAGAATTTGCAGGTAACAATCTAATTGTTCTGTTAAGTCTTCTTTACTTAGTGCTCGTTGGTTTGCAGCAAGTAAAGCGGTTGCACATAGTGTTAATGCGTTAGCTGCCGCTGCATCATTAATATGTGTCATCATCTTATTAGCGATGCCGTTTACGACAGGTGTCATCCATTCTGGTTTCTGTGGTTCAATCGGGTTGATTGATTCAGACCAATTTGGAGCATGTTCATTTAAGTAATGGTTTAATGAGATAGGCTCACCAAAGTTAACGTAACCTTGTCCGAAGTTACGTAGTTTGCGTAGTGTACGTAATACCTGACCTGCATTTTCTTTTTCTTTACGTTTACCACGCAGCTCTTTTGCGTAAGTGGTTACTTCCATTACGTGTTCATACCCAATATAAACAGGTACTAAGGTAACTGGGCGGTTTAAGCCACGTAGCATTGCTTGTACCGTCATTGCTAACATACCTGTTTTCGCTTGTAATAAACGACCGGTACGTGAACGTCCACCTTCACTGAAGTATTCAACTGAGTATCCTTTTGCAAAAAGCTCAGCTAAATATTCACGGAAAATGGTTGAGTACAGGCGATTACCTTTAAAGCTACGACGAATAAAGAAAGCACCACCGCGACGGAAAATAGGACCCGCAGGGAAGAAGTTTAAGTTAATGCCAGCAGCAATATGTGGTGGAACTAAACCTTCATGATATAAAACATAAGAAAGGAGTAGGTAATCCATGTGACTACGATGACAAGGAACATAAACAATCTCATGACCTTCTTGTGCTAATTTACGCACAGTAGAAGCGTTATTGATGTTTAATCCCTGATATAAACGGTTCCATAACCACTTCAGAATACGGTTACCATTTTTAATTAGAGAATAAGAGAAGTTGGTAGCGATTTCTTCCATGATACCCATGGCTTCTTTACGCACTTTCTCTACATCGACATTTCGGCTTTTTGCTTCTTCTAAAATGACTTTCTCAATCGCTTGTGATTTTAATAAGCGATTAAATAGCGCTTGGCGATTCGGTAGGTTAGGACCTGATGCCGCTAATTTTTGGCGAGAAAAGTGTATTTTTGCAACACGCGCTAATTTATGTGCAATGGCTTCATCAGAGCCGTGGTTATCAGCCATGTAACGTAAAGATACTACTGGGCTAATACGAACGGTTGAGTCTCGTCCTGCTTTTATTAACGTGACAAATTTTTGAGGTCCGTTAAGTGGCATTAAGTGAGGTTTACTTGTTCCTTCTTTACCTGGCTTTCTTCCCCATAAAATAGAGGTAGGGATCAGTTGGAAATCAGCGTCTGGATTATCAGCATGGTGCTTTAATACAATCTTAAATAGGTCTAACGACTCTTGTGGAAGATCGTCATCAGTATCGAACATTTTTGGTCCGATAGAAGTAAATACATAGCGTGGATATTTTACACCTTCAATCTCGATAGGAGATAGAGGGTCAGGCAAACCAAGTTCTAGGGCACTTTTTTGTAGTGTAAGTAAATCCACATGTGAACGAAATGGTAGTGCGTAAATAATTGGGCGCTCAAGATCAATTTTTAAATCTTCAATAGGATTCGATGGAATCGAGCTACTCTTCACCATTACCGATAGTGGTAACTTTAGTAAAGAATGATAAATAGTGTGTCCTGTAGACATAATGACAATAACGCCTTAGTTATGTACCGAGCAGTCGGCCGTATAATAGATGCTTACAATTTCAGGCAAGAATAGCAGAACTGGTCAAACCTTTTAATAGGGATGAACAGAATATCCGCAATTGTATGAGTCATATGACAGAAAAGTAAGCGATTTTGTCTTATTTTTAATCAATAGGTCTTTCAAAGCATAGCACAGCTGTATATACTCACAGTGAACTGTATAAACAGACAGGTGATTTATGAAGCCGCTAACGGCAAGACAGCAAGAAGTCTTTGATCTTATCAAAGCAAAAATTGATGATACTGGCATGCCACCAACACGTGCAGAAATTGCTCGTGAGTTGGGATTTCGTTCAGCGAATGCGGCGGAAGAGCACTTAAAGGCATTAGCTCGTAAGCAGGTGATAGAAATTATTCCTGGTGCATCTCGTGGAATACGTATTCTACTGCAAGATGCAGATCATCATGATGAAGAACTGGGTGTTCCACTCATTGGTCAAGTTGCAGCAGGGGAGCCGATTCTTGCTCAAGAGCATGTTGAGAGCCACTATAAAGTTGATCCTGGAATGTTTAAGCCACAAGCTGATTTCTTATTACGCGTGAACGGCGAAAGCATGAAAGACATTGGAATTATGGATGGTGATTTACTTGCGGTTCATAAAACTCAAGACGTTCGCGATGGTCAAGTCGTTGTTGCTCGTGTTGATGATGATGTAACGGTAAAACGCTTAGAGCGTAAAGGCTCTATGGTATTTCTTCATGCCGAAAATGAAGAATTTTCACCAATTGAAGTGGATTTAACTTCTCAAAGTTTAAGTATTGAAGGTCTTGCTGTTGGTGTGATCAGAAGTACAACTTGGATGTAATTACAATCTAATCATCTAGATTGACACTATATAATCATCATTATCGCTTGTTTAGCTGAAATAAATCTTTACAAGTGGTAATGATAGTTATTATCATTTGGTCCTATTCACTAAGGATGATGATAATGACGAACCTCGGCCATAAAATTCCTTCACGTTTATTACAACCTCTTTGGTTAAGAAGCCGTGAAAGTATGATCGACAATGGGCTCATTTATGACCCTATTGCTGCAGCGGCTTGTCAGCGCTGTCACCTTTCTGCTGAATGTCTCTCTGGAGATATAGACCAAAAACAGCTTCTTCACGCAACTTTGACGGTTCAGTGTGATCAACAAGTTTCTAAATTTCTAAAATCAAATCCATCAGGCTGGGTTGTTAATGTTGGCGCAGGCTTAGATACACGTTTTTATCGTTTAGATAATGGACGTTGTCATTGGCTTGAGCTTGATATTAATGAAAATTTGCTTTGGCGCCAAAAACTCTTCCATACCAATGAGCGATATTATTTACGTTGCGGCTCTGTTGGTGACGATCACTGGATTGATGAGCTTCCTGTGCCTAATAATGTGCCTGTCATGATTGTGTGTGAGCAAGCTTTGTTAGATTGCACTAAAACTCAACTATCTAAATTTATCCAACTGCTTGGCCGTCGTTTTAATCATGCAGAAGCGTTATTCGTTGTTGCAGGGGATCGCTGCAATACCATGATAGGCAAAAAGCTTGGTAGTGTTGAATACCAACATGGTTTATATCAACCTAAACATGATTTTACTGGATGGTTACCATGGATTGAAAATCTATCCGTTACTTCACCGATAGAGCATAACTGTACTCGTTGGAAGGCATGGCAGCGTTGGTTGGTTAAGTTCCCATTATTTAAGCACCGGGTTACTCCTTTGCTGATCCATATGAATTGGTAATAGCAAAACAAGCTTTAATACCAATTGTTCTATTTAATGACATGAGTATGAATTGAATGGTGTAAGGGTTTAGGATCGAAAGAAAGTAAGCAATAATGCAGTTACTTTTTTCTCTCGGTACTCCTTATGTGGCATTCATTAAGAAACCTTTCATTACATCGGCAAGTGCTAGCATTAGCTATACCAATGGTGTTATCAAATATCACCATTCCTTTATTAGGATTAATTGATGCTGCAGTTATTGGGCATTTAGAACATGCATGGTATTTAGGTGGTGTAGCGGTGGGCGGCACGATGATCAGCGTAACATTCTGGTTATTGGGTTTTCTTCGCATGGCAACAACAGGATTAACAGCTCAAGCTTATGGTGCAGAAAATAAAAATGCGCTGAGCCAGACGTTTTCTCAAGGCATTTTTCTTGCTCTGTGCTTCTCTTTTATTTTACTGCTTTTTCATCAGCCACTTTCTCAGATCATTTTTTCATTCAGTGACGCCTCTGCTGAAGTGAAGCACTATGCCGAGCAATATTTTTCTATTCGTATATGGAGTGCACCTGCCGCATTGAGTAATTTGGTTATCATGGGCTGGCTACTTGGAACGCAAAATGCTCGTTATCCTATGTGGCTGGTTATCATAACCAATAGCATTAATATTATTCTCGATCTTTTATTTGTGGTTGGCTTTCATTGGAAAGTTGAAGGTGCAGCACTTGCTTCCGTTATTGCCGATTATTCTTCATTAGTAATCGGTTTGTGGTTTGTCTTAAAACAGAGTAATAAGCTCGTGTTACCTAGCTTTATTATGTCGCTATCTGATTTATTATCGGGTTTTAAGCGTCTCTTGAATTTAAATCGAGATATATTCTTACGTTCTCTGTGCTTACAAGCTTGCTTTACTTTTATGACGTTTCAAGGAGCATCATTAGGTGTAGATATTGTTGCTGCAAATGCAGTATTAATGAGCTTCTTAATGATGATTTCTTATGGTATGGATGGGTTTGCTTATGCAATGGAGGCAATGGTAGGAAAGGCGATTGGAGCAAAAAGTAGAACTCAGCTAGCGGATTCTCTTATTGGTACGACTTTTTGGAGTTTAGTGATAAGTAGCTTACTCAGTTTGGTATTTGGTGTATTTGGTTATCAGTTAATCGCAATGATATCTTCAATTGAAGATGTGCAAAAAACAGCGTTGATTTATTTGCCTTGGTTAATTGCCATGCCATTGGTATCAATGTGGTGTTTCTTGTTGGATGGTATTTTTGTTGGAGCAACCAAAGGCTCTGAGATGAGAAATTCCATGTTTATCGCCATGATAACCTTCTTCTCTGTTTGGTGGTTAATGCAAGATAACGGAAATCATGCGCTTTGGGCGGCTATGATTTCATTTATGGCAATGCGGGGGTTGAGTTTGGCTGTGACATTCTATTATCAATGGAAAAAAGCAATTTTCCTATCATAGGCCAAATGCGTTACCTAATTGATCGCTATACAAAAAAAGGGCTGCAGCATACAGCCCTTTTTAATAATTAGAATAATCGATTTAGACCATTGAGAGCGGCTACTCGATAAGCTTCAGCCATTGTAGGGTAGTTAAATGTAGTATTAACAAAATACTCAATAGTGTTGGCTTCGCCTTTTTGCTCCATAATGGCTTGACCGATATGAATGATTTCAGCCGCACGTTCACCAAAGCAATGAATGCCCAATATTTCTTTGGTTTCACGGTGGAATAATATTTTTAGACTACCGATATCTTTACCAGCAATTTGTGCTCGTGCTAAATGTTTAAATGATGAGCGGCCAACCTCGTAAGGTACTTTTGCTGCGGTAAGTTCTTGCTCTGTTTTTCCTACAGAGCTAATTTCTGGAATGGTGTAAATTCCAGTAGGAATATGATCAATGAGCCTAGCTTCTGCTTTTCCTTTGGTAATGGCTTGAGCGGTAAATCGCCCTTGGTCATAAGCTGCACTGGCTAAGCTTGGGTACCCAATCACATCACCAACCGCATAAATGTGCTCGACGTCTGTTTGGTAATTATCATTTACTTTTAATTGACCACGAGAATCAGCTTCAAGACCAACCGCTGAAAGGTTTAGCTTGTCCGTATTACCTGTTCGTCCATTTGCAAAAAGTATGCAATCGGCTTTCATTTTTTTGCCTGATTCTAAATGCATGATTACACCGTCATCATTTGCTTCGATGTGCTCAAAATTTTCATCATTGCGAGTGACGATACCACTGTTCCAAAAATGGTAGGAAAGCGCATCTGACATTTCATTATCTAAAAAGGAAAGTAGGCGATCTCGAGTATTAACTAAATCAACCTTTACACCTAACCCTCGAAAAATAGAAGCGTATTCACTTCCAATGACACCTGCACCGTAAATAATGATATGACGAGGATCGTGTTTAAGAGATAAGATAGAGTCGCTGTCATAAACACGACTATGGTTAAAATTAATGCCTTCAGGACGATATGGACGAGAGCCTGTAGCAATAATAAATTTATCTGCTGTGTAGGTTTCAATGGAGCCATCTTTTGTTGTAACAGCAACGGTATTTTTTTCTACGAAACTCGCTTCTCCAAAGATGAGTGAGCATTGGTTGCGATCGTAGAACCCTTGTCTCATACGAGTTTGCTTATCTATTACACTTTTCGCATGACCTAAAATATCCGAAAAAGTAGAATGAAGACTGGTATTATTCTTACAGTAAAGAGGGTTTGAGTTAAACTCGATAATACGGCTAACGGCATGACGAAGTGCTTTCGATGGAATGGTTCCCCAGTGTGTACAACCGCCACCGACACTTGGTTCTCTTTCAATAATTGCGACATTTAAGTTGGCTTTAGTTAGACCCATTGCAGCCCCTTCACCCCCTGGGCCACTACCAATTACAATGGCATCAAAATGGGTTGAACGTATTGGGGTTGAATTAGTCATTATTAGCGCCTTAATTATTATCAATATCGCAACATTGCTAACAAAGTATTTTAACCTTTTCATTCGTTTGGTAAATCAAGTGATTAAGATAGAGTGGAGAGGATCACGTTGTTTATGGAAATCTGTCGTATTAGTGATTTCATTATTTACATAGGTAAGTAGAAATCGATAATGTGGGTTGGCGGAAGTTTGTGATACCCATTTAATTAAATCACGCAACAAACGGTAAAGTATATGTATCCTGAATTTGAAGCTGATGATCTCAATGCAGTCTCAGAAGTAAAGCGCCCAGTGAGTGCAAAAGGCGTTCGTGCTCAACAAAAAGAAAGAACTCGAAGAACCATTATTGACGCTGCATTTTGCCTATTATGTGCCGAGCGAGGTTTTACAAGCTTAAGCTTACGAGAAGTTACTCGAGAAGCTGGAATTGCTCCAACGTCTTTTTATCGACACTTTAAAGATATGGATGAGTTAGGCCTAACTCTAGTAGATGAAGGTGGTTTGATATTACGTCAATTAATGAGACAGGCTCGTCAACGTATCGTAGTTGAAGGGAGTGTCATTAGAACTTCCGTTGAAACTTTCATGGAGTTTATTGAGGGAAGCCCTAACGTCTTTCGCTTATTACTACGTGAACGCTCAGGAACATCACCCGCTTTTCGTGCCGCGGTAGCAAGAGAAATCCAACACTTTGTTGCGGAACTTACCGAATATTTAGTTGCCACAACAGGGGTAGCTCGTGAAGAAGCATTGGTTCAGGCTGAAGCATCGGTAACGCTTGTATTTAGCTCAGGGGCAGAGGCATTAGATTTAGACTCGGCATCACGAACTGAATTATCTGAGCGACTGATTTTTCAATTACGAATGCTCTCTAAAGGGGCCTACTGGTACCGTAAAGAGAATGAAAAATAGAATTTAGGTACATTGTTCGCAGTGAATCAATGTCTGTATGAGGTAAAAACATGACACATGAAAATAGTAGAAATGAACGAAAGACATTAGTGCTATCAGTGGTGGCAGGTCTTTGTTTAAATGCCGTTTGGGTTGGATTAACAGTAACTGAAGTTGCTTTCTCAATTTTTCCGATTATTGCATTGGTTCTAGCGGCTCAAGGTTTATATCAAGAATACTTACGACCGCCAGTGAGTGAAGATACTCCGCTTATTGCAGTGGCTTGTTTTTTTGTAGGATTGTTTGGTCATTCAGCATTAGTAAAAGCACAATACCCAGAAGCGGGTTCTAATTTCTTTTCGATTCTAGTTGCTCTGGCTTTGTTACTTTGGATTGGTGTAAAAATGGGTATTTTGAAAAAGAAAGATACTCACACAGAAATATAAATAACCGTTCATAAAAAAAGCTCAGAACATTACGCTCTGAGCCTTTTTTTTAAGTTTATTTTCTTTCTAAGAAAACGCCTGCTTCCATATGGTGTGTATATGGGAACTGGTCAAATAAAGCAAAACGCGTAATGTTGTGTGTTTGGCTTAAAATTTCTAAGTTTTCTTTTAGCGTTTCAGGATTACAAGAGATGTACATAATACGCTCGTAACCTTGAACCATCTTACAAGTCCCTTCATCCATTCCAGAACGAGGTGGATCAACAAAGATAGTGTTGCAGTTATAGCTTTTTAAATCGATGTTTTGATCTTTTAAGCGTCTAAATTCACGTTTACCTTCCATAGCATCAGTAAAATCTTCAGCTGACATTCGAATGATTTGTACATTATCAATGTTATTTGCTGCAATGTTGTATTGAGCAGAATCAACAGATGGTTTAGCTAATTCGGTTGCTAAAACACGATCAAAGTTTTTCGCTAATGCCAATGAGAAGTTACCGTTACCACAATATAATTCAAGTAGGTCGCCTTGACTGTTTTGCGTACAATCCACTGCCCATTCCAGCATTTTTTGAGCAACAATGCCGTTTGGTTGTGTAAAGCTATTCTCAACTTGCTTATACGTTAAGATGTCGTCATTAACTTTAAGTTTTTCAATAACAAACTCTTGGTCTAAAACGATTTTCATTTTACGTGCTCGACCAATGATATTTAGGTTAAAACCTTCATCATTCAGACGTTGTTTTAATGCTTTTGCTTCTTCTTTCCAAGCATCATCTAGTTGACGGTGATAAAGCATCGACACCAAAATTTCGCCACTAAGCGTCGATAAGAAATCCACTTGGAACATTTTATAGCGAAGTGTTTTACTTTCTTTTACTGCTTCTGTTAGTAATGGCATCAAATCGTTAATTAAACGGCTTGCAGGTAAGAAGTAATCAACACGGTATTTTTCTTTGGTTTCTTGGTTGAACATGACGTAATACATTTCGTCACCTTCATGCCACACACGAAATTCAGCACGCATGCGGTAGTTTTCAGCAGGAGAGGAAAAGACTTCCAGTTCTGGAACATTAAATTCAGAAAACATAGCAGAGAGTGCTTCTGCTTTTTCATCTAACTGTACTTGATAATTTTCTGGGTTCATGACTGATTGTGTCATCGTCTTGCCTCACGCTGCTCAAAATAAGAGCGCCGATTTTATGCGATAGAGATCTGTTGTCCAGTATTTGTGTGTTATTGATCGAAACTAATTAATACTAAGACGTGATATTGAGCGCATAAACCTAGACAAAGATAGTGTAGGTCACTACTATTTCGCCCATGTTGGTGCGCTATTTTTAATATTAATTATAGCCTGAATAGGGAATCTGGTGAAAATCCAGAACTGACGCGCAGCGGTAAGAGAGAACGAAGGTACAATTTTTCACACTGTTAATTTTAGATGTTTAAGGATATCGACGAATAATGGGAAGTGAGTACTCTAGGTTAACTGCTCTCAAGTCCGAAGACCTGCCAGCAATAAGTAATACATTACGTATTGCTATATGGACTTAACGCGATTTTAGGAAACAACGGAAATGAAGAAAACTGCCTTAGCGACAGCTGTAGTGTCGCTGCTTTCACACGCCTATACATCCCCTGTATTTGCTCAAAATACCACAACAGAAACCGATGAAACCATGGTTGTTACTGCGAACAGATTTGAGCAGTCAACAGAAGATGTTATTGCACCAATGAGTGTAGTCACCAAGGAAGAGATTGTTCAGATTCAAGCAAAAACGATGACGGACATTTTAAGGTTGCAACCTGGGATAGAAGTCGCAAGCAATGGTGGTATTGGTCAAAATGCCTCTATTTTTATGAGAGGAACTAACTCTGATCATGTATTGATTTTAATTGATGGTTTTAGAATGAACAGTTCCATTAAAAGTGGAATGAACATTAATAAGATCCCTGTAAACCAAGTTGAAAGAATTGAAATAATTCGTGGTTCTGGAGCTGTAATGTATGGCTCCGATGCTGTTGGTGGTGTGATTAATATCATCACTAGAACGTCTTCTGATAATCAGTCGAAATCAGCAACAATTGGTGCTGGTAGTGATAGATATAAAGAAGGAAACTTTGCAGCTAACACTAAGGTAGGTGAAAACGGACATTTAAAAATGGCTGCCGGATTCACCCAAACAGAAGGCTACAATGTTAATCCTCAGCCGGGATTAAATGATGGAGATAAACATGGCTTTGAAAATAGCCAGTTTATGTTGAACTACGAGCACCAGCTTTCTTCTTATGTAAGTCTTTTTACTGGTGTTAGATGGTTTAATAGCACATCAGAATATAACCATTATACAAATACGAAATCTCGATCAGAATCAGAATCTACGGTTTATTCTTCAAAATTATCTTTTCATAAAGATGCGGTTTCATCAAATTTAAGTATTAGTTATCAAGATGACCAAACTCTGGAATATCATGAGAATGGAGATCTCGATTCAGAGCAAAAAATTGAACAGTTGAATATGCAATGGGCTAACCAAATCAAATTAACGAATGATTGGTTAGTTAATGCTGGTGTTGATTGGACTGATGCGAAAGTGAAAGCTGACATTACTGATTGGTCAAATAAGGTAATTATTAATGAAGGTGAAAGTCGTACGTCGACTGGCGTCTATCTTGGAACTCAATATCAACTAGAGCAATTAAAGTTAGAAGCAAATACTCGATTTGATAAGCACGATAAGTATGATGAATATACAACGTGGGGTGTTGGTGCGAGTTATCAAATTAATGATATTTACAAAGTAAGTACTGCTTATAATACAGCGTTTAAAGCGCCATCATTTTATGATTTATCGACAGCTCCAGATTTAGAGCCGGAAACGTCAAAAAATATTGATGTTAGTCTTGCAGCAGTATATAGCCTAGTTAATGTTAATTTATCTCTTTATAAGAACCGTGTAGATAATTTAATTGTATATTATGACGCTCCAAATTTTGCAGGCTATAGTGCGAATGTTGATGCTGATATTAAAGGTGCTGAGTTAGAGTTGTTATTTGATACTGGAGTTATTTCTCATACATTGATCGCTGAGTATAAAGATCATGAGGATACAGAAGGTCAACAACTAGCAAGAAGAGCAAAACAGAATTATAAATGGATGGGTAATGTAAGTTTAGGAGATCTAGACCTGAACCTTTCTTATATTTATACAGGAAAGCGCTCTGATTTACCTTCAGCCCCAGGTGTTGAAACTGCTTATCTTGATCCATATTCATTGTGGAGTGTTGCTGCTGCTTATTGGGTAACGTCAGATCTTGCTGTTCGAGGTCGAGTTGAAAACTTATTTGATGAAGAATATGAAACGGCGGGCGGCTATAAACCTGCAGAGCGCTCATATTATGTTAGTTTAGATTATCAATTTTAATTTGATTTAAGACCGCCTTCATTGGCGGTTTTTCATTTTGAGGTATGAATGAAAAAGAAAGTTATTATTAGTTGGTCATCAGGAAAGGATTCAACACTCACTCTTATTCGATTGCTTGAGAATCCAGACTATGAAGTTGTTGCTTTATATACGACACATGTAGCAAATGAAGTCCCATTTCAGGTAACTCCATTATCAGTTGTTCAAATGCAAGCTGATTTAGTCGACCTGCCATTAATCACAATCGAATTGCCAACCGTGTTCCCTGCCAACAATGAATATCAAAGTTTAGTCATAACTGGTTTAAAAGAATGTGGTATTGAGTTTGATTCTGTTGCTTTCGGTGACATGTTTTGCAATGGCATTGTTGATTATCGTAAAAGCTATATCGAAAGAGCAGGTTGGGACTGTGTTTTTCCTTTAATAGGGCAATCAAGCAGAGACTTGGCTGAGGAGATTATTTCATTAGGTATTAAAACTATTCTTGTTACAACTGATGGGACTCAACTTGATAATCAATTTTGTGGAAAAGTATACACAAGAGAATTGATTGCACAGTTACCAATAGAAGTAGATCCTTGCGGAGAAAATGGTGAGTTTCATTCTTTAGTGGTTAGCGCACCATGCTTTAAAGGTTCAATCCAATTATCTGAGATGCAAATTGAAAAACAACAGCGCTTTACTCATCTTCGTTATAATGCTTCTGTTTTACAAAACTAGTGCAAGAGGTATGATTAGAGCTCATCTTTTTATATCGGCTTACAATAGAGTCTGTGGTTTCAGTTATGCCAAAACACATTTTGATTTTTGATTCAGGTATCGGTGGATTATCGGTATATAAAGAAATTAAATATCAGTTACCTTTAGCTAAGTATATTTATGCGTTTGATAATGCGGCATTCCCTTATGGTGAACTAACTGAATCGGTACTTATAGAAAGAACGACACACATTATCTCTAAGTTATGTTCTAAATTTTCTATCGATATCGTTGTGATTGCTTGTAATACAGCAAGCACTGTTGTTCTTCCTTCTCTTCGGGATAAATTAGATATACCTGTAGTAGGTGTTGTTCCTGCCATCAAACCCGCAGCTCTTGTATCAAATAAGATCGGTTTACTTGCAACGCCTGCGACAGTAAAGAGAAGCTACACTTATGATCTAATCAAATCTTTTGCTCCTATATCTGATGTTCAGCTATTAGGTTCAACGCGACTGGTTGAAATGGCGGAAGAAAAAATGATCGGAATTGATGTAGATATTACGGAACTAAAAGAGATTTTATCTCCTTGGCAAAATAAAGTAGATACGATAGTTCTAGGTTGTACTCATTTCCCTTTTCTAAAGAATGAAATAAAAAAAGCACTGGGAAATAAAATATTGCTTATTGATTCTGGAGAGGCAATAGCTAGAAGAGTAAAACAATTATTGAATGGGGATGGGGTGGAAAGTGCAGTTCTTTTTGAAGGTGAGGTATTTTGTAGTGCCCCCTCTATAAAAGAAGAGGCACTAAATCATACATTCAAAGAACTAAATTTTAGTTCTCTTCAGTGTTTGGGTTACCCGAAGTTTTAGGATCATTAGCAATACGCACTTTTAGAGTTCGCTGATCAAATTCGTTATTGTTTAAGTTTTCAATAACGTTGTCAGCGTCTTTTGTTGCAACTACTACGAAACCAAAGCCTCTTCTTTTACCTGTACGTTTGTCTTTCATTAAACGTACTGCAAATACATCACCAAATTCAGCAAAGAGTTCTTTTACATCTGACTCATTTGCACGATAAGGTAAATTACCCACATATAATGTAGTACTAGCTTGATCTGAGTTTGGAGCAGTATCAGCAGAATCATTTGAGTTTGATTGTGCTGGAGCTTTGTTAATAGTTAAAACCGTAAAACCTGTAATCACTGCGCCAAAAGCGAAAGCAAAAGCCGGAGATACTGTTGGAAATAAAGAGATTGCTCCTGCACCTAGTGCAGCGATAGCAATAATAGCAATGTTTGAATTAGTAGATTTCATGATAAGTAAGGTCTAGTAAATAAATGGAAAGTGATGAATTAACAATAAAATCACATTGATACTACTTATATTGTGTATCAATTGCCAACTAATTAAGCCATTGTTCATTTCTTGTAGGGGGTTTGTTTGAAAAAAAGTGATCTGTGTAGAAAATAATCACTTAGATGATTATTTTTAAATATCGCTTGCCAATCCTAATTAGCTCTCTATAATGCGCCTCCGTTCCCAAGGAAAAGATAAATAACTTTATCCATGAGAACACTGAGTTTTAGGACTTCAAAATAATTTGAAAATAATCCTTGACTTAATAATTTGGCTCTGTATTATACGCAGCCTCAAACGACGAAACGGAAACGCAAGTCGTTGAAAGAAAAGCTCTTTAACAATTTAACCAAATCAATCTGTGTGGGCACTTATGAATTGATAATCAATAAATTATCAATGAACTGAGTGACTACACAAAATTACTTTTATGTAACAATCAGTATTAATCATTGAGTCGGTTTTGTTTCTGCTTCTCTTTATAGAAAAGACAGAACAACCAAAAAAACTTTAATTGAAGAGTTTGATCATGGCTCAGATTGAACGCTGGCGGCAGGCCTAACACATGCAAGTCGAGCGGAAACGACTTAACTGAACCTTCGGGGAACGTTAAGGGCGTCGAGCGGCGGACGGGTGAGTAATGCCTGGGAATATGCCTTAGTGTGGGGGATAACTATTGGAAACGATAGCTAATACCGCATAATGTCTTCGGACCAAAGAGGGGGACCTTCGGGCCTCTCGCGCTAAGATTAGCCCAGGTGAGATTAGCTAGTTGGTGAGGTAAGAGCTCACCAAGGCGACGATCTCTAGCTGGTCTGAGAGGATGATCAGCCACACTGGAACTGAGACACGGTCCAGACTCCTACGGGAGGCAGCAGTGGGGAATATTGCACAATGGGCGAAAGCCTGATGCAGCCATGCCGCGTGTATGAAGAAGGCCTTCGGGTTGTAAAGTACTTTCAGTAGGGAGGAAGGTTCATACGTTAATAGCGTATGGATTTGACGTTACCTACAGAAGAAGCACCGGCTAACTCCGTGCCAGCAGCCGCGGTAATACGGAGGGTGCGAGCGTTAATCGGAATTACTGGGCGTAAAGCGCATGCAGGTGGTTCATTAAGTCAGATGTGAAAGCCCGGGGCTCAACCTCGGAACCGCATTTGAAACTGGTGAACTAGAGTGCTGTAGAGGGGGTAGAATTTCAGGTGTAGCGGTGAAATGCGTAGAGATCTGAAGGAATACCAGTGGCGAAGGCGGCCCCCTGGACAGACACTGACACTCAGATGCGAAAGCGTGGGGAGCAAACAGGATTAGATACCCTGGTAGTCCACGCCGTAAACGATGTCTACTTGGAGGTTGTGGCCTTGAGCCGTGGCTTTCGGAGCTAACGCGTTAAGTAGACCGCCTGGGGAGTACGGTCGCAAGATTAAAACTCAAATGAATTGACGGGGGCCCGCACAAGCGGTGGAGCATGTGGTTTAATTCGATGCAACGCGAAGAACCTTACCTACTCTTGACATCCAGAGAATTCGCTAGAGATAGCTTAGTGCCTTCGGGAGCTCTGAGACAGGTGCTGCATGGCTGTCGTCAGCTCGTGTTGTGAAATGTTGGGTTAAGTCCCGCAACGAGCGCAACCCTTATCCTTGTTTGCCAGCACGTAATGGTGGGAACTCCAGGGAGACTGCCGGTGATAAACCGGAGGAAGGTGGGGACGACGTCAAGTCATCATGGCCCTTACGAGTAGGGCTACACACGTGCTACAATGGCGCATACAGAGGGCTGCAAGCTAGCGATAGTGAGCGAATCCCAAAAAGTGCGTCGTAGTCCGGATTGGAGTCTGCAACTCGACTCCATGAAGTCGGAATCGCTAGTAATCGTAGATCAGAATGCTACGGTGAATACGTTCCCGGGCCTTGTACACACCGCCCGTCACACCATGGGAGTGGGCTGCAAAAGAAGTGGGTAGTTTAACCTTCGGGAGGACGCTCACCACTTTGTGGTTCATGACTGGGGTGAAGTCGTAACAAGGTAGCCCTAGGGGAACCTGGGGCTGGATCACCTCCTTAAACGATAGGTTACGGTTTATGAGTGTTCACACAGATTGATTAGGTTAAAAAATTAAAGAGACTATGTGGGGCTATAGCTCAGCTGGGAGAGCGCTTCGCTGGCAGCGAAGAGGTCTGCGGTTCGATCCCGCATAGCTCCACCATCTTTAAGCATTCTTTTAGGTTAAACCTTTAAGAGTTTTTAAAAATGGTTACACGCATAAGCGTGAAATCGCTCTTTAACAATTTGGAAAGCTGACTGATTTAAATAACTTACGAGTTATCTAAATCAAAATTTAAAAGTTCTTAATATCCTTTGTTTTACTTTGTAAAACGAAGAACAACACATTCAAGTGTTCTTGTATTTTGAATCCGGCGAAAAACCAGAACTCGCAATGACGAGTTCAACCTTGGTTGTTTATGCCATACGAAACCTCTTGGGGTTGTATGGTTAAGTGACTAAGCGTACACGGTGGATGCCTTGGCAGTCAGAGGCGATGAAAGACGTATTAACTTGCGATAAGCCCAGATTAGGTAGTAAAAACCATTTGAGTCTGGGATTTCTGAATGGGGAAACCCACGTGCATAAGCACGTATCGCTACGTGAATACATAGCGTAGCGAGGCGAACCGGGAGAACTGAAACATCTAAGTACCCCGAGGAAGAGAAATCAACCGAGATCCCGAAAGTAGCGGCGAGCGAAATTGGGTTAGCCCTTAAGCTTTTAATGAGACAGGTGAAGGCTCTGGAAAGTGCCGCGATACAGGGTGATAGCCCCGTAACCGACATCTCATCATCAGTGAAAACGAGTAAGGCGGGACACGTGATATCCTGTCTGAATATGGGGGGACCATCCTCCAAGGCTAAATACTACTGACTGACCGATAGTGAACCAGTACCGTGAGGGAAAGGCGAAAAGAACCCCTGTGAGGGGAGTGAAATAGAACCTGAAACCGTGTACGTACAAGCAGTAGGAGCACCTTCGTGGTGTGACTGCGTACCTTTTGTATAATGGGTCAGCGACTTATATTCAGTGGCAAGGTTAACCGTTTAGGGGAGCCGTAGGGAAACCGAGTCTTAACTGGGCGTTCAGTCTCTGGATATAGACCCGAAACCAGGTGATCTAGCCATGGGCAGGTTGAAGATTGAGTAACATCAATTGGAGGACCGAACCGACTAATGTTGAAAAATTAGCGGATGACTTGTGGCTAGGGGTGAAAGGCCAATCAAACCTGGAGATAGCTGGTTCTCCCCGAAATCTATTTAGGTAGAGCCTCGGACGAATACTACTGGGGTAGAGCACTGTTAAGGCTAGGGGTCATCCCGACTTACCAACCCTTTGCAAACTCCGAATACCAGTAAGTACTATCCGGGAGACACACGGCGGGTGCTAACGTCCGTCGTGGAGAGGGAAACAACCCAGACCGCCAGCTAAGGTCCCAAAGTTATAGTTAAGTGGGAAACGATGTGGGAAGGCTCAGACAGCCAGGATGTTGGCTTAGAAGCAGCCATCATTTAAAGAAAGCGTAATAGCTCACTGGTCGAGTCGGCCTGCGCGGAAGATGTAACGGGGCTAAACTATACACCGAAGCTGCGGCAATACAGTTTACTGTATTGGGTAGGGGAGCGTTCTGTAAGCGGTTGAAGGTGCGTTGTAAAGCGTGCTGGACGTATCAGAAGTGCGAATGCTGACATGAGTAACGATAAAGCGGGTGAAAAACCCGCTCGCCGGAAGACCAAGGGTTCCTGTCCAACGTTAATCGGGGCAGGGTAAGTCGACCCCTAAGGCGAGGCCGAAAGGCGTAGTCGATGGGAAACGGGTTAATATTCCCGTACTTCTTACAATTGCGATGGGGGGACGGAGAAGGCTAGGTGGGCTTGGCGACGGTCGTCCAAGTTCAAGTATGTAGGCTGTGATCTTAGGCAAATCCGGGATCACACTAGGCTGAGATACGATGTCGAGCTACTACGGTAGTGAAGCCATTGATGCCATGCTTCCAGGAAAAGCCTCTAAGCTTCAGATTGTAAGGAATCGTACCCCAAACCGACACAGGTGGTCGAGTAGAGAATACTAAGGCGCTTGAGAGAACTCGGGTGAAGGAACTAGGCAAAATGGTACCGTAACTTCGGGAGAAGGTACGCTCCTAGCGGTGATGAGACTTGCTCTCTAAGCTGCCGGGAGTCGCAGATACCAGGTGGCTGCAACTGTTTATTAAAAACATAGCACTGTGCTAAATCGTAAGATGACGTATACGGTGTGACGCCTGCCCGGTGCTTGAAGGTTAATTGATGGGGTTAGACTTCGGTCGAAGCTCTTGATCGAAGCCCAAGTAAACGGCGGCCGTAACTATAACGGTCCTAAGGTAGCGAAATTCCTTGTCGGGTAAGTTCCGACCTGCACGAATGGCGTAATGATGGCCACGCTGTCTCCACCCGAGACTCAGTGAAATTGAAATCGCTGTGAAGATGCAGTGTACCCGCGGCTAGACGGAAAGACCCCGTGAACCTTTACTACAGCTTGGCACTGAACATTGACCCTACATGTGTAGGATAGGTGGGAGCCTTTGAAGCACGTACGCCAGTATGTGTGGAGGCAATCTTGAAATACCACCCTTGTATGCTTGATGTTCTAACGTTGGTCCCTTATCGGGATTGCGGACAGTGCCTGGTGGGTAGTTTGACTGGGGCGGTCTCCTCCCAAAGAGTAACGGAGGAGCACGAAGGTGGGCTAATCACGGTTGGACATCGTGAGGTTAGTGCAATGGCATAAGCCCGCTTGACTGCGAGAATGACAATTCGAGCAGGTGCGAAAGCAGGTCATAGTGATCCGGTGGTTCTGAATGGAAGGGCCATCGCTCAACGGATAAAAGGTACTCCGGGGATAACAGGCTGATACCGCCCAAGAGTTCATATCGACGGCGGTGTTTGGCACCTCGATGTCGGCTCATCACATCCTGGGGCTGAAGTCGGTCCCAAGGGTATGGCTGTTCGCCATTTAAAGTGGTACGCGAGCTGGGTTTAGAACGTCGTGAGACAGTTCGGTCCCTATCTGCCGTGGGCGTTGGATGATTGAAGGGGGCTGCTCCTAGTACGAGAGGACCGGAGTGGACGAACCTCTGGTGTTCGGGTTGTCACGCCAGTGGCATTGCCCGGTAGCTAAGTTCGGAATCGATAAACGCTGAAAGCATCTAAGCGTGAAGCGAGCCCTGAGATGAGTCATCCCTGATACTTTAAGTATCCTAAAGGGTTGTTGGAGACTACGACGTAGATAGGTCAGGTGTGTAAGTGCTGCGAGGCATTGAGCTAACTGATACTAATTGCCCGTGAGGCTTAACCATACAACACCCAAGGGGTTTTGAACGGATTTAAAGTTGCAAGAAACGAATTGAATGTGCATTAAGAAGACAATAAGCTTTCCGAATTAAAGAATTTGCTTGGCGACCATAGCGTTATGGACCCACCTGATCCCATGCCGAACTCAGAAGTGAAACGTAATAGCGCCGATGGTAGTGTGGGGTTTCCCCATGTGAGAGTAGGACATCGCCAGGCTTGAATTTGAATAAGAGCCCGTTCAGTTGAACGGGCTTTTATTTCGCTCCCAGACTGTCACTGTGAGCCAAGTCAACATAACGTTTTTAACGATTCAAAAATAATTGAAAAAGTTGAAAATATTATCTTGACTTTCAAATCAGACAGCGTATTATACGCAGCCTGAAACGACGAAGCGGAAACGCTAAGTGGTTGAAAGACAAGCTCTTTAACAATTTAACCAAATCAATCTGTGTGGGCACTTATGAATTGATAATCAACACATTATCAATGAACTGAGTGACTACACAAAATTACTTTTATGTAACAATCAGTATTAATCATTGAGTCGGTTTTGTTTCTGCTGAAACAAACCAAAAAAACTTTAATTGAAGAGTTTGATCATGGCTCAGATTGAACGCTGGCGGCAGGCCTAACACATGCAAGTCGAGCGGAAACGACTTAACTGAACCTTCGGGGAACGTTAAGGGCGTCGAGCGGCGGACGGGTGAGTAATGCCTGGGAATATGCCTTAGTGTGGGGGATAACTATTGGAAACGATAGCTAATACCGCATAATGTCTTCGGACCAAAGAGGGGGACCTTCGGGCCTCTCGCGCTAAGATTAGCCCAGGTGAGATTAGCTAGTTGGTGAGGTAAGAGCTCACCAAGGCGACGATCTCTAGCTGGTCTGAGAGGATGATCAGCCACACTGGAACTGAGACACGGTCCAGACTCCTACGGGAGGCAGCAGTGGGGAATATTGCACAATGGGCGAAAGCCTGATGCAGCCATGCCGCGTGTATGAAGAAGGCCTTCGGGTTGTAAAGTACTTTCAGTAGGGAGGAAGGTTCATGCGTTAATAGCGTATGGATTTGACGTTACCTACAGAAGAAGCACCGGCTAACTCCGTGCCAGCAGCCGCGGTAATACGGAGGGTGCGAGCGTTAATCGGAATTACTGGGCGTAAAGCGCATGCAGGTGGTTCATTAAGTCAGATGTGAAAGCCCGGGGCTCAACCTCGGAACCGCATTTGAAACTGGTGAACTAGAGTGCTGTAGAGGGGGTAGAATTTCAGGTGTAGCGGTGAAATGCGTAGAGATCTGAAGGAATACCAGTGGCGAAGGCGGCCCCCTGGACAGACACTGACACTCAGATGCGAAAGCGTGGGGAGCAAACAGGATTAGATACCCTGGTAGTCCACGCCGTAAACGATGTCTACTTGGAGGTTGTTCCCTTGAGGAGTGGCTTTCGGAGCTAACGCGTTAAGTAGACCGCCTGGGGAGTACGGTCGCAAGATTAAAACTCAAATGAATTGACGGGGGCCCGCACAAGCGGTGGAGCATGTGGTTTAATTCGATGCAACGCGAAGAACCTTACCTACTCTTGACATCCAGAGAATTCGCTAGAGATAGCTTAGTGCCTTCGGGAGCTCTGAGACAGGTGCTGCATGGCTGTCGTCAGCTCGTGTTGTGAAATGTTGGGTTAAGTCCCGCAACGAGCGCAACCCTTATCCTTGTTTGCCAGCACGTAATGGTGGGAACTCCAGGGAGACTGCCGGTGATAAACCGGAGGAAGGTGGGGACGACGTCAAGTCATCATGGCCCTTACGAGTAGGGCTACACACGTGCTACAATGGCGCATACAGAGGGCTGCAAGCTAGCGATAGTGAGCGAATCCCAAAAAGTGCGTCGTAGTCCGGATTGGAGTCTGCAACTCGACTCCATGAAGTCGGAATCGCTAGTAATCGTAGATCAGAATGCTACGGTGAATACGTTCCCGGGCCTTGTACACACCGCCCGTCACACCATGGGAGTGGGCTGCAAAAGAAGTGGGTAGTTTAACCTTCGGGAGGACGCTCACCACTTTGTGGTTCATGACTGGGGTGAAGTCGTAACAAGGTAGCCCTAGGGGAACCTGGGGCTGGATCACCTCCTTAAACGATAGATTACGGTTTATGAGTGTTCACACAGATTGATTAGGTTAAAAAATTAAGAGACTTAATGTTGGGTCTGTAGCTCAGTTGGTTAGAGCGCACCCCTGATAAGGGTGAGGTCGGTGGTTCAAATCCACTCAGACCCACCAATACTTCTCCAGAAAGTATTGGATAACATTATATTTCGGGGCTATAGCTCAGCTGGGAGAGCGCCTGCCTTGCACGCAGGAGGTCTGCGGTTCGATCCCGCATAGCTCCACCATCTTTAAGTATTCTCCTTGAGAGTCTTTAAAAATGGTTTCGAAAGAAACATTGCTCTTTAACAATTTGGAAAGCTGACTGATTTAAATAACTTACGAGTTATTCAAATCAAAATTTAAAAGTTCTTAATATCCTTTGTTTTACTTTGTAAAACGAAGAACAACACATTCAAGTGTTCTTGTATTTTGAATCCGGCGAAAAACCAGAACTCGCAATGACGAGTTCAACCTTGGTTGTTTATGCCATACGAAACCTCTTGGGGTTGTATGGTTAAGTGACTAAGCGTACACGGTGGATGCCTTGGCAGTCAGAGGCGATGAAAGACGTATTAACTTGCGATAAGCCCAGATTAGGTAGTAAAAACCATTTGAGTCTGGGATTTCTGAATGGGGAAACCCACGTGCATAAGCACGTATCGCTACGTGAATACATAGCGTAGCGAGGCGAACCGGGAGAACTGAAACATCTAAGTACCCCGAGGAAGAGAAATCAACCGAGATCCCGAAAGTAGCGGCGAGCGAAATTGGGTTAGCCCTTAAGCTTTTAATGAGACAGGTGAAGGCTCTGGAAAGTGCCGCGATACAGGGTGATAGCCCCGTAACCGACATCTCATCATCAGTGAAAACGAGTAAGGCGGGACACGTGATATCCTGTCTGAATATGGGGGGACCATCCTCCAAGGCTAAATACTACTGACTGACCGATAGTGAACCAGTACCGTGAGGGAAAGGCGAAAAGAACCCCTGTGAGGGGAGTGAAATAGAACCTGAAACCGTGTACGTACAAGCAGTAGGAGCACCTTCGTGGTGTGACTGCGTACCTTTTGTATAATGGGTCAGCGACTTATATTCAGTGGCAAGGTTAACCGTTTAGGGGAGCCGTAGGGAAACCGAGTCTTAACTGGGCGTTCAGTCTCTGGATATAGACCCGAAACCAGGTGATCTAGCCATGGGCAGGTTGAAGATTGAGTAACATCAATTGGAGGACCGAACCGACTAATGTTGAAAAATTAGCGGATGACTTGTGGCTAGGGGTGAAAGGCCAATCAAACCTGGAGATAGCTGGTTCTCCCCGAAATCTATTTAGGTAGAGCCTCGGACGAATACTACTGGGGGTAGAGCACTGTTAAGGCTAGGGGGTCATCCCGACTTACCAACCCTTTGCAAACTCCGAATACCAGTAAGTACTATCCGGGAGACACACGGCGGGTGCTAACGTCCGTCGTGGAGAGGGAAACAACCCAGACCGCCAGCTAAGGTCCCAAAGTTATAGTTAAGTGGGAAACGATGTGGGAAGGCTCAGACAGCCAGGATGTTGGCTTAGAAGCAGCCATCATTTAAAGAAAGCGTAATAGCTCACTGGTCGAGTCGGCCTGCGCGGAAGATGTAACGGGGCTAAACTATACACCGAAGCTGCGGCAATACAGTTTACTGTATTGGGTAGGGGAGCGTTCTGTAAGCGGTTGAAGGTGCGTTGTAAAGCGTGCTGGACGTATCAGAAGTGCGAATGCTGACATGAGTAACGATAAAGCGGGTGAAAAACCCGCTCGCCGGAAGACCAAGGGTTCCTGTCCAACGTTAATCGGGGCAGGGTAAGTCGACCCCTAAGGCGAGGCCGAAAGGCGTAGTCGATGGGAAACGGGTTAATATTCCCGTACTTCTTACAATTGCGATGGGGGGACGGAGAAGGCTAGGTGGGCTTGGCGACGGTCGTCCAAGTTCAAGTATGTAGGCTGTATTCTTAGGCAAATCCGGGAATACACTAGGCTGAGATACGATGTCGAGCTACTACGGTAGTGAAGCCATTGATGCCATGCTTCCAGGAAAAGCCTCTAAGCTTCAGATTGTAAGGAATCGTACCCCAAACCGACACAGGTGGTCGAGTAGAGAATACTAAGGCGCTTGAGAGAACTCGGGTGAAGGAACTAGGCAAAATGGTACCGTAACTTCGGGAGAAGGTACGCTCCTAGCGGTGATGAGACTTGCTCTCTAAGCTGCCGGGAGTCGCAGATACCAGGTGGCTGCAACTGTTTATTAAAAACATAGCACTGTGCTAAATCGTAAGATGACGTATACGGTGTGACGCCTGCCCGGTGCTTGAAGGTTAATTGATGGGGTTAGACTTCGGTCGAAGCTCTTGATCGAAGCCCAAGTAAACGGCGGCCGTAACTATAACGGTCCTAAGGTAGCGAAATTCCTTGTCGGGTAAGTTCCGACCTGCACGAATGGCGTAATGATGGCCACGCTGTCTCCACCCGAGACTCAGTGAAATTGAAATCGCTGTGAAGATGCAGTGTACCCGCGGCTAGACGGAAAGACCCCGTGAACCTTTACTACAGCTTGGCACTGAACATTGACCCTACATGTGTAGGATAGGTGGGAGCCTTTGAAGCACGTACGCCAGTATGTGTGGAGGCAATCTTGAAATACCACCCTTGTATGCTTGATGTTCTAACGTTGGTCCCTTATCGGGATTGCGGACAGTGCCTGGTGGGTAGTTTGACTGGGGCGGTCTCCTCCCAAAGAGTAACGGAGGAGCACGAAGGTGGGCTAATCACGGTTGGACATCGTGAGGTTAGTGCAATGGCATAAGCCCGCTTGACTGCGAGAATGACAATTCGAGCAGGTGCGAAAGCAGGTCATAGTGATCCGGTGGTTCTGAATGGAAGGGCCATCGCTCAACGGATAAAAGGTACTCCGGGGATAACAGGCTGATACCGCCCAAGAGTTCATATCGACGGCGGTGTTTGGCACCTCGATGTCGGCTCATCACATCCTGGGGCTGAAGTCGGTCCCAAGGGTATGGCTGTTCGCCATTTAAAGTGGTACGCGAGCTGGGTTTAGAACGTCGTGAGACAGTTCGGTCCCTATCTGCCGTGGGCGTTGGATGATTGAAGGGGGCTGCTCCTAGTACGAGAGGACCGGAGTGGACGAACCTCTGGTGTTCGGGTTGTCACGCCAGTGGCATTGCCCGGTAGCTAAGTTCGGAATCGATAAACGCTGAAAGCATCTAAGCGTGAAGCGAGCCCTGAGATGAGTCATCCCTGATACTTTAAGTATCCTAAAGGGTTGTTGGAGACTACGACGTAGATAGGTCAGGTGTGTAAGTGCTGCGAGGCATTGAGCTAACTGATACTAATTGCCCGTGAGGCTTAACCATACAACACCCAAGGGGTTTTGAACGGATTTAAAGTTGCAAGAAACGAATTTGAATGTGCATTAAGAAGACAATAAGCTTTCCGAATTAAAGAATTTGCTTGGCGACCATAGCGTTATGGACCCACCTGATCCCATGCCGAACTCAGAAGTGAAACGTAATAGCGCCGATGGTAGTGTGGGGTTTCCCCATGTGAGAGTAGGACATCGCCAGGCTTGAATTTGAATAAGAGCCCGTTCAGTTGAACGGGCTTTTATTTCGCTCCCAGACTGTCACTGTGAGCCAAGTCAACATAACGTTTTTAACGATTCAAAAATAATTGAAAAAGTTGAAAATATTATCTTGACTTTCAAATCAGACAGCGTATTATACGCAGCCTGAAACGACGAAGCGGAAACGCTAAGTGGTTGAAAGACAAGCTCTTTAACAATTTAACCAAATCAATCTGTGTGGGCACTTATGAATTGATAATCAACACATTATCAATGAACTGAGTGACTACACAAAATTACTTTTATGTAACAATCAGTATTAATCATTGAGTCGGTTTTGTTTCTGCTGAAACAAACCAAAAAAACTTTAATTGAAGAGTTTGATCATGGCTCAGATTGAACGCTGGCGGCAGGCCTAACACATGCAAGTCGAGCGGAAACGACTTAACTGAACCTTCGGGGAACGTTAAGGGCGTCGAGCGGCGGACGGGTGAGTAATGCCTGGGAATATGCCTTAGTGTGGGGGATAACTATTGGAAACGATAGCTAATACCGCATAATGTCTTCGGACCAAAGAGGGGGACCTTCGGGCCTCTCGCGCTAAGATTAGCCCAGGTGAGATTAGCTAGTTGGTGAGGTAAGAGCTCACCAAGGCGACGATCTCTAGCTGGTCTGAGAGGATGATCAGCCACACTGGAACTGAGACACGGTCCAGACTCCTACGGGAGGCAGCAGTGGGGAATATTGCACAATGGGCGAAAGCCTGATGCAGCCATGCCGCGTGTATGAAGAAGGCCTTCGGGTTGTAAAGTACTTTCAGTAGGGAGGAAGGTTCATACGTTAATAGCGTATGGATTTGACGTTACCTACAGAAGAAGCACCGGCTAACTCCGTGCCAGCAGCCGCGGTAATACGGAGGGTGCGAGCGTTAATCGGAATTACTGGGCGTAAAGCGCATGCAGGTGGTTCATTAAGTCAGATGTGAAAGCCCGGGGCTCAACCTCGGAACCGCATTTGAAACTGGTGAACTAGAGTGCTGTAGAGGGGGGTAGAATTTCAGGTGTAGCGGTGAAATGCGTAGAGATCTGAAGGAATACCAGTGGCGAAGGCGGCCCCCTGGACAGACACTGACACTCAGATGCGAAAGCGTGGGGAGCAAACAGGATTAGATACCCTGGTAGTCCACGCCGTAAACGATGTCTACTTGGAGGTTGTTCCCTTGAGGAGTGGCTTTCGGAGCTAACGCGTTAAGTAGACCGCCTGGGGAGTACGGTCGCAAGATTAAAACTCAAATGAATTGACGGGGGCCCGCACAAGCGGTGGAGCATGTGGTTTAATTCGATGCAACGCGAAGAACCTTACCTACTCTTGACATCCAGAGAATTCGCTAGAGATAGCTTAGTGCCTTCGGGAGCTCTGAGACAGGTGCTGCATGGCTGTCGTCAGCTCGTGTTGTGAAATGTTGGGTTAAGTCCCGCAACGAGCGCAACCCTTATCCTTGTTTGCCAGCACGTAATGGTGGGAACTCCAGGGAGACTGCCGGTGATAAACCGGAGGAAGGTGGGGACGACGTCAAGTCATCATGGCCCTTACGAGTAGGGCTACACACGTGCTACAATGGCGCATACAGAGGGCTGCAAGCTAGCGATAGTGAGCGAATCCCAAAAAGTGCGTCGTAGTCCGGATTGGAGTCTGCAACTCGACTCCATGAAGTCGGAATCGCTAGTAATCGTAGATCAGAATGCTACGGTGAATACGTTCCCGGGCCTTGTACACACCGCCCGTCACACCATGGGAGTGGGCTGCAAAAGAAGTGGGTAGTTTAACCTTCGGGAGGACGCTCACCACTTTGTGGTTCATGACTGGGGTGAAGTCGTAACAAGGTAGCCCTAGGGGAACCTGGGGCTGGATCACCTCCTTAAACGATAGATTGCGATTTATGAGTGTTCACACAGATTGATTAGGTTAAAAACGTAAAGAAGCAATGAAGATGCCCAACATCTTCAAATATCCAGTGTCCCGTTCGTCTAGAGGCCTAGGACACCGCCCTTTCACGGCGGTAACAGGGGTTCGACTCCCCTACGGGATACCATTGGGTCGTTAGCTCAGTTGGTAGAGCAGTTGACTTTTAATCAATTGGTCGCAGGTTCGAATCCTGCACGACCCACCATTCTTTCTCACGAAGGAATTAAAACTTTCGTGGGCGATTAGCTCAGTTGGGAGAGCACCTCCCTTACAAGGAGGGGTCACTGGTTCGAGCCCGGTATCGCCCACCATCTTTAAGTATTCTCCTTGAGAGTCTTTAAAAATGGTTTCGAAAGAAACATTGCTCTTTAACAATTTGGAAAGCTGACTGATTTAAATAACTTACGAGTTATTCAAATCAAAATTTAAAAGTTCTTAATATCCTTTGTTTTACTTTGTAAAACGAAGAACAACACATTCAAGTGTTCTTGTATTTTGAATCCGGCGAAAAACCAGAACTCGCAATGACGAGTTCAACCTTGGTTGTTTATGCCATACGAAACCTCTTGGGGTTGTATGGTTAAGTGACTAAGCGTACACGGTGGATGCCTTGGCAGTCAGAGGCGATGAAAGACGTATTAACTTGCGATAAGCCCAGATTAGGTAGTAAAAACCATTTGAGTCTGGGATTTCTGAATGGGGAAACCCACGTGCATAAGCACGTATCGCTACGTGAATACATAGCGTAGCGAGGCGAACCGGGAGAACTGAAACATCTAAGTACCCCGAGGAAGAGAAATCAACCGAGATCCCGAAAGTAGCGGCGAGCGAAATTGGGTTAGCCCTTAAGCTTTTAATGAGACAGGTGAAGGCTCTGGAAAGTGCCGCGATACAGGGTGATAGCCCCGTAACCGACATCTCATCATCAGTGAAAACGAGTAAGGCGGGACACGTGATATCCTGTCTGAATATGGGGGGACCATCCTCCAAGGCTAAATACTACTGACTGACCGATAGTGAACCAGTACCGTGAGGGAAAGGCGAAAAGAACCCCTGTGAGGGGAGTGAAATAGAACCTGAAACCGTGTACGTACAAGCAGTAGGAGCACCTTCGTGGTGTGACTGCGTACCTTTTGTATAATGGGTCAGCGACTTATATTCAGTGGCAAGGTTAACCGTTTAGGGGAGCCGTAGGGAAACCGAGTCTTAACTGGGCGTTCAGTCTCTGGATATAGACCCGAAACCAGGTGATCTAGCCATGGGCAGGTTGAAGATTGAGTAACATCAATTGGAGGACCGAACCGACTAATGTTGAAAAATTAGCGGATGACTTGTGGCTAGGGGTGAAAGGCCAATCAAACCTGGAGATAGCTGGTTCTCCCCGAAATCTATTTAGGTAGAGCCTCGGACGAATACTACTGGGGGTAGAGCACTGTTAAGGCTAGGGGGTCATCCCGACTTACCAACCCTTTGCAAACTCCGAATACCAGTAAGTACTATCCGGGAGACACACGGCGGGTGCTAACGTCCGTCGTGGAGAGGGAAACAACCCAGACCGCCAGCTAAGGTCCCAAAGTTATAGTTAAGTGGGAAACGATGTGGGAAGGCTCAGACAGCCAGGATGTTGGCTTAGAAGCAGCCATCATTTAAAGAAAGCGTAATAGCTCACTGGTCGAGTCGGCCTGCGCGGAAGATGTAACGGGGCTAAACTATACACCGAAGCTGCGGCAATACAGTTTACTGTATTGGGTAGGGGAGCGTTCTGTAAGCGGTTGAAGGTGCGTTGTAAAGCGTGCTGGACGTATCAGAAGTGCGAATGCTGACATGAGTAACGATAAAGCGGGTGAAAAACCCGCTCGCCGGAAGACCAAGGGTTCCTGTCCAACGTTAATCGGGGCAGGGTAAGTCGACCCCTAAGGCGAGGCCGAAAGGCGTAGTCGATGGGAAACGGGTTAATATTCCCGTACTTCTTACAATTGCGATGGGGGACGGAGAAGGCTAGGTGGGCTTGGCGACGGTCGTCCAAGTTCAAGTATGTAGGCTGTATTCTTAGGCAAATCCGGGAATACACTAGGTTGAGATACGATGTCGAGCTACTACGGTAGTGAAGCCATTGATGCCATGCTTCCAGGAAAAGCCTCTAAGCTTCAGATTGTAAGGAATCGTACCCCAAACCGACACAGGTGGTCGAGTAGAGAATACTAAGGCGCTTGAGAGAACTCGGGTGAAGGAACTAGGCAAAATGGTACCGTAACTTCGGGAGAAGGTACGCTCCTAGCGGTGATGAGACTTGCTCTCTAAGCTGCCGGGAGTCGCAGATACCAGGTGGCTGCAACTGTTTATTAAAAACATAGCACTGTGCTAAATCGTAAGATGACGTATACGGTGTGACGCCTGCCCGGTGCTTGAAGGTTAATTGATGGGGTTAGACTTCGGTCGAAGCTCTTGATCGAAGCCCAAGTAAACGGCGGCCGTAACTATAACGGTCCTAAGGTAGCGAAATTCCTTGTCGGGTAAGTTCCGACCTGCACGAATGGCGTAATGATGGCCACGCTGTCTCCACCCGAGACTCAGTGAAATTGAAATCGCTGTGAAGATGCAGTGTACCCGCGGCTAGACGGAAAGACCCCGTGAACCTTTACTACAGCTTGGCACTGAACATTGACCCTACATGTGTAGGATAGGTGGGAGCCTTTGAAGCACGTACGCCAGTATGTGTGGAGGCAATCTTGAAATACCACCCTTGTATGCTTGATGTTCTAACGTTGGTCCCTTATCGGGATTGCGGACAGTGCCTGGTGGGTAGTTTGACTGGGGCGGTCTCCTCCCAAAGAGTAACGGAGGAGCACGAAGGTGGGCTAATCACGGTTGGACATCGTGAGGTTAGTGCAATGGCATAAGCCCGCTTGACTGCGAGAATGACAATTCGAGCAGGTGCGAAAGCAGGTCATAGTGATCCGGTGGTTCTGAATGGAAGGGCCATCGCTCAACGGATAAAAGGTACTCCGGGGATAACAGGCTGATACCGCCCAAGAGTTCATATCGACGGCGGTGTTTGGCACCTCGATGTCGGCTCATCACATCCTGGGGCTGAAGTCGGTCCCAAGGGTATGGCTGTTCGCCATTTAAAGTGGTACGCGAGCTGGGTTTAGAACGTCGTGAGACAGTTCGGTCCCTATCTGCCGTGGGCGTTGGATGATTGAAGGGGGCTGCTCCTAGTACGAGAGGACCGGAGTGGACGAACCTCTGGTGTTCGGGTTGTCACGCCAGTGGCATTGCCCGGTAGCTAAGTTCGGAATCGATAAACGCTGAAAGCATCTAAGCGTGAAGCGAGCCCTGAGATGAGTCATCCCTGATACTTTAAGTATCCTAAAGGGTTGTTGGAGACTACGACGTAGATAGGTCAGGTGTGTAAGTGCTGCGAGGCATTGAGCTAACTGATACTAATTGCCCGTGAGGCTTAACCATACAACACCCAAGGGGTTTTGAACGGATTTAAAGTTGCAAGAAACGAATTGAATGTGCATTAAGAAGACAATAAGCTTTCCGAATTAAAGAATTTGCTTGGCGACCATAGCGTTATGGACCCACCTGATCCCATGCCGAACTCAGAAGTGAAACGTAATAGCGCCGATGGTAGTGTGGGGTTTCCCCATGTGAGAGTAGGACATCGCCAGGCTTCCAATTTATTTTCACTTTTTTAAAAAGTGAAGACAAAAGTGTTATGAACACTTGTCAGCGACGACAAGTAGTCCACTGCGGAGTGGTAGTTCAGTTGGTTAGAATACCGGCCTGTCACGCCGGGGGTCGCGGGTTCGAGTCCCGTCCACTCCGCCACTTATTTGAAAAAGCCCTAATCGAAAGATTAGGGCTTTTTTACGTTTGTAGAAAACTGAATGAGTTAAGCAGAGCGAAGTTGGTAGTTCAGTTGGTTCGGCTTTTTATTGGAGAGCTTAGCGGCCTGTCACGCCGGGGGACGTGTTGCTTTCGAGGTTAATAGAAAGTCCCGTTAACGTAGCCACTTATTAAAAAAAGCCCTAATCGAAAGATTAGGGCTTTTTTGCATCTGTAGAAAGCGGAATGAGATAAGCAGAGCGAAGTAGCAGTGCAGTTGGTTAGGCTTTTTATTAGAGAGTTTATCGACCTGCCATACAGGGGGATGTGAAGCTCTTAAGCTTGATAAAAATCAGGTGGATATATTAAATGATGGGGAGTTTAGAACGTGTAATTTTAGATGAATAGGGACGGTTTTTTGTACAGCTTAAATATCAAAATGGGCATGCACTGTATCAATGCACACCCAAAAATTAATTATAGAATTTGATTCAGTATATGATCTGCTTTAATTCTCTTAATTCTTTTGATTAATTTTTTTACTTCAACAGGATAACTATCTAGCTTGTCTACTTGTTTATATGAACCAATTAATTGTGTATGTTCTAAGATGACATCTAGTTCAGCTTGCTTCGTATCTACAAGTAACTGCTCAGGATCCTGCAATAATAGTCCATTCTCAAGATCTAGTTTCCATGCTCTTGGTTTAGATTACTACCTGTAATTAGTGTGTATTCTTTATCTACCCACATACCTTTTAGATGAAAACTGTTGTTCTCATGTTTCCATAAGTTAAGAGATAATTGTCTGCTAGCAATGTAAGTCTCATTAGCTTTAGCAAAGTTTCTTAGGTTTATCTCATATAGGTATGGTAACCCTGCAATAGTCTTAAATTCTTCTTCAGGTGAAATGTAGAAATCATTAGCAGTTTTGTCACCGACAATAATTGTTACTTTCACTCCTCGTCGCAGTGCTTTTTTAAGTTCTTTTGCAATAGGTTTAGGGAAGTTGAAATAAGGAGTACAGATTGTAATTTCAGATGTGGCTGATGCTAAAAGAGTGCGAATATAATTATTTAATTTATTCCCTTTTCTTCCTAATCCAACAAGCGGTGTTATACCAACTTCACCTTCTTTTCTTGTCTGAGACGTAAATTGATAGTTTGCTAAACCGAGCTGCTTTCTTAATTCTTTAATTTCAGGCTTAAGAGATTTTGTTTCTGGTCTATTTTGTTGCGATAAACAATTTACAGCAGGACTAGCAATTAATGTTTTCTTAATAAATGAAACCATTGAATTAGCAAGAAAGGTATTATTTAAAACGTGGTATCTGTCGAAACGGTATTTATCTTTATGGGCAAGGTATACATCATTTAAGCTAGCGCCGCTATAAACAACGGTATCGTCAAAGATAAAACCTTTTAGGTGCAAAACGCCGAAAACTTCTTTATTTCTTACTGGGACACCAAGGACATTTATTGAATGCTCGTATTTTTCAGAGAATTCTCGATATAACGCTGCGTTACCATCACTCTTTTCAGCACCGATAAGTCCTCTTTGAGCTCGATGCCAATCAACAAGAACATTAATGTCTAGTGTCGGATTTTTCTGTTTAGCTTCATACAGAGCAGTAAAGATTTCTCTGCCAGCATCATCATTTTCTAAGTAAAGTGCAACTATATAAATGCGTTGTTGTGCATTTTCTATTTGTTTAAGAAGTTCATACCGAAAATCTGCAGCGGTGTGAAGAATCTTAATATTCTCAGGATTTTGAGACAACATTGGGAGCTTAGATAGCTGTTCTTTACTTTCTTGAGCTTTCAAATTCATAACCAATCATTAAATAATCAATATAAGGGGATAGATTTTAGCAAACTTCATGGGTATTGCCGAGAGTAATATCTAATTGTTAGTTTTTTTATAGAGAAGGATATCCAATTCTTTTCCAGTATTTGTATATCTATCATGCTTAGATTTCAGTACATGAGGAATATTCTTTTTGTCTATATGAATGAAATCGTTTTTCAAATAAAACTCACTTAACTGAGGTTCACAAAAGCAATAGCAGTGTTCTAATGATAAAAATTCATTTAGCTTAAATAACAGTTGGCTTCCAAGACTCTCACCCCTTCTTTCTTTGATTATCATCATTCCTGTTAAAAAATGACACTCTTCATAGGTCTTTATACGCATAGCCCCTAAGATTTTCTTATCCCCCTCTATTACTATTATTTCTTCTTTTCCCTTAGGCTTTCCTGACGGGTAGTTTTCCTTGTAGATTTTATGTAATAAAGGAAGGCGTAATTTGTCTAGATGAGAAACGGTAAGATTCATTAGCTCTGTTCTATATAGTTGTTATGTATTAAGTTAGAATGTACTTAATCTAATCAATTAAATACAGCACTATGCAGATTTTACTTAATAAAACACTTAAGCCTTATAATAGTTTTTCAGTTAACGAAAGTGCTGATTTAATCATTCAAGCTGATTCTATACAGGATCTAATTGATATTTGGTCTGATAAAAAATACAAAGAAATGACAAAACTACCTTTAGGGCGAGGGAGTAATACCTTATTTTGTAATCACTTTAATGGTGTCGTTGTTCTTAATCGACTTTTCGGAAAATCAGTAACAGAAACTGATACTGATTATTTGCTGAAAGTTTCTAGTGGGGAAGATTGGCCTGAATTAGTTGAGTGGTGTGTTGATAATGGATTGGCTGGTATTGAGAATCTAGCAATGATTCCAGGTTGTGCAGGCTCTGCTCCTATTCAAAATATCGGTGCTTATGGTCTTGAGTTAAAAGATGTATGTGAGTCTGTTGAATATTTGGATCTTGAAACACTTCAAATTAAGACATTGAAGAATTCAGAATGTTTATTTGGCTATCGAGAATCTGTTTTTAAGCATGAGCTCAAAGATCGTTGCATCATTACAGCGATAACACTTCGTTTAAATAAACAATGGCAGCCTGTTCTTGCTTATGGCCCACTGAGTGATTTACGAAATAGTAAAACCACACCTAAGAACGTATTTGATAAAATTTGTGAAATTCGAAGTAAAAAACTCCCTGATCCAAATGTGATTGGAAATGCAGGCAGTTTCTTTAAGAACCCTGTTATATCAGAAGAGCACTATTTAGCCTTATGTGAAACTTACCCTAATTTACCTGCTTATGATGTCACTGAAGGGAAGAAAATAGCTGCTGGTTGGCTTATTGATAATGCTGGTTTAAAAGGTTTCAAAATTAATGGTGCCCAAGTGCATCAAGAACAAGCGTTAGTGCTAACTAACACTGGTACAGCGACATCTGAAGATATTTTAGAGTTAGCAAATCATGTAAAAAACATTGTCTTAGATATGTATGATATTGAACTTGAACATGAAGTTAGATTTTATCTAAATGGTGAAGAATCTTTTTTATCGGAGCTCTTTGATGAAAGAACACACTAAAAAACTTGAGATCTTAAGACTGCTTAGTGATGGACACTTTCATTCAGGTGAAGAACTGGGTGAACAACTTAATATCTCTCGAGCCGCAATAAGCAAGCACATTAATGTGATTCAGAGTTGGGGACTTGAGATTTACAAAGTAAAAGGTAAAGGCTATTCACTCTCAACTTCTATTGAGTTATTACAACAAGAACTTGTTTCTCATAATAAGCTACCAAAACCTGAAGTTCTTGGCGTTGTTGATTCAACGAATCAGTATTTGCTAAATAATATGACCTCTCTGAGTGCGGACAATCTTGTATAGCTGAATATCAATCTGCCGGACGAGGTCGAAGAGGGCGCTCATGGATATCTCCATTTGGTGGAAATATCTATTTGTCTCTCTATTGGAGGTTAGATGATGGTCTTGCTGCTACGATGGGTTTAAGTTTAGCTGTTGGTATTGCTGTTGTTGAAGCCCTGGAAAATTTAGGCTGTAGTGAGCTTAAATTAAAGTGGCCTAATGATATTTATTGGAATAACAGAAAGCTAGGCGGTGTTCTTATTGAACTTTCAGCTCAATCAGGTGGTGCCGCCCATGTGGTCATAGGTATCGGAATTAATGTTGACCTTAGTGAAAGATTTACTTCTGAAATAGACCAACCTTGGGTTGATTTAAAAACAATTCTTGGCCAAAACCATATTAGAAATAAATTAGCGAATGCATTATTGGTTTCGCTTGAAGGAACGATGAAAGCGTTTGAATGTTTTGGCTTATCCCACTTTGTTGAAAGATGGAATAGATATGACAATTTTAAAGGCCAAGAAATTTCGCTTCAATTAGGAAATGGTACCGTTACAGGAGTTTGCAACGGTATTGATGCCCAAGGTGCGCTGTTACTTATCAATGCTGATGGCCTAACGGCTTATAATGGTGGTGAAATATCTATAAAGAAACAATAGTTACTTTCTTATTGCTACTTGATTAATTGAATGGTTTTCACCTTTTGAAAGAATAAGACTAGCTCGATTCTTTGTTGGTAAGATGTTTTCCTCAAGATTGAGACCATTAATTGTATCCCAAATATGTTGAGCTTTTTTAATTGAGTCTGCGGTAGATAATTCTGTGTAGTGCGAAAAATAAGAACCATTTTCTTTAAAAGCACTTTCTCGTAATTTTAAAAAACGTTCAACATACCATTCTTTAAGTTGTTCTGGTGATGCGTCAACATATATAGAGAAGTTAAGAAAGTCTGAAACAAAACGGTGATGCTGATCATCAGGATAATCGTTACCATTTTGAAGTACATTTAAACCCTCAATAATTAATATGTCAGGCGATTCAACAACTTTTCGCTCACCGGTTACGTTATAAGTCAGGTGTGAATATAAAGGTGCTGATACTGATTTTTTCCCCGACTTTACATCAGAAACAAAAGAAACCAAAGAGTGGGTGTCATAAGACTCTGGAAAGCCTTTTTTATGCATGATGTTCTTAGCTTTTAGAACTTCATTAGGATAAAGAAAACCATCTGTTGTCACCAGTTGAGTATCTAAGTGTGGTAATAACTGTTTGAGCAGAGTCTGAATGATTCTTGCTGTTGTACTTTTTCCTACTGCAACACTTCCTGCTATACCAATAATAAAAGGTGACTTTATATCTTGATGTGAAAGAAATTTTTCTAAAATAATATTTTTTTCGCGATGGCTATCAATATGTAATTGCAACAAGCGAATTAAAGGCAAATAAATTTCACTCACTTCATCAATGCTTATATTTTCATTGATGCCTCGTAAACTCGTTAACTCTTTTTCTGTAAGTGTCATAGGCGTTGATTTTCTCAATTCAGCCCAATGCTCACGAGTAAATGTTAAATAAGAGTTCACATGACTTACCTAGTGGATTAATGAATGTTGAACAATACAATAAGCCTCTTTAAGAAAAAAGCGGTCTTATTACTTTTTGGTTATTGATTTGATGAGATAGACAACTTTTTGGGTAAAAAAGCAAAAAAAAACGTTTTATTTGAATTTTCAGTTGCATGATATTTCTAGATTCACTAGAATGCGCACCAATTGTGCCGACTTAGCTCAGTAGGTAGAGCAACTGACTTGTAATCAGTAGGTCACCAGTTCGACTCCGGTAGTCGGCACCACTTTTATTTTTTTCGGAAGTAAAAGTAAAGTTTGGAGGGGTTCCCGAGTGGCCAAAGGGAGCAGACTGTAAATCTGCCGCGAAAGCTTCGATGGTTCGAATCCGTCCCCCTCCACCATATTTCAGGTTAAATAGCTCAATCGAGTTACGTGTGCGGGCATCGTATAATGGCTATTACCTCAGCCTTCCAAGCTGATGATGCGGGTTCGATTCCCGCTGCCCGCTCCATATCTTTTGTGCGCTGATATAGCTCAGTTGGTAGAGCGCACCCTTGGTAAGGGTGAGGTCCCCAGTTCAAATCTGGGTATTAGCACCAGATTGCCTATTTCTCCTTTTAAAAAATCATATATTCAATCTATATTTGGTTACGTGGTCATTCAAAGCCACTAATATCCGTACCTAGAGGGACTATCCATGTCTAAAGAAAAATTTGAACGTACGAAACCGCACGTAAACGTTGGTACTATCGGCCACGTTGACCACGGTAAAACAACTCTAACAGCTGCTATCTGTACTACACTTGCAAAAATCTACGGCGGTGTAGCTAAAGATTTCGCATCAATCGATAACGCTCCTGAAGAGCGCGAGCGTGGTATCACAATCTCAACTTCTCACGTTGAGTACGATACTCCTGCACGTCACTACGCACACGTTGACTGTCCTGGACACGCCGATTATGTTAAAAACATGATCACTGGTGCTGCTCAAATGGATGGTGGTATCCTAGTTGTTGCTGCAACAGATGGTCCAATGCCACAAACTCGTGAGCACATCCTACTTGGTCGTCAAGTTGGTATCCCTTACATCATCGTATTCATGAACAAATGTGACATGGTTGATGATGAAGAGCTTCTAGAACTAGTTGAAATGGAAGTTCGTGAACTTCTTTCTGAGTACGACTTCCCAGGTGATGATCTACCAGTAATTCAAGGTTCAGCTCTTGGCGCTCTAAACGGCGAAAAAGAGTGGGAAGACAAGATCGTTGAGCTTGCAGAAGCACTAGATTCTTACATCCCAGAACCAGAGCGTGCTGTTGACCAACCGTTCCTACTACCAATTGAAGATGTATTCTCAATCCAAGGTCGTGGTACAGTTGTAACAGGTCGTATCGAGCGTGGTATCCTACGCGTAGGTGACGAAGTAGAAATCGTTGGTATCAAAGAAACAACAATGACTACTTGTACAGGTGTTGAAATGTTCCGTAAACTGCTTGACGAAGGTCGTGCAGGTGAGAACGTTGGTGCACTACTACGTGGTACTAAGCGTGATGACGTTGAACGTGGCCAAGTACTTGCTGCTAAAGGTTCAATCAACCCACACACTAAATTTGAGTCAGAAGTGTACGTTCTTTCTAAAGATGAAGGCGGCCGTCACACTCCTTTCTTCAAAGGTTACCGTCCACAGTTCTACTTCCGTACAACTGACGTAACAGGCGACATCACTCTACCAGAAGGCGTAGAAATGGTAATGCCAGGTGACAACGTTCAAATGACGGTTGAGCTAATCGCTCCAATCGCAATGGACGAAGGTCTACGCTTCGCGATCCGTGAAGGTGGCCGTACAGTTGGTGCTGGTGTTGTTGCTAAAATCTTTGCTTAAGATTTGACTAAGTACTAGTAAAAAGGGCATCATTTGATGCCCTTTTTCTGCGTTGTATTGTGTGTTGTTTTGCATTTTTAGAAAATACACAGCACAGCGCAGATGAATCAACGAAATTGTTGGTTTATGGAATGAAGATACTAGGCTATATTAAGTCTGGTTAACAATTTCTATCAAGTGATAGAAGTAAATTATGGTTATGTCACAGGTTGGTTTATGAAAACAAATACTGAGACAACAGAAACTTCAGGCGCAGCTGATACAGTAAAATGGTTACTTGTTTTAGTTCTATTATCTGCTGCTGTTGTTGGTAATTACTTACTAGCTGATTTATCTGTTGTTATTCGAGCTGCCGGTGTGGTTGCATTAATTGCTGCTGCTGGTGGTATTGCTGCTTTCACAGCAAAAGGTCAAACTGCAATTGCATTTGCTCGTGAATCAAGAATGGAAGTTAGAAAGGTTGTTTGGCCTACACGCCAAGAAACAACACAAACAACTTTCATTGTTCTAGCTGTATGTATCGTGATGGCTCTGATTTTATGGGGCATTGATGGTATTATGGTTAGACTAATTGGCTTAATCACAGGTGTTTGAGGATAAGTGATCATGAGTGAAGCTCCAAAAAAACGTTGGTATGTAGTTCAAGCTTTTTCAGGCTTTGAAGGTCGTGTATCTCAATCGCTACGCGAACATATTAAAATGCATAACATGGAAGAGTTATTTGGTGAAGTACTAGTACCAACTGAAGAAGTGGTAGAAATGCGTGCTGGCCAACGTCGTAAAAGCGAACGTAAATTTTTCCCTGGTTACGTTCTAGTGCAAATGATCATGAATGATGAATCATGGCACTTAGTACGTAGTATTCCACGTGTAATGGGGTTCATTGGTGGTACTTCGGATCGCCCTGCACCAATTACTGATAAAGAAGCGGATGCCATTTTAAACCGTCTTGAGCAAGCGAGTGAAGCTCCACGTCCTAAGACATTGTTTGAAGCTGGTGAAGTGGTTCGTGTTACAGAAGGCCCATTCGCAGACTTTAACGGTACTGTTGAAGAAGTGGATTACGAAAAGAGTCGCTTAAAAGTATCTGTATCTATCTTTGGTCGTGCAACTCCAGTAGAACTAGAGTTCAGCCAAGTAGAAAAAAACTGATCGAAAAATCAGCAAAAGGTATTGTCAAAGGCGCGAATTATTACTATAATTTCGCGCCTTTTTGTTAACGGGGAGCTAATCCAGTTGGATAGCGTTTGAACCCAAGTATTAGGAAATATCATGGCTAAGAAAGTTGAAGCTTATATCAAACTGCAAGTTGCAGCAGGTATGGCGAACCCAAGTCCACCAGTTGGTCCTGCACTAGGTCAACACGGTGTGAACATCATGGAATTCTGTAAAGCGTTTAACGCAAAAACAGAATCTATCGAGAAAGGTCTACCAATCCCAGTAGTTATCTCTGTATACAACGACCGTTCTTTCACGTTCGTAACTAAGACTCCACCAGCAGCAGTTCTTCTTAAGAAAGCTGCAGGCGTTAAGTCTGGTTCTGGTCGTCCAAACACTGAGAAAGTTGGTACTGTTACTGACGCTCAACTACAAGAGATCGCAGAAACTAAAGCTGCGGACATGACTGGTGCTGACATTGAAGCTATGAAGCGTTCAATTGCTGGTACTGCTCGTTCAATGGGCCTAGTGGTAGAGGGTTAATATAATGGCAAAACTTACTAAGCGCATGCGCAATATCCGCGAAAAAGTTGAAGTTACTAAAGAATACGACATCAACGAAGCTGTTGCTCTTCTAAAAGAACTTGCTACTGCTAAGTTCACAGAAAGCGTTGACGTTGCTGTTAACCTTGGCATCGATGCACGTAAATCTGACCAAAACGTTCGTGGCGCAACTGTGCTACCACACGGTACTGGTCGTGAAATCCGTGTTGCTGTGTTCACTCAAGGTGCAAACGCAGAAGCTGCTAAAGAAGCTGGTGCTGATCTAGTTGGTATGGAAGATCTTGCTGAACTAGTTAAGAAAGGCGAAATGAACTTTGACGTTGTTGTTGCTTCTCCAGATGCAATGCGCGTTGTTGGTCAACTAGGTACAATCCTAGGTCCTCGCGGTCTTATGCCAAACCCTAAAGTTGGTACTGTAACACCTAACGTTGCTGAAGCAGTTAAGAATGCTAAAGCTGGTCAAGTTCGTTACCGTAACGACAAAAACGGCATCATCCACACTACTATCGGTAAAGTGGACTTTGATGCTGCTCAACTTAAAGAGAACCTAGAAGCTCTTTTAGTTGCACTTAAGAAAGCAAAACCAACTTCTGCGAAAGGTACTTTCGTGAAGAAGGTAAGCATCTCTACTACAATGGGTGCTGGTGTATCTTTAGATCAAGCGACTCTAAATACACAAACAAACTAATTTGCAAAGGTGGGAAATTCATGTATAATTTTCCGCCTATCAAATTTATGGTTGGGGCTTTCTGATTTTTAATTAGAAAGTCTCCGTCCAAGACCGTAGGCGCTCGAAAGAGCTTAATAAAACCTGCGTAGACGGTGCCCGAACTTGAAATCAATTTTGTAAAAATTGGTTTTCTGTGACTGCATCGTATTTACTCTCCTACATTTTGTAGTGAGTGGTGTAATCACAACCAGAGGTTAATCCAAATGGCTTTAAATCTTCAAGACAAAAAAGCAATTGTTGCTGAAGTCAACGAAGCAGCCAGTGGTGCACTTTCTGCAGTTGTAGCTGACTCTCGTGGCGTTCCTGTTGCTGCGATGACTGTTCTACGTAAACAAGCGCGTGAAGCGGGTGTTTACATGAAAGTTGTTCGTAACACATTAGCACGCCGTGCAGTAGAAGGTACTGAGTATGAGTGTCTAACTGACACTTTCACTGGTCCATCTCTACTTGCATTCTCTAACGAGCACCCAGGTGCTGCAGCGCGTCTTTTCAAAGACTTCGCTAAAGAGAATAAAGATTTCGAGATCAAAGCTGCTGCATTTGAAGGCGCAGTTACTGATGCTGATGTACTAGCGACACTACCAACTTACGACGAAGCAATTGCACGCCTAATGATGTGCATGAAAGAAGCTTCTGCTGGCAAGCTGGTTCGTACTATCGCTGCTGTTCGTGACCAAAAAGAAGAAGCTGCGGCATAAGCCTTGCTTTAACTGGTTACAAAATAAATTATTGTTGACTTAAAAGAGAATTGTTATGTCTATTACTAACGAGCAAATCCTAGACGCAGTTGCAGAAATGTCTGTAATGCAAGTTGTTGAGCTTATCGAAGCTATGGAAGAAAAATTCGGTGTTACTGCTGCTGCTGCAGTAGTTGCAGGTGGCGCAGCTGGCGGCGACGCTGCTGAAGAGCAATCTGAATTTGACGTAATCCTAACTTCTGCTGGCGCTAACAAAGTTGCTGTTATCAAAGCAGTACGTGGCGCTACTGGCCTAGGTCTTAAAGAAGCTAAAGGTCTTGTAGACTCAGCTCCAGCACCTCTAAAAGAAGGCGTTGACAAAGCTGAAGCTGAAGCTCTTAAAGCTCAGTTAGAAGAAGCTGGTGCTTCTGTTGAAGTTAAGTAATTATTACTTAGTTTCATAGCCTAACGGCTAATGGCTGGTGGTTTATTAACCACCGGCCTTTTTGCGCTGTAGGGTGTAGGGTAATTTCACACTGTTTAGAACCCCTCACTCAAGCAAAAAACATGATCACAAATCAGTGAACATGTCCTACAGAAAACAGTGTTATTAGTCACTGTCCCAGCCTTTAAAGACAAAGGCGGACGGTTCGGGTCACTTATCAGCGAGCTGAGGAACCCCATGGTTTACTCTTATACAGAGAAAAAGCGCATCCGTAAGGATTTTGGTAAGCGTCCACAAGTGTTGGACATACCATACTTGCTATCGATCCAGCTTGATTCTTTTACAAAATTTATCGAGCAAGATCCAGAAGGGCAATACGGTCTTGAGGCTGCCTTCCGTTCTGTTTTTCCAATTCAGAGCTACAACGGCAACTCTAAGCTAGAATACGTTAGCTACAATCTCCGTGAGCCAGAATTTGACGTTAAAGAATGTCAAATCCGTGGTGTTACATATTCTGCACCACTACGTGTGAAACTGCGTTTGGTTGTGTACGATAAAGATGCACCAGCAAACACGGTTAAAGACATTAAAGAACAAGAAGTCTACATGGGCGAAATTCCGCTTATGACAGACAATGGTACTTTTGTAATCAATGGTACTGAAAGGGTTATCGTATCCCAGCTGCACCGCAGCCCAGGTGTCTTCTTCGACAGCGATAAGGGTAAGACCCATTCATCTGGTAAAGTTCTTTATAACGCACGTGTAATTCCTTACCGTGGTTCATGGTTAGATTTCGAATTTGATCCTAAGGATAACTTATTCGTACGTATTGACCGTCGTCGTAAATTACCAGCAACGATCATCCTACGTGCACTGAACAAAACAACTGAAGAGATCCTAGATCTATTCTTCGATAAAGTTGTTTTTGAAGTGAAAGATCAAACGCTAATGATGGAATTAATTCCTGAGCGTTTACGTGGTGAGACTGCAACTTTTGATATTGAAGCTAACGGCAAAGTTTATGTAGAAGCTGGCCGTCGTATTACTGCGCGTCATATTCGCCAGTTAACGAAAGACGATATCACTCATATTGAAGTTCCAGTTGACTACATCGTAGGTAAAGTGGCTTCTCACGATTACGTGAATGAAGACACTGGCGAGATCATTATCGCAGCTAACCAAGAGTTTAGCTTAGAAGATCTGGCTAATTTATCTCAGGCTGGCTACAAGAAGATCGAAGTACTATTTACTAACGATCTTGATCATGGTGCATACATTTCTGACACATTACGTGCAGATTCAACTGTTGACCGTTTATCGGCGCTTGTTGAAATTTACCGTATGATGCGCCCTGGTGAGCCGCCAACAAAAGAAGCTGCTGAAGCATTATTCGAAAGCCTATTCTTCTCTGAAGAGCGCTATGACTTATCGACTGTTGGTCGTATGAAGTTCAATAGCTCTATTGGCCGTGATAATGATGAAGGTGCAGGCGTTCTTGATGAGACTGACATCATTGAAGTGATGCGTAAACTGATCGATATCCGTAACGGTATTGGTGAAGTCGATGATATCGACCACCTAGGTAACCGTCGTATTCGTTCTGTTGGCGAAATGGCAGAAAACCAATTCCGTGTTGGTTTAGTTCGTGTAGAACGTGCTGTTCGTGAGCGTCTAAGTCTTGGTGACCTTGATGCAATTATGCCTCAAGATCTTATCAACGCTAAACCGATCTCAGCTGCAGTTAAAGAATTCTTTGGCTCTTCACAGCTGTCTCAGTTTATGGACCAAAACAACCCATTGTCAGAAGTTACGCACAAACGTCGTATTTCTGCTTTAGGTCCTGGTGGTCTGACTCGTGAGCGTGCTGGCTTCGAAGTTCGTGACGTACATGCGACTCACTACGGTCGCCTATGTCCTATCGAAACGCCTGAAGGTCCAAACATCGGTCTGATTAACTCACTATCAGCATTTGCACAATGTAACGAGTACGGTTTCCTAGAGACTCCATACCGCCGTGTTGTTGATGGTCAAGTAACTGATCAAGTTGATTACCTATCTGCTATCGAAGAAGGTACTTTTGTTATTGCACAGGCTAACGCCGTGTTAACTGAAGAAGGTACTTTTGCTGATGAACTAATCATCGCTCGTCAGAAAGGTGAATCTGGTCTACACCCTCGTGAACACATCCAATATATGGATGTCGCGACAAACCAAGTTGTATCTGTAGCTGCTTCGCTTATCCCGTTCCTAGAACACGATGATGCGAACCGTGCCCTAATGGGTGCGAACATGCAACGTCAAGCTGTACCTACATTAAAAGCTGATAAGCCTTTAGTTGGTACTGGTATTGAACGTAACGTAGCAGTTGACTCAGGTGTAACAGCTGTTGCTAAACGTGGTGGTGTGGTTCAGTCTGTAGATGCTTCTCGTATCGTAATTAAAGTTAACGAAGACGAGTTGGTACCTGGTGAAGCTGGTATCGATATCTACAACTTAACTAAATACACTCGTTCTAACCAAAATACGTGTATCAACCAGCGTCCTACAGTACTTCCTGGTGAACCTGTAACTCGTGGTGATGTTCTTGCTGATGGTCCTTCAACAGACCTTGGTGAGCTAGCACTTGGTCAGAACATGCGTATCGCATTCATGCCTTGGAATGGTTATAACTTCGAGGATTCAATCCTTGTTTCTGAACGTGTAGTTCAAGAAGACCGTTTCACGACGATTCACATTCAAGAACTATCTTGTGTGGCTCGTGATACTAAACTTGGTTCTGAAGAGATCACTGCAGATATCCCTAACGTAGGTGAAGCTGCTCTGTCTAAACTAGACGAATCAGGTATTGTTTACATTGGTGCTGAAGTTAAGGGTGGTGACATCCTAGTTGGTAAAGTAACACCTAAAGGTGAAACTCAACTGACGCCTGAAGAGAAGCTACTACGTGCTATCTTCGGTGAAAAAGCATCTGATGTTAAAGATTCATCTCTACGTGTACCAAACTCTGTTTCAGGTACTATCATTGACGTACAAGTATTTACGCGTGATGGTGTTGAAAAAGACAAACGTGCTCTAGAAATCGAACAAATGCAGCTTAAAGAAGCTAAGAAAGACATCACTGAAGAGTTCCAAATTCTTGAAGGTGGTCTATTAGCCCGTGTTCGTACACTTCTTGTAGCAGCGGGTGTTTCTGAAGTTAAACTTGATGCAATGGATCGTAAGCAGTGGTTAGAAATCACTCTTGACGACGAAGCGCAGCAAAACCAACTTGAGCAACTTGCTGAACAGTACGATGAACTTAAAGCTGAGTTCGATAAGAAGTTTGAAACTAAACGTCGTAAGATCACTCAAGGTGATGATCTTGCACCGGGCGTACTGAAGATCGTTAAAGTTTACCTAGCGGTTAAACGTCGTATTCAGCCTGGTGATAAGATGGCGGGTCGTCACGGTAACAAGGGTGTAATCTCTAAGATCAACCCTGTTGAAGACATGCCTTATGATGAGAAAGGTCAACCAGTAGATATCGTATTGAACCCACTGGGTGTACCTTCTCGTATGAACATCGGTCAAATCCTTGAAGTTCATATGGGTCTTGCTGCTAAAGGTGTTGGTGATAAGATCAACCAAATGCTTAAAGAGCAACAAGAACTGCATAAGTTCCGTAACTTCTTACAAAAAGTATACGATCTTGGTGAAACTCGCCAAGAAGTAGATATTGCTGCTCTGTCTGATGACGAAGTTCGTACTTTAATTAAGAACTTACGTGGTGGTTTACCAATCGCTACACCAATCTTTGATGGTGCTCCTGAAGCGTCAATTAAAGAGCTATTAAAACTTGTTGATCTACCAGAATCTGGTCAGCTGAAACTGTTTGATGGTCGTACTGGTGATGCGTTTGAGCGTCCTGTAACTGTTGGTTACATGTACATGCTAAAACTGAACCACTTAGTTGATGACAAGATGCACGCACGTTCTACCGGCTCTTACAGCCTTGTAACTCAGCAACCACTAGGTGGTAAAGCTCAGTTCGGTGGTCAGCGTTTCGGTGAGATGGAAGTATGGGCACTTGAAGCATATGGTGCTGCATATACTCTACAAGAAATGCTAACCGTTAAGTCGGATGACGTGAACGGTCGTACTAAGATGTATAAGAACATCGTAGATGGCGATCATCGTATGGAACCAGGTATGCCAGAATCATTCAACGTATTGTTGAAAGAGATCCGCTCACTTGGTATCAACATCGAGTTAGAAGACGAAGAATAATCTCATTGAGATTGTCCGGTAGAATATAAGGCGCTCGCCGAGCGCCTTTTTTCTCCTTACAGGAGCCGAATGTGAAAGACTTATTAAAGTTTCTGAAAGCACAACACAAGACTGAAGAATTTGATGCAATCAAAATCGGTCTTGCTTCACCTGACCAAATTCGTTCATGGTCTTTTGGTGAAGTTAAAAAGCCAGAAACAATCAACTATCGTACCTTTAAGCCAGAACGTGACGGTCTTTTCTGTGCACGTATCTTTGGCCCAGTTAAAGACTACGAATGCTTATGTGGTAAATACAAACGCCTTAAGCACCGTGGTGTTATCTGTGAAAAATGTGGCGTAGAAGTAACGCAAACTAAAGTTCGTCGTGACCGTATGGGCCACATCGAATTAGCGTCTCCAGTTGCGCACATCTGGTTCCTGAAGTCACTGCCGTCTCGTATTGGTTTGTTAATGGACATCCCACTACGTGATATCGAGCGTGTACTTTACTTTGAATCATATGTGGTTACTGAGCCAGGTATGACTGATCTAGAACGCAGCCAACTTCTTTCTGAAGAAGAATATCTTGATAAGCTAGAAGAGTTCGGTGACGAATTCACAGCTAAGATGGGTGCGGAAGCGATCAAAGATCTGCTAGCGTCTATGGACATGCAAGCAGAGATCGAAGACATGCGTGAAGAGTTAGAAACTACTAACTCTGAAACAAAACGTAAAAAAGTAACTAAGCGTCTGAAACTAGTAGAAGCTTTCGTTCAATCTGGTAACAACCCAGAGTGGATGATTCTTACTGTTCTACCAGTTCTTCCGCCAGATCTTCGTCCTCTAGTACCACTAGATGGCGGTCGTTTTGCTACGTCTGATCTAAATGACTTATACCGTCGTGTGATTAACCGTAACAACCGTTTGAAGCGTCTTTTAGACTTAGCTGCACCAGACATTATCGTACGTAACGAAAAACGTATGCTTCAAGAGTCTGTTGATGCGCTGCTTGATAACGGTCGTCGTGGTCGTGCGATCACAGGTTCTAACAAACGTCCTCTTAAATCTCTTGCTGATATGATCAAGGGTAAACAAGGTCGTTTCCGTCAGAACTTGCTTGGTAAACGTGTAGACTACTCTGGTCGTTCTGTAATCACAGTAGGTCCATACCTTCGTCTACATCAGTGTGGTCTTCCTAAGAAGATGGCACTTGAACTATTTAAACCATTTATCTACAGCAAGTTAGAAGGTCGTGGTCTTGCTACGACAATCAAAGCTGCTAAGAAAATGGTAGAGCGCGAAGAAGCGATCGTTTGGGATATCCTAGATGACGTAATCCGTGAACACCCAGTACTACTAAACCGTGCACCGACACTTCACCGTCTAGGTATCCAAGCGTTTGAACCAGTACTAATCGAAGGTAAAGCGATTCAGCTTCACCCACTAGTGTGTGCGGCATATAACGCCGACTTCGATGGTGACCAGATGGCGGTACACGTACCACTAACTCTGGAAGCCCAATTAGAAGCACGTACCCTAATGATGTCGACAAACAACATTCTGTCGCCAGCATCAGGTGACCCAATCATCGTACCTTCTCAGGACGTTGTATTAGGTCTGTACTACATGACACGTGAAAAAATTAACGCGAAAGGCGAAGGCATGTACCTTGAAGGTTTTGCTGAAGCTGAAAAAGCATACCGTACAGGTGTTGCAGAGCTACATGCTCGCGTTAAAGTTCGTATCACTGAAGTTCTTCGTGATGAGAATGGTATTGAAACTCGTGAAACTAAACTGGTTGATACGACTGTTGGTCGTGCAATGCTATGGCAAATCGTGCCAGAAGGTCTTCCTTACAGCATCATTAACCAGAAGTTAGGTAAGAAGCAAATCTCTAACCTACTAAACGAAGCGTACCGTACTCTTGGTCTTAAAGACACAGTAGTGTTTGCTGACCAAATCATGTACACAGGTTTCGCATACGCAGCATTGTCTGGTGCGTCTGTTGGTATCGATGACATGGTTATCCCTGATGCTAAGTACACGAAAGTTGCTGATGCAGAAGAAGAAGTTAAGCAAATTCAAGAACAGTACCAATCTGGTCTTGTAACTGCGGGCGAACGTTACAACAAAGTTATCGATATCTGGGCGGCAACAAACGAACAAGTTGCTAAAGAGATGATGGATAACCTGTCTTCAGAAACAGTGCTTAACCGCGATGGTGAAGAAGAGCAACAAGAATCGTTTAACAGCGTTTACATGATGGCCGACTCCGGTGCTCGTGGTTCTGCAGCTCAGATTCGTCAGCTAGCTGGTATGCGTGGTCTGATGGCTAAACCAGATGGTTCAATCATCGAAACACCGATCACGGCGAACTTCCGTGAAGGTCTAAACGTAAACCAATACTTCATCTCAACGCACGGTGCGCGTAAAGGTCTTGCCGATACAGCACTTAAAACTGCGAACTCAGGTTACCTGACTCGTCGTTTAGTAGACGTTGCACAAGATGTAGTTGTTCACTTAGATGACTGTGGTACATACGAAGGTGTGACCATGACTCCTCTAATTGAAGGTGGTGATGTTAAAGAACCTCTACACGAACGTGTTCTAGGTCGTGTGGTTGCTGAAGATGTATTGAAACCAGGTACAGATGAAATTCTTCTTCCACGTAACACACTTCTTGATGAGAAGCAGTGTCAAATCGTTGAAGAAAACTCAGTTGACCAAATTAAAGTACGTTCAGTAGTAAGCTGTGAAGCTGACTTCGGTTGTTGTGCTAACTGTTACGGTCGTGACCTAGCTCGTGGTCATATGGTTAACCAAGGTGAGTCAGTTGGTGTTATCGCTGCTCAATCAATCGGTGAACCTGGTACACAGCTAACGATGCGTACGTTCCACATCGGTGGTGCGGCATCTACAGCGGCAGCAGACAACAGCATCCAAGTTAAGACGACTGGTTCGATCAAACTTCATAATGCTAAGCACGTAACAAATGGCGAAGGTAACTTAGTTATTACGTCTCGTGCGTCTGAAATGACAGTTATTGATGAGCATGGCCGTACGAAAGAAAGCTACAAGCTATCTTACGGTACTATCTTAACGAAGAAAGATGGTGATGCAGTTAACCAGGGCGACAAGATCGCATCTTGGGATCCGCATACAATGCCAATCATCACTGAAGTACAAGGTCAAGTTCAATTCGTTGACATGATTGATGGTGTTACGATCACAACTCAAACTGATGAGTTAACTGGTCTATCTTCAATTGTTGTTCTTGATGCGGCTGAGCGTGCTTCTGCTGGTAAAGACATGCGTCCAACAGTGAAACTTGTTGATGCGAATGGTAATGACATCATGATCCCTGGTACTGAAATGCCAGCTCAATACTTCCTACCTGGTAAGGCGATTGTTAACCTTGCTGATGGTGGTAACGTAGGTATTGGTGAAACGTTAGCTCGTATTCCTCAAGCTTCAAGCGGTACTAAAGATATCACCGGTGGTCTACCACGCGTTGCGGACTTATTTGAAGCTCGTAAGCCTAAAGAGCCAGCAATTCTTGCTGAGCACGCAGGTATTGTTGCGTTTGGTAAAGAGACTAAAGGTAAGGTTCGCTTATTGATCACTCGTGACGATAACGGCGAAGTTTATGAAGAGATGATTCATAAACACCGTCAACTTAACATCTTTGAAGGTGATAAAGTTGAACGTGGTGACGTTATCTCTGATGGTCCAGAAACGCCACATGATATCCTACGTTTACGTGGTATTCATGCAGTTACTGAATACATCACTAACGAAGTTCAAGAAGTTTACCGTTTACAAGGCGTTAAGATTAACGATAAGCACATTGAAACTATCGTTCGTCAAATGCTACGTAAGTGTACGATTACACACTCTGGCGACTCTACTTTCCTTGAAGGTGAGCAACTTGAGTATGCAAACGTAACGATTGCAAACCGTCAGCTTGAAGCTGAAGGCAAGCAACCTGCACGTTTCGAGCGTGATCTACTAGGTATTACTAAAGCGTCTCTTGCTACTGAGTCGTTCATCTCTGCTGCATCGTTCCAAGAAACGACGCGCGTACTTACTGAAGCAGCTGTTTCTGGTAAGCGTGATGAACTACGTGGTCTGAAAGAAAACGTAATCGTTGGTCGTCTAATTCCAGCGGGTACAGGTTTCGCATACCACCAAGAACGTCAAAAGCAAAAAGCTGTGGAACAAGAAGGTCCATCAGCTGAGCAAGCGACTGATAACTTAGCGGCACTATTAAATGCAGGTTTCTCTTCTGAAGAGTAATTGATTTAATAAACGCAAATAAAAGCCCTGCAGAGATGCAGGGCTTTTTTATTTAAGTGATAAATTTATAGTTGAGTAATTACAACAGCATTGTAACTACTGTTATCAGCGGTTACGGTAGCCATGTCATTATTAGTTTGATTAACCATTATCCAGTTATCATTTGAACCATTTTCCAATGTAACCTCAGCCATTGATGAATCACCCCATTGAGCCACAGAAACAAAGTTATCGTTACTTGAATCAATTGTTACATCAGCTTCGTTGAAGCTACCACCAACAACGACAGCGTAAACGGTATTGTCTAATGAATCATTTTTCATCAAGATTGTCGTGTCGTTATCTGATGCTCCAGCATAAAATGCAGTGTAAGTTGTATTATCATCACCGTTGATTTTAGTTAATGCTTCATTACCTGAACCACCATAAACATGAATTTTAGAGTCATTATCATGTCCTTTTTGACGGATTTTTAATGTACCATTGTTTGATCCGCCCATTACACTGATTTCACCTTCATTACGACGACCTCTTTGAACAATTTTATTGTTCGAGTTATCTGATGCACCATCAAAATTAATGTAGGCTTCATTTTTGCGCCCACGTTGGTCAATTAAACCATTGTTGTTATCACTGTCGTCGGCAATAACTTTACCTAAATTAAGGCGTCCATCTTGTTCAATTGCAAAGTCATTATCATCACTACCTAAACGAGCTTTTAGAACAGCACGGTTGTGGCGACCATCTTGATCAATCATTAGGTCGTTATCATCACTTCCGTTACGTACTCTTACTACAGCTTCGTTATGACGACCCATTTGATAGATATCGACTTCGTTATCATCAGAGTTTCGGATTAACACATCTGCATCATTCCCTACTGCTGGTGACATTTGGAAAATATTAACGTCATTCTCATCTGCATTAAATAGCTCTACATCAGCTGTATTCCCAGCATATGCAGCACCAGAAAGTAAGATAGTTGAGATTGCGATTGCTAGCTTTTTCATAATAAAACTTCCTTGAAATGATTTTTAATTTACGATGGATATGAATCTATCCATTCCGTTTACTAAGATAATTCCTTGATTGCCAGTTTGATTAATGGAAAAACCTGCACCATTATTTTTATTCACTGCAGCTGCAATATTTGAATCACCTGTTTGGTTTACTACGTTTTGTTTACCGTTACCTGTTTGTACTAAATGGGCTATGTTGTCATTACCTTCTTGTAAAATGGCACCTTCATGATTTAATCCTAGCTGTTTCAATGTCGCTGAATTATTTGTGCCATTTTGAGCAATTAACCCTACATTATTGCTACCTAGTTGCATGACGGCCGCTGTATTGTCATAACCAGTTTGTTTTACTTTTGCTTTATTACTTCCTGTTTTATTTACATTATGTTGAATAATAGTTACTTGCGAGTTTGTTGCATTAGTTAATTCAATAATTGCATTATTATCATTGCTCGTATTTAATTCGGATAATTCCGTTAATTCATTTGGAGCATTAAATTCATTAATACCTAGATCAAAATTCGCATAACTGTAACCACTTATCCCCATTAATAAATAGATATAACTTACTGATAATATTTTCATATCAGTATCCCTCTTTCGTGATAGCTTTTTGCCACATCAAAAGTATGGGATTTGCTCAGAGAACAACCATAAACTTATTAATGATATTTTAATTGGTAAAAAATAAACTAAAGTACTATGCGTTTTGATTTTTAAATGCTTATTTAATTCTCATAAGTGATACAACCTAAAGGTTATTAATAATTATTTAGTTATTCAGTGGATATGTAGAGGTTTTAAGCTAATTTTAAATAACAGTCATCATGGAGGAGTGAGATGAGTATCTATTATTTATCGTCAGATCCAACACTGTATTCATCTTTACTTATTGATTTATTGGAGAAATCTTCAGGTCAGACGATCGTTTCTCTTAATTGTGATGAATTAGTAAATAAAGGGAAGGTAGATGATGACATTCTAGTTATCTTGGATATAAAAAAACAAACAGATAAAAAGTATAAAAATTACATAGATACAATTAATCGAAATAAATTAAAGGTAAGAGAAATACTTTTTAATATAACTGATGAGAATATAAAAAAAAACATAATGAAATATCCGAATGTTGTAGGGGTGTTTTATGAGAAAGATAATATGGATGTTATATCTTATGGAGTAAAGAAAATAATAGAAGGAGAGATGTGGCTGAGTCGTAAAATAATTAATGAATTAATATTTGCATATAGAGAAAAACAGAATGCAATATTATCAACATCTATTTCATTAACGACTAGAGAAAGTGAAATATTAAGATTATTAGCATCCGGCGCTTCAAATGTAGACATAGCTAATTCATTGTTTGTAAGTGAAAATACAGTTAAGACGCACTTATATAATGTCTTTAAAAAATTAAATGTAAAAAATAGGCTACAAGCAATGATGTGGGCGAAAGGATATGACTTTGAAGGAAATAATCGATGAATATTAAATATATTAGTATTGTTTTTTTTACATCTTTTATTTCTTTTGCTTCTGATAATAAAGCATCGTTAGAGTCTAAAGCTCCTTTGGAAAACAACAGCGTAAATGAGGTGGATGATTTAATTGAACTTGATGGGTTGATTATTGATCGTACATTGACTCGTTTGGGACGAGATTTTTATTTTTCTTTTTCTATGAAAATGAACGCTAGATATGAAGATATAGATGTAAACCTAACAATAAAAGAAAGACCGACGGCATTATCTGGAAGCATTATAGGGGTTTATCATTTTGATAAGGTTATTTATAGAAGTGCTCTTTCCCCAGGTCAAAGACAGGCTGATGAGAAAGCAGAACAGGCTCTAGAAGCCGTAAATAAATACATAGTTAAATGGCAAACAGAAAAGTTATTTAAAGATACATTTGATCTCGATTACCCTGAGATCTAAGGACTAATTATGGCAATAAGGAATGTATTGCTAATGCTATCTATCTGTATACCTGTTTTTGTTCATGCGAGTGAATTGGTATACACACCAGTGAATCCTAATTTCGGAGGAAACCCTTTAAATACTTCACACCTGTTTGGTGGTGCAAATGCAATTAATGATTATAAAGGACCTCAAGAAGATTCATTATTTGAACAAGAGTCAGCGCTAGATCGTTTAACATCTAGTTTGCAATCTCGCTTGATCAGTCAATTACTTGCTGATGTAGGTAATGGTAATACTGGGCAATTAATTACAGATGATTTCATACTTAATATTGTTGATGACTCAGGGGCTTTATTGATTCAAATTGTTGATAAAGCAACAGGGGAAACATCAGAGATTCAGGTGAGTGGCTTAACTCCAGATTGATCTAACGCTAAGGACTGAGCAATGAAATATTCAATTTATTATTTATTCATACTACTGTTAGCGGGTTGTTCAAATTCAATCGATATTCCTGAAACTTCTGAGTCTCCAACGTTAATGCAGCGAGGAGCGAATTATATTGATTTGATATCGCTACCTAAGCCACAAGGGAAAATATTTGTTTCTGTATATGATTTTAGAGATCAAACGGGACAATATAAACCACAGCCTAACAGTAATTTTTCGACCGCTGTACCTCAAGGTGGAACGGCCCTTTTAACGATGGCTTTATTAGATTCAGAATGGTTTTATCCTTTAGAGCGTCAAGGATTACAAAATCTTTTGACTGAACGAAAAATTATTAGAGCGGCTCAAAAAAAGCAGGAATCGATTAGCAATCATGGTTCAACATTACCTTCATTATTGTCTGCTAACGTAATGATAGAAGGGGGTATTGTTGCTTATGATTCAAATATAAAAACCGGTGGTGCAGGTGCTCGTTATTTAGGTATCGGTGGTTCGGGTCAATATAGAGCAGATCAAGTTACTGTGAACATACGAGCGGTAGATGTAAGAAGTGGGAAAATACTGACAAGTGTGACTACAAGTAAAACGATCTTATCCTATGAAGTCTCTGCTGGTGCATTTCGTTTTGTTGATTACAAAGAGTTATTAGAGGTTGAACTAGGGTATACCAATAATGAGCCTGTAAATATTGCTTTGATGTCAGCGATTGATTCCGCTGTCATACACCTTATTGTGAAAGGTGTACAACAAGGGCTATGGCGACCTGCAAATTTAGATACTAGAAATAATCCGATATTTAAAAAATACGCCTCTGAAACCAATCAAATTTTATAAAATTAAATAGAGTGTTTGGGTCAAACACTCTATTTAATCATTAAGCTCCAGGAGGGTGTGCTAAACTGCTGGATATTTGTTCAATTAATCCATCCTCTAACTCAAATCTCGCTTCAATAATCTCTCCTAGTGTTGAAAAATCATTGTCGAAATCACTTAATAATAATTCCTCATCATCTTTTGAGTACTTATCTGTGAAGTTAAGGATCGGGTCAGTTGTTTTTGTTATATGGGCATACAATTGGCTCATTTCTTCAGTCGGAGAAAAACCTGTCGCATCCCATTTCTCCATTACCATGTTGTAAATTTTGAAATGGCCTTCTGAAATATAATCAATTAAATGCTGTGTAAATGATTGAATTGATGAAAAATCAGGAAGAGTGGAAACTGATGAGTCAAATGGAGGCAAGCCAGCTAACTTGCAATACTCAACTAATAAATCTTGTCGAGTTGATAGCCAGTGATCAATAACGTCGCTATTGCCACCCCATTGTTCTTGGAATTGATTTAGTCTAGTAAGCATAACGATATCCTTGTAGTTGCAAGCAATATTCCAAAGTTCTATATCTATACCCGAGTGAATCTGAGTGTGGTTTCAGTGAAAATTGTTTGGGTATATACTCATTACTATTCTTTAAGATTGCCAGTAAACATTGATGGCTGCAAGAGGGTTGTGATAAAGATGTTAAACCAACATACAAAAGCATATTGGTGCGTAGTAAATGATTCAAATATTTGGTTAAAAGACAAAGCGCTTCCAAATGGTAGTGCAATAGAGTTTAACTTACCTTTCGAGCAGGCTATATGTATTGGTTATCATAATGAAAAACCAGTTATGTGGTTAAATGATGAGTTGGTAAATCAGGAACTTATTTATACAAATCTCCGAGAATTATTAGAATATCCACAAACTGATTTTTTATTATTTAGTAAAGCCATTCAGTATGGATTTATGGCAAGAGAGTTTCGGTTTTGCCCGCAATGTGGTGGCCGAACTCAGCTCAACCATAATCAAATTGCGATGCAATGTAATGATTGTCGCAAACTCCATTATCCTAGAATATTCCCTTCAATTATTGTTGCCGTTCGTCGTGATGATAAGGTGCTACTTGCTCAACATCAAAGGCATAAAGGTGGTTTGTTTACTGTCTTAGCTGGATTTGTTGAGGTTGGTGAAACTTTGGAGATGGCTGTTTCTCGTGAGGTGTTTGAGGAAACGGGCATAAAAATAAAAAATATTCGTTATGTTGGCAGTCAGCCTTGGGCCTTTCCATCAAGCTTAATGATGGGATATATGGCGGACTATGAGTCTGGTGAGATAAAAGTAGATAAAAATGAGCTCATTAAAGCGGGTTGGTATGATAAAAATGTACTACCAGAATTAGCGCCAAAAGGGACAATAGCAAGAGCGTTAATTGAAGCAACATTGAATGAAATTCAACAAGAAAAAAACACCCAAACAGATGAATGGGTGTAAGTAAGGTGTTGTTATGATTTCCAATTTTAACAATTGTTAATTGGATGTTGTTATTTTCACTAGCAAGATAATTATTAACACGTGGTTATCTATTGCGCAATTATCATTAATCACAAGATTGGTTAAATATGATCTCGATAGCAAAGGTAGGCTTTTGTTCAGTGAATTGAGTGCTACAATAGCGGGATCAAATATGAGGGAAGATCATGACAGAACTAAAAAATGACCGTTATTTACGTGCATTATTAAAACAACCAGTAGATTACACACCAGTTTGGATGATGCGCCAAGCAGGTCGTTACCTTCCAGAATACAAAGCTACGCGTGCAGAAGCCGGTGACTTTATGTCTTTGTGTAAAAATGCAGAGTTAGCATCAGAAGTGACTCTTCAGCCTTTACGCCGTTTTCCTCTAGATGCTGCTATTTTATTCTCTGACATTTTAACTATCCCAGATGCTATGGGTCTTGGTCTGTACTTTGAAACAGGTGAAGGTCCTAAGTTTGAACGTCCAATTACTTGTAAAGCGGATGTTGATAAGATCGGTCTTCCTGATCCTGAAGGTGAACTGCAGTATGTGATGAATGCAGTACGTCAGATCCGTAAAGATCTAAAAGGCGAAGTTCCACTAATTGGTTTTTCTGGTAGTCCGTGGACATTAGCAACTTATATGGTTGAAGGTGGAAGTTCAAAAGCATTCACTAAAATCAAAAAAATGATGTATGCAGAACCTGCAACGCTTCATTTACTATTAGATAAATTAGCTGACAGTGTTATTGAGTACTTAAATGCGCAGATTAAAGCTGGTGCTCAATCAGTTATGGTATTTGATACATGGGGTGGTGTATTAACCCCTCGTGACTATAACGAGTTCTCATTACGTTACATGCACAAAATTGTTGATGGTTTGATCCGTGAAAACGAAGGTCGTCGTGTACCAGTGACTCTATTTACCAAAAATGGTGGCATGTGGTTAGAATCAATTGCAGCAACTGGTTGTGATGCAGTTGGTCTTGATTGGACTATTAATATTGCCGATGCGAAAGCTCGTATTGGAGATAAAGTCGCTCTACAAGGAAACATGGATCCATCAATATTGTATGCACAACCTGAACGTATTCGCCAAGAAGTTGGAACCATCCTTGAAGGTTTTGGTGATGCTGGCACAGGACATGTATTCAATCTAGGTCATGGTATTCATCTAGACGTTCCACCTGAAAATGCGGGTGTGTTTGTTGATGCTGTTCATGACTTATCTAAGCCGTATCATAAATAAAATCTTAAATTAAGATTCTAAATAAAAAGGAGACTCAATGAGGTCTCCTTTTTTATTGGAACAGAACTATAATTTTATTGTCATAATTAAAGATAAGAGCAATCAAGAGTCGGTTATGTTTAAACAATTACGTACATTATTGAAGAAAGTGATTCATGAGGCGACAGAAAGTGGGGCAAGTGAAACCGCATCGATGCACTTAGCAATGGCCTCACTTTTGTGTGAAGTATCAAACGCGGATCATCAGAGTGATGAGAGAGAAGATACCGCAAAATTACAGTTACTAATGAAGCTTCTTGACCTTAACGAAGAGTCAGCAAAATTATTGTTATTAGAAGCGATGCAAAAAAGTAAAGCCTCCACATCCTTGTATGAGTTTACAACTAAATTAAGATCACTGATGCCCGAAGAGCGTTATCACTTAATAGAAGCAATGTGGCAAGTGGCTTACGCTGATGGCGTGATAGAGCCAATGGAAGAGGCGGTGATTCGTCAAGTATCAGAGTTAATTTATCTTGATCACTTAGAGTTTATTCGAGCTAAATTAGCGGCTGCACCTAAGGATTAATATACTTAGCCTGTTAATTAAACGAGAAACAACAGGCTAACTATTCTAATAGCCCTTAGTAAAATCTATAGAGTTAATTAAAGAGAACCCATCTCGCCAACGTAAGTAGTTGTCATAGAACTGCTCAAACACTTGCTCAGGAAAGCTGAGTGCTGCAATGTGTGGTGTAATCGTTATATTTGGGTGATTCCAGTAAGGACATTCTTGAGACAGTGGTTCATGAGCAAACACATCTAAAAATGCATGAGAAATAGAGCCAGACTCAAGAGCGTTTAGTAAACCGTAATTTTCCAGAACTTCTCCTCGTCCAACATTAAATAGCAATGCACCATTGCATTTTTTTAAGGTTTGACTATTTAGTAAGTCCATAGTTAATTCAGTTTTTGGTAATGTACTTACAATCACATCTGCATATTGAAAAGCATTTTCAATTTCTGAAATATGGAATATACAGTCAAAGGGAGAATCTTTAGGAGGGATCCCTGAGCGGTTAATACCATAAACGATAAAGCCAAGTTGCTTAACGGTTGCGGCTAACTCACTTCCTATTGAACCTGTTCCTAAAATAACCATGCACTTATTGACTAATGAAGAGTATGTATGGGGCTGCCATTGTTTCTTTTTCTGCTGTTCAGCATATTGTTTGAAATGACGAAAGTATTGAATGGAGTAACCCAAAACATATTCTGATATTTGTTGTCCGAAAATGCCACGAACATTGGTTAAATGGTAATCGGTTCTTAAATTAGGTTGGATTAGAGAGTCAACACCCGCAAAAGTAGACTGTAACCATTTTAGATTTTTGAATTGGTCTAGGAGATCTATCACCAGTGGTGGATCGGCAAGAAGGATCTCTGCTTTTCTAATATCGTGACAAATTTCAAGATCCGGGAGATCCGCTTGCTCTAAAAGTGAGAGGTATTTCTCTTTTTCTTTTGAAATGATAAGTAATTTATTCATAACCTTCCTTTTGTCATTCGCGGTTATCAAGTACACTTAAAGCGTCCTTTTTGAATAGTGCAGAATCGTCTATGTTACGCAACCCGATCCAAGTTCGTTTAGAAAAGTTTGAACCATGGCAACAAATTACTTTTATGGCTTCTTTGTGTGAACGTATGTATCCAAACTACGCACATTACTGTGAGGCTACAGGTTTTGCTGAACCACAAACCTATCGAGTAATTCTTGATAGTATTTGGGAGCTATTAACCGTAAAAAATGCCAAGATTAATTTTGAACGTCAATTAGAAAAACTGGAAGAGATGATCCCAGAAGTTAATGATGATTCAATTTATCTTACTTACCCAGCAATTGATGCTTGTGTTGCACTATCTACTTTCTTACATGGTATTTTAGATCGTGATGAGTTAGAAGAGGCGATGTTTAAGATCAGTCAACTTTCTGTAATGACGGTTGCTCAACTTGTTGAAGCTCAAACCGGTGAAGAAGTGACAGATGAAAATCAAAAAGAGATCGATGTGATTTGTGAAGAGTGGGATGTTCAGTGGGCTATTTTCCGCCCATTACGCGAAGCTGAAGAGCGTGATATCGATTTAATTAAAGATTTACGACAAGAATTACGAGATGAGAATATCAGTAATATTGGCTTAGAGTTAACGTACTGATTTTCTAATTTAATAAAAAAACCGATGATTGCTCATCGGTTTTTTTTTGTTTGTTAAAAGGGGCTTGCTAACACCTTTTATTATTCTTTCTCTTCTTCTTCAGTATCGGTATTATCGATTACACCATGCTTGTTTTTCCAATTTGTCCAACGTTGTTGAGCAAGTTGCTGCATATCGGTTGTTTTGTCTGCTTCATCGATAATTTCTTCGCCGACCATGTATTCAAAGATATCTTCTAGTGTTAATAAGCCTTGAACGGTACCGTACTCGTCAATAACTAATGCCAGTTGTGCTCTGTGTTTCATTAGTTGCTCAAACGCTTTTGGTAGTGTTGAAGTACTTATCACAACCTGAATTGGACGCATCATCGCACCAAGAGGTCGCTCACTTTGCCCTTTACGCATTGCTGAGAAAAGTTCTAATCGGTGAGTAAAGCCAATGATGTTATCACTATCTTCACTGTAAACTAATGGACGTGAAAACGGTGTATCTGAATGGTTTTCTAAGAATTGTTCAACCGTCATTTCGGCGTTAACACGAAATAATACAGTTCTTGGTGTCATTACTTGGGTAACAGGCACATCTTGAATATTAAGAATGTTGTTTAATATTTTTGACTCACCTTCTGCAAATTCACCATTTTCTTTTGCCAATGTCGCCATGGCTGTAATTTCATCACGCAATTTTGGTGCTTGATGGCCACGAGAAAGTCGTTTTGTAATTTGTTCTGACATCCAAACCACTGGACTTAGCAATAACACCATCCAATGAAGCATTGTCGCTGCCATAGGAGCAAGTTGACGCCAGTAAGTTGCTCCGATTGTCTTTGGAACAATTTCAGAGAACAATAAAATGGCAAAAGTTAGGAAAGCTGAAAAAACACCTAACCATTCACTACCAAAAACAATTGATGCTTGAGCACCAGATGCAGCAGCACCTGCAGTGTGAGCTATCGTGTTTAGCGTTAAAATTGATGATAAAGGACGATCAACATTATCTTTCAATGCTGTTAATCGAGGTGCAGCGGGGTGGTTTTCTTGTCGTAATTTTGCAAGGTAGCTTGGGCTGATACTAAGAAGAATCGCTTCTAATACCGAACAAATGAAAGAAACACCAATAGAAATGGCTATATAGATGGATAAAATTAACATTATTAATCTCAAAAAAAATAAGCAAGCCACTATAAAATGGGTACGGAATAACCAAAATACAATGACTCATTAATGAAAAATAGTAACAAATTGTGAGACGTTACTCAGTTTATGTCTAAAGAACGCGCATTCTACAGCAAGAAAGGGCACAAACCTTTGCCAGATGGGGTCTTTATGCATTAGAGTTACTAGGATTTTAAAAAAATAGAAGGGAAACCCTAATGAATAAAACCCAGTTAATTGATGCTATTGCTGAAAAAGCAGACCTATCAAAAGCACAAGCAAAAGCAGCTCTTGAAGCGACTCTAGAAGGCGTAACTGGCGCTCTTAAAGATGGCGAGCAAGTTCAACTTATTGGCTTTGGTACTTTTAAAGTTAACAATCGCGCTGCGCGCACTGGTCGCAACCCTAAGACTGGTGAAGAGATTCAAATCAAAGCGGCTAAAGTTCCTGCATTTGTTGCAGGTAAAGCACTGAAAGAATCAGTAAACTAAGCTATACTTTGCCGAGTTAATCCTTAACTCGGCATTTTTATGAAGCGCATTCTATCTACCTTACTTCTATCTACTTTTCTGTTTGGCTGTTCGTCTAATCCATCTGATGAACAACGCATCAAATCTGTTACATTAACCGGTGGTCAAATCCAAGGTGATGCAACAAGTTATTATTGGTATACCCGTCGTTTACAGCAACCTATTGTAGCATCTGATTATGTCACTATGGGTGATTATGGTTGGTATAAAACTACTTATCGTTGGGAAAAAGAAACTCTTGTTGAAGCTGTCCGTGAAGGAGAAATGCTTGATTCTGAGAGTGAGTTAATCCCTTATTCTATGCATATTCGCTATAACGGTAATGGTGAGGCTGTTTATCAACGTTATGATAAAGATGGGCGTATTTTGCCATTAATGCCTGCTCAATTAACACAATTTCAAGATCAATCTAAATATTTGGTCACTAAGGTTGAGGCTCTAAATAAAGACGATATTAAATTATTCCAAGGCGAATGGGATGGTGAGACTTTTTACTCCTGTGATGGTAAACAATACGATCAATTAGAGTTTAACCAAATACTACCTAATTTCGTGGTGGCAAGATTATCTGGCTTAGATAGTTTTATTTCATTTTTAGGCCAAGAAACTCGTAGAGATAAAAATGAGTTAAAGATGTCTGAGCTATTACTATTAACAGATGATAGTTATTCATGTGTAGAGCGCCCGGAATTGATTGAAGATTAAGATTAATCAAGTCGAACGAAAAAAGGCGCTATTACAGCGCCTTTATTATTTATTTTCCGTAAAGTTATTTGGTTTCTAATTCACGAGCAATAGCACGGTAACCAATATCATTACGATGGAACATTCCATTCCAACTTACTTGTTTAGCAAGCTCATAAGCACGCTCTTGAGCTTCTGATACGGTATTACCTAATGCGGTAGCACAAAGTACGCGACCACCGTTTGTCACAACATCACCAGCATCGTTATTTGTGGTGCCTGCATGGAAGATCTTTTGACCTTCAGTTTCTTCTGAAGGCAGCGAAATAACATCTCCTTTTGCATAATCTGCTGGATAGCCACCAGCAGCAAGAACAACACCAATAGAAGCGCGTGGGTCCCACTTAGATTCTGCTTCGTCCAGTTTCTCGTCGATAGCCATTAGACAAAGTTCAACAAGGTCTGATTCCATACGCATCATGATAGGTTGCGTTTCTGGATCACCAAAGCGACAGTTGTATTCGATTACCTTTGGTGTACCTTCAGCATCGATCATTAGGCCTGCATAAAGGAAACCGGTATAAGGTGCACCTTCTGCATCCATGCCACGTACTGTAGGGTAGATAACTTCTTCAAGGATACGATTATGAATTTCAGGAGTCACCACAGGAGCTGGAGAGTATGCTCCCATACCACCTGTATTTGGACCTGTATCTTTATCTCCAACGCGTTTGTGATCTTGGCTTGTTGCCATAGGAAGTACGCTTGCACCATCCACCATTACAATGAAACTGGCTTCTTCACCTTCAAGGAATTCTTCGATAACAACACGGCTACCTGCTTCACCAAACGCATTGCCTGCCAGCATATCTTTGATTGCGTCTTCTGCTTCTTCAAGAGTCATCGCAACGATAACACCTTTACCAGCCGCAAGGCCGTCAGCTTTAACTACGATTGGAGCACCTTGTTCACGAACGTAAGCTAATGCCGGTTCAATCTCAGTGAAGTTTGCATAAGAACCTGTAGGGATGTCATGGCGAGCTAAGAAATCTTTGGTGAAGGCTTTAGAACCTTCAAGTTGAGCCGCTGCTTTAGTTGGTCCAAAGATAGGAAGGCCAGCTTCACGAAATGCATCAACAACGCCAATAACTAATGGTGCTTCAGGACCGACGATGGTCAGCTCGATGGCTTTTTCTTTTGCAAAAGCAACAAGAGCAGCGATATCTTCAACATCAATAGCGACGTTTTCTAGTTTTGCTTCAAGCGCTGTACCTGCATTACCTGGAGCGATGAATACTGTTTCAACATTTGGGTTTTGTGCTGCTTTCCAACCTAAAGCATGCTCTCTGCCGCCTGCGCCAATGATCAATACGTTCATGTTTTAATCCTTAATACCATTTTGTAATGGGGATAAATTATTTAAATCGGTGAATACAAAGTTCAGTGTGCGAGAAACTATAAGAGCAATATTAAGCTCACTGAGTGTACTCTTTTGCTCTTATAGGAGCGCAGCGTTCTAGTTTCTAGAAGCGAAGCGCTCTCGTTACTGTCTTTCCTAGTGACGGAAGTGACGCATGCCAGTAAAGATCATCGCCATGCCGTGTTCATCAGCAGCTTCGATTACTTCATTGTCACGCATTGAGCCGCCCGGTTGGATAACACATTTGATGCCAGCTTCTGCTGCCGCATCGATACCGTCACGGAACGGGAAGAATGCATCTGATGCCATCACACAACCTTCAACCTGTAGACCTTCGTCTGCAGCTTTGATGCCAGCGATCTTCGCAGAGTAAACGCGGCTCATTTGGCCAGCGCCCACACCGATAGTCATGTCGCCTTTCGAGTAAACGATAGCGTTAGATTTAACGTACTTCGCTACTTTCCAGCAGAATAGCGCGTCTTTTAGTTCTTCAGCTGTAGGTTGACGCTTAGAAACAACTTGTAGGTCATCTTCAGACACCATGCCTTGGTCACGGTCTTGAACTAATAAGCCGCCATTAACGCGTTTCACGTCAAAACCAGTTGTCTTAGTTGTCCACTCGCCACACTCAAGAAGGCGAAGGTTTTTCTTAGCCGCTACGATTTCTACAGCTTCAGCAGAAACAGAAGGTGCAATGATAACTTCAACGAATTGACGCTCAGTGATAGCCGTTGCTGTTGCTGCGTCTAGTTCGCGGTTGAATGCGATGATGCCGCCAAATGCAGACGTTGGGTCTGTTTTGAATGCACGGTCGTAAGCTTCTAGGATGTTTTCGCCCAGTGCTACACCACATGGGTTAGCATGCTTAACGATTACACATGCTGGCTCGTCGAACTCTTTCACACACTCAAGTGCAGCGTCAGTGTCAGCGATGTTGTTGTAAGAAAGTGCTTTACCTTGGATTTGGCGAGCAGTAGATACTGATGCTTCTTCAGGATTCGCTTCAACGTAGAATGCCGCAGCTTGGTGGCTGTTTTCACCGTAGCGCATGTCTTGTTTTTTCTCGAACTGTTGGTTGAACGTACGAGGGAATTTGCTCTCTTCATCACCTTCTTTGTTCTCACCGTAAGATGGAACCATAGTGCCGAAGTAGTTTGCGATCATGCCGTCGTAAGACGCCGTGTGTTCGAATGCTGCGATAGCTAGGTCAAAACGAGTCTCTAGTGTTAGAGATTTATCGTTAGCGTCCATTTCAGTGATAACACGGTCGTAATCGTGAGCATTTACTACGATAGTTACGTCTTTGTGGTTTTTCGCTGCAGAGCGAACCATGGTAGGGCCACCGATATCGATGTTCTCAACAGCATCAGCAAGGGTACAGCCTTCTTTTGCTACGGTTTCTGCAAATGGGTAGAGGTTAACAACAACCATATCAATAGGATTGATACCGTGTTGTTCCATGATGTCATCATCTTGACCACGACGACCAAGTACACCACCATGAACTTTAGGATGAAGAGTTTTAACGCGGCCATCCATCATTTCAGGGAAGCCAGTGTAATCAGATACTTCAGTTACTGAGATGCCTTTTTCAGCAAGCAGACGTGCTGTACCGCCAGTAGATAAAATATCTACACCACGTTCAGCCAATGCTTGAGCAAATTCTACAATACCAGTTTTATCAGATACGCTAATCAGCGCGCGACGGATCGGACGTGCGTTATTCATTGCTACTTTCTTCCTTTAGAATTAAGTTAGGATTTTTGCCAAAAATGAACTTGTTCTGTTATTTTTCATTTCATATGAATCAATAAACAGCAATTGGCCAGTTTTGGAAAACACCCTAAAAAGAGTAAAGTGCGAAACATCAGATCAACCTATTGGCGAATATTCTAACTAAAGTTAAACAAAAAAGCTCGCGCAATCGATTGCATTCGCAAAAAAGATGCCCTTTTTCTTTAAAAAGAATCAAAATAGAGTGAAGTAAAGAGGAATAAGAAGCAAAAATGTATTTAATTGGTGAGTTAGCTAAACAATGTAATGTTACGAGCGACACATTACGTTTTTACGAAAAAAACGGTCTTCTTGTACCATCAGGAAGAAGTAGCAGTGGTTACCGTTTGTATAATGATGACAATCTGGCTCAAATTCGTTTTATTCTAAAGGCGAAGCAACTTGGTCTCGCATTGGATGAAATTCAAGAATTATTAGCGATTAGATTAGAAGCAACAAAACACAGTTGTGCAGAAGTAAAAGCCATTACTCAATCTAAGTTAAATATTATTGACGAAAAGATCGCTCAACTAACAGACATTCGCCTTGCATTAAAGAGTATAAATGATGCTTGCTGTGGTCATGTCGATGAAGATGCTTCTCACTGTTCTATTCTTTCTGCGTTAGCTGAATTAGAAGAGAAAAAAGACTAAATAGTTGTGCGTGTTTATTAAAGAAGTTGATAAAATAGTCGATAACTACAATAGACCAATATGAGCGAAAGTTAGGTGAGAGCCGATTAATGGAAAAACAATACGTAATGAAATTGCTTTCCGCTCTGAAAGTTATCGATAAAAAAATCAGTGAGCAAGGTAGAGCGGTAATGGAGCTTGATGCTCGCATTAAGCGTATTGAAGCTCAGAACGCCAAGATCGCGAAAATGGTTGATGGTGGTGGTACTCGAGGTACGAGTACAGCGGGAGCCGCAGCTGATTTAAGTGAACTTGATGAGCGTTTAAAAGGTATTGAAGAAAAAACAGCAAAAGCAGTAGAGCTTATTCGCTCGGGCGCAGGCGCTGGTGGTGGCAAGAAACGAGCATGGCCGCCATAGTAGAGTAAACAAGAAAAACCGATACAGCAGCAATGTGTATCGGTTTTTTTATATCTGTTATACCAATCACTGTAAGTGATCAGTTATTTACTACGATTGGTATTATTTATTTGGCAGATATAAAAAAAGCAGCGTTAATTGCTTAACACTGCTTTAAATTTTTCAAATAAGGCGTGGATTAGTTCATGCCGTATTTTTTAAGTTTCTTACGAAGAGTACCACGGTTGATACCCATCATGTTTGCTGCTTTTGTTTGGTTGCCGCGAGTATGCTGCATGATCATGTCTAGTAGAGGTTGCTCTACTTCAGCTAATACTAATTCATATAAGTCGTTAACTTCTTGACCGTTTAGTTGGCCTAAGTAGTTTTTCAGCGAAGCCTTAACAGAGTCACGTAGTGGTTTCTGAGTAATTTGGTCTTGTGCTGTAACTGTTGTAACTGTTAATGCTTCTGAAGTCATAGATTGATCGAACATATTCTGTTTAGCTCTTCTTTTATTATGATGCAACGTGGTCGAAATAGCTTTCAAGTTGAGAGAGTTGCAATGAAGCATCCTCTATCGCGTTAAAGCTGCGGCGGAAATCATTTGCTTGCTCATGCTCTTTTAGGTACCAACCCACATGCTTACGTGCAATGCGAGGACCTAAAAACTCACCATAAAATTGGTGAAGCGCATGAACATGGCCAAGTAAAGTGGCCTTCACTTCTTCAATTGGAAGAGGTGGCATGAGTTCGCCCGTTTCTAAGTAATGTTGGATTTCTTTAAAAATCCATGGCCTACCTTGTGCAGGACGGCCGATCATCAAAGCGTCTGCGCCTGTGTAATCAAGCACAAAACGAGCCTTCTCCGGCGAGTCGATATCACCGTTCGCTATAACCGGAATAGAAATCGCTTCTTTTACCGCTTTGATGTTGTCGTACTCAGCTTCACCTTTGTACATACAAGCTCTGGTACGCCCATGAAGCGCTAAAGCTTGGATGCCACATTGTTCAGCCATTTTTGCAACCTGAACACAATTTCTATTGTCTGGATCCCAGCCTGTGCGAGTTTTCAGAGTGACAGGAACATCAACAGCATTAACTACAGCCAGTAAGATCTCTTCAATAAGATCTGGGCGTTGTAATAGTGCTGAGCCTGCTAGCTTCTTATTCACTTTTTTTGCAGGGCATCCCATGTTGATATCGATGATTTGCGCACCGGTTTCAACACAGTGTTGCGCTGCTTCCGCCATTAACTTTGGATCAGCCCCTGCAATTTGTACCGAGCGAATACCAGATTCACCTTCATGTACCATGCGGTTTTGGGACTTAGATGTTTTCCACAGTTTCGGATTAGAAGACATCATTTCGCTCACAGCCATGCCTGCGCCATAACGCATACACAACTCACGAAAGGGCCTATCAGTAACACCAGCCATTGGTGCAACGATAAGATTATTTTTTAATGTATATTGACCTATCTGCAAAACATCCACACACGTTTGTGTCAGCAAGGGCGCGCATTTTACGCATTTTTTCCCCGCCTGAAAAGAGCAAATTTTGAGCATTTACATTTTCTTTTTGTAAATTGTCTATAATTCAGTCAATTAGGCGGTTTCATGCCTCAAATTTAGTATTGAGGCATTGAAGTTTTATCAAAAAAGCGCAGTGTTTATTTCTTTTTACCTGAGATTCGGCACCATTCTTGTTGCTCAACAATCACATCTAAGTCGAATTGTTCAGCATAGTATGACGCTACATCTTCTGCCTGCGTGTCTAATACACCTGACATAGCTAGCTGACCTTGTGGCTTAACTAGAGAGGTAATGATGCCTGAAAGCTCGCGTAGTGGACCTGCAAGAATGTTTGCAACAACTACGTCAGCGATGAGACCTTCTGGTTGGTCTTGAGGAAGGTATAGTTCAATTTGATCTGCAACGCCGTTACGAGTTGCGTTGTCTTTTGATGCTAAGATTGCTTGAGGATCAATGTCGATCCCGATAACCTTAGCTGCACCTAATTTGATCGCAGCGATCGCTAAAATGCCAGAACCACAACCAAAATCGACAACGGTTTTGCCTTCAAGATCTAATCCTTCTAGCCATTCAAGACAAAGAGACGTTGTTGGGTGTGTACCAGTACCAAAAGCAAGGCCTGGGTCTAGCATTACATTTACAGCATCGGGCTCTGGAATTTCACGCCAGCTTGGGCAAATCCATAGACGTTTACCAAACTGCATCGGGTGGAAGTTATCCATCCACTCACGTTCCCAATCTTTATCTTCAAGTTGTTCAATTTTATGTGCAAAACCTTCTTCAAGAAGACGGCTTGCTTTTAATTGAGTAATAACAAAATCCATGTCCGCTTCTGCATCATAAAGAGCAAGAATGTCCGTTTCACCCCACAGGCGAGTTTCACCCGGAAGAGGTTCAAATACAGGCGTATCTTTAGCGTCTAAAAAAGTAATAGATAGAGCACCAGTCTCTTCCATTAACATATCACCGATCTGTTCAGCGTTTTCAGAGGTTGCATTTAGTTTTACTTGAATCCAAGGCATGGGGATCACTTTTGTTTTAGTCGAAAATGTGGGCGATTTTAACACAAAAAAAGACGGTGAGTAATCATACTCACCGTCTTTAATTCGTTCTTATTTATTGAATGATTAGAAAAGGCTTATTGTAGGCCTAGTTTCTTCTCAAGATAGTGAATATTTGCACCACCATGTTGGAAGTTTTCATCATTCATGATTGCTAATTGAAGTGGTGTATTCACGTGAATACCTTCAACAATCATTTCACCTAATGCGTTTTTCATACGAGCGATAGCAACGTCACGGTTTTCACCGTAAGTAATTAGCTTACCGATCATTGAATCGTAATGAGGTGGAACTGTGTAGCCTGTGTAGATGTGAGATTCCCAACGTACACCCATACCACCTGGAGCATGGAAGCGTTCAATCTTACCTGGTGAAGGTAGGAAACGAACTGGATCTTCAGCATTGATACGACACTCAATTGAGTGACCACGCAGTTTGATATCATCTTGTGTGTAAGATAGCGGTTGACCCGCAGCAATACGTAGTTGCTCTTTCACTAGGTCGATACCTGTTACCATTTCGGTAATAGTGTGCTCAACCTGAATACGTGTATTCATTTCGATGAAGTAGAATTCGCCGTTTTCATATAGGAATTCAAATGTACCTGCACCACGGTAACCAATTTCAAGACATGCACGAGTACAACGTTCACCGATGTATTTACGCATCTCTTCAGTAATACCTGGAGCTGGCGCTTCTTCAACTACTTTTTGGTGGCGACGTTGCATAGAACAGTCACGTTCACCTAAGTGAATTGCGTTACCTTGGCCATCAGCAAGAACTTGAACTTCAATGTGACGAGGGTTTTCAAGGAATTTTTCCATGTAAACCATTTCGTTATTGAAACATGCTTTTGCTTCAGCACGAGTCATTGCAATTGCTTCAACAAGGTCTTTTTCTGCGCGAACAACACGCATACCACGACCACCGCCGCCGCCAGACGCTTTAATGATTACTGGGTAACCAATGCGTTTTGCGTGTGCTTTGTTTTTCGCTTCATCGTTATCTAGTGGACCATCAGAACCAGGTACACAAGGTACGCCTGCTTTTTTCATTGCAGTGATTGCTGATACTTTGTCGCCCATCATGCGGATAGTTTCTGCTTTTGGACCAACAAAGATAAAACCAGAACGCTCAACTTGCTCTGCGAAGTCAGCATTTTCAGATAAGAAACCGTAACCTGGGTGAACAGCAACCGCACCTGTAACTTCAGCTGCACTGATGATACGAGGGATGTTTAGGTAGCTGTCGATACCGCGTGCAGGACCGATACAAATCGTTTCATCAGCAAGCAGTACGTGTTTTAAATCTCGGTCAGCAGTAGAGTGCACAGCAACTGTTTTGATGCCAAGCTCTTTACATGCTCGCAAAATACGTAGTGCGATTTCACCACGGTTTGCGATAACTAATTTATCTAACATAACAGCCTCTATTATTCGATGATAACAAGAGGTTGGTCGAACTCAACAGGTTGACCATCTTCAAGAAGAATAGCAGTAACAACACCTGATTTATCTGCTTCGATTTGGTTCATCATTTTCATTGCTTCAACGATACATAGTGTATCGCCAGCAGTTACTTGTTGGCCAACTTTAACAAATGGTTTTGCATCTGGGCTTGGTGCACCGTAGAAAGTACCAACCATTGGAGAGCGTACTGTGTGGCCAGCTACTTCTGCAGGAGCTTCAACTGCAGGAGCTGATGCTACAGGAGCAGGTGCAGCTACTGGTGCAGCAGGAGCCGCAACCGTTTGAACAGGAGCTACTTGAGCAATAGGTGCAGTCGCACGGCTGATGCGTACTGATTCTTCACCTTCCGCGATTTCAAGTTCTGCAATGCCAGACTCTTCAACTAGTTCAATCAGTTTTTTAATTTTGCGGATATCCATTTTGTAATCTCTTCTGTTTATATTCAGTGATCAATTTGAACGCAGACGTTTTGCTGCTGCATTCAAAGCAAATTCGTAACCATCGGCCCCTAAACCACAAATGACACCAACGGCTTTATCGGAAAGATAAGAGTGGTGGCGAAAGGGTTCACGAGCGTGGACATTCGATAAATGTACTTCAATAAAAGGAATATTAACCCCAAGTAGAGCATCGCGTAAGGCAACACTCGTATGCGTAAAAGCTGCAGGGTTTATGATAATGAAATCAATACGTTGATAAGCATTATGGATAGCTTCAATCAACTCATACTCACGATTAGATTGTAAATGTTCGAGTTTTATATCCAAAGCATCGGCTTGAATAGTCAAAGCATTAACAATTTGCTCTAAGTTTTGACTGCCATAATGAGCAGGTTCACGCAAACCTAATAGATTAAGGTTTGGTCCATTAAGAACTAAAATTCGCGATTGAGTAGACATTGTGATGCTAAATTCCTTGTTTTTACGGTTAAAGTAAAAAAAGCACATCTTTTATATTCGATTTGTTGGTTTATTGCAATTTTTCACTTTGCAATACCACATAAAAAGCAATTATAGACAATTCACAGCAAATCGCAGCAAAATACTGGTCTTATCAGCTCTAAGTTTCATATCGAGTATAGAGAATAGAACACATTTTGACTCAAAAGTGATAATTAGAGCCAAAGAAAGTAACAAAGTTCTGCAGTATTATCTGTTAGTTAACAAATACTTTCTAACTTGTTGAGTAATTATACTGTTTTTGATTTTGTTTATTAGCAAGGAATAAGGAAAGAAATAAGAGATCTGTAAATTTGAGCTAAACGTCACATCAAAAAAGTCATCACAGAAAATCTATGATGACTTTTAATTAAAATTTACGCGTTAATGTTATGTTTTAGAACGCTTATATTTAGTTAAGCTATCTTTCTTTGCTCTTCGATCAGCTTATCAACCACACTTGGATCAGCTAGTGTCGAGGTATCTCCTAGATTAGAGGTATCACCTGTCGCTATTTTACGAAGGATTCGACGCATAATTTTGCCTGAACGGGTTTTAGGTAATGAATCAGTCCAATGTAAAAAGTCAGGAGTAGCAATCGGTCCAATTTCTTTTCTAACCCAGTCTTTGACTTCTTTATGTAGCTCTGCGCTTGGAATTTCGCCCGAATTTAGGGTGATATAGGCATAAATCGCTTGCCCTTTAATATCATGTGGTACGCCAACAATTGCAGCTTCAGCAATTTTATCAAACGCCACTAATGCAGATTCAACTTCGGCTGTTCCCATGCGGTGGCCAGATACGTTTAATACATCATCAACACGTCCTGTGATCCAGTAATAACCATCTTCGTCGCGTCGAGCGCCATCACTGGTGAAATACATGCCTTTAAAAGTAGAAAAGTAGGTTTGTTCAAAACGGTCATGATCACCATAAATGGTACGCATTTGTCCCGGCCAAGAGTCGGTAATAACAAGGTTACCGTCAGTAGCACCTTCAATGATATTGCCCATGTTATCCACCAAAGCGGGTTGAACACCAAAGAATGGACGAGTTGCTGAACCTGGTTTTAAGGCCGTTGCACCAGGAAGAGGGGAAATTAAAATGCCGCCAGTTTCTGTTTGCCACCATGTATCAACAATCGGGCAGCGAGCATCACCAATGGTATTGTAATACCATTCCCACGCCTCAGGGTTGATTGGTTCGCCTACTGAACCCATTACTCGTAATGAGCTGCGCGATGTACCTTGAACTGCTTCAGTACCTTGAGCCATTAGTGCTCTGATGGCTGTTGGTGCAGTGTATAGAATATTAACGTTATGCTTGTCTACTACTTCACTCATGCGGCTCGTGCTTGGGTAATTAGGCACACCTTCAAACAATATCGTTTTTGCACCATTAGCAAGAGGACCATAAATTAAGTAAGTATGGCCTGTGATCCAGCCTACATCTGCGGTACACCAGAACACTTCACCTTCTTGATAATCAAAAATATATTTAAAGGTCATTGCAGCATAAACAAGGTAGCCGCCAGTGGTATGAAGTACACCTTTAGGTTTTCCTGTTGAACCCGAGGTATAGAGTATGAATAGTGGATCTTCGGCATTCATTGCTTCAGGCTCACAATGAGGGGAAGCAACCGCGGTTGCTTCATGCCACCAAACATCACGTCCTTCAACCCATTCAATGTCATTGCCTGTACGTTGGAATACAACGACTTTTTCAATGGTAGTGACTTCAGGGTTATTCAGTGCATCATCGACATTCTTTTTCAGTGGAACGGTACGCCCGCCACGAACGCCTTCATCGGCAGTGATTACCACTTTCGCATCTGAATCAATAATTCGACCTGCGAGAGCTTCTGGAGAGAATCCACCAAATACCACGGTATGAACGGCACCGATGCGAGTACAAGCCAGCATTGCAACAGCCGCTTCTGCTACCATTGGCATATAAATACAAACCACATCGCCTTTACGAACGCCTTGGCTTTTTAATGCATTAGAGAATTTACAAACTTGTTCGTGCAGCTCATTAAAGGTAATAGATGCATCGTCTTGTGGATCATCGCCTTCCCAAATAATGGCAATTTCATTACCGCGGGTGGCTAAGTGACGATCAATACAGTTTGCCGATACATTAAGCTCACCATCTTCAAACCACTTAATATCAACATGACCCGTATCAAAAGAGGTATTTTTAACTTTGGTGTAAGGAGTCATCCAATCAACAATTTGTCCATGCTCACGCCAAAAGCCTTCAGGGTTGATAACGGATTGCTGGTACATTTCACGATATTTATCATCATCAGCGTGTGCATTATTAGCGATATCTTGATTGACCGGGTACACGTGAATCTCACTCATGTTGTTCTCCTTGTGAATACAGCAAATATCCAGATTCATTTTATTATTGGATTTCAGTCAGCACCGTCATTGGCACTGCTTTTTTATTTGTAGGGTTGATATTACTTTCAGCTAGAAATGGTTTTTCAACAATTAGACTTTAGTCAGAGAAAGAAGGGTTTACTGAATATTGATGGGGAAATCAGTCGTTTTTTGAGACACAGATCAGTAACTATGGGCATTTTTACTCGAGGGAATGTCAGGGAAGTCTCCATGGGTTAAACGAACATAAATAAGCGCAGCCGCTATCGCATCTTCAAGTGCATCATGCCTCTCAGTTTGTGGGAGCTCTAAATGTTTGGAGATAGCTTCAATACTTAAATCGTAATACGCATTGGGTAGCAGTCGTTCCAATTTATTATGGTAGATATGGCTAACTTCAATCAGTGAATTGGGCAAAGGGTGAGAAAAATGACGCAAGCAGGCTCGATCTAAAATTTTTTTGTCATAGCGAATATGGTATCCAACAATAGGGCGACTACCGATAAATTCAAGCAATTGAGTCATTGCTTGTTGTTCAGATAATCCATGACACAAGTCTTGATGCCTTAGTTGGTGTATTTTGATTGAATCGGAGTTTAGGCTTTGTGGTGGCGTCAGCTTTAAATGAATAGTTTGACTGGTTAACACTCGGTTATTTTTAATCTTGATAGCAGCAATAGAAACCAATTCGGCATGGTTGGGGTTTAGACTCGTTGTTTCACAATCAATAGACACCAACTCATCGCCAGAATAATGATGAAAAAGGGATAAATTTTCATGAGTTCGTAATTTATATTGCCACCATAGTCGTTGTAAATAATTCATACTTTAATCCCTTATTTGGTAATGATAACCAAGCCATTCTTTGAATTTTTTTACTATGTGTAAACTGTGGCGTAAGAGGTCTCGCTCAGTACGGTCGAGGCGGTCAATATGAATATGGTTACTTGGAATACCTGTTTTTTCTTGTAGTTGATGGCGCAAACGCCACTTAAAAAACAACTTTAGTGCTTCATTTAAATTATCTGCTGTAGAGTGCTCTAATACGTTGTGTTTACGTAGTGCATTGATACGTTTAAAAGTGTTTGTTTCTTCAATACCTTGCTCTAAAGATAGCGCTCGAACTCCATGAACGATGGGGAATATGCCTCCTTGCTTAATATCAATCCCTTCTTTTTTTGTTTTGATATTTCCAAAAAATGTTAATGGCAGATTAAATTGAAGGGCTGGTCGAGAAAAAGTACTGAGAGCAATCTCATTCTCTTTGAGTTTGGATATCAATATTTGCTTTAATGGAGACAGTAGTGCTTGATTTCCTGCAACAGCTTGAGCATCTGAGAAAATAGCGAGATTCATCATATTATCAGTATTTGGTTCGGCACACAGTTTCTGAATATGTTTCTCCCATTGATGTTCTGTTTTTACCCAAAGAGGGTTACTGACCATTACATTTCCCTTGCACAATGGATAACCGAGTTGCTGTAAGGTATGCGTAAATTGGCTCATTAATTGGGGCAAGTTATGCCATTCAGGACCATTTTTTATGATCAGTGCATTATCTTGATCGGTTTTTAAAATTTGCTCACCTCGACCTTCTGACCCCATCACAATCAGGCAGCAATGATCATGTAAGCTTTTGGGTACCACTAGGCTAAATGCTTTTTCGATTATCTGTTCATTTACCGTTGAAATAAGCTCCATAATAAAACGCGTTCGAATGCCGTTACTGATTAAGGTCTCTACGAGTTGAGTTTGAGTATTTGCTGCTAAGACAAGCTCATCAATATGTTCGGCGCGAGCAATTCTTAAGGTAAGAACATGTGAGTGAGTTGAAAATAGGCTTAGCACTTGCGTCATATCAAGCATGCCAATCAGTTTGTTTTTATTTAGTACTGCAACTCTTTTTACGTGGTGGCGTGTCATTAGCATCATGGCATTAAACAAATAATCTTGTTGTTGAATATGCACAATAGGATAAGTTGCAATCGCTCCTACAGGATGGTTTGCCGCATACCCATCAATCATAATGGCGTGCAGTAAGTCTGTGCGAGTGACAATACCAAAAGGTAAATTGTTCTGAGCTTCTTGATGACGAGTATCATATTGGTTTAACTCAACAAATAACGCATCCATGTTATTGTCTTTCAGAAGTTGAGTAACTTGTTGTAAGGGAGTATTCCTATCGACGATAAGGCATTGTTGAGTTGTTTCATCATCGACTTTTGTGAGAATAAATTCGGCTAAGTTCTGTTGCTGATGAGCTTGAGTAAGTAAGGCTTTTCGTTTGGCTAGACTGCTATTGAAGTAGTCAGAAAAGGCTTGATTTTCATTATATAACTTAAGAAAAAGTTGAGTAGGAAGCAGGTGGCAAAGGGTATCTTCTAGAGCGATATAACTGTGTTTTACTTGATGTTCAAATTGAGAGCGCACATCAAAAATATCGTCATGGGTATAGTGGGCATAAATTTCCCCACTGGTATCTGAGCGCTCTTCAACGGATCCTTTCATGATAATGAATAGATTGTCTGACGTTTGACCTTCATGAATAATCGTATCGCCTACTCGAAAGTAAGCAATATCCGTATTTTTCGTGATTATTTCTTGTTGCTCTGAAGTTAGTCGGTTAAACGGAGCAAGTGAAAAGTTAATGTCATTTGGCATGGCCCCATCCTTAGTCAGCAATTTCCCTTATTTTCATGAAAAAGTGAGCAATAATGAAGACGACTTTAGTCTAGGAGATTGGTATGAATATGAAACCAAAGTCACATTTTAAAAGGTGCATTTTTCTTCTGTTCTATTTTCCCTTTTTATAAATCAATACGATGCCATAATAACCGCCTCTTTTTACTTCCTTTTGGACATCATCATGTTACGGGTTTCACCTTTTGCTTGGATCTCTCAATATTTTGGCGGATTCTTTTTTGCTTATGGGGTTTATTTACCTTTTTGGGCGTTATGGTTTGAAGAACAAGGTGTTTCTGCCGGAGATATTGGTGTTCTTATTGGGTTAGGTTTTGCAACTCGTTGTGTTGCTAATTTGGTGATTACACCAAGGTTGCATCGCGTTGAACACATAGTACCTGCGTTGCGATTATTATCCTTAGCCTCTTTGATAGCCCTTGCTCTCTTTTTAGTTAATGGGGCGAGCTTTTGGTGGCTTGCTATCGTTACCGTTTTATTCAATTTATCCTGTGGTCCAGCGGTTCCGTTATCCGATGCGATGACTAACTACTACGCGAAAAATAACTTATTAGATTATGGGCGTACGCGTTTGTGGGGTTCAGTTAGTTTTATTGCTGGTTCCACTGTTGTTGGTTATTTGGTATCGGGTTTTGGTACCGATATGATCGTCTACACGGCGATTGCCGGTATATTAGCGGCGTTAGTGTTAGTGATGCGAAATCCTAATCCAATGCCAGTGTCGGTATCAGATGAAGATAATGAACGACCAAAATTATTAGCTCTATTAACTGAAGCTCCAATTGTGAAATTCATTGTGTTGGTGGCATTAATTCAAGGTAGTCATGCAGCGTATTACAGTTTTAGTTCAATTTATTGGAAAGAATCTGGTTACCAAGAAAGTACCATTGGTTATTTATGGAGCTTAGGTGTTGTTGCTGAAGTGATGGTATTTGCGTTTAGTAAGCAATTATTTGCAGGTTGGAAAACATCAACCTTATTTAAAGTTGCTGCTATTGGTGTTGTGATTCGCTGGGGATTAACTGCCGCAACCACAGAATTATTTGCTTTGGTATTAGTGCAAGCCTTACATGGCGTGACATTCGCAATGGCTCACCTTGCAGCAATTCAATACATTCAAAAATTCCCACAAAATAAAATGGTGGCATTACAAGCGCTATATAATGCGATTCCGCTTGGCGCATTCATCGCATTAATGACAACCTTAAGTGGTTGGGGTACGAAGCGTGGGGAGCGAATATATTCTGGTTGATGGCAGCGATGGGGGTATTCGCTTTGTTGATTAAACTCGATAAAGTGAAGTCTTAATCACATTTGTCAGCTTGTATAAAAACGAAGCAATAATTAAACGCTAGAATGGTGCTACAGAATAAATGCACCTTCTGGCGTTTTTTATATCGCTAGAATGGTCTCACCAAGGATGAGTGATGACACAAGGATGGATTGTGGTGCCAGTTTCGCTGGCGTATTTGGGATTATTATTTTTAATTGCCTGGTATGGTGATCGTCAAAAAGGGTGGTTAGCTCAATACCGCCCATGGATTTATAGCCTTTCAATTGCTGTTTACTGCACCTCATGGACCTTTTATGGCACCGTAGGCCAAGCCACTAATAACCCGTGGTCTTTTCTTCCTATTTATCTTGCTCCTATTTTTGTTTTTGTTTTTGCATGGCGTTTTTTGGCTCGTATTATTTTGATTGCCAAGCGTGAGCACATCACTTCAATAGCTGATTTTATTGCAGCACGTTATGGGAAATCGCAAGGTCTTGCTGGGGTTATAACCATCATTGCCGTCATCGGGATTCTTCCTTATATCGCTTTGCAATTGCGAGGGATCACCATGGGACTCGATCTGGTTGCGCCTAATTTAGCGCAAGACTTTGGGTATCAAGATGGGCATATCTCTTGGTTTGTTGGTGCAGCGCTCGCGATTTTTACAATCCTATTTGGAACTCGACACATTGATACTACAGAGCATCACCGTGGTTTGATGATGGCGGTGGCTTTTGAATCGATCGTTAAGCTCGTTGCTTTTTTAATGGTTGGCGTGTTTATTTTTTATTTGGCTTACTCAGAACCTAAGGTGGATTTGTTCTCTATAGCCAAAGAAACGTATCAATCTCCAAATGTAATCACGCTTTTATTTCATACGATTTTAACTATGGCGGCGATAGTTTGTTTGCCGCGTCAGTTTCACACGACAGTCGTAGAGAATGAACAAGCGCAGGATTTAAGAACTGCTCGCTGGGTGTTTCCAAGCTATTTAGTTTTAATTGGTTTGTTTGTTTTACCTATTTCTTGGCAGGACAAGCGCTGCTCTCAGGTGGTGTTAGTGATAGTTTTGTTATTAGTGTTCCGCTCTCTGTTGGTGCTGAGAATATGGCGTTGCTCGCCTTTGTTGGAGGGACTTCCGCCGCCAGTGGAATGGTGATCGTATCAACCATCGCATTGGCTATTATGGTCTCTAATGATCTGGTGTTGCCTTTGTTGTTACGCAAAGTAAAAACGACATCACGTACTTTTAGTCATTTTTCTCATTTGCTTGTTTCTATTCGTCGAGCACTCATTTTACTTCTGTTATTGGGAGCATGGGGGTTTTATCAAGCCCTCGATTCTATTGATTCGTTATCCGTTATTGGGTTATTGGCGTTTGCTGCTATAGCGCAATTTGCCCCAGCATTAATCGGTGGTTTGTACTGGCGACAAGGAAATAGAAAAGGCGTATATGCAGGTTTAATTATTGGTTTCCTTGTGTGGCTAATCACGTTAATGAGCCAAACTCAAATGCTTGCTGGCAGCGCTGAAAATAACTTTTTGCTGTGGGTCATCACCCCTCCTGAGTGGTTGCAATCTCTTAATGTGATGACATCGGATTGGGGAATGATGCTCAGTCTTAGTTTGAATTCTATTCTCTTTATCTTGGTTTCTTTAGTGACTCGAGCCTCATTGAGTGAACGTTTACAAGCGGCTTCTTTTGTTGGTGCTCCATTGCCTGAAAATGAAGATGTGAGTGTGTATCAAACTCGCGTGACGGTGGGTGAATTAGAAATGTTAGCTTCACGGTTTGTTGGGCGTAGACGTGCACAAAAAGCCTTTCGTCAATTCTCGAATCAACAAGGTGAAACATTACAACCACAACAGCAAGCTAGCTCTGCGTTAATTCGTCATACCGAGCGTGTTTTGGCGGGTGTATTTGGGGCTTCTTCTTCTCGTTTAGTATTAACTTCGGCACTTCAGGGTCGCAATATGCAGTTGGAGGAGGTGGCAACCATCGTTGATGAAGCTTCTGAGTTGTATGATTTTAGTCGAGGATTGTTGCAAGGGGCGATTGAGCATATTAGCCAAGGTATTGCTGTGGTTGATAAGCAGATGAAATTAGTGGCATGGAATCAACGTTACTTAGAGTTATTTACTTTCCCTCCGGGGTTAATTCAAGTGGGTAGACCAATAGCCGATGTGATCCGCCACAATGCTGAGCAAGGGTTATGTGGGCCGGGTGATCCTGAAATGCACGTAAAGCGTCGAGTAGAGCATTTGGAGAGGCGAACTCGCCATGTATCTTCTCGTGTTCGAGCTGATGGGCAAGTTATCGAGGTTCAGGGAAACCCGATGCCCAATGGTGGATTTGTAATGAGTTTTACCGATATCACCGTCTTTAGACAGGCAGAAAAAGCGTTAAAAGAAACCAATGAGACTCTTGAATCACGAGTCCATGAACGAACCAAAGAATTAGAAAAATTAAATCAGCGATTGGTTGGTGCAACCCAAAGTGCAGAGTTGGCTTCTCAATCAAAAACACGTCTACTTGCTGCGGTAAGTCACGATTTAATGCAGCCATTGAATGCGGCTCGACTGTTTGCTTCTTCATTAAATGAAGTTGCAAAAGATCAAGAAACGCAAAAAATATCAGGGCATATAGAAAGTGCTTTAGGAGCCGCAGAAGAGTTAATTGGTGATTTACTTGATATCTCTCGCTTGGAAGCGGGTAAGTTAGAAACACACATTCAAGGTTTTTCATTAGGGACATTATTTTCTAATTTAGAAGCGGAATTTGGGGCTTTAGCCAAGCAGCAGAATATTGATTTTTCAGTGATTCATTCTGATGTAGTGGTGGAGTCAGATTCAAAATTATTACGTCGAGTGGTACAAAACTTTTTAACTAATGCGTTTCGATATAACCCTCAAGGAAAAGTGGTGCTCGGAGCAAGGCGAGTAGGAGACCAAATCCGAATTGATGTTTGGGATAATGGTATCGGTATTCCAGAAGAGAAACAGCAGGCGATTTTTGATGAGTTTACTCGGGTCGATCAAAGTCGAGCAGATCAAGGGTTAGGTTTGGGATTGGCGATTGCTCGTGGTATTTCTCATGTATTAGGGCATACGATTTCACTGCGTTCATGGCTTGATAAAGGATCGGTATTTTCGGTGACACTTGAGAGAGGAGTTCTGGTTGAGAGTAAAATGCCTACGGTAACTCCAAAGCTTGAATTACCATTAAGTGGAGTACGAGTACTATGTGTTGATAATGAGCCTGATATTCTTGTTGGTATGGAGTCTCTGATTTCTCGTTGGGGTTGTGAAGTGAAAACCGCAACGGATCTATTTGGTAGCTTGCATTGTTTGGAAGGTGACTGGATCCCAGATGTGATTTTTTCTGATTATCGATTAGATAACGACAGAACAGGATTAGAGGTATTGCAGCAATGCCGTTTGCGTTTAGGTAACCAGTTCGAAGGGGTGATGATCAGTGCAGATAAGACTGAAGAATTGCTAGATAGCATCAAAAGTAATGGGTTTGGGTTTATTTCAAAGCCAGTAAAACCATTGAAATTAAGAGCAGTGTTGAACCGTCATGCTAGCTCTTAGTTTATTTTTACGTGATAAAAAAGGGAGTTAGCATTTGCTTACTCCCTTATTCATTTAAGTCATTATTAACTTGTTATTAGTGATCGTGCGCTTCGCCTGCACCTTTCGGGAAACGAATAGATTCAACCAAATCTTGAACGTCTTTAGGTACTTCTGCGGTTACTTTGTTTACTGCAATTGAAACAATGAAGTTCACACACATACCTAGCGTACCAATTCCTTCTGGGCTGATACCAAACCACCAGTTATCAGGTGTGCTTGCTGCTGGGTTAATGAACTTAAAGTAAACAATATAAGCCGTGGTAAAGGTAACACCAGAAATCATACCGGCAATCGCCCCTTCTTTATTCATCTTCTTATAGAAAATACCTAAAATAATCGCAGGGAAGAAGGACGCTGCGGCTAAACCGAAGGAGAAGGCAACCACCTGTGCAACAAAGCCTGGAGGATTAATCCCTAAATAACCAGCTCCAACAATAGCAACGATGGCAGCTAATCTGGCGGCGAGTAGCTCTTGTTTGTCGGTCATGTTAGGCTTAAAGCCTTTCTTCAATAAATCATGGGAGATAGATGTTGAGATTACCAGTAGTAGACCCGCAGCTGTTGATAACGCGGCAGCTAAGCCACCGGCAGCTAATAGTGCTACAACCCAGTTTGGTAAGTTTGCCAGTTCAGGTGATGCCAGTACGATGATATCTCGGTTGATGTCCATTTCATTACGTTCATCACCAGAGTAGAACATTTTGCCATCGCCATTTTTATCATCCCAACCAACGAGACCTGTGTCTTCCCAGTTTTTATACCAGCTGGGTGCATCTGCTGCTGCAACCCCTTGGCTATCTGGACCATTAATGGTTTCAATCATATTTACACGAGCAAACGCAGCAACCGCAGGCGCAGTGGTGTATAAGAATGAGATAAACAGTAATGCCCAACCGGCAGAGATACGTGCATCTTTAACACGAGGTACTGTGAAGAAGCGAATAATTACATGAGGAAGTCCAGCCGTACCCACCATTAGTGCTGCACAGATAAAGAAGACATCAACCATGCTCTTAGATCCGTCAGTGTATGGGGTAAAACCGAGTTCAGTGGTTAATCCATCCAACTTATCTAATAAGTAGACTTCAGAGCCAGTAACCGTAGATCCCATACCAATTTGTGGGAATACGTTACCTGTCATCATGATTGAAGTGAATACTGCAGGTACAAGGAAGGCGAAAATGAGGACACAGAATTGAGCTACCTGCGTATAAGTGATGCCTTTCATACCACCCAGTACCGCATAGAAAAATACGATACCCATACCAATAATGATACCGATGTTTATATCTACTTCTAGGAATCGAGAGAACACCACACCTACACCACGCATTTGCCCTGCCACGTAAGTGAAAGAAACAAAGATGGCACAGAATACCGCAACCATACGAGCGGTTTTGGAGTAGTAACGTTCACCGATAAAATCTGGCACGGTAAATTTACCAAACTTTCGTAGATAAGGAGCAAGACAGAGAGCGAGCAGTACATAACCGCCAGTCCAACCCATAAGATATACAGCACCATCATAACCAACAAAGGAAATGATACCTGCCATTGAAATAAATGAAGCTGCAGACATCCAATCGGCTGCCGTAGCCATGCCATTAGCTACAGGGTGAACCCCGCCACCAGCAACATAAAACTCACTTGTTGAGCCGGCGCGAGCCCAAATCGCAATCCCTATATAGAGCGCAAAGGTAATACCGACTAGTATAAACGTCCAAGTTTGGATACCCATGATAATTCCTCTTAGTCTTCCTGTACGTTGTATTTTTTATCTAGTGCATTCATGCGTGCAACGTAGATAAAGATCAGTGCCACAAAGGTATAAATTGAACCTTGTTGAGCAAACCAGAACCCCAATTTGAATCCACCAAATTGAACGGTATTAAGTGCATCAACAAATAATATCCCTGCGCCGTACGAGACTAAGAACCAAATCGCAAGCAAGCTGCCCATGATCCCCAAATTTTCTTTCCAGTAGGCTTGTGCTTGTTCTTGTGTTTCAAACGCCATAGCCAGCTCCTTTTTATGTTAAAAGTTTGTAACATAAAAGAGGTTAGCAGCGGAATAAAAGGAAAACAGTGCAACTTTAGTCGAGCGGATAAAGAAAAACGCCCAAAATATGAGCGTTTTATGTGAAGTGGTTATTGAATTTTCAATGTTAATACTGTGTTAATTAATACCAAGGTCTAACGATTAAAAATAGAAATCTTTAATTCCCATGAGTAAGTTATTTACAGCAACAGCAGCCAAAATTAACCCCATGACTCGACTAATAATAGCGGCCCCAACATTACCAATGACTTTTTGAATAAATGTAGCTCCAAGCAATAAACCTAACGTTATCAATAGAACAACGAGCATGACACCCGCTGTGATTGATTGATCAAGTATGGAGTAACGAGAATTATCGGTCAGCATGACGATAGCCATCATAGCCCCGGTGAAGCGATAGATGGGATAGCTAGAGGGTATACGGCAAGATCAGCAAGATCAGAATGACTCATTTCCTCACTCATTTTTTGTTCTTGCTCTGGTTTACTTTCGCCAAAGATCATCGTGAGAGCAAAAATTAATAGCACTAAACCACCCGCAACCTGAAAAGCCGGTAATGGGATTTGCATTGCTTCTAATAATAATTGACCAACGATGAGGAAAAAGAGCAAAACTAAAGTAGCGATAGCAACGGCTTTTAGGGCAACCAGTTTACGTTGCTTAGCTGAAAGGTGTTGAGTTTGTGAAAGGTAGACAGGAACTGAGCCAATAGGGTCAATTACGGCCCAAAGAACAACAAATTGAGTTACGAGGATACTTATCATGATTCTCCCAGAGGTTAGGTTACACAGAGGGATGGAATACCAATCAATGATGTGAAGTCATATTGATTGGTATAGCGTAGAAGAGAGTTTAATTTATTTTAGCGTCTAGAGTGTTATACCTTGGTTAACTTTCCGTTTGTTGTAAAAGAATGACGGCTTGAGTGCGATTCTTCACTCCTAACTTTCTAAAGATTGCTGTCATGTGTGCTTTTATTGTGGCTTCTGATACTTCTAAATCATACGCAATTTGTTTATTGAGCAACCCATCTGACAACATTCCGAGTACTTTATATTGCTGAGGCGTTAGCGCGGCTATTTTTGTCGCTAAATCATCGCAAGCTGCTGAGTTCTTAATTGCTCCTGCAGGAAAATAGGAATCCCCCGCTAAAATTTGATTAAGTGCCCCGATAAGCGACTTCATGTCACTGGATTTAGGAATAAAACCGAATGCACCATGGGTTTTAACTTGAGAGACAATACTTGCTTCTTCACTCGCAGAGACAACCACAATGGGTAAATCAGGATATTGAGAGCGTAATTGGATTAATCCTGACATGCCATTACTACCTGGCATTTTTAAGTCTAAGAGCAGTAAATCAGGTTCAGGTTCTTTCTCTAATACTTTTAATAACGCCTCTAATGAATCAGCTTCTAGTAGGTTTGCACCACTGATTGCCATGTGGATAGATTGAAAAAGTGCATTGCGAAATAAGGGGTGATCGTCTGCAATGATAATAGTGTAGTTGTCGTCCATGGCTACAAGATTCCTTATAAGTTATAAAATAAAATTAACATCCTCTTGTGTTTTGAGCAATTTTTAGTCGCTAAAATCTGAGCTGCCTCTCTAACTCATTATCTCTAAAGCATTGAATCGCATTTTTATAAGGATCTTAATATTTAAAACGAATTAATTTGAAGGGCTAGACAATTAAATAAAACGAAACTAAACTTCTTTCAAATCGAAACTTATTGAGTTTTTTATGTCAAAAAGAAATACAAAACAACGCCGTCATATGATCCTTTCTTTATTAACAGAACAAGGTGAAGTGAGCGTAGAACATTTATCAGACTTATTTGATATATCTGAAGTTACCATTAGGAAAGACTTAACTGAGTTAGAGAAAAATGGGCTACTAATGCGTAAGTATGGTGGTGCTGTTTTAATGCCGTCAAATATCATTCAAGAAGATAATTGTGAAGAAGTTTCGAATCGAAAGTTATCTATAGCCGTGGCAGCAGTGGAACTGATTAAAGATCATAATCGGATCATTATTGATAGTGGTAGTACAACCGCTGCATTAATTAATCAGTTGTCGAAACGAAATGGGTTAGTTGTGATGACAAACTCATTGCCTGTTGCGAATGCATTACAAGAGATTGAAAACGAACCAACCTTATTAATGACGGGGGGAACATGGGATAGTCACTCTGATTCGTTTCAGGGAAAAGTGGCTGAATCGGTATTACGATCCTATGATTTTGATCAGTTGTTCATTGGGGCGGATGGGATTGATTTAGAGCGAGGGACCACAACGTTCAATGAGCTTGTTGGTTTAAGTCGAGTGATGTCAGAAGTCGCTCGTGAGGTCATTTTGATGGTTGAATCAGAAAAAATAGGTCGAAAAATCCCGAATGTAGAGTTGCCATGGGAAAGCATTGATGTGCTGATCACCAATAATGATTTAAGCCCAGAGCAGCAGCAAAAAATTGAATCACACAACGTAAAAGTGATTAGAGCTTAACTATTACGTTTCGTTTTAACCGTTGTTTTTATTGCTGTCGAGTTACGGTTAAAAGTAAAAAAATTATATATTTAGAATAATGGAGTGTCGCCATGTGTGGGATTGTTGGTGCGGTAGCACAAAGAGATGTTGCTGAGATCTTAGTTGAAGGCCTACGTCGTTTAGAGTATCGCGGTTATGACTCTGCTGGAGTTGCCGTTGTTGATGCTGAGCATAATTACACGCGTATTCGCCGTTTAGGTAAGGTAAAAGAACTTGCTGATGCGGTTGAAACTGCGCATGTTGTTGGTGGTACAGGTATCGCTCATACACGTTGGGCTACACATGGTGAACCATCAGAAGTGAACGCACACCCACACGTATCAGGGGATATTACTCTGGTTCACAACGGTATTATTGAGAATCACGAGTCATTACGTACTTTATTACAAGAGCGTGGCTATATTTTTGAATCTCAAACCGATACCGAAGTTATTGCTCATTTGGTTGAATGGGAATTGCGTTCGTCTGGTTCATTGCTTGAAGCGGTTCAGAAAACAGCAACTCAGCTAGAAGGTGCTTACGGTACAGTAGTGATGGACCGTCGTGAGCCAGAACGTTTGGTTGTTGCTCGATCGGGTAGTCCAATTGTTATTGGTTGTGGTGTTGGTGAAAACTTTCTAGCATCCGATCAACTGGCGCTATTAAATGTAACTCGTCGCTTTATGTATCTTGAAGAAGGGGATGTTGCAGAGATTACTCGTCGTGAAATCCGTGTATTTGACGCTCGTGGTGAGCAGGTTGAACGTGCCATTACGGAATCAAATGCAGAGCATGATGCGGGTGATAAAGGGCAATATCGTCACTTCATGCAAAAAGAAGTTTTTGAGCAACCAAAAGCGTTAATTAATACCATGGAAGGGCGCATTACTAATGATTCTGTTGTAACAGAAAGTATTGGTGTAAATGCGGTTGAGATTTTAAACAAGGTTGAACACGTACAAATTATTGCTTGTGGTACCTCTTACAATGCAGGGATGACAGCACGCTACTGGTTTGAGTCATTAGCTGGTGTTAGTTGTGATGTGGAAATTGCTTCTGAGTTCCGTTACCGCAAATTTGTAACCCGTCCAAATAGTTTATTAATTACGTTATCGCAATCAGGTGAAACGGCGGATACGTTAGCAGCACTTCGCTTAGCTAAAGAGCGTGGCTACATGGGAGCTATGACGGTATGTAACGTAGCGGGTTCTTCTCTGGTTCGTGAGTCAGATTTTGCCTTTATGACACGAGCAGGAACTGAAATTGGTGTAGCGTCAACCAAAGCATTTACGACTCAGCTTGCTGCATTACTTATGTTGGTAACGGCATTAGGTAAACAACAAAATCGTATTTCAAAAGAGAAAGAAAAAGAGATTGTTGAAGCGCTGCATGCGTTACCTGCTCAAATTGAGCAAGCATTATCATTTGATAAAGAGATTGAAGCGTTAGCCCCAGATTTTGCAGATAAACATCACACCTTATTTTTAGGTCGTGGGGAGTTTTATCCAATCGCTGTTGAAGCGTCTCTGAAGTTAAAAGAAATTTCTTATATTCATGCTGAAGCATATGCAGCAGGTGAGTTAAAGCATGGCCCACTAGCGCTTATTGATGCAGAAATGCCAGTGGTGGTGGTAGCGCCTACGAATGATTTACTAGAAAAGCTAAAATCAAACGTAGAAGAAGTGCGTGCTCGTGGTGGTTTATTGTATGTATTTGCTGATGAGCAAGCGGGCTTTGAAGCGGATGAAAGCATGAAGATCATTACCATGCCTCATGTGAGTGATATTACTGCTCCAATTTACTACACGATTCCGATGCAGTTGCTTTCGTACCATGTTGCACTAATCAAAGGAACGGATGTCGATCAGCCTCGTAACTTAGCTAAAGCGGTGACGGTGGAGTAAGCTTTAATAGCCTTATAATGGAATAAAAAACGGCAACCTAAAATAAGGTTGCCGTTTTTTACTTATCTCTTTAGAACCATGAAATTAAATTCCTGCCGGTTTAAAGAAGGCCTTTAAGCGTTTAGTGATCATTAAACGAGAGACCGTAAACATTCCTGTCACAGTGCGTTGGTGTAGACGGAAAATCGTGTCGTATAAACGGCGAATTAATCGACCTTGTAACACTAATTTTCCTTCTAAACGTGTCCCTGGAGCAAAAGTACCAACGGCAAAATGATGACCAACAGCAACCACCATTCCACTGTCTTGGAAGATAAAATCCGTTAGCTCTTTTCCACGTAAATAACGACCTAAGCTCTTCGCTAAGTGAACTGCTGCACGGTTAGCCGCTTGAGCTTTTGGTGGAACAAAAGAACCATCAGGCTGTGGAATAGCTGCGCAATCACCAATAGCAAAGATACGAGGATCTTCGGTTGAACTTAAGTTTTGGTTCACGTTAATTTGGTTCATACGGTTGTAGCTTAAGTTCCCAATACCATTTAGCCAATCCGGCGCTTTTACACCCGCAGCCCAAAATTGGATATCAGCACCAAGAAACTTATCAACATCCGTTCGCATACCGTTTTCAGTTACTTCACTAATGCGAGTTTCTAGTAATACATTTACGCCATTTTTTTCTAATTCTTTTAATACCTTATCAGACATTTTTTGTGGGCTGTTAGGTAATACACGATGCGCCGCCTCAATTAAATTAATATTAAGAGATGACGCGTTATAGCGTTTTAATTTTTTACTTACTCGAGCTAATTCAGCTGCTAACTCAACACCAGTAGCACCAGCTCCTACAATGTTTATTGTGCTGTTTTTGCCTTCACGTAAGATTTGACTAATTTGATTCCACGCTTGGCGTGCTTGACCTGCTGAATCTAAAAATAGGCAGTGGTCTTGAGCGCCTAAGGTATTAAAATCATTACTGATTGCGCCAATAGCAACCACAAGATAATCATAACTTAAGCCTGATTCTGTGCCATCTGGACGACGAACTAATAGTGTTTGATTTTCACGATCGATTCCCGTCATCGCACCTTGATAATGTTGGTAACCGTGATGAGCTCCGTGAGTGAAATAACAAACCGAATCTAAATCACTATCAAATGTGCCTGCTGCGATTTCGTGCAGACGAGGTTTCCAGTAGTGATGTGTTTCAGGCTCAACTAGAATGATTTCATCTTCTTTACGGGTTGATTTAGTTAATAAGGTTGATAGCTCTAGACCAGCAGCGCCACCGCCTACAACAATGATTCGGGACATAGCATTTTTCTCACAATATTTTGGCTTAAAGAGGAGCTAAATCACTCGAAAATAAACCAAAGAATAATCTTTATTACAGAGCGCAACAGTGTGTGCTGAGTTTCAATGCGGCTATTATATTTATTTCTTAATTCGTGATAATAGCTAATAAATGAAAATCACTTTTACGTATGAGTAATAAATATATGTTGTTTAAGTATCGATTTTGTTGGAAAGAAAATAAATTAGAACTAGGTTATAGTTCTGGATGATATAGGTCGTATCTGGATTGTAGGCTTGTTTTTATTATGTTTATTGCCATACTTTATTCAGTTGATTTATCTCCGTCATGAAGTTGATTAGACGATAAATTACCAGTTTCAACCAATGTGTTTGCTTCTTAAATATGGATGTTTTAGATGTCGTTTTATACTTCTCGGTTATTAGTATTAATGAGCTTAAGTGTTTCTTTTGCTTCTTCAGCTGTTGATTTTAATGATCCCATTGACGGGAAACTGGATATGGGGGAGTACCTCGCAGAAAATGCTTATGGCTTTCTGCCAGTACCGATTTTAATCACCGAACCTGCTTTAGGTTATGGCTTCGGTTTTGCTGGTGTGTTTTTGCATGAGTCTGATCAGCAGAGAGAAAAGCGTAAACAATTAGCGGCAACCTCTTTGGATGGAGGTGCTCAGTTATTAACTCCTGCAATAACGGTGGCTGGTGGTTTAGCAACAGAAAATGGCACATGGATGGGCTTCATTGGACATAGAAGAACTTGGAATAAAGATAGCATCCGTTACATGGGTGGCTTGGCTTATGGTGATATGAATATGACTTTCTATCGCCAAAAGAATAATGCAGGGGCGCTAGAACCCATTGTTGGAAATAGTGGTGTGGAATTTGGTATGCGTGGCGGTGGTGGTATGCAGCAGCTTCAGTTTCGTGTTGATGATACCCCTTTGTTTTTGGGAGCGGTGCAGAAATATTTCCAACCAGAATTGAGCATTAATAGTCACCCTAAAGCTGATGAAATTTTAAATCGATTGGGGAATACGACACCAACAGCATCGGGCCTTGGTTTATTAATGGAGTACGACACCAAAAATAACTTCTTAAACCCAATCGAAGGAGTGAATTATACCGTTGAGTATATTTGGTTTAGAGATGGTATTGGAAGTGACTATGATTTTGATACGTTAAATATTAAAGGCCGTCATTATTGGACGCTGACACCTGAGTGGTCTGTTGCGGCTAGAGGTTATTATAAATCACTCTATACCGACGAAAACTTTCTGCCACCTCCTGCTTACCCTGATATTGAGCTGCGTGGTATAGCAAGAAACCGATATCAAGGAGAGCAAACCTTATCGCTTGAAGGGCAAGTTAATTACCAATGGAACATTCGTTGGTCGAGTAATGTTTTTGCCGGTTTAGGTTATGCATCATCACAACATCAATCATTATTTAAAGGCGATGAACAATACGCTTATGGCGTAGGTTTCCGTTATTTAATTGCTCGTCGCTATGGTATGAAAACAGGGATCGATTTAGCGTTTAGCGAAGAAGATACAGCTCTTTATTTCCAAGTTGGGATGGGCATTTAAATATTACTTTATGATTTATCAATTTTCTCTTGGTACATGAGCGAATCTGCTTTAGCTAACATTTCTTTTAGAGAGGCATTTGAATCATAAGAGACAAGATGCTGACCTATACTAATATTGCTCATATTTAATTCAGCATTATCTTTAATTTCGTTTTGATAAACTTCACGTATACGCATGGATAAGTGGTCTAATTCATTTGTATTTTCACTGTTAATTAAAGCAAGTACGGTAAATTCATCACCACCGATACGTGCTATTAAGTCTGATTGTCTGACCATTTTTTTTAGGATAGTAGCAAGTAATTTAATGCACTTATCTCCAGCTAGATGACCAAAATTGTCATTGATAATTTTTAAGTTATCTATATCAAGATATAACACGCCAATATGATCTTGATTTCTTTTAGCGTCTTTAAATTTTTGTTCACTAAGGACATTAAGCCCTCTTCGATTTAACAAACCCGTCGTTTGGTCTGTGAGAGCCATCAATCTGTGTTGTTCCGCTTTTTCTGCTATTTTTAAATCGGAAGTGATGAGTTTTGATAAATGCAGAAGCAGTTTGGTTAAGGCGTCTTCATAACGAGTGCTTTTCGTGTCGATTGCACAAATGGTTCCGTAAATACTGCCATCAGGAGAAAATATTGGAACACCACAATATGAACGAACTGGTCCATTAACGACGGGAGGTGCATCAAACCAATATTCATCTTCAACTGCATTTGCAATATATAAAGGCTTGCCTGTTTTTATTATCGTACGACAAAAACTTTTACTATCACTAGACCATTCTGTTCCTTGGTGTAGAAAGCTCGCTTCGTTGCGACTACTAAGCATGGTGGTAAATGAATGCCCGGTAAATTTAATGATCGCTCCGCAATCAGCACCAAATATATCGACGATCAAATCAGCAAGTTCCTGCCACTTTGATAAGTCAATGATGCTGTTTTCTGTATCTAAATTATGAGGAAAGTAGCTATTCATATAAACATCCATGTAGATCATTAGTACGGCATCTTATTTATAAAGCTATCATTTATGAATTGCAATGATGTAAATCACTGTACTTAAAATGGTTTGGTTTATTGAGTAGTTTAGAAAATAAGCGCTCATATGTCATATTTACGTTGCTTTTTATTCAACAGCTTGTGTATTAAATTGATTTTTTCCTTGATTTGCATTTTCTTATTGCTAATATATATGGAAATGCATATATCCATATTTAAAGGCCGAGTATGTTACCTCATCAATTTTTCAAAATGTTATCAGATGAAACGCGAATGCGTTGTTTATTGCTTATTGCTCGTGAAGGTCGCTTGTGCGTAAACCAATTAACGGAAGCGCTAGATGAAAGTCAGCCTAAGATTTCACGTCATTTAGCTCAGTTGCGTCAATCTGGTGTGTTGGTTGATACCCGTGAAGGTCAGTGGGTGTATTACCAAGTTAGTTCAAATTTACCGGGTTGGCTAAATAAAATTATAGAGGGTTTGAAGCAATCGAATTGTTTGCAGGCTCAATATCAAAAAGACACTGATAAATTAAACGCAATGAAAGCGTGCTGTTAAAGGATAATTAAGATGAAAATTAAAGTAGGTATTAACGGATTTGGTCGTATTGGACGTTTGGCGCTAAGAGCCGCATTTGATTGGCCTGAACTTGAATTTGTACAAATCAATGATGCTGCGGGTGATGCACATACTTTAGCGCACTTATTGGAGTTTGATTCTGTTCAGGGTCGTTGGCACCATGAAGTGACAAGCAATGGAAGCGACATGATCATTGCAGGTCAAACTCTTAAAACAACGCAAGAAAAAGACATCGATGCGGTTGATTGGTCTGGCTGTGATGTTGTGATTGAAGCGACGGGGGTACACCGCAAGCGTGTATTTTTAGATAAATATTTAGCTCAAGGTGTTAAGCGTGTAGTTGTTTCAGCTCCAGTAAAAGAAGAAGGGTAGCAAACATTGTCGTTGGTGTGAATGATGATATTTTTGATCCTGCTGTTCACCAAATTGTCACTGCGGCATCTTGTACAACAAACTGCCTCGCTCCAATTGTTAAAGCTATCAATAAGGAGTTAGGTATCGAAAACGCAGCATTTACAACCATCCATGATTTGACCAATACACAAACCATTCTTGATGCACCTCATAAAGATCTTCGCCGTGCACGTGCGTGTGGCATGAGCTTAATCCCAACCACAACGGGTTCAGCTAAAGCGATTGTAGAAATTTTCCCTGAGCTAAAAGATAAAATTGATGGCCATGCTGTTCGAGTTCCTTTAGCGAATGCATCACTCACCGACATTATCTTTGAAGTAAAAAGAGATACCACAGTAGAAGAAGTAAATCAGTTATTAAAGGATGCGGCACAGGGTGATCTAAAAGGTATTTTAGGTTACGAAGAGCGTCCATTAGTGTCTATTGATTATAAGGGTGACCAACGTTCAACGATTGTTGATGCGCCATCTACTATGCTTGTAGGTAAACGTATGGTGAAAATTTACGCTTGGTATGACAATGAAATGGGGTATGCAACGCGTACTGCTGAGTTAGTTCGTAATGTTGGTTTAGCTTAATAGTAATCATTGGTTTAAGGAATTTTAAATGACACATCCTACTTGGGAATTACCTGTATCTGACAATGGTAGTGCATTGGTTTTAACTCCATGCCCAGGAACTAAAGGGGTTGATTTAGTGACCTCATTAGAGCAACTAAAAGCACAAGGAGTGACGACGATTGTAACGGCTTTGAGTTTTGACGAACTCAAAGAGAAAGGAGTCGAAACACTAGGTGAACAAACTGAACACTTAGGCATGAGATGGATTCAATTAGTTATTGAAGATGATTGTGCGCCAGATGCCGATTTTTTAGAACAGTGGAAACAAGTCTCTGCTTCATTGACTTCTGAGGTGAATCAAGGCGATAAAATTGCTATGCACTGCATGGGAGGCTCAGGTCGAACAGGCTTGCTTGCAGCGCATTTATTATTGGATTTAGGTTGGGATCTCGATGTGATTAAACAGCAAGTTCAAGCATTGCGTCCAGGTGCTTTTACTAAGCCAGTACAAATTGAATACATTGATGCTGTTGCTGGTAAGTAATGTGTTTTAGATAAGGTCTCAGAAAGCGATGTGCTTCTGAGATCTTTTTATTTAAACAGGTGATTTTTATGTTTTCTCAATTAAGTCACAGCGTACGTCAATACATGCTTGTGACATTTAATTATTGGAATTTCACCATCACTGATGGCGCATTGCGTATGTTGGTGGTGCTCTATTTTCATGATTTGGGTTACACCACATTAGCCATCGCATCACTGTTTCTTTTCTATGAATTTTTTGGTGTGGTGACGAACTTAATTGGTGGGTGGCTTGGCGCAAGGCTTGGATTAAATAAAACCATGAATATTGGTTTATTAATGCAGGTTGGTGCGTTATTGATGCTTGCCCTGCCAAGTAGTTGGCTCACCATTCCTTGGGTGATGGCCGCTCAAGCATTCTCGGGTATCGCTAAAGATCTGAATAAAATGAGTGCCAAAAGCGCAATAAAAACCTTGGTACCGAGCGAGCAAGAAGGAGCTTTGTATAAGTGGGTAGCTATACTTACGGGGTCAAAAAATGCACTTAAAGGTGCGGGCTTCTTCCTCGGTGGATTATTGTTAACGACGATTGGGTTCCAATTTGCGGTTATCGCAATGGCGAGTGTGCTATTTGTGGTCTTTGTTGGTAGTGTACTTTTGCTTGATGGTGATATGGGAAAAGCAAAATCAAAGCCTAAATTTACTCAATTGTTTTCAAAGTCAGAACAAATCAATACGCTTTCGGCTGCTCGTCTATTCTTATTTGGTGCTAGAGATGTATGGTTCGTTGTCGCTTTACCTATTTACCTTGGTAGCGTGTTTAACTGGGATCATTCATTGGTTGGTGGTTTTTTAGCGTTATGGGTAATTGCGTATGGTTTTGTACAAGGCTTTGCTCCTAAAATCACAGGTAAAGCGGAAGGGAAAGTTCCTGACGGCCGAGCTGCAATGTGGTGGGTGAGTTTATTAGCCTTAGTGACAGGAATTATTGCTTATAGTGTTCAAATTGAGTGGCAACCTGAATATGTTATCGTAATTGGTTTGTTGATTTTCGGTGGTATCTTTGCCGTAAACTCTTCACTTCACTCTTATCTGATTGTGAGCTATGCCAAGGGTGATGGCGTGTCTATGGATGTAGGCTTCTATTATATGGCTAATGCCATGGGACGTTTAGTGGGTACTATTCTATCTGGTTGGGTTTTTCAAGTGGCAGGTTTTGCTGCGTGTTTATGGGTGTCGTTTGGGTTCCTATTACTCGCAGCATTGATATCTATTAAGCTACCAAAATCAAACTAATATGAATAGGATGCCGATACCTGTGTATATTTAGCTTTTTTTTATTACAAAAAAAACCACCGATAAACGGTGGTTTTTTGTTTAATTTATTGCGAAATTAATGCAGTAAATTAAAAACCTTCCATGTTTTTAGCTTCAAGCTGTTGGAAGTATTTAACTGTTTTCACTTTCAGTTCTTGTGTTGATGGCTCATCACACACGATTACTGATTTAGGGTGAAGTTGAAGTGCAGATACAGTCCATAGGTGGTTTACAGAACCTTCAACAGCAGCTTGCAGAGCAAGACCTTTGTTGTGGCCTGTGATTAGGATCATGATCTCTTCTGAATCAAGTAGAGTACCAACACCGATTGTTAGTGAGTACTCAGGAACAAGGTTCATGTCGCCACCGAAGAAGCGAGAGTTAGCAATACGAGTATCTTCAGTTAACGTTTTAATACGTGTGCGAGAAGATAGAGATGATGCTGGTTCATTGAAAGCGATGTGACCGTCGTTACCCACGCCACCCATGAATAGGTTAATGCGGCCGTAAGACTTGATTTTGTCTTCGTAACGTTGACATTCCGCTTCGTGATCTTCTGCATTACCATTTAGTAGGTTGATATTTTCAGGTTGAATATCAATGTGGTTGAAGAAGTTTTCGTGCATGAATGTGCGGTAAGACTCAGGGTGATCCGCTGGAAGACCAACATACTCATCCATGTTGAACGTTACTACGTTTTTGAAGCTTACTTCGCCAGCTTTATGTAGTTCGATTAGCTTTTTGTAAGTATTAAGAGGTGTACCGCCAGTAGGTAGACCTAGAACAAATGGACGATCAGCGGTTGGGTTGAATGCATTGATACGGTTAACAATGTGTTGTGCAGACCATGCACCAACTTGTTCAGCGCGGTTTAGCGGGATTAATCTCATTTGTATACCTCAAAAAAAACGTAAGTCGTAGAATCAAAAATCATTAATTCGCATTATAAAATAAGTTATCACGTATCACCAATGATTTTGCTCAATAAAGAAACATTATTATTTAACATTGATCACGTTTGTACTTAAATGATCCATAAATGGATCGGCTTTCATAAAACCAGTTAAACGGGAATCAGATAAATATTCTCCGTTGGCATTCCAAAAATCGATAGTTGGTAGCCCAAGAACTTTTAGCTGCTGTAATAGCTCAATATCCGTTGGACTGTTCTTTGTTACGTCTGCTTGTAATAAAACAAACTCAGATAATACAGGCTCAACTTTCTCATTATGGAAGGTGTACTTTTCAAATTCTTTACACGCAACACACCAATCAGCATAAAAGTCGAGCATGACTGGTTTTCCTTGTGCTTTGGCTATTTCTAGTTCTTGGTTTAACTCATTAATATTAGTGATTTTTTTAAAGGTCACAGTTTGAGTTTTTGTTGTTATCTCTGTATTGCTTTTTCCAGAAATCGCATCAATTACCGGAATAGCTGAACCAACAATACCTAAAATGGCCACAATGCCAACAATACTGGTCTTCCATGACTGAGGCATGGTTGCTTTAACATGATATAACCAACCAAATGCAGCAATACCTAACGCAGACCAAACAAATGGGGTGATGTCATGTGGAAGAATTCGCTCTAATAAAAACACAGGAACGGCAAGTAAAATAAAACCAAATAGTGTTTTTACATGCGTCATCCAAACACCGGCTTTTGGTAGTAATTTATTGCCAAATACCGCCGCCAAGATCAGTGGAATACCCATACCAATAGCCAGAGCATAAAGAGCAATAGCCCCTGTTAGTAAGTCTCCACTTTTTGCCACATAAAGTAGGGCGCCAGAGAGTGGTGCCGTTGTACATGGTGAACAAACTAAGCCTGAGATAGCTCCCATGGCAAATACACCACCTAAGTTACCACCTTGCTGCTGATTACTGATGTCATTTAATTTAGTTTGTATGCTACTTGGTAGTTGAATGGTGTAAGCACCAAACATAGAAAGAGCAAGTAATACAAATAGAATGCTTAATCCAATAAGTACATAAGGGTGTTGTAATGCCGCTTGGAACTGAAGACCAGCTGAAGCAACCACTAATCCAAGTAGGGTATAGGTTAATGCCATGCCTTGAACGTAAACAAAAGAGAGTTTAAATGCCTTACCATGAGATAATTTACCGCCACCTAAAACAATCCCCGTTAAGATAGGGTACATAGGCAGTACGCAAGGTGTAAACGCAAGACCGATACCTAATGCTAGAAATAAGAAAGGTGTCCACCAAGCATCACCTAAATTGGTCGCTAACTCTTGTTGTTGAGTTTGCGTTTTTGGTGTTTCAGGTGCTGGCTGAACTGATGTTTTTATTCCAACCGGTGCATTTTCACTTTTGGCAACCACATCTGTTTTTGCTACTTCATTTTGATAGCTACTTGGAGCGCTTAGTGCAGATAGTGGAATTTTACGAATTTCAGGTGGATAGCAAAATCCAGCTTTTGCACAACCTTGGTATCGAACAATTAATTCTGCGTTATCACTGACTGAAACCAGTGGAACAGTAATAGTTAATGGCTCAGTGTAAATATTCACATCACCAAAAAACTCATCATTATGAGGGGTTCCATCTTCCATTACGAGATCAGCAATTTCAGCGCCATTGGCTTTTACAGAGATGCGTTGTTGGTATAGGTAATAGTCAGGTTTTACTTGCCAATCTAAATAAACACGATCGCCTTGTTGCATAAAATTGAAAGGAAAAGCCTCATTTACTGTCACAAAAGATGAATCTTGGCTTCCTTGAAGTTTGGTTAAATCAAACGCAGCATTGGCGTTAGGAACCAAGGTTGTGAACAAAAGAAAGAGAGATAAAAGGGCTGTTCGAAAGCGATATAAATGCGTCATGTGAAAATCTTTATAAATATAGGTACGGATATGACTATAGAAACGGTCAAGAGTTCGACAAGTATAGTATCAATTCGCACGATTTTATATCTATCTCTTCTTGCTTATTATGAGAATAAATTGTCATTTGTTGCGGTTTCGGGATCCCTACGACACTATTTTTCTCATACTAAAACTATGCTTGTTTGGATGACAATTCAAAGAGGGTGTGGTGATGAAATACAAACATATTCTAGTTGCTCTGGATCTTTCAAAAGAAAGCCATTTATTGATTGATAGAGCAGGTTCATTAGCCGAACTTGTGGGGGCAAAAGTATCGTTTATTCATATTGATGGGACTCATGGAGAAATTTATCCAGAGTTAATTGATATTCAGGCTGAACCTGAATTAAAGCCATTAAATGAACCTTCAAATAAGTGGCTTACTGAATTTCAACAATATACGATATTTCCAGTTGAACATTTTTGGGTAGGTACTGGCGATTTGAGTAATAAGGTGAGTCTTGCTGTTACAGATACAGACGTCGACCTTATTATTTGTGGTCATCACCATGACTTCCTGAGTAAGATTATTTCTTATTCTCGACCATTGATAAACCATTCACCTGTCGATATTTTGGTGGTTCCAATCCCTTCATAAAGACATAAAAAAATGGCAGCTTAATCAGCTGCCATTTTGAGAGATATTATTGCAATTCACCTATTAAAGAATAATACCACCGAATGCAAAACCTAGAGCAACAGATGTTGCGATAGTTGCCACACCAGGGATAAAGAATGGGTGGTTAAATACTAGGTTACCGATACGAGTTGAACCAGTGTCATCCATCTCAACCGCTGCAAGTAGTGTTGGGTAAGTTGGAAGAACGAACAGTGCACTTACCGCAGCAAAAGAAGCAACAGCTGTGATTGGTGCAACACCGATAGCAAGAGCTGCAGGCATTAGAGCTGTTGTTGTTGCACCTTGAGAGTACAGAAGCATTGAAGCAAAGAATAAAACAACAGCTAGCATCCAAGGGTATTGTTCAAGAATGTGTGCAGAGAATTCTTTGATTTCACCAATGTGAGAAGATACAAATGTATCACCTAACCAAGCAACACCAAGCACACATACACAAGCACTCATACCTGATTTAAATGTTGCTGCGTTAGCAATTTTAGACGCATCAATTTTAGTGAAAGTAACAATTGCTGCAGCAGCTGTTAGCATTAGAGCCATGATAGCTTCGTTACGACCGATTGTTGGGTGCTCAATTAGGCCCACACTACCACTGATCATTGTAGCGTAAGCCACAACAGCAATGATTGCCGCACAGAAGATGTAAACAGATGCTTTTGCCGTTGGTAAGATTTCACGCTTACCTGTGCCATTCATCTTAATTAGACCTTTTTGAAGGCGATCTTGATAAACAACATCATCTTTTAGCTCACAACCTAGGAAGTTAGCAACAAAAGCACCAACCATACATGCTAGGAATGTTGAAGGAATACATACAGCTAATAGCGTTAGGTAATCTACACCTAGAGGCTCAAGGATACCTGAGAAGAAAACAACCGCCGCTGAAATAGGAGACGCTGTGATTGCAATTTGAGATGCAACAACGGCGATAGAAAGTGGGCGAGATGGACGAACACCTTGTTCTTTTGCAACTTCAGCAATAACTGGAAGCGTAGAGAAAGCCGTGTGGCCAGTACCAGCTAGCATTGTCATGAAATACGTTACGATAGGTGCATAGAAAGTAATGCGCTTTGGATTTTTACGTAAGAATTTTTCTGCTAGGTCAACTAGCCAATCCATACCACCAGCAACTTGCATCGCTGCAATAGCAGTAATAACTGACATGATAATTAGGATAACATCGATTGGGATAGAACCAGCGTCTAGACCTAAAATCATGGTTAGAACTAGCACACCTGCGCCGCCCGCAAAACCAATACCAATACCCCCAATGCGCGCACCTAAATAGATGAACAGCAGTACTACGAAAAGTTGTACAGCAATCATATGAAACTCCACTTTTTTAATATTAAATAATTATTCATATTTTAACTGAGTAGCTATATATAGTAATTGGGAAAAAATATGAATAATTACTTTGAGTATTTTATAAATAAGAAATTACAAATAAAAAAAGCGAGCCCCTGAGAGCTCGCTATTGAACGTTAAGAATTAATCGTAACGTTTTGCTTTGTATTCTGGGTGCATCAGGTTCTCAACAGAGAAGATGTCGTCCAGTTGTTCTTCAGTCAGTAGACCGCGTTCTAGAACTACTTCACGAACACTCTTACCTGTTTCAGCACAGATTTTACCAACAATGTCACCTTCGTGGTGGCCAATGAATGGGTTTAGGTAAGTTACGATACCGATAGAGTTAAATACGTGAGCTTCACATACTTCTTTGTTTACAGTGATGCCATCAATACACTTATCGCGTAGGTTCACACATGCATTACGTAGGATGTCGATTGATTCAAACAGAGCTTGACCAATAACAGGTTCCATTACGTTTAGTTGTAATTGACCCGCTTCAGCAGCGAAAGTAACAGTAGTATCGTTACCGATTACTTTGAAGCACACTTGGTTAACTACTTCTGGGATTACTGGGTTAACTTTTGCAGGCATGATTGAAGAACCAGCTTGAAGCTCTGGAAGGTTCAATTCATTTAGACCAGCACGAGGACCAGAAGAAAGAAGACGTAAGTCATTACAGATCTTAGACATCTTAACCGCAGTACGTTTTAGCGCACCGTGGATCATTACGTAAGCACCACAGTCAGATGTAGCTTCGATTAAGTCTTCAGCTGCAACACATGGTAGACCTGTTACTTCAGATAGGTGTTTAACTGCTGCTTCTTGGTAACCAGTCGCAGCGTTTAAGCCAGTACCGATTGCTGTTGCACCAATGTTCACTTCTAATAGAAGTTGTGCTGTGTAGTGAAGGTTTTTCACTTCTTCTTGAAGTAATACACCCCAAGCGTGGAATTCTTGACCAACAGTCATTGGAACCGCATCTTGAAGTTGAGTACGACCCATTTTCAGGATGTTACGGAATTCTTGATCTTTAAGATCGAATGCACCTTTTAGGTATTCAATCGCTTCGATCAGTTTCATCATGCTGTTGTATACCGCAATACGGAAACCTGTAGGGTATGCACAGTTAGTTGATTGAGATTTGTTTACATGGTCGTTAGGGTTAACGATGTCGTATTCGCCTTTTTCTTTGCCCATTAATTCAAGAGCAACGTTAGCGATAACTTCGTTAGCGTTCATGTTTACAGAAGTACCAGCACCACCTTGGAAAACGTCAGATGGGAATTGATCCATGCACTTACCTGTTTCTAGGATAAGGTCACATGCTTTAATGATGTATTCACCAACTTGTGAAGGAATAGCGCCCAATTCTTTGTTCGCTAGTGCCGCCGCTTTTTTAGTGTAGATCATGCCGCGTACAAATTCTGGAACATCAGAAATTGTTACGTTAGAAATATTGAAGTTTTCGATAGCACGAAGGGTATGAATACCGTAGTAAGCTTCAGCAGGAACGTGACGTTCACCTAGCAAATCTTCTTCAATACGAGTTGCTGCAGTATTCTTTGTATCTAAATCAAGCATCTGAGTCATAGTAAGCCTTTAAGGTTCTATATTTAATTATTGGATTCTTTCCAAGTGATCATATCTGCGAGTAGAGTCCGTTCGTCAGAGTTGATCAATATCGTACCTGATGCCTTGTTTTGAAGTAATCATACACCTCTTTAGTGGTAAAAATGTTAACTTGATCACTTTTTAAGTCTCGTTTTTGCAAATTGTATCAAATTGCGATAACGCTCTCACCAGTTGTTAATAAGTTGACTTTATAAGTTATATAACTTGCAGCTTGAGTTAATAACTTTGATTGCTGTTTACACTCTTTTACAGTCTTTTTTGTTGAAAAAGTGGCCTGTGTGCCTCATTTAACAAATTAGAGAGAGAAAAAAACGTTTGAAGTATTTGCCTGCTACACTAAGTGAATTAAATAAAGCGTTCAAATAGTCTTAAATCCGTTAGAGGTGAACCGTGTTTCCTATTTTATTAGTGATGTTTATATTTGTACCTATCATTGAGATTGCCCTGTTTGTGCAAGTCGGAGGAATGTTAGGAATGTGGCCAACTATTGCATTAGTTCTTATTACTGCTTTTGTTGGGGCATCATTAGTGCGTAGTCAGGGGATTCAAACCCTAATGTCTGTGCAATCTAAGTTGCAGCAAGGTGAATTGCCTGCACAGCAAATTGTTGAAGGGGTTATGTTAGCGGTTGCTGGTGTATTACTGCTTACTCCTGGTTTTATGACAGATACTTTAGGTATGTTGGTACTATTACCTGCTCCAAGAGCTTACTTAGCTAAACAGCTAATGAGTCGAGTGAAAGTGAATAATATGGGGTCGTCTCAAGGAGGTTTTCATGCCGGATTTGGTGGTGGCTTTGATCAAAATGGCCCGTTTAATCAAGGTAATCCATTTGACCATTCACGCCAGGATGATCAACAAGGGGATGTATTTGAGGGTGAGTTCCAACGTAAAGAAGATGATCCGAATAAGACCTTAAAATAGTCCTCTTAATTTATCGAATTAAATAAAAAAGCCGCATTATGCGGCTTTTTAGTATTTCATTGTTAGCGTCTTAACCAAGAACGTGGGTTTTGTGCTTTACTGTTACGACGGATCTCAAAGTAAAGTGAAGGTCTGTCTTGACCGCCACTGTCACCCACAACCGCAATGGTTTCTCCTGCTCGTACTTTATCGCCTTCTTTCTTCATTAGGCTTTGGTTGTAGCCGTAAAGCGTCATATCACCTTTACCGTGATCGATTAATACCATCAAGCCATAACCACGTAGCCAATCGGCAAAAACAACTTTACCTGAATAGACTGCTTTTACAGGCGTTCCGTAATCACCAGCGAGTACCATACCTTTCCAAGTTAATTGACCTGTTTGTTTGGTACCAAAGCTGTGTAATGTTTTTGGGTTGCTTATTGGCCAAGGTAGACGGCCTTTTTGTCGGCCAATGCCGTCCATTGGTACATTATTCTTCGCTTTTGCTTTAGCTATCGCTGTTTTTAAACGTTTTTCATTTTGCTGCAATTCATTTAAATAGCTGCTTTCGTTTGTAATGCGTTTTCTGATACTTGAAACGGTCTTTTTACGTTTATTTTGTGATGTTTGAAGTGTTACTTTCTCTTTTTTGTATTGAGCGAGAAGTTCACTTTGACGTTGTTGTTTTTCAAGTAAATCAGCTTCTTTTTCTTCAAGCTGCATATTGGTGAACTCTAATTGAGAGATGGCACCAACACGAGCTTCTGATATACGTTGAGCGTATTGAGTCATACGATCCATTTTGGTCACATCATCACCGCTAAGCACATTTGATAACTGGTTATTTCGACTGGTTAAGTAATAGTTTACTAATAGGTCTTTTAATATCTCAGTCTGTCCAATCTGTTGTTGTGTTAATTCAGATTGTTGCTGCTTAAGGTTGCTAATAGAGCTTTTTAATGTCGTTAACTCTTGTTCAGCATTACGTATTTTTTTCGATGCGTTTGCTATCGAAACTTCATGCTTTTTAAGGCTGTTTTGAAGGCTAGAGAGTTCTTTTTTCTGTTTGCTTAATACGGTATTTTGGCGAGATATTTCTTGTTTCATTCCCTTTAATTCGGCATCACTAGCGTGAACCAAGATTGGAGAAGAAAATGCCAGACATACTAACGCTGTCGTAGCTAATCGACGACAAAAGAAAGAATTGTTTAAAAGGGATATGTTCATCGCTGCATTATTTCAGATCGAGTGGGTTCTGACTAGATAGAGTTTAACTTTGGTCTCAATTGTAAAACCAATATCACAGCATTTTCTTTGGATTAGCGAGTTTTTTTATCCTTGCTAGTTTCAGAACAAACCCTAGGGTATACTTTCGCTTCAAATTTAGAGCCTATGGTAACCGATCCGATTAGTGGTATTGAGTTATCTAATACATCAGAGATAAAGAATATGGAAACCTCGATCATTGATTTTGTAAGCAACAACATGATTTTAGCTGTTGTGTGGATTGGTATTGTTGTCGCGTTAATTCAAAACGTAGTAAAACAAAAACAGCGGGTTACCAAGAAGTTGACCCAGCACAAGCAACAACACTAATGAACCGTGAAGATGCGATTGTTTTAGATATTCGCTCTAAAGATGAGTTTAAATCTGGTCATATTACGGATGCACGTCACATTTTACCAAGTGACATTAAAGCAGGTAACTTGTCTGGTCTTGAAAACTCAAAAACAACCCCAATTATTGTTGTATGTAAAACAGGTCAGACAGCTCAAGCAGCAGCAAATGATTTGCATAAAGCTGGCTTTGAGCAAGTTAAATTACTTAAGAATGGCCTAATCTCTTGGAATGAAGCTAACTTACCGTTAGTTAAAGGCAAAAAATAATTGCCGCTTTCCTAAGCAATTGATTCATTTTGATGTGATATCTGGCTCATTTTTTAGATATCACGAATGCAGAGTAAGGTGACATCGTTATTCTGCATTCATATACATATTACATAAAGGACTTTTCCCATGGCTGAAGCAGCACAAGCGCAACAACAAAACTTCGCAATTCAACGTATCTTCCTAAAAGACGTATCTTTTGAAGCGCCAAATTCACCAACTATGTTCCAAAAAGAGTGGAATCCAGATGTTAAGCTGGATCTTGATACTCAAAGCCGTGAACTAGGTGAAGGTGTTTATGAAGTGGTTCTACGTCTGACTGTTACGGTTAAGAACGAAGAAGAAACTGCATTCCTTTGTGAAGTTCAACAAGGCGGTATCTTTACAGCTGGTCAAATGGAAGAAGCTCAACTAGCTCATTGCCTAGGTGCATTCTGCCCGAACATTCTGTTCCCATATGCTCGTGAAACTATCTCTAGCCTAGTAGTTAAAGGTACTTTCCCACAACTAAACCTTGCGCCAGTTAACTTTGACGCATTGTTCATGAACTACCTACAAAGCCAAGCTCAAGAAAACGCAGCTGCGCCTTCTGAAGCATAATAATGAATAGCCTTGTGCTATTGATTAATTTGTAGAGAATAAATGCACTTTTTTATCTAATATGGTTTCTATACGCTTTATAGTTTCTGTATTTTGGTAGAAAGTGCATTTTGCTTTTAATATAACTGTATCTCTTGATACTTGTTTTGGATGGTCACAATGACAACACAAACTGATTACTCTGATATTTCAATGACCGTACTTGGTGCTGGTTCATACGGAACGTCTCTGGCTATTTCTCTTGCTCGTAATGGCGCAAAAGTGATTTTATGGGGCCATGAAGAAGCACATATGAATCGTCTTGAAGCCGATCGCGCAAATGAAGAGTTTTTACCTGGTGTTGCTTTCCCACCATCATTAATCATGTCGACTGATCTTGAAAAATCAGTTCAAGCGAGCCGTGATTTACTTGTTGTGGTTCCAAGTCATGTGTTTGGTTTGGTTCTTGGTAATGTAAAACCATTTTTACGTGATGACTCTCGTATCTGCTGGGCGACAAAAGGGCTTGAGCCTGAAACAGGTCGTTTATTAAAAGAAGTGGCAGTTGAGGCGTTAGGTGAATCGCATTCACTGGCTGTGCTTTCTGGACCTACTTTTGCTAAAGAACTTGCTTCTGGTATGCCAACGGCGATCGCTGTAGCGTCTCCTGATAAAGAGTTTGTTAAAGACCTACAAGAAAAAATCCACTGTTCTAAAACATTCCGTGTTTATGCAAATAATGACTTTACGGGAATGCAATTAGGTGGCGCGGTGAAAAACGTCATCGCCATTGGTGCGGGTATGTCTGATGGTATTGGTTTTGGCGCTAATGCTCGTACGGCACTAATCACTCGTGGTTTAGCTGAAATGACTCGATTAGGTGTAGCTTTAGGTGCTGAAGCTGAAACCTTCATGGGTATGGCAGGTTTAGGTGACTTAGTATTAACTTGTACTGATAATCAGTCTCGTAACCGTCGTTTTGGTTTGGCTTTAGGTCAAGGTGGTGATGTAGATAGCGCTCAAGAAGAAATTGGCCAAGTGGTTGAAGGTTATCGCAATACCAAAGAAGTTTGGCTGCTTGCAAATCGTATGGGTGTTGAAATGCCTATAGTTGAGCAAATTTATCAAGTATTGTATCAAGGAAAAGATGCAAGAGTTGCTGCGCAGGACTTATTAGCGCGAGACAAAAAATCAGAATCGTAATTCAAGGATGGTATTAAGATGAATGAATGTAAGAAACACAAAGTATGGGAATGTATTGTTCGAGAAGCGCGTGAGCAATCAGAACAAGAACCCATGCTTGCAAGCTTTTATCATGCAACCATCATTAAACATGAAAATTTAGCGGCAGCATTAAGTTATATTTTAGCGAATAAATTGGCTACGGCTTCAATGCCTGCGATGGCGGTTCGTGAGGTTGTTGAAGAGGCGTTTGCTTCAGATCCAACGATTACTGATGCTGCGGCATGCGATATTTGTGCAACCGTGACTCGAGATCCTGCGGTTTCTATGTACTCAATGCCTTTGTTGTATTTAAAAGGCTACCACGCATTGCAAGGCTACCGTGTATCAAACTGGCTATGGAAACAGGGCCGTGTTGCATTAGCAACGTACCTACAAAATGAAATTTCTGTTGCTTGTCAGGTGGATGTTCACCCTGCTGCTACCATCGGTAAAGGGATCATGTTTGACCATGCTACAGGTATCGTTATTGGTGAAACTGCGGTAGTTGAAAACGACGTTTCTATTTTGCAGGACGTGACACTTGGTGGTACAGGTAAAGAGTGTGGTGATCGTCATCCTAAGATCCGTGAAGGCGTTATGATCGGTGCGGGTGCGAAGATCTTAGGCAACATTGAAGTGGGTGTTGGCGCTAAGATTGGTTCATGTTCTGTAGTATTGCAGGCTGTTCCTCCTCATACGACGGTTGCGGGTGTTCCTGCAAAAATCGTTGGGCGTCCGAGCTCTGAAATGCCTTCTCTTGATATGGACCAACAGTTTAACGGTAAATCTCAAACGTTTGTTGCTGGTGATGGGATTTAACACCTATTATAGTTACAGAACAGATCATCCAAGAATACGCATAAAAATAGCCACTATAGAGTGGCTATTTTTGTATCTGAAGTCTCTTATTGTCGAGGATTATAACCCGCCTTCGAATCCCATTTGGCGCCATGCTTCGAATACTATGATGGCGACAGAGTTCGATAGGTTTAAGCTACGGCTGTCTGGCATCATTGGAATGCGAATACGCTGTTCCATAGGTAAACCATCAATTAAATCAGCTGGTAATCCACGAGTTTCAGGACCAAATAACAACACATCACCTTTCTGATAGGTTGGTGTTGTGTGGTGACCAGTTGTCTTAGTTGTACAAGCAAAGATACGGTGCTCTACATCACTGTCATTGGCTAAATATTCAAGAAATGCGGCGTAGTTTTTGTGGCGTTTTACGTGTGCTAAATCGTGGTAGTCTAAACCTGCGCGACGTAATTTCTTTTCTTCTAAATCAAAACCCAGTGGTTCAATCAAATGTAGGTTTGCACCACAGTTAGCAGATAATCGGATAATGTTGCCCGTATTTGGGGCGATTTCAGGTTCGTACAGCGCAATATCAAACATAATGAACTCTTGAATAAACGGAAATTAAAAGCAGTATATCTAAACTCATCCAAATAACACATGACTTATATCGAGATTCGTTTTGTTTGATATAAGCCATGAGTGTTCGTTTTTGAAGAATTTATTCTATTGGCAGTGTTATTGTCATTCGTAATCCACCTAATGGACTTCGGCTCGCAATAATTGTCCCATTGTGTTGATAAATGGCACTTTCAGTAATCGCTAAACCAAGCCCAGTTCCGCCACTGCTTCGATCACGAGCGGTAGAGACACGGTAGAAAGGTTTAAAGATATCTTGTAGTTCATCTTCAGGGACACCTTCGCCATTATCATCAACGATGATGGTGAGAATTTTACCGTTGTCATTGATGTTTACCGTAACGACATCGTTACCGTATTTGATTGCATTGCGTATAACGTTTTCTACGGCGCTCATTAATAAATTAGGATTACCAAAGATAGGCGTTTCTTTTAAATCAGAGTAAGTCAGTACTTTATTTAAATGCTCGGCTTCAAATTTGGCGTCTTCTAAAATATCAAACCATAATGAGTAAGCATCGGTTTTTTCTCGCTCTTGATGACTATTAACTTGAATGCGAGAAAGCTCCAATAACTCAGATATCATTTGTTCTAAACGATCCGCTTCCATATCTATTCGAGATAATTCTGCACTTTCCCCTTGTTTACGAGTGGCAAGAGCAGTCGCCATTCTTAAGCGGGTTAGCGGGGAGCGTAATTCATGTGAAATATCTGAAAGTAAACGCTGTTGACCCGAAATCATGGTATTTAATGAGCCAACCATCTGATTAAAGCTTTGTCCGGTTTTTCTAAACTCTCTTGGACCTTTTTCAAGATCTTTATCTTTTTCAAATTGGCCTTTAGCAACGCGCTCTGCTGCCTTTTGTAAACGTCTTGCAGGTTGACTTAATGCCCAAGCAAGCCAAAGTAAAAAGGGCGTACTAACGAGCATGGTAACTAAGAGTAATTGCCCTGGTTTATCTAATATTCTAAGAATAAATGGTGGTGGCTTTTTCCAATATCGCCCCACATACATATAAACGGTTTCATGGGCAATCACGATATCAAAAGGACCAGCCATCATGGTTCTTCCATAAAGTTTTTGTTGTGGTAATTCGGGATTATCAGACAGCGTTAAAAAGTTAAGTAAGGCTTTTTTTCTTCCTCGAAGTTCTCTTGGTTTATCTAAAATTTCACCGTTGGGGTGGTGAAAAATAGATCAAGATTTTCGTCGTGTCTATGCGCTCGGTGACTGATCTCTTTCAATGTTTTTTTCAAATTATCACGCTCAGAGTACTTTCCTGTAATGTAAGCGGCAATTTGAGTCATTTTAGTTAGATGCTCAGCTGCAATATTGTGACGAGAACGGGGGTCAAAGTTGGGGCCAATAACAACCCCAATAAGTACCAATAGTAAGGTTAACCAAAAAATGGCAAAGATCCGGCCATATAAGCTGGATAAAAGGGGGAAGCGAGTATTTACCTTAAACACCGATTACTCCTCTACAAACAAATAGCCGCGGCCTCGTAATGTTTTAATTCGAGGTTTTCCTTCTGATAGTGGCGGTAATTTTTTGCGTAAATTAGACACGTGCATATCAATAGCACGGTCAAACGGTGCAAGACGTTTGCCTAGTACCTCTAAGCTGAGATCTTCTTTCGATATGATTTCGCCTGGCTTTTGGATGAACTGTGATAATAGACCGAATTCAGTTCCTGTTAGCTCCATTAGTTCACCATTGCGATAAGCTTCTTGTTTGCCAACAAAGAGTTCAATATCTTGGTATTTGATACTGCCGCTATTACTCTCTTTTGTTTTGCCTTGAGTACGTCGTAAGATGGCACGAATTCGAGCTAGTAACTCTCTGTCGCTAAATGGCTTTGGTAAGTAATCATCTGCACCAAGCTCAAGACCAATCACACGATCAATTTCTTCACCTTTGGCTGTGAGCATAAGAACAGGCGTTTCATTTGTCTCTCGTAATTTACGGAGCATATCCATGCCATTCATTTTAGGCATCATGATATCAAGCAAAATAAGGTCAAGATCATCGGTTATTGCAGCTAAACCTTCAATACCATTATTAGCTTCTATTACGTTATAGCCTTCTAAACTTAAGATATCTTTTAACAGAGCTGTCAGTTCAATATCATCATCAACTAATAAAATCTTTGCCATTCTTATCTACTCGCTTTCTTACCAACCATTTGGTAATGATAGTATCGCCAAATAAACGAAGGAATACCAACCTTCAAAATAACCTTTACGTTGCTTTACGCTCAAAATACACTCATTTACGTTGACTGAGCTATTCTTATCTCATACCAAACAACGCAGAGTTGTGTACCCATACAATAAGATTTCTTCAACGGAGATAATACAATGAATATGATGAAAAAAATGGTTTTAGGCGCAGTTGTTCTTCCTCTTTCTTTAGCGTCAACATCGGCATTTGCTTTTGGTGGTGGTCATCATGATGGTGGAATGAAAGGTGAAGGGATGCATGGTGGTAAGTGCATGATGAAAGCTAATAAAAAAGCATTTAAAGATCTTGATTTAACCGATGAGCAGAAAGCAAAATTTGAAAAAATGCGTGAGGAGCGTAAAGCTGAACATAAAGCGAAAAGAGGTGAGCATCGTCAACCAACTGCTGAAATGAAAGCCGATCACCAAGCTATGCAGGACTTAATCTTAGCGGATAACTTTGATGAGCAAGCAGTACGTGATTTAGCTGAAAAAATGTCACAACGTCAGATCGATCGTCGTGTAGAAATGATGAAAAAACGTCACGAAATGATGAACATTTTAACTCCTGAACAAAAAGCAGAATTTAAAGCAAACCAAGATAAATATATTGCTGATTGCGCACATTAATTCGCTTTAGTCGAATAAAAATGAAACGAGTCCTTATGAAAGTAGGGGCTCGTTTTTTTGTTTATGCCAATATTGTTGTAAATATATTAAAAAATGGAATTACGATTTTGAGATTAAATCTTTATACTAGGGATTGATTTTTAAGCAATGGGAAAAACATGACTCAGAAATACGCCTCTTTAGTAACAATGGCTGCATGGCTTGCAACTATAGTTGCTACGGTTTTAATGTTATTTAAATTAGGAACTTGGTGGGTAACCGGTTCGGTGAGTTTACTGGCTTCACTCGTTGATTCATTGCTTGATATGGGCGCTTCTATTACCAATTTATTGGTTGTGCGTTATGCACTTCAGCCACCAGATGAAGAACATCGATTTGGGCATGGTAAGGCTGAATCTCTTGCCGCATTGGCTCAAGCTATGTTTATCTCTGGCTCTGCTTGTTTCTTGTTACTGAATGGTGTTGAGCGTTTTTTCCGTCCTCAAGATGTGATTGCTCCTGAGTTAGGTGTGTATGTCAGTGGTTTTGCTATTGTTTTAACCCTTGGCCTTGTGTTGGTTCAACAGTGGGTCGTTAAGCAAACAGGAAGCCAAGCGATTGCTGCGGACTCTCTGCATTATAAAACGGATTTATTTATGAATGCAGCTATTATGTTGGCACTGGCGTTGAGCTGGTACGGTTGGCATCAAGCCGATGCTATTTTTGCTTTAGTGATTGGGGTGTATATATTAGTAAGTGCCTTTAAAATGGCTTATGAAGCGATTCAATTATTACTTGATAGACAATTACCGGCAGAAGAGTTAGATCAAATAAGAGAAGCGTGTTGTCGAGTTGAAGGAGTGAAGGGGATTCATGATTTACGTACTCGTTTAGCTGGCCCAACTCGATTTATTCAACTACATTTAGAGCTTCCAGATCAAATGCCTTTAGTTCAAGCACATAAGATTGCAGATGCCGTAGAAGATGAGCTTTTATCTGTGTTCCCACATTCTGATATTATAATTCATCAAGACCCATTATCAGTTGTGCTAGACTCAGACAGAGAGCAACAACAGTTTAGTTAAGTGTTTGCGTAGTATTATTAGCGTTTTTTGTTTTTTGGTAACAGAAAAATAAAATTGTCATGATTGATTCTGATGTGAATCAACGAACTTTTTCAGTAAACTGGTAATACTCTTACATAAGAAAAAAAATTACAGATTATTAATGGTGAGCAGATTAGGGAGTTTGCTTGCTGTGTTCAAAATTGAAATTGAAATTCCCAACCATATTTAGAGGGTAACCATGGTCAAGAAGATTGGTGTTTTAACAAGTGGTGGCGATGCGCCGGGTATGAATGCGGCAGTTCGTGGTGTTGTTCGTACAGCATTGACGGAAGGCCTAGAAGTATTTGGTATTCATGATGGCTACTTAGGTCTTGTTGAAGATCGTATCGAAAAATTAGAGCGTCACAGCGTATCTGATATGATCAACCGCGGCGGTACATTCTTAGGTTCAGCACGTTTTCCTGAGTTTAAAGAAGTAGCTGTTCGTGAAAAAGCGATCGAAAACCTTAAGAAACACGACATTGATGCGCTAATCGTTATCGGTGGTGACGGTTCTTACATGGGTGCGAAGAAATTAACTGAAATGGGTTACCCATGTATCGGTCTTCCTGGCACAATTGATAATGATATCGCGGGTACTGACTACACAATTGGTTACCTAACAGCATTAAACACTGTTATTGATGCAATTGACCGTCTACGTGACACGTCTTCTTCTCACCAACGTATTTCTATTGTAGAAGTTATGGGTCGTCACTGTGGTGATTTAACTCTTATGTCTGCAATTGCTGGTGGTTGTGAGTACGTTATTACTCCTGAAACAGGTTTAAACAAAGAAGCTCTGATTCAAAATATCCAAGATGGTATTGCGAAAGGTAAAAAACACGCAATCATCGCGATCACTGAGCTGATGACTGATGTTAACCAACTTGCAAAAGAAATCGAAGCTGAAACGGGTCGTGAAACTCGTGCAACGGTTCTTGGTCACATTCAACGTGGTGGTCAACCTGGTGCATTCGACCGTATCCTAGCTTCTCGTATGGGTAACTACGGTGTTAAATTGCTGATTGATGGTCACGGTGGCCGTTGTGTTGGTATTCAAAATGAACAACTTGTTCACCACGATATCATCGATGCAATTGAAAACATGCGTCGTCCAGAAAAACTTGAGCTATACAAAGTAGCTGAAGAGTTATTTTAATTTAGGATTGAATTCTAGATACAAAAAACCGAAGCGAGTGCTTCGGTTTTTTTATGCCTGTAATTATTCCAAATATAAGTCGAGAGGTGTTTTGCTTTTTCTACCACCAATCTCTCTAGCTAATGTAGGAACAAGGTAACCAGATACATTTTCTATCAGTTCACTCATTAACTGTTTGGCTTTTTCGTCAGAAACAAAGAAATGAGCAGCCCCTTGGACTTTATCTAATACATGAAGGTAATAAGGCAAAATACCCGCATCGAATAATGCTTCACTTAATTGAGTTAATGTATCTGCATTATCATTAACGCCTTTTAATAACACGCTTTGATTTAATAGAGTGACATGAGCAAGCTTTAGTTTGTGCATACTACTGATGAGTTCTTGGCTAATTTCATTAGCATGATTGATATGAGTCACTAGAATGATTTGTAAGCGTGTTTTTGTAAATAGTTGACATAACGTATCGGTAATACGGTTTGGTATTACCACCGGCAAGCGAGAGTGGATACGAAGGCGCTTGATATGCGGGATTGCTTCAATATGGTCAATTAACCATTGAAGTTCGTGATCTTTGGCCATTAATGGATCACCGCCAGAGAAAATAACTTCATTTATTTCTGGGTGGTTGGAGATGTAATCAATGGACTCTTGCCAAATAGTTTTGCTGCCTTTGTTGTCTTGATATGGAAAGTGACGGCGGAAGCAGTAGCGACAATTAACAGCGCATCCCCCTTTAACAATCAATAGAACTCGGTTTTTATACTTATGCAATAAACCTGGCTGTTGGTTGTCTTGCTCCTTTAAAGGATCGTTCGAATATCCCTCATGTACCTCGAATTCTTGATCTAAAGGCAATACTTGGCGTAATAAAGGATCAAAAGGGTTGCCAAATTCCATTCTATCGACAAAACTTGTCGGCACACGTAACGCAAATAACTTTTTCGCTTCCAATCCTTTTTCCCACGGAGCGCTATCAATACCAAGTGTTGAAAGTAGCTGATGAGGGTTAGAGATCGCATTCGCTAGTTCTTTGAGCCAGTTTTGCTCAACAGGAGCGTCATTTCGGGTTATCATGTGTGACATTATTTATAACTCAACGATGTTAAGAGGAAATCATGGCGTCAGTAAGTACCAATGAATTCAAAGGCGGTTTGAAATTTATGTTAGATAATGAGCCATGCTCAATTATCGAAAACGAATATGTTAAGCCAGGTAAAGGTCAAGCATTCAACCGTGTAAAACTTCGTCGATTGCTTTCTGGTAAAACACTAGAAAAAACATTTAAATCAGGTGAAAGCTTTGAACTAGCTGACGTTGTAGATGTAGAGTTAGACTACCTATACAACGATGGTGAGTTCTACCACTTCATGAATAGCGTAAGCTTTGAGCAAATCGCAGCTGATGTTAAAGCAGTTGGTGATACAGCTAAATGGCTAGTAGAAAACGATACTTGTACGCTGACTCTTTGGAATGATAATCCAATTACAGTGACACCACCAAATTTTGTTGAACTTGAAGTAACTGAAACTGACCCAGGTCTAAAAGGTGATACTCAAGGTACTGGTGGTAAACCAGCAACGCTATCTACTGGTGCAGTAGTTCGTGTTCCACTATTCATCGCTATCGGTGAAGTAGTTAAAGTTGATACACGTACTGGCGAATACGTTGGTCGTGTGAAGTAATTTCGATTTATATCGAGAATAGCTTTATATAAAAGGTCACTTCGGTGGCCTTTTTTATTACATAGCAGATACAAAAAAGGTTGGCATAAAGCCAACCTTTTTTTCGTATCTAGATGATAATTAGATCATGAAGATAAACACAACAGATAATACAGTTGCTAGTGCCGCCGCTGCATAACATGCGATTTTACCCGCAGTACCTGTGTGGAATTTTAGGTCATGCATACCATGGTGCAAACGGTGCATCGCATGCCACATTGGCATAGAGATAGAACCGATAACAAATAATGCACCAATGATGCTAGTAACAAAACCAGCAACACGTAGGTAGTTCATTGATTCAGGACCGATCACACCTAGTGGAACTAAGATACCAAGAACTAAGATAGTTACAGGTGTTAGCATTGCAAACCAAGTGCCGCCAGCACCAAACAAGCCCCACCATACTGGTTCGTCAGAACGCTTTGGATTACGATTTACCACAATAATTCTCCTTAAACGATAACCAGTACAAGTAATGTGATAGCAGCAACTGCTGCCCATTGTGCAAGAACAACCACTTTCTTATCCAGTGTTTTACCACCAAGACGAATCGGCATTACTTGCGGCATCATGCTAAAGAAGGTTTGAGCATGGAATAAGCTACCAGCTAAAGCAACAATGTTCAGAGCAACCACAATAGGGTTTGCCATGAAATCTAACCAAGAAGCCCAAGCTAGTGGACCCTTAACTAAGCTACCTAGACCAACAAGCAGACAGATAGTAAAGAAAATTAGTGGTAGAACCGTTGCTTCACGAACCATGTAGAAGCGGTAGAAAGGGTGATCTTTCCACCAAGTACGTGTCATTTCGCGAACGTAAGGTTTACGATTGCTCATCCTTATGCCTCCTGAGGTTTAAGCATTGCGATAACAAAGTCTTGAGACGATGCGATCTTACCTTGGTTTACAGCTGCTGCTGGGTCAACGTGTTTTGGACACACTTCAGAACAGTAACCAACAAATGTACAGCCCCATGCGCCGTTGTCACCATTGATTAGCTTCATACGCTCAGCTGAGCCGTTGTCACGGCTATCAAGGTTATAACGGTGTGCAAGAGTCAGTGCTGCAGGACCGATGAACTCAGGGTTTAGACCAAATTGAGGACATGCTGCGTAACATAAACCACAGTTGATACAACCAGCGAATTGTTTGTATTTCGCCATTTGCTCAGGAGTCTGAGTGTTTGGACCTTGTTCTGGTGTACGGTCATTTCCTAAAATGTAAGGTTTGATTGCTTCTAAACGCTCAATGAATGGCGTCATATCAACAATTAAATCTTTTTCAATTGGGAAGTTTGCTAATGGCTCTAATGTTAAACCATCTGGGTAATCACGTAAGAACGCTTTACAAGCCAGTTTTGGCACATTGTTTACCATCATGCCACAAGAACCACAGATCGCCATACGACAAGACCAACGGTAAGATAGGTCTTTATCTAGGTTATCTTTGATGTAACCAATAGCGTCTAATACAGACGTTGTTTCATCACAAGGAACATCAAACGTTTGAAGATAAGGCTTCTCATCTTTCATTGGGTCGTAACGCAGGATGCTTACTTTTTGGATTCGATTGCCACCCGTCATTATGCGTGCTCCTCTGCGTTCTTCGCCGCTTCTTCTGCTGCTGCTTTTTCAGCTGCTTCACCATATAGGCGAGCTTTTGGTTGTGATTTAGTGATCGTTACATCGCTGTACTTGATAGTAGGCGCTGCATCTTTGTTGTAGAACGCTAATGAGTGTTTTAGGAAGTTCTCATCATCACGCTCTGTACAACCGTCATCTAGACGTTGGTGTGCACCACGAGATTCTTTACGTAGAATCGCTGAGTGAGCCATTGCTTCTGCAACTTCAAGACCGTAACCAACTTCGATTGCGTATAGAAGGTCAGTGTTGAACACTTTACCTTTATCTTTGATGCTGATTTTCTTGTAACGCTCTTTTAGTTCAGCCAGTTTATCAATCGTATCTTGCATTTCATGCTCTTTACGATAGATACCACAACCCGCTTCCATAGAGTGACCCATTTCAGTACGGATAGTTGCCCAGTTTTCGTCGCCTTCTTGCGCCATTAGCGCATCAATGCGAGCTTGAACTTCAGTAATTTGTTTTTGGATTGATTCTTCATTCCAAGACGTGAATTCAGCAGCACGTTCCGCGGCTTTTTCACCAGCAAGGCGACCGAATACAACTAGCTCAGCTAGAGAGTTTGAACCTAGACGGTTTGCACCGTGAAGACCAACAGAAGAACATTCACCAACAGCAAATAGACCTTTGATGCTTGTTTCATTGTTCTTATCCGTTTCGATACCACCCATAGTGTAGTGAACCGTTGGACGGATTGGGATAGGCTCTTTAGCTGGGTCAACGTTTACGTATGCTTTTGCTAATTCACAGATAAATGGTAGGCGCTCATGTAGATATTCTTCACCAAGGTGACGAAGATCTAGATGCACAACATCACCTAGAGGGTGCTTAATTGTGTTACCTTTTTGTAGTTCATGCCAGAACGCTTGAGATACTTTGTCACGAGGACCCAGTTCCATGTATTTGTTCTTAGGCTCGCCAACAGGAGTCTCAGGACCCATGCCGTAATCTTGTAGGTAACGGTAACCGTTTTTGTTTACGATGATACCGCCTTCACCACGACAACCTTCAGTCATAAGAATACCAGTGCCTGGTAGACCTGTTGGGTGGTATTGTACGAATTCCATATCACGTAGTGGAACACCGTGACGGAATGCCATCGCCATACCATCACCAGTAACGATACCGCCATTGGTGTTACAGTGGTAAACACGACCTGCACCACCTGTTGCAAGAACAACAGATTTTGCTTTAATACAGATAAGTTCGCCTTCTGCCATATGAATAGCAATCAGACCTTGAACTTGGCCTTCTTCCACAAGAAGGTCAACAACGAAGTACTCATCAAAACGGTTGATTTGAGGGTATTTCATTGATGTTTGGAATAGAGTGTGAAGCATGTGGAAGCCGGTTTTATCCGCAGCAAACCATGTACGTTCAACTTTCATACCACCAAAACGGCGAACGTTAACTTCACCATTTTCTTTACGGCTCCATGGACAACCCCATTGTTCTAATTGGGTCATTTCACGGTATGCATTTTCTACAAAGTACTCAACAACATCCTGTTCACACAGCCAATCACCACCACCAACAGTATCGTTGAAGTGATTGTCTAGTGTATCTTCTTCCTTGGTCACGGCAGCGGAACCACCTTCTGCAGCCACTGTATGTGAACGCATTGGGTATACTTTTGAAATCAGAGCAATCTCCAGCTCTGGGTTAGCTTCTGCAGCTGCAATGGCAGTACGTAAACCTGCACCGCCCGCGCCGATTACTGCGATATCTGTGGTTATAGTCTTCACAGTTATCCTCCGGGATAAAAGATAAAAAATTAAACTAATCACTCAATTGTGACTAATTATGAGAATCCAACCTGCTCATATGACAAAAAAGAGCAAATAATAACTTAAAAATTCTGTTCTCTATTCTATGTGAGCTTTTGTAATAAAAATTGATATGGATAAAGTTTTGTAGAGCAAGTACCACTAATGGGGCAGTTTGTTGCTTATAGTGTGATCTCCGTCAACTAGTTAAAGCTGTTAATTTTGGCGGCAAATTGTAGTTAAGTTGTTGCTTTATAAGTGATAATGATTCTTATTGGTTCGGTATCCCTTTGATGCTTAAGGGTATTTATAAAGTTAAAAAATAGGTAACGTAAAATTGTGAGATAAGGTATTATTTCGCATAAGTTTTTCTAATGTGTAAGATTATGACTAGTCAAAACTGGATGCCTAGCGCATCAATTGAGCAATTACAGCAGCGTGCTGATATTTTAGCGGCGATTCGTTCATTCTTTTTTAAGCGAAAAGTAATGGAAGTGGATACGCCGGCAATGAGTCATGCGACAGTAACGGATGTGCATTTACATACTTTCCAAACAGACTTTATTGGACCGGGATATGCAGATGGCACTCATCTTTATTTCATGACTAGTCCAGAGTTTCATATGAAGCGCTTATTAGCCGCTGGAAGTGGGTGTATTTACCAAATAAATAAAGCGTTTCGAAATGAAGAAGCTGGCCGTTACCATAACCCTGAATTCACTATGTTAGAGTGGTATCGTTTAGGTTTTGATCATCATGACCTAATGGATGAAATGAATGAGTTATTAACGTTAGTGTTGAAATGTGACAATGCTGAACGTATGACTTATCAAGAAGCTTTTATTCAAGTACTTGGTGTTTGCCCTTTAGAAGCGAGTATGGATGAATTAAGAGCGGTTGCTGCGCCATTAGGTTTATCTGATATTGCAGATATTGAAGAAGATCGTGACACTTTATTGCAGCTTTTATTTAGTATGGGAGTTGAAGTGAAAATTGGGCAAGATGTACCTGCTTTTGTTTATGATTTTCCTGCTTCTCAAGCTGCGTTAGCTAAAATTAATCCAAGCGATCCACGAGTAGCTGAACGATTTGAGGTGTATTTTAAGGGAATTGAGTTAGCGAATGGCTTTCATGAGTTAGATAATGCAAAAGAGCAGCTCATGCGTTTTGAAGAAGATAATGCAAAACGTAAATCAATGGGGCTAATTGAACAACCCATTGATTATCATTTGATCGCTGCGCTAGAAGCGGGTTTGCCTAATTGTTCTGGTGTTGCTTTAGGTATTGATCGTTTAATCATGCTTGCGATGGGTGAGAAGCACATTGATCAAGTTACAGCATTTCCTTTTGATAGGGCATAACTTCCCAGATTAAAGGTTATGAATCTAATGGTAAGATTAACTGACTATTAATCCCGTACCCATTACAGCTAAAAAAGCACCAAGCCATGCAAAGCGGTTCGGTGCTTTTTTGTATATAACCATAATAAAGGCAAGATCATAATAGGGGTTGTAGAAGAGAGTAGAGCAACCATCCCTACGTTTCCTTTTTGCAATGCATATAAAATGAGTGTCATACCCACAGTCATTGCTAGAAAACCATTTAACGCCACAATTCCAAGAATGCGAAAATTAATTGGCGTAATAGGGCGAGATATTGGAACGTTCATTAATCTTAATAAGCTGTGAGCTGCAAAAGCTGAAGCCATTCGTATTGCTGAGGCTGCAATTGGGTCTGCATTGGTAAGCATTACAGGTTTTGCGATAACACCACCAAGTGCTTGGCAAAAAGCAGCAAGCAACCCTAAGAAGATTGCTATCCAGATATTACCTCTTACTTCATCCCACGTTCCTTGATTATCTGTTTTTTTACCAAAGAAAATAGCAATAGAAACACCAGAAAAAACAGAGATGGCACCGACGAGTTCCCAACCTTGTAGGGTTTCATTAAATAACCAGTAACCAAGAATGGCAGAAAATAGAGCATGACAAGAAAAGAGTAAACCGGCTTGGCGTGGTCCCATGCGATTAAAACACGCAAATAGAGCCGTATCGCCAATAAAAATACCAATGAGTCCTGAGAGGATCATTGGATATAAGTGAGAAGATTCAATAGAGAGCCAACCACCAGTAAACCAAGCAAGACTAGAGAGCATGATAGTTACGCACCCCATACGCCAACGACTATAAGCGAATGCACCAAGGTGCCTTGCAGGGGTTACAGAAATCATACTTGATAGCGCCCATAAACAAGCAGCAGCCAACGCTAACCATTCATATCCCATCATTCATTCCATTGAGTAATTGATTCTGATTATCTAAAGATAAAAAAATAGCGAACATATTGTTCGCTATTTATTATTTCTTAATAAAATTTGATTATTTTACGATATGAGCAAATGGTGTACCCATACGAGTAGGAGTACCATTTTCCATTGAATCATCAAATTTAATTGAGTTAGGAGCAAACAAGTTAATTACAGTAGAACCTAACTTAAAGCGACCCATTTCTTCACCTTTCTTAAAGCAAATCATGTCGTCACCAGAAAGAGGGTAGTGCCATGTTTTAACCGCAGGACCTGTTGGTGGTGTTACGGTTTCAGCCCATGTAGTTTCAATACTACCAACGATCGTTGCACCAACCAGAATTTGAGCCATAGGACCAAACTCGGTATCAAAAATACAAACAACACGTTCATTGCGTGCAAATAAGTTCGGTACGTTTTCTGCCGTTAATGGGTTAACTGAAAATAAGTCACCAGGAACATAAATCATTTTACGTAGCGTTGCATCACAAGGCATATGAACACGATGGTAATCGCTTGGTGATAAATACAGCGTTGCAAACTCACCACCCATAAATTCAGCAGCAAGTGCTTCATCACCACCAAGTAATTCTTGTGCAGAATATACGTGGCCTTTTGCTTGTACTAATTTACCGTCCATAATTGGACCAAATTGACTAACGCAAGCATCTGCAGGGTGAGAAATAAGAGAATCATCCTCATTAATAGGACGAGCGCCATCTTCTAATTCACGAACGAAGAAGTTATTAAATGTTGAATACGCTTCAGGATCTGGGTTTTTAGCCTCATCCATATTTACGTTGTATTGTTTGATAAACCACTTAATAACAGCAGTTGTTAACCATCCCATTTTTGCTGATGCTAATTTGCCAGCCAAACGAGTAAGTGCATGTTTTGGAGTTAGATATTGTAACCCAATCTTTAAATTATCTGACACGTTGTTTGCCTAATAGTTATCATTTGCTGTGGATATTACCACATATTTACATTGTCGCTAAACCCAAGGTTTATTGTGGTTATAAATCGGCTTTTTTGTTTCGTGAGAATTGGCGATTTGCTTTATTCTCAGACATGCTTTCAATTATACGATGATAGCTTTCAAATCGTAGCTTATTGATTTTACCTTCTGCAACGGCTTCTTGAAGTAAGCATCCTGGGTCATCTTTGTGTTTACAGTCTCTAAACTTACAGCCACCTAAAAAGTCTTTAAATTCAATAAAAGAGTCTGTGACTTGTTCAGCTTCTAAGTGCCACAAACCAAATTCACGAACTCCTGGAGAGTCAATTAAATCACCACCGTGTGGGAAGTGATACAGGCGTGCTGCAGTTGTTGTATGTTGACCAAGACCTGAGTTTTCAGATACTGCCCCTTCTTCCACCTCAATCTCAAGTTCAGGCATCAGTGCATTTACAAGGCTTGATTTACCTACGCCTGATTGACCAACGAAAATATTAATGTGATTTCGTAATTCAGCTTCAAGTTCTTCTACACCGTAGCCTGATTCTTTACTTACATATCGAACTTTATAACCAATATCTTCATATAAGCTAAGCAGTTGCTGTACTTTGATAAACTCTTCTTCAGACAGTAAATCCACTTTGTTTAATACAATTAATGGTTTGATATGTAGAGTTTCAGAAGCAATAAGGTATCGATCAATAATATTCAGAGACAACTCAGGAAGAATTGAAGACACGATTACCATTTGATCAACGTTAGCTGCTACTGGCTTAATACCATCATAATAGTCTGGACGGGTTAACATTGATGTTCTTGGTTTTACAGCTTCAACAACACCTGAAATACCAGCAAGGACTTCAGTCCCTGGACGCCAAATAACACGATCACCCGAAACTAAACTTTCAATACCTCGGCGTAAATTACAACGATGGATTTCTTTAGTATCAGGGTCTTCAATATCAGCATGTTGACCAAAGCGTGTAATGACTAGGCCTTCTTTAGCAGCTTCTAGTAGGGTTTCATCCCATTGCACACTGTCTTCAATTTTTTCAATACGCTTTTTTTGATTTGAGCGTACTCGGCGAACTTGGCCTTTGGTTAGCTTTTTCTTCTTTGCCACGAAATTAATTCACTTGTTGGTTGGCTTTCAGTTTTATGTTGAAAGATAAATCGGCCCGAGTATCATACCCTTTTTAGTTACAAAATAGGCAACTCTCTATGGCAATTAATGATCAAAACCTGATTTGGGTGGATTTAGAGATGACAGGATTGGATCCTGAAACTCATAAAATCATCGAAATTGCATCTATTGTGACAGATGCACAACTGAATATTTTAGCAGAAGGTCCAGTAATTGCGATCCATCAGCCAGAAGAAGAGTTGGCTAAAATGGACGATTGGTGTACCAATACTCATACAAATAGCGGATTAGTCGCTCGAGTACAAGAAAGTAAATACGATGAAGAAGCGGCAATTGCAGAAACTATTGCTTTCCTTGAGCAATGGGTTCCAAAAGGCGTATCACCAATTTGTGGTAATAGTATTGGACAAGATCGTCGTTTTTTATATAAGCACATGCCAACATTAGAAGAGTATTTTCATTACCGCTATGTTGATGTAAGTACAATTAAAGAGCTAGCTCGTCGATGGAAACCTGAAGTTTTAGATGGTTTTACCAAAGCAGGCACACATTTAGCGTTAGATGATATTCGCGAATCTATTGCAGAATTGAAGTATTATCGCCAACATATTTTCACAATTTAATTTCATTTGATGATTTGTTGAGCGGAAAAACGCGATTTTGAAAAAAAATCGCATTTTTTTTCAAAATACGCTTGCATCATCACAGTTTACTCGTATAATTCGCAGCCTCTGAACGAGGAGCTACTCCTTATCAGAATGCGACACTAGCTCAGCTGGTAGAGCGCAACCTTGCCAAGGTTGAGGTCACGAGTTCGAACCTCGTGTGTCGCTCCAAATTAAAAGCTTCTTGTTCAAGTAATTGAATGATAAGATAAAGTTTCATTGTACTTAACAATGCATCCGGACGCGGGATGGAGCAGCTTGGTAGCTCGTCGGGCTCATAACCCGAAGGTCGTAGGTTCAAATCCTGCTCCCGCAACCACATTTAGATTAAACGCATTAGCGGTTAATCATGCGACACTAGCTCAGCTGGTAGAGCGCAACCTTGCCAAGGTTGAGGTCACGAGTTCGAACCTCGTGTGTCGCTCCATTTTCTTTCTCGAAGAGAAAAATGGTTTATAGTCTCATTGTCTTAAACAATGCATCCGGACGCGGGATGGAGCAGCTTGGTAGCTCGTCGGGCTCATAACCCGAAGGTCGTAGGTTCAAATCCTGCTCCCGCAACCACATTTAGATTGAACGCATTAGCGGTTGATCATGCGACACTAGCTCAGCTGGTAGAGCGCAACCTTGCCAAGGTTGAGGTCACGAGTTCGAACCTCGTGTGTCGCTCCATTTTCTTTCTCGAAGAGAAAAATGGTTTATAGTCTCATTGTCTTAAACAATGCATCCGGACGCGGGATGGAGCAGCTTGGTAGCTCGTCGGGCTCATAACCCGAAGGTCGTAGGTTCAAATCCTGCTCCCGCAACCACATTTAGATTGAACGCATTAGCGGTTGATCATGCGACACTAGCTCAGCTGGTAGAGCGCAACCTTGCCAAGGTTGAGGTCACGAGTTCGAACCTCGTGTGTCGCTCCATTTTCTTTCTCGAAGAGAAAAATGGTTTATAGTCTCATTGTCTTAAACAATGCATCCGGACGCGGGATGGAGCAGCTTGGTAGCTCGTCGGGCTCATAACCCGAAGGTCGTAGGTTCAAATCCTGCTCCCGCAACCACATTTAGATTAAACGCATTAGCGATTGATCATGCGACACTAGCTCAGCTGGTAGAGCGCAACCTTGCCAAGGTTGAGGTCACGAGTTCGAACCTCGTGTGTCGCTCCAAACAAAATAAAAGCGCTGAATCATATTCAGCGCTTTTATTTTCTTTAAAATTAATGCTGTGAAGCATTAACCCCACTACAAATCCTGCTCTTTAGAATACTCAGATTCATAACCAATGAAAGAATCGAATAATCTATCTGCATCTGGTCTCTTTTCCATATAAAGAGTAAGCGCAGAGGGTTAGTTATGTTTGTTAATTACCATATAATCAACAAACTTATCCACATGTCTCTTTCTGTGGATAACTCTGTTAGTTGTTTATGAAAAAACTGAAAGAAATGAGTTTTATCAAGGATCTTGCTTTTGTTTTTTGATCGTTAAATTTACCTATATTTTCTATGTGATTGAAAAGTAAGGCTTTTTGTTTTTTTATACATTATTTGCAAGATTTTTAAAGATCTTTTTGCTTGACTTCTTTGATCCTAATCATATTCCTGTCTTGTGTTTAACTTTTTTAATATTCACGTTGTTTGCTAAAGATAGAAATCTTTTCCACATACGCTATATGCAATCTTAAATGGTTATCAACAGAGAATAACGTCATTGAGATAATATTGGTTAGGCATCTCTTGGAAGCCCTTTTTCAATGATACGGATTAAGCGTTGTTCTTTTCTATTTGAAGTGATGACGAGCGATTGTTGTTTTATCGCCCATTGAATATGGATATCTAAATTCTCATCTAAGCCTAATCGATCTCGTAGTGCAGATATTATTGCTTCGGAATGAGGTGCATTTCCCATTGCGATGGAAAGATTACGTAGCCATTGGGTATGTCCTATGCGGCGAATCGCAGAGCCTTCCATATTTTTTAAGAAGGTACTTTCATCCCAAGAGAAAAGTGAAATAAGATCAGAGTCACCTAATGAGCTTCTACGATGAAAGTCCGCTTGTTGAGTAATTTCAGCTTCTCGGTTCCAAGGACAAACAAGTTGGCAGTCATCGCAACCGTAAATACGATTTCCCATTAATGAACGAAACTCTTCAGGAATGACACCACTGTTTTCTATGGTTAAGTAAGAAATACAGCGACGAGCATCAATTACACCATTTTCAAGAATAGCGTTGGTAGGACAAGAAGAAACACAGGCGGTACATTTTCCACATTGATTTTCAACTGGTGTGTCGACTGGTAGTGGGATATCAACTAATAGTTCACCAAGAAAGAACCAAGAACCTGTATGTTTATCAAGAAGAAGTGAGTGCTTTCCTGTCCAGCCTAATCCTGCTTTTTCTGCTAATGGGCGTTCTAAAATTGGAGCAGAGTCCACAAATGGTCGATAACCTAATTGTTCGACTTCTTTTTCAATTTTTTGTCCTAGCTTTTTTAATTGGTTACGGATCAGTTTATGGTAATCACGCCCGAGAGCGTAACGACTAATATAAGCTTGGTTTGGATCTTTTAGGTTACTGGCAAAATTGGCTTCAGGAGGAAGGTAATCCATTCGAGCACTGATCACTCGAATTGTCCCTGGATGAAGCTCATCAGGTCTTGCTCGCATGACACCATGTCGAGCCATCCAGTCCATTGAACCGTGATAACCAGCCTCTAACCATTGTTCTAATGCCACTTCATGTTGAGATAAATCGACATCACAGATCCCGACTTTTTGAAAGCCAAGTTCTTTTGCCCAAAGTTTGATGTTATTTGAGAGTTCTTGATAGTTAATTTTCACAGGGAGATTACATTTTTTTATTACAGTATAATGAGTAAAAGTTTATCATATAGACAAGATAACTCGTAATTAGATACTGATTATAAAAGTTCTACTCAATGAGATTAACAAACCGATAAGATAACTTGTGTATAAACATTCATCACATTAAATTGTGAATTTGATACCAAGTCCATCAATTTAGACAATTAAAATAGTGAAATTAGTGAATAATGGAACGCTTTGAATTTAATTTAGCTACTGAAGACGATACGGTTGAATTCGGTAGACAGCTTTCTCAAGCTTGTACTCAACAAACAACAATTTTCCTACATGGTGATCTTGGCGCAGGTAAAACGACGTTTAGCCGCGGATTCATTCGTTCATTAGGTCATACTGGTAATGTAAAAAGCCCAACTTATACATTAGTTGAACCATATGAACTTGATAAGTGGCAGGTATATCATTTTGATCTATATCGTTTAGCTGATCCTGAAGAACTTGAGTTTATGGGGATCCGTGATTATTTTACTGATGATGCAATTTGTTTAGTTGAATGGCCTGAGAAAGGGGAAGGGTTATTACCAGCACCAGATCTTGATATTGATATTCGCTACGATGGTGAAGCTCGTCATGTTGTGATCACAGGTAATAATGAGTATGGATGTAGTTTAGTACAGCGGTTGGATTTGTGTTAATCGGTAAATATTTTCGAATTATTTGGTATACGCTATTTGTTGTTCTTTCAACAAGTAGCTTTTTTGTATCTGCAAACACGTTAGAGGGAATACGAGTTTGGCCTTCGCCTGATGAAACTCGTATTGTTATTGACTTAAATTCAGAAGCAAATTACAGCTACTTTACATTAAGTAGCCCATACCGTTTGGTTGTTGATCTTAAGAATACGAATGTAAAAGCTAAGTTGCCTTTAAATGTTAAAGACAGCAAGGTACTGACTAAGATAAGAAAGAGTTCACCACCATCAAAAAACACTACACGTTTGGTTTTTGAATTAAAGCACTCTGTTACGGCTGAGGTGTTTAAGTTAGCACCAACTCCAGGTGGGCAGTATGGCCATCGTTTGGTGATGGACTTACCTCATTCAGGAACAACTAATTCAACGCCAACACCGAGCAAACCAAGTACACCTTCTAAACCTGTAATTAATTCAAATAATAGTCATATTATTGGTAATGGTGAAATTGTTGTTGCTATTGATGCTGGCCATGGTGGTGAAGACCCTGGTTCTATTGGTCCAACACGAAAGTACGAAAAGCATGCGACATTAGCGATTTCGAAAAAAGTGGTTGCTCAAATTAATGCTCAGCCAGGCATGCGAGCAGTAATGACTCGTAGTGGCGATTATTTTGTGAATTTAAATAAACGTACAGAGATAGCTCGAAAAAATAAATCGCATTTATTAGTTTCTATTCACGCTGATAGCTTCCGCTCACCACAGCCAAGAGGTGGTTCTGTGTTCGTTTTGAATACACGTAGAGCAAATACTGAAATTGGTCGTTGGGTGGAAAAACACGAGAAACAATCAGAGTTATTGGGTGGTGCAGGAGACGTACTAGCGAAAAACAGTAACGATAGAAACGTAAGTCAAACGCTATTGGATCTGCAATTTAGTCATTCTCAAAAAGAAGGGTATAAATTAGCAAAGAACGTGTTATCAGAAATGGGTAAAGTGATTCGACTGCATAAAAAAGAGCCTGTGAATGCGAGCTTGGCAGTATTAAAGTCACCAGATATTCCATCTATTTTGATTGAAACCGGGTTTATTTCGAACCCAACGGAAGAAAAGCAATTATTCCAACGAGCTCATCAAGATAAAATTGCACGTTCTATTTCAAAAGCAATCATTCGTTATCTTCATGATAACCCGCCGCAAGGTACACTACTTGCTGCACAAGATGGTCAAACAAAACATAAAGTACGTTCTGGTGAGTCTTTGTCTTTAATTGCAAAGAAATATGGAACGACGATGGCGAAAATTAAAAGTGAAAATAATCTTAAAAGCACGAGCTTAAAGATTGGACAAGTTTTAGTTATCCCAAGCAATAAACCTGTGTATGTTGCACCGAAGAATACGGTTTCTTCTGCGAATACATCATCAAGTCAGGCTCGTACTATTATTACTCATAAAGTACGTTCTGGTGAGTATTTAGGAAAGATTGCATCGAAATATAAAGTAACAACAAGCAGTATTCGTTCATTAAATAAATTGAAGTCAGATACTTTGTTTGTTGGACAAAAATTGAAAGTGAGTATTGTAGCTCCCGTTAAGAAACACACGGTGAAACGCGGTGAATTCTTAGGTAAAATTGCAAGTAAATATGGCGTATCTGTTTCCAGCTTAAGAAAAGCAAACAAGTTACGTTCAGATGAGCTTGCTATAGGGCAGGTGCTCATTATTCCAACCAGTTAAGGAACAAGGTCATGCCAATTCAAATCTTACCAGCACGATTAGCCAACCAAATTGCGGCGGGTGAGGTTGTGGAGCGTCCGGCTTCTGTTGTTAAAGAATTGGTAGAAAACAGTATCGATGCGGGAGCAACTCGCATCGATATTGATATCGAAAAAGGTGGCAGCAAGTTAATCCGAATTCGCGATAATGGATCGGGGATCCCAAAAGATGAACTTACCTTAGCCTTAAGTCGTCATGCCACATCAAAAATCACTTCATTAGATGATCTTGAAGCCATTGTTAGTTTGGGGTTTCGAGGTGAAGCTCTTGCTTCTATTAGTTCCGTTTCACGTTTAACACTAACTTCTCGTACTGTTGCCCAAGAAGAGGCATGGTCTGCTTATGCTGAAGGTCGAGAAATGAATGTGAAATTAAAGCCGGCTGCTCATCCCATTGGAACGACTATTGATGTGGTTGATCTGTTTTTTAATACTCCAGCACGTCGTAAGTTCCTGCGAGCAGATAAAACAGAATTTACTCATATTGATGAACTATTAAAGCGTATTGCATTAAGCCGATTGGATGTGACGATTAATTTACGTCATAACGGTAAGATGGTTCGTCAATATCGAGCAGCACAAACTAAACCTCAAATAGAAAAACGTTTAGCGGCCGTATGTGGTGCAAATTTCTTGCAACATGCATTAGAAGTCGAGTTAGAGCATGGAGAGTTGAAGTTTCACGGTTGGATATCGTCTCCAGAAGGAGCAAGAGCACAGGGTGATATTCAATACTGTTATGTGAACGGGCGTATGATGAAAGATAAGCTAATCAATCATGCTATCCGTCAAGGTTATGAATCATCTTTGCCTGCAAACCAATATGCAGCGTATATTTTATTTATTGAGATCAATCCACATGATGTTGATGTTAACGTACACCCTGCAAAACACGAGGTACGTTTTCATCAAGCACGATTAGTGCATGATTTTATTTACCAAGCCATTTTTGGTGCATTACAGCAAGGCGCATCATTACCTGATGTGGTTGGTCATATTCAGTCTGAGGCTGAAGAGCAACAACTTGAGAGCAAAGAATCGTATTTTCCACCAATGAAAGAATATGTACGACAGCCTCAACAAACACATTATCCTAAATCTGAACAATTAAGAGCTGCGGTAGAATCTACGCCAAGTTATCCAAATAAGGCGCCATTAGATTCATGGATACCGAAAGGAAACGTTGGGAGTTCATCTTCAAATTCCACTGCACCATCTCGTTCATTCCATACTGATAAACCAACGAAAAAAGCACTTTCTAATTACAATGAACTGCTTACCACCCAAAATAGAGAGCAGAGAGAAAGTACCTCTCAGGTGAATGAGCAATCACATACATTCAGAACCACTCAACAAATTGAGCGAGTTGCACCTCAAGTTACTCACGTGTCTAAAAATGACATCACATTAGGCAAAGTATTAAGTGTTGTTGAATCGTCTTTTGCATTGTTGCAACAAGGAAAGCAACTTCAGTTATTGAACTTACGCTATGCCGAGTTTGTCAAAATCTACGGTCAGTTAAGTTCGGTTAATGCTGAGCCGTTGAAACCTCAACCTTTATTGATACCGCTTTCTGTTGGTATTGATGAGTCAATTTGTAACAATTTATCTAATTACGCCTCTTTGTTGAAATCTTTAGGTATTGATCTTAAAGTTAAAAATAGAACAAATATTATCGTAATGGCTGTTTGTCAACCAATCAGACAGCAGAACTTACAACAATTGATCCCGAATCTGTTAAGGTATCTAGAACAAATTAATCCATCGTTAGAGCAAGTAATAAAATGGCTTTCTCATCAAATTCAACATGATGAAGTAAGTTATACTACTGCTCAAGCTATCCAATTAGTGATGGAATTAGAGCAATTATGGGGGATGAATTGAATAATTTCTACCCTAAATTATTAAAAGACATCGATATTACACAAGTGATACAAGCATTTAGTCATGAATAAACCATTACCAAAAGCCATCTTTTTGATGGGACCAACAGCGTCAGGGAAAACAAACTTAGCAATTGAATTGCGAAAACGTTTTCCTGTGGAGTTGATTAGCGTAGACTCCGCCCTTATCTATAAGGGTATGGATATTGGTACGGCAAAACCAAATGCAGAGGAACTTTTACAGGCTCCTCATCGTCTTATTGATATTCTTGATCCAACAGAGAGTTATTCGGCAGCGGATTTTCGTCGTGATGCTCTTAAAGAGATGGATGATATCGTTGCTCAAGGAAAGATCCCATTGTTAGTGGGTGGTACGATGTTGTACTACAAAGCATTACTTGAAGGTCTTTCGCCATTACCAGCAGCGGATGCTGACATTAGAGCTCAAATTGAGCAAGAAGCGGAACAATTTGGATGGGAAGCGATGCATGATCAATTAAAAACGATTGATCCTGTCTCAGCTGAAAGAATTCATCCAAATGATCCACAACGACTTTCCCGAGCGTTGGAAGTATTTCGAATTTCGGGTAAAACATTAACAGAATTAACCCAGATTAAAGGTGATGCTTTGCCTTATGAGGTGCATCAATTTGCGATTGCACCGAAAGAGAGAGCAGAAATTCATCGTCGTATTGAACTTCGCTTTGCGAATATGATGGAAGAAGGGTTTGAAGCAGAAGCACGAGCATTGTATGAACGTGATGATCTTCATGCTGATTTACCATCAATTCGATGTGTTGGTTATCGACAAATGTGGGACTATTTTGACGGGGAGGGGACATTGGATGAGGCGGTTTTCCGTGGTATCTGTGCTACTCGTCAATTAGCCAAGCGACAAATTACCTGGCTACGTAGCTGGAAAGAGTTAACTTGGCTTGATAGTGATGACATTGACGGCGCTTTAGAGTTGATTTCGACTCAATTAGAGAAAAAATAAGCACAAAAATGCTTCAATGTTGTTTAACTTAAGTGCGTTTAGTCATAAGCTAAAGGCTCATAGCTAAATAAAATTACAATTACAAACCAAAAAGGAAAATAAAAATGGCTAAAGGGCAATCTTTGCAAGACCCATTTTTGAATGCGCTGCGTCGTGAAAGGATTCCAGTATCTATCTATTTAGTTAACGGGATCAAACTACAGGGACAAATCGAGTCATTTGACCAATTTGTTATCCTACTTAAGAACACAGTAAACCAAATGGTATACAAGCATGCGATTTCTACTGTTGTTCCGGCTCGTGCTGTAAGCCATCACTCAGCGAGTGATCGTCCACAAGGCGAGCGTCCACAAGAAAAAACTGAAGAGTAATACTATTCTAGAATAGTTAATCAGTTAAGGAGTTAACGCTTGTTTGACCGTTATGAATCCGGTGAACAGGCTATTCTTGTGCACATTGACTTTACCTATCAAGGGGAGATTGAAGATCTTAACGAATGTAAAATGTTAATTTCTTCTGCGGGGGTAAACACAGTAGGTGTTGTGACGGGAACCCGTCAATCTCCACTCCCTAAATATTATGTTGGTGAAGGCAAGGCACAAGAAATTGCCGATGCTGTTCGAGCTAATAACGCAGATATCGTGATTTTTAATCACGCATTATCTCCGGCTCAAGAACGAAATTTAGAACAATTATGTCAGTGTCGAGTAATAGATCGTACGGGTCTAATACTGGATATATTTGCTCAACGAGCACGAACTTACGAAGGTAAGTTGCAAGTTGAGTTAGCACAATTACGTCATATCTCTACGCGATTAATCCGTGGTTGGACTCACCTTGAACGTCAAAAAGGCGGTATAGGTTTACGTGGTCCAGGTGAGACTCAGTTAGAGACTGATAGACGATTGTTGCGTGAACGTATTAAAGCGATTCTTCGTAGGTTAGGCAAAGTAGCTAAACAACGTGAGCAAGGGCGTCGAGCTCGACACCGTGCAGAAATTCCAACCATTTCTTTAGTCGGTTACACCAACGCAGGTAAATCTACGTTGTTTAATCGAATTACAGAGGCTGGGGTTTATGCTGCTGACCAATTGTTTGCGACTTTGGATCCAACATTACGAAAAATAGAAGTTGCCGATGTAGGAACCTCAATTCTTGCTGATACGGTAGGTTTTATTCGTCATTTACCACATGATTTGGTTGCCGCTTTTAAAGCGACATTACAAGAAACACAAGAAGCTAATATCTTGTTACATGTTGTAGATGCGAGTGATGAACGTTTTCGTGAGAATATTGAAGCAGTAGATATTGTTCTTGAAGAGATAGATGCCAATGAGGTACCGACTCTTCTTGTAATGAATAAGATTGATAACTTAGAAGATCAACAACCACGAATTGAGCGTGATGAGGAAGGTATACCTCGATGTGTTTGGGTTTCCGCGATGGAAGGCAAAGGCATAGAGTTATTATTCCAAGCATTAACTGAGCGCTTATCTGGACAGATGGTTGAGCATTCTTTGCTTTTACCGCCTGATTGGGTTGGACGTCTTCGAAGTAAATTCTTTCAAATGCAATGTATTCTTAACGAAGAATATCAAGATGATGGCAGTTTGCTGGTTGATGTACGTATGCAGCAAGTTGATTGGTCTAAGTTGGAAAAACGTGAAGATGCTCCCTTAAGTGATTTTATTATTACTAAAGAGAGTGCATAGAATTCTTTATCTTCATAATTATCATGGAGTTTTCTAATGGCGTGGAATGAGCCTGGAAATAACAACAATAACGGCGGCGATAAAGACCCTTGGGGTAATAAAAATCGCGGTGGCCGTGATCAAGGTCCACCAGATCTTGATGAGGTGTTTAACAAGTTAAGCCAGAAGCTAAGCGGTAAGTTTGGTGGTGGTAATAACGGTGGAAACAATAAAGGTGGCAGTGGTTTACCTTCATTTGGTAATGGTGGCGCAGTTGGTTTAGGACTAATTGCAGTTGTCGCTATTGCGATTTGGGTATTCTCTGGTTTCTATACTATTGGTGAAAGTGATCGAGGCGTTGTATTACGTTTTGGCCAATACGATCGTATGGTTGATCCAGGTCTAAACTGGAAACCAACCTTTATTGATCAAGTGACACCAGTAAACATTCAGTCTATTCGTTCTTTAAACTCAAAAGGTTTAATGCTAACGAAAGATGAAAACGTAGTTACTGTTGAAATGGGTGTTCAATACCGTGTTGCTGATGCTCATAAATATCTTTATACCGTAACGAATGCTGATGACAGCTTACGTCAAGCGACAGATTCTGCATTACGTGCTGTTATTGGTGATGCAAAAATGGATGACATCTTGACCAGTGGTCGTCAAGAGATCCGTCAACGTACTCAAGAAACACTGAATCGTATTATTGATAAATACGACATGGGTTTAATTGTCGTTGATGTGAACTTCCAATCAGCTCGTCCACCTGAACAAGTAAAAGCGTCATTTGATGATGCAATTGCAGCTCGAGAAGATGAAGAGCGTTTCATTCGTGAAGCTGAAGCGTACAGTAATGACATTCTTCCAAAAGCGACAGGTCGTGCTGAACGTTTGAAGAAAGAAGCTCAAGGTTATACTGAACGTAAAGTTAACGAAGCAATTGGTCAAATTGCACAGTTTGAAAAACTATTGCCTGAATACAATAAAGCGCCAGAAGTAACTCGTACTCGTTTGTACCTTGATACTATGGAACGTGTATACAGCAATACAAGTAAGGTTTTGATCGATTCAGAATCAAATGGAAATCTTTTATACCTTCCATTAGATAAAATTACGGGTAATCAACAAGGAGCGACAAACGTATCTCCTAAGACGTCAACATCGTCTTCAAAAGATTATACGATTGAATTAGAGAAAAAGAACCAACCAACTACTACGAACTCTACTGGCCGTAACTCAACACGTGAAGGGAGATATTAATCATGCGTAAGTTAATGATCCCAACACTTATCGTTGTTGTTGCTATTTTCCTGATGTCACTGTTTGTGATCCCAGAAGGTGAGCGCGGTATTGTTACTCGTTTTGGTCGTTTGATTAAAGAAGATAACAACATTACACGTATTTACGAACCTGGTTTGCACTTTAAAATGCCACTGTTCGATCGTGTAAACACGTTAGATGCTCGTATTCAAACAATGGATGATCAATCAGACCGTTTCGTAACGTCAGAGAAAAAAGACGTTATCATCGACTCATATGTTAAGTGGAAGATTAAAGACTTTGGTCAATTCTACTTAGCAACAGGTGGTGGTAACATCCTAACGGCGGAAGCGTTATTACAACGCCGTGTATCTGATGGTTTACGTGCTGAGATTGGTAGTACGACAGTAAAAGAGCTTGTTTCTGAAAAACGTGAAGAAGTAATGAGTACCGTACTTCTAGACTCGCAAGATGGAACGGGCGATTTAGGGATTGAGGTAATTGATTTACGAATTAAGAAAATCAACTTACCAGAAGAAATCTCTGAATCTATTTACCGTCGTATGCGTGCAGAGCGTGAAGCCGTTGCTCGTAAACTACGTTCTCAAGGTCGTGAGAAAGCCGAAGTAATTCGTGCTCAATCAGAACTTGAAGTAGCGACAATTATTGCTGAAGCAGATAAAACAGCCCGTATTACTCGTGGTAATGCGGACGCAAAAGTTGCTAAATTGTATGCAGATGCATTTAATAAAGAGCCTGAGTTCTTTAGCTTCATTCGTTCATTAAGAGCGTATGAAAAATCATTCAACAGTAAGAGCGATATCTTAGTACTTGATCCTAAGACTGACTTCTTTAAGTACATGAATGATTCAAAAGGCGGAAAGTAAACATTCACTTGTTTAATTAACGTATAAAATAACAAGGTCCTTCGGGGCCTTGTTTTGTATTTAGCGTATAGAAATTAAATCGAATTAAGGATTGGCAATGAGTAACGCAATTTGGCTAGCGATTGGTATGGTGTTAATTGTTGAGGGGTTGGGACCATTAATTGCCCCTAATGGTTGGCGTAATATGGTCGCTCAATTGAGTGAGCAACCGGATAATACGCTGCGTCGAATTGGTGGGTGTTTAGTGGTTGCAGGGCTTGTAATCTGTAGTGTGATGCTTTGATTTTTTTCTTAAATATAAAATCACAGGCTAATTTCTGATTTTATTAGAAAAAGAAATAATAAATAACGGAATATTAATAGCGCTTTATAGTGAAAGTGAGATTTCGGTTAAAAATAACTGAAAGATTTTTCTATCAATGCTAGAATCCATTTTTAACTAACAAGCAGACTTGGAAAGATGGGAAATAACGTTGTCGTTCTGGGCACCCAATGGGGTGACGAAGGTAAAGGTAAAATCGTAGACCTTTTAACTGAAGATGCAAAGTATGTAGTTCGCTATCAAGGCGGTCACAATGCAGGCCACACTCTAGTTATCGACGGTGAAAAAACCGTTCTACACTTAATTCCATCAGGTATTTTACGTGATAATGTTGAATGCATTATCGGTAATGGCGTAGTGCTTTCACCTGATGCTTTACTAAAAGAAATGGCGCCACTTGAAGCGCGTGGTATTCCAGTTCGTGAACGCCTATTCATTTCTGAAGCTTGTCCTCTAATTCTTCCTTATCACGTAGCGCTAGACCAAGCGCGTGAAATCGCACGTGGTAACAAAGCAATTGGTACAACAGGTCGTGGTATCGGTCCAGCGTACGAAGATAAAGTATCTCGTCGTGGTCTACGTGTTGGCGACCTATTTGATAAAGTTGCTTTCGCTGAAAAACTAAAAGAAGTAATGGAATTCCATAACTTCGCATTAGTTAACTACTACAAAGTAGAACCAGTAAGCTACGAAGAAGTTCTTGAGCAAGCAATGAGCTATGCTGATCTACTAACTTCAATGGTTATCGATGTAACTGATACTCTTGATGCAGCACGTAAGCGCGGCGACAAGATCATGTTTGAAGGTGCTCAAGGTACTCTTCTAGATATCGACCACGGTACTTACCCTTACGTAACATCTTCTAACACTACCGCTGGTGGCGTTGCTGCAGGTTCTGGTTTTGGTCCTCGTCACTTAGGTTACATCCTAGGTATTACTAAAGCATACTGTACTCGTGTAGGTTCAGGTCCATTCCCTACTGAGTTATACGATGGTTTAGAGAAGCAAGATCCAATTGGTAAACACCTAGGCACTGTTGGCCACGAGTTTGGCGCAACAACTGGTCGTCTACGTCGTACTGGTTGGTTTGATGCTGTTGCGATGCGTCGTGCAATCCAAATCAACTCACTATCTGGTATGTGTCTAACTAAACTAGACGTATTAGATGGCTTAGAAGAACTAAAAATCTGTACTGGTTACCAGATGAAAGATGGTTCTTTACTAGAAGTTTCTCCAATGGCTGCTGAAGCGTTTGAAGAAGCAACTCCAGTATACGAAACAATGCCAGGTTGGTCTGAAAACACATTTGGTGCGAAAACATTAGAAGAGCTTCCACAAGCAGCTCTAAACTACATCAAGCGTATTGAAGATCTAACAGGCGTGCCAATTGATATCATCTCTACAGGTCCTGACCGTAACGAGACAATCATCAAAGTACACCCATTCCAAGCTTAATCGCTTAGTGAATGAAAGAAAAACCAGCTCATGTAGCTGGTTTTTTTATGTCTGGTATTCCAGTTTCTAGTCCCTAGTTTCTGATCCCTAGCCCCTATCTCTGCCCCCATCAAATACTCAAATATCGTTGAATCAATCACTTATATCTAGTGGGCAAAAAATTGCCACTTAGGGCAAATTTTGTCTAAAGATGTTGCCGCCAACGTCGATATAATAAATACAGTTATAAAGAGTTGATGAATTATGAAACTACGACACCTCGTAGCGGCATGTTTGGTGGCATTTGCGCCAATGTATGCAGCTAGCGAAGAGATCGGAGAGCCGATCCCAATTTATACCGAAAACCAATTATTTCGACTGTTTGATACCAATTCACACTTAAATCAGGTGAAGAACGTTGATAATTGTCAGTTAGTTCAAGATATCGTTGCGCGAGCAACTAAAATCGATTCACCTGCTTATGAGTTCCTTTACGGAGATATGCTTGCATGGGGTGTATGTGTTGATCGTGATGTCGAACTTGGCCTGTATTATATGGAAAATGCTGCGAGACAAGGCTTACCAGCTGCGTTAGAGCAAATTGGCCGTTATTATGCCAAAGGTACATTAGTTCAGCAGGATAGAGAGCGAGCAATTCCATACTTGCGTGAAGCTGCAGGCATGGGAAACATTAATGCGCGTATTCATTTAGCTGAATTGCTACTTAGCGATTATGGTAGTCCATTAGATTACGAAGATGCGTATCGTTGGCTGTATAATTCTGTTACTGCAGATGGGCGTAAACATAAGCGAATTGCTAATTTAAGAAGTGGATTAGAAATGCGTATGCCTGGCAATGTGATCGCTAGGGCTAAGCGCCGCGACACTTTCTGGTAAACCTGAAAAAAGATTCATTTTAGTCGATTGAGTTTCATCAACTCGAAAAAACGCCCAATGATTATGTCATTGGGCGTTTTTGCATTTCTACTTTATAAAAATTAAAGCACTTTATGTGGTCCAAAGCATTCGTAATGGATACGGTCTTCGGAAACACCTAGCTCAACTAATTGTTTTACGACGTGTTGCATAAAGCCAACCGGTCCACAGAAATAGTAGTGGCCATTGTCTGTAATGATTTCATTTTTAACTTCAGATAAATTCATAAAACCTGAGAAATCAAAATGTTGATTTAGCTTATCTACTTCTTGCGGTTGGTTATACCAAGTGTAAGTCGAGATATGTGAGTAGGCTTCTGCTAACGTATTTACATGTTCTCTAAAGGCATGTTGAGTACCATTTTCTGTAGCATGTAACCAGTTCACGTTTGCGTTATGCTCTGTTAATGTTTCAAGCATAGAAAGAGTAGGTGTTAACCCTACACCAGCTGAAATAAGTGTTACTGGTGTTGATGCCTCAACATCTAAGAAAAAGTCACCAGCAGGGGCAGCAAGATTGACCTTATCACCAATATTCAATTGGTCATGTAAATAGTTTGATGCTTTACCGCCATCTTCTCGTTTTACTGATATACGATATGTTTTTTCTTGTGGGGCAGAAGATAAACTGTACTGACGAATTTCTTGGTTTTCAAACTCTTCAGGAGTTAAGTAAATCCCTAAATATTGACCTGGTTTAAAGCGAGAGACAGGTTGGTCATCTGTAGGTATAAAGGTAAAGCTTGTGATTAGCTCACTCTCTTTTTCTTTTGCAATAAGCTCAAACTCACGTAGACCACGCCAGCCGCCTTCTTGGTTGTTATTCTCTTGATATATTTGTTCTTCACGTTGAATAAATACATTTGCGAGAACGCCATAAGCTTCACCCCAAGCATCTAACACTTCTTGTCCAGGGGAAAACATTTCATCAAGAGTGGCAAGTAAGTGACCACCAACAATATTGTACTGCTCAGCTGTGATCATAAAGCTCGTATGCTTATGAGCAATCTTTTCAACCGCTGGTAATAGCACTTCAAGATTTTCAATATTCCCTGCATAGGCGCAAATAGCATTAAATAATGCTTCACGTTGGTCGCCATTGCGTTGATTGCTCATGTTAAAAATATCTTTTAACTCGGGGTTATGTGTAAACATGCGATCGTAAAAATGCGCAGTTAAAGCTGGGCCAGTTTCAGCAAGTAATGGAATTGTTGATTTAACGATATCAATGGTGTTTTTGTTGAGCATATTGTTTACCTTTAAAGGTGTATTTATAATGTATGTTATAAGTTGTATCTAAAATATATCTTTTAGTCAAGAGAAGAATTACAATGAAAAAAGAGAAGGAGAGGATATGCAATTAACAAATTTCACTGATTTTGGCTTAAGAGCCTTGATTTATTTAGGGTCATTACCAGAAGGTGAATTGACTAGCATTACTGTGGTTACTGAAACTTTTGATGTATCACGTAATCACATGGTGAAAATAATTAACAAATTAGGCCAAGAAGGGTATGTCAAAACCATTCGAGGTAAAAATGGCGGGATCTGCTTAGGAAAACCTGCGGATCAAATTATTATTGGTGATGTCATTCGAGCTATTGAACCATTACAGGTGGTTAACTGTGCTCCTGAGTTTTGCCATATTACACCTGCATGTCGTTTAAAAGGTGCATTAGCGAAAGCAAAGCAAGCGTTTTTAGATGAGCTTGATAAACATACGATTCAAGACATGCTTACCGATAACAGTGAGTTACTCATTCTTTTGAAGCGAATTTAAGACTTGAATTCCAGATCCTTTCCTATCTGTTATAGGCATACTCAGGTACAATATAACTATATTTCTTGTCTCTCCGACTAAGCAGGTCAGCCTATGTCTAAGATTATTCAAAACGATCCTTTTCAAGATCGAGAAGCTGAAAAATACGAGAATCCAATTCCAAGCCGTGAATTTATTCTGGAATTTTTTGAAAAAGCCGATGCACCGTTAAATCGTAATGACTTATTCGAAGCCCTAGGTTTATCTGGTGAAGATAGCTATGAAGGTTTACGTCGTCGTTTACGTGCAATGGAGCGTGACGGTCAGTTAGTATTTACTCGTCGTCAATGTTATGCACTGCCTGAACGCATCGAAATGTTAAAAGGTGTGGTATTAGGTCATCGTGATGGTTTCGGTTGGATTCGTCCAGAAGGTAGCCTAGGTAAAGATAACGATGTACTGCTTCCTTTCCACCAAATGAAGAAAGTGATTCATGGTGATGTGGTATTAGTGCAACCAACAGGAACGGATAAACGAGGCCGAAAAGAAGGCCGAGTGGTTCGTGTATTAGAGCCTCGTAACGAAGGTATTGTTGGTCGATTCTTTATTGAAGACGGTATGGGGTTTGTTGTTCCTGACGATTCTCGTATTAGTCAAGATATCTTCATTCCTAAAGAGCATAAAATGGGTGCCCGAATGGGTAACGTTGTTGTTATGGATATCACAGATCGTGGTAGCCGTGCTCGAGGTATGACAGGTAAAATTACAGAAGTTCTTGGTGAAAATATGGCGCCAGGAATGGAAATTGATATTGCACTTCGTACACATAATATTCCACACGTATGGCCAGCAGCGGTTGAAAAACAAGTTGAAGGGCTAGGTGAGGAAGTGCCAGAAGAAGCAAAAGAAGGCCGTGTCGATTTACGTGAATTACCATTGGTTACGATTGATGGTGAAGATGCACGAGATTTTGATGATGCCGTATTCTGTCAAGCTAAAGCTTCTGGTGGTTGGCGTTTATGGGTGGCGATTGCTGATGTAAGTTACTACGTTCGCCCTGATAACGCATTAGATAAAGAAGCGATTCAACGTGGTAATTCGGTTTACTTCCCTGCGCAAGTGGTTCCAATGTTGCCAGAGGTTCTCTCTAATGGACTATGTTCATTGAACCCACAAGTTGACCGTTTATGTATGGTGTGTGAGATGACTATCTCTGCATCAGGTAAACTTTCTGGCTACAAACATTATGAAGCGGTGATGAATTCACACGCTCGTCTTACTTACAATAAAGTAAGTGATATTCTTGATGGTGATGAAGAACTGACTCAGCGTTATGAGCCTTTAGTTCCACACTTAAAAGAGCTTCACAATATGTATCAGGTGCTAAAAACAGCACGTGAAGCGCGTGGAGCAATTGAGTTTGAAACCATTGAAACTAAATTTATCTTCAATGCGGATCGTAAGATTGACAGCATTGAGCCAGTGATCCGTAATGATGCACATAAGATCATCGAAGAGTGTATGATTTTAGCTAACATTGCATCGGCTACTTTTGTTGAAAAAGCCAAAGAGCCAGCTTTGTATCGTGTGCATGAATCTCCGGGTGAAGAACGCCTGCAAGGGTTCCGTGACTTCTTAGGAGAGCTAGGTTTAAGCCTATCTGGTGGATTAACACCATCACCAACGGATTACGGGCAATTGGTGCATGTGATTGCTGATCGCCCAGATAAAGAATTGATTCAAACTATGCTGCTACGCTCAATGAAGCAGGCGGTATATAACGCAGATAATGCTGGGCATTTTGGTTTGGCATTGAAACGTTACGCACACTTTACGTCACCAATTCGTCGTTACCCAGACTTATTACTGCACCGTGCAATTAAGTATCTTATTGCAAAAGAAAAAGGTCAGAATAACGATCGTTGGACACCAACAGGTGGTTACCATTATTCATTCGATGATATGGATGTATTTGGTGAGCAATGTTCAATGACAGAGCGCCGTGCTGACGATGCGACACGTGATGTATCTGATTGGCTGAAATGTGAATACATGCAAGATCATATCGGTGAAGAGCTTGAAGGTGTGATTGCTAATGTCACAGGCTTTGGTTTCTTTGTTCGATTAAACGATCTTCATATTGATGGTTTAGTTCATATTTCATCACTAGCTAATGACTACTACCAGTTTGATCCAGCTGGTCAGCGTTTGACAGGTGAAAGTTCTGGTCAAATTTTCCGTCTTGGCGATCAAGTTACGGTTAAAGTTGTTGCGGTAAACCTTGATGATCGTAATATCGATTTCGAGTGCACTAGCTCAATGCGTAAAGCTCGTGGACATGGTAAAACAGCAAAAGAAAATGCGAAAAAACGTGGTGCAAAAGAGCCACGTCGTGATCCTAATTTCAAGCCAAAGAAAAAAGGTGATAAGTCTGAACCTAAAGGTTTAGGTCAACTTGGCGAACGAAAATCTAAGGGTAAAAAAGGCAAGGTAAAATCAAAAGCGCAAGCGATGGTTGAACCAACAAAGCGCCCTGACGGCTCAACAGAAGGTGTGAAAGCTAAGAAAAAGCCGAAGCACAAGAAAAAAGTTAGAGCAAGAAAGCCAAAGGCAAATAAGTAATTTCGATAATGGGGCGGTTATAGCCCCATTTAGATAAACAAATAAGTAAAGAGAAAGAAGCGACAGCATGAGTAATGATTATATTTTTGGTATCCACGCAGCCAAAGCAGTACTAGAGCGTGATCCTGCCCGTTTTATTGAAGTATTTGTATTAAAAGGTCGTCAAGACGATCGCTTATTACCAATCTTGAATGAATTAACGCAGTTGGGTTTTAAGATTCAAGAACTGCCACGTAAAACGTTGGATGACAAAGCGAAAGGTGCCAATCACCAAGGAATTATTGCTCGTGTAACGCCAGCTAAGCAACTGAATGAACATGATCTTGATGATATTGTATCTCAAACAGAGAACCCATTACTGCTTGTTCTTGATGGTGTGACTGATCCTCACAATCTAGGTGCATGTTTACGTAATGCCGATGCGGCAGGTGTAGCTGCGGTTATCGTACCAAAAGATAAATCTGCATCAATGACAGCAACCGTAAGTAAAGTTGCGTGTGGTGCGGCTGAAACGGTTCCTTTAGTTCGTGTAACTAACCTAGCTCGTACAATGCGAGCATTACAAGAAAAGGGCGTATGGTTTGTTGGGACTGCTGGTGAGGCAACTCACGATGTATTCCAGTCTAAATTAACTGGTCCTTTAGCAATAGTTATGGGTGCTGAAGGGGATGGTATGCGTCGCTTAACACGTGAAACGTGTGATGACCTAATTAAAATCCCAATGGCTGGCTCTGTATCAAGTTTAAATGTTTCTGTAGCGTCTGGTATCTGTTTATTTGAAGCAGTACGCCAACGTGCGTTACAAGGCTAAATAAGTCGGTATTTAGGTGCTAATTGTCTGATTGGCATTATGAAATAAGCTCAAAAAAGAGGATGTTTTTTCATTCTCTTTTTTTCTTGGTAAAGACGAAAATATTTTTGTGATTTAAGTATCTTTTTCTTGCTACTAGCGCTGTTTTTATATACTATCTGCCGTCCTTAATTCTCGGTCTTTTTTTTAGTTCCTTGCTTCCCTTGGATGACCGAGCCGTTCGTGGAAGCTGAATAATCCGTAAGGAGCAACCAATGCGTCATTATGAAATCGTATTCATGGTGCATCCTGATCAAAGCGAGCAAGTTGCTGGCATGATCGAGCGTTACACTGGTTCAATCACTGAAGCTGGCGGTACTATCCACCGTCTAGAAGATTGGGGTCGTCGTCAAATGGCTTACCCAATCAACAAGCTGCACAAAGCACACTACGTTCTTATGAACGTTGAGTCTGAGCAAGCTGTTATTGATGAACTAGAAACTGCATTCCGTTACAACGATGCTGTTCTACGTAACATGATCATGCGTACAAAAGCTGCGATCACTGAGCCATCAGTAATGATGAAAGCTAAAGAAGAGCGTTCTGCTAAGCGTGAAGACGCTGCACCACGCGCTGAAGAAGCTGCTGCTGAGTAATTGATTTGATGACCAATCGATTGGAGTTAAGCGGTGTTATCGCAAAGGCTCCGGTTCGAAGTCTAAGTCCTGCGGGCATACCTCATTGTCATTTTGTCATTGAGCATCGTTCGATTAAACAGGAAGCTGACTTATCACGACAAGTCTATTGCAGAATGAACGTGGTAGTGAGTGGACAAGGGTCACAAGCTTTAACTGCAAATTTAGCTCAAGGCAGTAACGTTACGGTAGGTGGTTTTATCACATACCAGACAGGCCGAAATGGTGTGTCGAGAGTAGTGTTACATGCTGAGCATATTAAACTAATTTAGATCTGGAGATAGCCCATGGCTCGTTTCTTCCGTCGTCGTAAATTCTGCCGTTTTACTGCAGAAGGCGTACAAGAGATTGACTACAAAGACGTAGCAACTCTAAAAAACTACATCACTGAAGCTGGTAAAATCGTACCTAGCCGTATCACTGGTACTCGTGCTAAATACCAACGTCAGCTAGCTCGCGCTATCAAGCGTTCTCGTTACCTTGCACTTCTACCGTACACAGATAAGCATCTGTAAGTCGTTAGTTGTTTAATTAAGTTTATAGAGGACTAAGATAATGCAAGTTATTCTACTTGATAAAATCGGTAACCTAGGTAGCCTTGGCGACCAAGTTAACGTTAAAGCTGGTTACGCACGTAACTTCCTTATCCCACAAGGTAAGGCTGTTATGGCAACTAAAGCTAACGTAGAGATGTTTGAAACTCGTCGTGCTGAACTAGAAGCTAACGTTGCTAAGCAACTAGCTGCTGCTGAAGCTCGCGCTGAGAAAGTTAACGCTCTAGAAGTTACAATCGCATCAAAATCTGGTGACGAAGGTAAACTATTCGGTTCAATCGGTACTCGTGACATCGCTGAAGCTGCTACAGCTGCTGGCGTTGAAATCGCGAAAAGCGAAGTTCGTCTTCCTGAAGGCGCTCTACGTACAACTGGTTCTTTCGAAGTTAGCATCCAACTTCACTCTGAAGTATTTGCTACATTGAAATTAGAAGTTGTTGCTGCTGAGTAATCAATAGCCAACTTATGATTTAAAACGCTAGTCCTCGGACTGGCGTTTTTTTTATTTTTAAATATCTCCCACAGTTTCTACTTCCTCATCTTATTTTTTCTATCTTGAAAAAAGCTCAATTACAACTTGAGAAAAATTCATAATCAGAACCTTGACTTTGAACTCTATTGCATACATTCTGTAGACATATAGACGTCTAAATGATGTCTCATGGATGATGGAATTTTGTAGTATCCCCTTTTGATACTGCGGCAGGGAGAGCAAGACATGGCATATTCACACGCAAGCCACTTAGAGTCACTGAATCAAAATATTGCTGAATTAGACGGCAATATCAACGTATCTTTTGAGTTTTTTCCGCCAAGTTCAGAGAAAATGGAAGAAACACTATGGAACTCTATTCACCGTTTGAAAACACTAAAACCTAAATTTGTATCGGTAACTTATGGTGCAAACTCAGGTGAACGTGATCGTACCCACTCAATTATTAAAGAAATTAAAGAGCAAACCGGTCTTATTGCCGCGCCTCATCTAACGTGTATTGATGCGAGCCGCTCAGAGCTAATTGATATTGCTAACGATTATTGGGCAAATGGTATTAAAGACATTGTGGCTTTACGTGGTGATATTCCACCGGGTGGTGGGGCTCCTGAAATGTATGCTTCAGATTTAGTAGAGTTACTTAAGTCTCAACATGATTTTGATATTTCTGTTGCAGCTTTCCCAGAAGTACACCCAGAAGCGAAAAGTGCTCAAGCTGATTTACTGAATTTAAAACGCAAAGTAGATGCTGGTGCAAGCCGTGCGATTACTCAGTTCTTTTTTGATGTAGAGAGCTATTTACGTTTTCGTGATCGTTGCGTATCTGCTGGTATTGATGTGGAAATCATTCCAGGGATCTTACCAGTATCGAACTTTAAGCAAGCTTCCCGTTTTGCCAAAATGAACAATGTGAAGATTCCTGGTTGGATGGCACAACAGTTTGAAGGACTAGATGATGACCCTGTGACTCGTCAAATGGTTGGAGCAAGTCATGCGATTGATATGACTCGTATTTTGAGCCGTGAAGGTGTGAAAGATTTCCATTTCTATACGCTTAACCGTGCCGAGCATACTTACGCTCTCTGTCATACATTAGGCGTTCGTCCAAAATAGTTTCTAAAATTAATCATATCAAAGTCGCTCATGGTAGCGGCTTTTTTTGTTTTTGATGTCGATATCTTGAGATACAAAGAGAAAGTAAAAATAAAAAAGGCCACCGAAGTGACCTTTAATTAGGAAGGATGCTATTAATCTAAAATGGATTAACCTGTGTTGCGCATACCTGCAGCAATACCCGCTATAGTTACCATTAGCGCTTCTTCAAGCTCTGGTGACGTCTCTTCTTGTTGACGAGTACGGAACAGAAGCTCTGCTTGCAGCATGTTCAATGGGTCAACATAGATATTGCGTAAACGAATGGATTCAGAACCCCATGGGTCACGCTCCATTAAGTGATCATTGTTTTCTACGTTTAGTACCGCTTTGATATCAGCTTGTAGTTGATTACGCAGACGCTCGCCTAATGGCCATAGTGACTTATCAGTTAAGCGTTGATCGTAGTATTCTGACATTTGAGGGTTACATTTAGTGTAAACCATCTCCAACATACCAAGGCGTGTTGAGAAGAATGGCCATTCACGACACATCTCTTCTAATAATGCTTGGTGACCTTTATCAATTGAATATTGAATGGCTTCACCAGCACCTAACCATGCAGGAAGTACTAAGCGGTTTTGACTCCATGAGAAAATCCATGGAATAGCACGTAAACTTTCAACGCCACCATTTGGGTTACGTTTTGCTGGGCGAGAACCGAGGGGAAGTTTACCTAGCTCTAATTCTGGTGTTGCTGCACGGAAGTAAGGGACAAAGTCTTTTTCGCCACGAACGACGTTACGGTAAGCTTCACACGATACTTCTGATAGCACTTCCATTAGGTCGCGCCATTCTTGTTTTGGTTCTGGTGGTGGAAGAAGGTTCGCCTCAAGAATTGCACTTGCATATAAGTTAAAGCTGTTTACAGCCACTTCAGGAAGACCAAGTTTGAATCGGATCATCTCACCTTGCTCTGTTACTCGTAGGCCACCTTTTAAGCTCTTAGGTGGTTGAGATAAGAGTGCAGCGTGCGCTGGTGCACCGCCACGACCGATAGTACCGCCACGACCATGGAAAAGTGTCAGTTCGATGCTTTCTTTCTCACAGACTTCAACAAGCGCTTCCATTGCACTGTACTGAGCCCAACCAGCAGACATTACACCAGCGTCTTTAGCTGAATCTGAATAACCGATCATTACCATTTGATGGTTTTGGATAAATCCACGATACCAATCAATAGAGAATAGTTGTTCCATTACTTCTTTAGAGCGATTTAAATCGTCTAAAGTTTCGAATAATGGACACACATCCATACGGAATGGACAACCAGCTTCTTGAAGTAACAGATGAACAGCCAGTACGTCTGATGCAGTACGAGCCATTGAAATGACATAAGAGCCTAATGCTTCTTTAGATTGTTCTGCAACTACTTTACAAGTATCAATAACTTCTTGAACTTCTGGAGACGGTTCCCATTTGCGTGGAAGAAGAGGACGTTTTGAGCTTAGCTCATTAACAAGGAATGAAATTTTATCTTGTTCGCTCCATTGGTCATAATCACCAATGCCTAAGTAACGAGTCAGTTCAGACAATACATCCGAGTGACGGGTACTTTCTTGGCGGATATCCAAACGAACTAAGTGAGCACCAAATGCTTTTACTCGACGTAATGTATCGAGTAATGAACCATCAGCAATGATCCCCATACCACAAGCATGCAGTGATTGGTAACATGCATACAGCGGGTTCCAAAGTTGATCTGCATCGGTCAGGATTACTTTGTTTGGTGCTAGCTCACCTTTCATTTGCGCATCTAGGCTTTCAAGAGTATCGCCTAACAGTGTACGAAGCTGTTTTAGAATAGCTCGATAAGGTTCGTGTTGGTCGCCCGCCAACTCACGAACTTCATCAGTACATTTGACCATTGAAAGTTCGCTGATTAGCTCATTAATGTCTTTTAAGTAAAGATCGGCTGCTTTCCAACGAGAAAGGAGCATCACTTCACGAGTAATTTTGTGCGTTACAAATGGGTTACCATCACGGTCTCCACCCATCCAAGATGACATGTGGACTGGACGCGCATCGATTGGAAGTCCTTCACCTAAGTGGCCTTCTAGGCGTTGGTCGAATTCACGTAAAAACTCTGGAATACCTTGCCATAGAGAGTTTTCAACAACAGCAAAGCCCCATTTAGCTTCATCTAATGGTGTTGGACGTTCTTGACGAATAACATCTGAGTGCCATGCTTGAGCAATCAGTTGCTCTAGACGACGTTCTGTTTTATCTCGTTCTGAAAAAGAGATATCACCAAGCTCAAGTTTTGATAAACATTCGTTGATTTTAACCAACTTGTTGATCATGGTGCGACGTGCGATTTCAGTAGGGTGTGCAGTAAGAACCAATTCGATATTTAATTCACGAACGGCTTGTGCTGTATCTAGCTTACTTACGTTACTTTGGCTTAGTTTTGAGAATAAGGTACTAATAGCATCAGGTTCACATACATGTGCTTCACAATGGCGTGAGATAGTATGATATTGTTCTGCCATATTGGTAAGGTTTAGAAATTGGCTGAATGCTCGAGCAACAGGTGTTAGTTGATCGTCTGGAAGGCTTTTAATTTCTTCAATCAGTGCATTGCGGTCTTCGTCGCTTCCTGCGCGCGCTGTTTTAGACAGCTTACGAATGGTTTCAACTTTTGCTAATAGCTCTTCACCATGTGCGTCTCGAATCGTGTTACCAAGCAGGTGACCCAACATGCTGACATTGCTTTTTAAAGCAGCGTACTTTTCATTCATACATACTTCCTATACTTGTAATTTTGTTACATCCTGATTTTTTACTGCCTTCAATCTATCCGAATTTAAGGCTACTCGTCAAATATTGGTGAATATTTGTTGGTTTTTTGAACGCTAATTTGCCGTAGATCATCGAACCTTACTTTTCATATTGACGAATTTTGTAAATTTATTTCAGCTTAAAAACAGTGTTTGTACATTAATTTGCTTAATACACTGATGGTTGGGTCTATAAAAGAAAAAGCTAAATACTCATCAGGTTGGTGAGCTTGTTCAATAGAGCCGGGGCCAAGTACTAATGTAGGACAAAGATCTTGTAAAAAAGGCGCTTCAGTACAGTAGTTCACGGTTTCTACATCTTGCCCACAAATGTCAGCAGTGCTCGTTACTATCGGACTATCGGCGCTACATTCATAACCAGGAATAGGTTCATGAAGTGGGGTAATATCAATACGTCCAGGCCATTTTGCTTCAACCTCTTTTAGAGCATCACGAAGCATATTATCAAGACCATCTAAGCTGATCCCCGGCAATGGACGAACATCATAATGCAGTTCACAACAGCCACAAATACGGTTTGGGCTGTCCCCTCCATGAATATGACCAAGATTAAGTGTCGGGTAAGGAATAGAGAAACCAGGGTTATGATATTCCTTAACTAATTTATTTTTTAATGTCATGAGTGCGAACATGATCTCGTTCATGATCTCTAAGGCATTTACACCATGAGCGGGATCGGAAGAGTGTCCAGATTTACCTGTTACTCGAATGGCATTAGCGACATGTCCTTTATGTCCACGGATCGGTTTTAGGCTGGTTGGCTCACCGATAATGCAATAATCAGGTTGAATTTTAGTATTTGATGCAAAGTGACGAGCACCAAGCATGGTGGTTTCTTCATCACAAGTTGCCAGAATATAGAGAGGTTTAGACTGATCTTTCCAATTAATGTTTTTAATGGCTTCTAGAATAAAAGCAAAGAAACCTTTCATGTCTGCGGTGCCTAATCCATAAAATCGATCGTTAGCTTCAGTTAAAGCGTGTGGTTCATAATTCCAACGGCCTTCATCGTATGGGACTGTATCGGTATGACCTGCTAATAATAACCCACCTTCACCAGACCCTAATTTTGCCAATAGATTGAGTTTACCTTTTTCAATTTCTTCAATCTCAACTTCACACCCAAGATCTTCGCACCATTGTGCAAGTTTATTTATGACTTCTGCATTGCCTTCATCCCAACTTGAGTCGGTCGAGCTTATTGAAGAGGTTGAAATGAGCTGTTGATAATAATCTTTAAATTCCGGAAATTTCATTTATTCATACATCCACTGTTGACACAAAAGAGAGAATTCTGTAAAACACATATTAAATCACATTAAGTGAATAAAAATACAATTTAGTTGAGTTTGAGTGAATAACTAAATTGAGAGAAGGAAAGGATACCTTCAATATGGGCAACACTCACGTTACCCTGAATGGCTTTTCCCTTCAATAAGATTTAAGAGATAAAAGGGACTAATTATGTTGAAAACAGCCATTATTGGAGCGAGTGGATACACAGGAGCGGAATTAGCTCTGATGGTATTTAAGCATCCACACCTTTCTTTATCGGGTTTATATGTTTCAGAAAACAGTCTAGATAAAGGAAAGGCGATCAGTGAATTGCATGGTTCATTAAAAGGAATTGTTGATGAAGCATTACAGCCATTAGTTAATGTGAATCAAGTTGCTAAAGAGTGTGATGTTGTTTTATTAGCGACTGCTCATGAAGTTAGTCATAACTTAGCCACAACATTTTTAGAAAATGGTTGTGTAGTGTTTGATTTATCTGGTGCCTTTCGTGTGAAAAAAGAAGGCTTTTACAGTGAGTTCTATGGTTTTGAGCATCAATATGAAGCGTGGCTAGATAAAGCCGTTTATGGTTTAGCTGAGTGGAATGCTGAAGCCATAGCAAAAGCACAATTGGTTGCTGTTCCTGGCTGTTATCCGACTGCGTCACAATTAGCACTAAAACCGTTAGTTAAATCTGAATTATTAGATAAGAATCAATGGCCTGTTATAAATGCAACCAGTGGGGTAACAGGGGCAGGACGTAAGGCAAGTTTAACCAGTTCTTTCTGTGAAGTGAGCTTACAGCCTTACGGAGTGTTCAATCATCGCCATCAACCCGAAATTGCAGCTCATTTAGGTTGTGATGTAATTTTCACTCCTCATCTAGGTAATTTTAAGCGTGGTATTTTAGCGACGATTACGACTAAATTAGCGAAAGGCGTGACAGAAAAAGAAATCCAAGAGGCGTTTGAAACGGCTTATACCCAAACGCCAGCGGTGCGTTTATTAGGTAATGAAATGCCAAAGATTCTTTCGGTAGAGAAAACTCCTTTTTGCGATATTGGATGGAAAGTGCAAGGAGAGCATTTAATCGTTGTTTCTGCGATTGATAACTTGTTGAAAGGTGCATCAAGTCAAGCAATGCAATGCATTAATATTCGTTTTGGTTTTCCGGTATTAACTGCATTGATTTAAGGAAGAATAATAAATATGAATCAACGTCCATTGGTTATAAAGCTTGGTGGAGCAGTATTGTCTTCAATCGATACGCTCACGCTGTTATTTAAAACAATTTCAAATTATCAACAGCAAGCCAAGCGTTCTCTTATTATTGTTCATGGTGGTGGCTATCTTGTTGATGAGCTTATGGCAAAGCTTCAATTAGAAACAATAAAAAAAGAGGGGTTACGAGTTACTCCAAAAGATCAGATTGGCTATATCACAGGTGCGTTGGCTGGAACGGCAAATAAAATGCTACAGGGCCAAGCCATGAAAAATAACGTTAAGGCAATGGGCTTAAGTTTGGCTGATGGTGGTTTGTGTCAGATCACTCAATTAAACCCTGAATTAGGTAATGTAGGCTTAGCAACGGCTGGTGATGCAAAGGTATTAGAGGCGATTTTAGCGACTCAAGTAACGCCCATTATTAGCTCTATCGGTATTACGAATGATGGTGAATTAATGAATGTAAATGCTGATCAAGCTGCGGTTGCAGTAGCAACAGCATTGGATGCTGATTTGGTTCTATTGTCAGACGTTCCCGGAGTGCTAGATGCAGAAAAACAGTTGATTAAGAGTTTGGACTCAGCGCAAGCTGAAATGTTAATTCACCAAGCTGTTATTACCGATGGCATGATAGTTAAAGTGCGTGCAGCGTTGGATGCTGCTCAAGAATTAGGGCGAGCAATAGAAGTGGCTTCATGGCGCTCACCAGAAAAATTAGCTGAGTTGTTTATTGGAAACAGCATTGGCACACAATTTCAGCCTCAATAGGCAATGTAATTTTAAGAATATAGTCGCCGCGAGTTGTGCGGTTCAAGGAGAATAGAATGAGTAAGAAAGTAGAAGTAAACAAGGTTGTTGTCGCATACTCTGGTGGCTTAGATACCTCTGTGATCATCCCATGGTTAAAAGAGAATTATAACTGTGAAGTGATTGCTTTTGTTGCGGATGTTGGTCAAGGCGAAGAAGAACTTGAAGGTATTGAAGCGAAGGCAATTGCATCGGGGGCGACTGAGTGTTACATCGCTGATTTAAAAGAAGAAATGGTTTCTGAGTATATTTTCCCAACGCTAAAAACAGGCGCGTTGTATGAAGGTAAATATTTACTAGGAACGTCAATGGCACGTCCTATCATTGCTAAAGCACAAGTTGAAGTGGCTCGTAATGTGGGTGCAGATGCGCTTTGTCATGGTTGTACTGGTAAAGGTAATGACCAGATTCGTTTTGAAGGTGCGTTTGCTGCGCTAGCTCCAGATCTTCATGTTATTGCTCCATGGCGTGAGTGGGATCTTGTGAGTCGTGAAGAGTGCTTAGATTATTTGGCTGAGCGTAATATCCCTTGTACCGCTTCTCTTACTAAGATCTATTCTCGTGATGCTAATGCATGGCATATCTCAACTGAAGGTGGTGTTTTAGAAGAAACATGGAATGCACCAAATGACGATTGTTGGGCATGGACTGTTGATCCTGAGCAAGCACCAAATGAATCAGAAACGATCTCATTAAAAGTAGAAAAGGGTGCGGTTGTTGCGGTTGATGGTAAAGCGATGACACCTTATGAAGTAGTTGTATACCTAAATGAGAAAGGGGCAAAACATGGTGTTGGTCGTATTGATATCGTTGAAAACCGTTTGGTAGGAATGAAGTCTCGTGGTTGTTATGAAACTCCAGGGGGCACAATCATTAACGAAGCATTGCGTGCAGTTGAACAACTTGTTTTAGATAAAACGTCATTTGAATTCCGCGAAGAGCTAGGCATTAAAGCCTCTCATCTTGTTTATGATGGTCGTTGGTTTACACCGTTATGTAAGTCTATCTTAGCGGCATCTGAAGAGCTGGCAAAAGACGTGAATGGCGAGGTCGTTATTAAGTTGTATAAAGGCCATGCGACGGTAATTCAAAAGCGTTCTGATAACAGTTTATATTCAGAAGAGTTTGCTACTTTTGGTGCTGATGAAGTGTATGACCAAAGTCATGCAGAAGGCTTTATTCGTCTTTACTCGTTATCAAGTCGTATTCGTGCGCTAAATAGCAAATAAGTAATGCGTATTACTTATTAAGAATAAGATTTAAACAATTTGTTTTACACTATGTCGAAGCTCGTTTTATATAAACGGGCTTCGATTTTTTGTATGTAACGGTGAATATCAAGCCAATAACCAATTATATTGATTAATGTAATTCGACTTTAATGGGATTGGTTTGAATAAATATGTAAAAATAATGAATTTTTTCTTTATTTTTATCTGTAATTACCGTAAGTTAAAACCATCAAGAAAAATACTGAGTTTAATCAGAACAAAAGCAGTGAGCATTGTGCATTTAGGAGAGACAGCATGGCATTATGGGGCGGACGTTTTAGTCAAGCAGCAGACACCAGATTCAAACAGTTTAACGATTCACTTCGTATTGATTACCGCCTTGCAGAACAAGATATTGTTGGTTCGATTGCATGGTCTAAAGCATTGCTTTCAGTAGGTGTTATTACCGAACTTGAGCAGCAAAAGCTTGAATTAGCACTGAATGAATTAAAATTAGAAGTAATGGAAGATCCTGAACAGATCTTATTGTCTGATGCTGAAGATATTCACAGTTGGGTAGAAACTCAATTGATTGGTAAAGTCGGTGACTTAGGTAAAAAACTCCATACTGGCCGTTCTCGTAATGACCAAGTAGCAACAGATTTAAAGCTTTGGTGTCGCCAACAAGGGCATCAACTACTGCGTACACTTGATCAACTTCTTAATCAATTAGTAAACGTAGCAAGTGAGCATCAAGCGACAGTGCTTCCGGGTTATACGCACTTACAACGAGCACAGCCTGTGACTTTTGCTCATTGGTGTTTAGCTTATGTTGAGATGATTGAGCGTGATTATTCTCGTCTTGAAGATGCAATTAATCGTTTAGATACTTGTCCGTTAGGCTCTGGAGCTCTTGCTGGTACTGCTTATCCTATGGATCGTGAAAAGCTGGCTCGTAACCTTGGATTCCAACGTGCAACACGTAATAGTTTAGATTCGGTATCTGATCGTGATCATGTCATGGAACTCATGTCGATCGCTTCCATTTCAATGTTGCATCTTTCTCGTCTTGCTGAAGACATGATTTTCTACAATTCAGGTGAATCTAATTTCATCGAATTGGCTGATACCGTGACGTCAGGCTCATCACTTATGCCGCAGAAGAAAAACCCAGATGCATTGGAGTTGATCCGTGGTAAGTGTGGACGTGTATATGGTGCAATGGCTGGCATGATGATGACTGTGAAGGCATTGCCACTGGCTTACAACAAAGACATGCAAGAAGACAAAGAAGGCTTATTTGATGCCTTGGATAGCTGGTCTGATTGTATTGAAATGGCTGCGTTGTGCTTTGAAGGTATTAAGATTAATGGGGAACGTACGCTTGAAGCAGCAAAACAAGGGTATGCAAACTCAACAGAACTGGCTGATTACTTGGTAGCGAAAGGCATTCCATTCCGTGAAGCTCACCATATTGTTGGTGTTGCCGTTGTCGGTGCGATTGAAAAAGGCTGTGCATTAGAAGAACTTTCTCTTGCTGAACTGAAAGCGTTCTCTGAAGTGATTGAAGACGATGTGTATGAAATCCTCACCATTGAATCTTGCCTTGCAAAACGTTGTGCATTAGGTGGCGTTGCTCCTGAGCAAGTTGCGTATGCCGTTGAGCAAGCAGGTAAACGTCTACAAGAGCGTGATAATGCTGGTGTGAAGGTTCGTCCAGCTCGTTTAACTGATTTAGATGCACTGGAAGGTATGGTTGCATACTGGGCTGGGCTTGGTGAAAACTTACCGCGTAATCGTAATGAATTAGTACGTGATATTGGCTCATTTGCTGTGGCAGAGCATCATGGAGAAGTGACAGGCTGTGCCTCTTTGTATGTGTATGACTCAGGACTTGCAGAAATTCGTTCATTAGGTGTTGAAGCTGGGTGGCAGAGTCAAGGTCAAGGTAAAGCCATTGTTCAGCATTTAGTTGAAAAAGCACGTGAGATGGCGATTAAGAAAGTTTTTGTATTAACTCGTGTTCCAGAGTTCTTTATGAAACAAGACTTTATTCCTACCTCTCGTTCATTGTTGCCAGAAAAGGTGCTGAAAGACTGTGATCAATGTCCACGTCAACATGCGTGTGATGAGGTTGCACTAGAAGTGAATCTACAAGAGCAAGTGATCATTAAAAGCAGTGTAGCTTAGTTTATATTGCAAATATTTATGCGATTGAGTTAACTAAATAAGCGTAATAAAAAAGAAAAAGTGGTGAACTTTTTAATTAAGTATTAGTCTTATTAATACTGCTTTTTCTTAGAAAGATTCTAAGAGGCCCAATACTTATATGGTATTGGGGCTTTATTTTATCTGCTCACTTGTTGTTATTGGTATTATTCAAACGGTAATAAGCCATAGCGATAAGATGTAAAACAAGTAAGCCAGTAAAGGCTGAACTCACCATAAATATGGCGATAGCTTCTATTTTATATGGCGTCATTTGAAAGAACTCCAACCAAGTCAACCATCCCCCAATAGAAAGAAATGTCAGTTGTTTCATACAACGCGTACAGCGACCTAGTTTTTGTTTGAAAATGTCTGAGCGACAAGTTTTACATGTCATGTATTGAGTTCTTTGATTGGTAAGCGAGTGGAGAGAACTTTAAATGCAAAAAGACCAATGCGCAAACATTGGTCTTTTTATTTTTTGTGACTTTTTAATCTGATTAACAGCCCGGACCACAATCCATGCAGTGTTTGATCATTTCAGGGCCTAAATGTAATTTCGCATTTAAATCACGAAGAGCAGTACGAACCCCTTCTTCGATTACTGGGTGATAGAAAGGCATATCTAGCATTTCTGACACTGTCATCTTGTTTTGGTGTGCCCAAGCTAACAAGTGAGCTAAATGTTCTGCATTTGGTCCCATCATTTCAGCACCAAGGAAGCGACCTGTACCTTGCTCACCGTATACATGAAGAATGCCTTTATTACGTAGCATTACTCGTGAGCGGCCTTGGTTTTCAAAAGACACTTCACCCGTCGCGAAACAACCACAAGTACCTAAGCGTGTTGTGATCTCTTTATAAGTTTCACCAACCATTGCAATTTGTGGGTCAGAGAATACCGCTGAGATTTTTGAGCGACGAAGGCCTGCACGGATCTCAGGGAAGCGACCTGCATTATCACCAGCAATACGAGCTTGGTCTGCAGCTTCGTGTAATAACGGCAATTGGTTACTTGCATCACCAGCAATAAATACCGTTGGTAGTGATGTTTGTAGGGTATAGAAATCTGCTGTTGGTACACCACGTTCATCTAATTCAATTGATGTATTTTCTAAGCCCAGTTTATCGGTATTTGGACGACGTCCTGTTGCTGCTAATACATACTCAACAATATTAGTTTCTAGCTCACCTTGTTTGTTGATGAATTGAATTTCAACGCGATCTTCACCTGATTCGGTGGTAATACGCTTCATGCTTTCAACTTTTACGTCTGCATCAAGATAAAACTCTTCATTGAACGCTTTGTTTGCATACGCCATTACTTCTGGGTCAGTAACAGGACCTACTTGACCACCTAAGCCAAACAGTTTGGTTTCAACACCTAAACGGTGAAGAGCTTGACCAAGTTCAAGACCAATAACACCAGGGCCAAATACGGCAACTGATTTTGGAAGGTCATCCCAGTTAAATACGTCATCATTAATGATTAAACGATCACCAAGTTCATTCCAAACCGCTGGATAAGCAGGGCGAGAACCAGTAGCGATAACAATGCGTTTTGCATTAATGATCGTGTGATCATCAACTTGAAGCGTATTGTCATCTAAAAATTTTGCATAGCCAGAGATTTTATCTTCAGCCGGAATTTCATCAACGCCTTCTAAAACAAACCCAACAAAACGGTCACGCTCAAACTTAACGCGTTCCATTACTTCACGGCCATTAATTACGATTTCACCTTGAGGGTGGATACCAAATTTAGGTGCTTTTTCAATTTGGTGAACGCTTTCTGCAGCAGCAATTAATAGCTTAGATGGCATACAACCAACGCGAGCACAAGTGGTACCATAAGGGCCGCCTTCGATCATGACAACACTGTCAGTATGTGCTTTTGCTGCACGGTAAGAGCCTAAACCTGCTGTACCACCACCGATAACAGCTACATCAACATTGACTTGTTTCATAATTCATATCTCACGTAGATTTATTTTAGAAGAAGAGTTTGAAATGGTAGCCCACGGTTTGTGGGCTACTTTTCATTAACGGTTAAGTTAACGATTAAGCTAGGAAAGCTTCTAGTTCTTCGCTACCACCGATGTGTTTACCACCGATGAATACTTGAGGAACCGTAGTGCGACCAGTGATAGCTCGTAGACTTACTGTAGTTGCATCTTTACCTAGTACCACTTCTTCGTAGTTTAGGCCTTTGTCGATTAGGTTTTGTTTCGCTTTCATACAGAAAGGACAACCTGGTTTTGTGAATACTGTAATTGACTCTTGTTCTTTATGTTCAGGAGCAAGGTAGTTCAGCATAGTATCTGCATCAGATACTTTGAACGGGTCGCCTGGTACGTCTTCTTCGATGAACATTTTTTCAACTACGCCATTTTTAACTAGCATGCTGTAACGCCATGAACGTTTACCAAAACCAAGGTCGTTTTTCTCAACTAGCATACCCATGCCGTCTGTGAATTCACCATTACCATCAGGGATGAAAGTGATGTTTTCTGCTTCTTGGTCTGCTTTCCATGCGTTCATTACGAAAGTATCGTTTACTGATACACATAGGATGTCATCAACGCCGTTCTCTTTAAATACAGAGTGTAACTCGTTGTAGCGAGGTAGGTGGCTTGAAGAACATGTTGGTGTAAAAGCACCTGGAAGACTGAATACGATAACTGTTTTGTCTTTAAATAGTTCTTCTGTTGTTACGTTAACCCAAGCATCACCTTGACGAGTAGGGAAAGTTACTTGAGGAACTGATTGACCTTCTTTAGATGTAAACATAATGATGTCCTTTAATTTAAATAATTTTGAATTTCTTTTTCGGGGTCTGCCCGTTTGATGTAGCTATTATGCAAAAGCTGACTTGATAGTTCTAATCGTTTGGTGTTATCGTTTCAATCGTTAAAATCTATCAATCAATATTTGATAATAAAGTGATAAAGCTTACGGGAGTTTAATACATGAATATCCGAGATTTTGAGTACTTGGTCGCACTTGCTGAGCATAAACACTTTCGTAAAGCGGCAGAATCTTGTTTTGTTAGTCAGCCTACATTAAGTGGACAAATCAAGAAGTTAGAAGATGAAGTTGGTTTGGCTTTATTAGAGAGAACCAGTCGCAAAGTCTTGTTCACTGAGGCTGGGTTACAGCTAGTCGAGCAAGCGAAAAAGATTTTACTTGAAGTAAAACGCTTTTCTGAACTTGCCAATCAACAAGGTAAGGAAATGACAGGTCCGTTGCATTTAGGGTTTATACCTACCGTCGGACCTTATATGTTGCCATGGATTGTTCCAACATTGAAAGCACAGTTCCCAGATTTAAATTTATACCTTCATGAAGCGCAGACACATCAATTAGTGAAGATGCTAGAAGAGGGGAAAATTGACTGCATGATTTTGGCTTCTGTTGAAGAGACTAATATGTTTATCGAGGTTCCTGTTTACGATGAGCCTATGGTACTGGCTGTACCTAAAGATCATAAATGGGCAACAGAAGTGTCGATTGATATGTCTCGGTTGAGTGGTGAATCGGTTCTTATGTTAGGAGATGGTCACTGCTTACGAGATCAAGCCTTAGGTTTTTGTTTTGCTGCAGGGGCTAAAGATGATGATCATTTTAAAGCAACCAGTTTAGAAACGTTACGTAATATGGTCGCTGCCGGCGGGGGGATTACATTAATGCCATACTTGTCGGTACCAAAAGAAAAAGAGCGTGATGGTGTATGTTATTTACCTGCTCAAGATCCTGTCCCTCATCGTCAGATCGTTTTAGCTTATCGCCCTGGTTCACCACTAAGAGCGCGATATGAGTCACTAGCTAAAGAGATTGAGAATAAAATGTCGAATGTTATTCGTGGCTAAATTAAGCTTATAAAAAAGGCACGCTAGATATGTAGCGTGCCTTTTTATTAAAGTGCTTTTAAAGGATTAGAACAGACTTTCGTCTTCCATTCCGTCACCATCTGCATCGTGTGATGAATAAATAGTGTCTTGGAAATCTTGTTCTACATACTCTTTTGGTTCAGTTCCACCAGCAAAATATTCCCACATACTGGTTTCATCATTTTTGTTGGTTAGTAGACCAGTTTCGCGATCTATCTTCACTTTAATGATGTTTGCCGGAAGTTGTAGTTTCTCTTCAGGAACACCTTCTAGTGCGACCTTCATGAAATTAACCCAAGCGTAAATAGCCGTTTTACCACCCGCTTCACCACCAAAAGACATCTCTTCTTTGGTCATGTTGTCGTTTTTCGTTGTGTAGCCTAGTCGGTGCGACGGGTTATCAAAACCAACCCATGCTGTTGCTACTACATTCGGGCCATAGCCATTGTACCAAGCATCAACAGAGTCGTTAGTTGTACCTGTTTTACCACCGATATCACGACGTTTTAATACTTGTGCACGCCAACCAGTACCATTCCAACCTGTACCTTTACGCCAACTACCACCACCCCAAATGTTGCTATACATCATTTGTTTAGTTAAGAAAGCATTTTGTGCCGAAATTACTTTTTTCGCATAAGGTGAATCTTCATCATTTTGATGAGAACAATCACGCTGGCAAATGGTTTTTGGTGTTGCTTTGTAAGCTTCATCACCAAATGGACCTGTAATGTGGTCAATATAGTAAGGTTCTACGTAATAACCATTGTTAGCGAATACTGCGAAACCTTGTGCCATTTGAACTGGTGTTAAACTACCAGCACCAAGAGCGATGGTTTCAGAGCGTGGAAGTTCATCTTTCTTAAAGCCAAAACGTGTTAGGTAATCGATAGTTTCATCTAAACCTACATCACGTAAAACACGAACCGCCATTACGTTTTTAGATTGAGCTAAACCAATGCGTAAACGAGCAGGGCCAACATAAGTTGGTGGTGAGTTTTTAGGTCTCCATGCTGTACCTTGACTCTCATCCCATGTATTAATTGGCGCATCGTTGATTAAACTAGCTAATGTTTTACCGTGGTAAAGTGCCGCTGAATAAATGAATGGCTTGATACTTGAACCGACCTGACGAACAGATTGAGTTGCACGATTAAACTTGTTATGAACAAAGTTAAAACCACCAACTAAAGAGGTGATTGCACCATCTCTTGGGTCCATAGCAACAAATGCCGTATTCGCTGCAGGTACTTGGCTTAGCTTCCATACGGTTGTTGTTACATCATCTTTGGTTTCTTGGCTTAATGGACGAACATAAATTTGTTCACCAACCGCTAAGATATCAGAAGCACGACGTGGCGCAGGTCCTTGACGCTTGTCTGTTTTAAAGCGACGAGCCCACTTTAGACCATCCCAAGGAATAGTTGCGACGCCATTATTTTTAATATCAACCGTTGCTGTTTTTCCTTTAATTGAAGTAACAACAGCAGGCATTAACTCACCGTATGAAGGTTCGTTTTTAAGGTGCTTCGTAATTGCTTCTTCATCAAGAGGTGTCGCTTTTGGTTCCCATACGGTTTTAACCGCACCACGGTAACCATGACGCTCGTCATAAGCTAATAGGTTATCAATTGATGCCTTATTAGCAGCCGCTTGCATTTTTGAATCTACGGTTGTGTAGATGTTCATACCCGAAGTATAAGCCGCTTCTTCACCGTATTTGTTTACCATCCAAGCACGAGCAATTTCAGCAATATATGGTGCTTGTAATTCGATTTCTGCACCGTGGTATTTAGAGATAACCACCTCGGCCTTTGCATCATCAAATTCTTGTTTTGTTATGTAGCCTTCATCAAGCATACGAGCAAGAACAACATTACGACGTGTTGTTGCACGATCAACAGAATAAATTGGGTTCATTGTTGATGGGGCTTTTGGTAAACCTGCAATAATAGCAACTTCACCTAAGGTCAGTTGACTCACTTCTTTACCAAAGTAAACATGAGCAGCAGCACCAACACCATAAGAACGATAACCTAAGTAAATTTTATTTAAGTAGAGTTCTAAGATCTCTTGCTTTGTTAATAGCTGTTCAATGTGAACGGCAATGAAGATCTCTTTAATTTTACGCATGATTTTCTTTTCATTAGATAAAAAGAAGTTACGCGCAAGTTGTTGGGTAATGGTACTCGCCCTTGCTTTGCAGAGCCAGAAGCTAACACAGCAAAGGCGGCACGAGTGATACCGATAGGGTCAAAACCATAGTGGCTATAAAAGCGGCTATCTTCTGTGGCAATGACGGCTTCAAGTAGATGAGGCGGCATTTCTTCCAGTTTTAATGGAATACGGCGCTTTTCACCAAACTGTGCGATTAACTTACCATCGCGGCTATATACCTGCATTGGTGTTTGCAGTTGAACATCTTTTAATGTTGCCACATCTGGTAATTCTGGCTTCACATATTGGTAGAAACCAAAAATTGTTGTGACCCAAGAATTATGCAAACCAATGTAACTATTAGTAGTGCCTTTATGAACTTCACCTGATATTTCCCGTTTACTTTAATCTGTATTATCGTTTCTGACCCATAACTGAGTAGTATAAATATAACACAACAAAAAATAACGCAAATAAACGCTTAATTTTGAGATATTTATTTATTACTTGGAGTTAAATCAGGATGATCTACCCCACTATTACAGGTTTAGATGTAGGGCATCATAGCATTAAAGCCGTATCTGTAAGGTTAAAGAAAGGTCAATTAGATCTCGTTAGTTCTTTCGAAGTTTTATTGCCTGAATCTGTATTTGTGGATACTAATAATTTAAATGTCGAAGAATTAAAGCCTTACTTATCTCGAATAAAGAAACAATTAAAGCTAAATCAAAAGCAAGTCGCGTTCTCTATCCCTGATAGCAGTATTACAAGCAAAGTTGTGCAAATTGATAGTCAACTCGATGAGCGAGAAACCGAGTTTGCTATTGCTCATAATTTTGAACAGCACTCTTCTTTTTCATCAGATGATCTGAATATTGATTATGTAGCCTCTGAACATAGAGGAACAGGCAGTTTACAGACGATCACTTACCAAGTTTTTGCGACCCGAAAAGATTTAGTTAACTCTCGTCAGCGTTGTTTTGAATCTGCTGGACTTAAACCTGTGCTGGCAGATGCTCATTCAAATGCACTTTTAACCTTATGGCAGAGAGCGATAGCGGTTTATCCCGATAAAAAAAATTGGATGCTAATTGATATTGGTTATATGCAAACTGTTTTTTGCATTGCTTCTCCGAGTCAACATTTATATAGCAAGCACATTTCATTTGGTGCTGTAGCTCAAGAGAAAGAGACAAATTCAACTAACGAAGATAACTCAATTGATCTGTCCGCTGGGACGCTTTTTATTAAGCAGTTATCTGAACATATTCATCGTCAAGTGACTCTTTATTCATCGGTTAATCAACATAAGGTTGAAGGCGTATGGATTACTGGTGGTGGCTCAATGCTACCAGGGTTATCGGATTCGTTAAGCTACGAACTATCGTTACCAACGGTGGATTTAAATCTACTTTCTTTGTTTCAAACACCAAAGAAAAGAGTGGGTTCGTTTCATGAACAAAAAAATCAATACGCATCAGCTCTTGGATTGGCATTGAGAGGGATTGAATGGCTTACCAAATAAACCTATTACCTTGGCGAGAAAAGCAGAGAGCAAGATATAAGCAACGTTTTATTGCATTACTTTGTGCTGGGGTGACGCTATCTGTCGGTATTCAATGGGGATTGCGCAATATTTAGAACAACAAGTTTCGATTCAGACACAACGTAAGCAATCGTTAGAAAAACATATCTCTTGGTTAAACAATGAATTAAAAGATCTTAACGAAGTTGGAAAGGAGCATGAAGCGATATTAACTCGTCTTGATGTTGTCGAACAATTACAGCAGAACCGAAACAAAACCACTCAGTTATTGAACATTTTACCCGACATCATTACTGAAGGTATTTATTTAAATAAAGTACGCATGCATGAAAGGGAAGTTGAGATTAAGGGGTTCAGTGATAGTAACTCTCGGCTAGCAAGCATGTTGGATAAATTAGAGCGTTCCTCTCAAATTACTTCAGTAGAAATGCACTCGATTATCTCAGGGCAAAAAATATTTGGTCATGATGTCAGTAGTTTTGAAGTCTCGTTTAAATTACTTCCTCCAGTGAAAAAGGAACCGTCGTAATGGATTGGCGTGAATTAGATCTAGATGAAATTACGGAATGGCCGATTATTCCGCAGCTGTTAGTGATTTTGTTGTTGTGTTTATGTATTCAAGGGGCTGGATACTGGTTTTGGTTACAACCAATACAAGAAAGTATCGAGCAGTCAAAATTGGATGAAATAAGCTTAAAAACAACGGTGAAATATAAATATAACCAAGTTGCTGCTATGCCTAAAATGAAAGATCAATTGAATGAATTGAATCTACGATATGAGTTTTTATCGCAGCAGCTACCCGCTCAAAAAGAGTTAGCAAGCATGCTTTCGGGTATCAACCAAGTTGGTATCCAAAATAAGCTGACTTTTACTCGGATTGACTGGGGAGAGAAGCAAAATAAAACCTTTTTATATAAGTTACCTCTGAATATTGAGCTGACAGGGCAATACCACGACATCGGCTCGTTCTCTGAAGCCATGGCTGATTTACCGCGTATTGTTAGTTTGGAAAATATAGATATTCAAAGGGTAAGTAAGGAGAGTAGTACATTGCACTTTCGTGTAATGGCTTATACCTACCAGTTTAGGGGGGATCATGAATAGTCGGATGTTTGTTTCAGTCATAACCTTGACGTTGATGGTTGGGTGTAAAGCGAATAAGGACTCTCTTGATACTTTTTATACTGATGCTAAACGATCGGGACATAAAGAGGTGGAAGTATTAGCTAACGTTGTACCTTTTGAGGTGGAAGTGTATGCCCAATCAGAAGCACGTTCCCCCTTTGTTCTTCCTAAGCAACCTGAGCGGGTAACCCAACCGAAAAAGAAAAAAACGTGTTGGCAGCCGAAATACAGAAAAAAAACGGGAGCATTAGAGCGATATTCATTGCGTAAGTTACGTTTAAAAGGCGTGATGGGAGCAGACCAAGACATTACCGCTCTGATACAAACACCTAAAGGGAGTGTGATTAAAGTTCGCAAAGGGCAGTACATGGGGACCAACAATGGTCAAGTGGTTGCGATTAAATCAAAACAAATTACGTTGAAAGAAACCCTGCCAGATGGAATGGGATGCTGGCAACAAAGATATGTAAAACTGGCGTTGAAACATTAATTGAAATAAAGGATTAGGAATCTCTCATGTCGCTAGGACGCAATAAACTCATCAATTCATATTGTATTCGGTTATGTGCATTTATTATGTTCAGTTTCGTTCATTTGAATGCCATTGCTGAAGAGTCAGTGATGAATCAACTTGTTGAAGTAGATTTTCAACTAAGTAAGAAAAAAGAAGGTGTCATAACAGTAGAGCTAGCTTCTGCTGCTGCGACGGTGGATTTACGTAAAGAAAAAGATAAGTTGATTATTGAATTGCATGACACCAAAGTCAGCGATGATAAATTGGTTATCTTAGATGTTGAAGATTTTGCCACTCTTGTTTCTCGTATTGAAACATTTAGAGAGCCAAGTAGTACCGTTTTATCTGTTGATGTTAAAGGTGACTATCAATATGACTACTTCCTGAAAGGACCTTCCTTACAAGTGGTGGTATCTCAATTGCCAGAGAGTGAGAAAAAATCGCCGATTAGCTCCAATAGTGAAGATAAAAGTAAGCCTATTTCGATTAACTTCCAAGATATTCCAGTTCGTCATGTATTGCAGCTGATCGCGGATTATAATGATTTTAACTTGGTTGTTGCTGACTCTGTTACGGGGAATTTAACCTTACGTCTGGATGGTGTGCCATGGCAGCAAGTGCTTGATATTATTCTTCAAGTTAAAGGGTTAGATAAACGTGTCGAGGGTAATGTTGTTTTGATCGCACCCAAAACAGAGCTTGATGCACAAGAGCAGCAAGTATTAGAGCAAGCTCAAATGGCATCTGAGCTGGCTGCGCTATCATCTGAGATCCTTTCTATTAAATACGCTAAAGCGTCAGATATTGCAGAGCTGCTTGTTGGTGAAGGTGAAATTACCATGTTATCTAGCCGTGGCAGTATCACGGTAGATGAGCGTACAAACTCTTTATTGTTAAGAGATCTTCCAGAGAACATTACGGTAATTAAAGACATCATTGATACGTTAGATATTCCAATTAAACAGGTTCAAATTGAAGCTCGTATTGTAACGGTCAATGAAGGTAACTTAGATGAGTTAGGGGTTCGTTGGGGATAACGAATACCAATGGCAGTACAACGGTTGGTGGTTCTATAGAGAGCAATTTAGCCGCTGTGGGGTTGTATGATGGTGGTGGAAGTGATGATAAGAAGAGTGGCAATAATAGTCTTCCTGTCGATGATTTCTTAAATGTGAATCTAGGATTAGCGAATCCTGCCGCTTCAAGTATTGCTTTTCAGGTAGCGAAATTAGGCTCTGATTTATTGCTTGATTTAGAACTTTCGGCACTTCAAGCTGAATCTAAGGCTGAGATTATCTCTAGTCCACGTTTGATTACCACCAATAAGAAACCTGCGTATATTGAACAAGGTACAGAGATCCCTTACTTAGAGGCTTCATCCAGTGGGGCAACATCCGTTTCATTTAAAAAAGCGGTATTAAGCTTAATGGTGACGCCACAAATTACGCCTGATAATCGATTAGTTTTAGACTTAACGGTGACACAAGATAGACCGGGGCAAGTGGTTAAAACAGGTACCGGTGAAGCCGTAGCGATTGATACACAACGTATTGGAACCCAAGTTTTGGTGGATAATGGGGAAACGGTTGTTTTAGGTGGTATTTATCAACACTCGTTATCAAATAGCGTTGAGAAAGTGCCTGTTCTTGGTGACTTACCTCTGCTTGGGGCGTTATTTCGTCGAAGCTCTGAAAATATAGGTAAAAAAGAATTATTGATATTCGTTACGCCAAAAGTTGTTATACAGTAATGAGATAGTATTCAAATTCAGCATGATTTATTGGAAAAAAAGCGGTAAAAAAAAATAATTATGCTGAACTTTTCATCTAGCTATTGCAATCACTACTAGTTAGCTGAGATAATTTTCGGTCTGATCACGAAATATCTGTGAGGAATATGGTGCCACAGGCGAGCGTCTATTAAAGAGACAACTGTTGGCAATGTCGTTAATGAACTTTGCATAATTTCTGAAAAATGGCTGAAAAACGAAATATTTTCCTTGTTGGCCCAATGGGCGCCGGCAAAAGCACAATTGGTAGACACTTAGCTCAACAACTTCATATGGAGTTTCTTGATTCTGATACGGTAATCGAAGAACGCACAGGCGCAGATATTGCTTGGGTTTTCGATGTTGAAGGTGAAGAAGGTTTCCGCAAACGTGAAGAAGGTGTGATTAACGATCTTACTCAAGAGCAAGGTATTGTTCTTGCGACGGGTGGTGGCTCTGTAATTAGTAAAGAGAGTCGTAATCGTTTATCTGCTCGTGGTGTTGTTGTATATCTTGAAACTACAATTGAGAAGCAGTTAGCACGCACACAACGTGATAAAAAACGTCCACTGCTTCAAACTGATGAGCCTCGTGAAGTGTTAGAAGCACTAGCGAAAGAACGTAACGCACTTTATGAAGAAGTGTCTGATTACGTTGTTCGTACCGATGATCAAAGTGCAAAAGTAGTTGCAAACCAAATCATTCAAATGCTTGAAGAGCGTTAATTTAAGCAATTAATAGACATAAAGTGGGAACGAATCATGGAAACGATTCATGTAGATTTAGCAGAACGTAGCTATCCCATCTCTATCGGCGCCGAGTTGTTTTGCAACCCGGCGCATTTTTCATCTGTAATACCTGCCAAAAAACGTGTTGTCGTTATCAGTAATGTGACGGTTGCGCCTCTGTATGCCCAACAAATTATTGACACTTTAAACACCTTTGAATGCCAAGTATCACTGCTTGAATTAGACGATGGTGAACAATATAAAAATTTAGATACTTTTAACCAAATACTTACTTTCTTACTTGAAGAAAATCACAGTCGTGATGTGACGATTGTTGCTTTAGGTGGTGGTGTTGTTGGTGATGTTGTTGGTTTTGCTTCTGCTTGCTATCAACGAGGTGTCGACTTTATTCAAATACCTACCACGCTTCTTTCTCAGGTTGATTCATCTGTTGGCGGCAAGACGGCCATTAATCACCCCCTTGGTAAGAATATGGTTGGTGCTTTCTATCAACCAAAAGCCGTTATTATTGATATAAACTGCCTTAAAACATTACCTGAGCGTGAATTTGCTGCAGGAATGGCTGAGGTGATTAAATATGGCATCATTGTTGATAGAGAGTTTTTTGATTGGCTTGATGAGAATATGGATAAATTATACGCGTTGGATCATGATGCGTTGATTTATGCGATTTCACGTTGTTGTCAAATCAAAGCGGATGTCGTTGCTAAAGATGAAAAAGAATCAGGAATGCGTGCACTCTTGAACCTAGGTCATACTTTTGGTCATGCGATTGAAGCTGAAATGGGTTACGGTAATTGGCTTCATGGTGAAGCTGTTTCTGCCGGAACTGTTATGGCAGCGGTAACCGCACAAAAAGAGGGATTAATTTCCCAGTCTGATGTAGAGCGTATTTGTTCTATCTTAGAAAAAGCGAAGTTACCATTAAAAGCACCAAAAGAAATGACAGTAGATGCGTTTATGAAGCACATGATGCGTGATAAGAAGGTCTTATCAGGTAAATTACGTTTGGTTCTACCAACTTCCATTGGTAGCTCTGAAGTAGTTACAGGTGTTTCTGAGAGCGTACTTGCTGAAGTAATTGAGCAATGTAAGGCATAGAAAAAGATATGAGTATTGGTCATGATTTAACTGTTTTGGAATTAGAAAGCCAAATTGATGTGTTATCCCGCATTCAGTTTGTTTCTCGTTTTGGTTCTAATTTAGTTCACATAGAAGGAGTCAAAGGCTCTGGTAAATCGTGGCTAGCTCAGCGTTATCTTGAAAAATGGTGTGATGATGCAGATCAAGTGCTATTGATGTGTCACCCAAATCAATCTATTCAACAACAGCGTGGCATTATTTTAAAGCAAGTGGTTCGAGATCCGTTGTTTAATGAGTCTGATTCTGTTGTTGATAGTGTTGGTCGAATGCTTGCTGGTGAAAAGTGTAACTTAGTATTAGCGATTGATGATGCGCATTTGCTTTCATCTGAGCTTCTAAGTGAGTTATGGCTATTGGTTCAAAAAGCGCAATCGGCACCAAATTGGCAAATTAATATTTTATTATTTGCTGAAAAAGGAAAGCTAACTCAAACATTATCTCAAATGTCTTATGTACAGGATAATAAGCCTGTTGATATTGATATTAATCCGTTAACAGAAGAAGAAGCCGTTACCTTTGCTGAAATGTTAGTGGTTCGCTTTGCTGTCGATAAAGACGAAAAATCGCGTCTTCGTACTTTGGCTCGTAAATGTAATCGTCTACCCGCTGAGCTAGTTGCTCTTGGGGAGAAGAAAACAGAGCGTCGCGTTATTATTCGTTCTGTGACTCGATCACCTGTTGGTATTTTAGGGCTAGCGTCTGTTTTATTACTTGGTTCTGCTGGAGCATATTGGTGGTTAAATCAATCATCAACGATGCCAATTTCATCTATTGTCGATAACACATTAGAGCAAGATACCCGAGTTGCATTAGATTTAGATGGAAATCCAACGTCAATTGATTCTGAAGTAGATAAAACAAATCAACCTGAAGATGATACGCATTCTATTCCACCAGATGTAATTGATACTCCGGTCATTGCCGAGACAACGGAAGAAGAAGGTAAGCGTGTGGTTGTTCCTTCAGAGTTAGTTGACTCTTTAGTTACTGAAGATAAAGAAGTACAAGAGAAACCAACACTGGACGTTGAACCAGTTAAACCAGAAGAAAAGTCACCACCGGTTGAAAAAGTACCTACAGCAACACAAGAAAAAGCGGATAAACCAAAAACAACATCTGAAAGTAAGAAAAAAGATGAAAAAACATCGGTTTCTACAGTAACGCCTGACAAAGCGGACTCTAAAATTACATTTACTTTAGCGGATAAAGAGCTAAAAGCGATTTCAAGTAAGCGTTATATATTGCAATTAGCGGCTTTGACTAATGAAGAGGCGGTGCAAGAATTTTTAGATGACCATAAAATAGAAGGTTCTGCTCGTATTTATCAAGCATTAAGAAATGGTTCTATTTGGTATATTGTTAGTTATGGTGATTATGAATCAATTTCATCCGCTCGTGGGGCAGTAAAAACTTTGCCAGCGTCAGTTCAAAGCTTGGGTCCTTGGGCTAAATCGTTAGTACAAGTCCATCGCGAGATTGATTCTGTAAAATAACCATAAGATAAACAGATCCTAGCTAAAAAATAGGGTACAATCCCCCGCTTTCTGGATTAAGGTAAAAAGGCGTAAAAGACGTATGAAAAAGCATCGCGCATTTCTCAAGTGGGCTGGCGGTAAATATAGCCTAGTAGAAGAAATTCAACGTCATCTCCCTGATGCTAGAAAATTGATAGAGCCTTTTGTTGGGGCTGGTTCTGTATTTTTGAATACAGATTATGATCATTATCTATTAGCGGATATTAATCCAGATCTTATCAATCTTTATAATCACCTTAAAGATGAACCGCAGCGTTTTATTGAAGACGCTCGCGCGTTATTTCAACCTGAATACAATAAAAAAGAAGTGTATTTAGCGTTACGTGTTGAGTTTAATCAGTGTACTGATACTTATCGTCGTTCGTTATTGTTTTTATACATGAATCGTCATGGTTTTAATGGTTTATGCCGTTATAACAAGAAAGGTGGCTTTAATGTGCCATTTGGTTCGTATAAAAAACCGTATTTCCCAGAGAAAGAAATGGTGTTTTTTGCTGAAAAAGCGAAAAAAGCGACGTTTGTTTGTGAAGGGTATATGGATACTTTTAAACGTGCTCGTAAAGGTGCGGTTGTTTATTGTGATCCTCCTTATGCACCATTATCAACGACGGCTAATTTTACCTCTTATGCAGGAAATGGTTTTTCGTTGGATGATCAAGCGGCATTAGCTGATATTGCAGAGAAAGCTGCATTTGAGCGTGATATCCCAGTATTGATTTCAAATCACGACACAACACTGACTCGACGCTTATATCATGGCGCGACACTTAATACGATTAAAGTGAAAAGAACCATTAGTCGAAATGGTGCTGGGCGAAATAAAGTGGATGAGCTTATGGCTTTGTTTCATGCACCTAAATGCACAGAATAAGTTAACTTAAGACTCTTTTTTCTTCGAACGCCAGATTTATGTGATTTGTGTCCCTTTATTCACATAAGACAGCCCCCAAAATATCAGGTAGAATTGCGCCGTCGATTTAATCGATTGCGCTATATCAATTTAGCGGTATCTAAATAATTACTAACCTGAGGCTCAACATGAAAGATTTTTTGATCGCACCATCTATTCTCTCTGCTGATTTCGCTCGTCTAGGCGAAGACGTTGAAAAAGTACTAGCGTCAGGTGCTGATGTGGTTCACTTCGATGTAATGGATAACCACTATGTTCCAAATCTAACTTTTGGTGCTCCAATCTGTAAAGCATTACGTGATTACGGCATCACAGCTCCTATTGATGTTCATTTAATGGTTAAGCCTGTTGATAGTATTGTTCCTGAGTTTGCAAAAGCGGGTGCAACAATGATCACTTTCCATGTAGAAGCTTCAGAGCATATTGATCGTACACTTCAATTAATCAAAGAGCACGGTTGTCAGGCTGGTGTAGTTTTAAACCCAGCAACACCATTATCATACCTTGAATACATCATGGACAAAGTGGATATGATCTTACTAATGTCTGTAAACCCAGGCTTTGGCGGTCAATCTTTCATTCCAAATACACTTGATAAGCTACGTGCAGTACGCAAAATGATTGACGAGTCAGGTCGTGATATTCGTCTTGAAATTGATGGTGGCGTAAAAGTGGATAACATCCGTGAAATCGCAGAAGCGGGTGCAGATATGTTTGTTGCAGGTTCAGCTATCTTTAATCAACCAAACTACAAAGAAGTGATTGATGAAATGCGTGCTGAATTAGCAAAAGTAAAAGGTAACTAAGATTCATGTTTGAAGATATCAAACTGATCGCTTTTGATTTAGATGGGACGCTACTTGATAGTGTTCCTGATTTAGCTCGAGCGGTGGATCTTGCAATGCAAGACATGGGATACCCTCGCGTTACATTAGAGCAAGCATCTCATTGGATTGGTAATGGTGCAGATGTACTCGTTTCTCGCGCGTTAAGTCAAAACTATATCGTGAAAGACGATCTTGATGCTGAATTAATAAAGCAAGCTCGTGCAAGATTAGATCAACATTATCATGACGGCGGTCATCAACTTAGTCACCTCTATCCTGATGTCAAAGACACGTTAGAACGATTGCATCAGCAAGGTTATACCTTGGCATTGGTGACGAACAAACCGTCTCAATTTGTACCTGAACTTCTTGAGCAGCATCAGCTTACTCACTTATTTAGTGATGTGATTGGTGGTGATACGTTCGCCGAGAAGAAACCGAATCCTTTTGCGCTAAATTGGCTGCTTGATAAACATGGTTTAATGGCGCCTCAAATGCTAATGGTCGGGGATTCTAAAAATGATATTCAAGCGGCTCAAGCTGCCGGATGTCATAGCTTTGCACTTACTTATGGCTATAATCATGGTGAACCTATCTCAGATAGCCAACCTGATGTAGTTAGCGATGAATTTAAGTATTTATTAGCCGTGTTGAGTATGGCAAGATAGTATTCATTGATAAGTACAGTAACTATTAATGTTCAGGCTTATCAAACTATATAGAATAACCATTAAATGATCCCACAGTGGATCATTTAATTTTTACAGTTAAACAAGGAATCATAACCATGAGCAAGCCCATCGTATTAAGTGGCGTTCAACCATCAGGTGAACTAAGTATCGGTAACTACTTGGGTGCTCTACGTCAATGGCAACAGATGCAAGACGATTATGATTGTCAGTACTGTGTGGTAGATTTGCATGCAATTACGGTTCGTCAAGATCCTAAAGCACTGCATGAAGCGACACTAGATGCGTTGGCAATTTGTCTAGCAGTTGGTGTTGATCCAAAGAAGAGCACGCTATTTGTTCAGTCACACGTTCCAGAGCATGCTCAGCTTGGTTGGCTTCTTAACTGTTACACTCAAATGGGTGAGTTGAGCCGTATGACTCAATTTAAAGATAAATCAGCACGTCATTCAAATGATGTAAATGTTGGCTTATTTGATTACCCAGTGCTAATGGCAGCGGATATTCTACTTTATGGTGCACATCAAGTGCCTGTAGGTAGTGATCAGAAACAACACTTAGAATTAGCGCGAGATATCGCAACACGCTTTAATAATATTTATAGCCCAGAAGCGCCAATCTTTACTGTGCCAGAACCTTACATTCCACAAGTGAATGCTCGTGTTATGAGCCTACAAGATGCGACGAAGAAAATGTCTAAATCAGATGATAACCGTAAGAACGTAATCACGCTGTTAGAAGAGCCTAAGTCAATTCTTAAGAAGATCAATAAAGCACAAACGGATGCAGAAATGCCACCACGTATTGCTCATGATTGGGAAAATAAGGCGGGTATTTCAAACCTTATGGGCCTGTACTCTGCTGCGACTGGCAAAACGTTTGAAGAGATCGAAGCACAATACCAAGGTGTTGAAATGTATGGTCCTTTCAAGAAAGATGTGGGTGAAGCGATTGTTACTATGCTTGAGCCGATCCAAGAAGAATACAAGCGTATTCGTGAAGATCGTGCTTATATGGATGCAGTAATGAAAGCGGGTGCTGAGAAAGCGTCTGAGCGTGCAGCTGTGACATTGAAAAAAGCGTATGAAGCAGTAGGTTTTGTTACTCGCCCATAGCGCCTTATTGTATTTAAGCTCCATCAATTGCTCGTAGGCTGACCTGCGAGCAATTTTTATTTTATCCATCTTATAAAGTAGTTCTTTTATGCTATTAATGATCGACAATTATGATTCGTTTACTTACAACCTATATCAGTATTTCTGTGAATTGGGTGTTGAAGTAAAAGTCGTTCGTAATGATGAAATCGATATTGTAGGTATTGAAGCACTAAACCCTTCTCATTTAGTTATCTCCCCAGGTCCATGTACACCAAATGAAGCTGGTATTTCATTAGAAGCCATTAAGTATTTCGCCGGTAAATTACCGATTCTTGGCGTATGCTTAGGCCATCAATCCATTGCTCAAGTATTTGGTGGGGATGTGGTTCGAGCTAAAAAAGTCATGCACGGTAAAACTTCTGCAATTACTCACACTAGTCGTAGCGTTTTCAAAGGGGTAAATAACCCGCTTACGGTGACACGTTACCACTCATTGATTGTGAAAAAAGAGACGCTACCAGAGTGCTTTGAAGTGACTGCATGGACAGAAACTGAATCTGGTGGCATGGATGAGATCATGGGATTTTGTCATAAAAGTTTACCTATTGAAGGCGTACAGTTTCACCCTGAGTCTATTTTGACTGAACAAGGTCATGAGATCTTACGTAACTTTATCAAAAATAATTATTACCTCATAATAATGAGCGATCTAGCTCACCCTTCTTACTTTTTCTTTACTTTTATAACGTTTTTATTTTTTGTGCAACTTTATGCATAGGGTGATGCGTTTCTGTTCTTATAAAATCGTTTACATATCAAGCAAGCTGCGATAGCTTGAGTTCATAACTATTCTAAAAAACTGATTTATCAGTCATTGAATTGTATCGGTTAATGCTTTTTTAGTTCAAAAAAAGAATTTTGTGCTATTGAAAAGGTTAATGGTTTGTAAATATTATGCAGGATAACGGCATACGCAGAAGGAAAGTGTGATGACGACCAATTCACAAGTTGAACGTAAAGATTTTAATGATGTAATGGTACCTTGTTATAACCCAATGGAAGTGATCCCTGTAAAAGGCGAGGGAGCTCGAGTATGGGACCAAACGGGTAAGGATTACATTGATTTTGCTGGAGGTATTGCAGTGAGCTGTTTAGGCCACTGTCATCCTATTATGGTTAATGCACTACAAGAGCAGTCACAAAAGTTGTGGCATTTAAGTAATGTTATGACCAATGAGCCAGCTATTCGACTCGCTAAAAAGTTAACTGAAGTCTCTTTTGCTGAAAAAGTATTTTTTGCTAACTCAGGTGCTGAAGCGAATGAAGCGGCGTTGAAGTTAGCGCGTCGTTGGGCAGTGGATGTTCATAGCGAAGAAAAGAGTGAAATAATTGCTTTTAAACAAGGCTTCCATGGTCGAACTTTCTTTACTGTAACCGTTGGCGGTCAAGCTGCGTATTCTGATGGTTTTGGTCCTAAACCGGGTGATATTACTCATTTAGAATACAATAACCTTGCTGAACTTGATGCACACATGTCTGATAAAACGTGTGCGGTAATGATGGAGCCATTACAGGGAGAAGGGGGGATAGTTTCGCCTACTTCTGAATTTGTAAAAGGCGTAAAAGCATTATGTGAAAAGTACAATGCACTGCTGATTTTTGATGAAGTTCAAACAGGTAATGGCCGAACTGGTGATTTTTATGCCTATCAAGGCTTAGGTGTTACACCTGATATTCTCAGTACTGCTAAATCACTTGGTGGTGGTTTCCCTATCGGAGCTATGCTCACTACGACTGAACTGGCTCAGCATTTAAAAGTAGGAACCCATGGTTCGACTTATGGTGGTAATCCACTTGCTTGTGCTATTGCGGAAGCGGTGGTTGAAGAAGTATCAAAACCTGAAGTTTTAAATGGCGTTAAAGAGCGTGAGCAATGGTTCCGTTCTGGTCTAGAGGCATTAAATGCCAAATACCATATGTTTTCAGAGATCCGTGGCAAAGGTTTATTGCTTGGTGCTGCTCTAAATGAAGAGTGGCAAGGTCGAGCTCGTGACATATTAGTGGCAGCAGGAGAGCAAGGTTTGATGGTGTTGGTTGCTGGCGTTAATGTGGTTCGATTTACCCCATCATTAGTGATTACAAAAGAAGAAGTTGAGTTAGGTTTTGAGCGCTTAGATAAGGCGCTTGCTTCTCTAACGAAATAACGCTTTAAAGAATATTAGGCAACTCATGGTCGAGTTGCCTTTGTTTTTGGCATCGGAGGGAATATTGATGCTTGTTATCCGTCCTATTACTCAAGAAGATTATCCAGCCCTTCATCAATGTGCAGTTGAATCTGGACATGGGTTCACTTCACTTCCTGTTAATGAAGAACAATTAAGAAATCGAATCGATCACTCGATAGATAGCTTTCAGAAAGACGTGACAGAGCCAGGTGTTGAAGGCTACCTCATGGTTGGTCAAGATTCGGTTACAGGAGAGGTGACTGGCACAACCGGTATTGAAGCAGCTGTCGGTTTAGATTCGCCATTCTATAATTATCATATTAGTAAAGTCGTGCATTTTTCTCGCAAATTAGATGTGCATAATGTCGTGAAAGTGCTGACATTTGGCAGCAATTACACAGGAAGTACCGAGATATGTACCTTATTTCTTCGTCCCGAATATCGTGAAGGGCTGAATGGACGTTTAATGTCAAAAGCTCGATTTTTGATGATGGCAGAACACCCTCACCGCTTCTCCGATACCATTTTTGCTGAAATGCGCGGTGTTTCAGATAAAGAAGGTGAATCGCCATTTTGGAAGTGGCTACAAAAGCATTTTTTCTCTATCGATTTTACTGAAGCTGATTACTTAACTGGCATTGGATACAAGGGATTTATTGCTGATTTAATGCCGAAATTACCAATTTATGTCAGCTTATTAAGTAAAGAAGCTCAGGCTGTAATCGGTAAAGTTCATGATAATACAAAACCTGCTTTAAAACTTTTAGAGAATGAAGGGTTCCGTTGTCGTGGCTACGTAGATATTTTTGATGCAGGCCCAACAGTTGAATGTGATTTACGCAGTATAGAGTCAGTTCGTAATTCGTTTAAAGCTAAAGTAATTATTACAGAGCACAGTAGTTCACAACAGTATTTGATTGCAAATACGTCATTTGAAAATTTTAGAGCAACCGCAACAACGGCTGCTTATGATAAAGCCACTGATACTGTTCATTTAACACCAGAAGCAGCAGAAGCATTGCAAGTTGACGTTGATGATTACGTACGTTTATTAGCTCAATAGGGGACAAAGAATATGACACATTGGATTGCAGGTGATTGGGTTTTAGGCGAAGGTGAAACGATACAATCGTTAAGCCCTTATAACAGTGAGGTGGTGTGGAAAGGTGAAAGTGCTACTGAGGCTCAGGTTGAGTCGGCTGTGAATGCTGCTCGTAATGCTTTTATTGAGTGGAAGAAATTGCCACTTGAAAATCGTCAAGCCATTGTGGAACGTTTTGCTGAGTTAGTGAAAGAGAATGCGGATTCGATTGCAGAAGTAATAGCAAAAGAAACGGGTAAGCCATTTTGGGAAACCAAAACAGAAGCAGGTGCAATGGTCGGGAAGATAGCGATATCGATTCGAGCCTACCATGAAAGAACCCCCTATAAAGAGTGTGAAGCTGCAGGAAATAAAATTGTACTTAGACATCGTCCATTAGGTGTTATGGCTGTCTTTGGCCCGTATAACTTCCCTGGGCACCTACCTAACGGTCATATTGTTCCTGCGTTACTTGCGGGCAATACGGTTGTATTAAAGCCATCAGAGCAAACACCATGGACAAGTGAAGTGATCATGAAGCTTTGGCAGAAGGCAGGGTTACCTAAAGGGGTCATTAATCTTGTTCAGGGAGCGAGAGCAACGGGTGAGGCGCTAGCAAATGCTAAAGGTATTGATGGCCTTTTATTTACTGGCAGCGCGAATACCGGCCATATCCTACACCGCCAATTTGCAGGTGATACGGGTAAAATGTTGGCTCTTGAAATGGGTGGGAATAACCCAATGGTGATATCAAAAGCATTTGGTGATTTAGATGCAACGGTATATACCATAGTGCAATCTGCGTTTATTAGTGCAGGGCAACGTTGTACTTGTGCTCGACGCTTGTATGTTCCTGAGGGGAAACAGGGTGATGCCTTATTAGCACGTTTAGTTGACGTCACGAAAAATATTCATGTTGATCAGCCTTTTTCTGAAACGACGCCATTCATGGGGCCACAAATATCGATTGCTGCGGCTGAATTTATCTTAAATGCTCAGAAAAAGTTACAAGCATTAGGCGGTGAATCGTTACTGGAAGCGAGAAGTTTGGGTCATGCGTTTGTATCTCCAGGGATAATAGATGCAACAAATGTCGCGGAATTACCTGATGAAGAATACTTTGGCCCACTATTGCAAGTGGTACGTTACGCAACATTAGCGCAAGCTGTGGAGCTTGCTAATGACACTCGTTATGGATTATCTGCGGGATTAGTTTCAACCGATGATAGTGAATGGGATTATTTCGTTGAGCATATTCGAGCAGGGATTGTGAATCGAAATCGTCAATTAACAGGAGCAAGTGGTGATGCGCCATTTGGTGGGCCGGGTGCATCAGGCAACTTAAAACCAAGTGCTTATTATGCGGCAGATTATTGTGCTTATCCGATGGCATCAATGGAAGGTGATGCATGTGAGATTCCTGAGCAATTATCTCCGGGGTTAACTTTGTAGGAGTGCTGAAAATGAATAATGTAAACACACTTTTTTCATCATTATGGCAAGACTATATTACACGTTTGTCGCCATCGGCAGACCAAGTGCATCAATTGCTATCCAGTGGTGGTGATATTGTAAATGATCATATTGCCTTGCGGACGTTTAATTTGCCTAAGGTTGGTTTATCCACACTAGCCGCGCCCTTTTTAGCTATTGGGTATAAACCGTGTGATGAATATGAATTTATTGCCAAAAAATTGAAAGCGCAACATTTTGAACATCCAGATCCTAATGCACCACTTGTGTTTATCAGTGAGCTATTGGTTGAAAAATTATCTGATGATGCTCAAACCATAATTAAATCATTAGTAGAACAAGTTCCAGCTCATTATTTTGCAACTCGTGACTTTTTGTCTTCAGGCAGACCGTGGTCTTTAAGTTTTGAGCAATATAAGGTGTTAGCAAAAGAGAGTGAGTACGCTTCTTGGTTGGCTGCCCATGGATATGGAGCCAATCATTTTACCGTTTACGTAAATCAACTTGATGGCTTTGATGAAGTGGTTGATGTTAATCAGCACTTACGTAATGCTGGATTTAGCATTAATGAGGTTGGTGGAGAAGTAAAAGGCTCTCCAGAGGTTTGTTTAGAGCAATCATCTACGATGGCGGATAAAGTCATCGTTAAATTTAGTGATGGTGAGTTTGAGATCCCCGGTGGATTTTACGAATTTGCTAAACGCTATGAGTTACCAAATGGTGAACTATACACAGGGTTTGTTGCGGCTTCTGCGGATAAAATCTTTGAAAGTACTGATGGGTAAAGCTGTTGTCTTTGAACATAAAAAAACGCAGCCATTGAGCTGCGTTTTTATTTGCTTATGGTAACGACGTTAAATTAACGAGTACCGTAAACTACAATTGTTTTACCGTGCGCTGAAATTAGGTTTTGCTCTTCAAGCATCTTCAAGATACGGCCAACAGTTTCACGTGAACAACCAACAATTTGACCGATCTCTTGACGAGTGATCTTAATTTGCATGCCGTCTGGGTGAGTCATTGCATCAGGTTGTTTAGCAAGGTTTAGTAGCGTTTGAGCGATACGGCCTGTTACGTCTAGGAATGCTAAGTCACCTACTTTTTGGCTAGTGATTTGTAAACGAGTTGCCATTTGCGCAGAAAGACGCATTAGGATATCTGGGTTAACTTGGATAAGTTGGCGGAATTTCTTGAATGAAATTTCTGCTACTTCACAAGGGCTTTTCGCACGAACCCACGCTGAACGCTCTTGACCTTCTTCAAATAAGCCAAGCTCACCAATGAAGTCACCTTGGTTTAGGTAAGAAAGGATCATTTCTTTACCTTCTTCATCTTTGATAAGTACAGCAACAGAACCTTTTACAATGTAGTAAAGAGTTTCAGCTTTTTCACCCGCGTGAATTAGCGTGCTCTTTGAAGGGTACTTATGAATGTGACAGTGAGACAAGAACCACTCTAATGTTGGATCTGTTTGAGGTTTACCTAGAACCATACTTTATACTTCCTCTGCGTTTGCCAAGTAGGCGATGTCCATTTTAAAATAACTGAGCCAAATATCAGTTTGGCCTATACAATATGGTTATCGGAACAAGGCTGCATGTTCGTTGAGATAATTAACAAAATCATACCTTGTTTCGCAATTGATTTCTTGACTTTGATCGTATGAATTGTGCGACCAAGGGCACAGTTTCGTGAAATGGATCACGAGTTTTCCTTTTAAGTAGTAAAGAGGCTTTTATGAACGCTGAAGTTAAATGGATTGAGGGATTGTCTTTTCTAGGTCAATCTCAATCAGGTCACTCTATTGTTATGGATGGCAATGGAGGAGAAAAAGCACCAAGCCCGATGGAAATGGTCTTAATGGCTGCTGGAGGATGCAGTTCTGTTGATGTTGTTGATGGACTTAAATCGGCAAATCAAGAAGTCACAGCTTGTGTTGCTAAGCTATCTAGTGAGCGTCGTGAAACTGCACCAAAGTTGTTTACTTACATTAATATTCATTTTGAAGTAACAGGTAACAACCTAGACTCAACGATTGTCGAGAAAGTCACCGCGGATTCATTACAGAAATATTGCTCAGTGTGTTTAATGCTTGGTGAGGGCATAAAAATGACGCACTCATGGGAGATTGTTTCAGCTTAAACTGTAGGCAACAAAGATTAGAAAAAAGCCTCGCAAGTTAATGCTTGCGAGGCTTTATTTTTAAGTTATGAGAGATTACAGAATGAAGCGGCTTAGGTCTTCATCAGCAACAAGCTCACCTAGGCGTGAACTTACATACTCAGCATCAACAATTAAGCTTTCGCCATTTTTTTCAGAAGCATCATAAGAAATCTCTTCCATTAGTCGTTCCATCACTGTGTGTAGACGACGAGCACCGATGTTTTCAGTGGTTTCATTTACTTGGAATGCAGATTCAGCAATACGACTGATGCCATCTTCCGTAAACTCAACTTTTACATTTTCGGTCGCTAATAGAGCAATGTATTGTTCAGTTAATGATGCATTAGGCTCAGTTAAAATGCGTTTGAAATCATTTGCTGTTAGTGCTTCAAGTTCAACACGGATTGGTAAACGACCTTGTAATTCAGGGATCAAGTCCGATGGTTTTGCCATTTGGAATGCACCTGACGTGATGAATAGCATATGGTCGGTTTTCACCATGCCATGTTTAGTGCTAACCGTGCTGCCTTCTACTAATGGAAGTAAATCACGTTGAACACCTTCACGAGATACATCACCAGAGTGAGAGTTTGAACCTTTACAGATTTTATCAATTTCATCGATAAACACGATACCGTGGTTTTCTACATTGAAGATCGCTTGTTCTTTTAGCTCTTCAGGATTAACCAGCTTCGCACCTTCTTCTTCTGTTAGTGCTTTAAGTGCATCAACGATTTTCATTTTGCGTTTTTTGGTTGTATTGCCACCAGAAAGGTTTTGGAACATACCTTGAAGCTGGTTTGTCATCTCTTCCATACCAGGAGGAGCCATGATTTCCACGCCAACTTGAGGTGCAGCAACATCAACTTCGATTTCTTTATCGTCTAATTTACCTTCACGTAGTTTTTTACGGAAAGATTGACGAGTGCCAGAATCGTTATTGCCTTCTTCATTATTTCCCCATGCATCGCGAGCAGGTGGCAGTAAGATATCTAGAATGCGATCTTCTGCGTGCTCTTCAGCACGGAATTTTACTTTTTCAACAGCTTGTTGATGCGTCATTTTGATAGCAACATCGGTCAAATCACGGATGATGCTTTCTACTTCTTTACCAACGTAGCCCACTTCAGTGAATTTAGTTGCTTCAACTTTGATGAAAGGTGCGTTTGCAAGTTTTGCTAAACGGCGAGCGATTTCAGTTTTACCCACACCTGTTGGGCCAATCATCAGAATGTTTTTTGGTGTTACTTCTGTGCGCAACTCAGGAGCAAGTTGCATACGGCGCCAGCGGTTACGAAGAGCAATAGCAACTGAACGTTTTGCTTTATCTTGACCAATAATATGGCTATCTAATTCGTGTACAATTTCACGAGGAGTCATCTCAGACATGGTAATTCCTTATTCTTGGTTAAGCGTTCAGTTCTTCAACTGTGTGGTTGTGGTTGGTGTATACATCGATATCGCCAGCAATAGTCAGTGCTTTAGTTGCAATTTCGCGAGCGTCTAAATCGGTATTTTCTAACAGCGCTGTTGCTGCAGAACGAGCAAAGTAACCACCAGAACCAATAGTTAGTAAGTCATTATCAGCATTGATTAGATCACCTGTACCACTGATGATTAATGACGTTGTTTTATCTGCAACAATTAACATTGCTTCAAGACGACGTAATGCACGGTCACTACGCCATTCTTTTGCTAGTTCTACTGCGGCTTTTGTTAGATTACCTTGATGCATTTCTAGCTTACGTTCACACAGGTCGAACAGAATAAATGCATCAGCTGTGCTACCAGCAAAACCAACTAATACTGAGTCATTGTATAAGCGACGTACTTTTTTTACGTTGCCTTTTGCGATCATATCGCCTTGAGATGCTTGGCCATCGCCAGCAACCACGACTTTGCCTTCACGGCGTACAGAAACAATTGTAGTCACGAGTAAAACCTCTTTTTCGATGGCGCCAGTAAATGAAAGCAAGACGACCATCTTCATGATTATTACTATTGTAATGGGGGAAGGTAAGACGCTTTTCAAGATGAATAGATAGAAAAAAGGAGCACTCAATGCGCTCCTTTTATTAAATATGTGATGTGTTATTGATTTCGGGTGATGGTTTTATTGATCTTTCCAAATCGCACAAGGTTCGATTTTTGCGCGTTGCAGCTTATGACGATCTTTCTCTGCATCACGTTTGAATTTATATGGACCAAGAACCACTTTATACCAGCTACTTCCTTCAGCATGACGAACGGTAGAAGTTATGCCTTGGAAAGCGATATTCATCTTACGTTCTTCAGCTTGTGAGCGGTTTTTATAAGCACCACACTGCATAATGTAAGGGATCTCAGATACTTTTAATTCTTTTTGTTCAACTGTTATTTCTTTATTTGGCAGTTCATCCATGTAGCTCCATTGCTCTTCCGGCAGTGGTGGAATGTCTTCTGTGGATGTTGTTTTCTTTGGTTTAACAGGAACAACTTCGGTTACTGGTGCTTTTACTTCTGGCTCTGGTGAGTCATTAAGAAAATAGAGTGCGTAGCCAAAAACCATAACTAAAAGAGCCGCAACGGCAACCGCTTTCCATGGCGTAGAGCCATTAGACATAGGTTGTTTAGCGCCTTTTTTCTTAGTTGTTTTTTTTGTCGCTTTCTTAGGAGAGCGTCCGCGTTTTACATAATCTTTATTGGCCACAATCTTTACTTTACACAAATTCACTGATGGTCGTTTATGGTAATCAGTTGTGTGAACTCATACCAGTATTTGTGTAAAAAAGTACGCAAAAAGTCACTATTTAGACAAATTGATTGTCTAGAGTTATGACTTTTTGGCGTTAACGTGGCTTAAAGAATGAATCGAGACGTTTTATTTGTTTTTTGGGGACGCCGTACTCTCTCTAACAATCAATGAGGATTCGAGTAATCGTGAACCAGAACGAACATCATGGCCTTTTAATAGGTCAAGTAGCATTAACATAGATTGACGACCTATTTCATAACGAGGCTGGGAAATCGTGGTTAATGCAGGATCACAATATTGAGAGAATTCAATATCATCAAATCCCATGATAGAAATGTCTTGAGGCACTCTAAAACCCATTTGTTTCGCTTTTTGAATCGCTCCGATTGCCATAATATCGTTATGACAAAAGACAGCAGTCGGTGGTGTTGAAAGAGAAAGAAGTTGAGTTATTGCTTTTGCCCCTGCTTCGAAAGTGAAATCACCATATTGCACATAAGAGGCATTCATGGTGATACCCGCTCGGCGAAGTGCTTGTTGGTAACCTTGATGTCTGAACTGACAGAGAGCGGAGCTCTCAGGGCCAGATAATTCTGCGATGTTTTTATGCCCTAGTTTAGTTAGGTAGTTAACTGCTTCATAGGCGGCTGTAAGGTTATCGATATGAACGGTTGGTAGTTCTAATTCTGGTGCATATTCACACGCCATTACAAGAGGCGGTAAATTTTTTTGTTCTTGGCGACTAACGTTAAAAGGGAGATCTGAACCAAGTAATACCATGCCATCAACTTGCTTGGTATACACAAGGTTTACAAAGGAGTGTTCACGTTTTTTTTGCTGACTGCTATCGCCTACTAAAATGACATAACCATTTTCAACGGCAGCATCTTCAATACCGCGAATAATGTCACTAAAGTAAGGATCGCAAATATCAGGAACAATCGTCACAATGGTTTTTGACTCATTGCGTCGTAATGTTCGAGTTAACGTAGTTGGTGAGTAACCCGTTTCTAATACTGCATCTTCAACGCGCTTACGAGTGGATAATGATACTTTTTCTGGTGTCATTAGTGCTCGTGATACCGTTGCTGTTGACACTCCTGCCGATAAAGCAACGTCCTTCATTGTCGCCATAATTATCTTCTCCCTAATACTTTTATCTTAAAGTAAACGATTGCTCTATTTGAATAAGAAGATATTTTATTCATAAAATAAAGATTTAAATACGGCTCGTTTAACAAAAATTACATCTGTATTGTGATTTCTCTCACATGAAGGCCGATTGTTTCACTTTTTCAACAGGAAAATTGTTGATAAAACCGACATTAACTTAAATCTTGTGGCTCAATATCTAAAGTCCATCGAACTTTTTTTGCTAGGGGTAAAAGTTCGATGGCGGTTTTTGCACCGCGAAGCATTGATTGCATTACTGTCCGGTTTGGAGCCTGGAACAATAGCTGCCAACGATATTTACCGGCGCGACGAGCTAATGGGGCAGGGATCGGCCCAAGTACTGGTGTTGCATCATGAAATTGTGGGTGGCTTTCTAAAATATCGCGCACTTGTCGTAAGAATTGTTCCACGTTTTCGTTATTATTTGCTTCTGCTCTAAAAAGAGACAAATGGGTATAAGGTGGTAATTGAGCAAATTTACGCTCTTTTAAAGCGTGCTCTGCAAAATGCCCATAACCATGGTGTAATAAACTTTGTAATAAAGAGTGTTCAGGATGGTGAGTTTGCAGAATTACCTCACCTGGTTTACTTGCACGTCCTGCACGTCCTGCGACCTGAATAAATAATTGAGCTAATCGTTCAGGGGCTCGAAAATCACTACTAAACAGAGAGCTGTCTACGTCGATTAACCCAACCAAAGTTACGTTAGGAAAGTGGTGGCCTTTTGCTAGCATTTGAGTACCAATTAAAATTTGGTATTCATTATTCTTAATCGCTTCTAAATAGTCTTCTAAGCTACCTTTACGACGGGTGCTATCTCTATCAATACGAACCGTTTTGTATTCAGGAAATAGATTGGTTAATTGTGTTTCTAGTTGTTCTGTACCTACGCCGACAGAAATCAGTTGTGTCGATCCGCATCCCTGACATTGATGGATAATTGGCTGTTGTGAACCACAGTGGTGACAACGAATTTCATTTGAGTGTTGATGGAAAGTATAGAAAGCATCACAACGTTTACATTCAGCCATCCAACCGCATTCATGACACATTAGTGCTGGTGAAAAGCCTCTGCGGTTTAAAAACAGCATCACCTGATTGCCTTCAGATAAGTGTTTTCTCATCTGAGCAATTAATGGTGCTGATAAACCACTATTAAGATATAAGCCTTTTACATCAAGAACACCATGACGAGCCGGAATGGCAGTACCTGCGCGTTTAGTTAATGTTAGATGATGATATTTTCCAACATTCGCATTGTGTAATGTTTCTAACGCTGGCGTTGCCGAGCCTAGAATAATAGGGATGTTATCTAAGTTCGCTCTCATCACGGCTAAATCGCGCGCATGATATCTCATGCTGTCTTGTTGCTTATAAGAGGCATCATGTTCTTCATCAACAATGATGATCCCTAAATCATGAAAAGGCGTAAACAGAGCCGAACGAGTACCAATGATGATACCGGCGTGATTATCTCTTGCTGCTAGCCATGCATTTAAACGCTCAGTGTCATTAAGTCCTGAGTGAATAACATCAACAGGTACATTAAAGCGACGCTTAAAACGATTAATAGTTTGTGGCGTTAAACCAATTTCAGGAACCAAGATAAGCGCTTGTCGCCCCGCTTTTAAAATCGGTTCTAGAAGTTGTAAATAGACTTCAGTCTTTCCTGAGCCCGTAACCCCTTCCAATAGATAACAACCAAATTCAGGATTCGCATTGACCGTAGCAATAGCGATAGATTGCTCTTCATTGAGTTGAGGTTTTTCTTGAGTGACTTCAACATTTCGATACCAATAGCTTGGTGTCGGAGCGAGAGATACCTCTTCAATCCAACCTTTATCTGAAATCGTTTTTAGTGTGGCTGCAGTCACTTCTTCTTCAAGCATTTGCTCATGGCTGCATTGTTGATGCCTTACTAAATTGAGTGCTTTGGCTTGTTTTGGCGCTCGGGTTAACTTATTTAAATCTTGATTTTTACCTAGCTCGGTAATTTGCCAAGCTTTTAACGAAGCAAAATTGGCTTCTCTTCCTTTTCTAAGCCATGAAGGCATTGCATTCGCTAAGGTATCTCCTAATGGATACTGATAATACGTACTGCTCCAATTTAATAATTTGTATAAATTGGTAGGCCATAAGCTTTGTTCATCAATGACAACATCAATAGCTTTTAATTTCTCACGAGCAAACTCAGATTCATTGCTGAGTTTTGTTACCACACCAATTAAACGCTGACGTCCAAAAGGGACTTTTACTCGTCCACCGATCACAGGTTTTTGCTCTGATTTAATAAGATAATCAAAGGTGCGATCAAGTGGAACAGGCAGTGCAACATGAGCGATTGAATAGGGCATGGTTAACATCATTAAGAAATTGGAATGAGAATAGTCTACCCTTAGATAGAAATATCGCAAATGGGTAAAAAAATCGGTGAAAAAAGTAACAGATCAGTTGATTGATCGCTCCAGATTCATTACTATACGCGACCTTAAGTAAGTGTAATCCATTTACGCTTACTATTTTTGTTAAACTACGTGTGGTGTCCGGCATTAGAATCGGATAGCGACACGGCCTAAACTATTAAGGTTTTCCCATGAAAGTAGGTATCCACCCAGAATACACAGCTGTTAAAGCTACTTGTTCTTGCGGCAACGAGTTCGAATTCAACTCTGCACTAGGCAAAGATTCAATCCACCTAGACGTATGTGACAAATGTCACCCGTTCTACACTGGTAAGCAACGTATCGTTGATACAGGCGGCCGTGTTGATCGCTTCAACAAACGTTTCGGTGCAATTGGTTCTAAGAAATAATTACCAATTTCCGATAAAAGAGGAGTCCAATAGGGCTCCTTTTTTTATATCTGCAATTTACGATTTTTTCATTTTTGTATTCGATTATTCTTATTGTGTCTTTTATTTCTTCTGTATTTAGTTGAATTATCACTAACTCAAATTTGTACGATAGCTCGGCATTTTTGTTGGTACGATCTGTAAGCAAAGGCTATGAAGTTTGAGCTAGATCAACTAATATAGAGGTTTACTATTTTGACGTTACCTTTTAAATCAGGAAACCATCATGTCTGAAGAATTTCGCAAGCAAGCTCTAGATTATCACGCTTACCCAACTCCAGGTAAAATTGAAGTTGCATTGACTAAACCTGCTGACACAGTAGAAGACCTTGCTTTGGCTTACAGCCCTGGTGTGGCTGAGCCTGTACGTGAAATTGCAAAGAACCCTGATGATGTTTATAAATACACATCAAAAGGCAATATGGTTGCGGTTATTTCAAATGGTACGGCAATTCTTGGTTTAGGTAATTTAGGTCCTCTTGCATCAAAACCAGTAATGGAAGGTAAGTCGCTTCTTTTTAAACGTTTTGCAGGTTTAGACTCTATTGATATCGAAGTAAAACACCGCACGATTGATGAGTTTGTTGATACGGTTGCCAATATTGCAGATACATTTGGTGGTATTAACTTAGAAGATATTAAAGCACCGGATTGTTTTGAGATTGAACGTCGCCTTATTGAGCTTTGTGATGTGCCAGTATTCCATGATGATCAACATGGTACTGCAATCGTGACTGCTGCTGGTATGTTAAATGCGATTGAGCTGCAAGGTAAGAAACTAGAAGATGCAATAATCGTATGTTTAGGTGCTGGTGCTGCAGCGGTAGCATGTATGGAGCTACTTATTAAGTGTGGCGCAATGCGTGAGAAGATCTACATGCTGGATCGTAAAGGTGTGATTCATACTCGTCGTGACGATATTAATGAGTACAAACAACGTTTTGCAAACAATACCGATAAGCGCACGCTTCAAGATGTTATTGAAGGTGCCGATTTATTCTTGGGTGTATCTGGTCCAAATTTATTAGATGCAGAAGATCTGAAGCTAATGGCTGATAAACCAGTTGTGTTTGCATGTTCAAATCCAGATCCTGAAATTAAACCTGAATTGGCTCATGAAGTTCGTTCTGACTTAATCATGGGTACAGGCCGTTCTGATTATCCAAACCAAGTAAATAATGTGCTTTGTTTCCCATTTATCTTCCGTGGTGCGCTAGATGTGCGTGCAAGTGAAATTAATGATGAAATGAAGCTAGCTGCTGTTGAGGCTATTCGTCAATTAGCTAAAGAAGAAGTACCCGTTGAGGTATTAAAAGCCGCTGGCGTTGAATCACTGACATTTGGTTCTGACTATATCATTCCAAAACCAATGGATCCCCGTCTACTTCCACGAGTTGCTAAAGCGGTAGCACAAGCTGCTGTTGACTCAGGTGTCGCTCGTATAGAAATGCCTGAAGGATACATGGAAGCGTAATTCGCTTTATCTTTTATGTAGAAAAGGCTTCTAACTAATTAAGTTAGAAGCCTTTTTTTATTTAGGTAAGAAATTATTTTTGACTTTCTAAAGCTTGAACAAATGTATCTTGAGCATCTTTAATTCCTAACGTTTTTGCTTCTTCTAGTAGTGCTAATGCTTTAGGTATGTCGTTTGTTTTTACTGCTTTAACAATAGCTTCTTTATAGAAAGTGTGCGTTTCTGATTGTGCAGATTTTATTGCTACTTTGGGTTGTTGAGATGTTTGTTTATGTGCTTGTAATGAAAGCGTTTTTATCGATAGCTTTAGTTTACCAAAACGCTCATAAGCATAAGTTGGATCCGTTACCATTGGCATCGGTTCACCTAATTCTTCCGCTCTGATCCTTGCTGGGTGCTTCACCTTAATAGACTGACCTAAATACTCATTAGAAGAATAGATAATAAAATAAGGGGTTTTAGCTGCATCAAGTTGGAAATTTAATTGAAACTGAGTTCGAGTAAATGCATCGGATGGTTTGATATCAAATTGGTCTAAACTTGTTGTACTTACAACATTAAACTCATGATCGAGAGCAATGAGTTTTGGTGCCGCAACAGAGTCATTAACCATTAAACTAGAGAGACGAAGTTGTACTTTTCCTGAACGTTCAGCGAATTTGAAGGCATTAAAATAGCTGTTTCCATCAGAAAAATGACCAATAGGTGAATCTTTATCTAATTGAAATCGATATCTTCCGTTGTCGCTAGCTGTATCCAAGGATATTGAGAAAAGTCACTACAGCATACTTGAGAGTTTGCGAGCGGTTCTATCGGCTGTTGTTGTATGGCTTCGGTTGAAGAACACGCAGTCAAAGAGAGACCGATAAATAAGCTAAGTAACAATTTTTTCGTGTTCATCACGATACTCCATTATTAAGGTGATAATAAACGCAAAAAGGCAGCCATTTGGCCGCCTTTCACTTTAACTCAGTTAGAACCAGATTTCAGTGTGTACACCGATAATTGTTTCTGACTTACCATTTTTAATGCCAATATCTTTAGCACTTGCTTCATCATCAGCTAGGATATAACTTACGTATGGTTTGATTTGTGGACGACCAAAGTAGTCCGCGTTTACCGTAAATGCGGCTGCTAACTCTAAGTTAACAATATCGCTTTCTGCGGCATCTGCACTTTTACCCCATACTCCGCCAACTTCAACTTCTTCATGAGCGTAAGAACCTGTCGCTTCAAGACGAAGGTTATCATTTACTTTGTATGATGGACGCGCTGCAACGATGTAGCGTTTTAGATCTTTGGCACTAAACAATTCATCCAACCCAGCAAAGTATGTTACCTCAGAACCCATTTGCCAGTTTTCAGAAATGTTTACCACACCGCCTGAAGTGAAGAAGATAGATTCAGCATTGTCATCGCCACCTGACCAGCTACCAAAGTTCACACCACGGTTTTGCGCTGCGCCTTTACCGTAAGCAATCGCTGTTTGTGACCAACCATCTAGGCCATAGTAACTAGAGTTTAATGTGATAGATGCGCCGAAACCGTCATCATCTTGAACATTAGCTTGAGTGATGTATTTGAAATCAAAATCTAAGCTACCAAAGCCAACATCAACACCGTAGTAGTATAAATCGTGTGAGGTTAGTGTTTGTCGACCATCAGCACCTGGACCATTATTGATATCACCGTCTGTATCTGCAGCAACAATTGCAAAACCTGCGGTGTTGCCACCAAGTTTAGTTTGAATACCTGCACCAACGCCTGATGATTGTTTCCAGAATTCACCCGATAGTGCACTTGCAGAACGGTTTAGGTAACGTTGACCACCCCAGATAGACGTATCTTCACCTAGGTAAGATAAGCCACCAATTTCAACATAAGTTTCTTTGATTTCAAATTGTGCCGTTGTGTTGGCTTTTTGGCTACCAGGAGATGAGTAAGCGTAAGAGTTACCATTACCGTATTCAGAACGAACGACAAAGTCAGACCAAACGCCATTTGCGTGTTCAGTATGTTTTTTGATTACAAATTCAACTTGGTTAGTACTTTTTCCGTGAGTACCTGCTGTTTTATAGTCTGGTTTACCAAACTCAGTATCAACCGTTTCGCCATCTACCATGCGGAAGTTCATTGACGCGTAACCGTGTACTTCCCAACCATCTGAAATAACATCAGTTCCATTTACTTTTTCAACTTTTGGTGCAGCTTCGTCACCTGCGATGACATCCAGTGCAACATCGGTTTCAGCAAGTGTTGCGCCAGAAAATAGAGCTGTAGAAACAGCAGCGGCAAGCAATGTGTATTTATTCATTTTCATCTTAAAATCCTATTTCCTTTTTTCAGGATATTTTGATTTGAAAACGTTTACTTAACTCATGGCAGTGTAGGGAAGTGAAGTAAACATCTGTCGTTATCGAACGAGACACAGATTAAAAATAAATAGGTATTTTGCCCTCCTCCTCTTTTTAAGGATGATAGGGCGTAGTACTAAGGATGAGAAGAATGAATGGCAGGTCTTCTTTTGATAATAATCACACTTAGTAGGAGTGATTGAAAATATTTATGAGATAAGGCTCACGTCGAAAGATATTTTGAAATTGGAAATAATGAAGAAAATCGTAAAAGAGGGAAATTAAGAAATAATCAGAAATGTGATCTAACCAACAATAGACATTGTTGGTTAGAAATAGTTCATATTTTATTCATTAAATTAAGGTAAAGGAGGGCTTATTTACACTTAGAAACCATCATTGATTTTGGCTCTCCTTGAGAAGTGAACTCTAAGCTCCAAACGTAGTTACCATCTTCAGGAAGATAGATGGCGGTATCTTGGCCATAGCCACCAGTAATGAGTTTATTTGATTGTCCCAATTTGGGTGATAGTCCTTCAGCGGTATATTGAGCGCTCCAACCTTTTGTTGCATATTGCATTTTATAAGGGCCTCGTTTTTCATTGATGACCACTTGATAAATGCTGTTTCCTTTATATTGATACGCTCTGGTTTCTTTATGGCTCCAACGAGAATCAGAAAAATCGCCAACTAAATATAAGGTATTTTGTAAAGGGGGGTTGGTGTTTGTGATAGTAGGGTTATCGCATCGCGCCATAAAACCACTGCCATATAGCGCTATTTCTTTTTGCTCTATGATAGGCCCTGTACTATTAGGCTCTTCTATTGTTAAAAATCGATTTTCAAAGTTGGATAATGGAATGGTGTATATTCCATTAATTGGAGTAAAAATCTGCCCGGTGATTAGATCAATTAAGTTACCTTTTGACCCAAGCTGTTTTGCATCTAAGGAGAGCGTTTGATCTGCCTCTTGAGTACTTACCATATAAACAATTGCATCATTTTCAGATTGTTTATGATCGATATAAACTGCTTTATTAGCTACTAGATTAACTCTTTTACCCTTAGATAGCGCTGGGTGCTTAATACGCAATTGCATTAATGTGGTAACGTAATTTTTTAAATCCTTTTGCTCTGGAGTCAACTTGGCGGTAAGACCATCAATTTTGGCAGATGATCGAGCAATGTGATCATCACAAAGTCCTTTAATGGCACAAGTATCTTTATTCTCTTTTTTGGAAAATCCGTCAACTTGATCACCAATTTCATCACCATAGTATAGGGTTATTGGGCCTGTATAAGCGGCTTGAAAAGAGAGGGCTGCTTTGTGTCGGGTCCAATAGTTTTTGTCGTTTGGATTAGCAATATCACCACGTTGAAGTAAGTCACCAAAGCGAACAACATCGTGATTTCCTAGCATTAAATTAGGTACAGCATGAGGAGGATAAAGCTCGTGCATTTGCATACCTTGATTAAGCCAATCCCCTCCTTTATGTCCTACGCCACTTTCATTAACTGCAAAGGTTTCAGCAACGCGAAAACGCAGAGGAAAGTCAAAAGCTGAGCAAAGAGCAGGGTTTTGTTCGCTGCCATAACCTGTTTCTGTTATGTAGTTTTCGTTATTCCAGATTTCGGCAACCATATAGCCGAGTGGATTTACTTGTTCACCTTTATTATTGGTATAAAAGGTTTCTTTTGATGCGGCGTCAACAGCTTTACGAATGTTTGTCCAAGATTGTGTTGGCACTTGGTAAGCTTGGTCTAATCGCCATCCGTCGATTTTTAATTCTTTAATCCAGTAGGCTGCGACTTCTTTATAAAAAGCTTCACTTTCAGGGTAGCTAACTGGGTTGTGCTCTCCAGCAGGAAGTAACCCTGTTGGCGATGGCTTAATCAGTCCTTTTTTATGGTGGCCAAACACACCATCAAATAATACGTAAATACCGCGCTTATGAGCTTCTTCAACTAATTCTTTGGCTTTCTCTAATGTGCCAAAGCGTGGATCTATTTTAAAAAAATCGGTAGCAAAATATCCGGTGGCATCGAGCTTATCTGCCCAATGATCTTGATTGTCGAGAGGGCAGACTCAAAGACTGGAGTCATCCAAATGGCATTTATACCAAGCGATTGAATGTAATCTAATGAATCAATAATTCCTTGTAAGTCGCCATTATGATGACTCGGGCCATAGCCTGTACCATGTCCGATTGTGTTATCACCATCGACAAAGCTTTCGACCATGATTTGGTAAATCCGTAAGTTATCGCTTTGTGCCGTCATTTGCGGATCACATTGATAAGCTAAGGGAGAGATGTCGTCATTAGATGTTGAGCTACATGCGCTCAAAAGTGAGGTAATAGCGAGAGCTATTGTCGTTTTTGCGATCTGTTTTTTCACAGTAAGTCCTTTATATTTATAAGTAGGGCACTGTGATTATTTATTAGCCAAGAGGGAATGTAATCCTCCTAATTTTATTAAAAGAAGGAGGAGACAAAAGGAGGAGGAATGAAACGTATTTACTCTTCGTCAAACGCTTCGAATTCGATCCCCATTGCCGTCATTAATGCTTTTGCTTCAGCTGGAATATCATCTGGACGATCTTTACGTAGATCTTCATCTGTTGGTAAAGGCTGGCCAGTGTATGCGTGTAGGAATGCTTCACACAATAATTCACTGTTTGTCGCATGACGTAGGTTGCTTACTTGGCGACGAGTACGCTCGTCAGTAAGGATTTGAAGTACCTTTGTTGGAATAGAAACAGTAATTTTTTTTACTTGTTCGCTTTTTTTACCATGTTCGGCATAAGGACTTAAATAGTCACCATTCCAATCAGCCATTGTTCACCTTCGTTCAGAATTATTGATGTATATAAGTAGAATAGGCGATTTTAGCGATATTTACCGCTAAAAGTAAAGACATATAGACGTCTAGAAGTGTTGACGTCTTATTTTGTGATGGTAAAGTAGGATAAATATACTTATGGATTAACGTATATCAGTCATATTAATTATATGAGCGGGAAATTGCGAAGGAAAATTATCTATAATCAAAAATAAATTGAAGTAATTAATTTAGTGTAATTACGAAATTTAAGACGTGAAGATAAAGACATTCCCTTGTAAGCCTGTTTAGATAGTTTATATCGTTGGTATTACATTACTGCACCGCAGTTCGGAAGGGAAATTATGAGCGAAAGAAAACCTGCAACTATTGCTGTTCGTACCGGCATTGAAACAGACTCACAACATAACGCTGTTGTGCCACCTATCTACTTATCAACTAACTATAGTTTCCCAGAGTTTGGGGATGTACCTAAGTATGATTATGCTCGTTCTGGAAATCCAACTCGAACTCAATTAGAAACCACACTTTCAGATTTAGAAGGTGGGGCTGGTGCAGTGGTCACTAATTGTGGAACATCCGCTCTTAATTTAATGGTATCTGCATTACTTGGTCCTGACGATTTAATTGTTGCTCCTCATGATTGTTATGGAGGAACTTATCGATTGTTTAATACTCGAGCAAATAAAGGAGACTTCCAAACTTTATTTGTAGACCAATCTAATACTGAGGCTTTAGATGCTGCAATTGCTAAAAAGCCAAAATTAATCCTACTTGAAACCCCTTCAAATCCATTAGTACGTGTGGTGGATATTGCTGAAATTTGCCAAAAAGCGGCTCAAGTTGGTGCGTTAGTCGCAGTAGATAACACTTTCCTTTCACCTGTATTACAGCAACCTCTTTCTTTAGGTGCTGACTTTGTTATCCACTCCACAACCAAATACATTAATGGGCACTCTGATGTTGTTGGTGGTGTACTTATCGCTAAAACAAAAGCGCATGCGGATGATCTTGCATGGTGGGGGAATTGCATTGGAGCGACGGGTACCGCCTTCGATAGTTATTTAACACTGCGTGGTATTCGAACTCTTGGTGCTCGTATGCGTGTGCATGAAGAAAATGCGATAGAAGTACTCAAGTGTCTTCAAGAGCAGCCATTAGTTGGTACGATTTATCACCCGAGTTTACCTGAGCATCCAGGTCATGAAATTGCAAAACGTCAACAAGCAGGCTTTGGTGCCATGCTCAGTTTTGAATTAAATGGCTCACTTGAGCAATTGAAAGTATTCGTTAAAGAATTGAAATATTTCTCTTTAGCTGAATCTCTAGGTGGTGTTGAAAGTTTGATTGCGCATCCAGGAACCATGACACATAGAGCAATGTCTGATGAAGCTCAAGAAGAAGCGGGATTAGCACCAACGTTATTGAGATTATCTGTTGGATTAGAAGATAGCCGAGATCTTATTGCTGATCTTCAACAAGCATTTGCGATTGCTGCAGAGGTGAAATAATGACAATACCTTGTTCACGTCAATTACATAAATTTGGTGGTAGCAGCTTGGCTGACCCAGAATGCTATCGCCGAGTTGCCACCATCTTAAAAGAATACTCAAATGAACATGATTTGATTGTTGTTTCTGCTGCAGGTAATACAACAAACCGTATTTTAGAATGGATTGATGATCTATCTAAAGATGGGCGCTTAGCTCATGAAACATTAGAGTCTTTACGTACATACCAGCAGGGGTTGATAACCGAATTACTGTCTGCTGAGAATGCAGAACCCTTATTGGCCGTTTTACACCAAGAATTGATTGCGATAGGGCAACTGCATGCACCGTTAACAGAGGTACAGCAAGCTGATGTATTAGGTCATGGTGAAGTGTGGTCTTCAAGGTTACTTTCTGCATATTTAAATCAAATTGATTTACAAGCAGCTCCCTTGATTCTCGAACCTTTCTAAGGGCAGAGCGAGCTGCACAACCTGAAGTGGATCGTGTGCAGTCTTGGCCTTTGTTTAAAGAGCAGGTCGCTCAGCATCCGCATGGGCGAATTGTGATTACTGGTTTTATGGCCCGTAATCAAAGAGGAGAAACCGTACTTCTTGGTCGAAATGGTTCTGATTATTCGGCAACCATGATTGGTGCTCTTGGAGAGGTGTCATGCGTTACTATCTGGAGTGATGTTGCTGGCGTGTTCAGTGCGGATCCTAGAAAAGTGGAGGATGCGTGCTTACTGCCATTATTAAGATTGGATGAAGCGAGTGAATTAGCTCGTTTAGCCGCTCCTGTATTGCACAGTAGAACATTACAACCTGTAGCTCAAAGTGCATTAGATTTGAGTTTACGTTGCAGTTATCAGCCTGAATCTGGATCAACTCGAATCGAGCGTGTATTGGCTTCTGGGCGAGGTGCAAAAATTGTTACGTCATTAGAAGATGTCTATTTGATTCAGCTTGGCTTTGGTCGTGGACAAGATTTTGAACGCGCTCAACAAGAGGTTCTTTCTTTACTTACTCGTTCTCAACTGCAACCACTGGCCTTAGAGCCTCAAGCTGATCAGTTTACATTATTGCTCGCTTATACTTCTGAAGTCGTGAATGAAGCGTTAGAAGTGCTACAAAACTCAGCGGTACATGCTGAAATTAAGCTAAAAGAAGGCTATTCAATGGTTGCTGCTGTTGGCGCGGGGGTTACCGCGAATGCCATTCACAGTCATGGTTTTTATCATCAATTGAAAAATTGCCCTCTTGAATTTGTGTACGCATCAGAATCGGGTTTAAGCCTTGTCGCTATTTTACGTAAAGTTGATACCTCATCGATCATTAATGCTATTCATAACAGTTTATTCCAAGCACAAAAACGAGTGGGATTGATCCTGTGTGGACATGGGAATATTGGTTCTCAATGGTTATCGCTATTTACTCAACAAAAACGTCAACTTGAAAAGCGTCATGGAATGCAGTTTTCACTCATTGGTGTTGTTGATAGAGAGCGTTGTTGGCTTGATTTTGATGGTTTAAACAGTACTGAAGTGGTTGCTAAGTTCGATGATGAAGCAACAAATTATACGGATTTTGATTGGATTGAAAAAGTTGGTGCCGTTCAAGGTTATGATGATGTTGTTGTTTTAGACGTAACGGCAAGTGCTGATCTTGCTAATCGATATACAAAAATTGCAGAACAAGGAATGCATCTGATCTCTGCGAATAAAGTTGCTGGTTCAGCGCCAAGTGCCGATTATCAAGCGGTAATTGATGCCTTTGCTAAAACATCGCGTCACTGGTTATATAATGCAACCGTTGGAGCAGGTTTACCTATTAATCATACCGTAAGAGATCTTCGTGAAAGTGGTGATGAAATCATCGCATTATCGGGCATTTTCTCTGGTACGTTATCGTGGCTGTTTCAGCAATATAATGGCGATGTTCCTTTTACTGAATTAGTCGATTTGGCTTGGCAACAAGGATTGACTGAACCGGATCCAAGGCACGATCTTGATGGTTCAGATGTCATGCGCAAATTGGTGATCCTTGCTCGTGAAGCTGGGCTTCATATTGAGCCAAATCAGGTAAAAGTTGAATCACTTGTTCCTAGTGAATTATTAGAAACCAGTCTTGATGATTTTCTGTCTCAAGGTGAGGTGATTAATGAATTACTGCTTGAACGATTAACAAAAGCTCAGAAAGAACAGAAAGTATTACGCTATGTGGCTCGTTTAAATAAAGACGGTAGCGCAACGGTTGGAATCGAGGCATTACCTGAATATCACGCATTAGCCAATCTATTACCATGCGATAATATTTTTGCTATAGAGAGCAAATGGTATAAAGATAATCCACTAGTGATTCGAGGTCCAGGAGCTGGACGAGAGGTGACTGCAGGAGCGATTCAATCGGATTTAAATCGTATTGCTTCGTTGTTTTAACATCACTTAACCTGACGTATATTTATTAAGCCATACATATAGTATGGCTTTTTTGTATCTGCTGTCTTGAAATACGCATATTTTCAATATTTAGATTAATTTATATTTTTAGTTAACTGTTTGAATAAAAAAGCTTATGTAGCACTTAAAAACAATTAAGCATAAATTAAAATTAAAATAATTAACATGCTATGGATTTTGTAAATCTATTCAGTAATGATAATTGAAGTTCGATTAACATACGTCTGTTCAATATCTATAACAAAAATAAAATGTATGTAATCGTTTTCTTTATGATAATGATTAATTGCTGAGAGAGTAATACATGAATACGCCTGAAACTTCTTTATCTTCTGTTGCACGTACAGAACAAATACTACGTGGTGTTGATCTTAACTTATTGACTGTTTTTGATGCGGTAATGCAAGAACAAAATATAACAAGAGCTGCACAAAACTTAGGTATGTCACAGCCAGCAGTAAGTAATGCGGTATCACGTTTAAAATTAATGTTTAATGATGAATTATTCATTCGCCATGGCCGTGGTATTCAACCGACACAACGTGCTCGTCAGCTATTTGCACCGATGCGTCAGGCGCTTCAATTGGTTAAGAACGAATTACCAAGCTCAACATTCTCACCTGAAACATCGATGAGACAATTTAAGCTATCTATTTGCAGCCCATCAGACATTCGTTTTGCACCACGCATCATGAAAGATATTCAAAATAAAGCGCCGCATATTAGCTTAAAGCTTTCTGGTGAACATGAACCAGACATTGCTCAAAAGCTGCGTTATCAAGAAGTGGATTTTGTTATCGATTACGTTCGATTCGACGAACCTGGTTTTATGAGTACAGAGTTATTTACTGATGAGTTAGTTGTGGTTGCTTCTGTTAATCACCCTCGACTTCAGAACGGTATCAACAAAGAACAATTAGCAAGCGAAAAACATGCGGTTCCAGCTCGTATCGCAAATACTAAAGGTTTTGCAGATCACTTGTATGTGGATTCTTTGTATGAGCAAGCTTATAAAGGCGCAAGCATTAGTAATATTTTGTATGTTGTTTCTCAATCAGAACTGATCACTGTAGCGCCAAAATGGTTAGTGAACTCAATGCCAAATCGTGATCAATTAATGGTGTTACCACTGCCAATTGAGTCAAAAGGCATTAGTGGCTATTTAAGCTGGCACGACTCTTACCAAAAAGACAAAGGTCATATTTGGATGAGAGATCAATTGATGCTTATTTGTGGTGAAGAAGTGGTTGCATCAAGCAAAGGCATGATGTTTTAAGCCTTTAAAATAGACATGATAATGGAAAAAGGTTGCGTATTTTACGTAACCTTTTTTTTTAAACACATTATTCGATATAAAGAAAATGTAGATTATTAATAATAAAGTTGTTAATTGTGGTTCTCTGAAATGGGTTTCACACAACAATACTTACATTTTATACTGAGAAACAGTTGCCTTTTTTGTCACCAATTGTACACTTTGTGCAGATTATAGCTTACACCTGTAAGCCTAAAGGTGATACGAGATGACTATTCAAAACCTACATATTGTAAAAGAGATCCGCCAACATATCGCAAATAAGTCAAATGACACGGCAATGCGTGAGCGTCAATGCAGTATTTTAATTGATACGCAATGCTCTGCATGGAGTGATATTACGTGGGGAGAATTTGGTGAGCAAATGGATAAGCTATCATTAGCTTTACTTGCCCATGGATTGAAAGTACAAGAAAAAGTAGGAATTTTCTCTAATAACATGCCTCGTTGGACAGTTGCTGATTTTGCCTCAATGCAATTACGTTCAGTACCCGTTCCTATTTATCCAACAAATACGCCAACGCAAGCCGCATACATTATTAACGATGCGGATATTCGTATTTTGTTTGTCGGTGAACAAGCACAATATAATGCTGCTGTTGTTATTTTCGAACAGTGCCCGCAATTAACTCATATTGTTGCTTTAAGTGATGATATCGATTTAAACGATCATGAAGCAGGTATTTCATGGAATGACTTTATTGCTAAAGCTGATGAAGCGCATCAAAGCGAGCTATTAACTCGTCTTGATGAAGCCAAAATGGATGATCTTATAACGTTAATCTATACATCAGGAACCACGGGTGAGCCTAAAGGGGTAATGTTAGATTATGAAAACATTGCTTCTCAATTAGAAGGACATAACACTCGCTTAGCGTTAACAGAGAAAGACGTTTCTTTGTGTTTTTTACCGTTATCACATGTATTTGAACGTGCATGGACTTTTTATGTTTTGTATAAAGGAGCAACTAACTGCTACCTACCAAATACAAATCTAATTAAGGAAGCCTTAACAGAGGTTAAGCCTACTGTTATGTGTGCGGTTCCACGCTTCTATGAGAAGATTTTCTCAACGGTTCATGAAAAAGTATCTAGAGCTCCTGCACATCGTAAAGTGATGTTTACTTGGGCAGTCAATATGGGCGCTAAGATGTCAGCTTGCCAGCAAGAAGGTCGAGAACCATCATGGATATTGAAGCAATCGTATAAGGTTGCAGATAAGTTAGTTCTATCAAAACTTCGCATGATCTTAGGTGGTAATATTAACTTTATGCCATGTGGTGGCGCTAAGCTGGATGTGACTATTGGTCGTTTCTTCCATGCTCTTGGAGTGAATGTAAAGTTAGGCTATGGCATGACAGAAACCACCGCTACGATTTCATGTTGGGAAGATGGTAAATTTCATCCTGATTCCATTGGTACGCTGATGCCGGGCGCTGAAGTTAAGATTGGTGAAAATAGTGAAATCCTAGTTCGTGGCCCAATGGTGATGAAAGGGTATTACAATAAGCCAGAAGAAACAGAGAGCAACTTCACTGAAGATGGTTTCTTAAAAACCGGTGATGCTGGTGAGTTTGATGCCGATGGCAACTTATACATTACTGACCGTATTAAAGAGTTAATGAAAACCTCTGGTGGTAAATACATTGCACCTCAAGTTATTGAAGGGGCAATTGGTAAGGATCACTTTATTGAACAGATTGCTGTTATTGCTGATACGCGTAAATTCGTATCTGCGTTAATTGTTCCTTGTTATGACGCATTAGAAGAGTATGCAAAAGAGCTAAATATTGCTTACCACGATCGCATGGAACTGGTTAAACACAGTGAAATTGTTGAAATGCTTGAAAAGCGTGTGGCTAACCTACAAAAAGAGTTAGCGCGTTTTGAGCAAGTGAAGAAATTTACCCTTTTATCCAAAGAGTTCTCGATGGATAAAGGTGAGTTGACACCAACACAAAAACTGCGTCGTAAAGTAATCAATGAGCGTTATCAAGATGAGATTGAAGAAATGTACGATGAGAAAAAAGAGAAGAAAGATAAGTAATATCAAACTCTAAATATGATTTAATCAATAAAAGCCAACTCGAAAGAGTTGGCTTTTTTTATTTGGTTAAAATTTCCTCTAGACCTGAGTGCTAATAAAAGGTTAAAGTTGTTTCGTAAAAGGTGGTTTTGTTACCTATATTTGCCACCTACATAGGAATTTAATCTAATTAATTTCAGTTTAGGCTAAAAATAAGCCCTAACTATGTAAAACCGTTAATTTAGCGATAATTCACGTCGACTGCTTTAAGGTTTTCAGTGTCTGGAGAACGATATGGAAATGTTATCTGGTTCAGAGATGATCGTACAATCTCTGATTGATGAAGGTGTTGAACACATATTTGGCTACCCTGGTGGCTCTGTGTTGGATATATATGATGCGTTGCACATGAAAAGTGATGTGATTCAGCATGTACTTGTAAGACATGAGCAAGCAGCCACACATATGGCTGACGGCTATGCAAGAGCAACAGGAAAGCCAGGTGTCGTTCTTGTGTGTTCTGGTCCTGGTGCAACCAATACCATTACGGGTATCGCTACCGCTTATATGGACTCAATACCAATGGTTGTTCTTTCTGGTAACGTTCCTACTAATATGATCGGTAACGATGCTTTCCAAGAGTGTGACATGGTTGGAGTCTCTCGACCTGTAGTCAAGCACAGCTTCTTAGTTAAGAAAGCCGAAGATATCCCTGAAACCCTTAAAAAAGCCTTTTATATTGCTTCTACTGGCCGTCCAGGTCCCGTGGTTATTGATATCCCGAAAGATGTAATGAACCCTGCTATTAAGTTTTCATATCAATACCCTGAATCCATGAAGATGCGTTCGTATAATCCAACAACATCTGGTCATAAAGGACAGATTAAAAAAGGATTAAAAACATTATTAGAGGCTAAGAAGCCTGTTTTGTATGTTGGCGGTGGCGCGATAATTTCTTCTGCAGAAAAACAAATACTTAAATTAGCTGAGACTCTTAACTTACCCGTTGTAAGTACCTTGATGGGATTAGGAGCTTTTCCTGGCACTCATAAAAATGCACTTGGCATGTTAGGTATGCATGGTAAGTATGAAGCTAATATGGCTATGCATAACGCAGATCTTATTTTTGGTGTTGGGGTTCGTTTTGATGATAGAACCACCAATAACTTAGAAAAATACTGCCCGAACGCCACGATCATGCATATCGACATTGATCCCTCGTCGATTTCAAAGAATGTTCGAGTTGATGTTCCAATTGTTGGCTCTGCGGAGATTGTTCTTGATTCTATGCTTAAGCTGTTAGTGGAGCAGGGAGGAACAAACGATGAGGCAGCCTTAGCAACATGGTGGGAAGAAATTGGAGTTTGGCAAGAGCGTAATTGCTTGGCTTATGAAACCTCTCCTGATCGTATTAAACCACAGCAGGTTATCGAAACGCTTCATAAATTAACCAATGGTGATGCTTATGTCGCTTCCGATGTTGGACAACATCAGATGTTTGCTGCTTTGTATTACCCATTTAATAAGCCACGTCGTTGGATTAATTCTGGTGGACTAGGAACCATGGGGTTCGGTTTACCAGCAGCTCTAGGGGTTAAATTTACTCATCCTGATGAAGTGGTGGTTTGTGTGACTGGTGATGGCAGTATTCAGATGAATATTCAGGAGCTATCTACCGCATTGCAATACGATATCCCTGTGAAAATCATTAATTTGAATAACCGTTTCTTAGGAATGGTGAAGCAGTGGCAAGATATTATTTACCAAGGTCGCCATTCCAATTCTTATATGAGTTCAGTTCCTGATTTTGCCGCAATTGCTGAGGCATATGGTCATGTAGGAATTCGTATTAATCACCCTGATGAGCTGGAGTCAGGTCTAGAGAAGGCTCTTTCTTTAAAAGATCGCCTTGTGTTTGTGGATATTAATGTTGATGAAACAGAGCACGTTTACCCAATGCAAATTAAAGGGGAAGCAATGGATAAAATGTGGCTAAGTAAAACGGAGAGAACCTAATGAGACATATTATTTCACTATTATTAGAGAATGAGCCGGGTTCTTTATCACGTGTTGTTGGCCTATTTTCTCAGCGTGGATACAACATTGAATCTTTAACGGTATCTCCAACTGAAGATCAGACATTGTCACGATTAAATATTACAACAGCCAGTGATGCTATGGAGTTAGAGCAAATTCAAAAGCAACTCCATAAATTAATCGATGTCATCAAAGTTCAAGAAGTGACAGAGGCTGATTATGTCGAGCGTGAATTATTACTGGTAAAAGTAAAAGCAAGTGGTTTTGCTCGAGCGGAAGTTAAACGTACCGCTGATATTTTCCGAGGCCAAATTGTAGATGTAACAAGCTCGCTTTATACGATTCAATTAGCGGGTACGTCTGAAAAGTTAGATGCATTTATTTCAGCAGTATCAGAAGTGACTGATGTGGTGGAAGTTGCTCGAAGCGGCGTGGTTGGTATTGCGCGTGGAGACAAAGCGTTAAAGGTATAATTGTATTTAACTAAGAGTCTTTATCCTATAAATAAAGCCCTTCTCAGAAGGGTTTTATTTTATCTTGTGTAATATAAAATGATTATATAGAATTTCGTACCGTGGATTATTCATGAAATCATAAGGTAAAGTATGCATTATAAAAAACGAAAGCTGTAACTTATTCAGCTGCTGTATATATGATATTTTCCTTATTTATTTTTTATATCTATATAGTGATTATCAAAAAAAGAAATTGGTTGCCGTTGAACAAATTCAGAGTGAATCAACACGTCAATTAGCTTATACACATAATGAATTTAATGAGTTATCGATCCGGATATCTAATACATTAGAGCTTCTTGCTGATAGTCGACCTTTATATGATTATTTTATACATCCTTCAGAAAGAGTAACAAATACTGTCGAATCATCATGGTTGAAATTGGTGGCATTGGAAAAGTTTTTTTCCCGATTAGAGCTCATTGATGATGAAGGAAATTATTTACTTTCTATTGTTTATTCAAATGATAATAAGCAAGCAGTGAAACAACTTCCCACTTCTCTTTCTGTTAATCATTCTTTGCTTGATAAGTTAACTCTATTACCTAAAGGGCAAGCTTTCTCTGAAGGCGTAAGATTAAATGAAGCATTAGCTGTTTCTGGGATTTATGAGCCGCTAATGCAGGTTGCTATTCCTATTGATATATCAGGGAAGAGAAAGGGATATATTCTTGCAGAGCTGAATGCATCCATCATTATTAACGTAGTAAAGTTCTCTCCTACATTGAGTATTTCACCTGCCATGATCAATCAAGATGGCTATTATCTTTTATCGGATGATAATCAGAACATGCTTGGTCACCTTGTTAGTGAACGAGTGGGTAAAACACTAAAAATTCAAAAGCCTGCATTATGGAGTGTAATGTCGAAGCAAAAAGAAGGAAGCTTATCACTTGATGATGGTATTTATTCTTTTTATCGTTTTGATATGAAAAAAGAAATTCCAAATAAAAAAATGTATTTTTTGCTCTATTACCCCACTTATGAAGTGAATGTTTTATTTGAATTAATTCGTGTTGAAATAATGGAAGAAGCGGCAATTATTTTTCTATTATTAAGTCTTATTGTTATTCCTTTTGGGATTCTACTCAGTTTTTGGGATAACTCTAATTTAGAAAGTCAGTTAGCTAAATCTGCATTAGAGGGTATGTCTGCTGTTGTTATCACTGATAGACATAGAAGAATTTTAAAGGTGAACCCAGCATTTACTTCAATTAGTGGTTTCTCTGCAAATGAAGTCATCGGAAAAAATACTTTCGATGTATTGCTATCTGAGAGCGAAAATATTGATAAACGTTTAACTACATGGAAGCAAGTTGAAGAGCTTGGTGCCTGGCAAGGGGAACTAGATGTACTGAGTAAAAATAAGAGAAAGCTAAGTCTATTGGTTCGTATTCAATCGGTTAAAAGTAAAAGAAAAGCGACTCAGTATTATATTATTTCTTACATTGATATTACTAAGCGTAAAGAGCTAGAAAAGGAATTGCGCTATTTAAGCGAAAAAGATGTACTTTCTGGTTGTTGGAATCGTAGAAAATTTGAATTTGAATTAGAAAATCAGACTTTATTAACTCAGCGTTATTACCCAGCGCATCAGTGTTGTCTTGCTATATTAGATATTGATCTGTTTAAACGAATTAATGATACAAAAGGACATGACGTTGGTGACCAAGTTATACGTTTAGTTTCTGATATCTTAAATAATGGGAGTCGAGAAACGGATTTTGTGGCTAGGATTGGTGGGGAAGAGTTTGCCATTATAATGCCTCATACCACGTTGATGGACGCCGAAATGGTGATAAATAGATTGCGAGTAGCTGTCTCTCAATTAGAGGAATATCACGTAACAATAAGTGGTGGCCTAACCGATTTAGGTCATTCAAAAAAAGACGCTTATAAGTGTGCAGATCTGGCTCTATATGAATCAAAAACGAATGGACGAAACCAAGTCTCTATTTGCTCTAGTTTAGAGGACTTAGCATAGAGGGATAAAAGAGTTATTAGACTAAAGTCTAACCTTGTCTATACTTACAATTACCGATACATAAGTCTAATTAGACATTACTTGATTAAGTAACATTAAAGGCTTGAAAATGAAGTGAGGTGGATATGTTTACTGATTTTTTAGTAAGACTCACGGTAGGTAGTTTAGCCATTTTAGGTTTTAAATTAAGCGCAATTTATTTTTTATTAATGGTATTGTTAATCAGTACCCATAATAAAGAGTTTTTTGGGTGGTGAATTTTCAATAAAAAAACCAGGCATTTGCCTGGTTTTTTTTATCTCTTAAGCCGAAAAGTAGGTTGATATAAGATCACTGGCTTTCGAGTAATGATTATTTAAATATTTGATGGCTTGTTCTGAATCACGTGACAAAGTGAGCTTCATCATAATTTCATGCTCTTCTAAATATTGAGCATAGGTTTCACTGATCACTTGAGGGTTATTATTTAAATGGCGGTAGCGTGTGATTTGATGAGATATATCTTGATAGAACTGATACATAATAGGGGATTGAGCCCCTTCTAGAAGTGAATTATGGAAATCAGTGTATCTATTTTCCCATTCTCTTAACTCTTCTATTTTCGCATCTTGTAGATTAATTTTGTTTAATTTATGGAAACTAGTTAGTACGTTTAATTCCCAATTCTCATTGCCGTTAGTGATGGCCTTTGCTAATAAAACTTGGCCTATAGTACGTAAACTTTCAAATAATTCTTTAAGCTCACTAAGGGAAATAGATGCAACCCAACATCCTTTTTGAGGTTCAAGTTTGACGTATTTATTCCAAGATAATTGAACCAGAGCTTCACGAATAGGGGACGCTCCTACGTTATAGCGTTCTTTTAATTCAGCAACGACCAGTTTCTGACCAGGTTTTAATTTTCCAGAGAGAATATCTTGGTGGATCATTTTTGAAACTTTATCAGTGAGAGTTAAGCTAGACATCTTATATACAATTTGGCGTGCGGTTAATATTGGTTGATAGTATAGCGTATTGTTTGTTTTGGGCAAGAAAATTTCATAAAAAAAGAGGCGAAAGCCCTCTTTTTATTAACTCGTTATACTTGTTTATAAATTCAATGAATTATAGAACGTGTACAGAAGCTGTGTTTGTAGTACCAGATGGAACTAGAGCACCAGAAACCATAACAACGATATCGCCTTTAGCGCCAATACCTGATTCAAGAGCTAACTCTTTACCACGTAGGTAGAATGCGTCAGTGCTATCGATTGAATCAACGATCATTGGAGTAATACCTTTAGAAAGACATAGTTGTGCAGCAGTCTTAGTATTAGTAGTTACAGCGATGATTTTAGCTGTTGGGAAGTATTTACGGATTGAACGAGCTGATTTACCAGCTTCAGTTGCAACAACGATAACAGGAGCGTTTAGTTTCTCAGCTGTATCTACTGCACCTTTACATACCGCTTCAGTGATACGTAGACGTGGGCTATCTAGACGAGAACCTAGTTCTGCTTTAAGAGCTGCGTCAGTACGAGCACAGATTTGAGCCATGATAGTTACAGCTTCAACTGGGTATTTACCTTTAGCAGATTCACCTGAAAGCATTACAGCATCAGTACCATCCATGATTGCGTTCGCAACGTCACCCGCTTCAGCACGAGTTGGACGTGGGTTTTTGATCATAGAATCAAGCATTTGAGTTGCAGTGATTACAACTTTACGTGCACGGTTACATTTCTCGATCATCATCTTCTGAGCGAAGATTACTTCTTCAACTGGGATTTCAACACCAAGGTCACCACGAGCAACCATGATACCGTCAGAAGCTTCTAGGATTGAATCGAAGTTATCAACACCTTCTTGGTTTTCAATCTTAGAGATGATTTGAATGTTCTCGCCGCCGTTAGCAACAAGTAGTTCACGGATTTCTTTAACGTCTTCTTCTTTACGGATGAAAGAAGCAGCAACGAAATCAACGCCTTGCTCACAACCAAATTTAAGGTCAGCTTTATCTTTTTCAGATAGAGCTGGAAGTTGAACAGAAACGCCAGGAAGGTTAACACCTTTGTTTTCGCCTAGGTCACCATTGTTAAGAACTTTACACTTAACTTCAGTTTCAGTTGTCGCAACAACTTCCATTTCGATTAGGCCGTCATCAACAAGGATAGTGTTACCAACTTCAAGGTCGTTTGCAAAACCTGGGTAAGTAACAGCAACAACGTCTTTATTACCAACAACTGAAGTATCTGTTGTGAATGTGAAATCTTGACCTGCAACTAGAGCAACATCGTCGCCGTTTTCTAGTTTGATTGTACGGATTTCAGGACCTTTAGTATCAAGAAGAATAGCAAGTTGTTTGCCAGTGTTTTTCATTACTTGACGTACGTTATCAATACGTTGGCCGTGTTCTGCGAAGTCGCCGTGTGAGAAGTTTAGGCGCATAACGTTCATACCAGCATTTGCTAGTTCAGTTAGTTTTTCAACTGATTCAGTTTTTGGGCCGATCGTACAAACGATTTTGGTCTTTTTCATGTGAGAAATCTCTCCAGATGAGTATATTTAAAATGATAAACGCAGTAATGCCCAGCTAATGTTTGAAGTGTTGAAAAATTACAACAATTTTATCTTCAAATAACACGATAGCTAAGCATTGAAATTCAGTAATTACCTGTATTTTAGCTCGAAAAGAGTAATGGATTATTGATTCAGGTAAACAATTTGTACTTTAATCACAATATTAAAAACAAATTTACATTACTCGACATAATTTCGAACATGTCTTTTTCGTAAGTTTCTATCTATTTTGACGCAAATTCTAACAGTAAAATCCGTGAAGATCACTTTCTAGTTAGTATGATCTTCGTCAAATATTTATTTTATAACTCGAAATAAAAAAGGCACATTGAGTGCCTTTATATTATTGATTTTCAATTGGTTGATATGCTTTAAGTTTTTGCATACCTTTCGCTAATTTAACGAACCAAGTACCAATAGCAAGAACTGAGATTACTGCACCAACAACTGGAATAGCAGCATAAACTTTATCAAGGATAGAGCTATCTACCCAGTAATCGAGACCCGCAGCCATACCACTCATTGTTGCAGCCGTTACTGCTAAAACAACGAAAAATGTAAGAAAAAGGAAAAAGCTTTTAATGATCGCGTAGTAATGACTATCGATGACTTCATCATTAGTGCCTTTATTCATTTGGTAGCCCGCATAAATAATTGCAATAATTCCTGAAACCATAAGAGTGATTGGAGTTAGTAGGCTTGCAATATAAGCAAACCAAATACCATTATCTGTTTTCTTTGACATAATATTTGCCCAGTAATGAAATGAATGTAGCAAGTATATACCTTATTTTTATTATGGGAATATACTTGCTAAGTCGTAGCGGTTATTTCAGCATTCTTTTTAGAATTTTACCTGTCGCTGTCATAGGTAAAGCTTCAACAATATCAAGATGTTTAGGGCATTTATAATCCGCTAAATGTTGACGACTCCATTTGATTAATTCTTTTTCTGAAATAGAGTGACCCTCTTTTAGAATGACAAAAGCTTTCACTTCTTCACCAAAACGAGGATGTTCAACGCCAATGACCGCGACAAGATGCACAGAAGGGTGACTCATATATACCTCTTCTACTTCTCGTGGATAAATATTGTAACCACCACTAATGATTAACTCTTTTAAACGGTCAACAACATAGATATACCCTTCATCATCAAAGCGAACAATGTCGCCAGTATGAAGCCAACCATTGATTATCGTTTTTGCCGTCTCTTGTGGTTTTTTATAATATCCTTTCATTACGTTATGACCACGAATGACGAGTTCACCTTCTTGACCTGTCGGAACTTCGTGTCCATTTTTATCTACCACTTTCATGGTTACGCCAGGTAACGGTTGACCAATACTGCCTGGTTTACGTTCAAATTCTAAGTGGTTAAATGCGGCAACAGGAGATGATTCAGATAAGCCATAGCCTTCAATAACAGGAACTTGTAGCTTCTCTTCAAATTGTTTCAATACCTCAACAGGCATAGAAGCACCACCAGAGATAGCAACTTTTAATGTTTGTGCTATTTCTTTAAGGTAAGCGCCAGGGTGTTTTTCAGCGTACGCTAATAGACCAATAAACATAGTTGGAACACCAGCTAAGTGCGTTACCTTATGTTCATGTATTTGTTGAACTACTGTTTTTGGTACAAAGCGAGAAATCAGAACTAAAGCACTACCTGCAAGGATAGAGGTGTTCATTATTAGGGATTGACCAAAGGTGTGGAACAGAGGAAGTATAGCGATGCTGACATCAGTGCCTTTTTGATTGGTTAGTGCTTGGCAAGCTTGTGCATTACATAGCATATTACTTTGGCTAAGCTCTGCTCCTTTTGCTGCACCTGTTGTGCCTGATGTGTACAGGATTACGCAGCTATCTTCTGCTGAGCGATAAACGGTTTCGAAGGTTTTTCTGCCCGTTTCTAACCACTGATTAAAAGAGTGTGCTTCGGCTGGCTTTTTAGATACAGGAGCGGTTTCGATAAGAATAAAATGCTCACAAAAATCAGCTTTAGTGTAGCCTTCGTAGCCAAATTGACCGATAGGCATCGCATCAGAACCTTGATATGAAATTAGAGCGACTGCATCTGAGTCTTTTAAGTGATAAGCAACTTCCTCGCCTTTTAACATGACATTTAAAGGAACAACAACCGCACCTATTTTTTGAATAGCATAATAAGCAATAACGAATTCAGGGGTGTTAGGGCAAGACAGAGCGATTTTTTCATTTGGTTTTATATTTAATTGATGTAAGTGATCTGCAATAGCATTTACTTTTTGATTTAATTCTTGGTAAGTAATCTTCTGCTCTTGAAAGATCAAAGCGATGTTGTTTGGACGAAAAGTTGCATTACGCTCAAGATTATTGGCTAAATTGTACATAGATAACCTTTATTGTTATTAGTTAATATTGAATATAAGGAAGTGTATATCAAGAAAGAAATAAAAGCAGAGAGGAAAAAAACATTTTATTGATTATATTAAGAATAAGAGCAAAGATATGAGGTACCAATGCTCTATTTAATGATTAGAACTTATAAGAAGCACCAAGATATAAAGAGTCTAAGGCATATAAATTCGTTTCTGTTGTTAATCCTGAACCACTTTGATAATCAAGGTACTCAACGGCATACATGTCCATCTCATAAGCCGCTCTGAATTGAACGCCACCTAATGCTTTTGGGGTGTATTCAACACCAAACCCAAACTTAAAAGCGGCTCCGTTATCATCAGTGAGTAACTCTTCACTTTGATTTAAATCTAAATTCGACATACCAACGAGTCCAAAGGGTCTGATGCCGTTTTTAAAGGTATACCCTAAGTTTGCAGCTAAAGAAATAGAGCTTGGCTTCATTGAATAGTTACCTACTTTTGCCTTCGTTTCTCCATAGTTTGTATAGGTTCCTTCAATACCGACAATCTTATTAAATTGATATCCTAAATAGACTTTTGTTGAGTTGCCATCGGCTTCAGCTGAAATGGGGTTATTGCTATACCCCCAAGAATCTTCTTCAGAGTAACCAAATGATCCAAAACCTACCCCAGCATAAAAACCGCTTATTTTAGGTTGAGATACATCCGTACTATCGTTGGCAAACGTATGGAAAGAGAGGGTTGAGATAAGGAGGGGGAGAAATATCCGTTTCATTGATTGCTCCATAATCAAAGTAATTATCAATCAGTATAGGTAGCTTTATTTGATATCCAAATTATTAATGCTTTTTTGTGATCTATTGATAGTGCAATTGGTTCTTTGATAGTGCGATTAGCTATTTTTCATTATTGAAAGGATCTTGAATAATAGTCTTTTGGTTATTTCTAGGATGGAGTATATGAATAAAAAGGATTATTGGCGATTGTTACTATATTAATTATTGTCGCAGTATGTACTTCAGGTTTAATGAGAGCGGCGATAGAACTATCAATATTTTTACTTTTGATGGGCTACCTATTCATCGTCAAAAAAAAGAAGATAAAATAAAAAGTAAAAAGGCTGATAAGTAAAAATACTCATCAGCCTTTTTTAATTTGGTGGCCCTCCCAGATTTGAACTGGGGACCGAACGATTATGAGTCGTGCGCTCTAACCACTGAGCTAAGGGGCCTTTGTAGGTGGTCGATTATAGGGGAAGATGAAAACAGTGTCTAGACATAAGGCGTCTGCTTTTTAATCAGTTGATTGAAAATATGCGTTCAGATCGAAAAAAGGTGAGCCTAAGCCCACCTTTTTGATTCTATTAACAAATAATCGTGTTTAATTATTCGTCTAAGAAGCTACGTAATACTTCAGAACGACTTGGGTGACGCAGTTTACGAAGCGCTTTTGCTTCGATTTGACGAATACGCTCACGTGTTACGTCAAATTGTTTACCCACTTCTTCTAGAGTATGGTCAGTATTCATGTCGATACCAAAACGCATACGAAGCACTTTTGCTTCACGAGGAGTCAAACCTGCAAGAACGTCATTTGTAGCGAACTTCAAGCTAGTTGATGTAGCTGAGTCCACTGGTAGTTCAAGGGTGTTATCCTCGATGAAATCACCTAGGTGCGAATCTTCATCATCACCGATTGGTGTTTCCATTGAGATAGGCTCTTTAGCGATCTTCAGAACCTTACGGATCTTGTCTTCTGGCATTTGCATGCGTTCAGCAAGCTCTTCAGGTAGTGGTTCACGGCCCATTTCTTGTAGCATTTGACGCGAGATACGATTCAGTTTGTTGATCGTTTCGATCATGTGTACTGGAATACGGATCGTACGTGCTTGGTCAGCAATCGAACGAGTGATAGCTTGACGGATCCACCATGTAGCGTAAGTAGAGAATTTGTAACCACGGCGGTATTCAAACTTATCTACTGCCTTCATTAGACCAATGTTACCTTCTTGGATAAGATCTAGGAATTGAAGACCACGGTTTGTGTATTTTTTAGCAATAGAGATTACAAGACGTAAGTTTGCTTCAACCATCTCTTTTTTCGCACGGCGAGCTTTTGCTTCACCGATAGACATACGACGACTGATGTCTTTAATATTCTCTACAGGTAAACCTGTTTCTTTTTCGATGCTATCTAGTTTTGCAATAGAGCGACGAATATCTTCTTCGTAACGTTGTAGACGTTCAACATATGGCTTATCTGAAGCCATAATTTCATTGAACCACTCATCAGAAGATTCATTACCTGTGAACAGTGCAATGAATGATTTCTTAGGCATTTTGCCGTATTCAACACACATACGCATAATTAGGCGCTCTTGTGTACGAACACGATCCATACCATCACGCATTTCTTTTACTAGGTAGTCGAATTGTTTAGGGATCAGTTTAAACTCACGGAAAATATCCGTTAATTCACCAATCGCTTCGCGTGATTTTGCATCATCGCGACCAAATTCTTCAAATGCTAATTGCATGTTGTGGTAAGAAGTTCGAAGCTCTGTGAATTTCTCTAGAGCAAGTTCAGGGTCGATACCTGCATCTTCTTCTTCTTCCGTTTCACCTTCTGCATCTTCATCATCTTCATCATCAAGCTCAGATTCGCTTAATTCAGAACCGATATGAGTTGCTGTTGGTGCAGACGAACCGTCATCATTTGGATCAACAAATCCTGAAATAATGTCAGTTAAACGAATTTCTTCAGTTTGTACTTTGTCAAACTGTTCTAGTAAGTATGAAATAGCGCCAGGGAATTCAGCAACAGAACACTGAACTTCGTTGATACCTTCTTCAATACGTTTAGCGATGTCAATTTCGCCTTCACGAGTAAGAAGTTCAACTGTGCCCATTTCACGCATGTACATACGTACTGGGTCAGTTGTACGGCCAATTTCACTTTCTACACTTGATAGTGCTGCTGCAGCGGCTTCTGCTGCATCTTCATCAGTTACGGCATCATCATCATTTAATGACATGTCATCAGCATCAGGAGCGGTTTCTACCACTTTGATACCCATGTCATTGATCATTTGGATAATATCTTCAACCTGCTCAGAATCGACAATCTCTTCTGGTAGGTGATCGTTAACTTCTGCGTAGGTCAGGTAGCCTTGTTCCTTGCCTTTGATTACAAGTAATTTTAGCTGTGACTGCGGATTTTGATCCATAGACGGTATCCTACTTCTGGTCTGTGTGACGGAATTAGTATGCGATATGCAAACCACTAATAATAACAAATTTTTTCATTGATGACGACAATTGGGGTTCTACGCTTTTAATTCTAGCATTAAGGCTAGCAGCTCCCTTTTTTCTTCGACTGATAAGCCAAGTGTTCTTTCTTTCGTCTGCAAACTTTCAATTTGTTGATTGATGCACTGGGCTAAAACACTGTCCAGTGAATCCATAAATACATCTTGTATATTGTCTTGGTCTATAGGAAGTTCCCATGCTGCCAAGCGTGATAATAGTTTTTCATTTTTATCACCGCGCCAATGTTCTAATAACAGGCCTGTGGTGATATGGGGATTATGTCGACAACTTTCAAGTAGCTGAAGAAATAAACTTAATCCAGGAAGTGGAATTTCTTTAACACTTTCTAAATCTGGTACTAATTGAGCAAGTTCAGGGTTTTGTAATAATAAAGTTATTACTTCTCGCATAGCCGTGCGTTTTATTTCTGGTTGTGCGATACGTTTGGGCTCTACAGCACCTTGTTTAGATATTAGTTGCTGTAATTGACTTTCATCGAGAATTCCAAGCGTTTTGCCAAGTTGCTCACGTAAATAAAGGCGTAATGTGCCACCCGGTACTTTATCTATTAGTGGCACTGCAAGCGTTGTTAATTTTGCTTTCCCTTCACGTGTACTGGTATCGATTTGGTCAACCAATGTTCTAAACATGAAGTTGATTAGTGATTCAGCGTTAGCGACTTCTTGTTCGAATGCTTCTTTTCCATATTGACGGATGTAAGTATCTGGATCTTCACCATCAGGTAAGAACATAAATTTAAGTTGGCGCCCATCATTTAAATAGGGAAGCGCTTGCTCCATCGCTCGCCATGCCGCTTCGCGTCCAGCTCGGTCACCGTCATAACAACAAACAACAGTACTGGTTTGGCGGAAAAGAAGCTGCATATGATCGCCTGTTGTTGCTGTTCCTAGAGAGGCAACGGCATAGTCGACACCATATTGAGCCAAGGCAACTACATCCATATAACCTTCAACAACTAAGGCTTGTGGTAAGTCTTTGTAGGCTTGTAATGCTTCATATAAACCATAAAGCTCTTTGCCTTTATGGAAAATAGGCGTTTCAGGTGAATTTAAATATTTGGGAGTACCTTCACCAATTACGCGTCCACCGAAGCCAATAACGCGACCACGACGATCTCTGATCGGGAACATGACTCGGCCACGGAAACGATCGTAACGGCGCCCATTATCGCTTTCAATTAACATCCCGCCGCTAACAAGGGCATCTTGTGATGCTTTATCGCGGCCAAAGTTATTTTTAACTAACTCCCATTCATCAGCAATATAACCAATACCAAATTTTTGGACAATCTCACCAGAGAGACCTCTATCTTTAAGATAGTTGATTGCGTGAATGTTTGCTGCGGATTTTAATTGGGAGCGATAAAACTGACTAATGCCGCCCATTAAGTCATATAAACTGCGTTTTTGTTCTGAATTTGCAGTTGGACCTGATGATGGGGCATTAAAACCACTGCGTTGTTCGCGAGGCACATCAAGACCAAGCATAGATGCAAGTTCTTCGATAGCTTCGACGAATTCTAATCGGTCAAACTCCATAAGGAAGTCAATGGCGTTACCATGAACACCACAACCGAAGCAGTGATAAAATTGTTTTTCTTGGCTTACAGAGAAAGAAGGGGATTTTTCATTATGGAATGGACAGCAGGCACCATAGTTTTTCCCTTGTTTTTTCAGTTTTACTCTTGCGTCAATAATATCGACAATATCGTGTCGATTTAAAAGCTCATCAATAAAACTGCGAGGGATATGTCCAGCCATTTTTTCTTTTCCTGTAGATACAAACAAGCCGTGCAATCAAAGATAGCACGGCTTGTTTTATAAATAGAGTATTATTAAGCCAGTTTAGATTTAACTAATTGGCTTACTTTACCCATGTCAGCGCGGCCTTGGATTTGAGGTTTTAACACGCCCATCACCTTGCCCATATCCTGCATACCAGCGGCACCTGATTCAGCAATTGCTTTGTCTAATAACTCGGCAACTTCTTCATCGGTTAGTGCTTGTGGCATGAAATCTTCCAGTACTGTAATTTCAGCACTTTCTTTTTCAGCAAGATCATCACGACCAGCAGCAGTAAACTGCGAAACTGAATCGCGACGTTGTTTAACCATCTTAGTTAATACAGCAATGATTTCATCGTCAGACAAAGTTGTTTGACCATCAACTTCACGCTGTTTAATTTCAGATAAAGCTAAACGAATAGTGCCAAGGCGTAATTTATCCTTGGCTTTCATCGCTAACTTTTGCTCTTCTTTGAGTTGTTCAATTAGAGCCATAACTTAGTCCTAAATAGTTAGGTAAGTTATTAGTACAGGCGAACGCGACGTGCGTTTTCGCGAGACAGCTTCTTAGCGTGACGCTTTTGAGCTGCTGCTTTAGCGCGTTTACGTACTGTAGTAGGTTTTTCGTAATGTTCACGACGGCGAACTTCAGAAAGAATACCTGCTTTTTCGCAAGAGCGCTTGAAACGACGTAGTGCAACGTCGAACGGTTCGTTTTCACGTACTTTAACTACTGGCATATGCCTTTCACCTCAGGTGTTAGTCAATTCGCTGGTAGTTATAATTAACCAGCTATTATTCAAATTGGTGCCGAATTTTAATCCGATCTAGTCTCTTTGTAAAGCATTCTTGATTAAGAATTGAGTAATTTCTTTGTTTATTTTGCCTTCTTAAGGCATCTCCTTGCTTGAGGTAGCTCAGGGATGTAGGTAATATGGCGATAAATTAACAGGTAGCTGAGAAAAATATGCGAATTTTAGGCATTGAAACCTCGTGTGATGAAACGGGTGTTGCGATTTATGATGATGAAAAAGGGTTATTAGCTCATCAGCTGTATAGCCAAGTAAAACTGCATGCTGATTACGGCGGTGTAGTGCCTGAATTGGCTTCTCGTGATCATGTTAAAAAGACCATTCCGTTGATTAAAGCAGCACTAAATGATGCTGGTTTAACCAAAGATGATATCGATGGGATTGCGTATACTGCTGGCCCTGGTCTAGTGGGCGCCTTACTTGTTGGTTCAACTATTGGTCGAAGCATTGCTTATGCATGGGATGTTCCTGCAATTCCTGTTCATCATATGGAAGGGCATTTACTTGCTCCGATGCTTGAGGATGAGCCACCAGCATTTCCATTTGTTGCTTTACTTGTTTCTGGTGGTCACACCATGATGGTTGAAGTAAAAGGCATTGGTGAATATCAGATCCTTGGTGAATCTGTGGATGATGCGGCTGGTGAAGCATTTGATAAAACAGCAAAACTGATGGGATTAGATTACCCTGGTGGTCCATTACTTTCTAAATTAGCAGAGAGTGGCACAAAAGGGCGTTTTAAATTCCCACGCCCTATGACCGATCGCCCTGGCTTGGATTTTAGTTTTTCTGGTTTGAAAACATTTGCTGCAAATACGATTCGTGGCAATGAAGATGATCTACAAACACGAGCTGATATTGCTTTTGCTTTTCAGGAAGCGGTAGTTGATACATTAGCGATTAAATGTCGCCGAGCTTTAAAGCAAACAGGCATGAAACGTTTAGTGATGGCTGGTGGCGTAAGTGCGAATAAATATTTACGCCAAGAACTAGAAGTGATGATGAAGAAAATTGGTGGTGAGGTGTATTACCCTCGAACTGAATTTTGTACCGATAATGGTGCCATGATCGCTTACGCTGGAATGCAACGTTTGAAAAACGGCGAAACGACAGATTTAGCGGTTCAAGCTAAACCTCGTTGGCCAATAGATCAGTTAGCGCCAATTAAATAAAAAGTGATCCGTTTGGATCATAAAAGATCGTTATCTATATAAAGGGGCTATTTAGTCCCTTTTTCTTTGCCATATTTTTGTCTCTTTGCCTTCAAAGAAACGTTTTATATTTTCATGATGCTTTAAAACGATTAAGCAAGAGAGCATAGCAACAGGTAAGGTATATTGAGGTTTTACAAGCCAAGTAAATAGAGGGCAAGTAAAGCGGTGATCATTGAAGCTAATGAAGAGTATCCAGTTACAAGTACAGTGACGACCCAGCAACCAAATAACATACCTGTTAAATCTAATCCTATCGGGGCTAATGCTCCAAGAGCGGTCGCAACACCTTTACCACCCTTAAAATGGAAAAAGAGCGGGTACATGTGACCTAAGCAAGCAGAGATCGCAATGATACCAAGCATAAAAGGATTTATTTCAAGAAAATAACCACCCCATACAGGTAACATTCCTTTTAGGATATCGCATAAGAGGACTAACCCTGCAGCACTTCTTCCACCAATTCTAAATACATTAGTGGCACCTGGATTATGAGAGCCAGAAGTTCGAGGATCAGGTAACCCTTTTAATCGGCAGATTAAAACCGCACTAGAGATCGATCCTAGCAGATAGGCGATGATGATCATAATTAGTGCAAGAGGGGTCATGAATGAGCCTTAATTTAAACGATCGAGAGCGATCAGAAATCATTTTTATAGTATATTGCTCGACACATTGAGCAAAGTAATATCAATATTACGTTGTTTTTCTTTTGATGGGTATCCGACCTCTTAATAAAAAGTGTGATCAAAGATGGATTTAGTATTTATAAAACAGCTTGAAGTAATTACCACCATTGGTGTTTATGAATGGGAACAGGGAATTAAACAAAAGCTCGTATTAGATATTGATATGGCTCACGATAACAAACCAGCAGCAAAATCCGACGATGTTGAGCATTGTTTAAATTATGCAGAAGTGAGCGAAGCAGTAACAGAGTATATTCAAAATGGTCGATTTTTATTAGTTGAACGTGTAGCTGAAGAAATTGCCGAGCTAATCATGACTCGTTTTTCTGTTCCTTGGGTTCGAATTCATTTATCTAAACCTGGTGCAGTTGTAAATGCGCATAGCGTCGGTGTTGTGATTGAGCGAGGAAGTAAATGATCACAACTTATATTGGCATTGGCTCCAATATTGAACCAGAAAAGCATGTAAAGGCTGCGATAGATGAGTTAAAGCTGTTAGGAAGCATTACTCAAATATCAACTGTATATGAGGCTGAGCCTGTAGGCTTTTCAAGTAATAATTTTTTTAATTTAGTCGCTGAATTAGAAGTTACGTGTTCATTAAGTGAACTTGCAGCTCAATTACGTGCGATTGAACTAAAATGGGGAAGGTTACCTGATGCACAAAAGAATCAAGATCGTACGTTAGATCTGGATATCTTGTTGTATGGTGATGTGATCTCAAATAATGATCCTAAATTACCAAGAGAGGATCTATTTAAGTTTGCATTTGCTATTTTGCCTCTTGTTGAGCTTAACCCCGATTTAATTGTACCTGGTACAAAAACAACCATTAGTGAGATATGGAATCATTTCACTCACAATCAATCACTCAAACCCGCGTTAATTAACTTAAGGTTTTAATGGAATATCATGACGTACTTTGAAGCTTTCTTTCTTGCTCTTCTGCAAGGATTCACAGAGTTTTTACCTATCTCAAGTTCAGCTCATTTAATTTTACCCTCTGCAATTTTAGGCTGGTCAGATCAAGGTTTAGCTTTCGATGTCGCCGTTCACGTTGGAACATTAGCTGCGGTGGTTATCTACTTTAGAAAAGAAGTGGTGACATTATTAACAGCTTGGGTCGGTTCTATTGTAAAAAAAGAGCATAACAAGGAATCAAATTTGGCTTGGTTAATCGTGTTAGCTACGATTCCAGCGGCTTTATTTGGCTTACTATTTAAAGATTTTATTGAAATATATTTACGTAGTGCATGGGTTATTGCTGCAACAACGATTGTTTTTGGTTTATTGCTTTGGTGGGTAGATAAAAATGCAACGTTAGCAAAAGATGAATACCAAATGACGTGGAAAAAAGCGTTATTTTTAGGTATAGCTCAGGCAATGGCGATGATCCCTGGTACTTCTCGTTCAGGAATCACAATTACTGCAGCGTTGTATCTTGGATTTACTCGTGAGGCAGCGGCACGTTTTTCTTTCCTAATGTCCATTCCAATTATTACACTCGCTGGATCTTATCTTGGTCTTAAATTAGCGATGAGTGATATTTCAATTCACTTAGGCTTATTAAGTACTGGTGTGATTGTCTCTTTTATTAGTGCCTATATCTGTATTCATTTCTTTTTGAAGCTGATTTCAAGTATGGGGATGATGCCGTTTGTTATCTACCGTATCTTATTAGGTTCAAGCCTATTGGTATGGTTAGCTTTGCACTAGAGACTAGAGACTAGAGACTAGAGACTAGAGACTAGAGACTAGAGACTAGAGACTAGAGACTAGAGACTAGAGACTAGAGACTAGAGACTAGAGACTAGAGACTATACGCTTCGCTAACTAGAAACGATAAGAGCAAGTATTTCTGGAATGACAATGTTCTAGGCTTCAGGATACTTGCTTGCAGGTTTCGGGTGTATTCGATTTGATTTTCCTGAAACCTGAAACCTGAAACCTGAAACCTTGGCTTTTATCGTCTCTAGAGCGAAGCGTTCTAGTTTCTAGTCAGCGTAGCGTATAGCTTATTTGATATTCAACTTATCCTTTACCGCTTCAATTCGTCTTTTGCTTAACTCTTCTCTGATCTCCGGCCCTTTAAATCCTGCTGCAACCACATCTTTCACTTCCACATTTTTTGCAGCATCAAATGCCGCTTCAAAACGTTTTTTTTGTGGGTAAGGTTGAGTTTCTAACCCCAATCTTCCTGCATGATCAGCTTGGCAGCAAAGTAGTATAGGAGCTAAGCGTTCTGGTTTACGCCACACATCCATTTTATCGAATATTTTAATGAAGGTTTGTGCTCGTAATTCTGCTGCTCTGTGGATATTAGAGTGATGTTCACATACTAATAGAGCAAGATCTCGATAGTCATTTGGTACACGAACACGATCACACAATCTTTTAATCAGTTTTATGCCTGTATGGCAATGCAGTTTATGGCTTGGCCATTCTGATTCTGGCGTGACACCTTTCCCAAGGTCATGTACTTGTGCTGCAAAGCGAGTCGGTAAGTCTTGGCTTAATAGAGCAGCTTGCTGAGCAACCATTAGGGTGTGGATCCCTGTATCAATTTCAGGGTGCCACTTTTCTGGTTGTGGTACACCAAATAAAGCATTGAGTTCAGGTAGCACAATAGCAAGAGCACCACATTCTTTTAGCGTAGAAAGAAAGATTTCAGGATGCTGGCTAGATAATGATTTTTGCCACTCTTGCCACACTCGCTCAGCAGTTAAATGAGATAGTTCACCACTATCCACTAATACTTTCATTAGATGCATGGTTTCAGGGGCAACCGTAAAGCCTAAATGATGAAAACGAGCAGCAAAACGAGCGACACGCAGAACTCGCAAGGGATCTTCAGTAAATGCATCAGATACATGGCGAAGTGTGCGGTTTATAATGTCTTGTTGGCCATTATAAGGGTCGATGAGCTCACCATTATCAGCTTGAGCGATGGCATTAATTGTTAGGTCTCGGCGTAATAAATCTTCTTCTAATGTGACATCTGGCTCTGCATAGCAAGTAAATCCTTTATAACCTTGACCGCTTTTTCGTTCCGTTCGGGCGAGTGCGTATTCTTCTTTAGTTTTCGGGTGTAGAAATACAGGGAAATCTTGTCCAACGGTTTGATAACCGAGAGAATCCATTTTTTGTGGAGTCGAACCAACAACAACCCAGTCTTTGTCTTTTACATCAATATTGAGAAGTGAATCTCGAACTGCACCGCCAACTAAATAAATTTTCACGTTTTGTCCTAATCGCTGCCAAGATAAAGAGAACTTTCTTTACTTTCTTACATCCAATGATACCGTGCAAGTAGAGTTTTTCGACTTTTTATTCCCATGCTTTGTTTTTGTTGAGCCGATTAGGATAGATTTAACCTTATGTACCAAGATTTTTTTGGCTTTGATGAGCTGCCATTTTCAATGACACCAAATGCACGATTTCTTTATTTAAGTGATCGTCATAAAGAAGCATTGAATTACCTATTATCTGGTTTAGGGCAAGGTGGTGGTTTTGCATTATTAACAGGGGAAGTAGGGACAGGTAAAACAACGGTTTCAAGAGCGTTATTTTCTCAGTTAGATGAAAAGGTGAATTTAGCTTTAATTTTAAACCCTATGTTTAGTGCTCAAGAGTTATTAGAAGCGATTTGTGATGAATTTGAAATTGCGTATTCTTCTCTTGCTTCATTAAAGCAGCTAACCGATAACATTGTTCACTACTTACAGAGTGAAAACGAAAAAGGCTACCAGACCATTGTAGCTATCGATGAAGCTCAGCATCTTGGCCCTGATGTTCTTGAGCAGCTGCGCTTATTAACAAACTTTGAAACCGATAGCGATAAGCTATTAAAAGTCTTATTAATTGGTCAGCCTGAACTGCAGCAAAAATTGCAGCAAACAAATTTACGACAATTAGCGCAGCGAATTACTGCGAGATACCACTTATTACCATTAACGCCACAAGAGATTGAACATTATATTGTCCACCGTTTAGGCGTAGCTGGTGGAGATACTTCGTTATTTTCTTCATCATTAATTAAAAAAATTGCTCAGTATTCAAATGGGATACCTCGTTTAGTTAACTTATTATGTGATAAAGCATTGTGGGTGAGCTATCAAAATGGCAATCAAAAAATAGATCAAGCGGCGCTTAAAAAAGCAAGTGAGTTGGTTCTTGACTGGCAGGTTGCTTCTACTACTGAACATTCATCTATAAATATTCAAGCGCGTCGCTTTATTCCGTTAGCCGCTATCGTGTATCGGCTTTGTTGTGCTTTGGCATTTATTCTATGCTGCCTAGTTATTTAGATAAGCATTTTCCAATACAAGAACCAGTTGTTGAAGCGCCTTTAGTGGGGTTTCATGATCAATCTGATGCATTTAAACAGTTACTTTCCGTATGGGGCTACTCTGTCAATTCATTCCAAGCTAACTGTACCAATGCAAAACGTGCGCAATTATATTGTTTAGATGACAACGGAACGTTAAATGATTTGCTTGCTGTGAATCGTCCTGCGGTTGTTTGGTTACAAGAATATTCTGGCGAAGGTCTGCTAGCTATTGTATATCGTGTGAGCTCTAAAGGTATTGAGTTGTTGCTTCCTTCTAAGCGTGTGGAAGTATCACACCAATGGTTTAGTCGCCACTGGAATGGGGCATACGTGCAATTATGGCAAAAGCCAATAATTACAGAGCGTGCGATGCGAAAAGGAGACGAAGGTGAAGCTATTTTTGCATTAAATCACCTACTTTCAACCGCGCTAGAGCAGCCTATGATTGAGTCAGATTTCTTCGATGAAAAAACGGAACAACAAGTGAAGCAGTTTCAGGAAATTTTTGGTTTGAAAGAGGACGGCATTGCTGGTTCTAGTACTTTGATGTGGTTGGATAGTGTTACCAATGCAAATGCTCCGTTATTACAAGGAGAAGATTAATATGTTGTCGAAATCGATATCTCCCGTACTCATTGGTGTGATTATTATTCTACCTCCGTTATCGCTTAGTGCTTATATAGCTTGGCCTTATTATCAAGCTCAGCAGCAAGAGATCATTATTCCACCTTCTACCTATACAGAGCTTTCATTTCCAGAGGTAGATACTCAAAAATTACCTATTCAAGCAACGAAGCTCGCATTAGTGTCGTCAGCGAAAAATAAAGGTAATACGACTTCACCTCCTTTGGTTTCAGAACCCGAAACAAAGGTGGTAGCAAAAAATAAAAGCATGGGGGATTCTGGTGATTTCAATGTGAATGAATTGGACTTGTCTGAGTTGTCTCCGGAATTAGCTGCTCGGTTTGAATCGATATTGAGCGATCCGGAACAGGAATATATTGAACCAGAAACAGAAGAGTCCGAGATTAAGTCTGGCGTGGTCGCATTAGATAAAAATGCAGGTCAATTTATAGGTCGTCTACCTGCAATGAATTTTCAAACTCATAACTACACATCGAAACCAAGCCGTCGTTGGGTAAAAGTTAATGGGAAAGAAGTGAATATTGGTGGACACATTACATCGAATACTTCTTTGTTAGAAATTAATCCAAGAAACGTGGTTGTTGAATTTAAAGGACAGAAAATTGAAATTCCTGCTCTGTATGAATGGAAAGGGTAATTTGTAACACATACAAAAAAGCTCAGAATAATCTGAGCTTTTTTATGTCATAAAACTTATCGATTAAGACCAACCATTTGGTTTCTTCTTACGACTTGGGATCATGTGTGGTAGCAGTAAGCCAAACAGTAGACCAATACCAGCTACACCACCGCCGTACATAAAGTATTTTAGTAGTAAGTCTTCTTTTTGCGTATCAAGCTTAGCTCGTAGTTCACGAACTTCTGTTTGAGAGCTGATTAGCTGATTATTTACATCGCTGTAGCTTTGCTCTAAATCTTGAATTTGCTTATTACGTTGCTCTAAGCTATCTGCTAATCCAGCTTTTTCATTGTTAGCTGCTTTACGTGCGTTAGCAAGTTGCGTTTTAACTGAAGCTAATTCTTCTTCAACTTTCGGTAGACGTTCACCTAAACCAGGTTGACGAGAAACAAACTTACTTTCAACCCAGCCTTTACGACCTTTAGTGTCTACGATTTGCGTAAAGCCAGTACTTCTGTTACTTGCTAATTGAGTGATGCGATCACCGGCATTAACACTACCAATAATTTTATATTGGTTACTTGGACCTGAATGCATGTAAGTAAACAGGTTATCAGAAATATAACGAGTTTGAGCTTGTGCTGGCGCAGCAATAGCCCAAGCAAGTAGAATCAGGCTAATAAAATGCTTCACAATAATATTCCTTTGAAAAATGGGCCCTGAATCATTTTCAGATCATCAAGTGTTGATATCTGATTGATTCAAACGAAGGTATAGATACTAAAAATAATTAGGCCCAGATGCAAGAAAAGAGGAGATATTACTCTCCTCTTTGTGCCATTGTTGCAAAATTGATTACGCTTATGCGCCGATACCGAAGAGCGCTTGCATTCCGTAGTAGAAAACAACGGCTAATAACGCACCAGCAGGTAGGGTAACAACCCAAGATGCCACAATGTTACGAACAACACCTAAGTTTAGTGCGCCAATACCACGAGCAAAACCAACACCTAGAACCGCACCAACAAGTGTTTGGGTTGTAGAGATTGGAAGACCAGTACCTGATGCTAATACAACCGTTGAGGCTGTTGCTAGTTGAGCAGCAAAACCACGGCTAGGAGTCAGTTCTGTAATACCAGTACCAACTGTTGCCATCACTTTGTGACCTAATGTTGCAAGACCAACAACGATACCAATACCACCTAGAGGAAGGATCCACCAAGCAATTGTACTTTTCGCTGTGATTTCACCCATGTGTTCAACTGTTGAAACAACAGCAGATAGAGGACCGATCGCATTAGCAACATCGTTTGAACCGTGAGCGAAAGCCATCGCACACGCAGTGATAACCATAAGCGTACTGAAGATACTTTCTACGCCAGTAAAACCACGGCTGTCTTTCTCATCGTTTACCGTGTTTGCAAACTTACGAGAAATATAAATGTAACCACCAACCATTACTAATGCAGAAATACCTGCAGAAGCAACCCATGCCTCACCATTACTTAGATGTAAGCCAACATGTTTTAGACCTTTTTTGATCGTAACAAGAGCAATAACCATAGTCGTAATGAACATGTAAACAGGAACAAAACGTTTCGCATTCATCAGTGGCTTATCTGTATCGAATATCAGTCGTTGAGCACTGATAAATATCATATAAGCAAAGATACCAGAGATAAGCGGGGTAATTAACCAACTACCAACGATACCTTGAACTGAGCTCCAATCAACCGCTTCAGTACCAACAGCAACACACGCGAAACCAATGATAGCACCAATGATTGAGTGAGTTGTTGATACTGGCCAGCCCATGTAAGAAGCAAGTAATAGCCAAGTACCAGCAGCAAGTAGTGCTGACATCATACCGTAAACTAAAACTTCAGGTTGGCTAGCGAATAGAGAGGTATCAATTACCCCTTTGCGGATTGTATCTGTAACCTCACCACCTGCAAGGTATGCCCCTGCAAATTCGAAGATCATAGCAATGATGATTGCTTGTTTTACTGTTAGTGCTTTAGACCCTACAGATGTGCCCATTGCATTGGCAACATCATTTGCACCAATACCAATAGCCATAAGGAAGCCAAAGAAGGCTGCGATTAAAATAAGGGTCGTGCCGTAGTTAGCAAGAATATCCATTGTATTACCTGTTACTGAATCACAAACTTATGAGCGAGATAGCATTAGTTCTAAACGAGAACCAACACGTTGTGCTTGGTCGGCAATGCCGCCAACCCACTCAAGGATTTTATAAAGGAACATAACATCGATCGGATTGTACTTGTGTTCGATGCTCATGAGTTGTTGGCGCAGTTTAATTTGCAATTCATCAGTATCATCTTCAATGATATCTAATTTATTGATCATCTCTGCAACCAAAGTGACTTCACGTCCTTTAAAGCCTGTTTCCAATAGCTCGTCCAATTCGCTGATTACTTCTTGTGCTTGACTAGCAGCATCTAAACAGCGTTGAACATAAGCTAAAAATGCATCCTGCATGGAGCTTGGAATTTCAAGTTGGCGACCAACAACGCGGCCAGCAATATCTTTAGCTAAGTTAGCAAGTTTATCTTGCTGAGTTAAAAGACCAAGCATATCGGTACGATCAACTGGCATGAATAAACCGCGTGGAAGCTTCAAACGGATTTCACGTTTTAATACATCCGCTTCTTTCTCTAAATGAGAAATCTGCGTACGAATTTCATTCGCTTTTTCCCAATCACCTTTTGTACACGTTTCGAAAAACGGAACAAGCAGTGAGCAGCATTCATTGACACAAACAACGTGACGCTGCAAAGGTTTCATAGGGGACTTTGCGAATAACCCCATAATAGTATTTACTGGCATGGTTTCTTAACCTATAAAACAAGCACCTAATGGTGATTTGTTAGACGATGGCCATAAAGGCGCGAATGTTAACCCAATCCTAGACTCAATAAAACTACTTTAGATCATGGTTTGGGCATTATTTCTTGCTTGATACCGAACAGTTTAAGCCATATCCTTGGAAAGACAACGGTTATGAGGTCATTATGGAAACTGAAATAGAATTGAAATTTTTTGTATTTCCTGAGTTTGTAGACACTATTATAGACAAAATTTCAGGCGCGAAAGTCATAGAACAAAGCTGTCTCAACCTAGGAAACATCTATTTTGATACTCCTGAACAGCATCTTCGTAAGCATGATACTGGACTTAGAATCCGACGATTTAATGATGAACGCATCCAAACATTAAAGACAGCGGGAAGAGTTGTTGCTGGTTTGCATCAACGACCAGAATACAATGCAGATCACGATTCTGATATTCCAAATGTCTATTTACATCCTTCCGATGCATGGCCTGATGACATTGCTTTAGAAGATCTTCAGCAGCAACTTTCTCCTCTTTTTTCTACCAATTTTGTTCGTCAACAATGGTTAGTTGCTATGCCTGATGGCAGTGAAATTGAATTGGCATTTGACCAAGGTGAGGTGATTTCGGGTGATAAAACTACACCGATTTGTGAAGTGGAATTAGAACTGAAATCGGGTCAAACGGATGCTCTATTTACTCTAGCTCGTGATTTGTGTAGCTCTGGTGGAATGCGATTGGGTAACCAAAGTAAAGCGGCAAAAGGGTATCGCTTAGCGATGGATACGCCTGCGGATAGCGTAAAACCGTTAACCTTAGTAAGAACCGAATCAAGCGATAGTGTAGAAACGTGTTTTGTTAATTCTTTAGAACATGCGTTGTCACATTGGCATTATCATGAACAAATTTATATCGATACTCAGGATAAATTAGCACTACAAGAAATTCGCATTGCTATCGCATTCTTGCGACAAATTTTCTTGGTATTTGGTGAAATGGTACCAAAGCGAGCCAGTGAGTTATTGCGTCAAGAGTTGAAATGGTTAGAAGAAGAGTTGCATTGGCTTGATGAGTCTGAACACCTTGAGTATTTAATAGAAGAAAAAGGCCACGTGTTAAGAAAATTAGATGCACGTAAATTTTTAGTTGCTAGCTTAAAAGAGAGTGCGGAAGCGTTACCAACGACGGATGAAATGATGAAGTTGCTGATGTCGGCTCGTTATTGTGGGCTACTGCTGGATCTAAGCCGTTGGATTTTAACTCGTGATTGGCAGCCTTTCCTTGATGATAAAAAACGTCAAGTGTTACAAGAATCTATTGATAGTCATTCTGGTATATTGCTTGATCGTACTTGGGAAGCGTTAGATTCTGCTTTCTCTACTGAAAATCAATTATTACCTGTTGATTACTTTAAACAGAAAATGCGTTTACGCCGTAATTTAATGACAGGTACTTGTTTTGCTCTTATTTATGATGAAGAGCGAAGAAAAGGATTCCGATTACCTTGGTTAGATTTATTACAAGGTATTGGTGACTTGATGAGTTTAGAGCCATTACGTTCAAGAGTGCAGCTTCTGGAAGATGAAGAAGAGAAAGAGCAACTTGAGCGTTGGTTGTTGCGTCAAGAGCGATCAATTTTGCATGCTATGGAGCAAACTCGTCGAGCAGGGCTTGAGTATCCTCCTTATTGGCAATAGCGAGCGGTAGCTATTTATCCAACTCTTAGTTAATAAGAGTTAGGATTCACAAAGAAGAGAAGTCATCACTCTACATTGGGTTGATTACTTCTCTTTTTTATTTTCAATTAACTCAATTTTTTTCAGAATTTCAGCTTGCTGTTGTAAGAGTAAATTGATTTTTTCATCTCTTTCTCGCTTTTCTTGTTGCTCATGTCGTCTTTGTTCTAGTTTCGCAGGCTCTGTGATGATTGATGTTATTAAGCCTGAGATCATGCCGAAAATGCCAACACCAGATAAAATAATCATTACAGCTAAAATTTTTCCAGCCACTGTTATTGGATAATGATCTCCATATCCGACCGTTGAAATAGTCACAAAGGCCCACCATACAGCATCTCCTGCGGTTTGTATGTTAGCGTTAGGGTTATGGCCTTCAAACATCAACATAAAGACAGAGCCTAACGAAATAAGGCTAACCATTAATACTAAAATAGAAGCAATCGTGGCTTCTTTTCGATTTGAACGGATTTGTTTTAGTAATGATTGGCTAGAACGCAGTAAGCGGAAAACACGCAGAATGTGAAAAATACGAGCATAACGAACAGGTTCAATAATCGGAATGCTAGCAACAAAATCTATCCAATGATCTTTTAAATATTGTGTTTTATGTTTTGTTCGGAATAAGTCTAGAGATAGTTGAAATAAAAAGAGTGCGCAGATAATAGTATCAAGTGCGATCAGTATTGTGCGGCTACTATGTTCTAGTGGTACAAACAGTAAGCTAGAGATCACAATTAGCGATAAAAAGGAAAGTATCAGTGACATTAAGCTCATCGGTTTAAGGTCAACTTTGTTATGATTCATCATAATTATTTATGCATTTCCGTTAAAAACAAAAGTGATGTGTGTATCTGCATGAAGCATTTTTATCATGCACTAAAAAATTTAATTCTGAAAGGTTGCGGGAGAAACTATGTCAGTAATAACGTTTAAGCCATGGGAAAGGCTAGTCACCGATATTAAACTGGTACCAAAGTTGGTCATGTTAATGGTATTTAGTACTATATTGTTGGTAACGAAACAGTTATGGGATGCAAACACATTTTATCAATCCGTTATTACTATTCAGAAAGAGCGAGCACAAGAATCAGCAATGGCGAATGCTGAACTTGTTAATCGTCTACTTAATTATAACGCTGAAGGAAAAGAGTTAGCTGCAGAAGCCATCACAATTCAAGCTAAGGGCTGGAAAGACGGTAACTACATTTATGTTATTGATCGTGATAGTGGTAAAGTCTTTGGGCACCAATCAGCGACATCAATGTCATCTTTGACTCAATCGCTAGACGACGGTGGGTCATTGCAAAAAGTATTTGAACAACTCGCTTCTAATAAAACCTATTCATTACTTGATCACACTCGATATGAGTCAGCCGTTAAAGTTCCAGACCATAACTGGGTTGTTGTGGCCTCTCAATCAGCCAGTGTTGCAGAGCAATATTATCAAGATTATCTCACACAAGTGATCTGGCAAACCTTGGCAATGATTGTGTCATTCATGGTTATTTTACTTGGTGCTTCAAGCATTATGTTGAGACAAATGAAATATTTGAATACGTCAATGAAGCAGATCGCGGAGCAAAATTTATCAGAGCCTGTAGAGATGAACTGTAAAGATGAATTTGGTGATTTAGCAAGAGAGTTGAATAAAACACGATTACAACTAAAGAGTGTTGTTGAGACTCAGTTATCAGCTTCTCAAGAGCTAGCGGGTTTAACTGAAATCATGACTATTAGTATGGAAGGTACAAAGGAAGCGGCTCAAGAGGAGTTTGCAGAAATTGACCAGCTAGCAACAGCGATGAGTGAAATGAACTCAACGGTTCAAAATGTGGCTGAGAATGCACGTAATGCTTCAATTGGAACTGAACAAGCTCAATCTCAAGCGAAGATTGGTCAAGAGTTTGTAGAAGGTACGATTGTTAAGATTCAAGCATTGTCTGGCGATATTGCAGCGTCAGCTGAAGTGGTAAATCAAGTTGAAGAACGAGTGGTTTCTATTAGCTCTGTTGTTGAAACCATCCGTGGTATTTCAGAACAAACTAACTTACTTGCTCTTAATGCGGCAATTGAAGCTGCTCGTGCTGGTGATGCTGGTCGTGGTTTTGCAGTTGTTGCCGATGAAGTGAGAAATCTTGCTCAAAGCACTCAAGGAGCAACAGTCGAAATTCAAGATATGATCACGCAACTTCAAAATAGTGCTAATCAAGCTGTAGAGTTGATGGAAAAAAGCGTAGTTGAAGCTGCGGAAGGCGTTGAACTTGTTACGAATGCAGGATCTGAACTCGATCGTATTGTTGAGCAAGTAAATAAAATCAACGAAATGAATTTCCAGATCGCAAGTGCGGCCGACCAACAAAGCAGTGTTGCGGAGGAAATGGATCAAAACCTAACTAATGTGAGAGAGTTGGTTGATGCTTCTGTTGTGGTGATGACTGAGTTAACTGAAACCTCAGAAGAAATGCAGAAAAATGCAGAAGAATTAGAGTCAAAAATGAAGGTTTTTAAAATCTAGCCTATCCTGTTTTAAAATTAATAACGCCTACACTCCAGTTGTAGGCGTTTTTGTTTGCGGCTAAAACTAAAATTTGGCACAGTGTTATTTGCTCTATGTACTATGCAACTAATCCAAAAAAGTATATGGCTATTTTACTTGTTAACATAACCGATTCATCTATTCGCTTGAATTGGTATGAATGGAATTTTCGATAAGGAATATCATGTCTTTGCCATCATCTCTACTTTCTCTCGCTGAACATCGTTTGCAAGAGCTTACATATCTTGACCATATTCAATCGTGGCCAGAAGCGTTTAAAACTCAATTAATGATAGCTTTGGGATGCAGTGACTTTCTTCATGAAGCGTTTGAACAAGATGAATATCTTTGTCAGCATTTTCCAAGTTTATTCGAGGTGGAGTGCCGTAGTGAACAATATCGAGAGTTATTACAAGCCCAATTAGCGAAGTGTGCCGATGAAAATAGCTTAATGCGGGAGCTTCGCTATTTTCGCCGTCGAGAGATGAGTTACATTGCATGGCAGGATTTTAATTTAGCTCACAATGAAATATCCAATTGGTCATTAGAGAAAAGCTTATCTCACCTATCTTTACTGGCTGAGGCCTTAATTGTTGAGTCTTATCAATGGTTATATAAGCAAGCCTGTATTGATTGGGGAACACCTAAGAACGCGAAAGGTGAAGATCAACCTATGCTCATTATCGGTATGGGGAAATTGGGTGGTGGAGAGTTGAATTTCTCATCCGATATAGATTTGATTTTTACTTACCCTGAAAACGGTGAGACAGAAGGTGCTCGTCGTAGCATTGCCAATGCGCAATTTTTTACTCGATTAGGGCAAAAGCTGATTAAAGCATTAGATCAAAAAACATTTGATGGCTTCTGTTATCGAGTTGATTTACGACTTCGTCCATTTGGAGATAGTGGACCATTAGTCATGAGTTACGCTGCGTTGGAAGACTATTATCAAGAGCAAGGGCGTGACTGGGAACGTTACGCAATGATAAAAGCGCGAGTAATGGGTAAAGAAACGTATAGCCATTATCAAGAACTTCGCCAAATGCTGCGTCCCTTTGTTTTCCGTCGCTATATTGATTTTGGTGCCATTCAAGCATTACGTCGAATGAAATCCATGATCACCAGTGAAGTTCGCCGTCGTGGATTAAGTAACAATATTAAATTAGGTGCAGGTGGTATTCGAGAAGTTGAGTTCATTGCTCAAGTATTCCAACTTATTCGTGGTGGGCGTGAACCATCATTGCGTGGTCGAGGGTTATTAGAAACCTTATCTGCGATTAAAGAATTAGGACAACTTTCTGTTTCAGATGTTGATACCTTGATGGCAGGGTATTGCTTTTTAAGACGTTTAGAAAATCTGTTGCAAGCCATCAATGACAAACAAACGCAGACGCTACCTGATGATGAAAGAGATCAAATGCGTTTAGCTTTTGCCATGGGAATGCAAGATTGGTCAACCTTGTATGCAGAAATACAGCAACATATGACGTCAATTCATGCGGTGTTTCATGATCTGATTGGCGATGATGATGACGAGTTAGAGAATAGTATTGATTCATCCTACCGTGAGTTATGGGATATGGCTCATAACAAAGAAGTACTAGAACACATTCTTGAAGAGCTCAATCCAGAACAATCAGTACAACTCACTAATCAGATTATTGACTTTAAAGGTGAGCTGAAAAAGAAAACCTTAGGACCAAGAGGGCGAGATGCGATTACGCATTTAATGCCGAAATTGTTCAATATTGTGATTAAGCGAGAAGACGCAGCTGATACTTTACCTCGCTTAACTAAATTAATTCAGGCCATTGCAACTCGAACGACTTATCTGGAACTATTAGATGAACATAATGGTGCACTGCAGCATTTGGTTCGTTTATGTTCAGCAAGTCCAATGGTTGCAGAGCAATTAACGCGATATCCAATATTATTAGATGAACTATTGGATATTAACCAACTCTATAATCCTATTGAATTAAGCCAATATAAAGTCGAATTGCGCGAGTTTTTAGCTCGTATTCCTGAAGATGACATGGAACAGCAAATGGAAGCTTTGCGTCAGTTTAAGCAAATATGCTTGCTTAGAATTGCTGCATCAGACATTGCTGGTGGGTTATCGTTAATGAAAGTGAGTGATCACTTAACTTATTTATCAGAAGCAATAGTAGAAGCGGTTGTTAACCAAGCTTGGTTACAAGTAACAGAGAAGTTTGGTGAACCATCTCATTTAGAAGGTAGAGATAGTAAAGGTTTTGCGGTTATTGGTTATGGTAAAGTGGGCGGATGGGAGCTAGGTTATAACTCCGACCTCGATATCGTATTCATGCACGATTGTGATGTGAATACGTATACCAATGGTAAAAAAGAGATTGATGGTCGTCAGTTTTATCTACGATTAGCGCAGCGCATTATTCATATCTTTTCAGTTCGTACCGCATCAGGCATTTTGTATGAAGTGGATACTCGTTTGCGTCCATCTGGAGCATCGGGTTTGCTCGTTAGTACGAGTGAGGCGTTTGATGAATACCAAAGAGAAGATGCGTGGACATGGGAGCATCAAGCTTTAGTTCGGGCTCGTATGATTTATGGTGATGAGCAATTACAGCAGGCGTTTAAAGTCACACGGCATGAGATTTTGTGCTTAGAGCGAGAAGATGAAAAGCTAAAACAAGATGTTCTTGATATGCGAGAAAAAATGCGTGATCACCTTGGTGGGAAAAAGCACATCGCTTCATGATTAAGCAAGATGCTGGGGAATTACAGATATTGAGTTTTTGGCACAATATCTTGTTTTGAAATACAGCCATACGCTTCCAAAGTTAACCCATTGGTCAGATAACGTTAGAATATTTGAAAGTTTTGCTCAGCAAGATGTGATGGACAATGGTACTGCAAATGAGCTCATTGAGGCTTATTGCACATTAAGAAATGAAATACACCACCGTAATTTACTTGGTTTTGATGCCGACGTAGAAGACGATAAATTCAGTGGTGAAAGAAACGCCGTAATAAAAGCTTGGGAGCATTGGCTTAAATAATAGTTAACGTTAGGTTTAAAACGACTAAGTTGGCGTAGAACTTGCGTAAATGCTACCATTTGTAACAGTAGATTTTTTATAAATAGCTCGAACCAATAATGGTGGATAGTTTGCTATTTATTGCCGGAGAAAAGAATGAAACCGACACTTCCAAATTATGATCAATCAAGCGTATTGATTGTTGGTGATGTGATGCTTGACCGTTACTGGGGTGGCCCTACGAGTCGTATTTCACCAGAAGCACCAGTACCTGTTGTTAAAGTTGAAAAAATTGAAGAACGTCCAGGTGGTGCAGCAAACGTAGCAATGAATATTGCTGCATTAGGTGGTGATGCACACTTAGTTGGATTGGTTGGTGAAGATGAGCCAGCACAAGCATTAACAACAACATTAGAGTCATTAAAAGTACATTGTGACTTTGTTGCTCTTCCTGAATTTCCAACTATTACTAAATTACGAGTGATGAGTCGCGGTCAGCAACTTATTCGTTTGGATTTTGAAGATAGCTTCCATGATGTTGCTGCAGAACCGATTATTAGCCGTATGCAACAAGCACTATCAAGCGTAAAAGCCGTTGTTCTTTCTGATTATGCGAAAGGCGCTTTAGAGCACGTTCAGTTGATGATTCAAGAAGCACGTAAAGTCAATGTACCTGTGTTTATTGATCCTAAAGGTGCCGATTTTGAGCGTTACCGTGGTGCAACGTTATTAACGCCTAATATGCTTGAATTTGAAACGGTAGTTGGCAAAGTTAAAGATGAAGATGATCTAGTAGCAAAAGGCCAACAGATTATCGAAGAGTTTGATTTTGAAGCATTACTTGTTACTCGTAGTGAACATGGTATGACATTACTACGCCGTAATATGGAACCATTGCATTTACCTACTCAAGCACGTGAAGTGTTTGATGTGACAGGTGCTGGTGATACGGTTATTTCAGTATTGGCTGCATCAGTATCAACAGGTAAACCGTTAGATGAAGCGTGTGCATTAGCAAACGCCGCTGCGGGTGTTGTTGTTGGTAAATTAGGTACTTCTACGCTATCAACCATTGAACTTGCAGAAGCAATTCATGGTAGCCAAGACTCTGGCTTTGGTATTATCGGTGAAGAACAGCTGATCAGTGCAGTAAAACAAGCTCGTGCTCGTGGTGAGAAAGTTGTTATGACAAATGGCTGTTTTGATATTTTACATGCAGGTCATGTTTCTTATTTAAATCATGCTGCTGAATTGGGTGATCGTTTGATTGTTGCTGTTAACACTAATGAATCAGTACAACGATTAAAAGGTCCTGGTCGTCCTATTAACCCAACAGATCGTCGCATGGCGGTATTGGCTGGTTTAGGTGCAGTTGATTGGGTTGTTCCTTTCTCTGAAGACACACCACAAAGATTGATCTCACAAGTATTGCCATCGCTATTGGTTAAAGGCGGTGATTATGCGATTGAAGATATCGCTGGTGGTGCCGAAGTGATTGCTGCGGGTGGTGAAGTTAAAGTATTAAACTTTGAAGATGGCTGTTCAACAACAGGTATCATTGAAGCCATTAAAGGCGGTCGCGGCTAATAGCGGCAACGGATAAAAGAAAAGCCACATTATAGTAATGTGGCTTTTTTGTTTGTGTGCTAATTATGTCGTAATTACATAATTGGTATCAACTTATTTGGTTTGCGTCGTCTTATTTGCTTTTAAACCCATGTTGATATCCATGATATCTTGTTCGCTTAGTGTGCCAACTGCTTGTTTTAACTGAAGTACGCTAATAATGTAATCGTAACGAGCGTTTGCTAAGTTACGGTTTGCATCATACAAACGACGAGTAGAGTCTAATACATCAACAATAGTACGAGTACCAACATCAAAACCTGCTTCTGTCGCTTCTAATGCTGATTGTGCAGAGATAACTGTTTGTTCGTATGCTTTTAAAGCACCAATTGACGCATTGATGTTGTTATTAAATGCACGTACATTTTTAGTTACATCACGGTACGTTGCTTCTAGCTCTTGGCTTGCTGCTACATATTGGAATTCAGCTTGGCTTGTTAGTGAGCTTGTATTACCACCGGTATATAATGGGATATATAAATTAATACCAGCATTGATGTCGCCGTAGCTATCATCATTAAAGCCATTTTTTGTGCCACTTTGATCCGTGTAGTTATAACCCGCATCAAATGTCAGTGATGGCATGTGACCAGAACTTGCTAGAGAAATATTATCTTTTGCTACATCAGCGCTGATACGAGCGGCTAATAAACTCAAGTTTTTCTCTTGTGCTTCTTCAATTAGGCTATCAGATGATTGCTCTGATGGGCTTGCTGAAAAGCGTTTAGTATCAAGTACGCTTAGGTGAGTATGGCCCTGGCCTGTAATTACTCGTAAATCTTCGTAGCTATTTACTAATTGGTTCTCTGTTAATACTTCATTTGCTAATACGCTATCGTATTGAGCTTGAGCATCATGAACATCGGTAATTGCTGACAAACCTACATCAAAACGTTGTTTTGTTTGTTCAAGTTGACGAGCAACGGCTGCTTTTTCTGCTCGTACAAATTCTAGGTTATCGTTGGCACGCAGCACGTCAAAGTAAGCTTGTGCGACACGTAAAATGACACCTTGTTGTTCTGCTGCATATGCCGAGTCTGCTTGGCGAGCGCTTTTCTCTGCAATGTCTAAGCTAACCCAGCTAGATTGTTGGTATAGCTCTTGAGAAAGGTTAATACCAGCAGTTAAACGATCATTATCACGAGTATCGTTGTCACTACGTAAAATATTGTAGCCTGCTGTTAAGTCGATTTGAGGTAACAATGAACTTTGCGAAGAGTTTACCGCTTCAAACGCTGCGTCTTTCGTTGCAGCAGCTCTTAATAGCTGAGGGTCATTTTCTTTAGCTTGGTTGTAGACTTGTGCTAGATCATCGGCAGCAGCTAAAGAGCTGAAACTACCTAGTGCCATTCCAATAAAGAGTGGAAGCAGTTTTCTCATGGTGGTTTGTCCTGCAAAAATTGTTTTATATAATATAGTTCATAGAGTGTACCTTATCTAGACACCCTCTGGCTCTAAAGATTACGTTTTTTTACGTTTTATAAGCATTACTTCAAAGAAATATAATGGAAAGCTTATAAAAAAAATGTAAGCATTATCAAAAAAGTTGAGTTAATAAATTGTTGCTCGTAAAAATGAGTGATAAAACAGAGCGAGAAATTGAGAGGAATCGATGGTTTTATCATCAAATATAGACCTAGTGAATCAGTTTGGTTCTGAAGATGTTGAAATAATATCGAAAGAGCCTTTGTTTAATGGTTTCTTTAAAATGACAAAAGTTGCTTTTCGTCACCAATTGTTTAGCGGCGGTTGGAGTGAAGTCATTGAACGAGAGCTTTTTGAACGAGGTCATGCGGTTGCATTATTGCCTTATGATCCTAAAACGGATCAGGTTGTATTAATTGAACAGATCCGAGTTGGAGCATTAGAATCCAACGCGCCTTGGCAGTATGAAATTGTCGCTGGAATGATCGATAAAGATGAATCAGCAGAGCAAGTGGCCGTTCGTGAGGCCGATGAAGAAGCCGGTATAACCGTTGCTCATTTAGAGAAAATATCGCATTTTTATCCATCTTCGGGTGGCTGTACTGAAAGAATCGATGTTTTTGTTGGGTGTGTTGATGCTTCTAAAGCCGAAGGTATCCACGGTTTAGAAGATGAAAACGAAGATATTCAAGTACATGTTGTTTCTCGTGAAGAGGCGTATGCCCTTGTTAATCGTGGCATAATTGAGAATGCAGCCTCAATTATTGCTCTTCAATGGTTAGAATTAAATGTTTCGCGTTTGCGATCACAGTGGAATGCGCAATAACATGCGTAAATACCATGTAGATTTAGCGAGCTTGATGAGAGTATATGAAACTAATTACGCTAAATTAGTGTCTCTTTTACCAAAGAAAGAAAATATAGGTGCATTAGCAAGCTATCAAGTGTGCCAGCAGCAGTATCAGATAAAAGTCTTGGAAGTCACTGTTTATACCACATTGGTTGAGGTTTATCAGATTGATGAACAACCGATATATCCACTTCCGAAATTAACGGTTCGACTTTATCATGATGCGAGAGTTGCTGAGGTATGTGCAAGTCAGCAACTTGCTTATATCAAAGCAAAATATGATTATCCAAATGGAAAGATGCTTCAGAAAGATGAAAAGCATCAATTAAACCAGTTCCTAAGTGACTGGCTGACGTTTTGTTTAAAAAATGGGATAAGCCAAGAACCCATTTTTTTAGAAAAGAATTAAAAGGTTGTAGCTATTTTGCTCTCTGAAACATTACTTAATGAAGAAAGCGATTCGATTCGCTTGTTACAGATAACAGATACCCACTTGTTTGCGCCAGAAGATGGTGCATTACTTGGCGTACCTACACGAAAAAGCTTTCAAAGCGTTGTAGAACAAGTACTACAGCGAACTCCTGATTTTGATGCCATTCTTGCTACGGGTGATATTTCTCAAGATCATACCGTTGAATCTTATCAGCACTTTGTTAAGGGAATAATGCCTCTAAAAAAGCCTTGTTTTTGGCTTCCTGGTAATCATGACTATAAGCCAAGCATGGGCGGTGTTTTACCTTCTCCACAGATTAGTGCGTGTGAACATTTACTTATTGGTCAGCATTGGCAAGTGATTATTCTGGACAGCCAAGTTGTAGGTGTTCCTCATGGTGCTTTATCTGATGAGCAGTTAACATTATTAGATAACGCATTATCTCAACACCCTCAACGTCATTCATTGGTATTATTGCATCACCATCCATTGCCTGCTGGAAGTGCTTGGTTAGATCAGCATCAACTTAAAGAAAGTGAGCAATTTTGGTCTGTCTTAGCAAAATATCATAATGTGAATGGAATTGTTTGCGGGCATATTCATCAAGAGTTAGACCGAGTTGTTAACGGTATTCGCTTATTAGCTACACCATCTACTTGTGTGCAATTTCTTCCTGATTCAGATGATTTTGCTTTGGATTCTCAAGCTCCAGGTTGGAGAACATTAGACTTATTACCAAATGGTGATATTGAAACGCAGGTATATCGACTTAAAGATTGTGACTTTTCAGCGGATAGTGAAGCTGGGGGCTACTAATGTATAAACCAAGTTTGCTTTTGTATATTCACGGTTTTAACAGCTCTCCTTTATCTCATAAGGCACAAGTCATGGCTGAGCATTGCAAAGTACATCGGCCAGATATCAAGGTTATCGTGCCTCGTTTACCTTCTTATCCTTCACAAGCGGCAGAGTTTTTAGTTCAACTTGTTGAAGAATATAAAGACACGCATCAGATTGGTTTGGTCGGTAGCTCTCTTGGTGGGTATTTATCTACGTGGTTAAATCATCAATATGGTTTTAAAGTGGCTTTAGTTAACCCTGCGGTTAAGCCTTATGAGTTACTCGCCGATTACCTTGGAAAGCAAGTAAACCCATATACTCAAGAAGAATACTTTCTTGAAGAGAAGCACATGGAAGAGCTGTTAGCGTTGCAAGTAGAAACGTTACATTCTGTTGATGACTTATGGTTATTGCAACAAGAAGGCGATGAAGTCCTCGATTATCGACAAGCTGTAGATAAGTATTCAGCTTGTAAACAGACAATAGAAAAAGGTGGCGATCATAGTTTTGTTAACTTTGAGCGTTATCCTGAACAAATTATTCAATTTCTAAATTTATAGTTACTGTTTCTCTACGCAAGAGACACAGTATCGATACAATCTTTAATACAAAGCCACATATTTAGAGTGGAATTAGGGGCGTTTGCTTGACTTTCCCTTCTCCCTTTCAGACTATGTGACAAATTTTAAGAAGCCTTCCGAGATATGACTGAACAATATAATGCAGGAGCCATTGAGGTTCTAAATGGCCTTGAGCCCGTTCGTCGCCGTCCTGGTATGTACACCGACACTGTTCGTCCAAACCATTTGGGCCAAGAAGTTATTGATAACAGTGTCGATGAAGCTCTAGCCGGACACGCGAAAAAAGTTGAAGTAATTTTACATGCCGATCAATCACTTGAAGTTATTGATGATGGGCGTGGTATGCCTGTTGATATCCACCCAGTAGAAAAAGTTTCTGGTGTTGAACTTATTTTATGTAAGTTGCACGCTGGTGGTAAATTCTCAGGTAAAAACTACGAATTCTCAGGTGGCTTACACGGGGTTGGTATCTCTGTTGTAAATGCTTTGTCAAAACGAGTTGAAGTAACAGTTCGTCGTGATGGCCAGGTATATGAAATTGCTTTTGAAAATGGCGACAAAGTATCAGACCTAACGGTAACAGGTACTTGTGGTCGTCGTAATCGTGGTACCAGTGTTCATTTCTGGCCTGATGCGAGCTATTTTGATTCAGCAAAATTCTCTGTTACTCGTCTTATTAATAATCTAAAAGCTAAAGCAGTACTTTGTCCTGGTTTAGAAATTGTTTTTAAAGATAAAGTTAACGATAAAGAGCATAACTGGTGTTATGAAGATGGTCTTAAAGATTACCTTCTTGAAGGTGTAACTGGCTTTACATTATTACCAGAAATTCCATTTACGGGTGCTTTTTCTGGCACTGGTGAAGCGGCTGATTGGGCGGTAACTTGGCTACCTGAAGGCGGTGAGCTAGTTGCTGAAAGTTATGTAAACCTTATTCCTACAGCACAAGGTGGTACGCACGTAAATGGCATGCGCCAAGGTCTTCTTGATGCAATGCGTGAGTTCTGTGAGTTCCGTAACCTTGTTCCTCGTGGTGTTAAGCTAACTGCTGATGATATTTGGGACCGTTGTGCCTACGTATTATCGGTGAAAATGCAAGATCCACAATTTGCTGGCCAAACTAAAGAGCGTTTATCTTCACGCCAGTGTGCAGCGTTTGTTTCTGGTGTGGTAAAAGATGCATTCAGCTTATGGTTGAATGAGAAACCACAAATTGCAGAGCAACTTGCTGAAGCATGTATTGCGAATGCGCACCGTCGTATGCGTGCAGCTAAAAAAGTGGTTCGTAAGAAAATAGCTTCTGGCCCAGCTCTTCCTGGTAAATTGACCGATTGTTCTGTTCAAGATTTGGCTCGTACTGAACTTTTCTTAGTGGAAGGGGACTCGGCGGGTGGTTCTGCAAAACAAGCTCGTGATCGTGAGTTCCAAGCTGTTATGCCACTGCGTGGTAAAATTCTGAATACATGGGAAGTGTCGGCTGACCAAGTATTAGCGTCTCAAGAAGTTCATGATATTTCTGTTGCTTTAGGTATTGACCCTGATTCCGATGATTTATCAGGTTTACGTTACGGTAAAGTATGTATTCTTGCCGATGCCGATTCTGATGGTCTTCACATTGCAACTTTGCTATGTGCGCTTTATCTAAAACACTTCAAAGCACTGGTTCAAGCTGGTCATGTTTATGTTGCCATGCCTCCTTTGTATCGTATTGATTGCGGTAAAGAGGTGTTCTATGCACTTGATGAAGAAGAAAAAGAAGGCGTATTAGATCGTTTAAGTAATAAGCGTGCAAAAATCAACGTACAGCGATTTAAAGGATTGGGTGAGATGAACCCACTTCAATTGCGTGAAACGACGATGGATCCAAACACACGACGTCTTGTTCAGTTAACGATCGATGATGATGAACAAACTGATGAAATGATGGATATGCTTTTAGGCAAGAAACGTGCAGACGATCGTCGCTCTTGGCTACAATCTAACGGCGATCAGGCAGAGGTATAAAAATGAGTACAGAAATGTCCTTAGAAGGTGTTGAACAGCTGCCACTGCGCAAGTTTACAGAAGACGCTTATCTAAATTATTCCATGTACGTAATCATGGACCGCGCATTACCGTATATCGGTGATGGTTTAAAACCGGTTCAACGTCGTATTATTTACGCGATGTCTGAACTTGGTTTATCAGCAAACGCAAAGTATAAGAAATCAGCACGTACCGTTGGTGATGTATTAGGTAAGTACCACCCACACGGTGACTCTGCGTGTTATGAAGCCATGGTATTAATGGCTCAGCCTTTCTCTTATCGTTACCCACTAGTTGATGGTCAAGGTAACTGGGGTGCTCCAGATGATCCGAAATCATTTGCTGCGATGCGTTATACGGAATCAAAACTGTCTAAGTTTGCTGATGTATTGCTAGGCGAAATTGGTCAAGGTACGGTTGATTGGCAACCAAACTTTGATGGCACAATGAAAGAGCCAACGATTTTACCAGCTCGTTTACCTCATATTTTATTGAATGGTATTACTGGTATCGCAGTTGGTATGGCAACAGATATTCCACCTCACAATGTACGTGAAGTAGCGAATGCAACAGTCCACCTATTAGAAAATCCAAAGGCGGATTTAGATGAGGTGATGGACTTTGTAAAAGGTCCAGATTACCCAACTAAAGCTGAAATTATTTCACCATCAAGTGAAATTAAAAAGATTTATCGCTCAGGTAAAGGCAGCATTAAAATGCGTGCGGTATGGCATAAAGAAGATGGTGATATTGTTATTACCGCTCTGCCACACCAAGTATCGGGTAGTAAGTTATTAGAGCAAATTGCTAACCAAATGCGAGCGAAGAAGCTACCAATGGTAGATGATCTTCGTGATGAGTCGGATCATGAAAACCCAACACGTATCGTTATCGTTCCTCGTTCAAACCGAGTTGATGTTGAGCCATTAATGAATCATCTGTTTGCTTCGACAGATCTTGAGAAAAGCTACCGTGTTAACTTAAACATGATTGGTTTGGATCAGCGTCCTCAAGTGAAAGGTTTGGTCTCTATTCTTTCTGAGTGGATTGAATTCCGTCGTACAACCGTTCGTAAACGTCTTCAACACCGTTTAGATAAAGTATTGGCTCGTCTACATATTTTAGAAGGTCTTTTAGCGGCTTACTTAAATATTGATGAAGTAATTGAAATTATCCGTACTGAAGATGATCCAAAGCATGAGTTAATGACTCGCTTTGATTTATCAGAGAAACAAGCGGAAGCGATTTTAGAAATTAAACTTCGCCAGTTAGCTAAACTGGAAGAGATTAAGATCCGTGGTGAACAAGATGAGTTAGCTAAAGAGCGTGATTATCTTGAGAAACTACTTGGTTCAGAACGTCGTTTAAATACATTAATTAAGAAAGAAATCTTAGCGGATGCTGAGAAGTTTGGTGATGATCGTCGTTCGCCATTGGTTGAGCGTGCAGAAGCTAAAGCGATGACTGAACGTGATTTGATCCCAAGTGAAGCGATTACGGTTGTTCTTTCTGATAAAGGTTGGATTCGTCATGCTAAAGGTCATGATGTTGACCCAACAACATTGAACTATAAATCAGGTGATAAATACTTAGCCCATGCGCGTGGTAAGAGTAACGCGCCAGCTGTCTTTATGGGCAGTAATGGTCGAAGCTACGCGCTTGAGTCGCATACATTGCCTTCAGCAAGAAGTCAGGGTGAGCCAATTACAGGTCGCTTAAATATTACAGCGGGTAGTCAAATTACGCATGTGGTTATGGGTGAAGAAGAGCAGACATGGTTAATCAGCTCTGATGCTGGTTACGGTTTTGTTTGTAAGGGTGCAGATTTACTGTCTAAAAATAAAAACGGTAAAGCCCTATTAACGCTTCCTGAAAACTCACAAGTAATGAACCCAGAAGCGGTATCTGACTTAGAAAGTGATGAGATTTTAGCTATCACTAACGAAGGTCGAATGCTTTTATTCCCTATTAAAGATTTACCACAGTTAGGTAAAGGTAAGGGTAATAAGATCATTAATATTCCGGCAGCGCGTTCGAAATCTCGTGAAGAGTTTTTGTCTCACTTATTACCATTACCTCAAGGTGCAACCATTACCTTATACGCAGGTAAACGTAAGTTAGGATTGAAACCTACGGATTTAGATAACTTCCGTGGGGAGCGTGGTCGCCGTGGTAGCTTACTGCCAAGAGGCCTACAACGAGTTACTCGTATTGATATTAATGGTGAGAGCACAACGACTGAAGAAGAAAGCGAATAACCTTTAGTCATTGCGATTGCTTAGATACAAAATAGCGCATTTTTTAATGCGCTATTTTTTTATTAATTGTTTGGGTCTTCTTCAATAGTTACTTTAATCGTCTCAGTTTTCCCTTTGCGAATTACATCAACATCCACTTCAGTACCGGGTCTTAACTCTGTTACGATATCAATGACGCTTTGTCTATTAGTAACACTTTTACCATCGATACTGGTGATTATATCTTGAGTAATGATACCAGCTTTTTCTGCTGGGCTATTTGGGGAAACACCTAAAACTAAAATACCGTTTATATTATCTGCATTCATTAATCTTGCCATGGCTGGATTGATGTCTCTTCCATCAATACCAATATAACCACGAATCACTTGTCCATCTGCAATCAATCGACGCATGATTTTATCCGCAAGAGCATAAGGAATAGCAAATGAAATACCATAAGTTTCTAGCTCAGTGGCTTGTTGGAATGAGGCGGTATTGATACCAACGAGTTCACCTCTGGTATTGACTAGAGCGCCACCTGAATTACCTCTATTGATCGCTGCGTCTGTTTGAATTAAACCTTGTGTACCGTCGGCACTCAACGCCGCTCGTCCGGTAGCAGAAATAATCCCAAAGGTTGTGGTTTGTCCTAGGTTATATGGGTTACCAATAGCGAGCACAACATCGCCAATATCAGCTTGATAGTTTGGGTTTAATGGAATAACAGGGAGGTTAGCATCTTTAATTTGTAATACCGCTAAGTCCGTACGTTTATCTTTACCAATTAATTGAGAGTTAAATAAGCGTCCATCTTGAAGAGCTACAATAACTTGATCAGCATCGGCAACAACATGATAGTTAGTAATGATGTAGCCTTTATCACTCACGATAACACCAGAACCTAAGCCTTCTGTATCTAAACGTAGACGGTCATTATCGTTGTATTTACGGCTATAGATATTGACAACAGCAGGAGCGGCTCGACGAACGGCATAATTAAATGAAATTTGCTTACTGTTCTGGGAAGTTTGCTCTATCGCACCTTGATCTAGCGTGATGTTTGAACGTAGGTTAGGGAATGCAAACAGCAATATCGCAGCTGTTGCGATACCTATCATAGCTGAACGCAATAAGAATGAGAGCATTGGCTTCCTAACCTTGATGAATAAAAAGAATAATTGATTAGGATAACATTGAATCTAGTTAAAAAGTAGAGGATGGAGAAGCAAGCACTCAAAGAATGAGTGCTTGCTTCTAGGTTACTTAATTACTAGATAAAGCGTGTGTTCACCACGTTGAATATTCAATGCAAGTACAGGCGGTTTACTTTCAAGTAATTTTCTAAATTGCTGTAAATTTTTCACCGGTTTGCGGTTAACACCGATAATAATATCGTCTTTTTGTAAACCGTAACGTTGCGCCATGGATGCTTTTTCTACATTACTGATCTTCACGCCTTTAACTGGATCTGATTGAGTGGTGTTTTGTAGTTCCGCTCCTTTTAATCCATTATGAAGGTTTTCAGCTTGTGCTTTAATTTGTTCCGCTTCTTTTAGTGTTGCGGTAACTGTTTTTTCTTTTCCATCACGAATCAAGCCTAAGGTCACTTTTTTACCTGCACCTAAAGTGGCGACTTTGGCTCGTAACTCACCGAAAGTTTGGATTTTTTTGCCGTTTATAGAGATAAGTATATCACCCGCTTGAATTCCGGCTTTATCAGCGGCACTGTCTGGAACTACTTGACTAACAAAAGCACCATGGTTGGTTTCATAGTCGAATGCTTCAGCTAGCTCTGGTGTTAATTCTCCACCTTGAACACCAAGAATACCGCGCTTAACATGGCCAAACTCTAAAATCTGCTCTGATAAATTACGAACCATATTTGATGGGATCGCAAAGCCAATACCTACGTTGCCGCCATTAGGCCCCAATATTGCGGTGTTAATACCAATTAAGTCGCCATTTAGATTGACGAGAGCACCACCAGAGTTACCACTATTGATAGCTGCATCCGTTTGAATAAAGTTTTCAAAGTTATCTAGGTTTAATCCACTGCGGCCTAAAGCTGAAATAATACCAGAGGTTACGGTTTGACCAAGGCCAAAAGGGTTACCAATGGCAACACTAAAATCTCCGACACGTAAATTATCTGAATCCGCTAATTTTATTTCGGTTAAATTTTTTGCCTCTTCAAGTTTTAGTAAAGCGATATCAGATAACTCATCGCTACCAATCAACTCTGCGGTATATTCACGTCCATCGTGTAATTGAACTAATATTTTTTCAGCGTTATTAATTACATGGTGGTTGGTAACAATATATCCTTTTTTTGCATCAACAATAACGCCAGAACCGAGACCTCTAAATGGCTGCTCTTGAACTTGTTCAGAGGGGAAGTCTGGGCCAAAGAAAAAACGAAATTGTTCAGGTATATGACGTTTAGATACTTGAGTACCTTCTACAGCGATACTGACTACTGCTGGTGTGATCTTTTCTAGCATAGGAGCAAGACTTGGCAGCTGTTGTGAATCAACTGCAATAGGTAAGGCTGCCTGTGATTGAATAGGGGCAAGGATGGCACTGATGCTTAAAGTTAAAGCACCTAAAACGAGCAAAGGTTTTTTCATCGAAATGTACTCTTAATTAAACAAAGTGTACTTATTCGACTCAAAAACCTTTGAGAAAGTTCATTGATAACTTCGGGTTTTAAGCGATTTTATCTTCTTTTTTTGCGTTGATATCAACTCGGTGCTCATCCTTTAAAAGGCCTGTTGCTCCATTAGCGTAATCTTTAGGTTGCTTACTAATTTCATCTTTTACATGAGCCACTTTTTTGTTTAGCTCTGGTGAGAGAGTCATTTCTCCTAAACGCGCTGAAAACGGGTTGTCTTGCTCTGGAAGATTAGGCATTAATTCTTTTGATGTAGACGCCATATGGTCATACATTTTATTAAAGTCTTTCGCTAATGCCTCTAGCATAGTGGCACTTGTTGCGAAGTGATCAACCAACTCTTGACGGTATTGTTCCAATTCGTACTTAGATTTTTCTAAATCTTGTTTTAACGACTTTTGGTGTTTAATACCTGGTACTGTAAAACGAGAAATCATAAAGCCAATGGTAATACCAACAGCTAAGCCAATTAAAGCGTATGTCCACGCCATGAAATACTCCTTACCGTTTTTTATTAATATGAGTCGGCTGATTAACGAGTTAATCTGATTGGTGTAACTGTGAGTTAGCCCACTCATAGGGTGTGTTGAGAACATGCTACTATGAAGGGAGTCAATCAACAAAAGAAAAGATTAAAAGTGATGACACCATTAGAAAAATATCAGCAAGACCTCAATCAAGAGGGTTTATGCATGATAGCGCTCAACAAAATGCTGTAGAACATCTTGATGATTTATATCGACGTTTTTTAGAATTAAAAGTTCCTGAAGAGCCAGCAAAAAAATCATGGAAACGATTTTTTAAAAAAGAGAAACCACAAAAGCTAACTCCAGAAAAAGGGTTGTATTTTGGGGAGGCGTTGGTCGAGGAAAAACGTATTTAGTCGATACTTTTTATGATGCTTTACCTACAGAAAGAAAGATGCGGATTCATTTTCATCGTTTTATGCAGCGAGTGCATGATGAATTGGGAGAACTAAAGCAGCAGTCTGATCCTTTACTTATTGTTGCTGATAAATTTAAACAAGAAACCGACATTATTTGTTTTGATGAGTTTTTTGTTTCAGACATTACTGATGCGATGATTTTAGCAACGTTGCTAGAGGCGTTGTTCGCTAGAGGGCTAACGTTAGTCGCTACGTCGAATATATTACCTCAAGATTTATATCGTAATGGGCTACAGCGAGCTCGTTTTTTACCAGCTATCTCTTTAATTGAAAAGCATTGTGACATTATCAATGTAGATAGTGGGGTGGATTATCGCCTTAGAACACTAGAGCAGGCCGAAATATACCATTACCCATTAGATAGCGATGCTGAAACTAATATGAAAGGTTATTTCTTACAGTTAGTTTCTGGTGGCGATTACGAATCGACTCAAATAGAAATTAATCATCGTCTTATAGAGGTAAAAGCTGAAGGAGAGGGTGTCGTCCATTTTGATTTTTCTTCTCTATGTGAAAGTGCTCGTAGTCAGCATGATTACATTGAACTCTCTCGTTTATATCATACGGTTTTGCTCTCTAACGTAAAAATAATGGGGGAGGTAAATGATGATGCAGCTCGTCGTTTTATCGCTATGGTTGATGAATTTTATGAGCGAAATGTAAAATTGATCATCTCAGCGGAGGTAGATTTAGCCTCTATATACCAAAAAGGCCGTTTAACGTTTGAATTTCAACGTTGTCAATCAAGATTGATTGAAATGCAAAGCCATGAGTACTTATCAAAAGAACATTTATCTTAGTCAAAGAAAGGGACTTTTTAATGATTTAAGAGCTTCATTTACTGTGATGGAGCTCAAAACTCAGTTTTTTTAATTTTTTTTGCCGATATGTGAAATATCTTCAAAAAAAAGGTGATTTTTTCCTCACACTTCTCTATAATCCTGCGACCCACCGTTACTGTACTGGCTTAATTGCCAAGAGTGCCAACCACTCGAAGGGGTGATGACTGGGCTCAAAAATATACAGTGGGAGCGAAAGCTCCTAATCAGTGAAATTATTTAATAACGGGTATCATTAGCATGAAAACTTTCGTTGCTAAACCAGCCGCTGTAAAGCGTGACTGGTATGTTGTAGACGCTGAAGGTAAAACTCTTGGTCGTATCGCAACTGAAATCGCATCTCGCCTACGCGGTAAGCATAAAGCAGAATACACTCCTCACGTAGATACTGGTGATTACATCATCGTTATCAACGCTGAGAAAGTACGAGTAACTGGTAAGAAAGCATCTGACAAGATCTACTACCGTCACTCTGAATTCCCAGGCGGTCTAAAATCTATTTCTTTCGAGAAACTGATCGATCGTAAACCTGAAATGGTTATTGAATTAGCTGTTAAAGGTATGCTTCCACGTGGTCCTCTTGGTCGTGCTATGTACCGTAAACTTAAAGTTTACGCTGGCGCTGAGCATAACCACACTGCTCAACAACCACAAGTACTAGACATTTAATCGAGGATTATGGCAATGGCAGAGAATCAATACTACGGCACTGGTCGCCGTAAAAGCTCAGCAGCTCGTGTTTTCATCAAACCGGGTACTGGCAACATCGTAATCAACAAGCGCAGCCTTGAAGTTTACTTCGGTCGTCCAACAGCACGTATGGTTGTTAACCAACCTCTAGAGCTAGTTGAAATGACTGATAAACTAGACCTATACATCACTGTTTCTGGTGGTGGTATTTCTGGTCAAGCTGGTGCGATCCGTCACGGTATCACACGTGCTCTAATGCAATACGATGAATCACTACGTCCTGCACTACGCGCAGCTGGCTACGTTACTCGTGACGCACGTTGCGTTGAACGTAAGAAAGTTGGTCTACGTAAAGCACGTCGTAAACCACAATTCTCTAAGCGTTAATTTTACGCTTCCAAGGAGTTTTGTTTCAAAACTCCTTTGGTATTGTGGTCAAAAGCCCAGCATTTATGCTGGGCTTTTGTTGTTTTTGTGAGCTTAAAACATTTTTAAGTCTTGAATTCCTTTCTCTTTTTTTATCCTTTCTCCAATCTCACTACAAAAACTCTACATATCTCACAAATGTTGCAAAAAGGTAGCTTTATCTTGTCAAAAAGTAAGGTTTTCTTTATCATTTATGGGTTAAAACAGCAGCCTAATAATATACGAATCAATTTTGAGCCTCTTTAGAGCGTTTGGAATAGTAAAGTTCTGTTGTATCACACCATTGAAAGTTAGCCGTAGCTCGTAAATGTATGGACATAATAAAAACCACATAGAGCAAATGGGAGAAAGTTGGATGAGCAATGCGCCAGTGAGTAATGGTCGACGTCGTTTCTTAACCGCCACAACTGCTGTTGTTGGTGGGCTAGGAGCTGCTGCGGTGGCCGTACCTTTTATTAAATCTTGGAACCCGAGTGCAAAAGCGAAAGCTGCGGGTGCTCCGGTTGAAGTCGATATCAGTAAGCTCGAGGATGGGCAGATGGTTCGTGTTGAGTGGCGAGGAAAACCTGTATGGGTTGTTCGTCGTTCAGAAGCACTTTTACAATCATTAACTGAAATTGAGGGTCAACTTCGAGACCCGTCTTCTGGGGAAGAACAACAACCTGAATATGCTCAAAATGCATATCGCTCAATTAAGCCCGAAATCTTTTTAGCAGTTGGCATCTGTACTCACCTTGGCTGTTCACCTACCTATTTACCTGACAGTTTTAGTGAACAAGTTGAAGGGGTTAATTCTGGTTTCTTCTGCCCATGTCATGGCTCTAAATTTGATATGGCGGGTCGAGTATTCCAAGGTGTTCCGGCACCTCTGAATCTTGTTGTTCCTAAGCATATGTACCTTAGTGATACTCGTATCCTAGTTGGGGTTGATGAAGGAGGGGAAGCCTAATGCAACCGTTACTTGATTGGGTAGAGAAGCGTCTGCCTGCGATGAATGCATATAAGAAGCATTTATCAGAGTACCCAATGCCAAAAAACTTTAACTTTTGGTATTTCTTTGGCTCTTTGGCCATGTTGGTTTTGGTTAATCAGATCGTAACTGGTATTTGGTTAACGATGAACTATGTTCCTTCTGGTGAAGGTGCGTTTGCCTCTGTTGAATACATCATGCGTGATGTTGATTATGGATGGTTACTTCGTTATATGCACTCAACTGGGGCATCTGCCTTTTTTGTTGTTGTTTACCTACATATGTTTCGTGGTCTAATTTATGGTTCTTATCAAAAGCCGCGTGAACTGTTGTGGTTATTTGGTATGTTGATCTTCTTAGTTTTAATGGCTGAAGCATTCATGGGGTATTTATTACCTTGGGGTCAAATGTCTTACTGGGGAGCTCAAGTAATCATTTCTTTATTTGGTGCAATTCCTGTTATTGGTGATGATCTTACCCTTTGGATCCGTGGTGACTATGTTATTTCGGGAGCGACGCTAAACCGTTTCTTTGCACTTCATGTTATTGCACTACCAATTGTTTTATTACTTTTAGTTGTTCTTCATATTTTAGCTTTGCATGAGGTTGGTTCTAATAACCCTGATGGTATTGAAACTAAGCTACCAAAAGCAAAAGATGATAAAGGTGAGCATAAAACACAGTTTAAGTTCCACGAATATTACACAAGTAAATATAACATCATTGATTCAGTGCCTTTCCATCCTTATGGAACGGTTAAAGATATGATTGGTGTAGCTGGTTTCTTATTTTTCTTCTGTTACGTGTTGTTCTTTAATCCTGAAATGGGAGGCTACTTCCTTGAGCCGCCTAACTTTGAAGCTGCAAACCCACTAAAAACCCCTGAGCACATTGCGCCTGTTTGGTATTTCACACCATTCTATGCCATCTTGCGTGCGGTTCCTGATAAATTATTAGGGGTAGTAGCAATGGGGGCATCGATAGTCGTATTGTTCTTACTTCCATGGTTAGATCGTTGCAAGGTTCGCTCTTATCGTTACCGTAGCAAGTTACACTTGTTGAATATTATCCAATTTACTATCAGCTTTATTGCATTAGGTGTATTAGGTGCGTTACCTGCAACACCAACTTATACGCTGTTAGCTCAAATCTTTAGTCTGATGTACTTTATGTTCTTCGTTATTCTGTTTATTTACAGTAAAAATGAAGCCACAAAACCATTACCAGAGAGGGTGACATTCAAATGAAAAAGTTGATTTTAGTGCTTTTTGCTTTGTTGCCATCAATGGCGATGGCAGCAGGTGCAAACGTACCATTAGATAAAGCGAATAATGATATTAGCGATCAAGCATCTCTACAAAATGGTGCGAAGATCTTCATGAATTATTGTGCAGGTTGTCACTCAACACAATATCAGCGCTATAACCGTGTTGCTGAAGACTTAGGGATTCCACCTGATTTGATGATGGAAAACTTAGTGTTTAATCCTGACGCCAAGATCGGTGATTTAATGAAGAGTGCGATCCCTGAAAAGCAAGCAGCTAACTGGTTTGGTGCTCCGCCTCCAGATTTAACTCTTGTAGCTCGCGTGCGAGGTACCGATTGGTTATATACTTATTTACGTACTTTCTATGCGGATCCTACTCGTCCATTTGGTGTGAATAATATGGTGTTCCCAAGTGTTGGTATGCCTCATGTACTTCAAGAGCTACAAGGAGTAACTACACCAGTTTATGAAACTACAACGGTTGATGGTGTTGAGCATAAAGTTGTTGTTGGGGTTGAGTCTGATGGCACTGGCGAGCTTAGCTCTGGTGAATACGATACAGCGGTTCGCGATTTAGTTAACTTTTTAGAATACTCAGGTGATCCTGTAAAACTTGAACGCCATCGTTTAGGTTGGTGGGTTATGGGCTTTTTAGTGATATTCGCCTTTGTTTCTTATTTACTTAAGAAAGAATATTGGCGTGATGTCCACTAATCGTGATATTCTAGATCGTTAATTGTACGCAATGGAGGCTCAGCCTCCATTGTTTTTGTGTCACTATTATTTTTATAGTAATAATAGATGACGGCACCCTAAATGTGGTGCTTTTGTTCCTAGATAAATACCGGAGGGGCTCAATGGCTGTTGCTGCCAACAAACGCTCAGTAATGACGCTTTTTTCAGACGCTTCTGACATGTACAGTCATCAAGTACGTATCGTACTTGCTGAGAAAGGAGTAAGTGTTGAAGTTGAATTGGTTGATCCATCCAACTTACCTGCAGAACTTGTAGAATTAAACCCTTACAAAACTGTACCTACACTAGTTGATCGTGAGCTTGCTCTATACAACTCTAACATCATCATGGAATACTTAGATGAGCGTTTTCCTCATCCACCATTGATGCCTGTTTACCCTGTAGCTCGTGGTAACAGCCGTCTAATGATGCACCGTGTTGAGACAAACTGGTACTCACTAGCTGAGAAAGTGGTTAAAGGTTCATTCGAAGAATCTGAAGCTGCACGTAACAAGCTACGCAATGACCTACTAATGTTAGGCCCAATCTTTGCTGAATACACATACTTCATGAGTGATGAGTTTAGCTTAGTGGATTGTTACTTAGCTCCGTTATTATGGCGTTTGCCATCTATGGGTATTGAATTATCAGGCCCTGGTGCTAAAGAATTAAAAGTATACATGAACCGAGTATTTGAGCGTGATTCATTCCTAGCTTCTCTAACAGAAGCAGAACGTGAACTACGTTTAACTAACTAAATGGATATTCGTTCAATGATGCCGCGTCGCCCTTATTTATTACGAGCGTTCTATGAATGGATCGTAGATAACGAGCTGACGCCTCATCTTGTTGTTGATGCAACAATGAATGGTGTTCGAGTTCCAGAAGAGTTTGTTCAAGATGGTCAAATCGTTTTAAACGTAGCACCACACTCTGTTGGTAACTTGGAGATGGGTAATGAAGCCGTGACATTTAATGCACGTTTCAGTGGTCGCCCACATTCAATCATTTTACCTTTGTACGCAATTCAAGCTATTTATGCTCGTGAAAACGGTGCAGGAACCATGTTTGAACCAGAAGAAGCGTATGAGATGACAGATGATGAAGGTATTTTTGAAGAAGAAACAAATTTAAATGCTGTTTCTGAAGATAATACGCCATCAGATGATGAGCCTGAACCTCCGCGTCCAAGTGGTCGTCCGAGTTTAAGAGTCGTTAAGTAAAGTGCAACAATTGAATCAAACTAAAAAGCCTACAGAAATGTAGGCTTTTTTATTGTGCTTTGCTTATTAACTATTACTCGACACTGCCACCTTGGCCGTATTCAAATGCTTTAATTACGCCTTTTACGCCTTGATATTACGAGCGACGTCTGCTGCAATGTTGCCTTGTTCTTCTGTTACAAAGCCAACTAAGAACACTTCTTGAGCTTCAGTAAATACACTGATTTTTATCCCGTTTAATTCACTTTTGGCAAGGAGTGAAGATTTCACTTTTGTCGTGATCCAGCTGTCATTATTGATTTGAGTAAAAGTGAGTAATGGGCGAACTCTGATTTGGTTATAAACCGTATTCACTCCTTTCATATCTTTTATCTTTTTCTCAAAATCTTGATTCATTTGAGCATCTTTTGCTTGTCCCATTAATAGAACTTTACCGTCATAAGCAACAGCACTAACTCGCATGTTGTATTGGTAAGGTGCTTTATTGGCAAGCCCAGTAGCTTCAAGGGATAAGTTTTTGTCTGATAGTTGCTCTTTTACTGTGCGGTTATCTGTTACAACAGACGCGGTTGTTGCCGCTCCTGCAATGAACAAGCCAGCACAACCTTGCAGTAATACCGCAGAAAGCAGTAAAGCACTTAATTTCACTAATTTCATATTATTACTCGGTGTGTTGTGGGAAAAGAACCTGATCAACAAGATCACAAATGCAATGCAATGTTAATAGGTGAACTTCTTGAATGCGAGCTACACGGTGAGAAGGTATTCGAATTTCTACATCCGATTCACCAAGTAAACCAGCCATAACGCCACCATCCATGCCCGTTAAGGCAATAATCGTCATATCACGACTTACTGCGGCTTCCATTGCTTTTAGGATATCTTGACTGTTTCCACTCGTTGATATTGCTAATAAAATATCGCCTGGTTGACCTAGTGCTCGAACTTGCTTTGAAAAGATTTCAGAGTAATTGTAATCATTAGCAATCGCTGTCAGTGTTGATGTATCAGCAGTAAGAGCCATTGCAGGAAGGCTAGGGCGTTCAGTCTCAAATCGATTTAATAGGCAAGAGGCAAATTGTTGTGCATTTGATGCAGAACCACCGTTACCACAACATAGAATTTTATTGCCGTTTAATAATGTTGCAACCATCGCTTGGGATGCGTGCATGATATGGTCAGGTAGAGCTTCCGCTGCGGCAATTTGGATTTGAATGCTTTCAGTAAAGCTTTCTTTGATATTTTCTAGCATTGTTTACCCTTCAACAATAGCATTTTTGATCCAGTTGATTTCCTTACCTTGAGCATGGATAGCAACGACATCAAATCTAAAAGATGTATGTTCAACAGAGAGCTTATTCTTCATAAGCCAGAAGAGAGCGGTTCGCTGTAATTTGCGCTGTTTTTGCCATGTTACCATTTCTTGCGCAGAACCGAAATTTGAAGTGTTACGGTATTTTACTTCAACAAACACAAAAGAATCTTGATCTCGCATGATGAGATCAAGTTCTCCGGTTTTTGACTGGAAATTGCGGGCAATGAATGTGAGTTGATGTTGCTCTAAATAGCGTTGTGCCATCAACTCATAAAATTCGCCCTTTGCTCGCTTATTCTGTTTCTTCTCCATGAACAGCCCAGCTCATTTTACGTTGAATTACGCACTCTTGGTTCAGGCTTAGTTCACCTGTTTTACCTTCCATACGGTAATTATCAACGGCTTTCATTTGAGGTAGTTCAGCAACCAACTGATAAGCATCCATACCTAGAGCATGAAGTCGAGTTTCACCGTTGCTACTTTTTGGCCACAGTTCATCGTATTGCGCTTTAAAACTGTGGTTTTCATTTGTTAATAATGGAATGTCACTAAACTCAATGCCTTTAATTTCAACTAGCTGAGTTTGACGGCCACTGTTACTACGAGAACTTGCATACAGTTTTGGTGGTTTAATTCCAGGATTAATCGCAACTTCAATGAAAGGTTTTAATAGAACCAACTCACTGCTTTTAGCTACCATGTAAACCGCATCAATGTCACGACGACTACGAGGTTGAGCCTCTAATTCCATGTTCGCTAATGCGTTCATTTGGTAGATACGAGCTTGGCTACTTTCAATACCAAAAACACTGTTTACTTTCTGTTGTAGTTGCGCTTTTGAGCCAAAGTAGCTGATTGACGGACGTTTTGCTGTTAGTTGGAACCATTTATCACTGAACGCTTGGCTTAGTCGCTCTCCCATAGTGCCTTGTGGTGCAAGGTACAGTGGGTGTTTAAAGCCTTGTTTAAATAGATGTACAGCCGCTTGTTCTGCTTCTTGTTCAGGAGATAGTGTGAAATAACAACTGTTTATATCCGTATCAATTTCACTTGGGATATTAAGAGCTAGTTGTGCAATCTCAGTTGAATTTAAAGACTGGAACTCTTCAATTTTACTGCGGACTAAAGGCCCAACAACAAATTGAATTTGTTCTTTTTCTAATGTGGCCATTATTTCTGTCATTGATGTCGCTTGAGTATCAATGATTTTAAGTTTAGTAAACTCGTCTCGCTCTTTATCTTCCATCATGGCATTAATGAAACCATCACGTACACGAAGAGCTTGAGGTCCAAAGCGACCACTTAAAGGTAATAGCAGTGCTACATTTTCAGGACGAACAATTTCAAGAGCTAGAATATCTAAGATGACTTGAGGTGTGTAAGTCGTTGCTGGATGTGTTGGATTTGCAAGTAACCATTCATTTAAGGTTTCTTGTAAACGCATTGGAGAGTGCTTCAGCGTATCTAAGTAAGTAGCAAGTTGTACCCAGCCATGTAAATTAGTTTCTGTTTCATCAAGTTTTACTTCTTCAAGAGCGGTACTGTTTAATGAAGAAACACTTGTCCAAACTTGAGTCCAAAGCTGTGCTTTTTGATCTTCTGCTGTGAATGGTTCTAATTTAATTAACTCACGAGCTGAGTTTAGATTATCACCGCTTGATAAATATAACTCATGGCGTAATTTGTGATACTCAATCCATTGGCTGTTTTCTAACTTCCACCATGCCTCAAAATTTAGTGTGTTTAATGCTTCTTCGTATTGACTTTGAGATTTAAGCATTTTTGCATGTGCAAGTTGCATTTCTGCTGTTTGTGCAGGGGATAATTGCATTGTTGCTAAGCGTGTTAGCAACTTATCAGCAAGATCAAAGTTTTGTTCTTGCACTGCCGCTTTTAATGCCATGATTAAGAAATCAGCTTCAAGCGCCCCTTGTTGCTGGTCTGCTTTTAAAATATATGCATTACTCGTTTCAGTTGGAGATTGAGTAATATCCAGACGATCAGGTGCCTTTGGAGAGCTTGAACAAGCAGCCAATGTCAGAGCTAAGGCTACAGGAGCAATCAAGCGTGTTACACTGTTCTTTCTCGGGGTCATATTTGCCATGGGTAATATACTGGTCCTACTTAAAAGGGCTGTTGTTACTATGGATGCTCATCACCCAAACAGCTAAAATATATTTTTGATTATAGTGATTGCTTAGTCTAATACCTAATCTATGAAACAATGTATCATTAAGATTGGTATTATTCCCTATATTAATCGCAGAAGAGATAGTAAACAAATGACAGAACACAATTTATCTGTGGTGAATACTGCAACTTTGTACATTGTTCCTACACCAATCGGTAATTTAGGGGATATCACGCAGCGAGCCATCGAGGTTTTAAAGTCCGTTGACCTTATTGCCGCGGAAGATACACGACATACTGGTAAGTTATTGTCTCATTTTGGTATAGCGAGTCAAACATTTGCACTGCATGATCATAACGAACAGCATAAAGCAGACTTATTGATCAGTAAATTGCAGCAGGGCCTATCTATAGCTCTTGTCTCAGATGCGGGAACACCATTAATCAGTGACCCAGGTTATCATTTAGTCAATCGTTGTCGTCAAGCGAATGTAAATGTTGTGCCATTACCTGGTGCTTGTGCTGTTATTACTGCACTTTCAGCCGCTGGCCTTCCTTCTGACCGCTTTAGCTTTGAAGGGTTCCTCCCTCCAAAAAGTAAAGGTCGTCGTGATAAGTTTGAAGAGATTGCACAAGCAGAGCGCACTTGTATTTTCTATGAGTCTCCACACCGTATTATGGATTCATTAGATGATATGTTGACGGTTCTTGGTTCTGAGCGACAAGTTGTATTAGCTCGTGAACTGACAAAAACTTATGAAACGATTCATGGTGCACCATTAGGTGAATTAATTGAATGGATAAAAGAAGACGATAATCGTAAGCGCGGAGAGATGGTTTTACTTATTCACGGCTTTAGAAGTGAAGCCAAAGATGAACTTCCATTTGAAGCGACACGTACACTTTCTATTCTTGTAAAAGAACTTCCGCTTAAAAAAGCAGCGGCAATGGCAGCGGAAATACATGCTGTGAAGAAAAATGCGCTATATAAATGGGGTTTAGAGCATTTAGATTAAGAGAATTGGAAAAGGGGTGGTAAGTTATAACTGACTCTTATATCATTCACCCCATGAGCTGACTCGGTAATCGCTGCTTCATTGATGTCCTTAGGGAGACTGATGGAGGGGAGGAAAGTCCGGGCTCCATAGAGCAGGGTGCCAGGTAACGCCTGGGGGCGCAAGCCTACGACAAGTGCAGCAGAGAGGAAACCGCCGATGGCTTAATCTTCTTTTATTCTTCGGAGTAGAGAAGTAAGCACAGGTAAGGGTGAAAGGGTGCGGTAAGAGCGCACCGGACGTCTAGTAATAGTGCGTTGCAAGGTAAACTCCACCCGGAGCAAGATCAAATAGGCCCTCACATAGCATTGCTCGTGTTTGGGGGCGGGTAGATTGCTTGAGCCTGTGAGCGATTGCAGGCCTAGACGAATGGTTACCACCGCGCAAGCGGGACAGAACCCGGCTTATATGTCGGCTCTAACTTAGCCCACCATAGTACTATTTCGGTAGTGTTATGGTGGGCTTTGTGCTTTCTGCTACATTGGTTTAGAATTATCACTAATTTGACACACATTTCTGCATTTTTAGGTTAAGCTTTGGCTTAATTTTAACTGCTTATTCATATAATTACGGTAGTAAATACTCACTATGTCTGAACAATTCCAACACGTATCCGTTCTTCTTCACGAATCTATTGATGGTTTAGCTATCAAACCTGATGGTATCTACATTGATGGTACGTTTGGTCGTGGTGGCCACAGCCGTCAGATCTTATCTCAATTAGGTGAGAATGGTCGCTTGTACAGTATTGACCGTGATCCTCAAGCTATTGCTGAAGCAAAAACAATAACTGATCCTAAATTTACTATCATTCATGGTCCATTTTCAGGTCTTAAACAATATGTAGAAGAGCTTGATCTTGTTGGTAAAATTGATGGAGTGTTACTGGATTTAGGTGTGTCATCTCCACAACTAGACGATGCTGAACGTGGTTTTAGCTTTATGAAAGATGGCCCATTGGATATGCGTATGGATCCAACATCAGGCATTCCTGTATCTCAATGGTTACAAGAAGCGGATGTTGAAGATATTACTTGGGTAATTCGTGAGTTTGGTGAAGATAAACATGCGTGGCGTATTGCTAAAGGTATCGTTGCTTACCGTGAAAATGAAGAAAATGAACCTTTAACTCGCACTAGCCAGTTAGCTAAGTTGATTTCTGAGGTTGCTCCTAAGAGTTTTAAAGAGAAGAAACACCCAGCAACGCGTGCATTCCAAGCATTCCGAATTTATATCAACAGTGAGTTAGACGAAATTGATACAGCGCTAAAAGGAGCGTTAGATGTATTGGCACCTGAAGGTCGTTTATCAGTGATTAGCTTCCACTCACTAGAAGATCGTATGGTTAAGCATTTTATTCGTAAAGAAAGTAAAGGACCGCAAGTACCTCATGGTTTGCCGTTAACGGAAGAACAAATTAAAGCATTAGGCAGTGCTAAAATGAAGCCTGTTGGTAAAGCCATCAAACCAACTAAGAATGAAGTGAATGAGAATGTGCGTTCACGTAGTTCTGTTCTACGTATTGCTGAGCGTTTATGAGTAAAGATACCGCTTCACAACCAAGTCTTACAAAACTTATCGGCCTAGACATTTTTGGTGTAGGCCGCCTTCATGCAATTCTACTAATTTGTATCTTTTTGAGTGCTATAGGCGTGGTGTTAGCAACTCATAACACTCGTCAAATGACGGTTCAACGTGAAAACCTGTTGCTTGAAAAAGATATTTTAGATGGTGAATGGCGTAATTTAATTTTAGAAGAAAGCGCTCTTGCTGAGCATAGCCGAGTTCAATCTCGTTCAGTTCGTGAATTAGATATGGAACGTCCAGCGCCAGATAAAGAAGTAATCATAAAACTACGATGAAATTACCAAATAGAAAAAAAAACAATAAGCGTATAACTAAAGCGCCGCCAACTTTTATCCAGTGGCGCTTTGGCGTTATTGTTTTCTTTGTCTTTCTTGCTTTAGCTATTCTTATTGCGCGAGCCGCTTATATCCAAGTTATTGAACCAGATAACCTTGTTAAGCAAGGTGATATGCGTTCTATCCGTGTTAAATCTCTCCCTTCTGCCAGAGGCATTATCTCTGATCGTAATGATGAACAGCTTGCTGTAAGTGTGCCTGTTGATGCAGTTTGGGCTGATCCAGTGACGATCTATAAAGAAGGTGGTTTGGTTGAGATTGAACGTTGGTATGCGCTTGCGGATGTATTAGGACTTAAGCGTAAAGAGTTAATTTCTAAAATTGAAAAAAACAAAAAACGTCGTTTTATTTATCTTCAGCGCCAAATATCTCCAGCGGTTGCAGCCTATATTAAAAAACTAAAATTAGCGGGCATTGGTTTAAAAGCTGAATCACGTCGTTATTACCCAACTGGTGAAATCAGTGCCCATGTTATTGGTGTAACCGGTATTGATAGTCATGGCCTTGAAGGGGTAGAACGTAGTTATGATGGTTGGTTAACTGGTGAACCGGGACGCAGAACTGTACGTAAAGACCGTTATGGCCGAGTGGTTGAAAATATTTCTCTAAAAGAGAAACAAGAAGGGAAGCCATTAACTCTAAGTATCGATCAGCGTTTACAGGCGATTGCTTACCGTGCAATTAAACAAGCAGTATCTGACTTTAGAGCGATGTCTGGCTCAGTTGTGATGATCGATATTAAGACGGGCGAAGTACTTGCAATGGTAAATGCCCTTCTTATAACCCGAACAATCGTGAGCAGTTACAAAGCTTTAGAATGCGTAATCGTGTGATTACCGATACGTTAGAACCAGGCTCTACAGTAAAACCTTTTGTTGTATTAGCTGCTTTAGATGGTGGAACTGCGAACTTAGATACGATTATTGATACTGGTAATGGCATCATGCGTATTGGTGGTAGTCGTGTGCGTGATAGCTCGAAAGTTGGTAAAGCCGATCTAACTACTATCTTGAAGAAATCAAGTAACATCGGTGTTGCGCACTTAGCGTTAGGAATGCCTTTGCAAGAATTGTTAGCGGAATACGCTGCTGTTGGTCTTGCTGACCCATCAGGCTTAAACTTAATTGGTGAGGCCACGGGTATTTTCCCTGATCGTCGTCGTTGGTCTGATTTTGAAATCGCCACATTAGCCTTTGGATATGGTTTGTCGGTTACGCCAATCCAATTAGCGCACGCTTATGCCACATTAGGGGCTTATGGTGAATATAGACCACTTTCAATTTTGAAAACTACGGGACCAACACCGGGTAAGCAAGTGGTTAATCGACAGCATGCAAAAGCGGTATTAGAAATGATGGAAACCGTAACTCAACCAGGCGGTACAGCAACAAGAGCAGCTGTACCTGGCTACCGAGTAGCGGCTAAAACCGGTACTTCACGAAAAGCGGTTCGTGGTGGTTATAGTGATGAATACATGACAGTAACAGCAGGTGTTGCACCAGTTAGTAATCCTCGAATTGCGTTAGTTACTATCGTGAACCAACCACAAGGTGATGAGTATTACGCAGGTCAAGTTGCGGCACCGATCTTTGGTCAAGTAATGAAAGATGCACTACAGATTTTAAATGTAGCGCCAGATGAAAGTACCGTAAAACATATCGATGTATTGAATTAGGAAAGTGATGATGCAGTTATCTGAATTACTGTTGCCTTGGTGCGATTTAAATCAATCTGTGGCAATTTCATCTATGACATTGGACAGTCGCCAAGTTTCTCCAGGCTGTTTATTTGTAGCAATTAAAGGCCATGCAGTGGATGGCCGTCAATTTATTTCGTCGGCAATTGAGCAAGGCGCTGTAGCAGTTATTGCTGATGCTGATAAAGAGAATATTGCTGGAACGGTAAAGATTATCGATAACGCTATTGTTGTTTACATTGATTCTCTTTATACGCAGTTAAGTGCGATTGCAGGAGCTTTTTATCAAGCGGATAAGAGAAACATGCAACTCGTCGGTATCACAGGTACTAATGGTAAAACGACGATTTCTCAGATCATTGCACAATGGACGACATTATTAGAACAACCTGCTGCCGTAATGGGAACAACGGGTAATGGCTTACTGTCGGATCTTAAGCCAGCTTTGAACACAACTGGCAGTCCAATTGAAATCCAACAAACACTGACGGAGCTTGAAAATATCGGAGCTAAACTGACGGCATTAGAAGTGTCGTCTCATGGTTTAGTTCAAGGGCGTGTTAATGCGTTATCTTTTGATGCAGCAGTATTTACTAATTTAAGTCGTGATCATCTTGATTATCATGGTGATATGGCCAATTATGCGGAAGCTAAAAAGTTACTATTTACTTCTCACAATCCAAAACATTCAATCATCAATGGGGATGATCAAGTGGGTTGCCAATGGCTAAAAGAGATGCCTCATGCTGTCGCGGTTTCTTTAAATAAAGAAAACATCTCTTTTCATTCCGGTAAGAAAGTATTTGCGACATCAGTTGTTTATTCAACCGAAGGCATAAAGCTTTCAATCTCTTCTGATTGGGGTGATGTTGCTTTTTCTGTGCCTTTAATTGGGGCATTTAATGCAAGTAATATTCTTGTTGCTTTCGCGACACTTCTTTCTCTTGATTATGACATCAATGCCTTAGCTCAAACTGCATCTCAGTTAAATGCGGTTATTGGTAGAATGGAACTGTTTACTGCTGATAATAAAGCTAAAGTGGTTGTCGATTATGCGCATACGCCTGATGCTTTAGATAAGGCATTACAAGCATTACGAGTTCACTGCGAAGGTAAGTTGTGGTGTATTTTCGGCTGTGGTGGCGATAGAGATACAGGCAAACGACCAATAATGGCAAGCATTGCTGAGCAACAAGCGGATGCGATTATTTTAAGTGATGATAACCCTCGCTCAGAAGAACCAAGCTTGATTACGGATGATATGTTAGCTGGATTAAAAAACGCCGAATTTGCACATGTTATTCATGATCGTTTTGAAGCTTGTCAGTTCGCATTATCTCAAGCAAATGAGAACGATATCATTTTACTTGCCGGTAAAGGGCATGAAGATTATCAAGTGTTAGCGGATAAGACAGTTCATTACTCTGATCGTGAAACCGCACAAACATTATTAGGGCTACAATCATGATAACTATGTTACTTAGCGAAATAGCAAAAGCGTGTGATGGGCGTTTGGTTGGGGCTGATTGTCAAATATCGTCAGTATCAACAGACAGTCGTCTTATTGATGAGCAAGGGCTTTTTGTTGCTCTTATCGGTGAACGCTTTGATGCCCATGATTTTATACCAGCAGTACAAGAGCAAGGAGCAACTGCACTTCTTGTATCAAAAGAAGTCGATACGACACTTCCTCAAGTAATTGTTTCTGATACACAAAAGGCGTTAGGTTTAGTAGCGAAATATGTACATCAAGTTTGTCATACTTTTACATTTGCCTTAACGGGTAGTTGTGGCAAAACCACAGTAAAAGAGATGCTCGCTTCTATTTTAACTCGTTCTGGCGAAGTGTTAGCAACCGCAGGTAACTTTAATAATGAGATCGGCGTTCCGTTAACGTTGTTACGCTCTCAACTAAGTAATGATTTTGCCGTTATCGAATTGGGTGCAAACCACCAAAATGAAATCTCATACACTACTCAGTTAGCACAACCTAATGTTGCACTGGTCAATAATATTGCAGCGGCGCATTTAGAAGGTTTTGGCTCTATTGAGGGGGTTGCAAAAGCAAAAGGCGAGATTTTTGAAGGGCTACAAGAAAACGGTATTGCTATTTATAACCTAGATAGTAATGGCTTACCAAAATGGTCATCACTATTTGAAGGTAAACAAGTCGTTAGTTTTGCTATGGATGACTCTAGTGCTGACTTTTATGCATCAAATATTGAAGTAAATGCGATTGGTGAACCTAGTTTTCAATTAAATACGCCGAAAGGAAATATTCAAGTTTCTTTAGGGATTATTGGTAAGCATAACGTAGCGAATGCCGTTGCAGCTGCTGCGTTAGCCATTCAAGCGCATGCATCATTAAATGACATTCAACAAGGTCTACAAGAGTTGGGTAGTGTGAAAGGGCGTGTTGCTGTCGAAACATTAGCATCTGGATTGAAGGTTATCGATGACACTTATAACGCCAGTGTTCCTGCTATGAAAGCCGCAGTGGATTTATTGGGTGGATTTAAAGGTCAGCGTTGGCTTGTTTTAGGGAATATGGCTGAGCTAGGTGAAGAAAGCCTTGCACTTCATCGTGAAGTTGGGGAATATGCTGCCCCATATCAATTTGAGCAAGTAGTGACATTTGGTGATGATACAAAAGTGATTAGCGAGCTATGTAATGGCCGTCATTTTGAAACACGTTCTGATTTGAATGCATACTTACTTAAAGAATTACAATTAATTAAACATAATGAGGTTACCGTGTTAGTTAAAGGTGCCAACAGTTCACGAATGAGCGAAGTGGTTTCAGCTCTTAAGGAGTGTCAGTAATGATTATTTGGTTATCCAATTTTCTAGAGCAATATTTTCCATTTTTTCGCTTATTTGAATATTTAAGTTTTAGAGCCATCTTAAGCATTATCACGGCATTAACGATCTCTTTATGGATGGGACCAAAACTGATTGCTTGGTTGCAAAACCTTCAAATTGGTCAAGTGGTACGTGATGACGGTCCTGAATCACATTTTAGTAAGCGTGGTACGCCAACGATGGGCGGCATCATGATTTTAACTGCAATTACAGTGACAGTGTTCTTGTGGGCAGATTTAACTAACCCTTATGTATGGGCTGTTATGTTTGTACTACTAGGCTATGGTGCTGTTGGCTTTGTTGATGACTACCGTAAAGTTGTTCGTAAAAATACAGATGGTCTAATCGCTCGTTGGAAGTATTTTTGGCAATCTTCTATTGCATTAGTTGTCGCTTTTGCTCTTTATGCTTACGGAAAAGATACGGCAGCAACGCAGTTAGTTGTTCCTTTCTTTAAAGAAGTAATGCCTCAACTTGGTCTTGCTTATATTCTTCTTACCTACTTTGTTATCGTAGGAACCAGTAATGCGGTGAACTTAACCGATGGTCTTGATGGTCTTGCAATCATGCCTACGGTATTTGTTGCTGCAGGTTTTGCCTTTATTGCTTGGGCAACAGGTAACGTGCAATTCGCAAACTACTTACATATTCCGCATATTCCGTTAGCGAGTGAGTTAGTGGTTGTGTGTGCTGCGATTGTTGGCGCTGGTTTTGGTTTCTTATGGTTCAACACGTATCCAGCACAAGTATTTATGGGTGATGTAGGTTCACTGGCTCTTGGTGGAGCACTAGGTACGATTGCAGTGTTAGTTCGTCAAGAGTTCCTATTGGTTATCATGGGTGGTGTATTCGTTGTTGAAACGTTATCGGTAATCTTACAAGTGGGTTCATACAAACTACGTGGTCAACGTATTTTCCGTATGGCACCAATTCATCACCATTACGAATTAAAAGGTTGGCCAGAGCCTCGCGTTATTGTGCGTTTCTGGATTATTTCTATGTTATTGGTTCTTATTGCATTAGCGACATTGAAGGTACGTTAATATGAGTGGTTTTGGTGGTGTAAAAAATGTTGTCGTAGTTGGCTTAGGTATGACAGGTTTATCTGTTGTTAAGCATTTACTAAGACAACCAGAAGCGTTAACAATTAAAGTGATTGATACTCGTGATACACCGCCAGGCCATGACCAATTGCCTGAAAATGTAGAACTGCATTCTGGAGGATGGCAACAAGATTGGCTGATTAACGCTGATCTGATTGTCACGAATCCTGGAATCGCCTTAGCGTCACCTCAACTTAAACCTGCCATTGATAAAGGAATTAAAATTGTTGGTGACATCGAGTTATTTGCTTGGGCAGTGAATGCACCTGTTATTGCGATCACCGGGTCTAATGGCAAAAGTACGGTGACTGATTTAACTGGGGAAATGGCAAAAGCGGCTGGAGTAAAAACAGCCGTTGGTGGAAACATTGGTTTTGCTGCTCTTGATTTACTAGAGCAAGATGCGGAGCTTTATGTTCTTGAGCTTTCGAGCTTCCAACTTGAAACAACATCCACATTAAAGCTGAAAGCCGCTGCCTTTCTTAATTTGTCTGAAGATCATATGGATCGTTATCAAGGCATGGCGGATTATCGCCAAGCTAAGCTACGTATCTTTGAGCATGCAGAAGTATGTATTGTTAATCGTGACGATAAACAAACTTATCCTGACGTTGAAAAAACATTAAAAAGCTTTGGATTTGACCAAGGCGATTATGGCTGTATTGAAAAAGATGGCATTGAGTATTTAGCTAAAAATACAGTGCCACTGCTTGCTGCAAATGAATTAGGCTTAGTCGGAAAGCACAATATTGCAAATAGCCTAGTTGCAATTGCATTACTTGATGCCGCTGGTATCAATTTAGATGCAACACTAGATACATTAAGAACTTACAATGGATTGACACATAGATGCCAAGTTGTCGCAGATAATAATGGTATTCGCTGGGTCAATGATTCAAAAGCGACAAACGTAGCAAGTACATTGGCAGCCTTATCTGGTTTACAACTTGAAGGTAAATTACACCTACTTGTTGGTGGTGTAGGCAAAGGTGCTGATTTTTCAGAATTATCACCAGCGCTGCATGATTTAAATTTAATGATGTATTGCTTTGGTGAAGATGGCGACCAATTTGTATCACTTGATCCTCGTTCACTCTTATGTGAAACCATGGATGAAGCCATCGCTACTCTATACCCGACTTTAAATAAAGGCGATATGGTGATGCTATCTCCAGCATGTGCAAGCTTCGACCAATACGCAAATTTTATGGCTAGAGGGGATGCATTCACCCAGTTAGCAAAACAGTATTCAATTGAGAGTTAATTTTGGCATTTGAGCGAATTAAACAAGGGATCTTTTCCATTCAAGATTGGTGTTTAACACCGTCACCTAAAGTCATGTTCGATCGTCAGTTGATATGGATTTCTTTAGGTTTAATGCTTACTGGATTGATCATGGTAGGTTCTGCGTCGTTTCCTATTAGTACACGCTTAACTGATCAGCCTTTTCACTTTATGCTTCGTCACATGTTGTTTGTGTGTTTGGCTCTTGGTGCCTCATCTGTTGTATTGCGAATCCAATTAGATACTTGGTTAAAATACAGTGGCAAATTTTTATTTGTATCCATTTTATTATTAATTGCGGTGTTGCTGGTTGGTAAATCGGTAAATGGTGCTGCCCGTTGGTTACCTCTTGGTATCTTCAACTTGCAGCCAGCCGAAGTTGCAAAACTTTCTCTATTTATTTTTATTTCGGGATACTTAGTTCGCCGCCATGGTGAAGTGAGAGAAAGTTTCAAAGGGTTTGTTAAACCATTAATCGTACTTATCACTCTAGCATTTTTCTTATTATTGCAGCCCGATTTAGGTACCACGATCGTAATGTTTGTCACTACTATCGGTATGCTATTTATTGCGGGTGCAAAGCTTTGGCAATTTATTGCTTTAGTGATGAGTGGCATTTCATTAGTGATTGTTCTGATTATTGCAGAACCTTATCGTATGCGCCGTGTGACTTCTTTCTTAGATCCATGGCAAGACCCATTTGGTAGTGGTTACCAACTAACTCAATCTCTTATGGCATTTGGTCGTGGTAGTTGGTTTGGTGAAGGTTTAGGTAATTCGATTCAAAAGCTAGAGTACCTACCTGAGGCTCATACTGACTTTGTATTTGCTGTGGTTGCTGAAGAATTAGGTTTTGTTGGTGTCACTCTGATTTTGGTTTTAATTTTCGCTTTAGTATTAAAAGCATTACTTATTGGGCGAAAATGTCTTCAACATGATCAACGCTTTGGTGGATTTTTAGCTTTTGGTATTGGGATTTGGTTTGCATTTCAAACTTTGGTTAATGTTGGTGCCGCAGCAGGTATTGTTCCGACAAAAGGCCTAACACTACCACTCATCAGTTATGGTGGTTCCAGTTTGATTATTATGTCAGTTGCCGTATCGTTACTCATCCGTATTGATCATGAATGTCGTCTCTATTTAGAAAATGAGCCTCCTCGGAGTGAAAATGAAGAACAAAAATAAACGTTTATTAGTGATGGCTGGTGGTACTGGCGGTCACGTTTTCCCAGGCCTTGCTGTTGCAAAGCAATTACAAAGTGAAGGATGGGAGATCCGTTGGTTGGGAACCGCTGATCGAATGGAAGCAGATTTAGTTCCTAAACATGGTATTGAAATTGATTTTATTAAAGTCAAAGGCCTTCGTGGGCAGGGACTTAAAAAGTTAATAGCTGCACCATTTCAAATCTTAGGTGCAATATCTCAAGCGAAAAAACACATTAAAGCATGGCAACCAGATGTGGTGCTAGGAATGGGGGGCTATGTAAGTGGTCCTGGTGGTATCGCTGCTTGGTTATCAGGTATTCCTGTTGTATTGCATGAACAAAATGCGGTTGCTGGTTTAACTAATCAATGGTTATCTAAAATAGCAAAACGTGTGTTCCAAGCATTTCCTGGCGCTTTCCCTAATGCTGAAGTTGTAGGGAATCCGGTTCGTGAGGATGTATGTCAATTACCTCATCCAAAAGAAAGATTTGCACAGAGAACTGGCCCTATCCGTTTATTAGTGATGGGAGGTAGTCAAGGTGCTCGTATTTTAAATACGACATTACCAGAAGCATTACCTCAATTAAGTCATGAGATTGAAATTTGGCATCAAGCAGGTAAAGGCTCACAAGAAACCGTAGAACAAGCGTATCGTGATAACGGTATTGCTGATGCGAAAGTAACTGAGTTTATTGATAATGTTGCAGAAGCTTATGCGTGGGCTGATTTATTGGTATGTCGTTCTGGTGCATTGACGGTTTCGGAAGTATCTGCAGCTGGTGTTGGTTCTATATTTATTCCATTTATGCATAAAGATCGCCAGCAAGCATTGAATGCTGATCATCTAGTACAATGTGGCGCAGCGCAAATGATTGAACAACAAGATTTAACAGTTCAGGGATTGGTTGATACACTGAACGGTTTAGAGCGAAAACAATTACTCGAAATGGCATGTAATGCTCGAGACGCAGCAATTATTGATGCTGATGTGCGTGTTGCTAATGCAATAAAAAGCCTCGCTAAATAAGAATTGAGATTAAGAATGACAAAAGAACAGAAACTGCAATTAGCTGAAATAAGAACCATGATCCCTGAAATGCGTCGTGTTGAGTGCATTCACTTCGTTGGTATTGGTGGCGCAGGAATGAGTGGTATTGCGGAAGTACTTTTAAATGAAGGTTATCACATCAGTGGTTCCGATATGGCTGAGAACACAGTCACTGTTCGTTTAGCACAAAAAGGTGCTGAGATCTTCTTTGGACACCAAGCAAGTAATGTTGCAAAAGCGAGTGTTGTAGTTGTATCTACTGCCATTGATCCAAGTAATCCTGAAATTGTAGCGGCGAAAGAAAATCGTATTCCAGTGATTCGTCGTGCAGAAATGTTAGCTGAATTGATGCGTTACCGTCATGGTATTGCTGTCGCTGGTACTCACGGTAAAACCACAACAACAGCGTTAACTACGCAGATTTATTCTGAAGCAGGATTAGATCCAACATTTGTAAATGGTGGGTTAGTTAAGAATGCAGGTACAAATGCACGTTTAGGCTCGAGCCGATTCTTAATTGCTGAAGCGGATGAAAGTGATGCGTCATTCTTACACCTACAACCTATGGTTAGTATTGTTACGAATATCGAAGCAGACCATATGGACACGTATGGTGGTGATTTTGAAACGTTAAAACAAACGTTTATCGATTTTTTACATAACCTTCCATTTTATGGTCAAGCGGTAATGTGTGTTGATGATCCGGTTGTTCGAGAATTATTACCGCAAGTGAGCCGTCAGGTGATTACTTATGGTTTCTCTGATGATGCAGATGTACGTTTAATTAATTATCGTCAAGTTGGTCAGCAAAGTTTCTTTACGGTTCAAAGAAAAGATCGTACTGATTTAGATATTGTTTTGAATATCCCTGGCAAACATAATGCGTTGAATGCTACCGCTGCAATTGCAGTAGCAACAGAAGAAGATGTTGAAGATGAAGCAATTCTTACTGCGCTATTAAACTTTGAAGGTGCGGGTCGTCGTTTCGATCAACTTGGCGAATTTGAAACTGGCAATGGTTCAGCAATGTTAGTAGATGATTACGGTCATCACCCAACAGAAGTTGACGTAACCATTAAAGCTGCACGTGCTGGCTGGGCAGAGAAGCGTTTGGTTATGATTTTCCAACCACACCGTTATAGCCGAACTCGTGATTTATACGATGATTTTGCAAATGTATTAGATAATGTTGATGTATTAATCATGCTTGATGTTTACTCAGCGGGTGAAACGCCAATTGCAGGTGCTGATGGGCGAGCGTTATGTCGTACTATCCGTGGTCGTGGAAAAATAGATCCGGTATTTGTACCAACAATAGAGGCATTACCACCTGTTTTAGCGAATATAATTCAAGAAGGTGACTTAATCCTGACGCAAGGCGCTGGAGATGTTGGTAAATTAGCTAAGCAATTGGCTTCAATGAAATTAAATATTGAAACAATGAAAAAGTTAGGATAATTATTGTTTAATTAGTTAGAACTTCTAATAAAAAAACGAATAATGGGATAGAATCCTCATTGTATTAATAATATGCTATCAGAGTTTGGATAGAGGGTTTTTGCACCCTATAATTATTATATAAATTAATTGAAATGTTATATCTCTATTTTTATTGGTTAAATTGATTGATATGACATTATTTTTGGCATTGTTGTGACGTTAATATGATTAAAGCTGTCAAAATGAATACTTCATTTGATAAAGAAAAAGTAAGAAAACATCTACCAGGTGCTATTTTTCTTTCTTTAGTCGTGATTACTTCGCTTTGGTTGGTTATTTCAACGATAAGTTGGATGACAGATGAAGACCGATTGCCATTATCACATATGATTATTCAAGGGCAGTTGAAGCACATTACGGCTGATGATATTCGTGAAGCAATAGATTCTATGGATTCCATCGGCACTTTTATGACGCAAGATGTGAATAAACTGCAAGATGCTTTATTATCTTTGCCTTGGATAGCCCAAGTATCAGTACGTAAACAGTGGCCTGAAACTATTAAGGTTTTTGTTGTTGAGCATCAGCCTGAGGCAACATGGAATAATCGAGTTATCGTTAATCCAGAAGGTGTTGTTTTTAATGCTCCTATGAGTGATTTACGCGAACCTAAACCTGCGTTATTTGGCCCTGAAACCAGTAGTAAAGATGTACTTGATTTTTGGCACCAATTACAAAAGCAATTTGAACCAATACATGTAACCGTTCATAGCGTAGCATTGACTGAACGATTATCTTGGCAGGTCGTTCTTGATAACGGTATCCGTTTAGAATTAGGGCGTGACTCAAGAGAAGAACGAGTTGAACGTTTTATTGCTTTATATAAACAATTAGAAAGTAAAAAAGATTCGATAGATTATATAGATCTTCGTTATGACACTGGTGCTGCCGTTGGATGGAAATCCGATGATGTAGAAAATAAAGAAGAGAATTGACATGAGTAAAACGCCAGAAGGCAGTATTATTGTTGGTTTAGACATTGGTACAAACAAAGTTTCAGCGTTAGTTGGCGAAGTTTTACCTGATGGCCAAGTGAGTGTTATCGGCTCTGGTTCATGTCCATCTCGTGGTATGGATAAAGGTGGTGTAAACGACCTAGAATCGGTTGTAAAATCGGTTCAAAGAGCGATTGATCAAGCTGAATTGATGGCTGAATGTACCATTACATCAGTGTTTATCTCTCTTTCTGGCAAACATATTGCTAGCCAAATCGAGAAAGGTATGGGGTCAATTTCTGAAGAAGAAGTGACTCAAGATGACATGGATAGCGTTATTCATACTGCAAAATCTGTTAAGATAGGTGATGAACAGCGTACATTGCATGTAATTCCACAAGAATTCTCTATTGATGTTCAAAAAGGGATCAGAAACCCTATTGGGTTATCAGGAATGAGAATGGAAGTTAGCGTTCATCTTATTACCTGCCATAATGATATGGCACGTAATATAGTGAAAGCGGTAGAACGTTGTGGTTTAAAAGTTGAACATATTATTTTTTCTGGCTTAGCTTCAAGTAATGCAGTTATTACAGAAGATGAGCGTGATTTAGGTGTTTGTGTTGTTGATATCGGTGCTGGCACAATGGATATCGCAATTTGGACTGACGGTTCATTACGCCATGCTGAAGTATTACCTTATGCCGGAAATGCAGTAACAAGTGATATAGCTTATGCTTTTGGTACGCCATTTAACGATGCTGAAAAATTAAAAGTAAAATATGGTTGTGCGATAAGTGAGCATATTAATCGAGATGAAACGGTCAATGTTCCAAGTGTTGGCGGACGTCCATCTCGAAGTTTACAGCGAAGAATGCTAGCAGAAGTTATCGAACCAAGGTATTCTGAACTGCTTGGTCTTGTAAATCAGCGAATTGTCTCAATTCAAGACCAATTACGTGCTGAAGGTACAAAACATCATCTTGCTGCTGGTATTGTATTGACTGGTGGTGGGTCACAGATTGAAGGTTTGGTTGACTGCGCTGAGCGTGTGTTCCAAACTCAAGTTAGAATTGGTCAACCTTTAGAGGTGACAGGCCTAACAGATTACGTAAAAGAACCTTATCAAGCAACAGCTGTAGGGCTTTTACATTACGGTAAAGAAAGTCAGCTACATGACGATGAAGATTATGTGCCAAGTAAGAGCCAATCTTTTACTACCGTAATAAAGAAATTTAAAAATTGGATACTAAAAGAGTTTTAACCTGAGCGAACAGGAAGAAACGGAGAGAACAAATGTTTGAGCCGATGATGGAAATGTCCGACGACGCAGTAATTAAAGTTGTTGGTGTAGGTGGCGGTGGCGGTAATGCTATCGAGCACATGGTACGAGAATCAATTGAAGGTGTTGAGTTCATCAGTGTAAATACTGATGCACAAGCGCTTCGTAAAACGAGCGTGAACACCGTTATTCAAATTGGTGGCGACATCACTAAAGGATTAGGTGCTGGTGCAAACCCGCAAGTAGGCCGTGATGCAGCTCTAGAAGACCGTGAAGCACTGAAAGAAGTGTTAGCGGGCGCTGATATGGTATTTATCGCAGCTGGTATGGGCGGCGGTACAGGTACTGGTGCAGCTCCTATTATTGCTGAAGTTGCTAAAGAATTAAATATTCTAACAGTTGCTGTGGTTACAAAACCATTTAGCTTTGAAGGTCGTAAGCGTCTTGCTTTTGCTGAGCAAGGTATCGAAGAGTTATCAAAACATGTTGACTCATTAATTACGATTCCAAACGAAAAATTATTAAAAGTTCTTGGCCGTGGTATTACGTTATTAGAAGCATTTGCAAAAGCGAATGATGTTCTTCGTAATGCTGTTCAAGGTATCGCAGAACTTATTACTCGTCCTGGTATGATCAACGTCGATTTCGCCGATGTTCGTACAGTTATGTCTGAAATGGGACATGCAATGATGGGTAGCGGTATCGCAGTAGGCGAAGATCGTGCAGAACAAGCAGCAGAAGAAGCGATTTCAAGTCCGTTACTTGAAGATATCGATCTTGCTGGTGCTCGTGGTGTTCTTGTTAACATCACTGCAGGTTTAGATATGCGTCTTGATGAATTTGAAACTGTTGGTAATACAGTGAAAGCATTTGCATCAGATAACGCAACGGTTGTTATTGGTACTTCTCTTGATCCTGATATGAGTGACGAAATTCGCGTAACGGTTGTTGCTACAGGTATCGGTACTGAAAAAAAGCCTGAAATCACGTTAGTGACGAATAAAGCAGCGGCTCCTGCTCACTCGGCTCCAGCAGCGCAACCTGCGGTTCAAGCACAAGTAAAACCAAAAGTTGAAGCTCCAGTTGAACCTGTGGTTGAAAAAGCGGCACAAAACGTGCAAGTAACTAAACCAGCAGCACAACCATCTGCGCCATCTACATCACCAGCGGCTGGTGTTCAGAATGCGGGTGCGGCACAAGCTAAGCCAGATCAGAAAGAAGATTATTTAGATATCCCAGCGTTTTTACGACGCCAAGCTGACTAATTAATCATCAAACGATTTGGTTTTATGAAAAATTGTGTGCTAGAATGTCAGACCAGTTCTTAGAATTGGTTTGAAATTAAGCATATTTATAGTTGAGATGAGCATATGATCAGACAACGTACACTGAAAAGTATCGTACAAATGACAGGCGTGGGTTTACACTCAGGCCGTAAAGTTACGCTTACTCTTCGTCCAGCAGCTGCGAACACAGGTGTGATTTATCGTCGTACAGACCTTAATCCGCCAGTTGATTTCCCTGCGGATCCAGAGTCAGTTCGTGACACGATGCTATGTACAGCGTTAGTTAATGATGAAGGCGTACGTATCTCAACGGTTGAGCACTTGAATGCTGCTTTAGCAGGCATGGGCATTGATAACGTTGTTATCGAGGTTGATGCTCCTGAAATTCCAATTATGGATGGCAGTGCAAGTCCTTTTGTATATCTTTTACAATCTGCAGGTATTGAAGAACTTAATACAGCGAAGAAATTCATTCGTATTAAGAAACCTGTTCGCATAGAAGATGGTGATAAGTGGGCTGAAATTCGTCCTTACAACGGTTTCCGTTTAGATTTCACTATTGACTTTAATCACCCTGCGATTGAATCAGATGACCAAAAGTTAGTGTTTGATTTTTCAAGCCAATCGTTTATCAAAGATATTTCACGAGCTCGTACTTTTGGGTTTATGCGTGATATCGAGTACTTACAATCGCAAAACCTATGTTTAGGTGGTAGCTTTGATTGTGCAATCGTACTTGATGATTACCGAATCCTAAATGAAGACGGTTTACGCTTTGATAATGAATTTGTAACGCATAAAGTTCTAGATGCTGTGGGTGACCTATATATGTCAGGTCATAGTATTCTAGGTGAACTTCGTGCATACAAATCAGGTCACGCTTTGAATAATCAGCTACTTCGTGCAGTTCTTGCAGATCAAGAAGCATGGGAGTGGACGACCATTGAGGATGAGCAAGAGTCTCCAGTTGCATTTATGCAGCCAGGAATGGTACTTGCGTAAGTAACACATCATCAAATTAAAAAAGCCAAGCGAATGCTTGGCTTTTTTGTATCTAATATTTTCTTCGTTTTACTTCTTATTTGCTAATGCAGCGAGACTTTCTAAACGTTTTTTTAATTTAGGAGATGCTGTTTCAGCTACCATCTCTAATGCACTTGCAGCAGCAGCAGATAGCTCGCGTTTTGCCTGTTTCTCTGATTTATAAACGACAGGCTTTTCACCGACAAAAGATCGAGCAAGATCAGGATTGATCTTTACTTCTAAGTTAGAAAGCCCAGGTAAGCCGTGCTTACGAAAAACAGACAATAAAGTTAATCTTTCGTAATTTATTCTTGTGGCCCAAACGCTACTTGATACCTCGATCAGCAATGATCCTTGGCGATAATTTGCCACACGGCAATGATTTTCACAGCCTGTAGGCAGTGCATCTTCAAGTACATGAGATAGCTTTGACAAAATGATCGCTTTTTCTTGCAGATCTTTAAAACGAGTATTATTGAAAAAATCGTTTGCCGGTTGTGGTCTATGGTCTCGCATCACTAAAAACTCTTATAAATCGTGCGTTATTTGGTGGTGAGTACTAAAGAAAAAGTAATAAATGCCAATTAGATCTGAATTTTTCAGAATTGAAATCAAACTCTACAGATTTACCTTAGGATTGCTTCACGTTATCGCTTATACTTTCTTAATTATTACTTATGATGACAAGCAACACAACTATCTAATGTGGCCTTGAAAAATCAAAGCCTCATCCCCATAAGGTAAGTATATAAAAGAAGTATTTTTCTTAGAGTAAACTCTAGGCGATTGATTCACATTTCAGATTAAACCAGATCATTAATGATCAAGAGATAAAGAGAAGCAACGGAATCATGTTTTCTAAAATTCTAACTAAAGTTATTGGTAGCCGTAATGATCGTACATTACGTAAGCTACGTAAAATCGTAGACCAAATTAATAAACTTGAACCACAATTCGAATCACTACAAGATGAAGAATTAAAAGCGAAAACAATCGAGTTCCGTGCACGTTTAGAGCAAGGTGAAGATTTAGACAGTTTACTTCCAGAAGCATTTGCTACAGTACGTGAAGCATCTAAGCGTTTATATGGTATGCGTCACTTTGATGTTCAAATGATTGGCGGTATGGTATTAAACGATAGCCAAATCGCAGAGATGCGTACAGGTGAAGGTAAAACACTAACAGCAACATTGCCATGTTATTTGAATGCATTAACTGGTAAAGGCGTTCACGTTGTTACCGTGAATGACTACTTAGCTAAGCGTGATGCTGAAACAAACCGTGAGTTATTTGAATTCTTAGGCATGACTGTTGGTGTAAACGTTCCAAACATGCCACCTCAAGAGAAGAAACAAGCTTACTTATGTGACATTCTATACGGCACAAACAACGAATTTGGTTTTGATTACCTACGTGATAATATGGCTTTCCGTGCGGAAGATCGTGTTCAACGTGAGCGTTATTTTGCAGTAGTCGATGAAGTGGATTCAATCTTAATCGATGAAGCTCGTACTCCTCTAATTATTTCTGGTCCTGCTGAAGATAGTTCTGAACTGTATATCCGTATCAACACTCTTATCCCTCAACTTGTTAAGCAAGACGAAGAAGACAGTGAAGAGTACCGTGGTGAAGGTCACTACACACTAGATGAAAAAGGCAAACAAACGCACTTAACAGAAAACGGTCAAGAGTTTGTTGAGCAACTGCTTAAAGATGCTGGCTTAATGGAAGAAGATGATACGTTGTATTCTCCTGCAAATATTAGCCTGCTTCATCATATTAATGCTGCTTTACGTGCGCATGTGTTATTTGAAAAAGACGTCGATTACATTGTAAAAGATGATGAAGTAATCATTGTTGATGAGCATACAGGTCGTACAATGCCTGGTCGTCGTTGGTCTGAAGGTTTACACCAAGCTGTTGAGGCAAAAGAAGGTGTTAAGATTCAGAACGAAAACCAAACATTGGCTTCTATTACATTCCAAAACTTCTTCCGTTTATATGACAAACTGTCAGGTATGACAGGTACTGCGGACACAGAAGCATTTGAATTCCAATCAATCTATGGTTTAGATACGGTTGTTATTCCAACTAACCGCCCAATGGCTCGTAATGACATGGGTGATTTAGTTTATATGACAGAAGCAGAAAAATTTGCGGCTATCATTGAAGACATTAAGGGCTGTTCTGAGCGTGGCCAACCGGTTCTTGTTGGTACGGTTTCGATTGAAAAATCAGAACTGCTTTCAAATGCACTGAAAAAAGCAAAAATTAAACATAACGTACTTAATGCGAAATTCCACGAACAAGAAGCCGATATCGTTGCTAATGCAGGTACAGCAAGCGCTGTCACTATCGCGACTAACATGGCTGGTCGTGGTACAGATATCGTATTAGGTGGTAGTTGGCAGGCAGATGTTGCTAAATTATCAGATCCAACAGAAGAGCAAATCCAAGCAGTAAAAGCGAAATGGAAAGAAGCACATGATGCTGTTCTTGCTTCTGGTGGTTTACATATTATCGGTACTGAGCGTCATGAATCTCGCCGTATTGATAACCAATTACGTGGTCGTGCTGGTCGTCAAGGTGATGCTGGTTCTTCTCGTTTCTACCTATCAATGGAAGATGCACTAATGCGTATCTTTGCTTCGGATCGTGTATCAGGCATGATGAAGAAGTTAGGTATGGAAGAAGGTGAAGCAATCGAACACCCATGGGTAACTAAAGCGATTGAAAATGCACAACGTAAAGTTGAAGGTCGTAACTTTGATATTCGTAAGCAACTGCTTGAATACGATGATGTAGCAAATGATCAGCGTAAAGTTGTTTATGAACTGCGTGACGAGTTAATGAATGTTGATGATATCAGCGAAATGATTGGTTACAACCGTCAAGAAGTTCTTGAAGGTCTATTTGGTCAATACATTCCACCTCAATCTTTAGAAGAAATGTGGGATGTTGAAGGACTAACGACTCGTCTACGTGCTGATTTTGATTTGGATCTTCCGCTTCAAGAGTGGCTAGATAACGATGATAAACTTCATGAAGATAACCTACGTGAAAAAATCATCGAAGCTGCTGTACAAGTTTACAAAGAAAAAGAAGAGTCTGTTGGCGAATCAGTTCTACGTAACTTTGAAAAAGCGGTTATGTTACAAACACTTGATGGCCTATGGAAAGAGCACTTAGCTGCAATGGATCACTTACGTCAAGGTATTCACTTACGTGGTTACGCTCAGAAAAACCCAAAACAAGAGTACAAGCGTGAGTCGTTTGAGTTGTTTGAAGGTTTACTTGATACGTTAAAATTTGATGTTGTTTCGATTTTAAGTAAAGTTCGAGTTCAACAGCAAGAAGATGTAGAGCGTATGGAAGAGCAACGTCGTTTACAAGCTGAAGAAGCCGCTCGACGTCAACAGCTACAACATCAAAATGCTGAAAATCAGCTAGATGATGGCGAAGGTGCAGAAGACGCTCATTCTCCAATGGTTCGTGAAGAACGTAAAGTGGGTCGTAATGAACCTTGCCCATGTGGTTCAGGTAAGAAATACAAACAATGTCACGGTAAGATCTAGTTGATACTTATTGTTCTTAATTGAAAAATAAAAGCCGCTATCATTAGCGGCTTTTTTATAAGCGTGATATGGATATAGAAAAGGTTATACATGAAACGATTACATATAGTTGCTGCAATCATTTTAAATGCAGAAAAGAACCAAGTCTTTATTACTAAGCGTCCAGATAAAGCACATAAAGGAGGCTTTTGGGAGTTTCCTGGAGGAAAAGTTGAAGCAGGAGAAAGTGCAAAACAAGCTCTGATAAGAGAGTTGAATGAAGAGGTTGGCATTAACTCAATTGAGCTTGATATATTTGAATCTTTATCTCATGACTATCCTGATAAATCGCTTTATTTTGATTTTTTTACGGTAACTCAGTTTGATAATCAACCTTATTGTAAAGAAGGCCAAGAAGGTTTATGGGTATCTATTTCCTCGCTTAAAGAGTATGAGTTTCCTGAAGCGAATGTACCTGTATTAAATAAAGTCGTAGAGCAATTTAGTTCATAATTCTCTGACTTCATATAATAGGTACAAAAAAAGCGATCATGATGATCGCTTTTTTATTTGGAATCGGTATTAGTATTGATCTTCAGACCAACCATCAGAGTCTGACATATCGGGAGCCCCCGGAATCGATTTTTCTTCATCAGCCCATTCACCAAAATCAATCATTTGGCATTTTTTACTACAAAATGGACGAAATGGGCTTTCAGCATTCCAAATAACAGCAGACTGACATGTTGGACATTTAACTGTAGTTGGTTGCTCTGTCGTTAGTTTTGTCATAGTTTCCTCAGCAGACAGCAAGCGTGAACTCGATATCTTTTTCGCAATTCTTATTTGTTTCAAAAGACATAAAGCGTAACGCAAAACGACTTTTATGCCCAGAGATCATTGGATAAACACCTTGATCAATTGGTATTTCCAGACGAAGTAAGTTGGCATTTTCCATTTCACTCTGCATGAATCCATTACGAGCGATTTGAGGCTCAAAGCGTGCTGTTTCTCTAGTTAGTCTTAACCATAAAGATAATGCATCAGAAAGAGAAAGGAGCTGTGCCATCCAATTATGCGTATTACGGCAGCGTACTTCTAATGGTAAATGTAGCCAATGATGTAGAGCTGGTAAGTCAAAACAGCAATCTCCACCAGGAATAAAGAAGCGTTGTTTTAATGCAGAAAGGAAGCGATCCTCTTTTAAAGAGTGACCTGGGCGAGTGGTTTGCATTAAGTTTTGATGTACCTGACTGATCTGTTCAAGTACAGAAAGTAGTGCTGATTGATCAACGCCTTCAATGTCCATCCAAGCTCGATATTGTAAGCGAAGCTTTTCTAGATCTTTACCTAGCTCTGCTTTTACTTGTACCTGTTCTAAGATATCAAGCATATTAAATAAAGAACTGAAAAAACTTGGTATTCAAATGGTTGTGTTAAATCAGCGGAATGCCCTAATTTACGAAATAGAGATTCTATTCGTAAATAAATTCGAGTCCTTTCATTTAAAGGGTGTTCAAATTTTTGCATACCCAATCCATTCATAGTCGTTATTCATTCTCTTTATTTATAGATGCCAGAGACAATAGCAGATATTTCTCATGTAGCAGAGATATTTTCATATCTAAGTCATTATTTTGTTGATCGTTATTAATTATATCATCCGCAGCCGCTAAACGTTCTTCTCTTGATGCTTGGGAAGCAAGAATAGCTTTAACTTGTTGATGATTTACTTTATCACGATTTACAGTGCGATTAATTTGAGTTTGCTCCAAAACATCAACAACAAGTACACGATTTGCTAAATATTGTAACTTATTCTCAACTAAAAGAGGCACTACAAGCAATGTGTATTCTGAAGTAGATAAGGCTATTTGACGTTGCATCTCTGAATGGATTAATGGATGTAATAAATCATTGAGCCACTGTTTTTCACTTGGTTCAGAAAAAATACACTCACGTAACTTAGCTCTATTTAAATGACCATCGTCCAGTAAGATCTGTGATCCAAAATGTTGCTCTATTTGGATTAATCCTTCGGTTCCTGGATTAACAACTTCACGAGCAATAATATCAGCATCAACAATATTGATGTTATAGAGTGCTTGAAAGCGATCGGCAACGGTGGTTTTTCCACTACCAATACCACCAGTAATTGCTACGACATAACTCATAGTGGCAAACCTAGAATGTGATTAAAATACCATTGGCTAATGTTTTGTCCCCATAATAGGCAAACCCAGCCAGCAATAGCTAAATAAGGACCAAAGGGAATTGCTTTATCAAACCCTTTCTTTTGAGCGGTTAGCATGATGACGCCAATGATTGCTCCGACAACAGAAGATAATAGAATGGTCAATGGCAGCTGCTGCCAACCAAGCCATGCTCCAAGAGCCGCCAGTAATTTGAAATCACCATAACCCATGCCTTCTTTGCCTGTAAGCAGCTTAAAGCCCCAGTAAATAGACCATAAAATCAAATAGCCAGCCATTGCACCAACAACAGAATCAACTAAGCTCACTGAACTCCAACCCACTAGAGCTAAGTATAGACCACTCCATAGTAGAGGTAGGGTGATTTGATCTGGCAGTAACATGGTATCAATATCGATAAAGGTTAATGCGATCAAAACTAGAGTAAATAGAATGGCAGCAATAGCAAAATATGAGAAAGGTAATAAGTACGAAACGGCAAAACACATTGCGCCTGATAGTAGTTCAATTGCAGGATATCGAAAACTGATAGGGTTACTGCATTGACGACATTTTCCTTTTAATAAAAACCAACTAATGACCGGAATGTTGTCATAGAATTTAATTTGAGTTTGACACTTTGGACAGCGAGAGCGAGGAACACTTAAGTTAAAGGTTTCTTCTTTTTCTTCACTTGTTTTTTTAGGGGCAAGATCTGGAAAGCAATCAATGCAGTCTTTTTTCCATTCCTTTTCCATCATGATGGGTAAACGATAAATTACGACATTTAAAAAACTACCAACAAGCAAACCAAATAGGGTGGCAAATAGAGGGAAAAGCCAAGGGTAATAATCAAAAACAGCCATGTAAAAGCGTCCAATATCAGTAATTAACGTATTTAGCTGATGGTATCAGAATTCATTAAAATGAAGTAGTTAAGAGTATAAACTTAACGCACTTATTACACGTTTTAGCCAATAACACTCATAAGGTTAAAGATTGGAAGATACATAGACACCACTAAACCACCAATCATGGTACCAAGAAAAACGATAATAAAAGGCTCTAGAATTTTACCTAAGTTATCTACGGTATTATCAACATCTTCCTCATAAACATGAGTAATTTTATTTAGCATGTCATCTAGCTTTCCTGATTCTTCTCCAATCATGACCATTTGCAATACCATTTCAGGAAAAACTTCGGTATGTCGCATAGCAATATAAAGGGGCATACCTGCAGCGGTGTGCTGTTGTACAGATAAGATGGCTTCTTGATAGTAAAGATTACCGGCGGTTTTACTGGTGGTTTGTAAGCTGTGTAAAATCGGCAAACCTGAGCTAAAACTGGTTGCTAAGGTACGGGAAAATTTGGCAATGGCAGCTTTAGACAGTACGGTACCAATGATGGGAATTTGTAAGCTATGACGACTCACTTTCATTCTGAAAAAGTAGGATTTCTTCTTTAATGCACTGAGCATTAGGGTAGTGAGTATAATAAGTAAAAGAATATGTAGACCATACTCTTGTAAGTTATGAGAGATATTAATCACTTGTTGGGTAAACCAAGGTAATTCAGCGCCAAAGCCTTTAAAAATATTCTCGAATTCAGGTATAACAAAAGTAAGCATTAAAATAGTTACGGTGATTGCAACTAAAAAGACCATGGTTGGATAAATCATGGCTTTGATTACTTTAGAACGCAAAGCATCACTTTTTTCCCTATACTCTGCCAAGCGAGCGAAAGCTTGAGCTAAGCTGCCAGTCTCTTCACCGGTCGCTATAAGATCGATATAAAATGAATCAAAATGAGAACAACTAGTAGAGAGGGCTTTAGATAGTTGAGTACCTGCTTCGATGGATAAGCAAACTTGATGTAAAATGGATTTCATTTCCGCTTTTGTGTTGTTTTCTGCGATGAGGTGCAGTGACTGAACAACTGGAACACCAGAGGCGAGCATGGTAGACAGTTGGCGAGTAAAGAGGGTGATGTCTTTGCGCTTAACAGCGTGCTTCATTTTTTCAAAGCTAGAAATACTACGCTTTTTAATTTTTTTAATCTGGATATTCTGCTCAGTTAATTTTGTTCTGACTTCAGCATCACTTAACGCGAGCTGTTTTCCAGACACTTTTTTCCCTGAACTGTTAATGCCACGCCATTGAAAGCTTTTTAATACGACTGCTTTGGATTTCTTTTTTGTTTTAGGCATTTGAATTATCTACTTATCTTTAAAAATAGAGCACACGGTTTAGTTCTTGTAAGCTGGTTGTGCCATCTTCTAATCGTTTAATTCCTGAGGTTTTTAGGTTATCCATACCTTGCTGAATGGCAATTTGTTCTATTTGTCTAACGGTCGCCCCCTTTAAAATGGCAACAGACAGTTCTCGGGTGAACGGCATCACTTCATAAATACCAATACGCCCTGAGTAACCATGAGTGCACTCATTGCACCCTTCTTTATTGGCTTGATAAATAATGGTCGAAGGTGAAATGTTATATTCTTCTCGCAACTCATCACTTAAATGATCTTCTTGTTTGCATAAATTACAGAGACGACGAGCCAATCGTTGGGCAATGATCAAACTAAGAGAAGAAGCTAAGTTGAAGTTTTCAATCCCCATGTTTCCTAGTCGAACGACGGTTTCTGCTGCGGAATTTGTATGTAGGGTAGAAAGAACTAAGTGTCCAGTTTGTGCGGCTTTGACAGCAATCTCAGCAGTTTCGAGATCTCGTATTTCACCTACCATGACGATATCGGGATCTTGACGTAAAAAAGATCGTAAAGCGTGAGCGAAAGTAAGGCCGATTTTTGGATTTACTTGAACTTGGTTGATCCCATTTAAGTTAATCTCAACTGGATCTTCCGCTGTTGAAATGTTTTGTTCCGTGGTGTTGAGGATATTAAGACCAGTATAAAGAGAGACGGTTTTCCCACTACCTGTAGGACCTGTCATTAATATCATGCCTTGAGGGCGTTTTAGGGCTTCTAAATATAGGTTTTTTTGTTGATCGCTGTAACCTAATTTATCGATATTTAAATTAGCAGCACTGCTGTCTAATAAACGCAGTACGATCTTTTCACCCCATAAGGTTGGCAGTGAAGAAACACGCATATCAATCGAAGTGGTACTGTTTAATTTGAGTTTGATACGCCCATCTTGTGGTAGACGACGTTCTGCAATGTCTAATTTTGCCATGATTTTGAGACGAGCAGATAAACGACGGCTTAAGTGAGCGGATGGACGATTGTTTTCCACTAAGATTCCATCGCAGCGAAAACGCACACGATAGTTATCTTCATAGGGTTCAAAGTGAATATCCGACACTCCTTTACGAACCGCTTCTAATAAAATTTGGTTAATAAAGCGAGTGACGGGCGCATCGTCTTGACTGAGATCTTCTGTAGCACTTATCTCATCAAGTGAAACGTCAACCAGTGAGGCTAACTCATCTTGGGTTATCTCTTTATGTTGGTTATCATTTGCAGACAATCCCGCACCGTAGACTCGTCGAATAGCGGCTTGGATTTGTCCTTGATCCGCAAGTACTAATTCAATTTGTTTTCCGCTGGTAAAACGAAAATCATCTTCTATTTGAGCAATACTTGGATCAGCCACGGCGAGACGAATCGTGCAACTGTCGTGACTTACTGGAAGAGCTTGATAACGGGTAATTAGATCGCGCAGTCCCAGCTTTTGACAAGTAGCAGCATAATCAAATTGAGTTACGTTGATTACCTCAAGCCCAAAGATTTGAGCGAGGTGACTTACGAGTTCATCAGGGGTAAATATCCCTTGAGCTAAAAGAGCAGAAGGCACGGTGTGCGTTTCTGCTTGGACTAACTCTATGATACTACTTTCTTGCGTCGCACTGATTAACTCAGCTTGACGCAAGATAGAGGCGAGGTTGGTGTGCATTTATTATGAGCAGCCCGTTATTTCTATATTGGAATGTTCAGAGTTTGTACATGTCCAAATCCCATCATCACTTCTGCTTAAAGTTATATGACTACCGTTACCTGCACCTTTAGTAATACTTGCTTTGATTGTGCCTGAAGCATCACTCGCAGTAGAATCAAGTTCAATCGTTCCGATATTAAATGCAGCAGAAGTTCCAGCAGGGAAATTTCCAGTTGTTGCTATAACATCTTCTACATTAGTTTTTAAAGCACTTGCTGATGCTAAAGCTGCACCTAACGCCCCTTTTTTTACATAATTCTGATATTGAGGAATCGCAATCGCTGACAACACACCAATTACGGCAACTACAATCATTAACTCAATTAGGGTAAAACCTTTCTGTCCTTGACGCTTTTTCATTTTTCTCTCCAAGATGAATCGGGTGATTCATGTTTTATTTGATGCGTAAAATAATAAAACGAATAGAGAGATATGGTAGGGAGAAAAGAGAGGCTTTCGAGTGAGTAATAAATTTATACTGTGATAAATGTAAATATCAAAATCAAATACGATTCACTTCAAGAAGTCATAAATTAAACCTTGTTGCTGATCGCAAGTCTTAATTTAGATACGCCTGTTTAACTTGTTAGGTGAGCTGTTGATTATGTGAATAGTATCAAAGATATAAGAGAGTCTTTGTGTACTAAAAATAAAAAAGCCAGCAAATTTGCTGGCTTTCTGTTTATCGATAATTCTACGATTTATTTAAAACGCATCGATAAATCCATGGCTTTAAGGTGCTTGGTTAATGCGCCAACAGAGATGTAATCAACGCCTGTTTCTGCATATTCAGCAATAGTATCTAAAGTCACGTTACCCGAGTTTTCTAGTGCGGCACGACCAGCGTTAATTTTTACTGCTTCACGCATCATGTCTGTTGTGAAGTTATCTAGCATAATAATGTCAGCACCTGCATCAATCGCCTGCTGTAGCTCTTCTAGACTTTCAGTTTCAACTTCTACTGGTTTACCAGGGTTAAGCTCTTTTGCGGTTGAGATGGCTTTTTCTATGCCGCCACACGCAATGATATGGTTTTCTTTAATTAGGTAAGCATCGAACACGCCAATACGGTGATTGAAACCACCGCCACACGCTACGGCATATTTTAATGCACTGCGCAAACCTGGAATGGTTTTACGAGTATCAAGTAGACGACAGTTAGTGTGTGCAATTTTTTCAGCGTAGGTTGCTGTTACTGTTGAGCAACCAGATAGCGTTTGAATAAAGTTCATTGCATTTCGCTCACCAGTTAATAGTGTGCGAGCAGGTCCTGTTAAGGTACATAGCGTTTGGTTTGGTTCAACTTTATCGCCATCTTTAACATGCCATTCAATGCTTACTGTGCCACCCAGTTGTTTGAACACTTCATCAGCCCACATTTGGCCACAGAAAACACCATGCTCACGAGTAATAATCGTTGCAACAGATTGCGTGTCTTCAGCAATTAGGCTAGCTGTGATGTCTGTACTTACATCTAATGTACCGCCTAAATCTTCACGTAGGGTATCTGCAACGGCACGAGTAATTTCAGTAGGAAGTTGCTGTTGTAAATATTCAAGACGAGATGCGCTGTCGTGAGTTTTGATCATGATGAAGTCCATTGAATTATTTGAAATATGTTTATGGCAATAATAATACTCGCGCTAGAGTAGAATTTCATCATAAGATACTCAAAGTTACTTCAATTTACGCAGGAATGAACATGAAATTTACTTTATCAGCAGATCACTGGCTAAACGAAGCAAAACATGTTGCCTCTCCTTTTTATGATGAGCGCTCTGATGAAGATGATATTTCATTGCTCGTTGTACACAATATTAGCTTACCACCGGGGCAATTTGGTGGTCCTTATATAGAGCAATTATTTACCGGTAAGCTTGATCCAAATGAACATCCTTTCTTTAAAGTCATTCATCAATTTAAAGTATCTGCACATTGCCTAATTCGCCGCGATGGAAGTGTTATTCAGTTTGTTCCTTTTAATGCAAGAGCTTGGCATGCAGGTGTTTCTTCGTTCGCTGGACGTGAACGATGTAACGATTACAGTATCGGAATTGAGTTAGAAGGAACGGATTTTACGGCTTATACTCAAAAACAATATGAAGCCTTAGCGGTTGTAACAAACGTGCTACAAGCCGCTTACCCCAAATAGTTAATGAACGAATTACGGGGCATCAATATATTGCACCATTGCGAAAGACAGATCCCGGCCTTTCATTTGATTGGAAAAAATACCATAAGTTAAGGAAATAAAAGGATTTACTTTAAAGTAGAGAATTTTGTTTTTCTTATTTATGACACGCTTTGTTAACTGAAATCTTCAAATTGGTCTTACCAATTATTATTAGCGCGTACAGTGAATGTTAACTAAATGTATGCGCTAATCCCTTTCTATGATTCAAATCAATTTTTATCTAGACAGTATCCCTTTTTTCATGATAACTTTTGCATCAAATAAAATTGGTAATACCAATTATTAAAGTGACGAATGACTCACGGAAATGTGGGAAGTAATCAACTTAAATTAGGTTGAGCTACGATGACATATCAAAGGATACGCCAGCCAAAACTGTCCGATGTAATCGAACAAGAGTTAGAAAGGCTGATATTAGAAGGAATCCTTTCTCCTGGCCAGAAGTTACCGGCAGAAAGAGAGTTAGCAAAACAGTTTGATGTTTCTCGGCCGTCAGTTCGAGAGGCGATACAACGTTTAGAAGCGAAGCATTTATTGACTCGGCGTCAAGGGGGCGGAACCTTTGTAAATAAAGGGTTATGGCAAAGTTTTTCTGAGCCTTTGTTGGATTTATTAGCCACTCACCCTGAAACGCAATTTGATTTACTTGAGTCACGCCACGCATTAGAAGGTATTTCAGCCTACTATGCCGCTTTACGTGGTAACGAAGAAGATTTTAAACGGATCAAAGAGTCACATCGTTTGATCCAACAAGCACAAAAAAATGGTGATCTTGAAGCGGAAGCTTCTGCGGTTATGCACTATCTTATAACAGTAACCGAATCAGCACATAATGTGGTGCTGCTCCATATGGTTCGTAGTCTGGAACCTTTGCTTGAACAAAACGTATTACAAAATTTTACCTTATTAAATCGTCGAGAATCGGTGGTGGAGAAGGTAAGAGAGCACAGAGCTGAAATTGTAGAAGCCATCGTGTCAGGTAAGCCTGAAGAAGCACGTTTAGCCTCACACTCTCATCTCGCTTATATTGAAGAAACGTTGCTGGAATTGACCAAAGAGGAATCACGACGTGAATGTTCACTTCGTCGAATTCAGCAAAATAACGATATGAATTAAGTAAAAGAATATCGTTGATACCCTATTTGAACCAACAAATAAAAGGATAGCTCGCATGTCTGACATGAAGCATGACGTTGATGCACTAGAAACTCAGGATTGGTTAGAAGCTCTTGAGTCTGTTGTACGTGAAGAAGGTGTTGAACGCGCCCAGTATCTATTAGAGCAAGTTCTTGATAAAGCTCGTTTAGATGGCGTTGATATGCCAACAGGTATTAATACCAACTACATCAATACCATCCCTGCGGCACAAGAGCCTGCTTACCCAGGTGATGTTACTCTTGAACGTCGTATCCGTTCAATTATTCGTTGGAACGCAATCATGATCGTTCTACGTGCTTCGAAGAAAGATTTGGATCTAGGTGGCCACATGGCTTCTTACCAATCTGCAGCTGCATTCTACGAAGTATGTTTCAACCATTTCTTCCGTGCTCCTAATGAGACAGATGGCGGTGATTTAGTTTACTACCAAGGTCATATCTCTCCAGGTATCTACTCTCGTGCATTCGTTGAAGGCCGTCTAACTGAAGAGCAGCTAGATAACTTCCGTCAAGAAGTTGATGGCAAAGGTATTCCTTCATACCCGCACCCTAAACTAATGCCTGAATTCTGGCAGTTCCCTACAGTATCTATGGGTCTTGGTCCAATTTCTGCTATCTACCAAGCACGTTTCCTTAAGTACCTTGAAGGTCGTGGTCTTAAAGATACTTCAGCTCAACGTGTATACGCTTTCCTAGGCGACGGTGAGATGGATGAGCCAGAATCACGCGGTGCGATTTCTTTCGCTGCACGTGAAAAACTAGATAACCTATGTTTCCTAATCAACTGTAACCTACAGCGTCTAGATGGCCCTGTTATGGGTAACGGTAAGATCATTCAAGAACTTGAAGGTCTATTCAAAGGTGCTGGTTGGAACGTTGTTAAGGTTATCTGGGGCAACAACTGGGATGCTCTATTAGCTAAAGATACATCAGGTAAGCTTCTTCAGCTTATGAATGAAACTATCGATGGCGATTACCAAACATTTAAATCTAAAGATGGCGCATACGTACGTGAGCACTTCTTTGGTAAGTACCCTGAAACAGCTGCACTAGTTGCAGATATGACTGATGACCAAATCTTCGAATTGAAGCGTGGTGGTCACGACTCTTCTAAACTGTTTGCTGCATTTAACAATGCAAAAGAAACAGGTGGTAAGCCAACAGTAATCCTAGCTAAAACAGTTAAAGGTTACGGCATGGGTGATGCTGCAGAAGGCAAAAACATCGCACACGGTGTTAAGAAAATGGACATGACTCACGTACAATACCTACGTGATCGTCTAGGTCTACAAGACATTCTTTCTGACGAGAAAGTAGCTGAACTACCTTACTTGAAACTGGAAGAAGGTTCTGCTGAATACGAATACCTACACGCTCGTCGTAAAGCGCTACAAGGTTACACGCCTCAGCGTCTACCTAAATTTACTCAAGAATTCAAAGTTCCTGAGCTTGAAGAATTTGCTCCTCTACTAGGTGAGCAAAAGCGTGACATCTCTACAACGATGGCTTACGTTCGTACGTTAAACATCCTACTTAAAAATAAGAACATCGGTAAAAACATTGTTCCTATTATTTGTGATGAAGCTCGTACATTCGGTATGGAAGGTCTGTTCCGTCAGATTGGTATCTATAACCCACACGGTCAAGAATATACTCCTGAAGATAAAGGCATTGTTTCTTACTACAAAGAAGCAACGTCAGGTCAAGTTCTTCAAGAAGGTATCAACGAATTAGGTTCAATGGCATCTTGGGTTGCTGCTGCGACTTCTTACAGCACAAACGATCTACCAATGATCCCATTCTACATCTACTACTCAATGTTCGGTTTCCAACGTATTGGTGACATGGCATGGTTAGCAGGTGACCAACAAGCTCGTGGTTTCTTATTAGGTGCAACGGCTGGTCGTACAACGCTAAATGGTGAAGGTCTACAACACGAAGACGGTCATTCACACATCATGGCAAACACAGTTCCTAACTGTATCTCTTACGACCCAACGTTTGCTTACGAGCTAGCGGTAATCATGCAAGACGGTATCCGTCGTATGTATGGTGAGAACCAAGAGAACATTTACTACTACCTAACAGTAATGAATGAAAACTACGCAATGCCAGCAATGCCAGAAGGCGCTGAAGAAGGCATCCGTAAAGGTATCTACAAGCTTGAATCTCACGCTGGTGCTAAAGGTAAAGTTCAGCTAATGAGCTCTGGTACTATCATGAATGAAGTGCGTAAAGCAGCACAAATTCTAAGTGAAGAGTACGGCGTAGCATCTGATATCTTCTCTGTAACGTCTTTCAACGAGCTAACTCGTGATGGTCAAGATGCAGAGCGTTACAACATGCTACACCCAGAAGCAGAAGCGAAAGTACCGTACATCACAACCGTTCTTGGTAACGAACCAGCAATCGCTGCGACTGATTACATGAAGAACTACGCTGAACAAGTGCGTGCGTACATGCCAACTGAATCTTATAAAGTACTTGGTACTGATGGTTTTGGTCGTTCAGACAGCCGTGAGAACCTACGTCGTCACTTCGAAGTTAACGCAGGCTACGTAGTTGTTGCTGCTCTAACTGAATTAGTGAAACGTGGTGATATTGAGAAATCTGTTGTTACAGAAGCAATTGCTAAATTCAATATCGATACAGAAAAAACTAACCCGCAATACGCATAAGACTTCCATTAATTAAGGAAACAAACAATGACAATCGAAATTAATGTACCTGACATCGGTGCAGATGAGGTTGAAGTAACTGAGATTCTAGTTAAGGTCGGTGACCGAGTTGAAGAAGAGCAGTCACTGATCACTGTTGAAGGCGATAAAGCTTCTATGGAAGTTCCTGCGTCTCAAGCGGGTATCGTTAAAGAGATCAAAATTGCTGAAGGTGATTCAGTAACAACTGGTTCTCTTATTATGATCTTTGAAGCAGAGGGTGCTGCAGAAGCACCAGCTGCTCCAGCAGTTGAAGCTGCACCAGTTGCTGCTCCTGCTCCTGCTGCAGCATCAGTTGCAGAGCTTAAAGAAGTTCACGTTCCTGATATCGGTGGTGATGAAGTTGAAGTAACTGAAATCATGGTTGCTGTTGGCGATACAGTAGAAGAAGAGCAATCTCTTTTAACTGTTGAAGGCGACAAAGCGTCTATGGAAGTTCCAGCTCCATTCGCAGGTACGGTAAAAGAAATCAAAATTGCTTCTGGTGACTCAGTATCAACGGGTTCTCTAGTGATGATCTTTGAAGTGGCAGGTTCAGCACCAGCTGCACCAGCAGTTGAAGCGGCAGCGCCAGTTGCAGCAGCTCCTGCAGCATCTGCAGAGAAAGAAGTGAACGTTCCAGATATCGGCGGTGATGAAGTAGAAGTAACTGAAATCATGGTTGCCGTTGGTGATACAGTAGAAGAAGAGCAATCTCTAATTACTGTTGAAGGCGACAAAGCATCAATGGAAGTTCCTGCACCATTTGCTGGTACAGTAAAAGAAATTAAGATTGCTGCAGGCGATAAAGTATCGACTGGTTCTCTAATCATGACATTTGTTGTTGAAGGTGCAGCACCAGCAGCTCCTCAAGCGGCAGCAGCACCAGTTGCACAAGCAGCTCCTGCAGCGGCACCAGCACCAGTTGCAGCAACTTCTGCTCCTGCATCAACAGGTGAATTTGAAGCGAACAACGATTACGCTCATGCGTCTCCAGTTGTACGTCGTCTTGCTCGTGAATTTGGTGTAAACCTAGCGAAAGTTAAAGGTACTGGCCGTAAGAACCGTATCCTTAAAGAAGACGTTCAAGGCTTCGTGAAAGATGCACTTAAACGTCTTGAATCTGGTGCAGCTGCATCAGGTAAAGGTGGTGACGGTTCAGCTCTTGGTTTACTTCCTTGGCCAAAAGTTGATTTCAGCAAGTTTGGTGAAACAGAAGTTCAGAAACTTTCTAAGATCAAGAAGATTTCAGGTGCAAACCTACACCGTAACTGGGTAATGATCCCTCACGTTACACAGTGGGATAACGCTGACATCACTGAGCTAGAAGCATTCCGTAAAGAGCAAAATGCAATCGAAGCTAAAAATGACACAGGCATGAAGATCACGCCACTTGTATTCATTATGAAAGCGGTTGCTAAAGCACTTGAAGCGTTCCCAGCGTTTAACTCTTCTCTATCTGAAGATGGCGAAAGCATCATTCTTAAGAAGTACGTAAACGTAGGTATCGCAGTTGATACGCCAAATGGCCTAGTTGTTCCTGTATTTAAAGACGTGAACAAAAAAGGCATTTACGAGCTATCTGAAGAGCTAATGGCTGTTTCTAAGAAAGCACGTGCTGGTAAACTAACAGCTTCTGATATGCAAGGCGGTTGTTTCACAATCTCAAGCCTTGGTGGTATCGGTGGCACTGCATTTACACCAATCGTAAATGCACCAGAAGTTGGTATCCTAGGTGTTTCTAAGTCTGAGATTAAACCTGTATGGAATGGCAAAGAGTTCGCTCCGCGTCTACAACTTCCACTGTCTCTGTCTTATGACCACCGTGTTATCGATGGCGCAGAAGGTGCTCGTTTCATTACTTTCTTAAACAGTGCATTATCAGACATTCGTCGTCTAGTACTGTAATTAGCGGTTATTGAAACAAACAATAAGGTGGCTAATAGGTCACCTTATTGCTTAATAAGCTTAAGGATTTATTCCTTACATTATATTTATTAAAGCAATTTGCAGTTTTTTTTAATGTTCCAATAGGAGCATGCTGAATGTGAATTGTTGTCTAGCTCACAGGCTAACCCCAACTTGCTTTCACACTGTTAACATATATGTAAAATGAATGCGGTTTGAAAACAATAATAGAACATCTGTCAGCCTGTTAGGGAAATGACTATAACGAGGTCAAAATGAGCAAACAAGTTAAAGCCCAAGTAGTTGTACTTGGTTCAGGTCCTGCTGGTTACTCTGCTGCTTTCCGTTGCGCAGATTTAGGTCTAGAAACAGTATTAATCGAGCGTTACAGCACTCTTGGTGGTGTATGTCTAAACGTGGGGTGTATTCCATCGAAAGCTCTTCTTCACGTATCTAAAGTAATCGAAGAAGCAAAAGCAATGGCTGAACACGGTGTTGTTTTTGGTGAACCACAAACTGATATTAACAAGATCCGTATCTGGAAAGATAAAGTTGTAACTCAACTGACTGGCGGTCTTGGTGGTATGGCTAAGATGCGTAACGTTACTGTAGTAAATGGCTACGGTAAATTTACAGGCCCTAACACAATCGAAGTTGAAGGCGAAGAAAACACAACAGTTACTTTTGATAACGCTATCATTGCTGCTGGTTCTCGTCCGATTAAACTTCCGTTCATCCCGCATGAAGACCCACGTATTTGGGATTCAACTGATGCGCTAGAACTAAAAGAAGTGCCAGAAAAATTACTGATCATGGGCGGTGGTATCATCGGTCTTGAAATGGGTACGGTTTACCACTCTCTAGGTTCTAAAGTTGAAGTGGTTGAGATGTTTGATCAAGTTATCCCTGCTGCGGATAAAGACATCGTTAAAGTGTACACAAAACGCATTAAAGACAAATTCAAGTTAATGCTTGAGACAAAAGTAACAGCAGTTGAAGCAAAAGAAGACGGTATCTATGTTTCAATGGAAGGCAAAAAAGCTCCTGCTGAAGCTGAGCGTTACGATGCAGTTCTTGTTGCTATCGGTCGTGTACCAAACGGCAAACTTATCGATGCTGAAAAAGCAGGCATCGAAGTTGATGAGCGTGGTTTCATCAATGTTGATAAGCAAATGCGTACTAACGTTGCTCACATTCATGCGATCGGTGATGTTGTTGGTCAACCAATGCTTGCTCACAAAGGTGTGCATGAAGGTCACGTAGCAGCAGAAGTTATCTCTGGTAAGAAACACTACTTCGATCCTAAAGTAATTCCTTCAATTGCTTACACTGAGCCAGAAGTTGCTTGGGTTGGTAAAACAGAGAAAGAAGCAAAAGAAGAAGGCCTAAACTTTGAAGTTGCTACTTTCCCATGGGCTGCATCAGGTCGTGCAATCGCATCTGATTGTGCTGATGGTATGACTAAGCTTATCTTTGATAAAGAAACTCACCGTGTAATTGGTGGTGCTATCGTTGGTACTAACGGTGGTGAACTTCTTGGTGAAATCGGCCTAGCAATCGAAATGGGTTGTGATGCAGAAGATATCGCTCTTACTATCCACGCTCACCCAACTCTACATGAGTCTGTGGGTCTAGCTGCGGAAGTATTTGAAGGTTCAATCACTGACCTTCCAAACAAAAAAGCAGTTAAAAAGAAAAAATAATTCTGAACAACGCATTTGTTCAGACATAAAAAAACCGCTGAGAAATCAGCGGTTTTTTATTATTATCATTTCCTGAATCCTGAATCCTGAATCCTGAATCCTGAATCCTGAAACTATTTATAAATACACAACATATTTAAGAAGCAATTTGCCGTTTCTTCCATTTCTTCAGATGAACTATTACGGTTAGCCTGAATGAAAACAGAGTAACAAATACCATGAAGCATTTTTGTTAGGTTTTCAGGGGTATGATCGTTACATACTTCGTTACGTTCAATACCTTCTTCAAACATAGTTTTGATAACTTGATTTGTATTTGAGTGAGTACTTAAGAAAAGAGGCCATACTTCATCACGAGTAGAGGTACTCCATTCAAACCATACTTTGATCCACTTATTACCAGTTTGAACACTGTCAATGATATTCAGAAGAAGAGTATTAAGGTTAGAACGAACATCAAGATCAAGAGAAATTGAGTTATTGATGAATTGGTGAAATTCGTTTTCGACTTTATTTAATACATCATCAACAAGATCTTCTCTTGTTGGGAAGTAATTAAACACGGTAGCGACAGAGACCTGAGCGATTTCTGCAATATCAGCATGACCACCGCGACCAATGCCACGTTGTGAAAACACTTCAATTGCGATATCAAGTAATTGTTCTTTGCGCTTTTCTGGAGATAGCCTTGTTCTAGGCCTTTTTTGGATTGTATCCATTATATTTATATCCTTGCCAACAAATTATTATTTTATATAGGGTTTTATTATTATTATTCTCAATAACTTTACATAAGGCTGCTTATATATTCAACAGTTATTCAGCTGATCAATGAAATTTATGACGAACTTAAAGAATTTTTTTCAGTATTGCATATATTTACGCAATAAATAGAAAGTGAAGTTTACATTTTGAATGTAGTTATTGCCAAGTGTTGATTATCTTTTTATGTCACTATAAATCCGTTAACAGCTCTTCCTTAATCTCAGTTCAGAAAAACTTTTATAATTACTCACGTTTCATTTTCTATTTTGCTGTAAACTGTGCAGGTCTAATCCTACTCTTAGTAGGTTCAACGAATAAGTGAGATAGTATGAAACATACAGTAGAGGTAATGATCTCTGAGCAAGAGGTCAACCAACGTGTAAAAGAACTAGGTCAACAAATTTCAGAACACTATAAAGATTCTGAAGGATTAGTAATGGTTGGCTTATTACGAGGTTCATTCGTATTCATGGCTGATTTAGCGCGAGCTATTGATGTGCCAATGACTGTAGACTTTATGACAGCATCAAGTTACGGCAACAGTATGGAAAGTACTCGTGATGTACGAATCTTAAAAGATTTAGATGATGACATCAAAGGTAAGGATGTTCTTCTAGTAGAAGATATTATTGATACTGGTAATACGCTAAGTAAAGTTTGCGAGATTTTATCTATTCGTGAACCAAACTCAATTACGATTTGTACATTACTTGATAAACCTTCTCGTCGTGAAGTTGAAGTAAATGTGGATTGGATTGGTTTTTCAATTCCTGACGAATTTGTTGTTGGTGTGGGTATTGATTATGCTCAGAAGTACCGTAACTTATCGTATATCGGAAAAGTTGTACCGCAAGAATAATTTGAGAACGGATGTTCACGCATTACCGTTTTTTAATATTGACGCTTAATCATGCTATTAAGTAGAAGAATAAAGCCAAAGATCCTTTATGTTCTTTGGCTTTTTTATTGATATAACTGTTAGCTATTTCATATAGCGAAAACTTCGGTTAGAAACATTTTTTTATTCCAATATTAGAATGAACCTTAAGCAAATAAAGTATTTCAATGTGTTTATTTTGTTTTTGAAATGTTTCAAAATTGTGGTTGATAAATAATCACTGGCGGTTACAATTTAACCGTAAATAAAATTTACATCTTACCCATTTAAAGAATTAATTTTACGTTTTAGGAGGTCAACATGATGGTTATTCATATGTACAAACAATGTTGTACCACCAATACCTCGCCTGCATTTGCAAGTGTTCGAAACGATTAATTAATTCGTAACCTTCTAAGGCTGCGAATATTGCGGCTATCTTTAGAAGGGTTCTTTTGTATATTCCTCTAGCATTAGTCGCAATATCTCTCACATATCAATATTTGGAGAAATATTATGCGTCATTCAATATACCTACGTTTAGCGACTTTATTTATTAAAGCTGATTTAGCTCGTGAAGAGCGAGAGTGGAAACGTGCCGTACGTAAAGTGCAATATGAAATTCCATGGGGAAATGAATATTTACTAAAAGATATAGGTTTGCATCTTGATGGTCGAACTATCAGCGATCTTGAACAGCCTGTATTTAAAGCCGAGCGCAAAGTACGTCATCTTCGTCGACTCATACGCTTGAGAATAGCGACGTAATAAATAGCCAGAGAAAGTAAATGGTGAATGCTTTCTCTGGCAACTTATATTATCTGTGTTTGTTATAATGCAGTGTATATATTTATTATGATAAAAGGGAACGATATTATTTCCCTTTTATCATTCATCACCAACATTAGTAATATTAGACATTGCTGCTTGATATGATATTTCTAATGATTCACGACTATGACCTTTTACGCCAAGATCATTTAAAACACCATCCCCATGCCATACACAACACCATGAATTTGAACGTCTTGTCCACGTTCCCATGCGTTTTGCATAATGGTTGAGTTACCTACGTTATATACTTGCTCTGCGACGTTAATTTCACATAGCTTATCCCCCCATTCTTCACGAGGTAATTTACCAAATACAGTTCTGTGTTTTAGGAATAAATCTCTAATGTGAAGTAGCCAGTTATTGATTAAGCCTAAAGGAGGATTATCGATAGCTGCATTTACACCACCACAGCCATAATGGCCACAAACAATAATATGTCTGATTTTCAAAACATCGACAGCATATTGAAGAACGGATAAGCAGTTTAAATCTGTATGAATAACTTGGTTTGCTACATTTCGATGCACAAATAGTTCGCCGGAATATAACCCAGTTAGGCGTTCTGCTGGTACTCGACTATCTGAGCAACCTATCCATAAAAAACCTGGGTGTTGACCTTCTTCTAATTTTGCAAAATATTCAGGGCGTTCTGCTTTTATTGATTTAGCCCATTTAGAATTATTCTCAAAAAGTTCTTTAATTTCTGGCATTTTAAATTTTTCATCCCTTAAATACATAAGAAGGAAGAGTATTACCTAAACTTCTTTCTGTTAAAAACCTCAACAGGTTTATTTACTATACACAATGTTACAATTTCAATCTGCTAAAAAATGCTTTTAAAAGTACTCATCTGACGAGTTCATGCTTTTAAAAATGGCTTTTTAGTCTTTATTTATAGTTAGAACATAACTAGTAGTGATTAGTTCTAATTAACTATTATGAGAGATGAATAACATTTGTTAAATTAATGAGGTTAACGTGTTTATAAACAAGGAGCTAACGGTGTTTGGTCAACGGTTTGACAATATTAATTTAAAAGGGGACCTCTTTGGTGGGGTTACCACGGCCATAATATCGCTTCCTCTCGCACTGGCGTTTGGTGTGGCATCTGGTGCTGGAGCTGAGGCCGGTCTTTGGGGGGCGATAATGGTGGGGCTTTTTGCTTCATTATTTGGAGGCTCTTCAACGTTAATCTCTGAGCCAACAGGTCCCATGACCGTTATCATGACTGCTGTTTTAACTAGCATGGTAGCGAAATATCCTGAAACGGGTATGGCAATGACGTTTACTGTTGTAATGATGGCCGGTGCATTCCAAATTTTACTCGGTACATTAAAGCTTGGTAAATACATTACATTAATGCCTTATAGTGTAATTTCTGGTTTCATGTCTGGTATTGGTGTCATTCTTATTATTCTTCAACTCTCTCCTTTATTAGGGCATGCGGCTCCACCGGGAGGCGTCATTGGAACCTTATCTGCTTTACCTGATACTTTGTCTAATTTAGATATTAAAGAGCTGTTCCTTGGCGGGTTAACTCTTGGGGTGTTATTTTTATTTCCTGATAAATATCGAAAATACGTGCCAGCTCAATTAGTGGCCCTTGTTGCGGTGACTCTGCTCTCTGTTCTTTTTTTTGATATGGAATCTATTCGCCGAATTGGTGAGATACCTGCTGGTCTACCTTCGCTTGTTATTCCAACCATTAATTTTGAAATGTTCACCACCATGGTTATTGACGCTTTGGTTCTTGGAACATTAGGTTGTATAGATACCTTATTGACTGCCGTGATTGGTGACTCATTAACACGTAAGGAGCACGATTCAGATAAAGAGCTACGAGGTCAAGGTTTAGCAAATATGATCTCTGGTTTATTTGGTGCTTTACCTGGTGCAGGTGCCACGATGGGAACGGTAACCAATATTCAAGTTGGCGCTCGCTCACCGTTATCTGGTGTGTTTAGAGCAGCAATGCTCGCTTTAGTCGTATTGGTTGCTGGTGGATTGACAGAACCTATTCCGATGGCGGTATTAGCAGGTATTGCTGTGTATGTTGGTTTTAATATCTTGGATTGGAGTTTTATTCAACGCGCACATAAAGTCAGTTTTGCAGGCATGGCTATTATGTATGGTGTGATGTTGCTGACTGTTTTTGTGGATTTAATTGTCGCTGTTGGTCTTGGTGTTTTTATTTCTAACATTATTATTATTGAGCGTTTAAGCCGAGAACAGGCAAGGCAAGTAAAAGCGATCAGTGATGCGGATGAAGATGATGTTCCTTTAACTGACAGTGAAAGAGCTCTACTAGATAAAGCTAATGGTAAGGTGCTTTTCTTTTATTTATCAGGTCCAATGATATTCAGTGTATCTAAAGCAATATCAAGGCAGCATAGCAGTATTTCTGATTATGAAGTGATGATACTTGATTTAACCGATGTTCCCATGATTGATGTGACCGTTGGTTTAGCGTTAGAGAATGCGATTAACGATGCACTAGATGCAAACTGTAAAGTGTATTTACTGTGTCCAAATGAGCAGACGAAAGAGCAATTAGATAAGTTTCATGTTACGGATTTAATTCCGGGTGAGAATACGTATAAATTTCGTTATGAGGCACTTAAGTCTGCAATTAAATATGTTTCACCTAGTGAAGATTAAGTGATTAATTATTATAGAAATAAATCAAACCGTAGAGTGAATTACTCTGCGGTTTTTTATTATCTATTAACGACACCAATTTGCATTCATCGTAATTTAACGATAATCTGGTTTGATTATTAGATATTTGCTTCCAGATAATAGGTAAACAAATGTACGCATTAGAAATTGAACAATTAAGAAAAACCTATTCAGGTGGTTTTGAGGCGCTTAAAGGAGTGAGTTTAACCGTTGAAAAAGGCGATTTTTATGCCTTACTTGGTCCTAATGGGGCAGGAAAGTCGACGACAATAGGTGTGATTAGCTCTTTGGTAAACAAAACATCAGGCAAAGTACAAGTATTTGGCTATGACATTGATACCCAGCTAGTACAGGCAAAGCAGCAAATAGGTTTAGTACCACAAGAGTTTAATTTCAATCCATTTGAAACCGTGTTGCAAATTGTAATGCAACAAGCTGGTTATTATGGTGTCTCCCGCTCATTAGCAAAAGAGAGAGCTCAAAAATATTTAACTCAGTTGGATCTATGGGAAAAAAGAAATGATCGTGCGCGTAACTTATCTGGAGGTATGAAACGCCGCTTAATGATCGCTCGTGCTTTAATGCATGAACCTAAATTGTTAATTCTTGATGAACCGACAGCAGGTGTTGATATTGAGCTTCGTCGTTCTATGTGGGAATTTTTAAAGCAAATTAATGAGCAAGGTGTGACGATCATATTAACTACGCACTATCTTGAAGAAGCTGAAATGCTTTGTCGAAATATCGGAATTATTAATAAAGGTGAGGTAATAGAGAATACTTCAATGAAGTCATTATTGAATAAACTTCAAGTTGAAACCTTTATTTTGGATCTTGCTGAAAATAGCCCTGTTCCTGTTTTAGATGGTGCAAAAATAACCAGTTGCAAAGACGGTTCTATCGAAGTTGAAATTGATAAATCTCAGGGGCTTAATTACCTTTTTGAGCAATTAAATCATCAAGGTATTAATGTGCTCTCTATGAGGAATAAAGCAAATCGTTTAGAAGAATTGTTTGTCAGTATTGTTCGTTCAGGAGAAGCAAAATAATGATGAATTTATATTGGACAGCATTTAAAAGTCTTATCTCAAAAGAAATAAACCGTTTTGTTCGTATTTGGGTTCAGACATTAGTTCCACCAGCAATAACCATGACGCTCTATTTTATTATTTTTGGTAATTTAATTGGGTCACGCATTGGTGAAATGAGTGGCTTTAGTTATATGGAATATATTGTTCCTGGTTTGATCATGATGTCAGTTATTACTAACTCATATTCAAACGTAGCTTCTTCTTTCTTTAGTTCTAAGTTTCAAAAGAACATAGAAGAGTTACTTGTTGCTCCTGTACCTAACTACATAATTATCGCTGGTTTTGTTGGTGGTGGTGTTGTTCGAGGCTTGTTAGTTGGTGCGTTAGTTACTTGCGTGTCTCTATTTTTCGTTGATATTCAAATTGTTCATCTTGGCGTGATCATGTTGACGGTATTAATGACATCCATTGTCTTTTCATTAGGCGGGTTGATTAATGCCGTTTTTGCTAGAACATTCGATGACATTAGTATTATTCCAACGTTTGTATTAACGCCATTAACGTACTTAGGTGGTGTCTTTTACTCGATAAGTCTATTACCTGAATTCTGGCAAGGGGTTTCTAAGTTAAACCCGATAGTTTATATGGTAAATGCGTTCCGTTACGGTTTCTTAGGTGTCTCTGATGTAGGGATCGGTACGGCATTTGCTGTGTTGTCTGTATTTATTATTGCTTTATATAGTATTGCTTGGCACTTGGTTTCTAAGGGGATTGGATTAAGAAGTTAGATACCATATGTGTAAATCATAGATGAAAAAAGGGCTGAAGATAGTGATTATCTTCAGCCCTTTTATTTTTCTTTTAGAAAAGATTACTCTTCTTCGTCGTTCGATGCCGCTGCTAATTCAACAACTAAGTTATCAATTAAACGAACTTGACCAAGGAACGCTGCCATTAGAATAACGGCTTGAGTTGTCTCTTCTGTTGGCTCTTGTAGCGTTCTTGCATCACGAATAAAGATCTCATCCGGTTGCAGATCTGCTGCGCGTAATTGATCACTGGCATCTTCAATTAGAGATAGGTAATCATTACGGCCGCCACGCATTTGGCTACTGATCCAACGCATAGTACGAGCTAAAACTGGTGCACGCTGACGCTCATTAAGTGTTAATAGGTTATTGCGTGAGCTCATTGCCAATCCATCCATCTCACGAACGGTTGGTACGCCAACGATTTCAACATCTAATGCCATATCGATAACCATTTGACGAATAAGCGCAAGCTGTTGGAAGTCTTTTTCACCAAAGCAAGCAACATCAGGTTGAACAATATTGAATAGCTTATTAACAACCGTCGAGACACCTTTAAAGTGACCTGGACGAGAAGCGCCTTCTAAAATAATAGAGATAACAGGAACGTCAACAGTTGTTTGTTTCTCTAATCCTTCTGGATACATGATCTCAGGAGTTGGTGTGAATACAAGATCAACGTTTTCAGAAGTCAGTTTTTCAACATCTTCGTCTATTGTTCTTGGGTAGTTTGTTAGGTCATCAGCATTGTTAAATTGCATTGGATTAACAAAAATACTAGCAACTACAATATCCGCATGCTCGCGAGCTGTACGAATTAGAGTTAAATGACCTTCGTGTAGATTTCCCATTGTTGGAACGAAAGCAATACGTTTACCTTCGCGTTTCCAAGCTTTGATCTGCTCGCGTAATGGTAAAATTTCAGAAAAAATGTCCATTACGTTTCCTTAGTTAAATGTATGTTCAGCAGCAGGGAATACACCTTGCTCAACATCTTGAATGTATTTAGTGACCGCTTTACGCATATCACCAGTTTCTGCCAAAAGTTTTTTGAGAATTTAGGCATGTAGTTAGCTGAAATACCAAACATATCGTGCATTACAAGGATTTGACCATCAGTCACGTTACCTGCACCAATACCAATAACAGGAACTGTACATGCTTTTGTAATACGCTCAGCAAGAGAAGCTGGAACGCATTCTAGTAGGATAATTTGAGCACCAGCAGCTTCAAGCGTTAAGGCATCTTTTATCATTTGCTCTGCTTTAGCTTCATCACGACCTTGAATGCGGAACCCACCAAAAATATTAACTGATTGAGGTGTTAAACCAAGGTGCGCACAAACTGGGACGGCACGCTCTGCAAGGACTCGAACTGTTTCAGCTATCCATTCACCGCCTTCAATCTTCACCATGTTAGCGCCTGCTTGCATTAGCTTTCCAGCATTCTCACACGCTTGCTCAGGAGTTGCGTAGCTCATGAATGGCATATCTGCCATTAATAGGCTATTTGGGCTGCCTGCACGTACACAGCGAGTATGGTAAGCGATCTCTTCAGTGGTTACAGGTAGAGTGTCGCTCTTACCTTGTAAAACCATACCTAATGAATCACCGACTAATAAAACAGGGACTTCTTGCTGTTCAAATAGTTGTGCGAAGCTAGCATCATATGCTGTAACAGTGGCAAATTTTTTGCCTTCTTGCTTCCACTTCATTAAGTCATGAATAGAGATTTTTTCATAAAACATCCTTACTAGAAGCGATTAATCTTCCCAAATAGACAAACCATTTCTATCTACAGTTTTTAGTAACTGAGAAAGGGTTGTGCCATCAGGTAAAGTTAAATCATTATAAATTTCAGCGAGCGGATAAAGAACAAATTCACGTTCTTTCATGCCATAGTGAGGCACGGTTAATCGCTCATTGTCGATCGTTTGATCGCCAAATAAAATAATATCGAGATCTAAAGTTCTTGGTCCCCAGCGCTCTTCCTTACGCACGCGACCTTGCTCAAGCTCAATCTTTTGAGTGAGATCCAGTAATTCCATTGGAGCAAGGTTGGTTTCAATCTCAACAACTGCGTTAATGTAGTCAGGTTGATCTTGAGGACCCATAGGTGAACTGCTGTAAAGCGATGATACCGCTGTTACTTTAGAGTCCGGGAGCTGGTGCAGGGCATTGATAGCCACTTTTGCTTGAGCTACGGGATCTCCAAGGTTACTCCCAATCGCAATAATTACTTTGATCATGAGTCGTTATTTGCTCTTTTTTTCTTACGATATGGGCTGCGACGCTTACGAGGACCACCAGAACGGCGACCACCGTTTAAATTTTGAACCATATTGTTACGATGTGGTGCTGGTGCATCTTGGAACTCAGTCCACCAGTCACATAAATCTTTGGTTTCGCCGCCTTCAACTTTGCCACGCATTTCTAAGAAATCATAAGCTGCACGGAATTTCTGTTGCTCAATAAGTACAAAAGCTCGTTTACCCGTGCGACGAGGTAAGCGTAATTGAAGTTGCCAAATATCACGAATCGTTGCAGTTAAGCGACGTGGGATCGCAGTACTTCTTACTTGAGTATCAAGAATTAGATTAGATGCTTCCATTATTGATTCGTAGTGATCAAATTTTGGATTGTCATCTTGGATTTCTTGCGCTTTTGCTGTTAGTGGGTACCAAAGCATTGCTGCAAACATAAACGCAGGGTTTACACGCTTACCGCTGTTAATTCGCTTATCTGTAGAGCGTAATACAAGCTCAATCATTTGTTCTGCTGGACTGTTTCCCTCTTCCGTTAAGAAAGGAGTGAGAACAGGGAACAATTGTTGGAAAAGATTAAAGTCTCGTAGCATCCAGTAAGTATTTAATCCATTACCGGTTTGCAGTAGTTTTAATGACTCTTCAAATAAACGTGCGGCAGGAATGTCTCTTAGTAGAGGTGAAAGCTCAGCAATAGGTGCCGCTGTTTTATCACAAATAGTCATATCTAATTTTGCAGCAAAACGAACTGCACGAAGCATACGTACTGGGTCTTCGCGATAACGAGTTTCTGGATCACCAATTAAGCGGATAATGCCATTTTTTAAATCTTCAATGCCGTTGGCGTAATCGTGTATCGAGTAGTCTGCGATATTGTAGTACATCGCATTAACCGTAAAGTCACGACGTTCAGCATCTTCTTCTACTGTGCCATATACGTTATCGCGTAGTAACATCCCTTCGTCAGATTGCGCTGAGATATTCTTTTTCTCATTATCTTCTTTGTGGTGACCACGGAAGGTAGCAACTTCAATAACATCTCGACCAAAAAGAATATGAGCAAGACGGAATCGTCGACCAATTAAACGACAATTTCTGAATAGTTTTTTGATTTGCTCTGGAGTTGCATTGGTTGCAATATCAAAGTCTTTAGGTTCTTGACCTAATAGAATATCGCGCACACCTCCGCCTACCAGATAAGCGTCATATCCAGCATTGCTTAGACGGTAAAGAACTTTAAGTGCATTATCACTTAAATCTTTACGTGAAATATTATGTTCTTGGCGTGTGATAACGTTCAGTTTCAAATCCTCTGTTGAGCAAATATCACTGTTGTTTTTGAGTAAATTACGACAAAAACGGGCAACTTGATTAAAGATAATAACCTCGATATTCAAGTGAGCAGTCAAAAATAGGCGCACATCATAGCTTAAATTGAGGGTTTTGAGAATGGGGTAGTGATCTCGAGCCCAGTTGGAAGCTGATTTAATTGCCAATGTTGGATTGCCCATTGAAGAATTTCATTCAATGTAGCTTGCTTTACTTCTAATGGAATTATAAACCCTAAAAACGTTAATGCAGCTAATAGTGTTGGTTTAGGGTTACTATTATCAATAGCGGGTGCATAGTTTTGTTTAGAAAGTTTATTGCCTTTTTCATCAACAGCAAGGGGTAAATGAAGGTAGTTAACTTCATTTGCACCCAATTGACGGTAAAGTGATATTTGGCGTCCTGTTGGCTCAATGAGATCGGCACCGCGAACCACTTCGGTAACTCCTTGGTCGATATCATCAAGAACCACGGCGAGATTATAAGCAAATAGTCCATCTCGACGTTTAATAATAAAGTCTTCGTGTGCAAGTTTGCTTGGGATTGTAATCGTGCCATGTTTAATATCATTAAATGATTCAACAGGATGTTGCATAACCAAACGAACAGCAGAATTTTTTTCTGAATGGTGCTTATCTTTGCAGTGGCCTAAATAAAAACCACCGTCTTCTTTTATTTGTTTACGTGTGCACTGGCAATAATAAGCGTTGTTTTCTTGCAGCCATTTATCTATTTGAGATTGATATAAATCGTGTCGTTGACTTTGGTATACAATTTCTTCGTCCCATTCTAGACCGTAATTCTCTATGGTTTGAATGATTAAGGAAGCGGCGCCTGGTACTTCCCTTGGAGGGTCAAGATCTTCAATACGAAGGAGCCATTTTCCTTGATGAGATTTAGCTTGTAAGTAGCTCCCTAGCGCTGCAACAAGAGAGCCAAAGTGTAATGGACCAGAAGGTGATGGTGCAAAACGACCAATGTATTGAGTTGTCATAAATATTCACTATTTAAACGTAAAAAAGGGAGCGAATGCTCCCTTTTTTATGATTTGATAGGTATTAACCTGCCATTTGCTTTTCTTTGATTTCTGCAAGAGTTTTACAGTCAATACAAAGATCAGCAGTTGGACGTGCTTCTAATCGACGAATACCGATTTCAATACCACAAGAATCACAGAAGCCGAATTCTTCTTCTTCGATTTTTGTTAGTGTTTTCTCAATTTTCTTAATTAAACGGCGCTCACGGTCACGATTACGCAGTTCTAAACTAAATTCTTCTTCTTGAGCTGCGCGATCAACTGGATCTGGAAAGTTCGCTGCTTCATCTTTCATGTGGTTCACAGTGCGTGCAACTTCTTCCCTAAGTTGGTTACGCCAAGCTTCTAAAATCTTTGTAAAGTGTTCAACTTGGGCTGGGCCCATGTATTCCTCACCGGCTTTTTCCTGATAAGGTTCAACACCAGCGATAGCTAGAATTCCTAGCGTTCTTTTTGTATTGCTCTCTGGCATTACAGCTTCTCCTAAAACGTCTTTGACTCTCACTAGCCAAATGAGGGCGCTATCTATAGCAGAAAGAAAAGAGGCAATCAAATATTGATTTCATCAATTGAGATCCAGTAGCAAGAACGTAGCACTTTTCTTAAAAAGAATGTATTTATTACACGAATGAAGTGACTAAATACTAAAAGGTAGCTTGCGTACGATCTTCATCTCTTTTGATGACATCTCTGCTTGGTAGCAGAGAATATTGACCCCATTTTCAATCGCATCAATTAATAAAGAATGATATTGCTGGTCTATATGGTGTGCGATTGAGACTTTTTCAATACCCGAATGTAAAACAGCGAAAAATAATATGGCTTTATGGCCAAGTTGTGCCATTTCGCTTAATTCCCTTAAGTGTTTTTGGCCACGGGTTGTAACGGCATCTGGAAAGAAACCTTGACCCGATTCACTTAATAATGTGACGCTCTTCACTTCAATATAGCAGTCAGGTAACGATTTACCAGTAAGTAAAATATCAATTCGACTGTTCTCTGAGCCGTATTTTACTTCGGTTTTTAGCTCGTCATATTCAGTCAGCTCTTTTATGTTCTGATCTTGAATCGCCTCGACAACTAATTGATTAGCTCGAAGGGTATTAACGCATATTGTGTGATTGTTTTCTGTGACGCTGAGCTCCCAACTGTTAGGGTATTTGCGCTTGAGGTTACTGGATGTTGAAAAAAACACCGTACTGTCAGGTTCTGCACAGCCAGTCATTGCTCCAGTGTTAGCGCAATGAATTGTGCGCTCACTATTATCGTCAAGTTTAATATCAGCTAAAAAGCGTTTATAACGTTTTATTAGCTTCCCAGATTCTAATTCAGGTTCAAATTTCATTTAACTACTGTTTTTTTGTACAATGGTTTAATTCGAGATAATGCCATAAGGCGAACCCATTGTCACAGTTACCTATTGAAACAGTGATCCCATCACTGATTGAGAAATTAAAGCATCACTCTCAGCTTATTTTAAAAGCGTCGACAGGTGCTGGTAAGTCTACTTTTTTGCCGCTTACTTTGTTAAGAGAGAATCTGATTGATGGCAAAATTATAATGTTAGAGCCAAGGCGTTTAGCTGCCCGTAATATTGCGAATTACTTAGCATCTCAATTAGGTGAAAAGGTGGGTGAGCAAGTTGGTTTTAGAGTGCGTGGTGAAGCAAAAGTCAGTTCTAGAACTCGTTTGGAGATTGTGACAGAAGGGATCATGACACGTATGATTCAGTCTGATCCTGAATTATCAGACGTAGGGTTACTTATTTTTGATGAATACCATGAAAGAAGCATTCACGCAGATACTTCTTTAGCTTTTGCTCTGGAAGTTCAAGATGCTTTGAGGGAAGATCTTAAATTATTGGTGATGTCGGCAACATTAGAACAAGCAGCGTTACAAAAATTATTACCTAATGCAGCCTATTTAGAGTCAGACGGTCGTTTATTTCCAGTTGAAACACGTTATCAGCCATTAAAGGAGAATCAAAAGCTACTTGATGCAACAGAGAATGCTATTCGACAAACCTTGATTAACGAAACAGGCTCAATTTTGGTTTTTCTTTCTGGCGTCGGGGAGATTAAACAGCTGGAAGAGAGGTTAAGTGATCTTTCATCAGAGGTGATTCTTGCTCCTTTGTATGGTCAACTGGAAATAAGAAAGCAACAACAAGCCTTAATGCCAGCACCAATAGGACAAAGAAAAGTTGTACTTGCAACGAATATCGCTGAAACCAGTTTAACGATTGAAGGTGTTCGAGTTGTTATCGATAGTGGGTATGAAAATAAGGCGAGCTTTGATGCGAAAACAGGAATTACAAAATTAGAAAAAAAGCGTATAGCACAATCAGCATCAGAGCAAAGAAAAGGGCGAGCAGGACGTTTAGAATCAGGTATCTGCATTCGATTGTACAGTGAGTCGCAATTCAAACAACAAGCATTAGTTCCTACCCCTGAAATTGAATCGTCAGATCTTAGTTCTTTGATTGTAGAGTTAGCTAAGTGGGGAGTGACACAACCTTCGGATTTACAGTGGTTAACAGTGCCACCCAATTCTAATGTTCAACAAGCAAAAGAATTATTAAAACAATTGGGGCAGCTTGATACTCAAGGACAATTAACAGTTTTTGGTGAACAGTCACAACACTTAGGCATGGATCCTCGACTTTCTACGATATTGCTTCGTGCAAAGGAAATGTCATTGGCTCATCTAAATACAGCATTATTTCTTTTGCCGATTATTGAAGAACCAGCTAAGTCAATAAAGTCAAAAGACGTAAGTTACCACCTTTCTTTGCTGCTAGATGGGAAGTATCCGAAATCAAATTATTATCATCAAAGAGCTCACCGATTAGCTAAAATGCTCTTAGTTAATGAAGATAAAGAATTGGCATCACCTACTTATGTAGGAGAAGTATTAGTTAATGGTTTCCCAGATCGACTTGCAATGGCCAAAGGTGATTCTGGTCAATTTCAATTATCTAATGGGCATGGGGTTCAAGTTGATGAACTAGAAAATCTTGCTCAAAGTGATTATTTGGTGGTGGTTGATTTATTAAAAGGCGTAAATAACCGCAGTCAGGTTTTACTTGGTGCTTCTTTAACACTGTCATCACTTTTAGACTCCTGTTCTGATTTACTATCTGAAGTAGAGTATGTTGATTGGGATGAAAAAAATGGTCGCATGCTTGCCGAACAACGGACTCAATTAGGGGCGTTGGTGATTAAGCGTCAACTAATAAAGTCACCAGATGAAAGTAAAATATCAGAAGCATTGCTACGCATGGTTCAGAGACAAGGATTATCTAGCTTAAATTGGAGTGACACAGTAGAAGCATTTCATTCTCGTTTGCTATGTGCATCGATATGGTTGCCTGAATTGGGTTTACCTTTGTTAGATGAAACCCATTTATTAAATGATGTCGATAAGTGGCTGCAACCTTTTATGCATCACATCAAAAGTGATAAACAACTAAAAGAACTGAATATTATGGAAGCGTTAGAGGCTTATGTTGGTTGGAATAATATGCAGTTAATTAATGAATATTTACCTAGCCATTACGTATTACCGACAGGAACAAAAGCAAAGATACAGTATCAATTACAGTCAGAACCTAAGATCTCAGTTCGAATGCAAGAAGTATATGGAGAGGCTGAAACGCCGTTATTAGCAAAAGGAACAAAAAAACTAATGATGGAACTATTGTCACCAGCACAAAGACCATTACAAACAACAAGCGATCTTGCTGGTTTTTGGCAAGGTTCTTATAAAGAAGTACAAAAAGAGATGAAAGGGCGTTATCCAAAGCATATTTGGCCAGATGATCCTGCAACACATCAAGCAACCAAAAAAACAAAACGTCACTTTAACTAATATTCATAATTAAAAAGATTTCTCATGGCTGAAAAGAAAAAAACACCAACAAAAGCTGCCCCTAAAAAAACGGCAGCAAAGAAGAAAGCACCAGCGAAAAGAAAAACATCATCTAAGAAAAAAGCGCAATCGTCTCGTCCTTTTTGGAAGAGTTTGATGATTTTAGGCTTTAAATTAAGTTTGGTTGTTTTAGCTATTCTTGTTATCGCCGGTATTTATCTTGATACCGTAGTTAAGAAACGTTTTGATGGTCAATTATTTAGCTTACCAACGGTTGTTTATAGCCGAGTGTTAACGTTATCTCCTGGGCAAAATATCAGTTTAAGAACGGTTCAAAATGAGTTGGATTTACTTAAATATCAAAAAGTACGTCAACCTCAACGCCCTGGTGAATATTCATCATCATCAACAAAAATTGAATTAATTCGTCGTCCTTTTGAATTTCAACAAGGACCAGAGCCAGATCGTCATGTCATGCTTTATTTTAATTCTGAAGGACTTCAGAAAATTGAAAATAGAAGCGTAATGAAACAAATGGGCTTTTTACAAATAGAGCCTCAGTTCTTAGGTATGTTGGATGCTGATGATGATCAACAGCGTTTATTCTTACGTAGAGAGCAATTTCCAGAGGTGATGGTTGATGCTTTATTAGCAACAGAAGATCGTGATTTTTATCAGCACGATGGTGTTTCTCCTCTTGCTATAGCTCGAGCTATGGTTGTGAATGCTAAGGCAGGACGAACCGTGCAAGGTGGTAGTACGCTGACTCAACAATTGGCGAAAAACTTATTTCTTTCTCGTGAACGTACATTATGGCGAAAAGTTCGAGAAGCGTATCTTGCATTAATTTTAGATTATCGTTACAGCAAAGACCGTATTTTAGAAGCGTATTTAAATGAGGTGTATTTAGGGCAAACTGGGGGAGAGGCCATTCATGGTTTTGGCTTGGCTGCACAGGTGTATTTTGGTCGACCAATAGAAGAGTTGCGTATTGATCAACTAGCGATGTTAGTTGGTATGGTGAAAGGCCCGTCTTATTACAATCCGATGCGTTTCCCTGAACGAGTAAAAGAGCGCCGAGATTTAGTTCTTCGATTAATGATGCAAGAAGAGATCTTATCGCCTCATCAATATGAAATGGCAGCTAGCCGTCCACTCGATGTAAAAAAACGAGCAACTATAGCGACAAGACAACCGGCTTATTTCCAGCAATTAAAATGGGAGTTAAAAGAGAAAGCGGGTAAGGCATATCAGAAAGGAGAAGGGCTACGAGTATTCACTACTCTGGATCCTCTGTCTCAGCAAAAAGCAGAGCAGGCCGTTGAGAGAACAGTACCTCAGTTAGAAAAAAGGGCTGGGAAGGGCTTGGAAGCTGCAATGGTGATTGTTGATCGTCAAAGTGGTGAAATTCGAGCAATGATTGGTGGCAGCCGAACTGGATTTGATGGATTTAACCGAGCGATTAATGCTAAACGACCAATTGGGTCATTAGTTAAACCTGCTATCTATTTGAGTGCATTAGAAACACCGGATAAGTTTTCATTAGCAACAACGTTAGATGATAAACCGATTGCATTAAAAGGAAGTAAAGGTACAACATGGACGCCAAGAAACTTTGACCGTAAATTCAGAGGAGAGGTTCCTCTTTATTATGCTCTTTCTCGTTCTTTAAATGTACCAACAGTAAATCTTGGTTTGATGGTTGGCTTAAGCAAAGTGACCGACACTCTAGTTAAATTAGGGGTTGATGCAAATGAGATTAATCAAGTGCCATCAATGCTATTAGGATCCATCAACTTATCTCCATATCAAGTAGCTCAAATGTATCAAACGATTGGTAATGGTGGGAGAAAAGCTGCTTTAACAGCACTTAAGGCAGTTGTAGATAATGATGGAAACTTACTTTATGAAAACTTCCCAAAATCAGCCGCAGTAGTTCCTGAACAAGCAACGTGGTTAACTGTGTATGGAATGAAACGAACGGTGAGTGAAGGAACGGCTCGCTTCTTAAATAGTAAATATAGTTGGGCGGCTTTAGCTGGTAAAACGGGAACAAGTAATGATTCAAGAGACAGTTGGTATGCAGGTATTGATGGTCGTGAGGTTGCTATTACTTGGTTAGGTCGTGATGATAACAAACCAATGAAATTGACAGGTTCAAGTGGTGCGTTACGAGTTTACGCTGATTATCTAAGTATGCGCTCTCCTGAAGTGCTTCAATTACCGTGGCCAAATGAAGTGACAACCGCTGGATTTGATTTACAAAGTAATAAAACACTAGAACCAGATTGTTCAGGTCGAGTGAAGTTACCTATTTGGGATCAAAAAGGGCAGTATAAAGCTGAGTGTGAAAAGAATAAGCCTGCAGCTTGGTTAACTGATATTTTTGGTTTTTAACTGTTAACAAAGAGATCCTCTCTTAATTATCAAATCATGCTAGATAATTAAGAGAGGCATACAATTTTACTAATTATTGAATGAGAGTTTAAAGAGGATATATTGAATAAAGTCGATTATCTTTTGATGAAAATGTTATAAAATCGACCGTTGCGAGTATATTTTCACCAAACAATCCTTTTTTTGTAATTAGTTGTTGACCCTGAAACTAAAAAGCATTCTAATACACCTCGTTGCCCGGATAGCTCAGTCGGTAGAGCAGAGGATTGAAAATCCTCGTGTCGGTGGTTCGATTCCGCCTCCGGGCACCATATTAATTTGTTGGTGTCTAACATGATTAGCACGAGCAATGAAATTAAGTGTGCCGACTTAGCTCAGTAGGTAGAGCAACTGACTTGTAATCAGTAGGTCACCAGTTCGACTCCGGTAGTCGGCACCATCTCTTCTCTTTTGAGAATAAAAATCTGTTCCCTTTTAGTTCAGTCGGTAGAACGGCGGACTGTTAATCCGTATGTCGCTGGTTCAAGTCCAGCAAAGGGAGCCACTTTTTAAAGCCTTGTCAGAAATGACGAGGCTTTTTTTATATTTGAAATTTGTATTTCCTACTTCGTCTTGAGTAAATTGGTACTATAAAAAAGCATGCTGTAGTAGCATGCTTTCAAAGAGTGGCGATGGATTTTAAACTTAATGTTTAACTTGGAATTTATTTAGCCAAGTCTCAAGGTCATCAGCAAGTTCTGTTAATGTTTGAGTGCTGTTCTGGCTATCAGCGACAACTTTCGCTAGTTGTTGACCACTTTCTTCAATGATATTCACTCGCTGTGTAATATTTTCACTAACGTATTTTTGCTCTTCAGATGCACTTGCTATCTGATGGCTCATGCTAGAGATAGTTTCAAGAGCCGTTACAATTTGTTGTAAAGCATCAGAAGCATTTTTAGATTCAGATACTGTGCTCTTACTCGTTTCAGCACATACTTCCATAGTAGAAATAGCATTATGTGAACCTTCTTGAAGGTTAGAAATCATTTGCTGAATTTCTTTAGTGCTGCCTTGAGTTCGGCCTGCAAGGTTACGAACTTCATCTGCAACAACAGCAAACCCACGTCCTTGTTCACCTGCTCGTGCTGCTTCAATTGCTGCGTTTAATGCTAATAAGTTTGTTTGTTCAGCAATATCACCAATTACATCTAGCACTTTAACAATACTATTTACTTCATTATCTAGCTCAGCTACGGCTGTACTTGCAGTACTTAATTGCTCTGCTAAACCTTCAATGTTTGATACGGTAGCATTAATTAACTCTTGTGTACGTACACTTTGTTTATCTGCATTATCTGTATTGATAGCCGTTTGCTGTGCTGATTCTGCTACATTATTTGCAGAAGATGCCATTTCAGTTATAGCAGTAGCAATCATTTCTGTTGATTGGTGCTGATCTTCAGTCAGTTGACTTACGGTACCTGAACGAGAATGCACATCAGATAACTCGTCTTTTAATGCAATCATTGATTGGGTTAAATGTTCAACCAGTTCAGCTAAAGAGAGATTCATTGTTTGAACCGCTTGATAAATACTGCCTTCAGGGGCTTTAGTATCAAATTGAGTGACGATTTGTCCTGCTGCAACTGTTTGAATTGCAGATCGTACATCGTGAGGTTCGCCACCAAGCAGGGCAAGCATACGTTTAATTGCAATCATTAAAATGCTAAGTATTAAGCTAGCAATGATAAAAGCTAACCCGAATTGCCATTGTGCTGTTGCCCAAAAGCGTTCATTTACTTCTGTTTCGCCAATACCAGTGCCGACAATCCAATTCCACTTATGTGTTTTTTCAGCAATAGATAGTTTTTTATCAATGCTGCCATCTGGCATTTTTAAGGACCAAGTATATTCAGCCATACCATTTGGGTTTTGATTAATGGCATTTTCTAAAATTTGTCCTACGCTACGACCTTCACTATCTCTAAATTCATGAAAACTTGTGTCGTGTAGCTGAGGATCTAAAGGTGCAGCAAGAAAAGTTAAGTTTTCATCAGCAACATAAACGTATTCATTATCTTTATAGATGTTATTACGTAATATAGTAATAGTAAGTTCTTTCGCTTTTGATTCTTCAATCTTTCCTTCTTCTACCATATTCTCCATATTGGTAATTAAGTTATAGGTAGTTTGAAAAATCTCAGTTACTCGAGATTTGTTGTCTATTGTACTTGCAACTCGTAAAGTCCATAAACCTGTTGCTGTCATTAATATAAGAGAACAAAAAATGATGGTAGCCAGAACGTAAGATTGGTTTTTTAGCTTCATGCCTTGTGATCCTTGATTATTAGTCTGATGTATATGTATCGGCAGAATGATTTATAAGTTTAATAAATACCACTTTAGAGTGGAATTTTGGCGCTTTATATAATAAGAAGGGAATAAATAACAAGAACAAGTTCACTATTTATTAAATATCATTGGTATTTATGATTGAGAGCCTAGATTTTAATCATCTTTAGGATGTTTTAATAAGTTTTATGACTTCATATTGAACGTTTTGTTTATATTCTATGCATTTGAATTAAATCTTAAATAAAATGCTTGCCAATATGAATCAGGTCTCTATAATGCGACCTCACTGACACGGAGAGCATGTCCAGTAAGGGTTTGCAATCAGGTTGGTCTAGATGGTTTTTTAAAGTTGGTTTCAAATAAGTGCTTGACACTGAAGCTTAAATGAATAAAATGACCATCCTCTTCGAAAGAAAGCCTTAATGGCTTAAAAGTAGAAGAAAGCTCTTTAACAATTTAACCAAATCAATCTGTGTGGGCACTTGTGAATTGATAATCACTATTTGCGAAAGCAAATAACTAATCAATGAACTGAGTGACTACACAAAATTACTTTTATGTAACAATCAGTATTAATCATTGAGTCGGTTTTGTTTCTGCTTCTCTTTATAGAAAAGACAGAGCAACCAAAAAAACTTTAATTGAAGAGTTTGATCATGGCTCAGATTGAACGCTGGCGGCAGGCCTAACACATGCAAGTCGAGCGGAAACGACTTAACTGAACCTTCGGGGAACGTTAAGGGCGTCGAGCGGCGGACGGGTGAGTAATGCCTGGGAATATGCCTTAGTGTGGGGGATAACTATTGGAAACGATAGCTAATACCGCATAATGTCTTCGGACCAAAGAGGGGGACCTTCGGGCCTCTCGCGCTAAGATTAGCCCAGGTGAGATTAGCTAGTTGGTGAGGTAAGAGCTCACCAAGGCGACGATCTCTAGCTGGTCTGAGAGGATGATCAGCCACACTGGAACTGAGACACGGTCCAGACTCCTACGGGAGGCAGCAGTGGGGAATATTGCACAATGGGCGAAAGCCTGATGCAGCCATGCCGCGTGTATGAAGAAGGCCTTCGGGTTGTAAAGTACTTTCAGTAGGGAGGAAGGTTCATGCGTTAATAGCGTATGGATTTGACGTTACCTACAGAAGAAGCACCGGCTAACTCCGTGCCAGCAGCCGCGGTAATACGGAGGGTGCGAGCGTTAATCGGAATTACTGGGCGTAAAGCGCATGCAGGTGGTTCATTAAGTCAGATGTGAAAGCCCGGGGCTCAACCTCGGAACCGCATTTGAAACTGGTGAACTAGAGTGCTGTAGAGGGGGTAGAATTTCAGGTGTAGCGGTGAAATGCGTAGAGATCTGAAGGAATACCAGTGGCGAAGGCGGCCCCCTGGACAGACACTGACACTCAGATGCGAAAGCGTGGGGAGCAAACAGGATTAGATACCCTGGTAGTCCACGCCGTAAACGATGTCTACTTGGAGGTTGTTCCTTGAGGAGTGGCTTTCGGAGCTAACGCGTTAAGTAGACCGCCTGGGGAGTACGGTCGCAAGATTAAAACTCAAATGAATTGACGGGGCCCGCACAAGCGGTGGAGCATGTGGTTTAATTCGATGCAACGCGAAGAACCTTACCTACTCTTGACATCCAGAGAATTCGCTAGAGATAGCTTAGTGCCTTCGGGAGCTCTGAGACAGGTGCTGCATGGCTGTCGTCAGCTCGTGTTGTGAAATGTTGGGTTAAGTCCCGCAACGAGCGCAACCCTTATCCTTGTTTGCCAGCACGTAATGGTGGGAACTCCAGGGAGACTGCCGGTGATAAACCGGAGGAAGGTGGGGACGACGTCAAGTCATCATGGCCCTTACGAGTAGGGCTACACACGTGCTACAATGGCGCATACAGAGGGCTGCAAGCTAGCGATAGTGAGCGAATCCCAAAAAGTGCGTCGTAGTCCGGATTGGAGTCTGCAACTCGACTCCATGAAGTCGGAATCGCTAGTAATCGTAGATCAGAATGCTACGGTGAATACGTTCCCGGGCCTTGTACACACCGCCCGTCACACCATGGGAGTGGGCTGCAAAAGAAGTGGGTAGTTTAACCTTCGGGAGGACGCTCACCACTTTGTGGTTCATGACTGGGGTGAAGTCGTAACAAGGTAGCCCTAGGGGAACCTGGGCTGGATCACCTCCTTAAACGATAGATTACGGTTTATGAGTGTTCACACAGATTGATTAGGTTAAAAAATTAAGAGACTTAATGTTGGGTCTGTAGCTCAGTTGGTTAGAGCGCACCCCTGATAAGGGTGAGGTCGGTGGTTCAAATCCACTCAGACCCACCAATACTTCTCCAGAAAGTATTGGATAACATTATATTTCGGGGCTATAGCTCAGCTGGGAGAGCGCCTGCCTTGCACGCAGGAGGTCTGCGGTTCGATCCCGCATAGCTCCACCATCTTTAAGCATTCTTTTAGGTTAAACCTTTAAGAGTTTTTAAAAATGGTTACACGCATAAGCGTGAAATCGCTCTTTAACAATTTGGAAAGCTGACTGATTTAAATAACTTACGAGTTATCTAAATCAAAATTTAAAAGTTCTTAATATCCTTTGTTTTACTTTGTAAAACGAAGAACAACACATTCAAGTGTTCTTGTATTTTGAATCCGGCGAAAAACCAGAACTCGCAATGACGAGTTCAACCTTGGTTGTTTATGCCATACGAAACCTCTTGGGGTTGTATGGTTAAGTGACTAAGCGTACACGGTGGATGCCTTGGCAGTCAGAGGCGATGAAAGACGTATTAACTTGCGATAAGCCCAGATTAGGTAGTAAAAACCATTTGAGTCTGGGATTTCTGAATGGGGAAACCCACGTGCATAAGCACGTATCGCTACGTGAATACATAGCGTAGCGAGGCGAACCGGGAGAACTGAAACATCTAAGTACCCCGAGGAAGAGAAATCAACCGAGATCCCGAAAGTAGCGGCGAGCGAAATTGGGTTAGCCCTTAAGCTTTTAATGAGACAGGTGAAGGCTCTGGAAAGTGCCGCGATACAGGGTGATAGCCCCGTAACCGACATCTCATCATCAGTGAAAACGAGTAAGGCGGGACACGTGATATCCTGTCTGAATATGGGGGACCATCCTCCAAGGCTAAATACTACTGACTGACCGATAGTGAACCAGTACCGTGAGGGAAAGGCGAAAAGAACCCCTGTGAGGGGAGTGAAATAGAACCTGAAACCGTGTACGTACAAGCAGTAGGAGCACCTTCGTGGTGTGACTGCGTACCTTTTGTATAATGGGTCAGCGACTTATATTCAGTGGCAAGGTTAACCGTTTAGGGAGCCGTAGGGAAACCGAGTCTTAACTGGGCGTTCAGTCTCTGGATATAGACCCGAAACCAGGTGATCTAGCCATGGGCAGGTTGAAGATTGAGTAACATCAATTGGAGGACCGAACCGACTAATGTTGAAAAATTAGCGGATGACTTGTGGCTAGGGGTGAAAGGCCAATCAAACCTGGAGATAGCTGGTTCTCCCCGAAATCTATTTAGGTAGAGCCTCGGACGAATACTACTGGGGGTAGAGCACTGTTAAGGCTAGGGGGTCATCCCGACTTACCAACCCTTTGCAAACTCCGAATACCAGTAAGTACTATCCGGGAGACACACGGCGGGTGCTAACGTCCGTCGTGGAGAGGGAAACAACCCAGACCGCCAGCTAAGGTCCCAAAGTTATAGTTAAGTGGGAAACGATGTGGGAAGGCTCAGACAGCCAGGATGTTGGCTTAGAAGCAGCCATCATTTAAAGAAAGCGTAATAGCTCACTGGTCGAGTCGGCCTGCGCGGAAGATGTAACGGGGCTAAACTATACACCGAAGCTGCGGCAATACAGTTTACTGTATTGGGTAGGGGAGCGTTCTGTAAGCGGTTGAAGGTGCGTTGTAAAGCGTGCTGGACGTATCAGAAGTGCGAATGCTGACATGAGTAACGATAAAGCGGGTGAAAAACCCGCTCGCCGGAAGACCAAGGGTTCCTGTCCAACGTTAATCGGGGCAGGGTAAGTCGACCCCTAAGGCGAGGCCGAAAGGCGTAGTCGATGGGAAACGGGTTAATATTCCCGTACTTCTTACAATTGCGATGGGGGACGGAGAAGGCTAGGTGGGCTTGGCGACGGTCGTCCAAGTTCAAGTATGTAGGCTGTGATCTTAGGCAAATCCGGGATCACACTAGGCTGAGATACGATGTCGAGCTACTACGGTAGTGAAGCCATTGATGCCATGCTTCCAGGAAAAGCCTCTAAGCTTCAGATTGTAAGGAATCGTACCCCAAACCGACACAGGTGGTCGAGTAGAGAATACTAAGGCGCTTGAGAGAACTCGGGTGAAGGAACTAGGCAAAATGGTACCGTAACTTCGGGAGAAGGTACGCTCCTAGCGGTGATGAGACTTGCTCTCTAAGCTGCCGGGAGTCGCAGATACCAGGTGGCTGCAACTGTTTATTAAAAACATAGCACTGTGCTAAATCGTAAGATGACGTATACGGTGTGACGCCTGCCCGGTGCTTGAAGGTTAATTGATGGGGTTAGACTTCGGTCGAAGCTCTTGATCGAAGCCCAAGTAAACGGCGGCCGTAACTATAACGGTCCTAAGGTAGCGAAATTCCTTGTCGGGTAAGTTCCGACCTGCACGAATGGCGTAATGATGGCCACGCTGTCTCCACCCGAGACTCAGTGAAATTGAAATCGCTGTGAAGATGCAGTGTACCCGCGGCTAGACGGAAAGACCCCGTGAACCTTTACTACAGCTTGGCACTGAACATTGACCCTACATGTGTAGGATAGGTGGGAGCCTTTGAAGCACGTACGCCAGTATGTGTGGAGGCAATCTTGAAATACCACCCTTGTATGCTTGATGTTCTAACGTTGGCCCCTTATCGGGGTTGCGGACAGTGCCTGGTGGGTAGTTTGACTGGGGCGGTCTCCTCCCAAAGAGTAACGGAGGAGCACGAAGGTGGGCTAATCACGGTTGGACATCGTGAGGTTAGTGCAATGGCATAAGCCCGCTTGACTGCGAGAATGACAATTCGAGCAGGTGCGAAAGCAGGTCATAGTGATCCGGTGGTTCTGAATGGAAGGGCCATCGCTCAACGGATAAAAGGTACTCGGGGATAACAGGCTGATACCGCCCAAGAGTTCATATCGACGGCGGTGTTTGGCACCTCGATGTCGGCTCATCACATCCTGGGGCTGAAGTCGGTCCCAAGGGTATGGCTGTTCGCCATTTAAAGTGGTACGCGAGCTGGGTTTAGAACGTCGTGAGACAGTTCGGTCCCTATCTGCCGTGGGCGTTGGATGATTGAAGGGGGCTGCTCCTAGTACGAGAGGACCGGAGTGGACGAACCTCTGGTGTTCGGGTTGTCACGCCAGTGGCATTGCCCGGTAGCTAAGTTCGGAATCGATAAACGCTGAAAGCATCTAAGCGTGAAGCGAGCCCTGAGATGAGTCATCCCTGATACTTTAAGTATCCTAAAGGGTTGTTGGAGACTACGACGTAGATAGGTCAGGTGTGTAAGTGCTGCGAGGCATTGAGCTAACTGATACTAATTGCCCGTGAGGCTTAACCATACAACACCCAAGGGGTTTTGAACGGATTTAAAGTTGCAAGAAACGAATTGAATGTGATTAAGAACACAATATAGCTTTCCAGATACTCTTTATTAAATAAAGAGAAAGAATTTGCTTGGCGACCATAGCGTTATGGACCCACCTGATCCCATGCCGAACTCAGAAGTGAAACGTAATAGCGCCGATGGTAGTGTGGGGTTTCCCCATGTGAGAGTAGGACATCGCCAGGCTTTAAATTAAGATACACTGAATAGACACTGCGGAGTGGTAGTTCAGTTGGTTAGAATACCGGCCTGTCACGCCGGGGGTCGCGGGTTCGAGTCCCGTCCACTCCGCCACTTATTTGAAAAAGCCCTAATCGAAAGATTAGGGCTTTTTTACGTCTGTAGAAAATTGAATGAGATAAGCAGAGCGAAGAGGTAGTTCAGTTGGTTAGGCTTTTTACATCTATAGAAAATTGAATGTGAAAATAGAGTTTGCTCATTGTCAGTTCTTGCTAGTTAGGCTTTTTATCTCCCTCATCATCCTGTATTCTTTTTATATCAATATTTCAAGGATGATATTATGCGCTTCAAGCCATTCATTTTTTCTTCTGTATTTCTCTATCTATTTTCTTCTACTGCTGTTGCTAGTGATGAATCTCGTCCCAAAATAGGTCTTGTTCTTGCTGGTGGGGGAGCGAAAGGTGCTGCTCATATTGGTGTTTTAAAAGCATTAGAAGAGATGCACATACCTGTTGATTATATAACCGGTACCAGTATGGGAGCCTATGTTGGTGGATTATATGCATCAGGAATGAGCGCTGATGAAATAGAAGCATTTATTGATACAGTTGACTGGAACAGTGGCTTTGTTGATAAGGTTGAGCGTAGTGAAAGACAGATCAGAGATAAAGAATATGAAGACCGTTATCAAATAGGTACGGATATTGGTTTTTCATTTACAGAATTAAAAGCCCCAAAAGGTTTTGTACAAGGCCAGACAATGGCCAAAATACTCAGAACTACATCAGATAATATTCCTTACTTAAATTCCTTCGATCAGTTACCGATCCCTTTTCGTGCTGTTGCAACAGATATTGAAAAACTTGAACCGGTTGTTTTAGATAAAGGCAACTTAGCAGAAGCTATGATGGCAAGCATGTCGGTTCCTGGCGCACTTCCACCTGCAGAATATGACGGCCGACTTCTTGTTGATGGTGGTGTTGTAAATAATATGCCTGTTGATGTTGTTAGAGAAATGGGAGCAGATATCGTTATAGCTGTAGATATTGGTTCTGATTATTTAGAAGCTGATGACATTTCTAGTTACCTTTCTGTCATGGGGCAATTGACGAACTTTATGGTGAAAAATAGTACCAAACAACAAGAAAAGCTTCTTGGTGATAAAGATATTTTATTAGCGCCACATGTAGGAAAAATGGAAACGGCCGAGTTCGACAAAATGCCCTTTGCTTATGGTAAAGGCTATGATATCGCTTACGAAAAACATAAAGCACTAGATAAATTAGTATTATCTGATGAAAAGTACCAAGAATATTTAAAGGAAAAAGAGATAAAAGCGTCCACTTTGCTTAGAGGTGAAGACCTGTATGTAAATAAGATAACCATTAAAAATGATAGTTTGTATACAGAGAATATGCTTTTAGATCGTTTAAATTTAGAAGAAGGGAGATCTTATAGTGCCGACGAACTCGAAGAACATATTCGAGATCTTTATGTGATCGATCGCTTTGAAAGAGTAGATTATTACTATCAAGAAAATGAAGAAGGCACACATGATCTAATCGTTGAAGTTAAAGAAAAAAGTTGGGGACCAAATTATTTGGATTTCCGTTTTGCTTTAGAAGATGATTTTGATAATCAAAGTAAATATTCTCTTGGGATGTCGATTAACTTTACAGATATTGAATTAACTGGATTAAGAGATAATCGTTCTGAGTTACGAACCAACTTTGAATTAGGTACTGATAAATTGGTTTCAGCTGAGTTGTATACTCCATTCTTAGTTAATCAATTATTATTCACTTCTTTTAAATCTGTTTATAGTGTTGAGCAAAAGAAATTCTCTTTGTCCGGTAATGAATTAGGATCAATTGATAATGATTTCCCTCTGGAATACAGTGACTTAGTATTTGAAGGTGCTGTTGGACTACAAGGTCATTTGTGGAGCGATTTTCGTATTGGTGGTCGTTATACAAAAGGTAAAGTGGCATTTACTAGTATAAGAGATCTGAATGCAAGCTACAGCCGTGAGGGGATCTTTGCGCAATATAGACTAGATACCTTAGATAATTTCACCTTCCCAACTAAGGGTTTTTATGTAAAGGCTGAATATCTTTATTCGCATGATAATGTTGAAGATAGTGTTGTTGATATTGAGGCAACCAAAGATTCCGTCATAGAAATATCATTGAATACAAGAGCTGCATGGACATATTCTCGTCATACTTTCGTCGGTAATTTTGAATATGGTGTTGTTGAGAATAAAAAGGGAGATTTACAGTTAGAACCTAAATCTCTTGGTGGTTTCTTACGCTTATCTGGTACACCTAAAGACAGTTTAACTGGTCAAAACTTGATTTTCGGTAGTTTGGTTTATCGTTACCGCTTGATGGATAACGATTTTGGTTTGTTCCAATCGCCTATTTATTTAGGGGCTTCATTAGAAAATGGTGGTCTTTGGAATCAGGATAGTATTAAGGACGCGCCACTCTATACTGCAGGTTCTGCTTTTATTGGTGTTGATAGTCCAATTGGTCCTATTGTCTTGGCTTATGGTCGAACAGAGCAGAATCATGAATCAGTATATTTAAGTATTGGCGCTGTTTTATAGTTCAAAAATGCGCCATAAGTCGTATGTTGTTTGTTGTGGGTAGATTTTAATTTTAAGTTAAATTTGATATCATCTCGCCACAAATTTAGTCTATATCGATACATATTCTCTTGTTTTATTGAGATTTATAACAGAATTAAAAAGTTAACGAATATAAACTGAATCGTTTCCAAGGATGCTAACTTATCAAGAGTTAGCCAAAATGTGAGGAATTAAGTCGTGCTTGAAGCTTATCGTAAACACGTCGAAGAACGTGCTTCAGAAGGCGTGGTCCCAAGACCACTGGATGCTGAGCAAGTAGCAGCATTAATTGAATTAGTAAAAAATCCGCCTCAAGGCGAAGAAGAAGTTATTCTTGATTTACTAGAGAATCGTATTCCCCAGGCGTTGATGAAGCAGCTTATGTTAAAGCTGGCTTCTTAACAGCAGTTACTAAAGGAGAAGTCTCTTCTCCACTTGTTAGTAAAGAAAAAGCAGCAGAATTACTTGGCACAATGCAAGGTGGTTATAATATAGAGCCTCTTGTTTCTTTATTAGATGACACTGAACTGGCACCTATTGCAGTTAAAGCGCTTTCTCATACACTTTTGATGTTCGATGCTTTTTATGACGTAGAAGAAAAAGCGAAAGCGGGTAACAGTTCTGCGCAGCAAGTACTTCAATCATGGGCTGATGCAGAATGGTTTACATCAAAAGATAAAGTAGCTGAAAAGATCACAGTAAAAGTATTTAAAGTCACAGGTGAAACGAACACCGATGACCTATCTCCAGCACCAGATGCATGGTCACGTCCTGATATTCCTGTACATGCAAAAGCAATGTTGAAAATGGAACGTGATGGTATCACTCCAGATGAACAGGGTAGTGTTGGTCCTATTACTCAAATCGAAGAAATGCAAAAAGACGGCATCCCATTAGCTTATGTGGGTGATGTTGTTGGTACTGGTTCTTCGCGTAAATCAGCAACTAACTCAGTGCTTTGGTTCATGGGTGAAGATATTCCATTCGTACCAAATAAGCGCACTGGCGGTGTTTGTCTTGGTGGTAAAATTGCCCCAATCTTCTATAACACAATGGAAGATTCAGGAGCACTACCGATTGAACTTGATGTTCAAAACATGAATATGGGAGATATTATTGATATTTTCCCTTATGAAGGTGTAGTTCGTAAAAATAATGAAGAGATCTCTAGCTTTAAATTAAGCGCAGTGTTGCTTGATGAAGTTCGTGCTGGAGGCCGTATTCCACTGATTATTGGTCGTGGATTAACAAGTCGTGCTCGTATTTCTCTTGGTTTAGAGGAAACCGATCTATTTGCTAAGCCAATTGATCCATCTGCATCTGATAAAGGCTACACGCTAGCTCAGAAGATGGTAGGTAAAGCATGTGGTGTTGAAGGCGTTCGTGCAGGTCAATATTGTGAGCCTAAGATGACTACGGTAGGCTCTCAAGATACGACGGGTCCTATGACGCGTGATGAGCTTAAAGATCTTGCCTGTCTTGGCTTCTCTGCGGATCTTGTGATGCAATCTTTCTGTCACACATCTGCATACCCAAAACCAGTTGATGTTAATACGCACCACACACTACCTGATTTTATCATGAACCGTGCTGGTGTATCACTACGCCCTGGTGATGGTGTTATTCATTCATGGCTAAACCGTATGCTTCTACCTGATACTGTAGGTACAGGTGGTGACTCGCATACTCGTTTCCCTCTAGGTATCTCATTCCCTGCGGGTTCTGGTCTAGTAGCATTTGCGGCAGCAACAGGTGTTATGCCTCTTGATATGCCTGAATCTATCTTGGTTCGCTTTAAAGGTGAAATGCAGCCAGGTATCACGCTACGTGATTTAGTACACGCGATTCCTCTATACGGCATCAAGCAAGGCCTACTAACAGTAGAGAAAGCAGGTAAGATCAACGAATTCTCTGGTCGTGTACTAGAAATCGAAGGTGTTGAGCACCTATCTGTTGAGCAAGCGTTTGAACTTTCTGATGCATCTGCTGAGCGTTCAGCTGCAGGTTGTACAGTTAAGTTGTCTCAAGAGTCCATTGAAGAATATTTGAATTCAAACATCGTTATGCTTAAGTGGATGATTGCTGAAGGCTACGGTGATGTTCGTACTATCGAACGCCGTATTACTGCAATGGAAGAGTGGCTAGCGAACCCTGAGTTGCTGTCTGCCGATTCAGATGCTGAATACGCTCACGTTATCGAGATCGACCTTGCTGACATCGATCAGCCAATCCTATGTGCACCAAACGATCCAGATGATGCTCGTCTTCTTTCTGACGTTCAAGGCACTGAGATTCAAGAAGTGTTCATCGGTTCTTGTATGACGAACATCGGTCACTTCCGTGCTGCTGGTAAGATGCTTGAAGAGTTCAACGGCTCGCTAAGCACTCGTCTATGGGTGGCTCCGCCAACTAAGATGGATAAAGATCAGCTAACAGAAGAAGGCTACTATGGCATCTTCGGCCGTGCTGGGGTTCGTATTGAAACTCCGGGTTGTTCACTATGTATGGGTAATCAGGCACGTGTGGCAGACAAGTCGACAGTAATGTCTACGTCTACTCGTAACTTCCCGAACCGTTTGGGTACAGGTGCGAATGTTTACCTAGCATCTGCTGAACTTTCTGCGGTTGGTGCAATTCTTGGTCGTATCCCGACGAAGGAAGAGTATCTAGAGTACGCTGATAGGATTAATGCAACCGCTGCAGATACCTACCGTTATCTGAACTTCCATAAAATGGGAGCATATACAGAGAAAGCGGATACGGTTATTTTCCAAGAGCCAGCTTAACCTTATCTTCTTTAATTAAAAAAGCAGCCAATTGGCTGCTTTTTATTTAGGACGTTAGATGATTAACTATTTCATTGAATATATTGCTGCAATATTACGAGCGGTATTTTCTACGTTAATAGCGGCTTCTTTTAATGCTAGCTCAAGAGATACTGAGCGAGGGACAACACTAAATACCGCATCAATTCCATACTCATGAACGACTGCACAATCATCAGATAGACAACCTGCAATACCAATAACTGGTAAATCAAATTTTTTCGCTGTTCTTGCTACGCCAATCGGTGTTTTTCCATGGATAGTTTGGCTATCAATTCGACCTTCTCCTGTGATAACAAGATCGGCACTAGATACAACATCTGATAGGTTTACGGCATCCATTACGATCTCGATACCAGGACGCAGAGTCGCATTAAATAAACCAAGTAAGGCGGCACCAAGCCCACCAGCAGCACCAGCTCCGGCAGTGTCTTTTACATCTTTACCCAGTTGATCTTTCATTATATCGGCATAATGGTTTAGGTTGTTATCTAATGTGCTAACCATCTCAGGAGTTGCCCCTTTTTGTGGGCCAAATACGAAAGAGGCGCCTTTAGGACCACATAATGGGTTATCAACATCGCATGCAACTTCAAGTGTAATCTTGTCAAGGCGAGGATCTTTATTTGATGTATCGATCGTTACAAGCTGTGCTAACGAACCTCCACCAAAAGCAAGATCATTACCATCTTTATCCAGAAGTTTGATACCAAGCGCTTGAGCCATTCCAATCCCGCCATCATTCGTAGCGCTGCCACCGATTCCTACAATTATGTGTTTTACACCTTTATCAAGTGCCGCTTTAATTAGTTCGCCAGTACCATAAGTGGTGGTATTTAGAGGGTTACGTAAACTTGGTTCAACAAGGTGTAAACCTGATGCAGCTGCCATCTCGATAATGGCTGTTTGACCATCGCCAAATAATCCATAAAAACCGGTAATTTGTTCACCAAGAGGCGCTGTTACTGTGTGCTCGATAATTGAGCCACCAGTTGCATCAATCAGTGATTGAACCGTACCTTCACCACCATCGGCCATAGGCAATTTTATATATTCAGCATGAGGTAATACTTGTTTAAATCCAGCTTCAATGGCTGTAGCGACTTCCATCGCCGTTAAACTTTCTTTGTAAGAGTCAGGAGCAATAACGATTTTCATAATATAGCCTTATTAAACAAATAAACCGAAGACGCCAAAGATGAGAGTTGAAACAGTTGCGATCATGAGACCAACCGCTGATTCATATGGAATAAGCTTTAAACGCTCTTTAATATCCATATGTACAGCACCGCCAGTGGCATGGAAGAAACTACCGTGTGGCATGTGATCTAATACGGTTGCACCAGCGTGAATCATTGCAGCACCAGCAAGAGCAGGAACGCCAAGTTCTAGAATTGTGTGACTAAATACACTTGCTGCAACGGCAGTACCAGCTGTTGTTGATGCTGTTGCTAACGACATCATGGCACCAGAAATCGGAGCAAGTAGATAAGATGGAAGACCTGAAGCAGTTAAGATATCGATAAGGCCAGATTTCAACCCGGAGTTTGCAATGATACCTGCTAATGTACCTGTACCAAGTAACATTACAGCAACAGGAGCCATACGAGTTAAACCTGATACTGCAAAATGATTGGTATCTCTAAAGCGTCCCATTGCAACAGCACCCAGTAGGCCACCTAAAGGAAGTGCAATGAGAGGATCGACATTAATACCTGCTATTGGGCGCAGGGCTAAAAGGCTGATAGCAACAAGAGGAGCCACGATAGAAGTCGTAAAACTAGGTAGGCGAGAATGATCAACAGAAACTACTTCATGAGCTTGGACTTTGCTGCCTTTATTAACGAGTTTTTTAGCGATGAAATAAGCAAAGACTAACCCAAATAATCCAGGGATAATACCAGCTGCCATCACTGAAGTTAAAGGCACGTTAAAAGCATCGGCTGCCGCAATCGCATTTGGGTTAGGTGACATTACGTTACCTGCTTTACCGCCGCCAACCATCGCTAATAAGATAGCCATTTTAGATAGGTCAGCACGCTGAGCAATCGCAAGTGCAATAGGAGCAACAGTAATTACAGCAACGTCTACGAAAACACCCACAGCCGTTAAGATCATAGTTGCAACTGCTAATGCTAACAGTGCTCTGGTTTCGCCTACTTTTTTAACTATGGTTTCTGCAATAGAGGTTGCCGCACCTGATTCAATTAATACACCTGCAAGAACACCAGCTGCAAGAATTCGTAAAACTGCGGTAACAATTCCTTGAGCACCGCCAATCATTAAGTTAACTGTATCTGTTAATGAAACGCCACCGACAATACCACCAATTAGAGCACCAATAATCATGCCATAAGCAGGCGGGACCTTTTTAAGGATGAGGGCGATAGCAACAACGAGCGCTGAAATAGCGCCTAGGGTAGATACTTCGATCATATTAACGTTCCATTTAATAATTAAGATGTCGGTAATCTAACGTTATCGTTATCAATATGCTTTAGTCGAATGCCCAAATTTTATGGATTAAATATTTAAATCATTGTGCAATTGCATAAATTGAGTATTATTTATTACTCATTAATGAAGCAAGGTACAAATAGGTAGAATCATTTATCTTATTGATATCTAAGCTTGTTTCTTTGTTTATTTTATCCAGCCTGTAGCGAAGAGTATTCCGATGAATATGTAATGATTTACAGGTTTGAGCTGAATCACAATTATGATTAAAAAAGGCTTTAAGGGTTTTGAGTAATATCCCTTTAGGATCTGCTTTTTGAAGATTAACGATAGGTTGCTTTAATTGTTCCATGCGCCAAGTATCGGATTTTAGTCCATTAATTAAAACGGGTAGCTTGTTATCTTGGAAAAATAAAATGCGATTTTTAGCATTAGCAGTACTCATGGTCGCTTTTGCTGTCATATAAGATTGCGCTAGTCCTTCTAGATTCGGAAAGTAATCACCCAATGCTATTTTTATTGTGAATTTCTCATCATGGGAGATACGTTGAAATAATTGGCGGATCCTTTTTTCTTCATGGCTTCTATTCCATCCGATATCCGTTAATGTAATTGGCTTTAATACCACAACTTCGTTTAAGGTCACGGAGCTGATTGCCACTAAATTATCGCGCTCTGGATATTCTAATAAATGAACTAATTTTTGAAGATGGCTGAGAGAAAGGTTTTCACCATTAAAAGAATCTACCTTAATGATGGTTGCGATTCGTGGTTGATTAAGATCGAGCTCTAGTCGTTCAGCAATAGAATAAAGTTGCTGTGTATTTAAGTCTGATGGTTGAATTAATTGTAGAACTAATTCTTCTTTGTGGCGTTTAGACCATTGAATTTCAGTCATTAAAGCGGCTTGCTCAATGATAAGTTCGGCGGTCATTTTTACTAACTCTCCGTACTGTTGGATCTCTGAAGGTTTTCCCGAAATACCAACAACCCCAATAACCTTATTTTGAAACACAATGGGTAAGTTAATTCCAGCTTTTACACCACGTAATTGTTGAGCCGTAGAGTAATCGATTTCAACTTCTCGATTTTCATTAATAGCAAGTATTGCCCCTTCATGACGACAGTTTAATCTTGATGGATCCCCTGAACCAATAATCACACCATACTCATCCATCACATTGACAGAGTGTTTGATAATTTTCATTGAACGCTCGACAATTTGTTTGGCGATCATTGTGGTTAACTGCATCTTTAAACCTTTTAGCTATTAAGAAAGGAGGGAGTTAGCTATAAAAAAATAGGGATAAGATTATACTGGAGTAAAAGAGCTCGGCATTGTCTTTGATCCAAAACGTGTGAGTTAACGCCGATATAATTGTTAGGATATCCGATGGATTACGAATTTAAGAAAAATACCCTTGAGGGTACATACCATGCGAATTTTTCCATGGGGCATGAAGCCATGGGACGTTGGTTAGTTGAAGATGTAGCGAAAAATACGGATTTACTCGCAGAAATATATAAGCACATCGCTTTAATTAAAAATACACAGGATGAGTGGACGTTATCAGGCAAGGTGATGACATTAGTATTGAGCGATCAAGAAGTCATTGTTCAGGAGAACGCATTGTTTGAACAATCTGATGAAGAGTTCGAAGAGGATATTCATATGTATGATGATGAATGTATATCTGTATGTGGATTAGAAGACTTTGAAACTATGCTTCAAAGTTGGGAAGCATTTATAAATCGTTTTTAATTTAATGCTCATTGATAGGGAAAGGCTGCACTATATTAGTGCGGCCTTTTTTGTTTTGTTACTCTGCATTTTTCTATCTTATTGAATAATAATTATTTTTAATGTTGGCACACCGATTGAATTGTTAAGAATAAGTAACAAATAAATTCAAGGGACTGAGCTATGAAAATAATTAACGCCATAATTAAACCATTTAAATTAGACGACGTTAGAGAAGCGCTTGCCGATGCTGGAGTAGATGGCATGACCGTTTCAGAAGTGAAAGGATTTGGACGTCAAAAAGGTCATACTGAACTATATCGAGGAGCTGAGTATCAAGTCGATTTTCTTCCAAAAGTAAAATTAGAAATAGCCGTTCAAGCGGAAGGGGTTGACCGTATTGTTGAAGCGATCAGCAAGGCGGCGCACACAGGTAAGATTGGTGATGGAAAGATTTTTGTTTATGACCTTCAGCAAGCAGTGCGTATTCGTACTGGTGAAACCGATACCGAAGCACTTTAAGGATAGAGGACAATATTATGGAACTTTCAACAACAGTATCAGAACTTCGTTATGCGTTAGATACCTTCTTCTTTTTGATGTCAGGTGCATTAGTTATGTGGATGGCTGCAGGGTTTGCCATGTTAGAAGCTGGTTTAGTTCGTTCAAAAAATACAACAGAGATCCTAACTAAAAATATCTGTTTATATGCAATCGCTTGTACTACGTATTTAGTCGTTGGTTATAACATTATGTATGTTGATAACGGCTCTGGTGGTTTTTTACCCTCTATAGGAACCTTAATTGGTACACAGGCTGAAGGTGCTGATCATTCATTAGAATCAGACTTTTTCTTCCAAGTGGTGTTTGTAGCTACTGCAATGTCAGTGGTTTCAGGTGCGGTTGCTGAGCGTATGAAGCTATGGTCATTCCTTATTTTTTCAGCGATTTTAACCGCTTTTATTTATCCAATGGAAGGTTATTGGACATGGGGTGGTGGCTTCCTATCAGAAGCAGGATTCAGTGACTTTGCTGGCTCAGGTATCGTTCATATGGCTGGTGCATCTGCTGCGCTTGCAGGAGTTCTATTACTAGGGGCTCGTAAAGGTAAGTACGGTAAGAAAGGGCAAATATATCCAATTCCAGGTTCAAACATGCCTTTGGCTACACTGGGTACTTTTATTTTATGGTTTGGTTGGTTTGGCTTTAATGGTGGTTCTCAGTTAATGGTTTCTGACTTTGAGAATGCAACTGCGGTTGGCCAGATCTTTTTGAATACGAATGCAGCAGCGGCGGCAGGAGCAATTACGGCATTATTTGTATGTAAGAGCACATGGGGTAAAGCTGATTTAACCATGGTATTAAATGGGGCATTAGCAGGTTTAGTTGCTATCACTGCAGATCCGTTATCACCGTCACCATTAGCTGCTGTAAGTGTTGGTGCAATCGCTGGAGCTCTGGTTGTATTTAGTATTGTTGGTTTTGATAAAATTAAAATTGATGATCCTGTAGGTGCTATTTCTGTTCATGGTGTGTGTGGCTTCTTTGGTTTAATGGTGGTTCCTTTGAGTAACTCTGATGCCACATTTGGAGCGCAACTACTTGGTGCTGTCGTGATCTTCGCATGGGTATTTGGCGCAAGTTTAGTTGTATGGGCGGTATTGAAAGCAACAGTCGGCATTCGAGTAACAGAGGAAGAGGAGCTTGAAGGCATGGATGTACATGATTGTGGTATCGATGCTTACCCAGAGTTTGTAAGTGTAAAATAGAAAGTTAATATTTCCTTACAAATTCAAGTGCCCTAATGCGCAAGTATTGGGGCTCTTTTTTATCAAAAAGAAAATTGGATCATTGTCTTTTCTAAATCTCTTCGTATAATACCGTTATTGATAATTATTATTATTACCATTTATAAGTAAAGATTTTAAAGGAATAACATGAAAAAATTACTATCAGTTTCTGCTTTAATTGCAGGTATGTTTGCACCAAGTGTTATGGCTGCTGAAGAAGTTAACGTTTACTCTTATCGCCAACCTTTCTTAGTTGAGCCAATGTTCAAAGAGTTCACAAAAGAGACTGGTATTCAGGTTAATGTTAAGTTTGCTAAAAAAGGCTTAGCTGAGAAATTGGCTCAAGAAGGGGAATTAAGCCCCGCAGATGTTATTTTAACAACTGATATTAGCCGTTTAGCTGAATTAACTAATAAAAACTTAGTTCAACCTGTTGATAGTAAAGTTATTGATGCAAATGTTCCTGCACAATATCGTGATGCTGAAGATGAGTGGTTTGCTCTAACACTTCGCGCTCGTAACGTTTATTCATCTCGTGACCGTGTGGGTAAATTAGGTGCTGATTTTGATTATGCTGATTTAGCTAAGCCAGAATGGAAAGGTAAGATTTGTACTCGTAGTGGTAAGCACCCATATAATGTATCTCTTGTTTCTTCAATGATTGCTCATCATGGTGAAGCAGAAGCGAAAACGTGGTTAGAAGGCGTAAAATCGAACCTTGCTCGTAAACCACAAGGTAATGATCGTGCGCAAGTGAAAGCAATTAAAGAAGGGCTTTGTGATCTTGCTTTAGGTAATAGTTACTACTTAGGTAAAATGGTTAACGATCCAAAACAAGTTTCTTGGGCTGAGTCGGTATACATTAACTTCCCAAATCAAAATACTGACGGTACACATGTGAATGTGAGTGGTATGGCGATGGCAAAATACGCACCAAATAAAGATAACGCATTAAAATTAATGGAGTTCTTAACTGGTGATGTAGCACAAGGTATGTACGCTGAAGTGAACTATGAATACCCCGTAAAACCAGGAGTTAAACGTTCTGAGTTAGTTGCTTCTTGGGGTGACTTTAAAGCCGATACACTTTCTTTAGACGAAATCGCTGACAATCATACAAAAGCAATTAAGCTTTTAGATGAAGTTAAATTCGATCTTTAATTTGATATTTAAAAATGGTGAGGTAACAATACCTCATCATTTTTATAAGAGCCTTGCAGTTTAGGCAATGAAAGAAAAATTATTATTTTGGAAAACCAGTAGTTGGAGTTTTTCTCTACTACTGGTTTTGCCGATCTTAGCGATCCTATATACAGCGCTCGGTAATACAGACGATATATTTACTCATCTGTTTGATACTGTGCTTCCTACATACACACTCAATACGGTTTTATTAGTGTTTGGTGCGATGTTCTTCTCTCTTATTTTGGGTGTCCCTTCAGCTTGGTTTATGGCAATGTGCCGCATTCCTAGCTCTTCTATTTTGCAATGGGCTTTGGTTTTGCCTCTTGCTATGCCTGCTTATATCGTTGGGTACATCTACACAGATTGGTTAGATTTTGCTGGCCCAATACAAGTGTTATTACGTGATATTTTTGGCTGGCAGTCATACAGCGATTATTGGTTTCCAGATATTCGTACATTAGCTGGAGCCATTTTAGTCATGTCTTTAGTTTTGTATCCTTATGTTTATTTATTAGCTCGTGCTGCTTTTATGGAGCAGAACATCAGTCTGTTGCAGTCGGCTCGATTACTAAAATGTACTCCTTGGGAGAGTTTTAAACGTATCTCTTTACCTCTTGCTAGACCATCGATTGCTGTTGCCTTGTCATTAGTGGCAATGGAAGCACTAGGGGACTTTGGTACCGTTAGCTATTTTGCGGTGAATACGTTAACGACGGCGGTGTATGATACTTGGCTTGGCTATTCAAATTTAAATGCGGCGGCTAAGGTTTCTGCTTTTATGCTGATGGGTATTTTATTATTGATCAGTGGTGAACGTTATAGCCGTCGTAAACAAAAAATGTTCCAAGAAAAATTTAATACGAGCGAGGAATTTCAATATCAATTGCATGGTTGGAAAAAGTGGGGAGCATTAATTTGGTGTTGGGGACTTGTTTCAATCGCTTTTATTTTTCCATTAATGCAGTTAATCAGTTATGCAATTGATTACTTTGAGCAAAGCTGGACTGCTGAGTTTCAAGAATACGCCATCAATAGTTTATATGTCTCTAGTATTTCTGCTGTCATTGCCGTAATCATTGCTGTTGTGGTGAATTTTTTACGTCGCTTACAGCCTGCTAGTAAATGGAGCGTTGTTCCTATGCGTTTAGCTTCATTAGGTTATGCTGTGCCAGGAACGGTGTTAGCGATTGGCGTTATGCTACCTATGATTGGTTTGGATCATTTTATTAATGATGTATCAAAACAACTTGGTTTTGGGGTTATTGGTCTAATTTTCTCTGGCTCTATTTTTGCGTTAATTTTTGCTTCTGTAACTCGATTTTCAGCGGTCGCTATCGGTTCTATTGAAAGTAACTTAAATAAGATACCACCTTCATTAGATATGGCTTCTCGCACATTGGGATGTGGGACTTGGTCTATGCTGCGTCGAGTGCACTTTCCACTGATTCGTCGAGGGTGTTTAATTGCGGGGCTTCTAGTATTCATTGAAACCATGAAAGAGCTCAATGCAGCGTTATTATTGCGTCCATTTAATTTTGAAACACTGGCAACTTACGTGTTTAATTTTGCTTCTGATGAGCAACTAGAAATCGCAGCGATGCCTGCGGTGCTATTGGTTTTAGTGGGGTTAATTCCATTAATTATTGTTAACCGTTCTTTGGAGCAACATCATTAATGAAATCTGCATTATCTATTTCAAATTTGACTTGTCGCTATCACGATCAAGATATCTTATCTCAGCTTTCATTAAATGTTGAACAAGGTGAGATCGTTTGTTTACTTGGTGCAAGTGGGTGTGGAAAAACGACGTTATTAAAATCCATTGCAGGTCTGTTGCCTTTATCGTCTGGTGAGATGAACTTAAATGGTAAGGTGATAACGGATAACAATACTTGGTTACCACCAGAACAAAGAAACATCGGCATGATTTTTCAAGATTATGCACTTTTCCCTCATTTGACGGTGACTCAAAATATTGGTTTTGGCTTAAAAGGTTGGGATAAGAAAAAAGCCGACGATAAAGTTGAGTCGATGTTACACCTAGTTCATTTAAGCGGATTTGGTGACCGTTATCCTCATCAATTGTCAGGTGGGCAACAACAGCGTGTAGCTATTGCACGAGCGTTGGCAAGTGAACCTGATTTACTTTTACTTGATGAGCCATTTTCAAATATTGATACACAAGTACGTCATGACTTGATTAAAGAGATCCGTCGAATTTTTAAGGCACAAGGTGTGACAGCTATTTTTGTTACTCACAGTCGTGAAGAAGCCTTCGCTTTTTCAGATAAATTAGCAGTAATGAATCATGGCGTGATTGAACAGTTTGGTAGCTCTAACGATTTATATTACTCCCCTAATAGTTGCTTCGTAGCTGATTTTTTAGGTGGTGGATCTTACGTATCAGGTACGATTAACCAAAACGGAAATATAGATACTCAAGTTGGTTTCATCTCTTGTGGTAGAAGCACAACGGAAGCGGATAAAAAAGCGGAAGTGCTACTGCGACCACAAAATATTACGTTATATCGTGATGTAAATGGTGAAGCTACAGTGAAAGAGCTGCAATTTATGGGAGATACGTGTCGTTATGTTATCGATAGTGAAGGTGTGGAATTAATCGCCGTTTCTAATGATTCATTAACGATAGGTGAAAAAGTGAAGTTTGAAATCAAACCACACTGTCCAATTGTTTTTGTTCAGGATTAATATCAGTAGTATAAAAAGAACCCAGCTAACAGACTCTTATATTAGCTGGGTTAATTCTTTAGAACTTTTGTTTTGTTAAAACGTAGAAACTAAAGAGAAAGGAAAGCTTTCATTTCATTAAGTACTTTTTCTGCAGTTGGTTTGTCTTCCATTTCAGCAAAAATACGTAATAATGGTTCGGTACCAGAGAAACGAGCAATGACCCAACCGCCATTTTTAAAGTAAACTTTTGCACCATCTTCATAGCTTACTTTTTCTATTTCATATTCAAATTCAGGTAGTTGCTTCTCTACATAAATTTTATTATACAGTGTTTCTTTTTCTGCTGGTTTAAAGGTGCAATCGCCTTCCGCTGTATAGGCGTAACCATATTTAGCGTAAATCTCATCAAGCATTTCAGATAGTTTTTTACCTGTCACGCTGATCATTTCAACTAATAAGCTGGAAGCGAATACGCCATCTTTACCTTTAATGTGTCCACGAATGGTTAAACCACCTGAACTTTCCCCACCGATTAAAGAATCATCGGCTTCCATTTGGGAGCTGATGTGCTTAAAGCCTACAGGTACCTCAAAGCATTTTTCGCCGTGATCTGCTGCGACTTTATCAAGCAAGTGAGTCGTTGCAATATTACGAACCACTGACCCTTTCCAGCCTTTGTACTCAAGTAAGTAGTAGTAAAGGAGAATTAGGACTTCATTAGGGTGAATAAAATTACCTTTTTCATCGATAATACCTAGACGGTCAGCATCTCCATCAGTACCAATACCAATGTCATAACCTTCGTGTGCAACTAAGTGTTTTAAGCGATACAAAGTAGCGGCACTTGGCGATGGCATTAAGCCTCCAAATGCAGGGTTTTCACCATCGTTGATAACGTCAACATCACAACGACCATTAATTAAAACCGTTTGAAGCGCATTTTTTGCTACACCAAACATTGGGTCGATAAGTACACGTAAGTTGGCTTTTTTAATTGATTCGATATCGATAAAGTCGATGATTGAGTCAACAAATGCGTTCATTGGGTTAATGATTTCAATTTTTCCCGCAGTAACCGCTTCTTCAAATTCTAATGCATTAACATCTTGTTGAGTTAAATGAGCAATTTGTTGTTCGATTTTTGGGTAATGATTTCATCGGCGTCACGACCACCTTCGATGAACACTTTCACACCGTTGTAGTCTGCAGGGTTATGAGATGCAGTGATACAAGCTGAATAGATACAACCCATCTCTTTTGTTTGGAACATAACGATAGGGGTTGGAACAAACTTATCAATAAAACTTACTTTAATGCCATTGGCTGCAACCACTTCTGCAAACCATTTTCCTGCTTTATCTGATAAGAAACGACGGTCATAACCAATAACAAACCCTTTATCTTGGACTTGTTCGTTAATCATAATATTTGATAGTGCTTGAGCAACAAGACGTACGTTATCTTTGGTAAATTCTTCACCAATAAATGCGCGCCAACCACCTGTACCAAATTGAATCATAGTAAATTCCTTTTATAGTAAGGCACCAGAATAAGGTGCCTTACTTTTGTCTATAACACTTAGCTCATCATTAAACGAGCTTAGCCCATAATTACGACAACTTCGTTAATAGAACCTTCAGCTTGAACCGGTACTGAACCCACAACGTCTGCACCATTAAGCGTAATGCTTTGAACCCCTTTACTTACAGAGTTCGGGTTTTTCACCTGAATGTGGTAAGTGGCGCCACGCCATTGGCGAGTAACGGTAAATTCAGGCCAGTTTGTTGGAATACATGGATCAATTGTTAATCCATCAAAACCAGTACGAACACCCAAGATAAAGTTAGTTACTGCAAAGTAAGCCCAACCCGATGTTCCAGTTAACCAAGGGTGGTTTGCACGACCATGATCTTGGTGATCTTTACCCATAATGAATTGAACGTATGAGTATGGTTCAGCAATACGTTTTTCAATGATGTCATTTTGGTTATATGGGTTAAGTGCATCGTAGAACTTCATCGCACGGTCACCACGACCAAGTTTCGCTTCTGCTACCCAAGCCCATGGGTTTGGATGAGAGAAGATTGCGCCATTTTCTTTTACGCCTTGATAAACACGAGTAACAAAACCGATATCATCATTTGGTGTTGCAAATGATGGTGAATTTAGGTGAAGACCGTATTCAGAGAATAGGTTTTCATCAACTGCATCCATCGCTTTCTCACCGCGTTCTTGAGATACCGCACCAGAAAGTACCGCTAATGTATTTGACTCAAGATGCACTCGACCTTCGGTTTGTTGCGCTGTACCAATTTTGTCGCCATCTTTTGTTAGGCCACGAATGTACCAACCACCTTCGTCATCCCAAAGGTGTGTTTCACACGCTTCACGAACATTTGCTGCCATTTCTGTATATTTCGTTACGTCAGCATCGTTATTACGGAATTTAGCTAAATCTAGGAACTCTTGAAGTGCCCAGAAATGTAGGAATGAAACCATTGATGATTCACCACCACCTAAGTTTAGACAGTCATTCCAGTCAGCTCGTAACCCTTTACAGATACCTGTTTGACCAACATATTCAGCAGAAAAATCTAATGCTGCTTTCATGTGTTCGTAGACTGTTGCATCGCCACCATCAGCATATGGGATCACTTCATCAAAGAAAGAATGCTCACCAGTTTCCATTACGTATTTGATAATAGTAGGAACGATCCATAAGTGGTCATCAGAACACGTATCTTCAATACCGTGGATCTTGTCGTCGTCTGATGGTGTTGGAACCACTGTCGGTGATTTAGATGGTTTAACATCTGCTTTTTCTGGATCAAACCAATCTGGATCGAATAGGTGTAGACCGTAACCTGCTTTTACTTGTCCACGTAGTAAATCCACAATACGTTTGCGAGTCATTGCTGGGTTAGCGTGAGGCACAGAAATCGCATCTTGAGCAGTATCACGATAACCAAGACCAGTACGACCACCAACTTCAATGAAAGAAGCAAAGCGAGACCATACAACACACGTTTCAGCTTGGTATAGCGTCCATGTGTTGATCATCGTATCTAGGCCTTCGTTTGGTGATGATACTTGGAATTTTTCGCAGCGCTCATTCCAGTGATTTTTAATTTCTTGGAATGCCGCATCCACATTTGCTACGTCTTGATATTTTTCACGTAGACGTTCGCCATTACCTTTACCAATACCTAGTACGTAAGCAAAACGGACTTCTTCACCTGGTTGAATTGTGAATTGTTTATGCAGAGAACCACAGTGGTTATAACAAGTTTGCGCTGAGTTTGAACAACGTCCTTTTTCAACGGCAATCGGATTTGCTTCATCACGGTATAGACCTAAGAAGGTATCGCGTTGGCCATCATATGAATCAGGATCAAACGTTGAAGCTAGGTAGTAGAAGCCTTCAAAGTCATTGGTGTTGTAGTAAAGATCGTATTCAAGTACGCCATTTTTGTATTCTGTACCCGCAGAGTAAAGAGACATCTGGTGGTTTTGATTATCAGATTGAATATGGCTAAATGAAAACTCAACAAATGAGAACGTTGAAATAGTGCGTGGTTTATCGCTCGTGTTTTTAATCACGACATCCCATACTTCAGCATCTTCACCTTTTGGTACGAATAACGTTTTTGTTGCTTCAATACCGTTGTACTCACATTTGAATTTTGAGTAAGAAAGACCGTGGCGAACTTCATAGTTTGCTTCGTCTAAGCTTTTTGCTACTGGTTGCCATGAGATTGACCAGTAATCACCAGTTTCATCATCACGTAAATAAACATAATGTCCTGGGCGATCAAATGTGCCATTTGGGCGGAACTTAGTAACACGGTTGTACTCTGGAGAGTTATAGAAAGAGTAACCGCCAGCATTGTGAGAAATAACCGTACAGAACTTTTCTGTACCTAAGTAGTTAGTCCATGGTGCTGGTACGTCAGGGCGTGTGATGACATATTCACGATTGTCGTTATCGAAAAACCGTATTTCATTTTTTTATCCTTAACTAAAATACTAATAAATGGGTGACTTATGGTTGACGGAAATTAATACCCTGACGTGTTAGGGTTGGTAATCGTCCATTTAACCTTGCTAAAAAGTCTGTCCAGTTTCTGTGTTGTTTTTGTGTCCACATTCCTTCAGATATTGCTAAAAGACGTGGGAAAATCATGTAATCCATACGCTCTTGGTTATTGATGATTTCACACCAAAGTGCACATTGAATTCCGAGAATGCGTTTACGAATAGGGTCGTTATCAGCTAATTCAGCAAGAGGTTCGTAGTTATAAGCCTCTTCAAGAGGAAGAACATTTGCCCAATCTACTCCAGGTTCTTCAGGAGCATAATCTTGTGCCATATCTAAATAGGTGGTTTGACCGGGTTGGAGTACGACATCAAAACCTTGTTTGGCACAATTTAATGCTGCTTCTTCACTTAACCAAGAGTAAATAACGGTATCTTTGCTGACTTTATTACCATGCTGAGCTTCTTCCCAACCAAGCATCTGTTTGCCTAGTTGTTTTAATTTGTTTTCAGCATGACGAAGTAGGTGACCTTGCAATTCAACAGGGTCGCTATAACCTTGCTCTTCCATTAATTTTTGACATTTTTCACTATCAGTCCAAACCCCTTTTGGAACTTCATCTGCACCAATATGAACGTATGGTGCAGGGAAAAGATCTGCAATTTCTTCGAGCACAGTATCAATAAATTGATAGGTACCTTCGATTGCCGGTGATAGCACATTATCTGTGTAGTGTTGAATACTGCGATAAACCGAATTATCGTCAGAATCAATTAACAAATGAGGTAGTGATTTAATAGCTGCACGGCAATGGCCTGGAATATCGATTTCAGGTATTACTGTTATTCCACGCTGTTCTGCATAAGCAATGACGTCTTTAATCTCTTCTTGAGAATAATAACCACCATGCTTTTCTGCTATATGAGTGTATTGTGGCTTAATCACTTCTTCTGGCCCACGCCATGCACCAATTTGCGTTAATTCAGGAAAGGCTTTTATTTCTACTCGCCATCCTTCGTCATCCGTTAAATGCCAATGGAAAGTGTTAAATTTATAATGAGCTAATTGATTAATTAAACGTTTTACACGCTCTAGTGGATGGAAGTGTCTTGCACAATCTAGCATCATTCCACGATAGTGAAAGCGTGGTTGGTCTTTGATTTTTGCACACGGGATCAAGTGTGTATTTTCATTTATTAATTGTAAAAGCGTCGCAGATGCGTGAACGAATCCCTCATTAGAGCCTGCTGTAAGAGTGATGATATCTTCAGATACCGAAAGTTGATATGCACCTTTATCTAATGTTGGATTAGCAATGAATTGGATTTGACCTTGTGATTTAATCGGATACTTTAAAGAAGTAATATTTTCTAATTCATCACTTAACCACTGTGCGGCACCTTGTGCTAAATGGGTTTGTGTTTCTAGAAAGATTTTATCTTTTAGATTAAATTGGCCATCAAAACGTTGTACTGATTCTGGTTTTGGAATAAGAGACAGTTCAGAAGGAGCAACTCTAGGGATAGACGTTCTCTCTGAGTATGGTGAAGCCAAAACAATCGGTGAGATCGATACATCTAAAAAATGAGTATTTTTGCCATCATCAACAAAAATAGCGGCATCATCTAAACCATCGGTGATAAAGCGAAAAGGGGCGGTACCAATACTAAATTCAACATAATAGTGATTATTTGCTTTTAGTACTTGGTTGGCATCTGGAGTTAATTTACAAAAACTACCGACTTGTTCTAATGTTCCTTGGGAATTACTTTCAGGTGCAATAAAACGATCAATAGTAAATTGTAATTGCCAATGATGAAGATCCACATCGCTTAAATTATGTAAGGTTAAGCCAAAACGGTTTAACTTTTCTTTGTCTGATAAGACAACAAGGTCTACACGATAATCCATCATCTTTTCCTTATAAAAGACTAGAACAGGTTATGTTCTTTGTTTCTTGCCATCATAATGCCACCTTCAATGGCATCAAATTGCGGCTGTACTAAATATTGACGAATAGAAGGCGATAGCCATTCAACAATGCGTTCACCAATACTTCCCATAAGAGCGATTTTTGTTGCTCCTTTTTTGTTTAGTGCGGTTAGAAACATTTCAATATCGCTTGCTGTTTGTTGCAGCATATCGATAGCAAGCGTGTCTCCTTTTAATGCAAGTTCAAAAATAGCAGGTGAGAACTGACCATAATCACAAGGACGAGCCGTTTTAGACCAATCAACGATACTATCGATATCATTCTCAAAGTGCGCTAATACGTGTTCGGTAAGAGCGGTGGTAGGTTTAATACCATCGGAGGCCAATAGGGTATATTGAATTAAACGAAGTCCCATAATAGCGCCGCCGCCTTGATCTGAAATAGGGAACTCGCGCCCACCAACAACATGTTGTTGACCGTTGCTAATATAGATGCCACAAGAGCCTGTGCCTGCGATCATTATCGCGCCATTCTCACCGTTATGAGCACCTAGACAAGCGCCGTAGGCATCGGTATTAAGAACCATTGAGGCAAAAGGGTGAGCTTGTTGCATAAAGTTATGCCAAGCTGATTTTTGTTCAGCGCCAGCAAGAGCCAAACCAAGGTGCATGCGAGAGAAATCCGCATCCGTTAAATTATGTTGTGCAGCAGCTTGGGTGATGGCGTCAATGATTGAATTCATTGCTACATCAACACCAAGTAGGATATTAGCGCTTCCGCTTTTTGCTTCACCTAATAATTTACCTTGTTCATTGCGAATACGAGCTCGACAAGACGTACCGCCACCATCAATACCGACATATAAATGCGTCATGATTATGCTCCTTGAACTGAGTAATAAGCGGATTGAGACATAATCGCTAACAGATACCATGCGCCATGAGGGATCCATTGCTCACCCCAACGCCAGTTTTGCAACATATCATCGCCATGTGGTGCAGGATTAAATGCAATATCTTCTTCGTCTTCAAAACCACCAGTAATTCCATTACAAACACCACCTTTGGCATTAAAGAAACCAAGATGAGGAAGGTAATCAGGGTTATTGTGGCCATGGCCGTCTAACATACACATGTCATAAGGATTTAGACCTAGTACCCAATTCAGATTATGTTGAGCAAATGCGGCTAGTCTTTGTTTTAACTCGTTAGAGGTTAGGTGTGGTAACACAAGGTAGCTCATACTCGCTAGAGATCCGAGTCGAGCATTTTCGCCTTGCCACCAGTAGCCGGATTCATTGTCGTGAGCAACAAAGAAAGCACTGCGTTTTTGACCATTAACGGCTTTAACGTATTGTCTTGGGTAGCCAAATGGATTGAATGTCTCAGATGAAATAGCCAGTTCAAATTCAACCGCTTGATTGATAACTAATTGAGTATGAGCTTTTCGACTATTATCTGTTTCTATTTCTAAGTATTGAGAGAGAGCAATAACGGGAAGGCCCGCTTCTGCAGCGTGAAAGTATGGACGTTCGCCATTACCAGTCGCTGACCAGAAGTGTGCGAAATTATCATCACTTTGTTGACGAGCAGAAAGTTTATCGGCCCAAATTCGAGCTTCAATTAAGAAGCTATTTTCTTGTGTTGCTTTAAACAGTTCAATAACAGCAAGAAGAGCACAATATTCATCGATAATGTTTTCTTCACCATTATTTAAATAACTAAGGTTGTTTTCTTTTAAGTGCCAGTAGCCTTTAGTTGCTGCGGCTAAGTATTCTTCGCGAGTAAATTCGCCATCAAGTGTTAATTGAGATGCAGCGGCTAGAGCTGCGATAGATACGCCCCCACCTTGACGGAATCCTGCTTGATAATCATCGGATTTATGACCTTCTTGAGTGGCATAAGCACAAATATCACGTTGATTGATATCTTTACTCCACTTATCAAAGACGGTCATATAAAAGAAACCTGCCGGATTTTGCATTCGAACTAGGAAGTCTGCACCAAATAACGCCTCTTCCGTAAGACGGGTGCGAGAGAAAGCGGCAAAATCCGATAGGTTTTGTGTTAGTTCTAATCCTTTGAGCATATTCCAAACAACCATCGGAATTTGCTGAGGATTAAGGTAATTAGCATAAGATAAGTGACTAAGGTATTTACTCACATCACCGGATGCATCATACCAACCGCCATGAACATCGACGGTTTCGTTGCTATTTAATAAAGGAGCTTGTTTATCTTGTTTATCGAAAATCCCACCACATCGTTGTGATTTAAAATAGTGCATAACATCAGAAAATGTGTGCGCCATTAATAAGTTGGTTTTGATAACAAAAGAGTGAGACATTGCACCTTCGATAACAAGAATGAATTCACCTTCTTCAGTAAAATCAGTAAATGTTATCTCAGCAAAATAACCTTGATGCCAATGAGCGACTTGGTCTGATGAAGAAATAGAAAAACGGTATTTGACCTCTTGTGTTTGAGTACAAACAATATGACCTGATATTGGCTGCGTAAGGGCAGTGGTAGCCAATAATACTGCTGATTTCGGTCCGTTTGTTTCATATCCAATATGGTTAGTTAACAGTTGCATCTATTTCTCCAAAATACCAATTACTGCTGTTCAGAATTACAAATGAAATTAATTTTCGTATAAGTAACAACGAACAAAATGGTTGTCTGACAGTTTTGTTACGCCAGGCATTTGTTCTTTACATTTAGCACTTGCGTGAAGACAACGGCCAGCAAAAGGACAGCCTACTGATTCAGGTGTCCATAATGGAATTTCACCTTTGTTGCCTTTTAGTTCTGTATGGATCGACTTACTTGGATCTGGAACTGCTGATACAAGTAGTTGAGTGTATGGGTGTTGTGGATCGTGGATGATCTCATCCGTATCACCCCATTCAACCATATGACCGACATACATAACTGCAAGATCTTCTGCAATGTAACGTGCAGTTGCGATATCGTGAGTGATATAAAGAAGAGACATTTTTTTCTCGAACTTCATCTCTTCCATTAGGTTTAGAACACCAGCACGAATCGACACATCAAGCATTGAGGTTGGTTCGTCAGCTAATACCACTTCAGCACCAACAGCAATGTTTCTTGCAAGGTTTACACGTTGACGTTGGCCACCTGAAAGTTGGTGCGGGAACTTTGCCGCAGTTTCTTTAGGTGGGATCAAGCCAACTTGTTCTAGAAGATCGTAAACGCGCTCTTCTAATTCCTTTTTATTGCCTGGAGTCACTTTCTTATGGATAAGAAGAGGACGAGCAATATGGTGGAAGATGTTGTGAGTAGGGTTTAAAGAACCAAACGGATCTTGCCATACCATTTGAACACCTTCGCGATAAGTCATTAAATCGCTTTTCTTAACGATAGTTTGAATATCACGACCTTTGTATTCGATAACACCATCTGTTGGTGCATACATTTTTGCTATCATTTTTGCTGTGGTGGATTTACCTGAACCAGATTCACCTACAACAGAAAGACCACGGCTTTTGTACATTTTGAAAGATACGTCATTAATCGCACGCATCATTGGGTTTTTAAGTGCGTTACTGCTTACAGGGAAATCTTTAACCAGATTCTTACCTTCAATCAGTAATTCGCCAAATTCTTTGCTCATAATTTACTCCAGAAAATCCGTTTTATGCTTTTACTTGTGCAATGGTTTCACCGTAAAGGTGACAGTTTGACAAGTGTCCAGGCTCGATCTGACGAAGCTGTGTTGGAATCGAACGACATGCTTCATGTACACGATCACAGCGAGCTTGGAAGCGACAGCCTTGTGGAATCTCTAGTAAATTTAGAGGGTTTCCTGGGATCCCTGTTAATTTCGTTTTTGGTCCTGTTAACGGTGGGAATGAGCTACCAAGGCCTTTTGTATATGGGTGATAAGGCGAAGTTAAGATTTCTTTAGAAGAAGCAACTTCGATTAATTCTCCTGAATACATGATCCCAATACGATCAGAGAACTCAACCATTAACGATAAATCGTGCGTAATAAACAGAATAGAGAAACCAAATTCTTCTTTAAGCGCATAGATTTTTTGTAAGATCTCACGTTGAACAACTACATCAAGAGCAGTAGTTGGTTCATCCATAATGATCATTTTCGGGTTTAACGCTAACGCAATTGCAATAACTAAACGTTGACGCATACCACCAGAGAACTGGTGTGGGTAATCAGTCAAACGACTAGGGTGAATATCAACAATTTCAAGTAAACCTTGCGCACGAGAAATTGCTTGTTCACGAGTCATGGTTGTGTGGCGCATAATTACGTCACAAAATTGTTCTTCCATCGTTAGTACTGGGTTCAATGCGTTCATGGCACTTTGGAATACCATTGACATTTCACTCCAACGGAATGCCTGCATTTGAGCATCGCTGTACTTTAAAATATCTTTACCATCGAAGAACACTTCACCACCGGTAATGAATGCTGGCGGCTTATGCAGGCGCATTAAAGAGAATGCTACGGTTGATTTACCACAACCTGATTCGCCTGCTAGACCAAAGACTTCACCTTTACCAATGTCAAAACTCACATTGTTTACAGCTCGTACATCACCTGCGTCAGTAATGTAATCCACACACAGATTGCGGATAGAAATTTGTGGGTCAGTCATATTAATCTTCCCTGTTCCAATTTAATTCTGGTTTACCTAAATCTGGCTTACGCTCTTCGGTATCTTGTGCAGCCATTTGCTTCCAACGTTTCATACCTTTATGAGAACGTAATTGAGGGTTCGCAATTTCATCGACCGCAAAGTTAAGCATTGCTAGACCAATTGCTAGTAGCGTCAGAGCCATACAAGGAGCAATCAGTTCCCACCATGCGCCAATTAGAATTGATGATGATGTTTGTACGTTGTAAAGCATGATGCCCCAACTGATTGTACTTGGGTCACCAAGACCTAAGAACGAGATGGTTGCTTCCATCATGATTGCGTACATCACTGAGCCGATGAAACTTGCACCAACGATAGAGATAAGGTTTGGAAGAATCTCAACAAAGATGATGCGCCATGCTGATTCACCAAGAACTTCTGCTGCCTTAACGAATTCTTTTTCACGTAGTGCTAAGGTTTGAGAACGAATTACACGTGCGCCCCAAGCCCAGGAGGTACAACCGATAATGAGGGCAATGGTCATTGGCCCTGCCTCACCAATAAATGCTGCAAGAACGAATAGTAGTGGATATTGAGGTATAACAAGCATGATGTTCATTGCTGCTGTTAATACATCATCAACTTTACCGCCAAAGTAACCCGCAGAAACACCGATGATGGTTGCTAAGAAACAAACAACAACACCAGCACCAAAGCCAACAGCAAGTGATACGCGTGCACCGTGTGCAAGTTGAGACCAAACGTCACGACCCATACGAGTTGTACCCATTACGTGATCTGCTTTTTTAGACATCAGTAATGTACGGCGGTCGGTTGCTAGGTTTTCGGCAACCCATCCTTCAGGATTATTCTCAGCAGCGTTTACCACAAAGCTTGGGTATTCATGTGGTTTACCAGTACGTTTATCTGGAGCATGGTCGCTAAGGAATGGTGCGAATACAGCAATGAAGATAAACATGAATAGGATACCTAAACCAAACAGAGATTTAGGGTTACCTGAAAGTAGTTTAATTAAGCCTTTCATTATTATTTTCCTCCCTTGCGTAGGCGAGGGTCTAGAACAACGTATAACATGTCAGCAAGAAGGTTAAAGAACAGCATGAACAGAGTCATGATAAGCAGCTGACCTTGAAGAACTTGGTAGTCACGAGAAGTGATTGCATTAAATAGTACAGAACAAGACCTGGGTAGTTGAAGATAATTTCAACGATTAACTGACCACCAATTGCCATACCTAATGACATTGATAGAGCGGTAACACTCGGAAGCATTGCGTTTCGTGCTGCATAGTTAAATACAACGCGGTTTTCGCTTAAGCCTTTACCTTTAGCCATGGTGATGTAGTCTTCACCAAGTAGGTTAATCATGTTGTTACGCATGTTAATTAGGAAGCCACCAATTTGAACGATAGACGCACAAAAAAGTGGAAGAATAGCGTGATAAGCAACATCTTTAATGAATGCCCAGTCTGTCCAATCAGGAATGGTGCCTGGAGTATATGCGTAGCCAGTAGGGAACCATTTCAAACCGACAGCAAAGGTAAACATAGCTAACATAGCAATAACTACTTGAGGTACCGCTTGGATAACCAGCATCCCTGGAGAGATGAAGGTATCGTAAGCACTACCGCGTTTCCATGCTGCAAAGATGCCAAGAATGGAACCTAGAGAGAATGATAAAATTACCGCAGTACCTGCTAGGAACAATGACCAACCAAATGCACCACCAAGTAAATCATTTACACTTAGCGGATAGAATTTGATAGAAGTACCTAATTCCCAAGTTAGGATGTTTTTGATGTAGATAAAGTATTGCTCATATAGAGGGCCATCAACAAAGCCAAGCAATTGTTTCATTGCTTCAATACGCTCAGGAGTTACCTGAGTGGTTGCATTAGCGAACATCATGACAACAGGGTCACCTGGCATTGCTCGCGGAATAATAAAGTTAATCGTTGCAGCAACGACCAACGCAATAAAATAGAACGATAAACGTCTTAGAAAAAATCCCATAACTCACACCTTACTCATCCAGATATTGTTTGCCTGACCTGGAAATCAGGACATAAAATCCCCTGACGACGAGCGCCATTCCTTTAGCTAGTAGGGAAGGGGGGGAATAGGCGGTGCACAAAGGGTGCACCGCAAAGACAGTTACATATTACTTAACAGGTTTTAGGTCAAGAACGTGTAGAAGACGCTCAGGGATACCAGCCCAGATATTTGGACGGCCCTTAGGATTCTTCTCGTTCCACCAACCGCTGAAGCGTTTTGTGTTGTATTGGTACATGTAAGCACCAGACATCACAGGGAGTGTTACTTGGTTTTCAGCGATGATTTTCTGAATGCCATGAGCGATTTCTAATTGCTCATCACGGTCAGCTGTTTTGTAGAAGCTATCAAGTAGAGCATCAAGTTTCGCATCTTTGAAGTAGTGCATTGCGAAACGAGGCATACCATCACCTTCTTGAAGTGCTGAGTTGTAAGCACTGTTCCAGTATAGGTGTGGATCGGCACCGTGGAAGTAGTTTGTGTAAGCTACATCATAAGTACCTTCTAGCATTGCTTGGTTGTATACCGCGAACTCAGGAGTACGAGCTTTCGCTTTGATACCAACTTCATCTAATTGCTCTACAGCAAGTTGAACTGTGTTGTTAAAGTCAGTCCAGCCGTTTGGAGATTGGATTAGAAGCTCGAAAGGTTTACCTGATGGAGTATCAACATATCCATCGCCGTTTACGTCTTTAAAGCCAGCTTTAGCTAGTTGCTTTTTAGCGCCTTCAACGTTGTATGTGTTGAATTTCTTATACTTGTTATGAGTATCTTCATCAGACCATGCTTCAAATGCATAACCAAGACCTGATGCGAAATCATTCACAGTACCGCCGCCGTAGAATGCGATATCAATGATTGTTTGACGGTCAAGCGCCATACCATAGCACGACGGAACTCAACGTTTGTTAACGCTTCGTTTTTAGCTGCATCAGGGTTTTTGAAGTTAACCATGAATGCTTGTGTACCTGATGGCGGGTACCAGTATTGGTGGTTAGGACTTGCTGAAGCGTATGTACGATCGATATCTGGAACGAAAGAAGAAGTCCAGTCTAGTTCAGAGTTAACAATCTTACCTAGTAATTGGTCGTTGTTTGCGATTTGAGGTACACGTAAACAGTCCACATCTAGGTTATCGTTATCCCAGTAGTTAGGGTTACGACACTGAATGTAAAGTTGAGGTGTAAAAGTATCGATCTCAGTAAATGGACCTGTACCTACTGGGTTTTCATTTGTAAATGTTGTTGGATCTTTCACTTTAGACCAAATGTGCTCAGCAACGATTGGAACTAGTGAAATTTCGTATGGAACGTTTGAGTTAGCTTCAGATAGGCTGAATTTAACTTGGTATTCATTTACACGTTCAACGTTTGTAACCCACTTATTGATACCACGTTGATCAAGCTCTGGCTTATCTTTTAGTAGGTTATAAGAGTAAATTACGTCGTCAGCTGTGAATTTCTCACCATCAGACCATTTAACACCTTTACGAATGTCAAAAGTTACACTCATAAGGTCATCAGACATACGGAAATCTTCCGCAAGACGCATAACTGGTTTGTTACCATGCATTTCATTAAAGATAACTAGTGGTTCGTAAACAAAATCTGTTGTTGTACGAAGGTTAGTTGCAAGGTATGGGTTAAAGTTTTGGATCATTGTAGGGTAGAAATCTGGTACTACTGTTAGCTCACTTCGTGCCGCTGCATCTGTAGCTGCAAAACCCGTTGTTGCTGCAAGTACTGCAGCAGCTAATGTAGTTTTTTTAATATTGGCAAGCATAGCTGTTCCTTACTCTTTGCTTTAGTTTCACGATATATACGTCTTTATCAATTTGATAAACACACATTAAAGGCTTACCTCAAATCCATTTTTCCAAATTGCCTTTCTAATGGTTTTTGAGTGGTCTGTAGGCCTTGGGCATGTATAGGAAACCGTTTTCGGCTCAAAACGTCAATTTGGATTACCGTTAAAAACGGCAAAATAACTTTTTTTAACGTCAAAAACGTTATTTTCTGTAATTGTGTGTGTTTTTTACTCTATTCTAGTGGTGTGACCTTTATCTCATATACACCATTCTGTATGCTGTTAAGTTAGTGACCACTTACCAATTTAACCTTTTTAAATATGCATTATTTTTTTTTATTCTATAGTGGTGACCTTGATCACCTGTGATCTCTATCGTTAATTTTATCGCTAAAATTATTGGACAAGGTTTGTTGTGAGTCGCTTCTCATAATTATGACAAATATATAATAGATGAGTTTTTTCCATTAAAAAATAGCTAAATACAGTCAAATTACTGTGCTGATTAAGTGCTTTTTTTGAACCGTGAATTTGGTAGTGGTGAAAAAAAAGCCCGTAAATATTACGGGCTTTTAGTTGAGTTACGATGGTAAATATTAGTTGTTGGATATGAGTATTTGTAGTTTATCTTTAATTCTAACCAGTTTGTCACGTTGGTCATTGTATTGCTCACAATGTTCTAAAATGTACTCTAAAGTACTAATTACGGTTCTCCAGCGAGGTGTTTTTGGCAGAGTTTCTACTCGTAAGTATTTATCAAGTGTACGTGTTTGTAGTGTGCTTCTATCTAAATACACTCGCCATAACCCACTCTCTTCAGCGAGAGTGTATTTGGTTTGCCCTGTAGACTCTTCCCAATAAGAAAGGCCTGAGATCATGCCGTCAACAATGAGTTCTCGCATGATAGTGCCTTTGTCTTCTTTATTTTCATTGGCCTTAGTGGCTAGTTGAGCAATATCCCCACCAACTAGCGATAGCGAGTTTAGCTTTTGTTTATCGCCTTCGAATGCAAATGCAGATAGTGCTTCTACTGCACTTTCTAAGTCATGAATTCGTTGTTCGCTTGCCTCGTGTTTATGGCTAACTACAAGAATAAGGGATAGCCCGGATTCAGCAGGAAGATGTAATAAATCAGCGTTTATTTGTGTTATTTCACCATCAATATAAACATCAATATTGCCACGGTGGTTTTGTTTACTTTCAATAAGGCTACGTTTAGCTATTAGCTCATCAATAGAATAACGTGAAAGTTGTTCTTCTGTTCTTTGAAATAGTTTTGCAGCAGAGTTATTTACATACTTAATTTTTCCATCACTCTTTGCGCATATAATGGCTTCTTGTGCATGATTAAGTTGCTCTAATATATGAGCCTGTGTCTCAAGTAAACTGGCTTCTACTTTTTCTCTATGACGAATTTCCTGCTGTAGGCGATCATTTTCACTTAAGAATAATTCAGCCTTACTTGCTTTAAGGTGCGCTTTTATTCGAGCTGCTAGTTCTTGTTTATTAAAAGGCTTACTTAAATAGTCGTTAGCGCCTGACTCAAAACCTCGAATTCTATCTTGAGTTTGATTTAAGGCTGTTAACATAATAATAGGCAGTTCAGAGTGGCTATAAGTCTCTCTTAATGATTGGCATACTTCATAGCCGCTCATTCCTGGCATCATGACATCAAGCAATAATAATTCAGGCTTTTCTTCTTCAAATACTTTTAATGTTTCAGGTCCATCATTAGCCACTTTCACTCGGTACCCTTCGAGTTTTAAGAAACTGGTAAGTACTTGTAGATTGACGGGTTCATCATCCGCAACTAATAAAAGTGGGCCCTCAGGGTTTTCTGGTAATTCTTCATCAATCTCATCTAAATTATATTCAAGTTTTTCAGGCGTTTGATAGTGAGTAATACCTTCTTGAGCAAGCAATTTGTGTTGTTGAATTTGTTCTTTAGTTGCAAGAGGAAGGGTAAAGCTAAATGTCGCTCCTACCATTGGTTGGCTACTCACATATAAAGAACCGCCCATTAATTCAATTAATTGTCGGCTGATTGATAGACCAAGACCTGAGCCTTGACGATATCGGTTTGAGTCATGACCAGCTTGAATTAATGGTTCGAAAATATGTTCTAATTCATCTGCCGGAATTCCGTGCCCAGTGTCTACGACCTGAACTCGCAAGAATTGATCTACAACACTTGCTGAGATAACAATTTTACCTTCTGATGTATATTTAATCGCATTGCCAATAAGATTATAAAGAACCTGTTCAAGGCGTTGTTCATCGACAAAAACAACAGGTAATGATTTATCTACTTGGTTAATAATACGGATGGATTTGTTTCCAAGAAGGTGTTGCGATAACTCCAGAACTAAACTGGTTGCAGAGGATAAATCGGTAACATGTTTATTTATATCAAGGTTACCATGACGCATTTTATGATAATCAAGTAGGTCATTAACCAGGCTTGTTAAGCGTTGACCGCTATTTATAATGATCTCTAATTGATGGCGATGAGATGCTGATATTGGACCGTTAGCTCCAGTGTATAAGGCTTCTGCAATGCCAACCATTCCATGTAATGGTGTTCTTAACTCATGCGATGTGGTTGCTAAAAATTCATCTTTTAACTTATCAGCCGCTTCCAGTTCATTGTTCTTTAATTGAATGGTTGCTAAGTTAGCTTCAAGCTCTTCATTTTGATCTTTAATTAGTTGGATTTTTTCTCTTATTGAGCGTTGCATTCGTGCAAAACTAACCGCTAAGCGACCAATTTCATCTTTTCTATCCGTGCTGATCATCTCTTGATCAAGATCACCAGCAGACACTCGTTCTGCCGCCCATGTTAAGCGTAAAAGTGGTGCTGTGATTGAGTTAGATAAGAAATGCGAAGCAATAACAACACAGACAATCGCTATTATCATTGCAATAACAAAGATTTGCTCAAGTTGTTGAATGCGGGCAAAAGCTTCTTTTTCTGGAAGCTCAAGTGATAGTCCCCATAAATGTCCATCAACATTAATAGAAGTAAATGCGGCAAGCACTTTTTCTCCGTGCTTATCAATAAAGCTACCGACATTTGATTCACCTGATAGCGCCAACTTCATATTTTCAGAGAGGTTTTTTTCAGTGTCTTCATTGCTGATACGAGAATAAGAGTCTTGGCCTACAAAGTAGGTTTTGATGGAACTTGTATCAGTATTATCTCCAATCAATTCAATTAGACCTGTATTTGGTAATTTGAATAAAGCAAAGCTATGTAAGTAACCTTGCTGTACTATTGGAGCTGCAAACCATGCTACCGTTTCGTTATTTATGGTATTGAAATCAGAAAAAATGATAGGAATATTATCTTCGCTCTCAGGCTTTTTCATTAATGTTCGGATCTTTTTATATGTATCCGCTAACGTACTGTCTTTGTACTTACCTGTTAATAAATTCGTACCATAATTGTCTTCTTTGGCTTTGGAATACACAACGTTGCCATTAATATCAACTAATAGAACGTCACTAAAGTCTGAACGTTTTAAGAGTTCTAAATATGCCCAATGGTAACGTTTATGTAGAAGACGGTAGCGTTCACTACCAATATAAGAGTCTGATTCAGGAAGAACACTGGTTCTAATTTTATCGCCAGAACCGGTGATATATCGCAGTTGTGCGTTTTTACGAGCGTCTTCTATGGATGTTCCTAAGTGTGGAAAGGCACTAACCAAACCGTAAAATCGACCGCCACTTGCATTAGCTAGTTCAGAGCGAGCAAACCCTAATACTTCGGATTTACGGCCTTTAAAGTAGTTTGTAATTTGTTGTTCTTTGTTGTCTCGTAATGACACAAGATGTGCGGTACTTTGCGTTGCAAGATCTTGGCTATGAGAGTGAAGAAAGAAAATTGCAATAAGTGATAGTGGCGTTATGCTTAAAACAAGAAACGCAATCATCAACGTATTTTGTAGACGTTTAAAGTGTTGTTTTTTATCCATTTGAAGGCCTAGTCCACACTGTTATCCATTCAGCGAAATTGACATATTTAACGTGTCAGTAAATTTTATTGAGTTTGATTTTAACGAGAAACTCTGCTGCTTCTTATACTTAATTCATGTTAAAAATCAAGCAGCAGAGTGATAAAGTGCGGCGGGAGGCAAGAATTATTTTTGAGCTGAATAGATCTTAAATTTGTTATTTTTAGCTAATGTTAAACACTCACCAAATGCTTTTTCAATGATTGGAGGGTACTGTAAAAAGCTATTGGCCACTAAAATTAATTGCCCTTCATGGGTTAGATTTTGTGGTGCTTTTTCTAATAGTTCTTCTGTTGAAGAGTAATGTGTTTTTAGACCAGCATGAAAAGGAGGATTACTGACAATAAATTGGTAATTCTCTTTCGTATCAGAATACACATCACTTGCAAATACATTGCCTTCAAGGTTATTGGCTTTTAACGTTTCAATAGACGAGGCTATTGCAAGCGCACTGATATCAACCATATCTAAGTGGATTTTAGGGTTGATTGTTTTCATTACCGAGCCAATCACACCTGCACCACACCCAAAATCAAGTACATGACCTCGTAGTGCAGGTAAGGTTTGTAGTAAAAGCTCAGAACCTTTATCAAATTCACCATGGCTAAATACACCAGGTAAGCTTCTTACTTCTATAATGTGGTTTTCAAATTCAACTTGGTATTCTTTAAACCAATCTTGTTGATTGAATGTTGGTGCTTCTTCAGTGCACTGACCCCAATAAAAGCTACAGCGACGAGCTGAATCAAATTTATTTATCGGGCCAAAATCAGCAAACATTTTTTCAATGCTTTTTACACCACTTCGGTTTTCACCAACAACAACAATTTCCGTGTTTTTACCTAGTTTTGCTAGCAGCATAGTCAGTAAGTATTCTGCTTCTGCTTTCGCTTTAGGCCAGTAGAGTAAGATCATGTCGGCATTAGTCGGCTCTGTTAATTCAGAACCAAAATAACATTGAATAGAATCATGCTCAGCAAATTGCTTATAGTATGAGTAATTTGTTGTGAAAATTGAGGTTGATTCACAATGCTTTGCTAGCTCAAAAGGAAAGTCATCTATTAACTCACCAGCAATGAGAACATGCTTGCCTTCAAAGTAAGCAAGTTGGCGTTGAGTAATTTGACTTGGTGCAGAGTAAGACATTATGGCCTCGAAATAATATAAAAACTGGCAGGATTGTCCCACAAAGTGCTTTGAAGGAAAAGAAAAGGCCACTGAAGATGATGAAAATCAGTGGCCTTAAAGAGTTTTAATTGTGGTTTAGTTCTTATCTTGTTGATCTAAAAAACTCTTAAACTCAGTTTCATACATGTTAAATAAAACCAGCGTTAGAGCAAAAATGATTGGCCCATAAATTAAACCAATTAGACCGTAAAGTTGAATACCACCTAATAAAGAGAAGAAAATCAGTAAGGTATTCATACCTGAATTACCTTGCATTAAGAGTGGACGTACGATGTTATCGATAGACCCTACAACTAACACGCCCCATGCTGTTAAGAAGATTGCCCATTCCCATTGATTAGTAAGCAATAGATAAATGGTTGCTGGAACCCAGATTAAAGCGGTACCGACAACTGGAATAAATGAAGCAAAACCCATCATTGTTCCCCAAAATAGCCCCGGGAATCCTGCAAGCCACATTGCAAAACCACCAGCAATACCTTGTGCTATTGCTGTGAGAAATGAACCAAGAACCGCCGATTTAGACACTTGTTCAATCTCATCTAATAAGCGATCTTCTTGACTGCGAGAAAGTGGCAGTACATGACGAAATGCTGAGATAATTTTGTCTTGATCGCGAAGTAAAAAGAACAAAACAAATAACATTAAAAAGAAATTCATTAGAACATTAGTTACATCGCCAACGATTTGAGCACTCATACCGACAATTCGAGTGCCTATTTGTGAAGCTAATTGAGCTACTTTTTGGGTGACTTCTGCAGGGTCGATAGCATCAAAAGGTAGGTACTTATTAATAAAAGACAATACCTTAGCTACAAATGGGTGCTGAAATAACGTTTGTATGCCACCGTCTATTACCCAGTGATAGGCGTCTTTTGAGAATGTTGCACCTTGTTGCACGATAGCGATAAAAACAAAAAACAGAGGAATGGCGATAATAAAAGTGAGTGCCATACAAGAAAGTATTGCTGCGCTGTTTGGACTATTTGGAAGTCTATCACTGATTTTATTATGCAACGGCGCAAATAATAGCGACATAATAAAAGCGAGGATGATTGGATTTAAGTAGGGCTCAATTAAAAGGAAGCATGCGTAACCAGCAGCAAGCAAAGCGGCAATTAAAACCCAATGACTGGAGTTCAGTTTATTGAAATGAGACACATTATTCCCTTATGATGCGATTATCGGTTTATGAAATTAAGATGATAGCAATTTAGATAGTTATATAGCTAGTTGATCATCATAGCAAGATTAATGGAGAGTAACGATGGGCTGTTGTGATAAAGAGACATGCGCGGGAAGTAAGAAAAAAAGTTTTCCAATTATTCCTGTGATAGCTATCGGATTATTGGTGGCTGTAGTGTATTTTTGGCAATAATTGCTTATTGGCCATTATGATTTTTATAGTGGTTTGTTATATGAAAAAAGGCTTTCAATAATGAAAGCCTTTATCTGTTTTAATCAGGTTTTATTTTGCTTCTGAAGCAATGATTGCGAAACATTGATCTGCCGCTTCTAATGTCGCTTCGATTTCTTTTGGACCATGAGCTAAAGAAGTGAAGCTTGCTTCAAATGCAGAAGGTGCTAGGTATACCCCTTTCTTAAGCATTAGATGGAAGAAGCGTTTAAATCTTTCAATATCACACTTAGCAACATCAGCGTAGCTGGTTACTGTTTCTTGATCAGTAAAGAAGAAACCAAACATTCCGCCCACTTGGTTTACAACCATTGGAATACCGTGTTTATTTGCTAACTCTTTAAAGCCATTAGCAAGATGTCTTGTTGTATCTGCAAGGCGTTTTTCGTTGCCTTCTTCAGTTAATACTTTTAAGCAGGCAAAACCAGCAGCCATCGCAACAGGGTTACCAGAAAGTGTACCCGCTTGGTAAACCGGGCCAGTAGGTGCAATGTATTGCATTACGTCTTTACGGCCACCAAACGCACCAACAGGCATACCACCGCCGATTACTTTACCTAATGTTGTTAGGTCTGGTTTGATGTTGTAGTAACCTTGAGCACAGTTTTCAGCAACACGGAAACCTGTCATTACTTCATCAAAAATTAATAGAGCACCTTCTTCATCACAAATTTGACGAAGTCCTTCGTGGAACCCTTCTACTGGTGGAATGCAGTTCATGTTACCAGCTACTGGCTCAACAATAATACAAGCGATTTCACCTTTATTTGCAGCGAATAGTTCACGAACAGAATCTAAATCATTAAAAGTTGCTGTTAATGTGTATTTAGCAAAATCAGCAGGAACACCAGGAGAACTTGGCTGACCTAGGGTTAATGCACCAGAACCAGCTTTAACAAGTAAGCTATCAGCATGGCCATGGTAACAGCCTTCAAATTTCATGATTTTATCACGTCCAGTGTAACCACGAGCCAAACGAATCGCACTCATTGTTGCTTCAGTACCTGAACTTACCATGCGAACTTGTTCCATTGATGGTACGAGTTCAGAAACCAATTCAGCCATAGTAATTTCAGTTTCAGTTGGTGCACCAAAACTTAAACCACGTTGTGCTGCAGAGATAACTGCTTCGCGAATTGCTGCATGGTTATGACCAAGGATCATTGGACCCCAAGAACCAACATAATCAATATAAGCTTTGCCATCGGCATCAAAAATTAAAGGGCCATCGGCACGCTCAACGAAAATTGGTGAGCCACCAACGCCAGCAAAAGCACGAACAGGAGAGTTTACACCGCCAGGGATTTTATCTTGCGCTTTTGCAAAAAGTTCTGCTGATTTGGTCATTACTTATATCCTCATAGTAATTAATTTGGACCAGTTGGGCGCTATTGTACCTAAAAACGCTTGTGTTGATCGTATTAATCCCCATCTAATAGTAAAATAGTACTGATAAATGCGATCTTCATTTAATAGAGAACGCAGAGAAGAGCGATTGAATACTTGAATGAAACAGTCAGGTATTAGATAATTGCCCATAAAATAGAATTGGAAACCAATCCTGAGAGGTTTAAATGAGTGATGTATCTGTGCCGTTAACGTTTTCTGATGTTGCAGCAGCAAAAGTAAAAACGTTAATTGCAGAAGAAGAAAACCCAAATCTAAAACTACGAGTTTATATTACTGGTGGTGGTTGTAGTGGTTTCCAATACGGCTTTACTTTTGATGAAGACGTAAATGAAGGCGATATGACGATTGAAAATGATGGCGTTACGCTAGTTGTTGATCCGATGAGTCTACAATATTTGATCGGCGGTAAAGTTGATTATACGAAGGTTTAGAGGGTTCTCGTTTCTTCATTGATAACCCAAATGCAACGACAACGTGTGGTTGTGGTGCGTCATTCAGTGTGTAAACCCTGAGTATTTAAAGGTAAGTAGAGGAGTTTACTTACCTTTTTTATTATAAAAAAATCATGATTTTGAATAACAGTAAGTTCAGATGTATTACTGTTAGTTTCTGTCTCCTAAGCGCTAAGGATTGTTGCTATGGGCAAATATACATCTGCTTTTCTTTCTTACCTTATCCATAGACCTTGGATTATCTCTTTTCTTTTATTCCTCAGCTTATTTTTATGGGTTATGAGTGGACCTTCACAAGCGGAAGAGTCATCAGGGATAAAAGAGACATCTACTTTTTCTATTCCATTAGCCAATGTGGTTATTGAGCAGTTTGAATCAACGCCGACTCATAAAACAATTTCTCTATATGGGCGAACTAGCCCTGATAAACAAGCGATATTAGGTGCTCAAGTTGCAGCTCAAATTGAAGAGTTGTTAGTAAAAAAAGGAGCAAGAGTCACAAAAGGGCAACCAATCGCTCGTTTAGATATGGCCGATCTTGATTTGCAGTTAAGCCAAGCTAAAGCCATCTACTCAGTTCGAATGAAAGAATTTAATGCAGCAAAAGAATTAAAACGTAAAGGTTTACAAGGGGAAGTTGCATTTAGTCAATCACAAGCTTCACTTGCTGAAGCAAAAGCAAGAGTTCGTAATGCTGAACTAATATTAGAAAATACCACAATCACCGCACCATTTAATGGAATTGTAGAACACTTATTTATTGAGGTTGGCGATTTTGTTAGTCGTGGAGATCCTGTTGCTAAAGTCGTTGTCCTTGATCCACTTGTTATTGATGTCAATGTTAGTGAAAGGCACATCAGTCAAATTACAAAGCAACAAAAAGCAGAAGTGAGCTTTATTAATGACGTCTCAATTGAAGGGTATGTTCGGTATATTTCAAAAATCTCATCATTATCAACCAATACGTTTTCAGTCGAAATAGAGATCCCCAATATAGGAGGGAAGATCCCCGCTGGCATCAGCTCTGAAGTGGAAATTAATTTAGCTCTTCAACCTGCAATTAAAGTCACTCCAGCTATGTTGGCGTTAAATGAAAGTGGCGATTTAGGAGTAAAAACGGCGATAGAAGCTGAGGGGCATAGCGAGACAAATTATAAAGTTAAGTTTGTCCCTATTCAGCTAGTTAAGGCCGAAGATGATGGTGTTTGGTTAACTGGACTTGGAAATGAAGTGGACATTATTACTGTTGGGCAAGGATTTGTTCGTGATGGTGATTTTATTCATGTTCAACGTAAATAGGGACATTATATGCTAGCTATTATTAATGCGGCATTGAGTCGCTCTCGTACGATGTTGATGTTATTGGCCCTATTACTCATAGCGGGGATTTCTACATACTTAGTCATACCAAAAGAGTCCAACCCTGATATTACGATCCCGATTATTTACGTATCAATGAGTCATCAAGGTATCTCGCCTGAAGATTCTGAGCGTTTATTAGTACGCCCAATGGAGCAAGAGCTGCGTTCTATTGAAGGGATAAAGGAAATGACGGCGGTTGCGGGAGAAGGGCATGGTTCGGTGACATTAGAGTTCAGTGTGGGTGTCGATCTAGATAAAGCGTTAACGGATGTGAGAGAGGCGGTTGATCTGGTTAAACCAAACCTTCCTGAAGAAAGTGATGAACCAACTGTCCATGAGGTTACGTTAGCGGCTGAACAAGCCGTATTATCCGTGGTTTTATATGGTACGGTTCCTGAACGAACTGCCGTTCAAATCGCAAGAAAGCTGCAAGATAAGCTCGAAAGTTACAAGCAGATATTAGAAGTTGATATTGCTGGAGACCGAGAAGATGTTGTTGAAATTATTGTCGATCCTCTTTTGCTTGAGAGTTACGGTTTAGATCAGGCTGCCATCTATAACTTAATCGCATTAAATAATCGTGTTGTTGCAGCAGGTTTTGTTGATACTGGTTATGGTCGGTTTTCAGTAAAAGTCCCTTCTGTTTTTGAATCTTTAAAAGATGTACTAGAGCTACCAATAAAAGTTGATGGGAAACAAGTGGTCACTTTTGGTGATATTGCCACGGTTCGTAAAGCATTTAGGGATCCTAATAGTTATGCTCGATTAAATGGTGAAAAAGCCATTGTTCTTGATATCAAAAAACGTTCCGGTGAAAACATCATAGAAACGGTTGAGATTGTAAAAGCAGTGTTATCTGGAGCTCAGGAACTTGATGATTGGCCAAATAATTTATTAGTAAAATACACATGGGATGAGTCTAAAGATGTAAAGAATATGCTTAATGATCTTCAGAATAATATTCTTTCAGCTATTTTATTGGTTGTTATCGTTATTATTGCAATTTTAGGAGCAAGAACCGCACTTTTAGTTGGAATATCAATTCCAGGATCTTTTCTTACCGGTCTACTTTTACTTGCTGTTTCTGGACTTACCATCAATATCGTCGTTCTATTTTCATTAATTATGGCGGTAGGTATGTTAGTTGATGGCGCTATTGTTGTAACTGAATATGCTGATCGTCGAATGCAAGAGGGAGCTCATCGTGTAGAAGCTTATAGAGAAGCTGCACAACGAATGGCATGGCCAATTATTGCATCAACAGCGACAACATTAGCGGCATTTGCACCACTATTATTCTGGCCTGATATTACTGGGGAATTTATGAAGTATCTGCCATTAACTTTGATTGCGACGTTAAGTGCATCTTTAGTTATGGCTCTACTATTTGTTCCCGTTCTAGGGAGTTTATTTGGTAAACCGCAGCAAGTCCTCCCTAAAAAGAGAGTGAAATTACAGGCACTAAGTAGAGGTGATTATTCCCAAGCTGAAGGAGTCACTAAGCTGTATTATCAAACGCTTTCATTTTCATTAAAGCACCCCTTTAAGGTTTTATTATTAGCAATAACGCTTGCTGTTGGTATTGGGTTTAGTTACGCCAAAGCGGGACTTGGTGTTGTTTTCTTTCCTGATGTTGATCCTCCATTTTTAACCGTAAAAGTTCGTTCTCATGGTGATCTTTCTATTGATGAGAAAGATAAAATTATGGTTCAGGTTCAAAACCAAATATTAGGAATGGAAGAGTTAGACAGTATTTATACTCGAACGGGTGGTGACGATGAAATAGGACGTATCCAAATTACTCCAATTGATTGGCAAAACAGAAGGCCAGTAAAAGAGATAATTGAAGATCTCCGAGTTAAAACGAAAGATATTGCAGGTGTTGAATTGGAGTTTAGTACACCAAATGCAGGGCCTCCTAGCGAGCATGATTTAGTAATAGAACTCAGTGCGAGAAATGGAGAACTATTAAATCAATCCATCACTCAAGTTCGTAAATGGGTTGATTCAAATGCAGCATTTACTAATGTTAGTGATACTTCTAATAAGCAGGGTATTGATTGGAAAATTGATATTCGACGAGATGATGCTGCAAGGTTTGGTGCAGATGCAACATTAGTTGGTAATACCGTTCAGTTTGTCACTAATGGTTTAAAAATTGGTGACTACCTACCTGATGATAATGATGAACAGGTCGATATTCTTGTACGTTTTCCTGAAGAGCATCGAGATATTGGCCGATTTGATGAGCTTAGAGTAAAGACGAGTAATGGGCTTGTTCCAATTACTAATTTTGCGCGCATTATTCCTACACATAAACAAGATACGATTCACCGAATAGACGGACACCGAATTTTGTCGGTAAAAGCAGATATGAGTGAAGGGTATAACCTAAGTATCGAGTTACCTAAAGTTGAAATGGCGCTAAAGAATCTAGGTTTACCTAAGGGCGTTGAATTTAAATTAAGAGGACAAAATGAAGAGCAAAATAACTCGGCAGCATTTTTGCAGAATGCTTTTCTTGTTGCGCTTGCTGTTATGGCAATTATTTTAGTTACTCAATTTAATAGTTTTTATCAGGCATTCTTAATTTTAAGTGCGGTCCTTTTTTCAACCGTTGGCGTGTTTGCTGGGTTACTTATTTTCCAGCGCCCGTTTGGAATTATTATGTCAGGCATTGGGGTAATTTCGTTGGCAGGAATCGTTGTTAATAATAATATTGTACTGATTGATACCTATAACACTTTACGTAAAGAAGGCATTGAAAAAGTCGATGCTATTTTGCGAACTGGCGTTCAGCGTTTACGACCTGTGATGCTAACCACGGTAACAACCATTTTGGGGTTGATGCCAATGGTGTTAGAAATGAATATTGATTTAGTTAATCAAAAAGTGGAATTTGGTGCACCGAGTACTCAGTGGTGGTCGCAATTAGCAACTGCTGTTGCAGGAGGCTTGGCCTTTGCAACTGTTTTAACACTAGTACTGACTCCTTGTTTATTAATGCTTGGAAGAGATAAAAAAGTAAGAGAATTACTTGATTAAAAAAAACCCTAATTATCTTTAATTAGGGCTTTAATTTTAGTTATTCATGGTTAATTACTGGATGGTTTCCAACAATGAATTGACCGTATTGTTCTAATTGCTTTAAGCGCTCTTTAGCCACAACTTCAAACTCTTTTTTATCTTTACCTGTTAGTGATTTTGATTGTGGTAAAGATACTGTTCGAGCGTCTTTATGAACGCCATTTACTAGGAATTCATAATGAAGATGTGGTCCAGTTACTCGTCCTGTTCCACCAAGAGTACCAATGGTATCCCCTTGTTTTACTCTTTGACCAGCTCGAACATAACGTTTAGTCATGTGTAAGTATTTCGTTATGTAGGTATTACTATGGCGAATAAATACATAATTACCATTAAATTGATTATAACCTGCTTTATCAACAACGCCATCACCAGCTGCCCAAATAGGAGTGCCGACAGGGGCAACATAATCAGTTCCTCTATGAGCTTTTCTTTGCCCTGTAACAGGGTGTAAACGACGAGGGTTAAAATTAGAACTTACGTAACGGAAATTGATTGGAGAACGTAAAAAAGCCTTTTTCATTGCGCGGCCATTTGGTTCGTAAAAATTACCGTTTTTGTCGTTTCTTATCGCGGTGAAAGTATCGCCACGGTTAGTAAAAGAAGCGGCGATAATATTGCCTTTTCCAGCATATTCACCTTCAACATACTTCTCTTCATAAAGAACTTTAAAATTGTCACCTTCTCGAATATCTAGAGCAAAGTCGATATCCCATCCAAAGATACCAGCAAGTTCCATGATTTGATTAGGGTTTAATCCTGCTCCAATTGAAGCGTTCCAAAAGTTAGAAGTAATGGTTGCCTTGGTGTAGTTAAGCTGAGTTTCAATATCTTGTTTTTCAAACAATCCGATATAGCCATCCCCAGCTTTACTTATACGATAGGTTTCAAATTTGCTGATAGGGCGGATAAGTTGGACTATTTCTTGATCTTGGTTAAATCCAAATTTTAATTTATCACCAGGACGTAAACGAGTGAGTTGGTTTTCAATCTCTTTATCGCTACTGGTAAGTTTTAGAAGTTGGCTGTATCCCAAACCAATACGACTAAATAAAACAGAGGCACTCTCTCCTGATTTGACTGTATGAGTTTCCCAAGAAAGTTGTTGATTTAAAGAGTTTTTTTCATGAGAGATTAAAGCTTCTTTTCTTATTTCAATAGGGTACGTTTGGCCTACCGTTAATTTATAAAAGCCTGAATCGGGAGCGACAGTGTCTGGGATTGTTGCAATAGTTACAACAATTCCTGCGCTGCAAAGACCAATCAGAATGCGATGGATTACAGGAATGCGAGTTAATTTAGATAATATCATTCGATTAGTTAGTAAAGAGTGAATAAAAATAACAACCTAGAAGTGTATCGTGTTTTGAAGTTAACTACTATGTGAGGAACTTGTAGTTTGGTCACCTTTTTATAAAAAAAAGTTCATTAATTTAAAGAAATAAATAAAAACAGGTCAAATATGAGGCCATATATATAGCTATGGCCTATTTAAATTATTTATTAAGAGCGAAGGTCGGTAACGATAAGTGCCAACGGATTGCAGCTAATCGAATAATTAGCGTAGCAGTTACACCCAGTAACATTGCTGTAGAGCTTTGAACATTGAACTCTAGAGCAGAAGTATGAACGATGCCACCAAGAATGCACGCAGTAGCATACACTTCACTTCTTAATACCATAGGGACTTCTCTGGCTAGCACATCTCGAATAATGCCGCCGCCGCAACCTGTAATTACCCCCATAATAACGGCGACCATTGGATCTGCATTGTAATTAAGTGCTTTTTCTACACCAATCCCAACAAAGACAGCTAATCCAATAGCATCGGAAACGGGAAGTACATACCAAGGTAGGCGTCTAGGTCTTCTGATGATTAACATAGTTAAAATGCAGGTAATGAAAATGACCAATAAATAATTGGTGTCGTTAATCCAGAAAACGGGAGTTGCACCTAAAGCCATATCCCTTATCGTACCGCCACCTATTGCGGTAACACTTGCTAAAACGGTGACGCCAAATGGGTCCATTTTTAATCGACCAGCCAGTAACACTCCTGAAATGGCGAAAATGGCAGTACCAAACATATCAATTGTATAGATTAACATCTTGTCCTCTATGACTTACTGCATGATGTTGTTGAAAGAAAGTTATAAACCTTGTTTTAATATGACCATTATTGAGCTTTGAAGAATGAGCCAAATCGCTATTCTCCAGCTTAAAAAACGGTGAATTTGTGCTAAATGAATCGCTGATGGGGCTATTTTTCCACCTAGTTTTGCTCGGTTGATTTTCTTTCCTTGATAAATAACAGGTCCACCTAAAGAAAGCTCAAACTTTTTTCCAATAATAATAAGTAGCCCTGCATTATTTTTATTGGCCCAGTTCTTTTTTTGTAATTGTAACTGTTGAAAAGAATGACGGATGTTTTTGCCTATAAAACAAAGGAGGGTGAAAAGCTTAAGTGGGAGAAAATCTAAAATATATTGAATACGTAGAGCAGGGATGCCAAAAGGTCGAAATGAATCTCTAGATGGAGACCACGCTCTTGCTAATTCTAATGATAATCGATAAACAAAAGCTCCAATTCCACCAGCAATACCATACCAAAATAAGACCCCAATAACGGTTCTCGCATAAGCCAAAATGATTGTTTCACTAGATGCTTTACCTAAACCTAGTAGTGATAATGGTTCTACGTCTCTATTTACCCAATGCTTGAGAGTTTCTTTTGCTTTGCTTTTATCTTCTTTATTTATGGCATGAATCGTATCTTTACACAGTTTTTCGACACCACGCCATTCTAGCGATAACAATAGTAACCCAAGATTAAAAAGAGGGATGTTCCAAATAAGAGGCACTGCTGCAATATATACAATGATTACAGGAATAATCATTAATGCCCATGCAAGGGAACCTGATAATAAACGTTGTTGATAAGGACGAGATGTATTTACCTTTTCAGCTAGGATTAAAGCAAATTTGTGCCAAAAAGACATTGGATGAAACTGGGGGGAAATAGGAATGATGAGGTGAAAAATTAAAGCCCCCCATAATACCAGTAAAGAGTAATCAGAAATAAAGAGAGTTAATTTATCTAGCATGAGGTGATTCTTTATATATAAAAGAAGATAAAATTGAGTCAGAGAAACTGACTCAATTAAATAAGATTACTTTAATAAAGTAACCATGTTTAATACCATTTCTGATGAGCTTTGTGCTGCAAGAGGAAGGAATTCATCAAAGCTCATTGGCGACTCTTTATCTGCTACGTCTGAAATAGCTCGAACGACAACAAAAGGTGTATTGAATTGGTGACATGTTTGAGCAATCGCTGAGGCTTCCATTTCTACAGCAATTACTGAAGGGAAGTGAGTACGGATAAACTCTTGGCGCTCAGGAGTACAAACAAAAACATCACCAGTACAAATTAATCCGCGAACAGCGTGCTTATCACTCATTTCAGTTAATGCTTGCTCAGCAGTTGTGATTAGCTTTTCGTCAGCAATAAATGCAGCTGGCTGTTGAGCCATTTGTCCCATTTCGTAACCAAAAGCAGTTACGTCAGCATCGTGGTGGCGAACTTCTGTTGAGATGACCACGTCACCAAGATTTAATGATGAATCAAAGCCACCCGCAGAACCTGTATTAAGAACGACATCAACATTATGCTCAGCAATAAGAAGAGTTGTTCCAACTGCTGCTGCAACTTTACCAATCCCTGACTGTAATAAAACAACGTCAGCGCCATTTAATGTACCAGTATAAAAAGTACAACCAGCTTTAGTTACTGTTGATAGACCTTCAATTTTGTCTTTAAGAATGGCAACTTCTTGTTCCATAGCGCCAATAATGCCAATTTTCATGTTTATATCTCAATAAAAGTTAGAGTAGTGGGTGATTGTAACATAGGTATATAGTACTTAGGAGATATGGAATTTGATGTTTATTCTGAAATAAATAAGTGGTTTTGTTTGTATTTTAAACATTATGTTTATTTATTGTTCGGTTGATTGTTTTTTTAATAAAAATGCTTGCATCAAAATCTGATACGCCTATACTGCGCATCCACTGACACGGAGAGAGTGATTCGTATCACAGTCTGCTTTGTTAGTAAGCTCTTTAAAAATTAGAAACCTATTAATCTGTGTGGGCACTTGTGAATTGATAATCAACAAATTATCAATGAACTGAGTGACTACACAAAATTACTTTTATGTAACAATCAGTATTAATCATTGAGTCGAACTTCTTTCTGCTGAAAGAGTTCAAAAAAACTTTAATTGAAGAGTTTGATCATGGCTCAGATTGAACGCTGGCGGCAGGCCTAACACATGCAAGTCGAGCGGAAACGACTTAACTGAACCTTCGGGGAACGTTAAGGGCGTCGAGCGGCGGACGGGTGAGTAATGCCTGGGAATATGCCTTAGTGTGGGGGATAACTATTGGAAACGATAGCTAATACCGCATAATGTCTTCGGACCAAAGAGGGGGACCTTCGGGCCTCTCGCGCTAAGATTAGCCCAGGTGAGATTAGCTAGTTGGTGAGGTAAGAGCTCACCAAGGCGACGATCTCTAGCTGGTCTGAGAGGATGATCAGCCACACTGGAACTGAGACACGGTCCAGACTCCTACGGGAGGCAGCAGTGGGGAATATTGCACAATGGGCGAAAGCCTGATGCAGCCATGCCGCGTGTATGAAGAAGGCCTTCGGGTTGTAAAGTACTTTCAGTAGGGAGGAAGGTTCATACGTTAATAGCGTATGGATTTGACGTTACCTACAGAAGAAGCACCGGCTAACTCCGTGCCAGCAGCCGCGGTAATACGGAGGGTGCGAGCGTTAATCGGAATTACTGGGCGTAAAGCGCATGCAGGTGGTTCATTAAGTCAGATGTGAAAGCCCGGGCTCAACCTCGGAACCGCATTTGAAACTGGTGAACTAGAGTGCTGTAGAGGGGGGTAGAATTTCAGGTGTAGCGGTGAAATGCGTAGAGATCTGAAGGAATACCAGTGGCGAAGGCGGCCCCCTGGACAGACACTGACACTCAGATGCGAAAGCGTGGGGAGCAAACAGGATTAGATACCCTGGTAGTCCACGCCGTAAACGATGTCTACTTGGAGGTTGTGGCCTTGAGCCGTGGCTTTCGGAGCTAACGCGTTAAGTAGACCGCCTGGGGAGTACGGTCGCAAGATTAAAACTCAAATGAATTGACGGGGGCCCGCACAAGCGGTGGAGCATGTGGTTTAATTCGATGCAACGCGAAGAACCTTACCTACTCTTGACATCCAGAGAATTCGCTAGAGATAGCTTAGTGCCTTCGGGAGCTCTGAGACAGGTGCTGCATGGCTGTCGTCAGCTCGTGTTGTGAAATGTTGGGTTAAGTCCCGCAACGAGCGCAACCCTTATCCTTGTTTGCCAGCACGTAATGGTGGGAACTCCAGGGAGACTGCCGGTGATAAACCGGAGGAAGGTGGGGACGACGTCAAGTCATCATGGCCCTTACGAGTAGGGCTACACACGTGCTACAATGGCGCATACAGAGGGCTGCAAGCTAGCGATAGTGAGCGAATCCCAAAAAGTGCGTCGTAGTCCGGATTGGAGTCTGCAACTCGACTCCATGAAGTCGGAATCGCTAGTAATCGTAGATCAGAATGCTACGGTGAATACGTTCCCGGGCCTTGTACACACCGCCCGTCACACCATGGGAGTGGGCTGCAAAAGAAGTGGGTAGTTTAACCTTCGGGAGGACGCTCACCACTTTGTGGTTCATGACTGGGGTGAAGTCGTAACAAGGTAGCCCTAGGGGAACCTGGGGCTGGATCACCTCCTTAAACGATAGATTACGATTTATGAGTGTTCACACAGATTAATTAGGTTTTGAATTTAGAGTATCTTAGTGTCCCGTTCGTCTAGAGGCCTAGGACACCGCCCTTTCACGGCGGTAACAGGGGTTCGACTCCCCTACGGGATACCATCTTTAAGTATTCTCCTTGAGAGTCTTTAAAAATGGTTACACGCATAAGCGTGAAATCGCTCTTTAACAATTTGGAAAGCTGACTGATTTAAATAACTTACGAGTTATTCAAATCAAAATTTAAAAGTTCTTAATATCCTTTGTTTTACTTTGTAAAACGAAGAACAACACATTCAAGTGTTCTTGTATTTTGAATCCGGCGAAAAACCAGAACTCGCAATGACGAGTTCAACCTTGGTTGTTTATGCCATACGAAACCTCTTGGGGTTGTATGGTTAAGTGACTAAGCGTACACGGTGGATGCCTTGGCAGTCAGAGGCGATGAAAGACGTATTAACTTGCGATAAGCCCAGATTAGGTAGTAAAAACCATTTGAGTCTGGGATTTCTGAATGGGGAAACCCACATGCATAAGCATGTATCGCTACGTGAATACATAGCGTAGCGAGGCGAACCGGGAGAACTGAAACATCTAAGTACCCCGAGGAAGAGAAATCAACCGAGATCCCGAAAGTAGCGGCGAGCGAAATTGGGTTAGCCCTTAAGCTTTTAATGAGACAGGTGAAGGCTCTGGAAAGTGCCGCGATACAGGGTGATAGCCCCGTAACCGACATCTCATCATCAGTGAAAACGAGTAAGGCGGGACACGTGATATCCTGTCTGAATATGGGGGGACCATCCTCCAAGGCTAAATACTACTGACTGACCGATAGTGAACCAGTACCGTGAGGGAAAGGCGAAAAGAACCCCTGTGAGGGGAGTGAAATAGAACCTGAAACCGTGTACGTACAAGCAGTAGGAGCACCTTCGTGGTGTGACTGCGTACCTTTTGTATAATGGGTCAGCGACTTATATTCAGTGGCAAGGTTAACCGTTTAGGGGAGCCGTAGGGAAACCGAGTCTTAACTGGGCGTTCAGTCTCTGGATATAGACCCGAAACCAGGTGATCTAGCCATGGGCAGGTTGAAGATTGAGTAACATCAATTGGAGGACCGAACCGACTAATGTTGAAAAATTAGCGGATGACTTGTGGCTAGGGGTGAAAGGCCAATCAAACCTGGAGATAGCTGGTTCTCCCGAAATCTATTTAGGTAGAGCCTCGGACGAATACTACTGGGGGTAGAGCACTGTTAAGGCTAGGGGGTCATCCCGACTTACCAACCCTTTGCAAACTCCGAATACCAGTAAGTACTATCCGGGAGACACACGGCGGGTGCTAACGTCCGTCGTGGAGAGGGAAACAACCCAGACCGCCAGCTAAGGTCCCAAAGTTATAGTTAAGTGGGAAACGATGTGGGAAGGCTCAGACAGCCAGGATGTTGGCTTAGAAGCAGCCATCATTTAAAGAAAGCGTAATAGCTCACTGGTCGAGTCGGCCTGCGCGGAAGATGTAACGGGGCTAAACTATACACCGAAGCTGCGGCAATACAGTTTACTGTATTGGGTAGGGGAGCGTTCTGTAAGCGGTTGAAGGTGCGTTGTAAAGCGTGCTGGACGTATCAGAAGTGCGAATGCTGACATGAGTAACGATAAAGCGGGTGAAAAACCCGCTCGCCGGAAGACCAAGGGTTCCTGTCCAACGTTAATCGGGGCAGGGTAAGTCGACCCCTAAGGCGAGGCCGAAAGGCGTAGTCGATGGGAAACGGGTTAATATTCCCGTACTTCTTACAATTGCGATGGGGGGACGGAGAAGGCTAGGTGGGCTTGGCGACGGTCGTCCAAGTTCAAGTATGTAGGCTGTGATCTTAGGCAAATCCGGGATCACACTAGGCTGAGATACGATGTCGAGCTACTACGGTAGTGAAGCCATTGATGCCATGCTTCCAGGAAAAGCCTCTAAGCTTCAGATTGTAAGGAATCGTACCCCAAACCGACACAGGTGGTCGAGTAGAGAATACTAAGGCGCTTGAGAGAACTCGGGTGAAGGAACTAGGCAAAATGGTACCGTAACTTCGGGAGAAGGTACGCTCCTAGCGGTGATGAGACTTGCTCTCTAAGCTGCCGGGAGTCGCAGATACCAGGTGGCTGCAACTGTTTATTAAAAACATAGCACTGTGCTAAATCGTAAGATGACGTATACGGTGTGACGCCTGCCCGGTGCTTGAAGGTTAATTGATGGGGTTAGACTTCGGTCGAAGCTCTTGATCGAAGCCCAAGTAAACGGCGGCCGTAACTATAACGGTCCTAAGGTAGCGAAATTCCTTGTCGGGTAAGTTCCGACCTGCACGAATGGCGTAATGATGGCCACGCTGTCTCCACCCGAGACTCAGTGAAATTGAAATCGCTGTGAAGATGCAGTGTACCCGCGGCTAGACGGAAAGACCCCGTGAACCTTTACTACAGCTTGGCACTGAACATTGACCCTACATGTGTAGGATAGGTGGGAGCCTTTGAAGCACGTACGCCAGTATGTGTGGAGGCAATCTTGAAATACCACCCTTGTATGCTTGATGTTCTAACGTTGGCCCCTTATCGGGGTTGCGGACAGTGCCTGGTGGGTAGTTTGACTGGGGCGGTCTCCTCCCAAAGAGTAACGGAGGAGCACGAAGGTGGGCTAATCACGGTTGGACATCGTGAGGTTAGTGCAATGGCATAAGCCCGCTTGACTGCGAGAATGACAATTCGAGCAGGTGCGAAAGCAGGTCATAGTGATCCGGTGGTTCTGAATGGAAGGGCCATCGCTCAACGGATAAAAGGTACTCCGGGATAACAGGCTGATACCGCCCAAGAGTTCATATCGACGGCGGTGTTTGGCACCTCGATGTCGGCTCATCACATCCTGGGGCTGAAGTCGGTCCCAAGGGTATGGCTGTTCGCCATTTAAAGTGGTACGCGAGCTGGGTTTAGAACGTCGTGAGACAGTTCGGTCCCTATCTGCCGTGGGCGTTGGATGATTGAAGGGGGCTGCTCCTAGTACGAGAGGACCGGAGTGGACGAACCTCTGGTGTTCGGGTTGTCACGCCAGTGGCATTGCCCGGTAGCTAAGTTCGGAATCGATAAACGCTGAAAGCATCTAAGCGTGAAGCGAGCCCTGAGATGAGTCATCCCTGATACTTTAAGTATCCTAAAGGGTTGTTGGAGACTACGACGTAGATAGGTCAGGTGTGTAAGTGCTGCGAGGCATTGAGCTAACTGATACTAATTGCCCGTGAGGCTTAACCATACAACACCCAAGGGGTTTTGAACGGATTTGAAGTTGCAAGAAACGAATTTGAATGTGCATTAAGAATTAAGCTTTCCGAATTAAAGAATTTGCTTGGCGACCATAGCGTTATGGACCCACCTGATCCCATGCCGAACTCAGAAGTGAAACGTAATAGCGCCGATGGTAGTGTGGGGTTTCCCCATGTGAGAGTAGGACATCGCCAGGCTTTAAATTATGAACACTTGTCAGCGACGACAAGTAGTCCACTGCGGAGTGGTAGTTCAGTTGGTTAGAATACCGGCCTGTCACGCCGGGGGTCGCGGGTTCGAGTCCCGTCCACTCCGCCACTTATTTGAAAAAGCCCTAATCGAAAGATTAGGGCTTTTTTACGTTTGTAGAAAATAGAATGAGATAAGCAGAGCGGAGTGGTAGTTCAGTTGGTTAGGCTTTTTATTGGAGAGCTTAGCGGCCTATCACGCCGGGGGACGTGTTGCTTTCAAGGTTGATAGAAAGTCCCGTCCACTCCGCCACTTATATGAAGAAACCCTAATCGAAAGATTAGGGCTTTTTTACGTCTGTAGAAAATTGAATGAGATAAACAGAGCTAAGTGGCAGTTCAGTTGGTTAGGTTTTTTATTGGGAAATAAGTCCCTTTTCTTCTAATAGTGTTCTTAGCTTTTCCACTCGCTTACGGTTTACGCCAAAATCTGAGTAACCTGTTCGTGATTCAGAGCGAACAATCAGAGTATTACCGTAAATTCGTAGTTCTAAGTCATCAACAAAACGGAATACTGAGCTTGTACATTCAATGCGGGCGTAATCATTATTAATATCAACTAATTTAGCTCCTTTTAATTGACTGGCAATATGGCTGATTGCTTTCATATTTGCTGAACTAGTTAATATAAAGGGTTTTGCAGTAAACTCCTCACGCTCGTCGAGTGTTGATATGCAGTTGGGTTTATCTCCACAAGGAGCGATTGATTTGTCTTCCATTGATTCCGTCCTTTGACTACAAGCAACAAGTAATGAAGAGCTAACTAGAGTGAGAAGTAATTTTTTCATAAATATAATTAACCACTTTTTATTATAGATTTAGGTGTTTATTAAAGAAGTATAAGTACAAAATAGCTAAAAATCGTATTTAATACCAATCTACATAAGTATTTGATCATTCTTGCTTGTTAAAATCGATTATATCAGCGTTATAAATTGTGTAATTAGATCCACTAGTTACTGTAATTTATGCCTTGCTATAATCGATTTTTCCTACGCAATTATCTGAACAACTATTTATCCAGAATGGTATAAATTGTCGTTTTTAGCTATGAAGCAGAAAAAAGGCCAACATCGAAATGTTGGCCAAAGGTTTGGAAGGAAACCTGAATTTAGTAAATCATGAAGCAGAAAGCATTAATGAATCCGCTTTTGCTTCTAAATTAGAGCCACCCATTAGATAGCTATCTATTTCACGAGCACATTCACGACCTTCATTAATACAACGAACAACCAGAGATTGTCCTGTTCGCATATCTCCTGCCGCAAAAACACCTTTTTGATTTGTCGCAAAGCCCTCTGTAGCCACATTACCACGATCGTCTAACTTGATGTCTAATTGTGCTAATACACCCGTTGGTTCTGGATGTAAGAAGCCCATAGCTAAGAAGGCTTGGTCACAAGGAATAACTCGTTCACTGCCTGCAACTTCATCAAAGCCTGGGCGTTCACCTGGCTTCGCATCTTGCCAAACGATATCTGCAATACGAAGACCTTTTACATTACCAGCATCATCAGAGATAAATTCTTTGGTTAAAATATTCCAATGACGCTCACAACCTTCTTCGTGAGAAGTGGTTGTTTTCATGATCATCGGATATTGAGGCCAAGGCATATTTGCAGGGCGTTTTTCTGGTGGGATCGGCATGATCTCTACCTGAGTAATGCTTGCTGCACCATGGCGATTAGAAGTACCAACACAGTCAGAACCTGTATCGCCACCGCCAATAACTACAACGTGTTTGCCTTTAGCGTGGATTTCTTTGGTTTTTAAATCCATGTTATTAGCACGGCGGTTATTTTGACCTAGGAACTCCATTGCAAAGTGAACCCCATTGAGGTCACGACCAGGAATTGGCAGGTCTCGTGGCACGGTAGAACCACCAGTAAGTAGAACGACATCAAAATCTTGGCGTAGTTGCTGTGCATTAACATCAATACCAATATGAGCGTTAACTTCGAACTTAATACCAGCATCAGCCATTAAATTGATTTTACGATCAATAATGTCCATTCCTAATTTAAAATCTGGAATGCCAAATCGAAGTAGTCCACCTACTTTTTCGTCACGCTCATATACGGTGACTGAATGGCCAGCACTATTAAGTTGCTCTGCTGCTGCTAAGCCAGCAGGACCTGAACCAACAATGGCTACCGTTTTACCTGTTCGTGAACGAGGTTTTTTCGGTTGTGCGTAGCCCTCACGATATGCCGTCTCTACAATTGTTTTCTCGATATTACAAATTGTGATTGGATCTTGGTTGATACCAAGAACACAGGCACTTTCACAAGGAGCAGGACATACTCGACCAGTAAATTCTGGAAAGTTATTTGTTGAACTTAAGATCTTCCATGCTTCTTCCCAACTATCACGATAAACGGCATCGTTAAATTCAGGAATAATGTTACCAATAGGGCACCCGTTATGACAAAACGGTACACCACAATCCATACAGCGAGATGCTTGAGTATTAATTTTGTCGCCAAACTCTTCGTTTAAGACGAATTCTTTATTGTCTTGAATTCGAACACTAGGGTCGATCTTCTTTGGAAGTTCACGACCATGCTCTAAAAAACCAGTAGGCTTACCCATTATACTGCCTCCACTTCTTCCGTTTGTGCTTGTTGTGCTTCAGCTTTACGCTTTTGAAGTACCGCTTTGTAATCTCGCGGCATTACTTTAGCCAAAGAGGCTAAGTTAGCTTCAAAGTTATCTAAGAAAGACTGAGCAACTTCACTTCCTGTGAATTCAACATGCTTGGTTAGCATTTCTAATAGAAGATCTTTATCTTCTTGTTCAATAGGGTCTAAATCAACAAGTTCAGGATTTAGTTTAGATTCAAAATCGCCTGATTTATCCCAAACATAAGCGATACCACCACTCATGCCTGCAGCAAAGTTACGACCCGTTGAACCAAGGATAACAGCAACCCCTCCAGTCATGTATTCACAACCGTGATCACCAACACCTTCAACGACCACTTTGGCACCGGAGTTACGAACACAGAAACGTTCACCAGCCATACCACGAATGTAAGATTCACCTGACGTTGCACCGTAGAAACAAACGTTACCAACAACAATGTTATCTTCAGCGACAATCGTTGATTTCGCATCTGGGTAAAGAACTAGTGTACCGCCTGATAGGCCCTTACCCCAGTAATCGTTCGCATCGCCTTCAACTTCAAATTTCACGCCTTTAGCTAGGAATGCTCCCAAACTTTGACCTGCAGAACCGTTGAATTTAACGTTCATCGGTTGAGGTAAACCTTGGTCTTTATACACTTTTGAAATCTCGTTTGACAGCATAGTACCGACACTTCGGTCTGTATTAATGATGTCAAATTCAGCAGTAACGGCTTCGCCTCGTTCTAATGCTGGAATTGCGGCTTGGATAAGTTTGCGATCCAGAACATCTTCAAGGTTATGCTGTTGTTGAATTTGGTTATAAATACCATCTTCAGCACGTGGTTGTTCAATATGAAGAACCGGTGTTAAGTCTAGGTTTTTATATTTCCAATGTCCGATGTCATCACGAACCTTAAGTTTATGAGATTGACCAACCATTTCATCGATAGAGCGGAAACCAAGTTCTGCCATCACTTCACGTAGGCCTTCAGCCATATATTGGAAGAACGTCACCACGTCTTCAACACGTCCATCAAAGCGCTCACGAAGTGTTTTGTTTTGCGTTGCGATACCTACAGGACACGTATTTTTATGACACTTACGCATCATGATACAGCCTTCAACAACAAGAGCAGCCGTAGCTACACCCCATTCTTCTGCACCAAGAAGCGTTGCTACTGCAAGATCTCGAGGTGTTTTCATTTGGCCATCTGACTGAACAACGATACGGTTACGTAAACCATTTTTCAGTAGCGTTTGGTGTGTTTCTGCTAGACCGAGCTCCCATGGAAGACCGGTATGACGGATAGATGACATTGGAGATGCACCTGTACCACCATCAAAACCAGCAATAAGAACCACATCGGCTTTGGCTTTAGCTACACCAGAAGCGATAGTACCAACACCAGCTTCAGATACTAACTTAACGTTAACGCGTCCTTTACGGTTGGCGTTTTTCAGATCGTAGATAAGTTGTGCTAAATCTTCGATAGAATAAATATCATGATGTGGCGGTGGTGAAATCAGACCAACCCCAGGAGTAGAGTGACGTGTTGCACCAATCCAATCATCGACTTTATCACCAGGTAGTTGACCACCTTCGCCTGGTTTTGCACCTTGAGCCATCTTAATTTGCAGCTCATCAGCGTTAGTTAGGTAATAAGAGGTAACACCAAAACGACCAGATGCGACTTGTTTGATAGCTGAACGTTCCCAGTCACCATTATTTTTCTTCTCAAAACGGATAGGGTCTTCACCACCTTCGCCTGAGTTAGATTTAGCACCAATGCGGTTCATTGCCACTGCAAGTGTTGAGTGAGCTTCATGAGAAATTGAACCAAACGACATTGCACCAGTTGCAAAACGTTTCAGAATATTCTCAATTGGCTCTACTTCTTCCAGAGGGATTGAACCTGCAGGGTTTTTAATGAAATCAAGTTGGCTACGTAGTGTTGCTGCATCATCACCTTGATCATCTACTGCTTTCGCATATTTCTTAAATTGAGCGTAATCTTTATTACGAGTTGATTCTTGTAGTAGTGAAATCGTTTCAGGGTTAAACAAGTGTTTTTCACCACGTTGTTTCCATTGGTATACACCACCAACATCAAGAACTTGCACAGGGATTTCGCGCGTTGGATAACCTACACGGTGGCGGATAAGAACTTCTTTTGCGATATCATCAATCGTTAGACCTTGGATACGAGAAACGGTACCTGTGAAGTATTTATCAACAACTGGCTTACTAATACCAAGTGCTTCAAAGATTTGAGCACCATGATAAGACTGCAGTGTTGAAATACCCATTTTAGAGAAGATCTTAAGTAAACCGCCATTAACCCCTTTACGGTAGTTATCAAAATATTCTTTTGTTGATACTTCAGGATCAAGTTTCTTTGTTCTCTGCAGTTCAACAATGGTTTCAATAACAAGGTATGGGTTTACTGCGTTAGCGCCATAGCCAACGAGTGTTGCAAAATGGTGAGTTTCACGAGCGTCACCCGTTTCAATAACGATGTCACATTTAGCTCGTAAACCTTTACGAATTAGATGGTGATGAACAGCACCTACAGCAAGCATTGCAGGAATTGCAGCATGGTTTGAGTTCACTGCACGGTCTGTCAGAAGGATAATAGAGTAACCATCGATTACAGCATCTTCTGCATACTGACAAATACGTTTAAGTGCTCGTTCAAGTTTGCCTGCGTCTTCATTTGCTTGGAAAACGATATCAAGCGTTTTAGCTTGTAAGTGTTCGTTATCAATCGCACGAAGTTTTTCTAACTCAGAGTTAGAAAGAACAGGGGATTCAAGTTCTACTTTTTGACAGTGTTCAGGTGTTTCAGTCAGTAAGTTCTGATCTTTACCTAAATAGGTATTCAGAGACATCACCATACGCTCACGGATCGGGTCGATCGGCGGGTTAGTTACCTGTGCAAATAATTGCTTAAAGTAGTTAGATAAATGCTGAGATTGATGTGAAAGAATTGCTAATGGCCAATCGGCACCCATTGCAGTTAAGGGTTCATACGCCGTTTTTGCTAATGGCAGAATAATTTCATTCACTTCTTCTGATGTCACACCAAACGCTTGTTGACGGTTTAGTAGACGCTCAGGAGATGGTTGACTGAATTGGTTTGTTGCTTCAGGCAGTTTATTTAAACTTAATAGGTTTTCTTCAACCCATTTTTGATAAGGCTGCGCATTAGCAATACCATCTTTTACTTCTTCATCAGAAATAATACGGCCTTGCTCTAAGTCAGCAACAAAGATACGCCCTGGCTGTAAACGACCACGGAATTCTACGTTTTCAGGTGCAATGTCAACAACACCTGATTCTGAAGCCATGACAAGGAAGTCATCTTTTGTCACAGTATAACGAGAAGGGCGAAGACCATTACGGTCAAGTGTTGCACCTACCTGTACACCATCGGTGAAACAAACAGAAGCTGGGCCATCCCATGGTTCCATTACGTTTGCATGATATTGGTAAAATGCACGACGTGTTGGGTCCATATTTTTATTTTCTTGCCATGCTTCAGGGATCATCATCATGAGTGCATGTGGCAAGCTACGACCAGAAAGAACCAGAAGTTCTAAAGCCATGTCAAAGTTAGATGAGTCAGAGCTGCCTTCTTGACAGATAGGCAGTAGCATATCAATTTCTTGTTGAGTGAATAAATCAGATTCGATGATCGCTTCACGCGCTTTCATCCAATTTAAGTTACCACGAACTGTATTGATTTCACCGTTATGTGCAATGTAACGGAATGGTTGAGCTAAACGCCAGCGTGGGAAAGTATTCGTTGAGAAACGAGAGTGAACTAACGCTAAGGCTGTCACCATCGTTGGATTTTGTAAATCTAAGAAGTACTGTGGTACTTGTTCAGTCGTTAATTGACCTTTATATACCAAGGTTTTGTACGATAGAGAGTTAATGTAAAAATCATCACCGATATTTGAAATGCTTTCTAAACACACACGAACCGTATAGTTACGTAAAACATATAATTTACGTTCTAGTTCTTCAGGGCTCATTGATGGGCCACCAGAAATAAATACGTGTTCAAATTGTGGTTCTGTGCTTAGAGGATCATCTCCTAACATCGAGTTATCGACAGGAAGAATGCGGTAGCCAAGGATTTCTAAATCCAAGCGTTGTGCATTACGTTCTAAAATATCTCTACATTGTTGACGTTTGTGTTCATCTTTAGGGAATAGAACAACACCAACACCATACTTTTCAAAAGAAGGTAATTTAATGCTGAGTTTAACGGCTTCTTCTAATAAAAACTCATGTGGCTTCTGTAAAAGAATACCCGCGCCATCACCACTGCATGGATCACAGCCTTGACCACCACGGTGCTCCATTCGAGCTAGCATATCAAGTGCTTGAGTTACCACATCATGGGATTTGCGGTTCTTTAGGTGAGCGACAAAACCGATACCACACGCATCATGCTCCAGTTCTGGAGTATACATGCCTTGTGCATTCTGCTCTCTATCTACCATAGATACTTCCTTCCAGTTTAATGCAGACACAACTTCTCTACGTAAGTTTCTGTCTAGTCCTTTGCTAATTTTCAAATCGAACTTGCAGTGAGTTAGTCTCAAGAGGTTGCAAGTTTGAATCCATTCTGGTGTTTACTGGCATCACTTATTGTGACGTGCAAACTAACCAATCCATTGTGATATCCATCAAATACTTTTATCCGTAGTACTTGTTTAAAGAGGGTAGATATCACTATCGAAACGCCCCAATAACCATATTGGTGGCAAATTAAACTAATTAACGATGTAACTATCCTACATTTTTGTCATATTAAATACCAACTAAAGTTGCACGTAAATTTCACTTTTTTTCATCAAAATGAATAAATATTTAATATAAAACGGTGTTTTTCTCTAATAATTGCCAGTTTATGCGACTTTTATTGATATAAATTAGAATAGAGATAGCGGAATATCGTTATTATTTACGGTCTTTTTTTACAAACGAGTTAGCAACTTTCATAAATAATAAGAAAACTTCTTTTTGTTTGTGAAGTAAGTGCTTGATTTAATACTGGTTACTCCCATGCAACTTCACGAATTAGCAAATACTTTTGGACAAGATTTACAACGCAGATATGGCGAAAAAGTACATAAACTGACGTTGCACGGTGGATTTAGCTGCCCGAATCGAGATGGAACAATAGGTAAAGGTGGCTGTACATTTTGTAATGTAGCTTCATTTGCTGACGAACAAGAACAATTTAAATCGATTCATGATCAATTGACCGATAGAGCGGGTGAAGTTCAGCGTGCGAAAAAGTATTTGGCTTATTTTCAAGCTTACACGAGTACTTTTGCTGAAGTGCAAGTTTTAAAAAATATGTACGAAGAGGCATTAAAAGCTGCCAATATTGTCGGGCTTTGTGTTGGTACTCGTCCTGATTGTGTTCCTGATGCGGTATTAGATTTACTCAAAGGTTATGTCGATGATGGCTATGAAGTATGGTTGGAGTTAGGCCTACAAACCGCGAATGATAAAACATTGAAACGTATTAACCGTGGACATGATTTTGCTTGTTATGATGCCATTACTCGTAAAGCTCGCTCTTTAGGTATTAAAGTTTGTACGCATTTAATTATTGGATTACCTGGTGATACTAGAGATGATAACCGTCAAACGTTAGATAAAGTATTAGCGACAGGAACTGATGGTATTAAATTGCACCCTTTGCATATCGTTGAAGGTAGTACAATGGCGAAAGCATGGCGTGCAGGCAAGCTCGATGCGCCAGAAATGGATGAATATGTTGATATTGCTTGTGAGCTTATTCGTTTAACGCCACCTGAAGTGGTTTATCACCGAGTGTCAGCAACCGCGCGTCAACCAACACTATTATCGCCATTGTGGTGTGAACCAAGATGGTTAGGATTAACCAATGTTGGTATGGCATTAAATAATAGTGGTCCTCAAGGTTCATTGATTGATCAACCTTTCAAATATACTGCTCCAGTGCTGAAAAAATAACTCAAATGCATCTAACCCTGATATTATTTATGTGAATATTATCAGGGTATGTTTATGAAGCAGTTAAAAATTCTCGCGCAATTTTATGTCGATCTTATGGTAAGGCTCGGCATTGTCCGTTTTAGTCTATTACTTGCCATTGCCTTAGTTGCACTCGCCGTCATTGTTCAGGTTGGTGTGACGCTTGTTCTGAGCGGTGAAGTGAATGATCTTGATATTATTCGTTCTGTATTCTTTGGTTTATTGATCACGCCTTGGGCAGTGTTCTTTTTATCTGTAGTGGTTGAACATTTAGAAGATTCTCGTCAACGATTATCTAAATTGGTGAGTAAGCTTGAAGAGATGCGTACTCGAGATCTTGATTTAAATAAAAAGCTTAAAGGAAATGTTAAAAAGCTAAATCAAGAAATTGAAGAACGTGAAAAAGCAGAAGAAGCACGACAAGAAGCGATGGAAGATCTCGAAAATGAAGTATTCCAACGTGAGAAAGCACAATTAGAATTAGCAGAACAAACCGCATTATTACGATCTTACTTAGATACCTCTCCCGATATTATTTATTACCGAAACGATCTTGGTCTATTCTCTGGTTGTAATAAAGCTATGGAGCAGCTGACTGGCAAGTTAGAAAAAGAGCTGATTGGTCTCTCTCCTAAAGATGTATACGATGCCGAAGTTGCTGCAAAAGTTATTGATACGGATAGGCAAGTTTTACAAGAAAACCAAGCATTAACCTATGAACAATGGCTTGATTACCCTGATGGTCGTAAAGCGTGTTTTGAATTGAGTAAAATTCCATTTTATAGCAAAGATGGTCGTCGTTTAGGCTTGGTTGGTTTTGGACGAAATATTACTGAACGTAAAGAATATGAAGATGCATTACAAAAAGCGAGCCGTGATAAAACGACCTTTATTTCAACCATCAGTCATGAATTACGTACGCCATTAAATGGTATTGTCGGTTTAAGCCGAATGTTGTTGGACTCTCGTTTAGATGATGAACAACATAATTACATGAGAACCATTAATGTCAGTGCCATTACATTAGGCAATATTTTTAACGATATTATCGATATGGATAAGTTCGATCGCCGCAAATTAGAGCTTTTCCCTAAACCGCTAGATTTCATTAGTTTTGTCACTGAAATGGAAAACATTTCGGGGCTTATGGCTGAACAAAAAGGGTTACGTTTTGATCTTGAGCGCTTGACCGACTTACCTCCTCATATCAGTGTAGATAGCACTCGATTAAGACAGGTGTTATGGAACCTTGTTGGTAATGCCACCAAATTTACCAAAGAAGGTGGGGTTGTTATGTCTGTGAGTGCGGACATACATCAGGATAGCGCAGAGATAACCTTTGAGATAGAAGACACCGGAATCGGTATTCCTGAAGAAGAGTTAGAAAATGTTTTTGCAATGTATTATCAAGTTAAGCAAGGCAAGGATAACTTACATGCTGTAGGGACCGGGATTGGGCTAGCGGTATCAAAAGAGCTGATAAATTTAATGGGTGGTGATATCACGGTTACGAGTGAAGTCGATTTTGGTAGTACTTTTATAGTGACAATTAATGTTCCATTAGTTGATCATGTAGAAGAAGAAGAGGCAATGCCTGAGACAAAAAGCTCAAAGTCATTACGCATTTTTATGCTTGAAGATATTGAGTTAAACGTCACGGTAGCGTGTTCTTTATTAGAAAGCTTAGGTCATACCGTTGATGTTGCAATGTGTGGTGAAGATGCGATAAAGCAATTTGATCCAACTAAGTATGATCTAGCGCTTTTAGATATTCAATTGCCTGATATGACAGGGTTTGATGTTGCTAAAACATTACGTGATAAGTTTGATAATTTACCGCCATTAATTGCATTAACGGCTAATTTACTTAAAGAAAAAGATGAGTATTTTAAAAATGGAATGGATGAAGCGTTAAGTAAACCACTGAGTGTTAAAGCGTTAACCGAGGTACTTGAGCAATTTTCAATGTCAGAGAAGAAGACAGATATTCCAAGCGTACCACAAGAACAAGAAGCATCTTCTGAACCTACTGAAAATGATCAGCTAATTGAATGTTTACTCGATCTAGAAATGTTAGAGTCTTATATTGAGATAGTAGGAACAAAACCTATTTATGCAAATATCGAAATGTTTGAAAAAAGTATGAAAGAATACATTCAAATACTTGATACAAACATGACGGCCAGAGACCAAGATGGCATTGTGTTTGAAACGCATAAAATGAAAGGTGCAGCAGGCTCGATTGGGTTAAAACATATTCAACAAGTCGCACAGAAAGCACAATCACCAGATTTACCTGCGTGGTGGGAAAATATTGATGATTGGGTTGAAGAAATCAAAAATGAATACGAACATGATATTCAAATTTTAAAAAGCTGGTTAGAGCAGCAAGATAAGTAAGGAATAATATGAAGAAGGTACTATTTGCCGCAACACTAATAACAGCTTTATCTGGTTGTCAAATGACGAATCAATCAGAAGCGGATTGGAAACAAGATAATAAAATTGAAATGATGAATGCCAAAATTGAATTGAATTCAGCCATTTGGATAGATCAAATGCCAACTATTGGTGAAGATAGTGATGAGAGTAAAGTTAACTTTGCATTAGGTTTGAGCTCAAAACAAGTCATAGCACCTGAATTGAATATTGAACGTGTTGAACTACGTCAAGGTGACGACTCTTGGGAAGTAACCGAAGAGGAATATGAAGTACGAGTTCAAGATAATCATAATTGGGAAGTGGCAGGCCAGACATTCCACACCTTAGACGCAAGCAAAAAAGTAGATATTGCAATTAAAGCAAGTGGTGAGTGGATTATTGAAACCAACGTGAGTGTTGATACAGTATATTAATACTATGCTATATAGATAAAAAAATGCCCAGCTAGTGATAGCTGGGCATTTTATTTAAAGTCAGATAGAAGAGATTCTTATAGCTCTTCTAGGTCACCACAGAAGCGGTAGCCTTCACCGTGAATTGTAGCGATGATCTCTGGAGTATCAGTTACAGATTCAAAGTGCTTACGGATGCGACGGATAGTTACGTCTACTGTACGATCGTGTGGCTTAAGCTCACGACCAGTCATTTTTTTCAGTAGATCTGCACGAGTCTGGATTTTGCCTGGGTTTTCACAGAAGTGAAGCAGAGCACGGAATTCAGAACGTGGAAGCTTGTAGCTCTCACCGCTTGGGCTAACAAGAGAACGGCTGTTGATTTCTACAGTCCAACCGTTGAACACATAGCGCTCAACCATTTTCTTATCTTCAACAACTGTGTTTTGGTTCATTGAACGAGTTAATAAGTTACGTGCACGAATAGTCAGTTCACGTGGGTTGAATGGTTTTGTGATGTAATCATCAGCGCCAATTTCTAAACCTAAAATCTTATCAACTTCATTATCACGGCCTGTTAGGAACATTAATGCCATATCGCCTCGTTCACGAAGTTCGCGAGCAAGAAGAAGGCCATTTTTACCTGGCAGGTTAATATCCATAATCACAAGATTAAGCTGCTGTTCAGAAAGCACTTTATGCATTTCTTCGCCATCGCTAGCTTCAAAAACATTGTAGCCTTCAGCTTCAAAAATGCTTTTTAACGTATTACGAGTTACGTGTTCATCTTCAACGATTAGGATCTGTGGGGTTTGCATGGGCGGTACCTAACTAACTGGTTAAAGTCAAAAGTAGAATTAACAAATTTTAATTCTATAATAAAAAATTTACAAATAGGAAAATAGATTCTTCAATAGTTAATAAAAAGTAATATAGAAGAATTCAAACCTAAACGGTACGCCATCCTTGGTGGTTGTTATTGAATATAAAGTCAATAACAAGATAAAGCTCTAATTTAGTGAGCTACTTACTGAAACTCCATTAGAAGCAGGATTTTAATCCTTTAACACCACTCTAACAATAAGCGATTTTTATTTCCATACATTTTATTGATTTATATCAATAGCAACCGATAACAATAGAGTGTAGTAATAAATAAGGCAACATATCTATATTGAAATTGTAAATATCTATGCGAATACTAACTAAGTAATTTGAAAAATGTTGTTATTGTATAGTCGATTTTACAAACAAGGAGAACATAAAATGGATTTATTACCTGATATTTGTGATCAGTTTGAAGATAAAGTGCAGTTAGTTGATATCGATTTTAAAAACTTTGGCGGGAAGGCGTGTTTTTATGGCGAGATTGTAACGGTTCGTTGTTATAAAGATAATTCTTTGGTTAGAGAAGTACTCCAGCAGAATGGAAAGGGCAAAGTATTATTCATAGATGGAAATGGATCGCGTCAAAAAGCGTTACTTGGTGATCAAGTTGCTACCTTAGCTGTTGAAAATCAATGGGAAGGAGTGATTGTTTACGGTGTTGTACGTGATGTCGGTGCAATACAAACCATGCCATTAGGCCTAAAGGCACTAGGCACCTCACCTTTTAAAACAGAGAAGAGAGGCGCAGGAGAGCAACAAGTTTCTCTCACTATTAATGGAAAAATGATTTCTCCAGGAGATTATATTTATGCAGATCTCAATGGGTTATTAATGAGTAAAGAGTTATTAATTTAAATAAATTTTATAAATAAATAAAATATTTGTTTTTATTATTCAAGGTCTTGGTGATTAGTTTGTATATTTTATTGAGTAAATAAATAAACTTTTCATTGACTTATTAGCTCTAAGTAAGGTAAATGTTACATAAGACAAACAATTTACTTTAGAATTTATTATATGTTTATTATCAGCTCTATGATTATTACCACAACAATTACCGGCACCATGGTTGCTGGGGTGGGCTGATACGTATAAGTATATGAAAAAGCCTGCTCTGATTACCAGAGCAGGCTTTTTTTTTGCAAATTTGTTACTAATTCTTAATTGCATTCTTTTATTATCAAATGAAAAGGTTATGATGATGTTAGTTATGCAGTAAGGATATTGCAGTAGCACTCGTTTTTAGGGAGGAAGAAATGCGAGTATTAAAATTTGGTGGTTCGTCATTAGCTGATTCAGATCGTTTTTTACGTGCCGCAGACATTATTGCTAATAATGCACAGCAACAAGAAGTTTCTGTCGTATTATCAGCGCCTGGAAAAGTAACAAATAAATTAGTTTCAGTGGTTGATAATCTTCTTACCAATGGTGAAGCAGAATTACAAATCTCAGAACTAGAATCTGTTTTTACTCAATTATTTAGTGGTATTTCTAACACCCTTCCACAAGTTGATCTTAAATTACTTGAAAATAAGCTGAAAGATTCTATTTCTCAATTACGTCAATATGCTCATGGGATCACCTTGCTTGGTATGTGTCCTGATAATGTATATGCAAAAATCATCAGTAAAGGTGAACGCATTTCTATTGTCATGATGAAAGCCGTATTAGAAGCAAAAGGTCAACCAGCAAGCTTAATTGATCCTGTTAAGTATTTATATGCGAAAGGCGATTACCTTGAAGGTGCGGTAGATGTTGATGTATCAACATTAAACTTTAAGAATGAACCATTGCCGCAAGGTCATGTAAATATTATGCCTGGCTTTACTGCTGGTAATGCGAAAGGAGAGTTGGTAACTCTTGGCCGTAATGGTTCTGATTATTCAGCAGCAGTACTTGCAGCATGTTTACGAGCTGAATGTTGTGAAATTTGGACTGATGTAGATGGTGTTTATAATTGTGACCCACGTTTAGTTGATGATGCTCGTCTATTAAAATCATTAAGTTATCAAGAAGCTATGGAGCTCTCTTACTTTGGTGCTTCCGTTCTTCACCCGAAAACCATCGCTCCTATTGCTCAATTCCACATTCCTTGTCTAATAAAAAATAGCTTTAACCCTCAAGGTGCAGGGACTCTAATCGGTCAAGATACCGGTGAAGATAATCTGGCGATTAAAGGCATCACTACACTCAATAATTTAACCATGGTTAATGTTAGTGGGCCGGGTATGAAAGGCATGGTTGGTATGGCAAGCCGTGTATTTGGTGCTATGTCGGCAACAGGGATCTCAATTGTTCTTATTACTCAATCCTCATCAGAGTACAGTATAAGTTTCTGTATTGAAGCTGAAGACAAATGCAAGGCAGAGCAAGTACTAAGAGAAGCGTTTGAATTAGAACTTAAAGATGGCTTATTAGAGCCGGTTGAGTTTACAGATAATGTTGCCATTGTTACTTTGGTTGGCGATGGCATGCGTACATCGAAAGGCGTCGCATCTCAATTCTTTACTTCTCTTACTGAAGTTAATGTGAATATTATTGCCATTGCGCAAGGATCTTCTGAGCGTGCGATTTCTGCTGTTATTCCTGAAGATAAAGTATCTGAGTCGATAAAAGCATGTCATGAAAACCTATTCAATAGTAAACATTTCTTAGATGTATTTGTTGTTGGTGTTGGTGGTGTTGGTGGTGAATTAGTTGATCAAATCAAACGCCAGCAACCAAAATTGGCAGAGAAAGGCATTGAAATTCGAGTATGTGGCTTGGCAAATAGCCGAGGATTACTACTGGATAGTAAAGGCATTCCGCTAGAAGATTGGCGTGAACGCATGAGCAATACCTCTGAGGAGTTCAGCTTAGCTCGTTTAATTGCTTTGGTTCAACGTAACCATATTATTAACCCAGTTATTGTTGATTGTACGTCTGACCATGGTATCGCTGCTCAATACGTTGATTTCCTATCAGCTGGTTTTCACGTTATTACACCAAATAAGAAAGCCAATACGGATTCAATGGCTTATTACCACCAGTTACGTAATGCTGCTCGTGGTACTCGTCGTAAATTTATGTATGAAACAACGGTTGGTGCTGGCTTACCTGTTATCGAAAACTTACAGAACTTGATTGCAGCAGGTGATGAGCTTGAAAAGTTCAACGGCATCTTGTCTGGCTCTCTTTCTTATATCTTTGGTAAGTTAGATGAAGGAATGTCATTAAGCGAAGCAACAAACGTAGCGAAAGAGAATGGCTTTACAGAACCAGATCCTCGAGATGATCTTTCAGGTATGGATGTTGCTCGTAAATTATTAATTCTAGCTCGTGAGTCTGGATTAGAAATTGAGCTAGATGATGTAGAAGTTGAACAAGCATTACCGCCGGGCTTTGACGACTCAGGTACGGTTGAAGAGTTTATGGCTCGACTTCCTGAAGCGGATGCGTATTTTGCTGAGCAATCGGCTATTGCAGCAGAAGATGGCAAGGTATTACGCTATGTTGGTGAGATCTTAGACGGTAAATGTAAAGTAAGAATTGTTGCTGTAGATGGCGATGATCCTATGTTTAAAATTAAAGATGGCGAGAACGCATTGGCTTTCTATAGCCGCTATTATCAACCTATCCCATTAGTATTACGTGGTTATGGCGCAGGAACCGAAGTAACCGCTGCTGGCGTGTTCTCTGATTTAATGCGTACGCTTGGTTGGAAATTAGGAGTATAGAATGAGTGTTGTTGTTTATGCTCCTGCATCAATAGGAAATGTAAGTGTTGGCTTTGATGTATTAGGCGCAGCAGTCTCACCTATTGACGGTACACTATTGGGAGATCGTGTTTTAGTTGAACTTGGAAGTGAGGCATTTACATTAGCTACCGCTGGCAGCTTTGTGGATAAATTACCTGAAAACCCGAAAGACAATATTGTTTACGACTGTTGGTGTGTATTTTCTCGTGAATTGAATAAAAAAAATGTGGCATTAAAGAATGTTCACATGATTTTAGAGAAAAATATGCCAATTGGTTCAGGCCTTGGTTCTAGTGCTTGTTCTATTGTTGCGGCGTTAGATGCATTAAACCAATTTCACGATAACCCTTTAAATGACATGGAACTATTGGCATTAATGGGAGAAATGGAAGGGCAGATATCAGGTGGTATTCACTATGATAATGTAGCTCCATGTTATCTTGGTGGTTTACAGTTAATGGTGGAAGAGCTTGGTATTATTAGTCAAGAAGTTCCATGCTTTGATGAATGGTATTGGGTTATGGCTTATCCAGGAATTAAAGTATCAACCGCTGAAGCTCGTGAGATTTTACCTTCTCAATACCGTCGTCAAGATGTGATTGCACATGGTCGTAACCTTGCTGGTTTTATTCATGCTTGTTATTCAAAGCAACCTGAACTTGCAGCAAAGATGATTAAAGACGTGGTGGCTGAACCTTATAGAGAGCGCTTGCTACCAAACTTTGCTAAAGCTCGTGAATACGCAGCATCAGCAGGTGCATTAACGACAGGGATTTCAGGTTCAGGCCCGACACTTTTTAGTATATGCAAAGATAAAGATGTAGCGGATAGAGTATCTCGTTGGCTACAAGAAAATTACGTTCAAAATAATGAAGGATTTGTTCATGTTTGTCGTTTAGATAAGCAAGGATCACAAGTGACAGGAAGTAAACTATGAAGCTGTATAACATAAAAGAAAATGATGAGCAGGTCTCTTTTGGCCAAGCGGTTCGCCAAGGTTTAGGTCGTAATCAAGGACTATTTTTTCCATCAGAATTACCTAAGTTTGATGATGTTGATGCACTTCTTGCTGAGGATTTTATTTCTCGTAGTACTAAAATTTTATCTGCTTTTATCAAAGAGGAGCTGCCTCAAGATACTGTAAGAAGTATGGTTGAGAATGCATTCCAATTTCCTGCACCGATTAAAGCCGTTAAAGATGATGTCTATGCGTTAGAGTTATTTCATGGACCAACATTAGCATTTAAGGATTTTGGTGGCCGTTTTATGGCTCAATCTTTAGCTGCTGTGACCGATAGCGATGAACAAATTACGATTTTAACAGCAACATCGGGTGATACTGGTGCGGCTGTTGCTCATGCTTTTTATGGTATGGACAATATTAAGGTCGTCATTCTTTACCCGAAAGGTAAAATCAGTCCGTTGCAAGAGAAGTTATTTTGTACATTAGGTAAGAATATCCATACCGTTGCTGTTGATGGTGATTTTGATGATTGCCAAGCATTAGTGAAACAGTCTTTTGATGATGCAGAACTGCGTAAAGAAGTTGGATTAAACTCTGCAAACTCAATCAATATTAGCCGTTTGATGGCACAGATTTGCTACTATTTTGAGGCGGTATCTCAACTACCGAAAGAAAAACGTAATGATGTCGTTATTTCAGTGCCAAGTGGTAATTTTGGCAACTTAACTGCGGGATTATTGGCGAAATCATTAGGCTTACCTGTAAAACGCTTTATTGCTGCAACGAATGTTAATGATACCGTTCCTCGTTATCTTGAAACGGGTCAATGGGAACCTAAAGTCACAATCCCAACGATTTCAAATGCAATGGATGTAAGTCAACCAAATAACTGGCCTCGTATTGAAGAGCTATGTCAGCGTTTAGGATGGGGATTAGAAACTCTTGGTAAAGGTGCAGTTACTGATGAGCAAAGTGCTGAAACATTAAAAGAGATGAATCAAGCAGGCTATCTATGTGAGCCTCATGGTGCCATTGCTTATCGTATATTGAATGAGCAACTCTCTGATGGTGAAACTGGCCTTTTCTTATGTACAGCACATCCAGCTAAGTTTAAAGAAGTAGTTGAAGATATCCTAGGTAATGATATTGAGCTACCTGCTCCATTAGCCAAGCATAATGCGATGGAATTGCTATCTGAAGATTTAGATAATGATTTTGATGCACTTAAAGCAGTATTAAGAAAAGTTCAATAAGCACTAAGATTGAAATAGATGAGTCTCTTTGGTTAATGATCAAAGGGACTTTTTTATATGGCTAAAGTAATAATATCAATCGTAGTAAATAATTGAGCACCTTAGCAGTTAAATACTTACTGTGATTGGCATAAAAAAACGGCACTCATGAGCATTGAGTGCCGTTTCGTATTTTTAAATCGACTATAAAATTATAGAGATTCAGTAAAAGTACGTGCGATAACGTCTTTTTGTTGTTCTGTTGTTAGAGAGTTAAAACGCACAGCATAACCAGATACACGGATAGTTAGTTGTGGGTAGTTCTCTGGGTGCTTAACAGCATCTTCTAGAGTGTCACGTTGTAAAACGTTAACATTTAGGTGTTGACCACCTTCAATTTTTGGTGCTTTTTCGATAGCAACATCACGGCTTTCGTACTCACCTAGTTCGCTTGCTGCGATAACTTGGTCAGCTTCAAAACCTGCTGTTGCAACAACACAACGTGCTTCGTTTTTCTCGCTATCTAGTAGCCAGATTGAGTTAAGAAGATCGTCATTTGCTGCTTTAGTAATTTGGATACCTGTGATCATTTTACTTTCTCCTAGTCCACTTTGTGGTTATTTTCTAAATATCTTATGGATCACATTATATACATGATACCCTTACTTTGTATATTGATATATGTCAAAAAACTACAAAAACTTTCAATTAATTCAGATTGAAAATCTTGTCCTAAATCAATAAAGTTCCATATAGCTTGCTTGTAGCACATTTTTTATGGTTATTGGTTTTGTTTGTCTTTTTCCGTTTTGTAGTGAATTTACTACAAAATTAGCTGTTTACCTCATTTGTGATTTATATAGCCAATTGTAGGTAGGGCAGAGAAGTACTGACAAATAAAGTGTTTACCGTAATAATAAGACGAAATAAATTTTGAAAGGAAATAACAGAGATGAAATATATTGGTGCGCATGTATCTGCTGCTGGTGGTGTTGATCAAGCGCCAAAACGCGCTTATCAAATTGGTGCTAATGCCTTTGCTTTATTTACAAAAAACCAACGTCAATGGGTAGCAAAACCATTAACAAAGAAAATCATCTCTGATTTTAAGGCTAACTGTAAGCGATTTGGCTTTAGTAGTGAGCAAATACTACCGCATGACTCATACTTAATTAATTTAGGTGCGCCTGAAACTGAGAAGCTTGAAAAATCACGAGCTGCTTTTATTGATGAAATGGAGCGCTGCCATCAACTTGGTTTAACGTTATTAAACTTTCATCCAGGAAGTCATTTGAAAAAAATTTCAGAAGATGAATGTATATCTTTAATTGCTGAATCGATCAATCTTGCACACCAAGCGGTTCCCGATGTTGTTGCTGTTATTGAAAATACGGCAGGGCAAGGAACCAATTTGGGATGGAAATTTGAACAACTGGCTCAAATTATTGAACAGGTCGAAGATAAAACTCGAGTAGGGATATGCATTGATACTTGCCATACGTTTGCTGCTGGGTACGATTTAAGTTCAAAAGAAGCGTGTGAACATACTTTCGCTGAATTCGAACGTATTGTTGGTTTTCAATATTTACGAGGTATGCATATCAATGATGCAAAAATCGAATTAGGCAGTCGAGTTGATCGCCATCATTCATTGGGACAAGGAACGATAGGTTGGGATTGCTTTGAATATATTATGCAGGATGACCGATTTAATAATATACCGCTAGTTTTGGAAACGATTGATCCTGATATTTGGAAAGATGAGATAGCTCAATTAAGAACGCTAAGTGAGAAAAAATAATGGCATTAACTTGGAACTCTATTATATCAGCAGAAAAAAATAAGGCTTACTATCAGTCTATGTCGGAAAAGATTGATGCCCAACGTTCTCTTGGAAAATCTATTTTCCCAAAAGAAGATCATATTTTTACTGCGTTTGATTTAACTCCTTTTAATGACGTTAAAGTGGTTATTCTTGGTCAAGACCCTTATCACGGAGAGGGACAAGCACATGGTTTGTCTTTTTCTGTGTTACCAGGAGTAAAAATTCCTCCTTCTTTACGTAATATGTATAAAGAACTGGCTGAGGATATTCCTGGTTTTACTATTCCTGAACATGGATATTTAAAAACATGGGCAGAACAAGGGGTGCTGTTGTTGAACACGGTTCTGACCGTTGAGGAAGCAAAAGCGCATTCTCATGCCAAGTTTGGTTGGGAAACCTTCACGGATGCCATCATCAAAAAAATCAATGATGATATGGAAGGCGTTATTTTTTTATTGTGGGGGGCTCACGCTCAGAAAAAAGGAGCGAATATTGATACAAGTCGCCACTTTATTCTTCAGGCACCTCATCCATCTCCATTATCTGCACATCGTGGTTTTTTTGGTTGTAAGCATTTTTCACAAACGAATGAATTATTACGCCAGCAAAACTTATCTGAAATCAATTGGGGATCGGTTACATCAAGTTAACTGGATAAAATTTGAACTAAATCCTGTGCTCTCATACTGATGATATACACTTATCTATTGTAATAGTTTACAAAGTAAAGGAGGACAGGATGCTTATTGAAAGTATTTATAAGGAGCATGGATACATAAATCGTATTGTGCAATTACTTGATAGTAAGTTGGAACGATTAGAGGATGAAAAAACAGTTAACTATAATGTAATTCGTGAAGGCGTTGATTATTTATCTTCTTTTGCTGAAAAAACTCATCATCCTAAAGAAGATATGATTTATCAATATTATATTGATCATTATGGTAAACATGAGGGGGTAAGTGACTTGCTTGAAGCGCATCATACTCTTTCACAAGATACTGAAGACTTTTCAATTACGATTGATATGATTCTAAATGATGCCATTGTGCCTAAAGACATATTTAAAGCTCATTTGAAGGCATTTACTAAACGCATAAAAGATCATTTAGAACAAGAAGAGCAAGAGATTTTTCCTTTTTTAAAAGCGCACTTAACAACGGACGATTGGGATGCCCTTGAGAAAGGATGGAAAGAAATAGATGACCCTGTTTTTGGTGAGACCGTTGATAAACGTTATCGAGAATTAGCGAAAAAAGTTAGGTAAAGGTCATTTCATAAAAAAGGAGAGCGCTAGGCTCTCCTTTTTTATTGATTATTTTAGATAAACATCGTCTAGATTGCCGTTGAAAAAAGGGTCGAGCTCTTTAAGCTCATGTAATAATTGACGACGATCTTGAATCTCTTCAATCTCACGCCATAGACGTTTGGCTTGCTTCTTTTTTGTCGTTGTTGTTTTCGTTGCTAATATATCGTTTAGTGTGTACCCATCCATAAGCACCTCATTTTATTAATTATTACAAAGAGTAAAACCATCCATTTAGCATGCTATTAAGTATCATAGAGAATAGATTATGACCTTGAACTGTTTCTCATTTGTTGATTTTTTATGAATTTTTTATGAGATAACGATCACTTAAATGCAATATATAGATGATTAAAACTCAAAATGAGCGTCATAAAGTAATAAAAAACCAAAAGATAGCTAAATTTTTTATGTTTGATTTATGTTAACAAGAATACTGACGGTTATCTGCTATCATTCGGTTTATTAGCAAACGTTTGTTTCGCTATTATGGTAGGTATTAAAAAATGATTGGTAATATTGCAGCAAGTATCTTGTTGTTTTCTATTAGGCATTCATTTAAATCATGAGTATTTATTTTTCATAACTCCAATCTTATTTTGTGATTTTGTTGATTGAAATGTCATTAATATGCGTACTATTTGTTGCCTTTATTGCACTTTTTTCTGAGGTTGTAGAAAAAGTGTCACCCTTAACACATGTGTTTTCTATTGATTTTTTATCAAATACTGATCATCATTCAGCACGCCAATCTTAAGCAGCATGAATGCATAAATAATTCATGAAAGTGAATAAAGGGGTAATCCCATAATTAATAGAATTGTAAGCTTAAGATTAGAGCGAGAAGGGGACACTTAATAATAGTTAAGTGTGTATGTGTTTTTACGAATGTAACTGAGGGGAAAAAGTGGCAAGTCTTATTAATTTATTGAATGACCTATTATGGGGTTCAGTACTTGTATATTTATTAGTTGCTATCGGTATCTACTTCACTGTTCGATTAGGTTTTATTCAATTCCGTCATTTTGGACATATGTTTTCGGTATTGAAGGACAGTCGAAAGTCAGACACATCAGGTATATCATCATTCCAAGCATTATGTACGAGTTTAGCGGCTCGAGTTGGCACCGGGAACATGGCAGGGGTAGCTGTTGCGCTTACCGCTGGTGGCCCAGGTGCTATTTTTTGGATGTGGTTGATTGCGATGTTAGGTATGGCAACATCATTTGCAGAAAGCACATTAGCGCAATTATATAAAACCAAAGACGATGACGGTAATTATCGTGGTGGTCCTGCTTATTATATGGAGAAGGGACTTGGAATGCGCTGGATGGGCGTGCTTTTTTCAGTATTTTTAATCATCGCATTTGGTCTTGTATTTAACGCTGTTCAAGCCAACTCTATCGTTGGTGCAATGCAAACTGCATTTGGTTGGAAACCTTTGTATGTTGGTGTTGCGATTGTCATTTTATCTGCGGTTGTTATTTTTGGTGGATTTAGAACAATTGCACGTACTGCTGAAATTGTTGTTCCAGTAATGGCTTTAGCCTACTTGGCAATTGCTTTCTTTATCATGTTTACCAACATTGAAAAGCTACCAAGTGTGATTAGCTTGATATTCAAGAGTGCATTTGGCCTACAAGAAGCTGCCGCAGGTGGTTTAGGTTATGCAATAGCTCAAGCTATGATTAATGGTATTAAGCGTGGTTTGTTCTCGAATGAGGCTGGTATGGGGTCAGCTCCTAATGCTGCTGCATCTGCGACACCATATCCTCCGCATCCAGCATCTCAAGGTTATGTGCAAATGCTAGGTGTATTCATGGATACAATTGTGATTTGTTCTGCGACAGTGGCTATCATTTTAATGTCTGGTGAGTATGTTCCTCATGGAGAAGTCACGGGTATTGAATTAACTCAGTTAGCATTAACAAGTCAAGTTGGTGATTGGGGCGGTATTTTTGTTGCTGTCGCGATTTTCTTTTTCGCTTTTACTTCGATTATTGCCAACTACTCTTATGCAGAAACGAATTTAATCTTCTTAGAACATAATCATAAAGCGGGCATTGGTATTTTCCGAGTGATCGTTCTGGGTATGGTAATGTTTGGAGCGTTATCCTCATTACCTACTGTATGGGCATTAGCGGACGTATCAATGGGATTAATGGCAATTGTAAACTTAATAGCTATCGCATTGCTGTCAGGAACCGTGATTAAGCTTGCTAAAGATTATAATAAGCAACTTAAAGAAGGTAAATTACCTACCTTTGATAGTAAAGATTATCCAGAGCTTCACTCTCAATTAGAGGAAGGGATTTGGGATAATACAAAAGAGCAAAAATAGTCATTGTTTTTGCCCATCAAATAAATAGATAAAGCCATGCATTCGAGCGTGGCTTTTTTTTATTTGAATCGTTAATATCTTGTATATATAAAAATACAAAGGGATATCTTGCTCATGCTTATTGTGGTTTCTCCAGCAAAAACACTCGATTATGAAACACCGCTACCAACATCTGCTTTTACTCAACCTGATTTCATTTCAGATTCGGCTGAGTTAATTAAGGCATGCAGAACATTAACGCCTGTTGATATCGCTAAGTTAATGAAAGTAAGTGATAAAATTGCCAGTTTAAATGCTGTTCGCTTTGAAGAGTGGTCAACGACGTTTACTCAAGAGAATGCTCGACCTGCCTTATTTGCTTTTAAAGGGGATGTATACACAGGTTTAGATGCAAACAGTTTGAGTGAAAGTGAGATTGAGTACGCTCAAACCAATTTGAGAATGTTATCTGGCTTGTATGGATTATTAAAGCCACTGGATTTAATGAAGCCTTATCGTCTTGAAATGGGAACTAAACTTGAAAATGAGCGAGGTTCAAATTTGTATCAATTTTGGGGGAGTTTAATCACCAATAAACTTAACCAAGAGTTAGAAGAGCAAGGTTCTGAAACACTAGTTAATTTAGCATCTAATGAGTACTTTAAATCGGTTAAGCCAAAGGAGCTAAAAGCAGATATTGTTACTCCTGTATTTAAAGATTGCAAAAATGGACAGTATAAAATTATTAGTTTTTATGCGAAAAAAGCTCGTGGATTAATGGCTCGCTTTATTATTCAAAATAAGATTTCTAATGTTGAAGAACTAAAGAGTTTTGATAGTGATGGATATTACTTTGTTGAGGCGGAATCAACAGCAACGACGTTAGTCTTTAAGCGAGAAGAGCAGAATAAATAAATATTTTAATAAATGAAATGTCAATAAAGTGTTTCACATTTGTGTTTAACTGGTTATATTAACTAGGTGGTTGTAATTTAAACTTTTTCAGCTTCTTATAGAAGAGAAAGTAGTGAAATAATCAGGTTTTAAAATGGATTTTACCCCCAAGTTAACACAGAAAGTGTTAAAATCGGCGTAATGTCAAAATAATGGCAACCCTCTCAATTTTTTGAGAATAACTATAAAAGGACAAATCAAATGGCAGATCAAGGCGCTGTAACTGATTTAGCTACAACTGGCGTAGCTAACTTAGAGCATTGGCTAACAGATAATACTGAATTGTTTATTACTTATGGTGTAAACATTATTTCAGCTCTCGCGATTCTTTTTATCGGTAACATTATCGTAAAAAAAGTAGCGAACAGTGTAAGTAACGTACTTAAAAAGAAAAAGATGGATAAAGCGGTTGTTGACTTTGTTCACACTCTTGTTCGTTACCTTTTATTCATCATCGTATTAATTGCTGCATTAGGTAAAGTTGGCGTACAAACAGCATCGGTTGTTGCTGTGATTGGTGCGGCTGGTTTAGCGGTTGGTTTAGCGCTTCAAGGCTCTCTATCAAACTTTGCAGCTGGTGTATTGATTGTTGCTTTCCGTCCATTTAAATCTGGCGATTATGTTGAGATTGGTGGTGTTGCGGGGTCAGTTGATTCAATTCAAATTTTCCAAACGATCCTAACTACACCTGATAACAAAATGGTTGTAGTACCAAATGGTGGTGTTATTGGTAGCCCAATTACAAACTATTCTCGCCATGCAACGCGTCGTGTAGATCATGTTATTGGTGTTTCTTATAGTGCGGATCTTAAGAAAACAAAAGAAGTCATTACAAAAGTACTTGAGTCAGATCCTCGTGTATTGAAAACACCTGCTCCAACGGTTGGTGTTGTAGCTCTAGCTGATTCATCTGTAAACTTTGTTGTTCGCCCGTGGTGTAAAACTGCTGAGTATTGGGATGTGTACTTTGATACGCTTCAAGCGATTAAAGAAGGCCTAGATAACGAAGGTATTGAGATCCCATTCCCACAAATGGATGTTCATTTAAATAAAGTAGATTAATTTTTATTTAAATCAAAATATTAAATGCTACCTTCGGGTAGCATTTTTTTTGCCTTAACATGCATAATGATAAGGAATTATTTGCTGTTATTAGAGTCATAGCAATATGACATTATCTTGAGAATAAAAAATGAAAAAAATAATAAGTGTTTTATGTTTATCAGCTTTCTTAACGCCTGTAGCAATGGCTGCATCACCAGATTTTCCTCACCTAGAAGTCTCTGGTAAAGGTGAGGTTTTTGTTGTACCAGATATGGCTCAGTTCTCAGTTGATGTCGTTGAAAGTAAGGCAACAGCAGAAAAAGCGAAACAGGCTGCGGATAAAGCAGTAACTGGATTTTTAGCTCGCTTAGAAGTACAAGGCGTTAAACGTGAGAATATTAATAGTGGTAATATTCGTTTAACCCCGGAATACCGTTATCCAAAAGGTAAAAAGCCAGAGCTTGTTGGTTATAAAGCCACTCGAAATATTACCGTTACTGTAATGGATTTAAATAAATTGAATGGTTATTTAGATAAAGCCTTGGGTGAGGGGATTAATCGTATTAACCATATTGAATTAAAAACAAGCAAAGAAAAGCAATACATTGAAGCGGCTCGTTTAGAAGCGATTAAAGATGCGAATGAAAAAGCGGCATCTCTAGCTAAAGGATTTGGAACTTCTGTTAAAGGGGTTTGGAAGGTTTCATATCATAATAATTACAGTCAACCTGTGCTGATGAGAAGCATGGCGATGGATAGCGCTGCAAATACAGCTGAAAGTTATCAGGATAACCAAATGGTGATTTCTGACTCTGTATCTGTTGTATATCGACTTAACTGATTACATTATTTAATATGAATAAAATGGGCAGCTAATTAAGCTGCCCATTTTTTATTTATCTTAATGAAGAATTCGAGCGCGGATAGTGCCTTCAATTGCTTTTAGTTGAACTAGAGCTTCTTCTGCTCGTGCGGTTTCAACATCAATAACAACATAGCCCATATCTGCTGATGTTTGTAAGTATTGAGCTGCAATGTTAATGCCTTCATTAGCAAAAATACTGTTTATTTGAGTTAGAATACCTGGACGGTTTTCATGGATATGCAATAAACGTGATGTATCAGTATGTTCAGGAAGTGACACTTCAGGGAAGTTAACTGATGATAATGTTGAACCATTATCTGAGTATTTTGTTAGTTTACCCGCAACTTCAACCCCAATGTTTTCTTGAGCTTCTTGAGTAGACCCCCCAACATGCGGCGTTAAGATTACATTATCAAACTTTTGTAATGGTGACTCAAATGGGTCAGCGTTTGTTTTTGGTTCTACAGGGAACACATCAACCGCTGCACCACCTAAATGCCCAGACTCTAATGCGTCACATAGATCTTGAATTTTTACAACAGTTCCACGTGCAGCGTTAATAAAGATAGCCCCTGGTTTCATACGAGCAAATTCTTCTGCACCCATCATGTCTTTTGTTCCCGCGGTTTCAGGAACATGTAGAGAGATCACATCACACTTATTTAATAATTCACTCATGGTCGGGATTTGAGTTGCGTTACCTAGAGAAAGTTTATTTTCGATATCGTAGTAATAAACTCGCATACCTAGGTTTTCAGCTAAAATGCCTAATTGTGTACCGATATGTCCATAACCTATGATACCCAAACGTTTGCCTCGAGCTTCAAAAGAAGCGTCAGCACTTTTTTTCCAAATACCACGGTGTGCTAATGCATTCTTTTCTGGGATACCACGAAGTAATAGTAGAATTTGACCTAAAACTAATTCAGCAACGCTTCGAGTATTAGAGAAAGGAGCATTGAATACTGGAATACCACGCTTTGCGGCTGCTTTTAAATCAACTTGGTTTGTGCCGATACAGAAACAACCAACAGCAACCAATTTGTTTGCAGCATCAAATACTTCTTGTGTTAATTGAGTGCGGGAGCGAAGACCAATAAAATGAACGTCTTTTACTGCTTCTAAGAGTTCTTCTTCAGAGAGTGAACCTTTGTGGTATTCAATATTGGTGTAACCATCTGCTTGGAAAACTTCAACACAAGATGGGTGCAATCCTTCTAAAAGAAGAATTTTGATTTTTTCTTTTTCCAGAGATACTTTTGCCATGGTCGTTCTTATCCTTAAAAACAAAATTATGATGTGATTTATTGCTTGCTGATTATAAAGTATCAAAAAATAATCAGTTTGGGTAAGAAAATTACGGAATAGTTAATAAAAAACGGTGCTAATGAGCACCGTTTGTAATGAAATAACATTTTTGCTCCCTCTTAAATAAGGGAACATTAAGTTAAGGTAGTTATTTAGTCGAACTTCTTAACGCCTTCTGGAGCCCCTACTAATAGGACATCTGCACCGCGGTGTGCAAATAAACCTACAGTTACTACGCCTGGAAGAGCATTGATTTTATCTTCTAGATCTTTTGCATCTGTAATTTTCATACCGTGAACATCAAGGATCACATTACCATTATCGGTAATTACGCCTTCACGGTATGCAGGATCGCCACCTAATTTAACTAACTCACGAGCAACATAAGAGCGAGCCATTGGAATAACTTCAACAGGAAGTGGGAATTGACCTAAAACATCAACTTGCTTTGTGTCATCAACAATACAGATAAATTTATCAGAAATTGCAGCAACGATTTTTTCACGGGTAAGAGCAGCGCCGCCGCCTTTAATCATTTCATTCTTGCCGTTAATTTCGTCGGCACCATCAACATAAACATCAAGGCCAGCAACATCATTACAATCAAAAACTTCAATACCCAGTTCTTTTAATTTCTCTGTTGAAGCTACTGAGCTTGATACTGCGCCTTTAATTTCATTCTTCATGGTCGCAAGTGCGTCGATGAAATGGTTTACGGTTGAACCTGTACCCACACCAACAATGCTGCCAGCTTCTACGTATTCTAACGCTGCCCAACCAGCTGCTTTTTTCATCTCGTCTTGAGTCATGACCTTCTCCTAGAAATATAATGTGCAAATGAAAGCGGCGTGATTATAGCGTAGAGTTTTTTCTTCGTCAGAAAAAATAAGTCAGTAAAGCGTAAAAAATGAATAAAATACAAGCAAAGCAAACGGTTTCGGCTAACTATTTACCAGTGCCATGTTTTTTGAGGTGTGATGATTTGAGGAAGTGGTACATCCCAAGATTCAATTGGTAACGATGAAACTTGCTGGCAAGTGTGTGATAACCCTATCGGCATTGGACCTTGCTGATGGGAGTGCCAATTAGAGAGGGTTCGATCATAATATCCACCGCCCATACCTAAACGATTACCGGTATGATCAAAAGCAACTAACGGCGTCAAAATTAGATCTAATTCAGAGGTCGGTATAATTTTAGTTTTGTTTAGTTTGGGTTCTAGGATCTGATATTTATTATGAACAAGCGGTGAGTTTTCAGTGTACTCAAGGAATAATAAATGACCCTTTGAGAATGGGTGTATTACAGGTAAAGCGACTTGTTTGCCCTGTGCCCATAACCAAGTGATGAGTGGATTGGTATCAATTTCACCATCGGAAGATAAATAGACTGCAATAGAGTGTGCTTTTTGAATTACAGGGTTGATAGAACACTGCTGGACAAGAGCGTTGGCTGCTTGAGATTGTTCAATAGGAGATAAAGCGTTACGACGTTGACGTGTAGATTGTCGAATGAGTCGACGAGATGTCATGGAATACCCCAAAGTGCCGTAGTGGTCGTAGCCCTTGAACCCTAGGTTCAAGGCGGATCAGCAAAGTTTACCGTAGGCTTCTCAGTACAAGCCGAGCATGCTCAATAGCAAACAAGTACTAACCCTAATTTGTGCTTATCGGCTCAGGGACATAGATCCGCCTACAAACACTCCAGGGTAAATTTGATTCTTTTGCTATCCTTAGCGATGTTTCTATTCTGCCGTACTTTCTTCTGTTTGGCTAGGCTTAACTGTAGAAATTGCAGCTTCTAATGCGCTTGCAAGCAATCCCATGCGTTCATAAACATCGGAAGAGTGTTTACTTGCCTCTTTTTTAGCCGCATGAAGTTCGTAGCAGATATTTAACGACGTAATAGTCAATAACTGTTCAGTATTGGTTACTTTGGTTCGTTCAGATAATTCATTTACACGATTATCTAAATCTTGAGCGGCTTCTTTTAATGCAGCTTCTTGACCAGCAGGGCAGTTAACCTTGATGGCTCGTCCTAATATTTGGACTTGCACGGCTTGGCTTGTCATCAATACATTACTCATCGTTAAACTATAAGATTCACTGACTTCATAAATAACCAGTGATAAGTGAATGAAACTATAAGAAATGATGTAAAAAGATTCAAGTATTTCGCATCGCTTTGTTGATGGTGGTTAACTATATTCTTAATAAAACAACAATCTGATGAAAAGATACTCAATTGCGAGAGATAGTGAGTTTTCTGAAAATGCATGAAGTGGTAGCATGGAGATATTAATCCTAATCTAGAGATCGTCAAATATGAGCGAAATTAAAATGCCAGAGTTTTTAACCGTTGAGTCAGCTTTAAAAGACAGTGGACTTGCAGTTACACCATCAGAATTGCATGGTCTATTAGTTGGCATGATAAGCGGTGGTCTATCTCTTGACGATCAAACCTGGAAGCCATTGATTTATGATTACACTAACGATGGTATGGGATGGCCAGACAGTGCAATTAAAGTGGGAAGTGCGGTATTTCAATGCACAGTTGCTGAATTAACGGCTGAAAAGCTGGCTTTAGAGTTGTTAATCCCTAGTGAGAAAGAGAGCTTAATGAATCGAGCTGATGGGTTAAGTGAGTGGGTTAACCATTTTATCTCTGGTTTAGGTTTAGTTGAGCTTAAATTAGATAAAACATCTGATGCATTGAAAGAAGCGTTAGCTGATTTAGAAGAAATTGCACGTTTAGGTATTGATGAAGAGGATGATCTTGAAGAACAAGAAAGTCTCTTCGAACAAATAGTAGAGCATGTGCGCATTTGTGTTCTTACTATTCATGCTGAATTAGGTCAGCAAATACATACTGATGCGTCTAAAACAGTGCATTAATGGATTCTAGAATGACACATTATGATGTAGTTATTGTTGGTGGTGCGATGGCGGGAGCAACACTCGCTTTAGCATTAGAAAAAATGAATCAAGGGCGTCTTTCGATTGCGGTTATTGAAGCTGTCGAACCAAAACTTGATTCTCACCCAGGCTATGATTCTCGAAGTATTGCTCTTTCTAATGGAACTGCGCAGCTATTGAAAGACATTGCTTTGTGGTCAGATATCGCCCCGTTAGCAACACCAATAAAGCATATTCACATCTCAGATCAGCAACATGCAGGAATAACAGAGTTAACATCAAAAGAATTGAACGTTGATGATCTTGGTTATGTTGTTGAGCTTGCTGATATTGGTGATTTTTATCATAAAAAATTAATAAACTCTTCAGATATAGAACTTATTTGCCCTGCATCGGTTTCTCATCTTGAGCGAGAGTTAGCACTGACTAAGATAACGCTCTCTACAGGAAAGGTTATTTCTGCATCTTTGGTTGTAGCAGCAGATGGCGCTGAATCTGCCACGTGCAAAAGCATGCAATTAGAATCTGAAGTGTTTGATTTTGAGCAGGTTGCTATCATCGCTAATGTGACAACAGAGCTCCATCCTCAAGGAAAAGCATTTGAGCGTTTTACTGAGCATGGCCCTGTCGCTCTCTTGCCGATGTCTAATGGTCGTAGCTCACTTGTATGGTGTGTTACTCCTGAAGCATCGCAGGAAATATTAGAGTACAGTGATGAGCAATTTTTAGCGCATCTACAAAATGAATTTGGTTGGCGCCTTGGTAAGTTAATAAAAACGGGTAAGCGAGCACATTATCCTTTGTTACTTCGTCGTCAAAAACAGCATGTTTCCCATCGTTTTGCTGCTATTGGTAATGCAGCTCAAACTCTGCATCCAATTGCAGGCCAAGGGTTTAACCTTGGAATAAGAGATGTATTTTCATTAAGTGAATGTATTACTCAAGCTTCTTTGAATGGTCAAGATATTGGTGATTATTCGGTGCTAGCTGAGTATCAGAATCGACGAGAACCAGATCAACAGCAAACCATAACGATGACTGCAGGATTAATTTCTATCTTTGCAACTCATTCATTCCCAATGGTAATTGGACGAAATATTGGTTTGTATGCGGTTGATACTTTCCGTTTTTTATTAAAACCTGTGACATTACGAGCAATGGGTAGAGTGAAAAGATAATTATGATGCAGAGTGTAGATATTGCGATTATTGGTGGCGGTATGGTTGGTTTAACCGTAGCCGCTGCATTAGAAAACAGTGGATTAAGAATCGCAGTCATTGAAAGCCAACTGCCTGAAGAGGAATTAGCCTCTTTGCCTGATATTCGAGTTTCAGCGATCAGTCGAGCAAGTGAAAATATTTTAAATAATGTTGGAGCATGGCAGGGAGTCTTGTTACGTCGTGCAGCACCATACACATCGATGCGAGTATGGGAGCAAGACAGCTTTGCTAAGATTGAATTTGAAGCAGAGGACATCGCTCAGCATAATTTAGGACATATTGTCGAAAACCGAGTTATACAACTTTCTCTTTTGGATAAAATTTCAAAACAAGAAAACGTTACATTATTAGCGCCAGAACGATGCACTAATATTATGTTTGGCGAAAGTGAAGCTTGGATTAATTTAGAATCAGGTAAAGCAATTACCGCAAAGCTGGTGGTTGGTGCGGATGGTGCAAATTCATGGTTACGTAATCAGTTAGATATTCCTTTAACACATTGGGATTACGGTCATAGCGCTCTGGTTGCAAATATTCGAACTGTAGATACTCATAATGCAACCGCTCGACAAATATTTAGACCTGAAGGACCGCTTGCATTTTTACCATTAGGTGAACCGAATTTAAGCTCTATTGTATGGTCTCTTGACCCTTTACAAGCCGAAGATTTAGTTTCGATGCCTGAAGATGATTTCAATAAACGTTTAACTACGGCATTTGATAATCAACTTGGACTATGTTCTGTTGAAGGGGCTCGCCAAGCTTTTCCATTAAAGATGCGTTATGCCAAAGATTTCGTTCGTGAGCGAGCGGTATTAGTTGGTGACGCTGCACATACTATTCATCCTTTAGCAGGGCAAGGTGTGAATCTTGGACTTGCCGATGCTGCTGCATTAGCTGAAACGATTTTAGCGTTACAAAATGAAAGTAAAGACATCGGTTTAAAAGTTAATTTACGTTCTTTTGAGCGATGGAGAAAAGCAGAAGCCGCTCAAATGATTGCCTCTATGCAAGGATTTAAAGAGTTATTTTCTGGAAGCAATCCAGTTAAGAAGTTCATTCGAGGGGTGGGAATGTCATTAACGAATGAGCTATCGCCTGTTAAAGATGAATGCTTAAAAAGAGCGCTAGGCTTATCTGGACATTTACCAGAAATAGCAAAAAAATAGTATTTAGTTAAAAACAAAAAGGTAGCGTAATGCTACCTTTATTTTTAATAAGCCATTTTCAACCGAGTTATTTCTGAGTTAATTTCTTTTACCATTTTATAGTGTTCACGCTCCGCTTCTGTAGGAGCTACTAATCGACCATCTTTAAATCGAAACTCGCCAATGCCGTGAATATGAATCTTTCCATTAAATAGTCGACTAATATGTTTCGCAATCATGCTCGGTGCATAGTGCTTAAAAAATCGCATCACATTATCCTTCAGTGATTAAAACAAACGAGCTTTTATGCTCTGGATAGCATTATAACCAAATTTATGTGACATATATGTTGCAAAATTGGGATAAGGTGAGGAGGAGCATATTATTAATATTTTAATATGCTGATATTTGATCTTTATCTAGATAAAAATATTAAAAAAAAGCCCGAAACAGAGTTCGGGCAAACAGTCACAGATGCATTTCCAATATATATAGGTATATTGGAGTAAATTGTTTGGAGTTAAACAATTTATGCGCTCTTTCGTAAGAAAAGAACACAATCAAAATAACTAAAAATTAACCAAAATGCTACTTATTCATAAAAAATAAATAATAATTCATCTCTTGATGTGGCGAAATGAGTAATGGATCAAGTTCGTTATGTAAGAATGTAAATTAATCCAATTCTCGGCACAAAGAAGCTAGAGTTGGTTGGCATAAATGGCACAAGTCAGCGAGTGTTAATTCAATTCCTGCCATTCTATCGCCGCTAGATATATTAATATATTGATGTTGTTGGAAATGAATATCTAGAAAAACAGGCATTGGTGTCGCTGTTACTATTGGGTTTATCGTACCAATCTCAAAGCCTGTAATTAGCTTTACTTCATCAGATGAAACACAGGTCATGCGTCGGCAATCTAATAATTGTCGTACTTTTTTTGGATCTACTTGTTGATCTCCAGGAACGCAAGCCAGAGCCAATCGTCCACCCATATCTCGTAAAACAATCGTTTTAACCATCTGAGATGGAGAAACTCCACGTTGTTCAGCGGCATCTTGAACACTGATTGCGGGAGTTTTATGTGGAAGTAGTCGGTAAGGGATCTGCTCTTTATCAAGCAGATCCGTCACAGATGTTTGCAACTTACTCATCATTAAGTGTGTAAGGCAATTCTACTTTTTCCCAGATAGACTCTTGAAGTTTGAATTGTGTATCTTCATCTAAATCATTTGGAAGGATTGCTAGAGCAAGAGTATAGCCATCTTCAAAGCGGTATGCCGAAACAATGGTTCCGCCTTTACGCCAATTTTCACCCACACTACGCTCAATAGCATCACCGGCACATGGTCGTGCCTCTGAAAGACCTAAAAGTAGGTACATAGCACGTTTGTTTATACCACGGTATTTTGCTCTTGCTACGGTTTCTTGACCTGTATAGCACCCTTTTTTAAAGCTAATACCATTGATGGCTTGTAGATTTAGTGCTTGAGGAATATGTTCGTTACATAGTGGGGCATCTATTTGTGGTAAGGCGTGTTTAATGTGGTGCAAAGACCATATAGCCTCATCGCATAGTGTTGCTTCTGATAATAAAGAAAGAAGTTCCTCTTTTTTATCATCGGTTGTTACTAGTAACCATTGTGTATCGCTAACTTTGGCAAACGTACCAAATTTAGATACTCGGACGTTGGCATTTGAATCAGTATGTTGATTTATCCACTCAAGGGCTTTATCGCCAGTAAAACCAAGTAAAATTTCATCACTAATTGAAATATCGACTTTAGAAAATACAGCGTATTTTTTTATTTCAGTTAATTCTGTTTCGATAGCACTTTTACGCTGAAATAAAGCGTAGCCATCATTGTGATGAAAGAGCTGGAAGATACTCCATAATTTCCCTTTTGCATCACAATGCCCACCGAAGGTGATCTCATCTTGAGCTAAAGAAACAACATCGCAAGTAACTTGACCTTGTAGGTATGATTTTTTATCTGCACCAATCATTGTGATTAATGCCCAATCATTTAACTCGGAGACAGTGAAGCTTGGTAATGGCTCATCTTTATTTAAATTTAATGCTGGGAATAGAGTGCTCATCATAAAATTCTTATTTAAGTTAGGTTATGTTCTTTATAGTAAATGTCTAAATTTTAAATGTCAGTAAAAAGAAACAAGTAGTTTCATGTCGCATCTTCTTCATCTTATGACTTTAGATCATGGTTGTCGTTGAAATAGACTGATAAACTCAAGGCCGTTATTTTATTTTTTACGCTAGGGGACAGTATGTACAGTGCCGAAGAAAAAGCACGAGTTAAGTGGGCTTGCCGTCGTGGAATGCTGGAATTAGACGTGGTAATAATGCCATTCTTTGATGAATGTTTTGAAGAGCTTACAGAAGCAGAGCAACAAGCTTTTGTTTCATTATTAGAGTGTGATGATCCAGACCTATTTACATGGGTTATGGGGCATGGTCGCAGCGATAATCTTGCTCATGCATCTATGGTAGATAAAATCGTTGAGCACAACCTCAGTAAGTTACGTTAAAATAACGCTGAACTTCTCTTATATCGCCTATCTTGGATTGAATGGCAGTTACTTCTGCTTTGGGTGGGCGATATTATTGATGGATATTATTCCATTTCCACTTCTTCCCTCATTTTTCTTCCTCATTTATAAACAACTAAACGCCACTTATTATCAGCTATTAGAACAGCAAGGCAGTTATACTTTTTCAAAGAAGGATACCGATGACCATCGTGATTGGGTGGTTAAACGGATGCTGTGGAGCAGTCGCTCATTAAGTATCATCTATGCTGAAAATGCTTATACTAAGCAGTTCTTTTATTTATTCTCAGATGCGATAGATAAAAAAAAGCACCATCAATTAATGGTGCTCTTAAAGTAGTCGTGTTGTCGTTATTAAGTAAGGTTTCGCCTACTTAAAGTTGGTTGGCACTAAAATAGTTGGACCTGACTCTTCCAATGCCTCTGGATAGTCAAGCGTATAGTGTAAACCACAACTTTCTTTACGTTTCATTGCACAACGTACCATCAATTCTGATACGTCTAAAAGATTTCGTAATTCAATTAAGTTATTCGAAACTCTGAAATTACTATAATAATCATGAGTTTCTTGTTTTAGTAATTGAATACGGCGCAGTGCACGCTCTAGACGTTTGTCAGTACGAACGATACCCATGTAATCCCACATGAATAGGCGTAGTTCGTGCCAGTTATGCTGAATAACTACTTCTTCATCAGAGCATTCAACTTGGCTTTCATCCCATGCTGGCAGCGTTGGTGGCAGTTCGCGTTTATCCATATCTTTAATAATATATTCAGCCGCTGACCACGCATACACAACGCACTCTAATAGTGAGTTTGATGCTAAACGGTTTGCACCATGAAGACCGGTGTAACTTACTTCACCAATAGCAAATAGACCATCAATATCGGTTTGGCCTTGTTTATCAACCATTACACCGCCACAGGTATAGTGAGCAGCAGGTACGATAGGGATTGGTTCTTTTGTCATATCAATACCAAATGAAAGCAGCTTTTCATTAATGGTAGGGAAATGGTGGTGAATGAAGTCTTCAGGCTTATGGCTGATGTCTAAATACATGCAGTCAGCCCCTAAACGCTTCATTTCGTAATCGATAGCTCGAGCGACAACATCACGAGGAGCAAGCTCACCACGCTCGTCGAAATCTGGCATAAAACGAGTACCATCAGGACGGCGTAAATAAGCGCCTTCACCACGTAATGCTTCTGTCATTAAGAAGTTTCGTGCGTCAGGGTGGAAAAGACAGGTTGGATGGAATTGGTTAAATTCTAAGTTAGCAACTCGACAACCAGCACGCCATGCCATTGCAATACCATCACCTGAAGATACATCTGGGTTTGATGTGTATTGGTATACTTTAGATGCACCGCCAGTGGCTAAAATAACAAATTTGGCACGAACAGTTTCAACGTGTTCTGCATCACGGTTCCAAATATAAGCACCAACAACTTTATCCGCATCACCACCAATTTTATCTTCGGTGATTAAATCCAACGCATTGTGGCGCTCAAAAATCGTAATGTTTGGGTGGTTAAGCACATTCTCTTGCAGTGAATTTTGCATGGCTTTACCTGTCGCATCCGCAGCATGCAAAATACGACGGTGGCTATGTCCACCTTCACGAGTTAAATGGAATTTAGGATCGGAGATATCGGTTTCTTTTTCATCATCGTGATCAAAAGGAACGCCGCCATCAATTAACCATTGAACGCAATGTTTTGCGTTTTCTGCAATAAATGTAACGACATCTCGGTCACATATGTGCGCGCCTGCTACAAGGGTATCTTCAACATGTGATTCAACGGTATCACTTTCATCAAATACGGCAGCTATGCCGCCTTGAGCGTAATAGGTTGAGCCTTCATTTCGAGGGCCTTTACTTAAGACGATCACCTTTCCATGTGGTGCGACTCTAAGGGCAAGAGAAAGACCAGCAGCACCACTGCCTATGACTAAAACGTCACAACTGTGTTCATTGGTTATGTTCATATATTCATCATTTTCCTGTGATAATCCGATCATTTTACCAGAATCTATCCGGTTGCGTCACATTTTGGAATGGAATCTTAAATATCAAGAATAAAAGTTCGTAAATATCAGCAAAAAGGATTTTAAAGTCCCATGGATTGATATAGATATATTAAATTGATAAAAAAATGTAATAATAAAGGAACTTTCTAAGAATTAGAAACTCATACATAGTGCTCAAGTTAATCGTGGTATAGCTGGTTCATTATAAGCTATTGCGTTATGTAGACTTAATGCGCATCTAAGAAGAATAACATGGGAGTACCCGCTCCAATGAGTGAGCAGTTAACAGATCAAGTTTTAATTGAGCGTGTTCAACGTGGCGATAAACAAGCATTTAATCATCTTGTTGTAAAATATCAAAACAAAGTATGTAACCTTGTTGCTCGTTACGTAAAGAACAGTGGTGATGTGCCTGATGTAGCCCAGGAAGCGTTTATTAAAGCGTATCGTGCGTTACCAACCTTTCGTGGGGACAGTGCATTTTATACTTGGTTGTATCGCATAGCAGTCAATACAGCTAAGAATTACCTTGTTGCTCAAGGACGCAGGCCGCCAGCATCAGATGTTGATGCAGAAGAGGCGGAATATTATGAAGGGGCGAGTGCATTAAAGGAAATCACGAACCCAGAGAATTTATCGTTGTCAGAAGAGTTAAGAGAGATCGTCTTTTCAACAATTGATGGATTGCCAGAAGATTTAAAAACAGCAATTACATTACGCGAGCTAGAGGGCTTAAGTTATGAAGAAATTGCTGCTGTAATGGAGTGTCCGGTTGGTACGGTTCGTTCGCGTATTTTCCGAGCTCGTGAAGTTGTTGAGAAAAAAATCCAACCGCTAATGCAGCGTTAATTATTTCCAACGGTCAAACGGTGAAGACAATGACTGATAAAGAACAAATATCTGCGTTTATAGATAATGAAGAGATGGACAACGCGTTCATTGAATCCTTATCAAACACTGAAAATGCAGAGACTTGGAAAAATTACCATTTAATTGGTGATGTTATGAGAGGCGATGCGCCTGACAGCAAAGAATGGAATATTGCTGCCAACGTTGCTCTCGCTCTTGAGGATGAACCCGCTCATTCTATGAATGATACGGTGACGGAATTTATGCCGTCGCAACCTACACCAAGTGAAGCAAAGAAGACATTACCTAGTTGGTTAACTCAATTTGGCCAAGTAGCCATGGCAGCCTGCTTCTCATTGGTTGTTATTGTTGGTGTTCAGCAATATAACGGTTCAGAACCAAGTGCAATTCCTGCTAGTGGGGATATTCAAGTGCTTGATACCATTCCGTTTAGCGGCAGTGCTGAACCTGTGAGTTTAACGCGTGATTCCTTAGTGAATAAAACGTCGAATGAAGCTGATGTAATGGAGCAACGTAAACGTATTAATGCGATGCTACAAGATTATGAATTACAACTTCGTTTGAATGCTCACGATGGTTCGATTGATAGAGAGCTGTTAGAACAAAATTCAACATTGGCAGAATAGATGAAACGTATCCTGATCAGCTTTATTGCATTGGTCAGCTTCTTTCCAATAATGGCCTCAGCTGAAGAAAAACCTTCTGCTGAGGCTTTGTTGCATCTGATGGGAGAGGCTAGCCATAATTTAAATTATGAACTTTCTTATATTTTAGTTAAGAAAAGTAGCATAGAACCTTTTATGTATCGTCATTCACATTCAGAGGATATGACACTGTCTCATTTAGTTTATTTGAGCGGTTCTATGCGTGAAGTGATTCGTCGAAACAACGAAATTAGTTACTTAGAGCAAGGTAGCAAGCCATTTACTATAAAATCTGAAGCTATTGTCGCTCCGATTATTCCTCTTCTACATAAAGATATTGCACAATTAAAACAGTATTACGATTTTGTATCTGTAGGTAGAGCAAGAGAAGCAGGTACGGCATCTCAAGTGGTGCGAATTGTTTCAAAAGACGGTAATCGATATTCTTACATTGTCTGGATTGATGAGCGTAGTCATCTACCTATGAGAACTGATTTAGTCAGTCGAGAAGGTGATATCATTGAGCAATATCGTGTCATTTCATATACCGTAAATGATCAAATTGCGACGTATATGACACAGCGATTAGGTGATGCTGAGCTACCTAAAGTACTTTCTATTCCAAGCTCGACAAGTGATAAAGCAACATGGGAAGTGACATGGATACCAAGTGGATTTAAAAATATTCACTTCAACCGTTATCGTTTAGCGATGAATCAAAGAGCGGTAGAAAGTCAGATGTATTCTGATGGTCTATTTAATTTTTCGGTTTATATCTCAGAAGCCGATAAACTCAGTCATAAAGAACAACTTGTTCGCCAAGGTCGCCGCTCATTACATAGTTATATTAAAGGCGATTATGAAATAAGTGTTGTTGGTGATATTCCAGCATTAACGGCTAAACGAATTGCTGAATCAGTGGTGTTTAGTGAATCAAAACCTATTATTGAGGATAAGTAAGCGAAATGATGACTGCATTAGCTACCGTTCTTGAAGTACAAGAAGATATTGTAGTGGTGGGATGCCAACAAAAAACAAGTTGTAACCACTGCTCATCAAAAGACTCTTGTGGAACAGGGATTGTTTCTAAAGCGCTACCTGGAAAAGTCCATCATTGGGCATTTCATACTGAGAAAAAGTTATCAGTAGGCCAATTGGTTGAAATTGGCCTACCAGAGAAGAATTTATTGCAGTCCGCTGCTATTGTTTATTTAACACCACTTCTGTTTTTATTGTTTGGTGCGTTATTGTCCGAGTGGTTTTTAAGTCCAATGATTGGGCTTGGAGAGTTAACAACAATTGTTGTATCGGTTTTATTTGCTCTTGGTGGTTACCAATTAGCAAAAAGACTTTCTCATCATATTGAACAAAAAACAGAGCAACAAGTTAGCTTGCTTAGAGTGCTAGGAGAACCCGTTTCCGACACAAACTTGGGAAATGCTGCACGATAAGATAGCGACTTGCTCAGAAATTGGGTAGAATCCCACAACTTGATCTCACGATCCAATCCTATTAACTAATTGAGTTTGTCACATCATTCATGAAGCACATTCGTAATTTTTCTATTATTGCCCATATCGATCACGGTAAATCGACACTATCTGACCGCCTAATCCAAGTTTGTGGTGGCCTGTCAGACCGTGAAATGGCAGCGCAAGTTCTTGATTCAATGGATCTAGAACGTGAACGTGGTATCACCATCAAAGCCCAGAGTGTGACGCTCGACTACACGGCTAAAGATGGTGAGACTTATCAACTAAACTTTATCGACACACCTGGACACGTTGACTTCTCTTATGAAGTATCGCGTTCACTTGCTGCCTGTGAAGGTGCGCTATTGGTTGTCGATGCGGGTCAAGGTGTAGAAGCACAGACTCTAGCAAACTGTTATACAGCTATCGAAATGGACCTAGAAGTAGTTCCAATCTTAAACAAGATTGACTTACCTGCGGCAGATCCAGATCGTGTAGCTGAAGAAATCGAAGAGATCGTTGGTATTGATGCAACAGACGCAACGCGCTGTTCAGCAAAAACGGGTTTAGGTGTTGATGAAGTTCTTGAAACTATCGTTAAATCTATTCCTGCACCAGAAGGTGATCCTGAAGCACCAACACAAGCACTTATTATCGATTCATGGTTCGATAACTACTTAGGTGTTGTTTCTCTAGTTCGAATCAAAAATGGTTCACTGAAGAAAAATGACAAGATCAAAGTAATGAGTACTGGCCAAGTTTGGGGTATCGACCGTATTGGTATCTTCACTCCAAAACAAATCGATACTGATGTATTGAATACTGGCGAAGTAGGTTGGGTTGTTTGTGGTATCAAAGATATTCTTGGTGCGCCAGTAGGTGATACATTGACACACGCGAAAGGCGGGTGTGAAGAGCGTTTACCTGGTTTCCAAAAAGTAAAACCACAAGTATATGCAGGTTTATTCCCTGTATCTTCTGATGATTACGAAAACTTCCGTGATGCACTTGGTAAATTAAGCCTAAACGATGCTTCACTTTTCTATGAACCAGAAAGTTCAGCTGCACTTGGTTTTGGTTTCCGTTGTGGCTTCCTTGGCATGCTTCACATGGAAATCATCCAAGAGCGTCTAGAGCGTGAATACGATCTTGACTTAATCACAACAGCACCAACAGTAGTTTACGAAGTAGCAAAAACTGATGGTGAAATTCTGTATGTAGATAGTCCTGCGAAATTACCAGCAGTTAATGATATTGATGAGATCCGTGAACCAATTGCTCGTTGTAATATCTTAGTACCATCAGACTACTTAGGTAATGTAATCACACTTTGTGTTGAGAAGCGTGGCGTACAAGTGGACATGCAGTACCACGGTAACCAAGTAGCGGTAACTTATGATGTTCCAATGGCTGAAGTAGTTTTAGACTTCTTTGACCGTTTGAAATCAACATCTCGTGGTTATGCATCACTTGATTACAACTTCCAACGTTATGAAGCATCAAGCATGGTTCGTGTTGATGTTCTATTAAACGGCGACAAAGTGGATGCTTTAGCTATCATTACTCACAAAGACAACTCACAATCTCGTGGTCGTCTATTAGTTGAGAAGATGAAAGAATTTATCCCTCGTCAAATGTTTGATATTGCAATTCAAGCAGCGATTGGTAACCACATTATTGCTCGTTCAACAGTAAAACAACTACGTAAAAACGTAATCGCTAAATGTTATGGCGGTGACGTAAGTCGTAAGAAGAAACTGTTGAAGAAGCAGAAAGAAGGTAAGAAACGTATGAAGCAAATTGGTAATGTTGAATTACCACAAGAAGCTTTCCTTGCGATTCTTCATGTAGGTAAAGATTAATTTTCTGATTTCTGAATCCTCAGAGTTCTGTAAATTTAAGCTTTATTACAGCTCAAAGAAAGCGATGATCAATGGTCTTCGCTTTCTTTGTTATGCAACACTAAATAACTTAAGGGAATGTAATGGCTAACACTTTTTCACTGATATTGGTTCTAGTAACACTGTTTACTGGTGTTATTTGGGCAATTGATAAGTTCGTATGGGCACCTAAGCGTAAGCAAAAAATTGCGGCGGCACGTGAACAAGCGAACGGACAAGTTGATGAAGCGACACTTGAAAAAGTAGCGCCACAACCTGCGTGGATTGAGCAGTCTGTCTCTATTTTTCCTGTAATTGGTATTGTTTTAGTGTTGCGCTCATTTATTTATGAGCCGTTCCAGATCCCATCCGGTTCGATGATGCCGACGTTATTGGTTGGTGATTTTATCTTGGTTGAAAAATTCTCTTATGGAATTAAAGATCCTGTTTGGCGTTCACAACTTGTAGAAACTGGTAAACCAGAACGTGGTGATATTGTTGTATTTAAATATCCACCACAACCAAATATCGACTATATTAAACGTGTAGTAGGTGAACCTGGCGATACCGTTATTTATAGCTCATCGAAGCAATTGTGTGTGAAGCCAAAAGGTGAAGACCAGTGTAAAATTATTCCATTAACGAATATGAAAGACAGTGAATTCATGCAAGATCGCACTAATTTAGTTCAATATACTGAACAGTTAGCAAAAGATACAACGCATGATATTTTGGTTAACCCTATGCGTTCAGATCGTGTGTCGATGTATCAACCTCGATCAGGTTACAACGAATGGGTAGTACCAGAAGGTAACTACTTTGTGATGGGCGACAATCGTGACAACAGTGCTGACAGTCGTTATTGGGGATTTGTTCCTGAAGCGAACTTGGTTGGTAAAGCGGTCGGGATCTGGATCAGCTTTGAATTTGACCGTGGTAGCGATAGCATGCTGCCTTCCTTTATTCCTACTGGTGTTCGTTTTAATCGCATCGGTGGCATAGACTGATTAAAAATATATGAATTCTTCACTACAACGCTTAGAAAAGAAAATTGGCTATCAATTTAAAGATGAAAGTTTTCTTAAGTTAGCACTGACTCACCGTAGCGCTAATGGTACACACAATGAACGTCTAGAGTTTTTAGGCGACTCGATTTTGAGCTTTGTTGTTGCAGATGATTTGTACCACCGTTTCCCTAAAGTGGATGAAGGTGATATGAGTCGTATGCGTGCAACATTAGTTCGTGGTCATACATTAGCAGAGCTTGGTCGTGAGTTTCAGCTAGGTGATTACCTATACTTAGGCCCTGGCGAATTAAAAAGTGGTGGTTTCCGTCGTGATTCTATTTTAGCGGATGCGGTAGAAGCAATTATCGGTGCTATCTATTTAGATAGTGATACTGAAACAGTACGTGGCATTATTTTATCTTGGTACAACACTCGCCTTGAATCAATTGAACCTGGCGTATCTCAGAAAGACCCGAAAACACGTCTTCAAGAGTACTTACAAGGTCGTCGTAAGCCATTACCAACGTACACAGTAACGAAAATTAAAGGTGAAGCTCATAATCAAGAGTTCACTATTGAATGTATCGTGGCTGGCTTGGATAAGCCGGTTATCGGAAAAGGAAGCAGTCGCCGCAAGGCAGAACAGTCGGCTGCTGACATTGCATTAGGACAACTTAACTAATGTCAGATGAAAAAGAATTTGATTTAGACGCGTATTTCGCATCAGAAAAAAAATCAGAAGTAAGTGATAACCAACACTGTGGTTTCATTGCGATTGTTGGTCGTCCGAACGTAGGTAAATCAACGCTTCTTAACCAAATCTTAGGTCAGAAGATTTCGATTACGTCACGTAAGCCACAAACTACTCGTCACCGTATTATGGGTGTTGATACTGATGGTGATTATCAAGCGATTTATGTTGATACTCCGGGGCTTCATATCGAAGAAAAACGTGCTATTAACCGTTTGATGAACCGTGCAGCAAACTCATCGTTAAGTGATGTGAACCTAGTATTATTCCTTGTGGATGGTACTCACTGGACTCCTGATGATGAAATGGTTCTAAACAAGCTGAAGAAATCTGAATTTCCAACGGTATTGTTAGTGAATAAAGTTGATAACGTTAAAGATAAAAAAGACGTTATGACTCACTTACAAGAGATGACTGAAAAAATGGATTTTGTTGATGTTGTGCCAATTTCAGCAAAAACAGGTTCGAACGTAGATGTAGTTCATAAGTTAGTTCGTGAATACTTACCTAAAGCGGTTCACCACTTCCCTGAAGAATACGTAACAGACCGTTCTCAACGTTTCATGGCATCAGAAATTATCCGTGAAAAACTGATGCGTTTTACTGGTGAAGAATTACCTTATTCTGTAACCGTTGAAATCGAACGTTTTGATTACAATCCAAAAATGGATGGTTTCCACATTAATGGTTTGATCCTTGTTGAACGCCATGGCCAGAAAAAAATGGTTATTGGTAAGAACGGTGAGAAGATCAAAACTATTGGTCGTGAAGCTCGAATCGATATGGAAGGTTTGTTTGACCGCAAAGTGTATTTAGAGCTTTGGGTTAAAGTGAAATCTGGATGGGCTGATGATGAGCGAGCACTTCGTTCTCTAGGTTACATTGACGATTTATAATTTCTAGAAACTAGAAACTAGAAACTATAAGAGCTAGAGTGAGATCCTGAATAACTTAAGTGAATTAATTTAAGTTGTTTGGGATTTTTTTGTTATAACGAAAGAGATCTTTTATAGTCTCTAGAAGCTTTATCGTTAGCGAAGCGTATAGTTAATTAAATAGGTAAGAAACGTGGAAGAAGGCTTACAACGCTGTTTTGTCCTGCACCGTAGACCATATAGTGAAAGCAGTCTAATTTTAGATGTGTTTAGCGAAGAGTATGGCCGTTTATCTATTATCTCTAAAGGGGCGAGAAGTAAACGCTCTAATTTAAAAGGCGTACTACAAGCCTTCACGCCATTACTCATGAAATGGTCAGGTAAAGGCTCCATGCGTACACTGCGACAAGCTGAAACCATCAGCTTAGGCATCCCTCTTACCGGTATAAATCTTTACTCAGCAATGTATATCAATGAATTATTGGTGCGAGTTGTAGAGCAAGAAACCCCATATCCAGCTCTTTTTCTTGATTATCTTACCGCTTTAACTGAATTAGCTCAGAGTACCAACCAGAACCAGCACTACGACGTTTTGAATTGGCTTTATTATCAGCAATGGGTTACGGCGTTGATTTCTTACATTGTGCAGGCAGTGGTGAAATGGTTTCTCCTGAAATGACTTATCGTTACCGTGAGCAACAAGGTTTTATGGCGTCTATTCGTCATGATCCTTTAATGAGCTTTAAAGGTAATGAGCTTATTGCCATTAGTGAGCGACGATTTACAACACCAGAACAATTAAAAGCGGCAAAACGCTTTACACGTATAGCCTTAAAGCCGTATCTTGGCGGTAAGCCCTAAAAAGTAGGGAACTGTTTCTTCCTAGAACAAGGAGTATTCTAAAATGAGTTCAATTTTACTTGGCGTTAATATCGATCACGTAGCAACCCTTCGAAATGCGCGAGGTACTAAATACCCAGATCCTGTACACGCTGCAGAAATTGCTGAGCGTGCTGGTGCTGCCGGTATTACGATTCACCTACGTGAAGATCGCCGTCATATTAAAGATCGAGATGTACGTATTCTACGTGAAACGCTGCAAACTCGAATGAATTTAGAAATGGCTGTTACAGATGAAATGGTTGGGATCGCACTAGAAACCAAACCTGAATTTGTTTGCCTTGTTCCTGAAAAACGTGAAGAGTTAACAACAGAAGGCGGCCTGAATGTGTCAGGACAGCTTGAAAAAGTGAAAGCTGCAACTCAAAAGCTGACAGAAGCTGGAATTAAGGTGTCTCTATTTATTGATGCCGATAAAGAGCAAATTGATGCGGCTGTTGAATGTGGTGCACCTTTCATTGAGCTTCATACTGGCGCTTATGCAGATGCAGAGACAGAAGAAGCACAGCAAGATGAGCTGAAGAAGATTGCAGCTGGTGCAAGCTATGCAGCAAGTAAAGGGCTTATTGTAAATGCTGGTCATGGTTTGACTTATCATAATGTAGAAGCCATCGCAGCATTGCCAGAGATCTACGAACTAAACATTGGTCACTCAATTATGGGACGAGCGATGTTTGATGGTTTAGAAAAAGCAGTCGCTGATATGCATCGTATTATGCTAGGTGCTCGCAAGTAATGGCAATTGTTGGTTTAGGTACTGACATAGCAGAGATTGAAAGGGTTGAAAAAGCCCTTTCACGTTCAGGAGATGCGTTTGCAGAGCGCATTTTAAGTCAGTCTGAATTTGAAAAATATCAAGAGTTAAAACAGAAAGGGCGTTTTTTAGCTAAGCGGTTTGCTGCTAAAGAAGCCGCATCAAAAGCATTAGGCACAGGTATTGCTCATGGTGTTACTTTTCATGATTTTACGATTTCAAACGATGAAAATGGCAAACCAATGTTAACTTTGTCAGGAAAGGCGTTAGAACTTTCTAAAAAAAGTGATATTGCGAATATTCATCTTACTATTTCTGATGAACGTCATTATGCAGTAGCAACCGTGATTTTCGAATCTTAAAATAAAACCAACCTAACGTTACGCTCAGGTTGGTTTTATTATTTAATTAGATACTCAGTTATGTATTGCTCAATAGCAGATTGGCATCTTTAGTTACTTTTTCCATTTCATCTTGCAGCTCAAACAGCTCTGGTTCAATATCTGAGATAGTTTGATGTTGTCGTAATGACGTTTCAATTAAATTACACAGTTGCTTTAAGCGTGGAACACCGCAATATGAACTACTGCCGTGTAGCTTATGAATATAATGACAAAGCTCTTCTTCTGAAATGTCACTTTCTAGCGCCTTATCAATCCACTCATTCACTTCTGGGATGAAATCAACCAACATCTGTAACATCTCTTGTGCAAGATCTTCTTTTCCCGCAGATTGTTTTAATGCCGCTTCCCAATCGATACTGCCCATGACTTTATCATTGGCTTCTTCAACATGAAGTTCAGGGATTGCATCAGCTAATATTGTGATTTTTTCAACGTCGCTGTTGTCCGTTAATGGACTCCAGTGAATGATCACTTGTTGTAAAACATGCTCTTCGATTGGCTTAGTTAGGTAGTCATCCATCCCTTCACTAATTAAGCGTTCACGCTCTCCTTCCATTGCATGGGCAGTAACAGCAACAACTGGTGTTTGTGCATTCAGTGCTGTTTTACGTATTTCTTTACATGCCATTACTCCATCCATTTTCGGCATTTGGATGTCCATAAGAATAATGTCGAAGTGCTGCTCTGTGGCTTGTTGAACAGCATCTAAACCATTATCACAGGTAATAACGGTTTCTACTTGCTCACTTAATAGTGCTGAAATCAGTTTCAAGTTAGCTGGGTTATCATCAACAGCCATGACTTTAATTGGTAATTTTTGCTCTTCAGAAGCATGTGCCATTAAATCAGGCAACTCAGGAACGGGTTGCAGATCTTTCTCAACAAGTAGAGCGTCTAATAGCTTTTTCTTCGCAAACGGTTTGGATAGACACGTAATATGCGAGAACTGGTTTAGTTCGTCAGTTAAAGCAAGCTCTGTACTTGGTAGACCAACGATGATCGTTGAGCAGTTAGCTGAAAGTTGAGATGTCATCTCTTGGATCGTTTCAATACTCGGTTTTGAGTTCGAGCTTAAACTGATCAACGCGTAGTCATGTGGCTCTATAATCTCAGGTAGTGTTGAACGATAAGTAACAAAGACACCATGACTAATAAATTGTTGCTGCAAAATAGAAGCCGATTGCATATTTGGCTCGATAAGCAACAGCTTTTTCCTTTCAAGCTGAGTGATATCATGTTCATTCAGCATAGGCAGATCCGTTGGGTTCATTCTGATCGTAAACCAGAAAGTAGAACCTTGGTGCAGACGGCTGCTTAAGCCGATCTCGCCGCCCATTTGAGAAATCAGTTTCTGGGTAATAACAAGGCCTAAACCTGTACCGCCGTAGCGACGAGAAATGCTGGCATCCGCTTGACTAAATGCTTGGAAAAGTTGCGCTTGTTGACGCTCAGAAATACCAATACCGGTGTCACGAACCACAAACTGTAGGTCAACGTAATCGTCAGTTAAGTGTTTTAACTCAACAGAAATATCAATGTTGCCTTTTTCGGTAAACTTGATCGCATTACCTACTAAGTTATTGAGAACCTGTTGAATACGTAGTGGATCGCCGATTAAGCCAGATGGTACACGTTGATCAATTTTTAGGGTGATCTCTAATCCTTTCTCGTGAGCACTTGGAGCTAATAAACTAACGACTTCATCAAGACTATCTTGGAAATCAAATGGTAGGTTTTCTAACAGTAATTTACCGGCTTCCAGTTTAGAGAAGTCTAAAATATCGTTGATGATTGTCAGTAAGTTATTCGCTGAACGTTCAATCGTTTGTAGATAATCCTGCTGATTCTCAGACAATGAGGTTTTTAGCATTTGTCGAGTAAAACCAATTACACCATTAAGCGGTGTTCTTAACTCGTGTGACATGTTTGCCAAGAATTCAGATTTCACACGAGCTGCTTCTTGAGCACGTTTTTTCGCAATATCTAACTCAACGTTTTGAATCTCTAACTGTTCTAAGGTTTCTCGAAGATCAGAGGTTGCTTGGTCGATACTTTGTTGCATTTCGACATGGTATTCAGATAGTGAGATAGCCATGGCGTTGATACCATTTTTTAGGGTATCTAATTCACCATGCAGTTTATTTTCAATACGAACATCTAAGTGGCCACGGCGGATCCTATCAACCACACTGACCATGTGTGAGATAGGTTGAGTCACATCTTGCATTAAACGATAAGCAAAGATACCGGATAGACCTAAACCTAAAGCAAGAACAAGTAACGCAGAGAATATCTCTTGGTATTGCTGTAAGCGTAAGCTAGAAAGATCAAGTTCAATGGCAATATAACCTAATGGCTCATTGATATGAGATGAATCGAAGTTGGCTGAGAACTTACCTTCAGGAAGAATAGGGTTCTTAAAATCAGAGATTCTTCTTGAAAGGAAATATCAAGAAGTAATGGAATGGGTTTATCTTTAGGAAACGTTAAGCTTTCAAAGTTTGGATGGAAGTTAGAGGTAACAAAAAGCTCATGATGTTCATCAAATACGGCAATACTACGAACAATATTGGAATGCTTTCTGTGAGCGTAACTAATTAAACGACGAACCGCTTCTCGGTTTTTTCCTGTCATTCCGTATTCACTAGAAATAGCAAGAGGTTCAATAATACTTGTGCCACTAGAGATTAATTGATTCTCTAAGTCATTGTATCGGTTCATGGTAAAGAAGCCACTTAGCAGTAACCCGATAATTAATGTAGGCGCTAATGTTAGCGTTATGACTCGTGCACGTAGGCCGTATTTTTTCATATAAATTCGATTCGTTTAACTTCCTTGAGGGCGTAGCTTAATCAACTTAGAGGCTAAGCTCAATTATTCTCTGTCGAAAGCGCAAGATAGAACGTAAATCAAGACTGCATCTTCATATAGTTTCGGTATAATGGAGCTAATTTTTGTAAACCAGGCAGTAATAATGGCGCAATTCTTCAAACCGAAAAAGAAAGCTTCTGTAAACACAAAACATCAATCAGTTGATGTGGTTCGATTAGATCACAACGGAGCTGGAATTGCTTTTGTTGATAAGAAACCCGTGTTTATCGAGGGAGCATTGCCTGGTGAAAAAGCGATCATTCAGTTTATTGAGCAAAAGAAACAATTTTCTCGTGCAAAACTGATTAAGCTAGCGCAGAAAAGTGAAAAACGCCAAACACCGATTTGCCAGCATTATCATGAATGTGGTGGGTGTAACTTACAGCATCTACAACATGAAGAACAAATTGTAGCGAAAAATGAAAAGCTGCAAGAACTGATGAAAAAGCAAGGAGTCTCACAAGGTGAGATGGTTCAGCCTATTATGGGTGAGGAACTGAGTTACCGCCGTCGAGCTCGCATTAGCTTGATGCTCAATAAACAAACCAATCAGCTTGATTTCGGTTTTCGTAAAAAACAGAGCAAAGCAATTGTAAATGTTCGCCATTGCCCTGTTCTTGTTCAAGAGTTAGACCAACATTTAGAGTCATTATTTACTTTATTAAATCAGTTAAAAGGTAAAAAGCACCTAGGTCATGTTGAGCTTGTACAAGCAGATAATGGCAGTGTTTTACTTATTCGTCATGTTGCAGATTTTAATGAGAAGGATCAGCAAGCATTAGTTAATTATTGTGAAGAACGCAATTTGATCCTATACCTAATGCCTGAAGCGGATGTATTAAATCATGTTCGTGGAGAAGAACCATTTTATCTTATTGATGGCACCAAAATTTATTTTACGCCGAAAGATTTCATTCAAGTAAATCGTAATGTGAATGAGCAAATGGTTGAGCAAGCTTTATCTTGGTTAGATTTAAATGAAAACGACAGCGTTTTGGATCTGTTTTGTGGTTTAGGAAACTTTAGTCTGCCATTAGCTAAAAAAGTAAAAACAGTGGTGGGAATTGAAGGTGTTGATGAAATGGTTCAGCGAGCAAAACTGAACGCAGAAAGAAATCAACTTTCTAATGTGTCGTTTTATCAAGCTAACTTAGAAGAAGAGGTGAGTGAACAAGTGTGGGCTAGCACAAAGTTTACAAAAATTTTACTGGATCCTGCTAGAGCAGGGGCTGCAGGTGTGATGGAAACTGTGGCAAAATTAAAACCTCAAACCGTGGTTTATGTTTCGTGTAACCCAGCAACACTTGCACGCGATAGCCAATTACTTATTCAACACGGTTTCAAGCTAACTAGGCTAGGTATGCTTGATATGTTCCCTCATACAGGGCATTTAGAATCAATGGCATTGTTTGAACGTTAACTCGCTCTTGAGTTCGTTAGGCGGGATCAAAAGAATTACAGATTAGAGAATTAATAGGAAACGGACATGGTCGCAGTTCGCGGAGCACATCTAAAGGAAAATGAAACGTTCGAGTTAGCTGAATGGATAGACAGCCTCGAACAAGATAAACCCACTTCAAAAAAACTGACAGAGGTTTACCAGCATTGTCAGGAGTTAGTGGCGTCCCATGAAAATGGTCAGCTATTGCTATGGCGTGGCCGAGAGATGATTGAAATTTTAATCACTCTAAGTATGGATAAAGCCACACTAGTTGCTGCACAACTTTTCCCATTAGTGTCGAGTGGTCTTCTTGATAAAGAAACCCTCACAGAGCATTACAGTAAAGAAATTGAAAAGTTAATTGAAGGCGTCGAAGAGATGGACTCAATTGGACAACTTAATGCTACTGTAGGGCCTGAGTCAGCATCAAACCAAGTCGATAATATTCGTCGTATGCTACTGGCTATGGTGGATGATTTTCGTTGTGTGATCATTAAATTAGCGGAGCGTATTTGTAACTTACGTGAAGTGAAAAATGAGCCAGATGAAGTGCGTCGTGCTGCTGCGAAAGAGTGTAATAATATTTATGCTCCGCTTGCTAACCGTCTAGGTATTGGTCAATTAAAGTGGGAAATTGAGGATTACTCTTTCCGCTACCAACAACCGGATACCTATAAAAAAATTGCGAAACAACTTTCAGAACGAAGAATTGTTCGTGAGCAATACATCCATGATTTTGTCACTGATTTAAGTGATGAGATGAAAGTATGCAATATCAATGCTGAAGTAAGCGGTAGACCTAAACACATCTACAGCATTTGGCGAAAAATGCAGAAGAAAAGCTTAGCCTTTGATGAGCTTTTTGATGTTCGAGCTGTTCGAATTATTGCTGATAAACTGCAAGATTGTTATGCGGCTTTAGGTGTTGTTCATACCAAATTTAAACACCTACCAAGTGAGTTTGATGACTATGTGGCAAACCCAAAACCCAATGGTTATCAATCAATTCATACCGTTGTTCTTGGTCCTGAAGGTAAAACCATAGAAATTCAGATCCGTACCAAGGACATGCATGAAGACTCTGAGTTAGGAGTTGCTGCTCACTGGAAATACAAAGAAGGTCCGGGTAGTAACAGCCGTAGTGGTTATGATGAAAAAATTACATGGTTACGTAAGTTACTTGATTGGCAAGAAGAGATGTCTGATTCGGGTGAAATGCTGGATGAACTTCGTAGCCAAGTATTTGATGACCGTGTTTATGCCTTTACCCCTCGCGGTGATGTGGTCGATTTACCCATGGGAGCAACGCCACTCGACTTTGCCTATCATATTCACTCAGAAGTAGGACATCGTTGTATTGGTGCTAAGGTTGGTGGACGTATTGTTCCTTTCACGCATCAATTATCAATGGGTGATCAAGTTGAAATTATCACTCAAAAAGAACCAAACCCATCACGTGATTGGTTAAATCCAACATTGGGTTTTGTTAACTCAAGTCGTGCTCGCGCTAAGATTAATGCGTGGTTTAGAAAGCAAAGTCGTGAGAAAAACCTAGACGCAGGTAAAGAGATCCTTGAAGTTGAATTAGCTAAAATTGGTGGAACATTGAAAGATGCTGAGCGTTATGCTCTTAAGCGTTTCAATGTAAATTCAACCGATGAGCTTTTTGCTGGGATTGGTAGTGGTGATCTTCGTATTAACCAGATCGTAAATCACATCAATGCGCTAGTAAATAAACCAACGGCAGAGCAAGAAGATCAAAAGGCGCTTGAGCAACTTCAAGAATCAGAAGCAAAAGCGCAAGCTCAGGCACAAGCACAGAGCAAACAACGTAAAGATGCGGTTGTTGTTGAAGGGGTTGATAACTTAATGACGCATTTAGCGCGTTGTTGTCAGCCAATTCCTGGTGACCCAATTGCAGGGTATATTACACAAGGTCGTGGTATTTCAGTTCACCGCAGTGACTGTGATCAGCTAAACGAGCTTCGTCATCACGCTTCAGAACGTATTATTGATACGGTATGGGGAAGTGGTTTTGTTGGTTCTTATATCCTGACTTTACGTATTACAGCAATGGATCGAACTGGGCTGTTAAAGGATCTAACGACTCTATTTGCTAATGAAAAAGTCAAAGTGTCAGGCATGAAGAGCCGTAATGATTACAAGAAGCAGTTAACCATCATGGACTTTGATCTTGAGGTCTTTAATGCGGATATTGTTGGTCGATTGATTACACGGGTTGAACAAGTTAAAGATGTGATGGAAGCCATTCGCTTGTCATAATCGTCATAGATAAAATAAATTAACTGTTTTATCAATAAGATAGATTGAAGCCGGATATTTTTTAAAATATTCGGCTTTTTTATTGAAAAAAAATCTCAAGTTCTGAAATTGTAGGCCGTAAATATGTGTATCAACGATGAATTATAGGCTTCAACCCTATAACAATAAATGAAGCCTGACCGGAGCAAATACAATGGCAATTTCAGTAAATACAAATATCTCGGCAATGACAGCACAACGTTACATGAACAATGCAACTGCTGCCCAAACTGATTCAATGGAAAAATTGTCTTCAGGTTCGAAAATTAACAGTGCTGCTGATGATGCTTCTGGTCTACAAATTTCAAACCGTATGACTGCGCAAAGTCGTGGTCTAAACGTGGCAGTACGAAATGCACATGAAGGCATGTCTATTACGCAAACTGCTGAAGGTGCAATGAAGGAAACAACTAACGTTCTTCAACGCCTACGTGACTTATCTCTTCAATCTGCGAACGGTTCAAACACTGATGCTGATCGTGCCGCAATGCAAGAAGAAGCAAGTTCATTAACTGATGAATTAAACCGTATTGCTGAAACAACATCTTTTGCGGGTACACGCTTAATTAACGGCGAATTTGGTACTAAATCATTCCAAATTGGTGCAGATTCAGGTGAAGCAGTTGCAGTAACACTTAATAACATGCGTGCTGATGAAGCAACAATGGGCGGTAAATCTTACTTTGCTGAAGAAGGTCGTGACATTAACTGGAAAGTAGGTGCAGAGAATACGCAATTCAATGTGTCTTACAATGATAAGAATGGTAACGCTCAAGAAATCAATATCACAGCAAAAACAGGTGATGATATTGAAGAGTTAGCGACTTACATTAACGGTCAAACAAATGAGCTAAGCGCGTCTGTTACTGAAGATGGTGTACTTCAAGTATTCATGTCAGGTGAGACGATCTCTTCTCCATTAGAATTTAGCGGTTCATTAGCTAATGAACTAAAAATGGGTGGCGAATCTGATGATACAGTAGCATCAATGGATTTAACGACCGTTGGCGGTGCACAGCGTTCAATTGACGTTATCGATGCAGCTCTAGAATACGTAGATAGCAACCGTGCTTCATTAGGTGCAATCCAAAACCGTTTTGATAGTGCGATTAAAAACTTAACGAACATCAACGAAAATATCTCTGACTCTAATAGTCAGATTAAAGATACTGATTTCGCTAAAGAAACAACAAATTTAACTAAGAGCCAGATCTTAAGCCAATCAAGCTCATCTATTTTGGCACAAGCTAAACAAGCGCCAAATGCGGCAGTAAGTCTATTAGGCTAATTTGCCAAAAAATTAAAATTCATCGAGATTAAGAAAGCTGTGACTATAATGGTCACAGCTTTTTTGTTTTTATACCAATCACAGGGAATAAATATGACCACCCCAAATAATATTGAACAGTTACTCTCTATCATGGCTCAACTAAGAGACGAAAAGAAAGGGTGCCCTTGGGATAAAAAACAAACCTTTGATTCTATTGTTCCGCATACCATAGAAGAAACATACGAAGTGGTGGATGCGATTCATAAAAAGGACTGGAGCAATTTAAAAGAAGAGTTGGGAGATTTACTGTTTCAAGTGGTTTTCTATGCTCAAATTGCACAAGAAGAGCAATTGTTCGATTTTAATGACGTACTAGAAACATTAAACGCAAAATTGATCCGTCGTCATCCACACGTGTTCGGTGAAGAGAATTTTTCATCTGATGCTGAAATTGCAGCTAATTGGGATAAAGTAAAACAGCAAGAGCGTTTAGATAAAGAGAAAAGCAACCAACAAACGACCGCTCAAGAAAGTATCTTAGATACGATCCCAACGGCTTTACCAAGTTTGTTAAGAGCAAATAAAATACAAAAACAGTGTGCTAAAGTTGGCTTTGACTGGGATGAGTTACAACCTGTTGCAAATAAAGTAAATGAAGAAGTGGCGGAAGTGCTAGAAGAGGTCTATAAAGTACCCAGAAATGAAGAAAAAGTAGAAGAAGAATTAGGCGATCTACTTTTTGCTACGGTAAATCTAGTGCGTCATTTAGAAAAAAATCCAGAGCAAGTTTTAAGCAAAGCAAATAACAAATTTGAGCGTCGTTTTCGTCAAATTGAAGCGAACGTCGCTAAAAAAGGCAAAAAAATAGAGCAATGTGATTTAAATGAGCTAGATTTGGAGTGGGAAAAAATTAAACGAAGTGAGCGGAATTGATTTGGAGCAAAAAATAAATCAATTAACTGTGATACTTTTCACGTTGTGGCGATAAAGCGGTTCTGGTATATTCACTTCCCGTCCAGATGAAATCCATTTTTATTCCTCATTACACCAATTTCAGGTAACGTATGACGACGAATTACATTTTTGTAACTGGCGGGGTTGTATCCTCACTAGGTAAAGGTATTGCAGCAGCATCATTAGCAGCTATTCTTGAAGCTCGTGGCTTAAAAGTCACTATGATGAAGCTTGACCCATACATCAACGTTGATCCAGGCACAATGAGCCCAACTCAACACGGTGAAGTATTCGTCACGGAAGACGGCGCAGAAACGGATCTAGACTTAGGTCACTACGAGCGCTTCATCCGCACCAAAATGACTAAGCGTAACAACTTTACCGCTGGTCGAGTATACGCAGATGTTCTACGTAAAGAACGTCGTGGCGACTACTTAGGTGCGACTATCCAAGTTATCCCTCACATTACTAATGCGATTAAAGAACGTGTTATCTCTGGCGCTGAAGGCCACGATATCGCAATCGTAGAAGTTGGTGGTACAGTTGGTGATATCGAATCTCTACCTTTCATGGAAGCGATTCGTCAACTAGCAGTAGAACTAGGCCGTGAGCGTGCAATGTTTATGCACCTAACACTGGTTCCTTACCTAGCCGCTGCTGGTGAAGTGAAAACGAAACCAACTCAACACTCAGTTAAAGAACTACTATCTATCGGTATCCAACCTGATATCTTAGTTTGTCGTTCTGACCGTGTTATCCCAGCAAATGAACGTAAGAAAATTGCTCTTTTCTGTAACGTACAAGAAAAAGCAGTTATCTCAATGAAAGACGTAGATTCAATCTACAAAATCCCACAACTTATCAAAGCACAAGGTACTGATGACTTAGTATGTCAACGCTTTGGTATTACAGCACCTGAAGCTGATCTTTCTGAGTGGGAACAAGTAATTTATGAAGAAGCTAACCCAACTGGTGATGTTGTTATCGGTATGGTTGGTAAATACATTGAATTACCAGATGCTTATAAGTCAGTAAACGAAGCATTAAAACATGCGGGCTTGAAAAATCGTTTAAGCGTCACTATTAAGTATGTAGATTCACAAGATGTAGAATCTAAAGGTACTGAAATCCTTGAAGGTCTAGATGCAATTCTAGTTCCTGGTGGTTTCGGTGACCGCGGTGTTGAAGGTAAGATCCTTGCAGCACAATACGCTCGTGAAAACAAAGTACCATATTTAGGAATCTGTCTAGGTATGCAAGTTGCGTTAATTGAATATGCGCGTAACGTTGCTAATATGGAAGGGGCACACTCTTCTGAATTCTCTAAAGACACGAAATTCCCAGTTGTTGGTCTTATCACTGAGTGGATTGACAGCGAAGGTAATGTTGAAGAGCGTACTGAGAAATCAGATCTTGGCGGTACAATGCGTCTTGGTTCTCAACTATGTCATCTTGCTAAAGGTTCAAAAGCTCGTGAGCTTTACGGTAATGCAACAGTTGAAGAGCGTCACCGTCACCGTTATGAAGTAAACAACAACTTACTTCCTCAGTTAGAAAAAGCAGGCCTTAAGGTTTCTGGTTTATCTGCTGATAAGAAGCTGGTGGAAATTATTGAAATCCCTAACCACCCATGGTTTGTGGCAGCTCAATTCCACCCAGAATTCACATCAACACCTCGTGATGGTCACCCATTATTTGAAGGTTTTGTTAAAGCTGCAGGCGAAAGCGTGCGCGGTGAATTAGAAAAGTAATAGGATTTACGAGTAGCTGTCCAATGTTGGGCGGCTATTTTTAGCTTTTAAATTAAAGAAAAGTAAAGAGGAAACACAATGTCTAAGATCGTTAAAGTTCTAGGTCGTGAAATCATCGATTCTCGTGGTAACCCAACAGTTGAAGCTGAAGTTCACCTAGAAAGTGGTTTTGTAGGTATGGCTGCTGCTCCATCTGGCGCATCTACAGGTTCTCGTGAAGCTCTTGAGCTACGTGATGGCGACAAAGCACGTTTCCTAGGTAAAGGTGTTCTTAAAGCTGTTGCAGCTGTAAATGGTCCAATCGCTGAAGCTCTAGTTGGTAAAGACGCGAAAAACCAAGCTGAAATCGATCAAATCATGATCGACCTAGACGGTACAGACAACAAAGCAAACTTCGGTGCTAACGCAATCCTTGCTGTTTCTCTAGCAAATGCTAAAGCTGCTGCAGCTGCTAAATCTATGCCTCTATACGCTCACATTGCTGAACTAAACGGCACTCCAGGCGTATTCTCTATGCCTCTACCAATGATGAACATCATCAACGGTGGTGAGCACGCTGATAACAACGTTGACATCCAAGAGTTCATGATCCAACCAGTTGGCGCTAAAACTCTTAAAGAAGGCCTACGTATCGGTGCTGAAGTATTCCACAACCTAGCTAAAGTACTTAAGTCTAAAGGCTACAGCACTGCAGTTGGTGACGAAGGTGGTTTCGCTCCTAACCTTAAGTCTAACGCTGAAGCTCTAGAAGTTATCGCAGAAGCTGTTGCAGCTGCTGGTTACGAACTAGGTAAAGACGTTACTCTTGCTATGGACTGTGCAGCATCTGAGTTCTTCGACAAAGAAGCTGGCATCTACAACATGAAGGGCGAAGGTAAAACTTTCACTTCTGAAGAGTTCAACCATTACCTAGCTGAGCTAGCTAACCAATTCCCAATCGTTTCTATCGAAGATGGTCTAGACGAGTCTGATTGGACTGGCTTCAAGCACCAAACTGAACTACTAGGTGACAAACTTCAACTAGTAGGTGACGATCTATTCGTTACTAACACTAAGATCCTTGCTGAAGGTATCGAGAAAGGCGTAGCTAACTCTATCCTTATCAAGTTCAACCAAATCGGTTCTCTAACTGAGACTCTAGCTGCAATCAAGATGGCTAAAGATGCAGGTTACACAGCTGTAATCTCTCACCGTTCTGGCGAAACTGAAGATGCAACTATTGCTGATCTAGCAGTAGGTACAGCTGCAGGTCAAATCAAAACTGGTTCTATGAGCCGTTCTGACCGTGTTGCTAAGTACAACCAACTAATCCGTATCGAAGAAGCTCTAGGTGAAAAAGCACCTTTCAACGGTCTTAAAGAAGTTAAAGGTCAATAATCTCAATTTTTGAAGATTTGATTTTTAATTCTTAATCGTTCGATTAGAATTTCGATATAAAACCGTCTCATTTGAGGCGGTTTTTTTTATTTCTGTCAGACAGCTAGTGAAGTTCTAATGCTGGATTGATATAGTTAGCTTTCTTTTATCATTTCCTATTTTCGGAGCCATTATGCGTACATTTGCCATTTTCTTATTGATTGCTTTAGGGTGGTTGCAATACACCTTATGGTTTGGAAAGAATGGAATGTCCGATTATGCGCAAGTATCAAATGACGTCGCTTTGCAAGAAGAAGTTAATCAAGGTTTACGTAACCGTAATGAACAGATGTTTGCTGAGATTGATGACTTAAAAAAAGGTTCTGAAGCTATTGAAGAAAGAGCTCGTCATGAATTGGGAATGATAAAAAAAGGCGAAACATTTTATCGAATTATTGATGAAAATAGTGAGGGGTAATTAATGACTCTTACTACACCTTTGTCGATTACTGCAATTGTTCCTGCCGCAGGGGTAGGAAGCCGAATGAAAGCCGACCGCCCTAAACAATATCTATTATTAAATGGAAAAACCGTTTTAGAACATACAATCGAACAGTTATTAGCTTTCCCTTTAGTTAATAAAGTCGTTGTTGCTATTACTGATGGTGACCCTTATTTTCCAGAATTAACTCTTGCTCATGATAGCCGAGTGATTCGAGTTTCTGGCGGTAAAGAGCGTGCAGATTCGGTGTTGTCTGGTCTATCGTACGTTCAAGAGCACCAATTAAGTGAGTGGGTGATGGTGCATGATGCTGCTCGCCCTTGTATTCGCCATTCTGACATTGATAAATTAATTGCAGAAGTGATCCCCGAACACATTGGTGGCATTTTAGCATCGCCAGTTCGAGATACGATGAAACATGCTACTCAAGAACAATGCATTGAAACAACGATTGATCGTAGCGTGCTGTGGCATGCGTTAACACCACAACTATTTACAACAGAGTTGTTGTTCTCAGCCCTGCAAACAGGGTTAGAACAAAATTTATCTATTACTGATGAATCTTCAGCAATTGAGTTAATGGGATATCAACCTAAACTGGTTCAAGGTCGTGCCGATAACTTAAAAATCACCCAACCAGAAGATCTCAATTTGGCTGAGTTTTATCTTCAAAAAATGAAAAAGGAAACCAAATAATGAGAATTGGACATGGATTTGATGTACATAAATTTGGCGGCGAAGGCCCGGTCATTATTGGTGGAGTGAGCGTTCCTTATGAACAAGGCCTAATTGCTCACTCAGATGGTGATGTTGCTTTGCATGCGTTATGTGATGCGCTACTTGGTGCCATAGCTGAAGGTGATATTGGTCGCCATTTTCCAGATACTGATGATAAGTGGAAAGGGGCAGATAGTCGTGCTTTACTGCGAGATGTATATCGCCGTGTAAAAGAGAAAGGTTTTGCATTGGGAAATGCTGATGTCACTATCATTGCTCAAGCGCCTAAAATGGCTCCTCATATTCAAGCGATGTGTAATGCAATCGCAGAAGATTTAGAAACAGAGCTAGATAACGTTAATGTAAAAGCCACGACTTCTGAGCGTTTGGGTTTTACCGGTAGAAAAGAAGGCATTGCTTGTGAAGCAGTAGTGCTGTTAGTTAAAGCATCTTAAGAGATAGATTTATGTCAGACATCATGTCTAATTTTTCGTGGTTATACGGAAAGCCAGTAGCAACAGGTAAATTAAAACAACTTCCTGAGCACTTTATTGTAAAAGAGATCTTAGGTTTTGAGTTCACTGGTAGCGGTGAACACTTAATGGTTAAAATCCGTAAAACGGGTGAAAATACCAAATATGTTGCTAATGAATTGGCAAAATTCTGTGGTGTTAAATCTAAAAATGTTAGTTGGGCTGGGTTGAAAGATCGCCATGCCGTGACTGAGCAATGGCTAAGTGTTCAAGTTGCTAACAGTGATGAATTAAACTTTGCTAAATTTGAAGCTACACATCCAGGTGTTGAGATCTTAGAAGTTACTCGCCATAACAAAAAGTTACGTCCTGGTGATTTACAAGGTAATCAGTTTCAAGTTATCGCAACGGAAGTCACCGATATTGAAGATGTGTTAGCGCGTCTAGAAAAAGTAAAATTGACTGGTGTTCCTAATTACTTTGGTTCACAACGTTTTGGACATGAAGGTAATAACGTTAACGAAGCTCGTCGTTGGGGACGAGATAATGTTCGTACTCGTGATAACAGCAAGCGTAGCTTTTATTTATCAGCAGCTCGTTCTTGGATTTTTAACCACATTGTTTCTCAAAGAATAACAGAGGGTTACTTCTCTCAACCTGTTGATGGTGATATTCTACTTGATCGCAATGATCGTATCGTAAATGAGAATGTGACGTCTGAAGAGAGTATTCAAAATGGTGAATTATCTATCACGGCAGCATTAGCTGGAGATAATCAATTACCAACGACAGGCACAGCTCTTACATTAGAACAACCTCATTTAGATGCTGAACCGGATTTAATGGCGCTAATTCGTGGTAACCGTATGCGTCATGAACGTCGTGCTATTGAACTGCATCCTGAAAACCTAACATGGTCAGCTGAAGGCGATACGTTAACGCTAAACTTCTCATTAACTTCAGGCAGTTTTGCTACGGTAATCGTACGTGAATTGCTACAAGAAATTGAAGTTGAGCGTACTTATAGCTCAAACGATTAATATTAATATGGAGACAAGAGTGAAGAAGTTACGCATTTTGCTTAGTAACGATGATGGTGTATTTGCTGAAGGGATAAATACGTTAGCTCGTGTATTAGCTGATATTGCCGATATTACGATAGTAGCCCCTGATCGTAATCGTTCTGGTGCATCAAATTCTTTAACTCTTGAATCCCCATTACGTGTTCGTCAAATTGATGAACACATTCATTCAGTGCAAGGGACACCAACCGATTGTGTTCACTTTGCATTGAATGAATTAATGAAAGATAACTTGCCTGATTTGATTATTGCAGGTATCAATCATGGAGCAAATTTAGGTGATGATACCTTGTACTCAGGTACCGTCGCGGCTGCTACTGAAGGGCACTTTTTAGGTTTGCCTGCCATTGCAATCTCTCTGGTTGGACGCGAGCATTTTGATACGGCAGCTCAAGTAGCATTGAAAATAGTTAATAACCATTTAGTTTCCCCACTAACCACACAAAAAGTATTAAATGTGAATGTGCCAGATTGCGAGTATGAGCAATTAACGGGCTGGGAAGTGACACGACTTGGTGCAAGGCATCATGCAGAGAGCATGATTAAAGATACTGATCCTCGTGGTGAGACCATCTATTGGTTAGGTCCTCCAGGAAAAAAACAAGATGCAGGTGAGGGAACGGACTTCTTTGCTGTAAAGCAGCACCGAGTATCAATAACACCATTACAAGTCGATTTAACGGCTCATGATTCATTAGGTATGATTACTGATTGGTTATCATTAGAGAGTTCTAAATAATGCTTAATTCGCGTTCTGAATTACTAGATCAATTTTTGCGCCAACAAGGCATTAGAGACGAAGCTATTTTAGCGGCTATTCGAGAATTACCAAGAGAGCGTTTTATCCCAGAAGCTTTATCACATCAAGCTTATCAAAATAACGCACTTCCTATTGGTGAGGGTCAAACGATCTCACAGCCTTATATTGTAGCGAAAATGACTGAATTATTAGAGCTAACACCTACATCAAATGTACTTGAAGTGGGGACAGGCTCTGGTTATCAAACGGCTGTATTGGCTAAATTAGTTGAGCATGTTAACTCTATTGAGCGTATAAAATCGTTACAATGGAATGCGAAACGATTGTTGAAACAATTGGATATATATAATGTCTCAACAAAGCATGGTGATGGCTGGAAGGGATGGGAGTCAAAAGGTCCATTTGATGCCATCATTGTTACTGCAGCAGCGGAATCTATTCCGAATGACTTGTTATTTCAATTAAAAGATAATGGACACTTAGTGATCCCTATAGGGGAAGAGTCACAGCAGTTATTACGAATTACTCGTCAGGGAGAGGAATTTTTCTCTGAAGTGATTGAAGAGGTTCGTTTTGTGCCTTTAGTTGCGGGTGAATTAGCATAATATAATGAGAAAAATGATTATCAACCTTATTTCTATACGCTTATGGTTAATGGCTGCTGTTGTTAGCTTATTACTTTCTGGTTGTTCTATGGGACCACATCGCCCTGCACCAGTGTCGAGTGTTAATAGCTCTAGTTCGGCATATAACGGAGCCGAGCGAGGCAGTTATCGCGGCAGTTATTACACCGTAGAGAAAGGTGATACTCTTTATTTTATCTCTTATGTTACAAATAAAGACGTAAAAGAGCTCATTGCATATAACGAGCTTAAAGCGCCTTATATGATTCATCCTGGCCAAAAAATAAAATTGTGGGGGCCTAAATATATTGCTCCTGCTTATGGGAGTGACGGTCATTCAGTCACACCATCTAATTCGTCTTCAAGCTCGACGGCGACAGCGGTTGCCGTTGTTCCTGTCGCAACAAATAAGCCTGCTCCTAAGCCAAAACCAACCACAACGAGTGCTAAAAAAACATCAAGTGTACAAAAAGAAAGCACAAAAAAGGTTGAAAACAGCAAACCTAAGGAGTATGTTAATTCTAACAAAACGATAACATCTTCGAAACCTAAACCGGTTGCTAAGCCAAAACCAACTCCTAAACCGAAGCCGAAACCAGTACAACAAAAATCGGACAAGGTGGATTCTTGGTTATGGCCAACAAAAGGTCGAATCATCGCTAAATTCTCTACAGGAGACCAAGGAAACAAAGGGATCGATATTGCCGGCCAACGTGGTCAAGATATCATCTCAACAGCAAAAGGAACTGTGGTCTATGCAGGTAATGCATTAAGAGGGTACGGTAACTTAATTATCATTAAACATAACGATGATTACTTAAGTGCTTATGCTCATAACGAAGCATTATTTGTGAAAGAAGGCCAAAACGTCACAGCGGGACAAAAAATCGCGTCGATGGGAAGCTCTAGTACGAGCAGTGTACGTTTGCATTTTGAGATCCGCTTTAGAGGGAAATCGGTAAATCCACAGAGGTATTTACCATAAAAGGATGACATAGCTGAGTTGTAATGTCTTGCTGGCTCGCCATGGGGAGGCGCTATGAGTAAAAGCAATGCAGTAACTAAAGAAGTTGAAGAGTTCGATTTAGACACAATTAATGATGCTGAATTAACCAGTATTGAGGAAGAGTCTGAACGTCTTGAAGTAAGCAGTTCACAGAAAGTTATGGATGCAACGCAACTGTATCTTGGTGAAATTGGCTTTTCTCCACTATTAACAGCAGAAGAAGAAGTTTATTTTAGTCGCTTAGCCTTAAAAGGTGATGAAGCCGCTCGAGCTCGAATGATTGAGAGTAACCTTCGATTGGTTGTGAAAATTGCTCGTCGTTATAATCACCGTGGTCTTGCTTTATTGGATTTGGTTGAAGAGGGAAATCTTGGTCTGATCCGAGCCGTTGAAAAGTTTGATCCAGAAAGAGGCTTCCGATTCTCTACCTACGCCACATGGTGGATACGTCAAACCATTGAACGTGCCATTATGAACCAAACGCGTACCATTCGTTTACCTATTCATGTTGTAAAAGAGCTTAACGTTTATTTGCGTGCAGCACGTGAACTTTCTCAAAAGCTTGATCATGAACCAACACCAGAAGAAATAGCTGAAAAGCTCGATAAGCCAGTGAGCGATGTTAGTCGAATGCTACGTTTAAATGAGCGTGTCGCTTCAGTCGATTCTATGGTGGCTGGTGAATCAGATAAAGCGTTATTAGATATCCTTCCTGATACTAAAAATAGTGACCCAGAGTCAGAAACACAAAAGGATGATATTAATACGTCATTGGTGGGCTGGTTAGGTCAATTAAATCCTAAACAAAAAGAAGTTGTTGCCCGTCGTTTTGGTTTACTTGGTTATGAAGCTGCAACATTAGAACAAGTTGGTATTGAAATTGGTTTAACTCGTGAACGTGTAAGACAGATCCAAGTAGAAGGCTTACGTCGTTTAAGAGAGATCATGACGAATCAAGGCTTGAATATGGAAACACTATTTGCAGTTGAAGAATACTAACTCACTTTTTAATATCCGTTTTAGTTAGTAAAAGAGCTCTAGTTTATCTAGAGCTCTTTTTTATTGATATAAACCTTATAGATATGCATGAGAGAGGCGTAATTTCGCTTTGTATGGTAATTGATGGTTGATGTTCGACTAAATCTGGTAATTTGCTTTGTTGCCGATATCAAAATGAAGGGGCATTTTCCATTTTTGAATAGCAAGAAAAATAAAGATAATTCCAGATAGAAATAAGCAAATAATAACGATTAACCATATTTCGATAGCTAACATTAAAATGGATATACACAATAGAAAAGGGATGGCTTTTAGGCCAATAACCTTAAAACAAAAGGATTCTTTAAGAGCAATGCCTGAGAAGCAAGCACAGAGAAACCCAATAGGAAGCCAAACCAGTTGTTCACTATCAATAGTGATGAGTAAAACTAAGCCTATCCACGCAGCCCAAGTAATAATCAGCCTTACTTTTTTATCATAAACATGAAGATTAGCCGCACTCATCGCAGATGATATTGCGATTAAAGTTAATGAAAAATCCATTAAGTGGACGTTTTCTATAATGATTAATCCAATATCATCAGCTATCGCAAGACTAAAAAGGATAAGTGCGATACCAAAAAGGGTAATCCCTGTACGATATGTCACCACACTCAGCTTATCTAGCGCATCCAGTTTTTCGATATGATCAATACTCGCCATAATATTTCCTTTATTTTATTGTATTAATTTAGTTGATTATGTGTATTTTTGGATACTGTGGAGAAAAATAATTTATTTTTTTGTAGTAAATAGATGCTGCTATTTTTTCAAATAAGTAAAATTTAGTGATTTATGTCACATATTTCGTGATTTTAAATCATCTATATGTATACTCCTTCTCCCAATACAAGCCGTCACAGGGATACAGTGAATGACCCCAAGGATTAGGACCAGCTACTGTTAAACAGCTTGTAAAGGGTAAACAATGAATATCTTTATTTCTATTATAACTTCCTCTTGGTGTAGTCATTCTTCACCGATCTCGTCATCTACGATGGCGGCTCCTTTTGTTTCTTCATTTTATTCTAAAATCTCATAGGCATAATTATGAATATTTTATTTAGCCTATTAGGCATGTGCGCACTGATTTTTTGTGCTTGGGTATTTTCAGAGAAGCGTTCAGCAATTAACTGGAAATTAGTATTTAAAGCCTTTTTATTACAACTCTCTTTTGCTGCTTTAGTATTGTATTTTCCTTTGGGGCAAAAAGCGTTAGCGGGATTAAGTAGTGGTGTTTCTAGCTTACTTGGTTTTGCTGATGAAGGGATAGCATTCCTCTTTGGTGATCTTGCTTCTTCTGGTTTTATTTTTGCTATTCGCGTCCTTCCTATTATTATCTTCTTCAGTGCTCTAATCTCCGCTCTATATTATCTAGGTATTATGCAAAAAGTGATTTCTGTTCTTGGTGGCGGAATTCAAAAATTCTTAGGCACCAGCAAAGTAGAATCTCTCGTCGCAACAGGTAACATCTTCCTTTCTCAAGGTGAATCTCCTCTTCTTATTCGCCCATTCTTAGCTCAAATGACTCGTTCTGAACTGTTCGCTGTAATGGCTGGTGGTATGGCATCGGTTGCTGGTAGCGTACTGGGGGTTATGCCGGTTTAGGTGTGGAACTTAAGTATCTGATTGCTGCAAGTTTTATGGCGGCTCCTGGTAGCTTATTAATGGCTAAGATTTTAATTCCTGAGCAAGAAACCCCTGTTGACCAACATGATGTAACCATTGATAAAAGTGAGCAAAGCAACGTAATTGATGCTCTTGCAAGTGGTGCAATGAATGGTATGAAGATTGCGGTTGCTGTAGGTACGATGTTGATTGCCTTTGTGAGTGTTATTGCAATGCTTAACAGCGGATTAGAAATGGTTGCTGAGTGGTTTGGTTTTGCTGGCATTACACTGCAAACCGTATTTGGTTACTTATTTGCTCCAATCGCATGGGTTATTGGTATTCCAAAAGCTGAAATGGTAATGGCTGGCTCTTACATTGGCCAAAAAGTGGTTCTTAATGAATTCGTTGCATTTATCGACTTTGTTCAACATAAAGATCAGTTATCAGCATACAGCCAAGTAATTATTACTTTTGCACTGTGTGGTTTTGCAAATATCAGTTCAATCGCTGTGCAATTAGGCTCTATTGGTGTGATGGCTCCAGAACGTCGTGCTGATGTTGCAAACATGGGCTTTAAAGCGGTATTAGCGGGTACACTAGCTAATTTAATGAGTGCATGTTTAGCAGGCTTATTCTTTAGCTTAGCAATGTAAAACATCGTTTATTGAAAATAAAAGCCCATGCAATGGTATTTGCATGGGCTTTTTTTGTATTGGTTAGTGGAATTAACCAATCACAATTTGGCCTAAGACATAGCCAAGAATACAGGCTGAAACTACACCGATTAAACCGACTGACATGAATGAGTGGTTAAAGTAGTACTTACCAATTTTGGTGGTACCTGAACTATCAAAGTTTACGGTTGCAATATCTGATGGGTAGTTAGGAATAAAGAAGTATCCATATACTGCTGGCATTAAACCAATAACAAGTGCAGGTTCTAAACCAAGAGCTAAACCAACAGGCAGCATCATACGAGCCGTTGCCGCTTGTGAGTTAACCACAACAGATACAATAAATAGTGATAAAGCGAACGTCCAAGGGTGAAGCGTTACCATATCTACAATACCAGCTTTAAATTGAGGCATGGCATATTGGAAATAGGTATCTGACATCCATGCGATACCAAAAATAGCAATTGCCGCCACCATTCCTGATTTAAACACAACGCCATTTGGAACATCACGAGGATCGGTTTTCGTTGCAAGTAAAATCACACCACCAAAAGCCAACATCATCATTTGAATAACAACGGACATTTTGATTGGTGCACCGCCATCAGTAATGGTGCGCACTTCTGGCCACATCGCTATAATCACGATAGAAACGATGGCACCTAAGAAGATCAGAACAGCATTACGAGCTGTTGTTGGTAGCTCTTCATCAAGAGATGTTGATGTTGTATTTAGGATTTTTTCACGCCAAACCGGATCTTGTAAACGTGCTTGATACTCTTCATCATCTTCCAATTCTTTACCGCGACGTAAGCTATAAAGAGACAGCATTAAAGTACCGAATAACGTTGCAGGTACAGTAACCATTAAAATCGACATTAATGTAATAGAAGCATCAATATCAACCAGTTGAGCTAGGTAATACACAACTGCGGCAGATAATGGTGAAGCAGTAATTGCGATTTGAGACGCAACAGATGCGGCAGCCATAGGACGCTCAGGACGAATACCATTCTTTAATGCAACATCACCAATGATAGGCATAATTGAATAAACAGCATGACCTGTACCAAGTAAGAATGTCATCGCATAAGTAACAAATGGAGCAATGATGGTGACGCGTTTTGGATTCTTTCTTAAAATCCGCTCAGCAACTTGCAGCATGTACTTTAAACCACCGGCGGCTTCTAATATAGAAGCACAGGTAACAACCGCCAAGATGATCAGCATTACCGTAACGGGCGGAGAGGTAGGTGGCATTTTGAAGATAAATACTTCAATCACCAAACCAATACCAGATACAACCCCTAATCCAATTCCTCCATATCGAGAACCGATATAGAGAACGAGTAATAAAAAGAGAAATTCAAAATACAACATACAACCACCTGCGTTAACGCAATTATAATTAAAATCAACTAAGGCTATTAATACCTTACATTTCATAGGGTTTTATTGAGCTTGTTCTCATTTAGATTGTTGTTGATTTTATAAATAGATGCAGGGTTGATCTGAATTAAACCAAAGCTCATTTTTTATCAAAAAAGGACAAAATGTGCTCTATTTATCAGATTGTAGTGGTGGTTTTGTGCTTATAGCGGGTATTTATGAAGAATAATACCCGCTAATCAAAATGAGTTAAGGTTACTCATCTCTTGTGAAATTTTGCTCTGAGAAATGCTCAAGATCATACGGTGTTTGTTGGTAAACACAGTAGTTGAGCCAATTAGAAAAGAGCAGGTGACCATGACTACGCCATGTTGCTTTAGGCGTGATATCTGGGTTGTCGTCAGGATAGTAATTAACAGGAATCGTTGGCTCCATTCCTTCCCCTAAGTCTCTAACGTATTCATTATGTAATGTGAATGAATCATATTCTGGATGACCAGTGACAAAGACATTTCGCTTATCTTTGGTTGCAGCCAAATAGACACCGGCTTCTTTGGAGGTAGCAAGAATATCTAAATCGGTATGCGATTTTAAGTAATCAGCAGAGAAATCAGCGTAACGAGAATGAGGTGCTAAAAATTGATCATCAAAGCCACGCAAAATAGGATGGTGTTGGTCAAGGTTAGTATGTTTATAAACCCCAGAAAGCTTTTCTTTACGTGTTCGTTTTGGCAAATCATAAAGCAGTTTTAAGCCAGCTTGCGCAGCCCAACAAACGTAAAGAGTTGAAGTGACATGGTTTTTTGCCCACGTCATAATAGTTTGTAAATGCTCCCAATAAATAACATCTTCAAATTGTACTAAGCCTAAAGGTGCCCCTGTTATGATCAGTCCATCAAAGTTACGATCTTTAATACCTTCAAACTGACGATAAAAAGTGTCCAAATGTTTGGTTGGGGTATTTTTACTGGTGCGGTTATCAATGCGTAATAGCTCTACATCTACCTGTAATGGGCTATTAGAGAGCAAACGTAAAAATTGAGTTTCAGTTTCAATTTTTTTTGGCATTAAATTTAAAATGATAACTTTAAGAGGTCGAATCGCTTGTGTGGTGGCACGAGATTCCTGCATGAAAAAGATATTTTCTTCACGTAATACTTCAGTTGCAGGGAGTTGGTCTGGTATCTTGATCGGCACAACTTATCCTTAAGTTTTGGGTTTCCATACGTCTATACTTCTAAACTTACCTCATAATGGTCAGAGTGTCGAGGTTCATTATTTCCTTTGAAGCTATTTAAGGATTAATTAAATTAGCTTACACTAAATAAGTGTTGACTAATTTTTTACTGTTGCGTAATCTATCTCGTATGTTCAAAAAATAAGCTGACAGGTGTTGATAAATGACGATTCCATGGCTCTCTTTATTTGGCGGTATGCTTCTTGGTGTATCTGCTACGCTGCTTCTTTTGTTAAATGGAAAAATTGCTGGGATAAGTGGTGTATTAACAGGATTAATGACACCGAAAAAAAAGGACTATGCTTGGCGATGGTTGTTTGTTCTAGGCATGATTTCAGGTGGTGTTGCAGGTGTTTATTTTTTTGGCGCACATGTTCCTACTGAATATACAACCAACACACCGTTGTTGATTATTGCTGGTTTACTGGTTGGTATTGGTACTCGCCTAGGTAATGGCTGTACTAGTGGACATGGAATTTGCGGGATTGGACGATTGTCTGTTCGCTCAATTGTCGCTACTTGTGTATTTATGCTAGTGGCTGGAATAACTGTTTTTATCCGATTACACGTTCTTTAAGGGAGTGATCATGAATAATCTTATGTTTCGAATTATTGCTTTACTCTCTGGTGGATTGTTTGGTCTTGGAATGACAACATCAGGAATGGCTGACCCTGAAAAAGTGATTGGATTTTTGGATGTTTCAGGAGTATGGGATCCAAGTTTAATGTTTGTAATGGGAGGGGCATTGTTGGTATTTATGCCTGCTTACTTCTTATTTATTAAACCAAAAACAAAGCCATTGAATGCGGAAGAGTTTTGTTTGTCCACGAATAAGCATATTGATAGTAAATTGATTTCAGGAGCTGCTATCTTTGGTCTTGGGTGGGGGCTTGCTGGAATTTGTCCAGGACCGGTCGTTTCAAGTATTGCTTTAGGAAATACCGATGTATTTATATTCCTATTTTCCATGATGTTTGGATTAGCAATGACCAATGTTTTAGTTAAAAAATAAATATTCATCCGTTTTCTTAGAGGCTAACCAAGTGGTTGGCCTTTTTTATTTCTATCTCATCGCAGTACGTATATTGATATTATTTGATAAAGATATTAATAGTGTTTTAGGTTTTTTATATCAATATTATTTTTGTTGATTTAAAAGTAATAGGTTGAGATTTATTGATCTATTTATACTCTATTTATGTTGTATTCATATAACGCGTTAAATATTAATGAAAATTGCCTAGCTGTTCATTTATTTTTGTTGATGGTTAATGGAATTATTAGGCCATTTTTAGTGCGTTTCATATTAGTCAGTTATCTTTATATTCATATGGTTACGAGATTTTCTCATTCGTTGGATAGTGGTTGGATCCTAAGATTCCATTTTTGAAATGGGAATATCATATAAATGAGAAGAAGGGTTATCTATAATCCCAACTTCTTCAAAAGGAGAGCTTGAAAATAAGATAAACCTTATTATTTTTGAGGCCTTTCTTCTTTTATATTTATATCAATTCATACAAATGAGTATCTTATGGTCGGGATCTGTTTTCAAATTAATGACTGGACTCTAGTTATTGAGGAAAATAAGTTATATCGCCAAGATAGGGAAGTGTCGGTTGAACCACGTTTAATTAATTTACTTCGCTTTTTAGCACAGCATTCAGGTGAAGTATTTTGTCGAGATGAGTTAATTAAACATGTATGGGATGGTGCGTTTGTTACCGATCAAGTGGTAACACAATCAATATTTGAACTGCGAAAAGTATTGCGTGATGGTCGTTTAGATAACACTCGTTATTTAGTTACGGTACCAAAACGTGGGTATAAGTTGGTTGCAGAAACCAAGCAAATAAGATTAGAAGATACGCCTTATTGGAAACCTTGCGATACATTTACCTCAACAGAAGCTGATGAAAATCAGAATCATAATGTTGAATTGAACACCGAAGAGCAAGAAAAAGAACAAGATGAGACTGCACAACTCTCTTTTCCAGCAGGTCCATTAACTCGTGCTGTAACTAATATTTCTAATCAAGTATCAAACGAAAAGAAAAAGCAGGGTGAGAGTTTTAGCTTTTTACATCGTTGGAAGCTATTAGCGTTCGACTTTTTTCTCGTTGGCGTATTAATTGCGGTTATTTTTTCAGTTACTTATCAGCAAACAACCACTCATATAACCAAGGCTGTTGATACTGATTTAATTGAATTTACCTATCACGCAAGCCGTAACTCGAATAATGAAACTGAATATTTGGCTGATGGCATTAGTCAAAAACTGATGGCAGATTTAGCCAGTGTTGGCCATTACCGAGTTCAGTTAAATAAAACCGCATTTACTACCGGTATTTTGCCTGGAAAAGCGGTGAATGTACGAGTAGAAGAACAACAAAATAAAACGTATTTAGATGTAGAGTATCGCAGTAATATTTCAAATCGAGTGCTGTTTAGTCGTCAATATTTAATGACCAATGCCAATTTAGAACATGTGTTGCGCCAATCATCTCAAGATTTAATGCGAGCGTTAGGGGTTCAGGCATCCGAACAAGATATGAATAGATTAATGCTTGGTTTACCAAAGGAGCATGGTTTATTAGAGATGTTAGTTCGAGCTAATCACTTCATTAATCAAACGGATCAAAAAAACTTTGAAAAAGGGATAGATCTGTTAGAGAACATTGCATTAGCAGAGCCGAATAATGATTATGTGCTTTCAGAGTTATACATTGCTTATAACGCATATTCAGCGCTTAACCCTGAATTAGAGTTGGACGAAAACACCGCTAAAATTGAAAAGTTAAGTCAGGATCTTCAAGCTAGATATGCTTTATCGGATGTCGGTGTATTGCCTTCTCGTATCTATGAAGCATTAGCTATGATAACGATTAAGCAAGATAACAAAGAAGATGCTAGAGCTTATCTTAACCTAGCATTTAAGAATAGAGAGTCAGCATTCTCTTATATATTAGAAGGGAAACTTGCTGAGTTAGATGGCGACTTAGATCAAGCAGGGGAGTCATACAGCAAGGCTTTCTTTATGGATACGTCACTTGAAACTTATATGCTTGCTGAAAATCTTGCATTTTACAGTGATTTAGAAACCGTTGCTTATTTTATGTATCGAGCCGTTAATCCAAGTGAAGTTCGCTTGATGGGGTAATCGTGATTAACGATTCATGCAGTATATTGGTGTAATAAAAAAGCCCGTCGAATTTAGTTCGACGGGCTTTTTTTTAACTAATTGTGGATTAAATTAGTGTTGTTTTTTCTTTGGGTGCCACGCACCTTTTAAATCATCAAGTTCAGGGAACTTAGTTCTGTCAAATTCAGGTGTTTTTCCTGCTTTAAGTTGAACTTCGTAATCTTTGATAACTTTGATTGCTAGTTTAGATAGTAGAACTAGAGCAACAATGTTGATTAAAGCCATCATACCCATAGAAGCATCTGCAAGGTTCCATACTACTGGCAGAGACGCAACTGAACCAAACATAACCATTGCTAGCACACACATACGGAAGCCAAACAAGCCTTTCTTAGAATTACCATTCAAGAACATTACGTTTGTTTCAGCGTAGCTGTAGTTTGCAATGATAGATGTGAAACAGAACAGAAGAATAGCTAGTGCCATAAAGTAGCTTGTCCAACCGCCTAACTCGTTAGTTAGTGCTTGTTGAAGTAGGCTGATACCTGTCGTTGCATCTGGTTGATCCATTACGCCAGAAAGCATAATCATCGCCGCAGAGGCTGTACAGATAACTAATGTATCTACAAACACACCTAGCATTTGCACAAAACCTTGTGATGCAGGGTGGTTAGGGTTTGGCGTAGCACTTGCTGCGATGTTAGCTGCAGAACCCATACCCGCTTCATTTGAGAATAGACCACGAGCGATACCTGATTGCATAGCTTGTGCAATAGTGTACGCCACACCACCAGCAGCCGCTTCTTGCCAGCCAAATGCACTTTTAACGATAAGAACCAATACTGCCGGTACATCTGTGATATTCATTATTACAATGATAAGAGCAATGGCTAAGTAACCAATCGCCATAACAGGAACGATTTTCGATGATGCGTTAGCAACACGACGTAAACCACCCATGATAAAGAAACCAGAGATAACAACAATTACGATACCCATAATGGTTTTATCAAAACCAAATGAGTGATTAAGAGCATCAGTAATAGTGTTTGCTTGAACAGCGTTGAATACTAGACCAAAAGCGATGATTAAGAAGATAGAGAAAAGCGTACCCATCCAGCGTTGGCCTAAACCTTTTTCCATGTAATAAGCTGGGCCACCACGGTATTGACCATCAACATCTTTTACTTTGTAAACTTGTGCTAGTGTTGATTCAATGAAAGCTGTTGCCATACCAAATAGAGCAATTAGCCACATCCAGAAGATAGCACCAGGGCCGCCAACAGTTAATGCAACTGCAACACCTGCCATGTTACCCGTTCCCACGCGGGCTGCCATAGAGGTACAGAATACTTGGTAAGAGCTGATGCCATTTTCGATTTCTTGGCCGCTACGTAAGATTTTGATTGAGTGTCCTAGTTGGCGAATTTGAATAAAGCCAAGACGCAGAGTGAAGTAGACACCCACACCAACTAATAAATAAACAAGGACTTGTCCCCAAAGAAGCCCATTGATACTACCGATAATCGAAAGTAATACTTCGTTCATCGATTCAATAAGCGTTGAATCTGTGTTTGTCATGAAATTTCCTTATTATTAATCGTTAATTTATTTTTCTTAAATAATGGATAACGAGCGCCATCCTTTAAGAAATATAAGTAACTTTGTTATAAAGTTGTATAAAATATCGTTTGCTAAGGATTTGCGGCGATTAATATAGTTCAGCGAAGTTTGATTAGTCAATAATAATGAAACAATATGTCGTACTTTTTTTACGTATAAGCATAAAGATTTACAAAATAATCGTTGTGCTTTTTCTTTCAGTAGCCAATAAGAAGTTAAGCACCAAAAATTGGTTTTATATTCTTATAATGATGAGATAAACCTCACTATAATCCCGTCGCAAATTCCCTTCTTGATAAATTTATATTTTTTATAAAAACCACCATAAATATAAAAATGAAACATTAACCACTTGAATTTAAGTGTGTTTTTCATTTTGGGTAAAAAAATAAAGGTCAATAGGCTTATGTTTTTATCATTATTTTATTGATAATTTTATCCTGATTTTTTTTCGCTTTGTTGGGCGTAGTCTTCTCCTCAGAATTTGAGCGAGATGCTGTTTATCTACCCCAGCAGAGTTTGCATGACCTGCTTCAAATAACATCTCGCTTCCTTAAAGAAAAAATTTCGTATAACGGGTAAAAAAATTGCCCATTCGATGATCCTTGGAGATGTTATGGAATCGAATACAAAAAAAATTGGCTTAATTGCCTGTACAGGTGTTGTTGCCGGCAACATGATGGGAGTGGTATTGCACTATTACCTTCTTCATTAGCAGCGGTTGGTTCAGTATCTATTTTTAGTTGGATTATCTGTTTGGTTGGTGCGTTAAGTTTGGCATTTGTTTTTGCTCGCTTAGCAACGAAAAACCCTCAAGAGGGTGGTCCAATCGCTTATGCTGGTGAAGTGTCTCCTGTATTTGGTTTCCAAACTGGTGTGCTTTACTACCACGCAAACTGGATTGGTAACTTAGCTATCGCTATTACTGGTGTATCTTACTTATCCGTTTTCTTCCCTGCGTTGAATGACCCTATCCCTGCAGCTGCAGCGACGATTGCATCGGTATGGTTATTTACCTTAGTTAATTTACTAGGTGGTAGCTGGGTAAGTCGTCTATGTACATTAGGTTTAGGTCTTATCCTTATTCCTGTTGTTGGTACGGCGATTGTTGGTTGGGGACACTTTGACCCGACACTATATAGTCAAAACTGGAATGTATCTTCAGGTACAAGTACTCACGCTATTATTAGTGCTGTTCTTATCTGTTTATGGTCATTTGTTGGTGTTGAATCAGCAGCAGTATCATCAGGTATGGTTAAAAATCCAAAACGCACCGTTCCTCTAGCAACAATGTTAGGTACAGCGATTGCCGGTGTGATTTACATTCTATCAACTCAAGTAATCAGCGGTATGTTTCCTGCTGCAGAAGTAGCTGCATCTGGTGCTCCATTTGCGCTAGCAACCACTGAGATCTTCGGTAGCTGGTCAGCGCCATTTGTTGCAGCATTCACAGCATTAGCGTGTTTCACTTCTCTAGGTTCTTGGATGATGTTGGTAGGTGAAGCCGGTAAACGTGCAGCTCACGATGGTAACTTCCCTAAAATCTACGGCGAAACAGATAAAAATGGTGTAGCGAAAAAAGGTCTAATCCTAGCTTCACTTAAAATGACAGCACTGATGGTTGCACTAACTGTATTCAGTTCTCAATCAGCTCACACTGCTGACTTATTTAATCAGTTAACGACTGATGCCGTACTACTAACAATGCTTCCTTACTTCTACTCAAGCATTAACTTAATTCGTTTCGAAGGTATGACAACACGCAGCGGCTTTACCATGTTCTTCTCAGGTATTGCTTGTGTGTTCTGCATGATTGCACTGGCTGGTGCAGAAGGTGCAACACTAACTGCAACCTTTATCGTGTCACTTGTCATCCTTATGTTCTACGCAAAAAAAATGGGTCTGAAACAATCAGAGCAACATGTAACTGCAGAAGCAGTAGCCCATTAATGTCACTCGATAGCGTAAACAGTTAACGCTACCAACTTAGTAAGTTTTACCCCTAGCGGCGCTCCACTACCTCACCATCAAAATGATGGGGAGCGCCTCTCTTCGTCTTGGAGATATAAAATGAATATTTTTGCTATCCTAAATCACTCAGGTGTTTTCTTTAAAGAAGAGCCAGTTCGCGAATTGCATGCTTCTTTAGAAAAAGCAGGCTACAAAGTGGTTTACCCAGTAGATGCACAAGATCTATATAAAATGATTGAAATGAACCCACGTATTTGTGGTGTGTTATTTGACTGGGATAAATACTCACTAGATTTGTGTTCTGAAATTAATGCGTTGAATGAAAAACTGCCGCTATATGCATTTGCAAACCAACATTCAACATTAGATATTTCATTAACTGATTTACGTCTAAATCTGCACTTCTTCGAATATGCGTTAGATATGGCTGACGACATCGCTCTGAAAATTAATCAAGCGACTGAAGAGTACAAAGATCAGATCATGCCTCCGTTTACTAAGGCATTATTCAAATACGTAGAAGAGGGTAAATATACTTTCTGTACTCCTGGCCACATGGGCGGTACGGCTTTCCAAAAAAGTCCTGCGGGCAGCATATTTTATGATTTCTACGGTCCAAACGCATTTAAAGCGGACGTATCAATCTCAATGCCTGAACTAGGTTCATTACTTGATCACTCTGGTCCTCATAAAGAAGCTGAAGAGTACATTGCTCGTACGTTTAATGCAGATAGCTCTTACATCGTAACTAACGGTACTTCTACATCAAACAAAATTGTAGGCATGTACTCAGCACCAGCAGGAAGTACAGTGCTTGTTGACCGTAACTGTCACAAATCACTGACTCACATGATGATGATGAGTGATGTAACACCTATTTATTTCCGTCCAACACGTAATGCTTACGGTATTTTAGGTGGCATCCCACAAAGCGAATTTACTCGTGAAGTGATTGAGCAAAAAGTAGCAGCAACACCAAACGCAACCATGCCAGGTTATGCGGTTATTACTAACTCAACTTACGATGGTCTTCTGTATAACACTCAATACATTAAAGAAACGCTAGATACTAAATACATCCACTTTGATAGTGCTTGGGTTCCTTACACTAACTTCAACAAAATTTATGAAGGTAAGTGTGGTATGAGTGGCGAAGCAATTCCAGGTAAAGTGTTCTACGAAACACAATCAACTCATAAATTACTGGCTGCGTTCTCTCAAGCATCAATGATCCACGTAAAAGGTGAATTTGATAAAGAATCATTCAATGAAGCGTTCATGATGCACACATCAACATCACCTCAATACGGTATTGTTGCATCAACTGAAACTGCTGCGGCAATGATGCGTGGTAATACAGGTAAGAAACTGATCCAAGACTCAATTGACCGTGCGATTCGTTTCCGTAAAGAGATCAAACGTCTTCAAAGTGAAAGTGACAGCTGGTTCTTTGATGTATGGCAACCAGAAAACATCGATACAACTGAATGTTGGAAACTGGATCCAAAAGATTCATGGCACGGCTTCAAGGACATCGATGATGATCACATGTACCTTGATCCAATCAAAGTAACGCTATTAACTCCAGGAATGAACGAAAATAGCGAAATGGGCGAGACTGGTATTCCTGCATCAATCGTTGCTAAATACTTAGATGAACGCGGTATCGTAGTAGAGAAAACAGGTCCATATAACCTATTGTTCCTATTCTCTATAGGTATTGATAAATCAAAAGCAATGCAATTACTACGTGCATTAACGGACTTTAAACGTGGCTTCGATCTTAACTTAACAGTGAAAAATTTCCTTCCTTCACTGTACAACGAAGATCCAAGTTTCTATGAAGGTATGCGAGTACAAGAACTGGCACAAGGCATTCACGATTTAACTCGTAAATACCGTTTACCAGAGCTGATGTTCAAAGCGTTCGATGTACTTCCTGAACTAAAAGTAACACCACATGCAGCATGGCAAGAAGAGCTTCGCGGTAACGTAGAAGAAGTGCCTCTAGCTGATTTGGTAGACCGTGTAAGTGCGAATATGATCCTGCCTTACCCACCGGGTGTGCCTCTAGTACTTCCAGGTGAAATGGTAACAGCTGAATCTCGCCCAGTACTTGATTTCTTAGAAATGCTATGTGAAATCGGCGCTCACTACCCAGGTTTTGAGACTGATATTCACGGTGTATATGCTCAAAAAGATGGCAGTTACACAGTGAAAGTACTAAAACAAAATTAAGCCCTAGGGTTTTGATGGAATATCGTTTATTTTAGGGCACGGAAGCCCTTACTCTATTTTAAATTATGGTGATGTTATGAAACGTATTCTTTCCATTCAGTCTCATGTGGTATTTGGTTGCGCAGGCAACAGTGCTGCGGTTTTTCCAATGCGAAGAATGGGAATGGAAGTATGGCCTATTAATACGGTACAGTTTTCAAATCACACACAATACCAACAAGGTTGGAAAGGCATCGCAATGCCTGCTGGCCACATTTCAGAATTAGTTGATGGTTTATCAGCAATTGAAGCGACTCAAGTTTGTGATGCCGTGTTAAGTGGTTACTTAGGATCAGCAGCACAAGGTCAGGAGATTGTCACTGCGGTAAACAAAATCAAACAAGATAATCCAAACGCAATTTACTTCTGTGATCCGGTAATGGGTCATCCAGAAAAAGGCTGCATTGTTGCTCCTGAAGTAGAAACCTTCTTTAAAGAATCAGCTTTAAGTTCTGCGGATATTATCGCGCCTAATTTATTAGAACTAGAAAGCTTAACTGGCATGACAATTAACACCTTAGAGCAAGTGATTGAAGCGAATAATCAATTACTTGAGAAGGGCGTTAAAATGGTGGTGGTTAAACATTTAAGCCGTGCTGGTATTCAAAAAGATCGTTTTGAAATGTTATTAACGACTGAAGATGGAAGCTACCATGTTTCTCGTCCTTTATATGATTTTGATGCAAAGCGTCAACCAGTAGGTGCAGGTGACTTAATCAGTGGTGTGATGCTTGCGAATTTAATGGCTGGTTACTCTCCAATTGATGCGTTTGAACGTACTAATGCTGCAGTTGATTCTGTTATGCAAGAAACCTTCAATCGCGGCGCGTATGAACTGCAACTTATCGCATCACAAGAACGTTTTAATGCTCCTGAAATTATCGTAAAAGCAGAAAAAGTCGCGTAATTAGCTCGATATAAAAATCACAAATAAAATAGAAGAGCCCATGATGTGTAATATGCATATCATGGGCTTTTTTGTGTATTTTTAGTTTAAAAAATGAATTTATAAAATTGATCTAAAATAAGGAATTGGTTGCTAATAATTTAACAAAAATTACACATATAAAAGCCGAGTGTAATTTATCATGATGAAAAGTAAGGTTATTTAATGTTGCATTTTTGAAGTATCGATTAAAGCGATGATTCTCATGATATTTCTTCCTTGGTAAGCCTCTTTTTTTCACTTTATCGTGTGCGCATATTCGTATTGCAGGAGATAATAATGAAAAAAATAGGATTAGTAGTTGGTTTAGGCGTCGTTGCTTATCTTGGAACGGTTTACATTGTTGATTCATCAGATGAAGCGCTTAGCCAAAGAAAATTAGCTCAAGCACAGATTAAAGATGACCCAATCTCTTCTGCTGCGTTTAAAGTATTAACAGAGAACGGCTGTGGTTACTGCCATACTGAAAATAGCGAAATGCCTTTTTATGCTAACTTTCCAATCGCTAAACAGATCATGCAAAAAGATGTGGAGAGTGGACTACGTCATTTCCAATTTGATGATGTATTAAATAGTTTTCAAGTTGGCAATGAAGTTTCAGATGTTGCCTTAGCTAAAATCAGTGGTGTATTGAATGATGAATCAATGCCACCAAAAGCGTATTTGTCGATGCACTGGAGATCAAGTTTATCTAATGAAGAAAAACATACTCTACGCGCTTGGATAAAGCAGGAACAAAAGAATAAACACTCATTGGCTAGTAGTGAATATAAATACGAAGCGGTTCAACCGATTAACGCACATGTCACTGTAGATGAGCAAAAAGTGGCATTAGGTGATGCGTTATACCATGATAAACGTCTCTCTGGTGATAACACGGTAGCTTGTTCTAGCTGTCATTCACTGTCAACGGGCGGAGTAGATAGATTAACTACATCAACTGGTATTAATGGTTCAAAAGGCCCAATTAATGCGCCGACGGTGTTTAACTCATCTTATAATATCCACCAATTCTGGGATGGTCGTGCGAATGACTTACAAGAGCAAGCGGGTGGACCACCGATGAATCCTATCGAGATGGGTTCTGCATCATGGGAGCAAATTACAGGTAAGCTTGAACTTGATGAAGAGATGAAAGCGACCTTTGCTAAGATTTACCCTGATGGGATCACGGGTGAAAACATCACCGATGCGATTGCTGAGTTTGAGAAAACCTTGATCACTCCGAATAGCCGATTTGACCAATTCTTAAAAGGCGATGCATTAGCATTAAATGAGCAAGAGCAACACGGCTATGAATTATTTAAACAAAACAAATGTTCGACGTGTCATGCTGGTCAAGCAATGGGTGGACAAACGTTTGAAGTCATGGGATTAAAAGCGGATTACTTTGGTGAGCGAGGTAATGTATCTGAGGTGGATAATGGTCGTTTTAATGTGACGAGTAAAGCACATGATATGAACCGTTTTAAAGTTCCGACGTTAAGAAATATTGCACTAACAGCACCTTATTTCCATGATGGTAGTGCCGAAACACTAGATGACGCAGTTGCTGCAATGGCGCAATACCAAGTTGGTGTGACTTTATCTAAAAGTGAAGTTGAAGATATTAGCGCTTATTTGAAAACCTTAACTGGTGAGTACAAAGGTGAAATGCTGAATTAATTCGGGATTCATTAAATGATAAAAGGAGATCGTACGATCTCCTTTTTTATTGGTGGGCGATCTCATCGAGAAAATCCAATCGTTCCTTTTCTTCTTCTGACATTTTATAAGGCTGATTATTTAAGCTAGATACGTCAAAAGAAGAGAGAGGGTAGTTCTGCTCTTTACTTATACCGTAATGTGTTTTCTCACCAGGAAACCCTGACATTTTTTCTACGGTAATGCTGCGTAACTCAAAATCACTTCCTTTCTCTTTTAATACAGAATGGTGCGCTTTTAGTTCAAATGTCACTTCACCCGTTGTAAGAGGCATTTTATTCATAAGAGAAGCGACTGGTTTCCCATTACTTTGATATAAGTTAGCTCGAATTCGGTACAAACCAGATTCTTTCACATCAACTTGTAAAGGAATGATCATATCGCTGCCTTGTGAGTAAGGGGCTGATACTTGGTTAACAAAGGCTATTGGGTTAGAGAACTGAAAATCTGCAGTTAATACGTCATCACCTTGGTCAAAAGAGATATTTGCTTTTATACGAATTTCTTGTGGCCAATCCTGTTTAGGTGAAAATTCAACGCTTAGCTCTTGAGTATATAGGTTAGAAAGCGTCTTTTGATTTTCAATATCAATCAGTTGGTATTCAATATGGTCAACATTAAGGTCAGAATTTAAGGTCACACTAATAGGCTCAGGGTAACTAAAACGATATTTACTTAATCCTAGTGAGGCTGAGTGACTTCCATCTAATACAGGCAAGGCTATTTCAGTGAAGTGATTGGGTTCAAGGTAGCTATGGCTATTAGGGGTTAATGGCAAAGAGTAGCTAGGGTATTGAAGCTCTTGTTCGTATATTTGAGATAATAATGCGAACTGTTGACTCACTTCTTCTGGTGTTGATTCTGAATCGATAGGTTCAGGTGTTATTGATTTTATGGTGCGGCTCTCTTGCTTTTGGTGGAGTGGTTTTGGCAGCAAGGTGGTTGCCGATGCAGATTCACTCTCCGTTTGAGATAAAGGAGAAGCTTTCGCTGGGGTCGGTGTCGTTTCTTGGATTATCCAATGGTAAAACACTGCTGAACAAGTCAGCAGTGTTCCAATTACAAACGCATTTTTATTCATTATAGTAGCTCACTGACTAATTCTGACATGGTGGCGTTTTCTGAATTATTGACGTAACGATAGACATTTCCTGTTAACCAGTATGCAGAATCTGTGGTTTCTACTTTGATAACGCTACCATCTTGTAATGTTAGTGTAGGATTAACTGCCGTGATTTTACCTTGATGTTTACTGCTAATTAGACCGCTATGACTATAATCATCTCCCATTAGCATTGGGTAATGAAACGGCATAAATTGAGTCACTGCGTTTGCTTGTGGTGAGAGTTTCCCATCAAAAGCGACATTGATAGAGCAACTATTAAAGTTACCAACTTCACTGGCTCCACATGAAGAGTGGCTCGCTACTACGCCATCATCTTTACCTAATAAAAATGGACTTGTTGAACCAACATAATCACTGCCTTTACCAACAAAGCGAATTCTGGGTATACGGTTGTCAGGTAGCGCTGCTATTTGACGAGCATTCGCTACTTTTAAATCATTAAGGACTCCCGTATTTTTAGGTGATGGTACTTCCCCAAGCCATAGTGACATTGCGTATTTTAGAGGGGCGTTTAAATACCCACTGCCTTCTGAAATATTAATTGCAAGATCACCTAATTCAGAACCTCCGCCAGCACCAGCAAAATCAAATGTCGCAATGATTTTAAAGGTGTTAGGCCTGCATTAGTCAGCCAATTTTCTTGATTATCTAACAAATGACGAGCAACCAAATCGCCAGTAGAGTGAGTAACTAAAATACAACCATTTTTACAGGTGTTATTTTTAGATAGCTCCTGGAGTTTTGGCCAGATGTAATCGGTAGATATTTTTCCAGCTACGCGTTCTTGAGATGGCCAATCAATACGGTCATCGGCCTTGGCTAGCCAATAGTCTTGCCAGTAATTTTTACCATCAGCAACAACAGCGTCATGATTAGGTTTGGTTTGTAATTGTCCTGCTTGGAAACCATGGATCAAAATTATCGGATGTTCACCAAGAGCGGCAAAGCTGCTTAATGGGAAGGTTAATGAAGTGAATAGCAACAATTGAGAAAGTAATTTCATAAAAGTAATTCTTTTTTTAGTAATTATGTTTATAGAGTATAAGCTCTACCTTTATTAAGCAAACCAATCAATCGATTGCGTTCTCATTTATAAGATGAACTTTAACATCAACAAGATAGAACAAATAATGTAACTAAATACAAACTCTGACATTTCTTCTTACAGTCCGTAATGGTAACCACAGAGTGAATTCGTTAGAGTCCCCCCGTCAAGATCACTCAACCAATCAAGAGTGGTCAGATTATTTCTCGTTTCTATAAGGAACACCTCATGAACACACATCTACAGGAACCTCCAAGTTGGTGGTTTAACCTATTAAATAAATGATGTTCTGAGGATAATTACGTCTTCAGAGCAGAGGACGTATTATGGAATTTGTACAAAAAAATTCGACTTCACACACTGATACTTCAGAGATGATGCATAAAGAAACACATGCAGAAAACTTGGGGAGCAGCATCAAGAATGCTTCTATTGGTTTACTTTATAAAAAGCGTGTTTTTTGGCTCGTTATTTTAGTTTTTGGAAATATTTTTTCTGGAGCAGGAATCGCGTATTTTGAAGAGATCATTACCTCTTATGTTGCGTTGGTTTTCTTTTTACCACTATTAATTGATAGCGGTGGTAATGCGGGATCGCAATCAGCAACATTAATGGTTCGAGCGCTGGCCACTGGCGATGTTCATCCCAATGATTGGGGGCGAATGTTAGCAAGAGAAGTGTTTGTTGCTTTAGGCCTTGGTTTTAGTATGGCAATCGCTGTTTATTTTTGGGGCTATATCGTGGTGGTTATGAAATCGCGATGGTCGTCGGCATCAGTATGGTAGCCATTGTGTTGATTGGTAGTTTGGTTGGAACGGTTCTGCCTTTTGTTTTGCATAAACTGAACTTGGACCCTGCATCAGCCAGTGCCCCTATGATCACATCCATTGCTGATATCTCTGGTGTATTGATTTATTTTGCTATCGCTTCTGCACTATTAGATATCGGTTGATCTAGTAAAAGCCCAGAGATTTACTGCTCTGGGCTTTCTTGTTTCTATTCTTTGCCTTTAATTTGAGGATTATTTTTTATTAACTCTTTAAATTGTTCTAATAGCGCAATACTTTGTTTATTTTGCTGCCCATCTTTATGCAGATAAGCGCCAATCGTCGCTTTACCAAAGCATTTTTTCATTTTTAACGGCACAATCCCAAAGCCTTCAAAATACGCTTTCATGCCTACTGGGTAAGGTAAAATAGCGTCACTATTTTGCAGTAAATCAAGAGCCGTTAATAAGGAGTTGGTGTTGTAAATCACTTTTTCTTGCAGGTAGTGTCGTTTTTGAAAGGTACTTAATTCATTATTTTGTTGCTGCACGAGATGCGCATAGCGTTTTTTTGATGCCCCTAAATCAACTGAAGGAAAACGGGCAATATCTTCGTCACTACATACTCGCTCTAAGAGTGGATGATCTTTTCGAACATACACTTCTTCATGACTACTAAATAGAGGGTGGAAAAGGATATCTTCGTATTGAGCCAGACCTAATATTTCATGGCCGACAAAAATACTGATTTCATCACTGAGGAGCAAGTTCATTAACTGTAAATGGTCACCAACATCAATGGTGATATTACTGTGAGGGTTGGTATCTCTAAAATCTTGAACACAGTCACGAACAAATAGATGCCACCAAGCATCACCGCAACCAATTTTTAATTCCGTTTGGTGCCGTAACTTATTTTTTTCTAATTTATGAAGGGTATTTTCGTATAAATGCTGCATCATTTTGGCTTGCTCGTAGAGCACTTCGCCACTGGAGGTGAGGGTGATCCCTTTTGAATTGCGATAAAACAGCTTGCTTCCCAACTTTTCCTCTAGCTTCTGCATATTATGACTTAACGTCGGTTGGCTTAAGCATAAGGTGTTCGCCGCTTGCGTAACGTTTTGTGCTTTTGCAACTTGTATGAATTGAAGCATTAATTTAAACATAATAGCTCTTCAGACTAATCGAAAAGAGCTATTTTATGTTTCTTATCAATACATTGCTACTTATAGCGTTTAAATCTGATAAACAGCAAAGCCAAATGCAGGTACCGTCAAACTTTGCGTTAATTTAACGGCGGTTTCATGATAAATATCGGTGACCTCTTGATCACGCCACTCACTAGGAAGCGTCATACAAGCGGGGGCATTACTGTTGTTCATAGCAATAATAATACGTTCACCCTGATATTCTTTTTGGTAGATAAAGCACTGGTGTTCATCGTCAACCACAAGCCAGTTTATGGCATGAGCACGTAACGCTGGGTGAGCTTTACGTAGTTTGATGAGCTGCATTATGTGATGTTTCATGTTCATATCATGCTGACGTTCATCCCAAATCATGCATTTTCGGTTAAGCGGATCAGCACCGCCATCTAGCCCAATTTCACCACCGTAATAAATACAAGGCGTACCACTGTGAGTGAATTGGAATAAATAGGCTAACTTCGCTTTCTCTTTATTGCCGTTGCATCGGTTAATAATGCGTGGTGTATCGTGGCTATCAAGTAATGAAAAGGCCACTTCATTCACGTTAATAGGGTAGTTGGCATTAACGTCATTTACCGCAAATTTAAACTGATTTGCACTTAGGTTGTCATGGGCAAAAAAGCCTAACATGGCATCCGCTAATGGGTAATTCATTACGCCATCAAACTGATCACCACCTAGCCAGTTCATTGAGTCGTGCCACACTTCACCTAAAATATATAACTCAGGTTTGATGGCTTTTAGTTCATCACGGAAGCGTCGCCAAAAACGTTGATCAACTTCGTTTGCTACATCTAAACGCCATGCATCAATGTCAAAGTTTTTCACCCAGTAGCGGCCAACTTCAATTAGGTATTCAATCACTTCTGGATTTTCTGTATTGAGTTTTGGCATGTTTTGCGCAAAAGCAAAGGCACGATAATTTAATTGCTCTTTACTGTGGTACGCTTTTTTTGACTTATCGATCAGTGGAAATTGCTCGACATAAAACCAATCGATGTATTGAGAGTCTTTTCCATGTTTAATGACATCTTGCCACTGAATTGAATTAGCACCGATATGATTAAATACGGCATCTAGCATGACTTTCATGCCACGTTTATGTGCTTCATCTATTAAAGTATGAACCGTTTCATCACTACCAAAAGCAGGGTCTACTTTTAAATAATCGGTGGTGTCGTATTTATGGTTCGTTTCACCTTGAGTGATAGGTGTGAAATAAATACCAGTAATACTAAGATCTTGCAGGTAATCAAGATGATCAATAACCCCTTGTAAATCGCCACCAAAGAAACTGTTGGTTTTTGGATCTTCAGATCCCCAAGGCAGTACATTTTTTGGTGAGATAGATGGATCACCATTAGCAAAACGCTCTGGGAAAATTTGATACCAAATGGTTTCTTTAACCCAGTCAGGTGCAGTAAACACATCGGTTGGGTTCATGTATGGGAAGCAATAAAAATTCAGTAATTGACTGAGTATTGGATCGGCATCATCGGTTATTTGAGTGATGAGTTTTTCGCTTACCAGTAATTTTTCACTGTCTTTGCCTTCAAGAAGGAAAGCGTAACGTGCACGATAAAAGCGAGGTTGTGCTTCACAAAACCAGTAGTCAAATAGTTCTGTTTCACACTCTTTTATCATGGGTAAGTTGCTTCCACCTGTCCAGCCGCTTGCGTCTTCTGCATTTAAATTGCCGCCACCGCCACCAAAAGTCCAATCGTATGGGTCGCCAATTCTTAGTGTCGCATTGTCCACTTCTCCTTTTGCGGTACGAATTCGCAAATGAAGCGTGTCCTTATTATATGCATAAGAATAACTAGAGTGAGATCGATGATAAATCGCTGCTTTTGTAATCATTATTAATACCGTTTAGCGTTAAGTTCGTAATGGTTAGATACGTTCTTCATAATGTTTAAGAACACGTAACACTTCGCTGACGCTCCAAGCTTGAGCAAAACAGCCACGAGATTGGTTAGGTGAATAGCCATCATAAATCTCAGCTAATTGACCAATACACCCTTCAGATAGCGCATCTTGGTTATGAGTAATGAACTGCTCGACAATGTGTATGAGTGACGCGTCATTAGGGAAGTGACGTAAAATACCCATCAGGAACTGACCAATCATAAAGCCCCAGACGGTACCTTGGTGGTAAGCCATATCACGATCATAATGAGACCCAGTATGTACCGATTTAAACTCGGGATCTTGCATCGCTAAAGAGCGTAAACCAAGCGGGGTATAAAGGTGCTGGTAGATATTTAAAATAACCGAACGCGCTTTTTCTTCACTTAAAATAGGGAAAGGAAGACCAACAGCATAAGCTTGGTTTGGACGAATTTGTTGATTCACTTCCTCACCTTTAATCCAATCGTTTAAATAGCCTTTATCATTGTAGAAAGCGTGATTAAATGTTTCTTTTACTTGCTCAGTCAGAGCCGGTAATTCTGGCATTGATTTCCCTAACTTTTGGTTAAAGAAATGCAGAATAGATAACGCGTTATACCAAAGCGCATTGATCTCAACGGCGCAACCTTGGCGAGGCGTTGGAAGAATATCGCCATAACGAACGTCCATCCATGTCAGTTGATCCAAACCACTGCCGCCGCTAATTAAGCCGTTATCTAGCATTTTGATATCGAAATCGGTGCCATTGCGATAATGCTGATAAATATTCACCATGCAGTCGTAAGCTTCATCACGAATAAAATCGAGATCGTTACTGGCTTGGTAATATTCATACAGGCTCACCACAAATAAAAGAGCGGCATCAATGGTGTTGTACATAGGCTCGACACCCGCTTCAGGGAATAAGTTGGGTAAGATCCCTTTATGCTCATAACGGATGAAGGTTCTGAATATTTGTTTTGCATCTTCAAATTGGTTGGTGGATAAATTACATCCCCAAAGTGCAATCATGGTATCGCGTCCCCAATCGGCAAAGAATGGGTAGCCAGCAATGATGGATTTCGATTCGGTTGAATCACGCATGACGACAAATTGATCACTCGCTCGAACCAATTGCTGAGCAAACGTACTCTTTAAACCTGATTGTGTAATACACGCTTGCTGACGTTGAACTTCATCATTGATCATGGTTTCAATAGAGCTTGGTGCTAAGTAATGCGCTCGTTCTTCTTCTGCCTCGAAGATAACAAAAAAGGATTCGTTACTCTCTGTACCATCAAAGGTAATGGTATGCAGCGCCACTTGAACATCGCTTGCCGAACGTCCGTCTCGAGCGTCATAAGAGAAATACAATCCTGACTCATAGCTTGGTGCTGATAGGGCCGTATTTGAACCGTTATGACGGTAATGCAGGGTTTGTCTGTTACTGCTCACTTTGCCTTCTTGATGAATGAAAGCTTGTTCTTTTGATAATGCCTCACCTTTCGCACAGAAATGATATTTCGGTGTGATATCTAAAGTGAATGGGTGTTTTAACGGATTAAATACACGGTATTCAACCCCTAAGCGGTTCAGGCCTTGTGCCATCACGATGGTCTTTGTGATTTCAATACCATCGATACGATAGGTGTATTGAGGTAAGTAAGTCTGGCTAAAATTATCAAATAAAAGGGATGAATCAACCGTATCGTATGGGTTCACTTTTGCTTGAGAAGAGAGTGGGTGTGATGTGCCATTTACCAGTGTAAGGCGATCATCTAAATGGCGAACAAAACAAAAACGACTATTAGGAGCCACTAGGCTTCCCATAAATAGCGCATGATCATTTCGGCTACAAGAACCAGCAAGAGTTAATGATGAATAACCGCCTAACCCGTTGGTTAGTAAGTAATTTGATTCTTCAAGGCGATTCATATCGCGAAAGTTAGCTTTAGAAAGAGAGATTTTCATGTGAAATCCTTTATGACAAAAAATACCTAATCGGCTAGCTTGTGCCTTTTTGGCCTACGATAGGCCAATAAGTTAAATAGCGATTGGTGTTAGCTTTTAATTTCGTTGTAAACGAGTAATAACTTTTGTACTTCACCTTGGGTATACGCGAGATCTTGGCTCTGTCCATATTCCCAAAGTGGTGTGATGTGAAGGCTCTCTTTGGTTGGTGTTACCTTCATGGCGACAATGCGCTCTTGGTGCTTATCTGAAATAAAAAATAAATACGGTTGTGGTTGTTCAAGTAATGCATTGTATTGAGATGGCGTGGTGTAAACGGCATTGACCGCTTTGACCTCTTTTGAGCCATAAAAGCGTTGGGCTTCTGCTAATACTGGTAAGGCCATCTCTTCAAGTTGTTCATAGCTGCTTTCTACATGAAATGATCCACAGTCACTTGGGATTTGATCACGCAGTGCTTTAAATTGGTTTTGAATGGATTCGAGCGAAAGGGTTGCATAGCTATTTTCAAACCCTTTAGCAGAAAGAAAAAGCGCCTCATTGTTTACACATTGTTTGAACTTTTCTTGTTGTTCAACAAAGGTGCTGAATTCAAACGAAGGCTTTGGCAGGTTGCTATAGGCGATAATAAACCCCGAAATAAAAATAACGATGGCAACCGCAATATGAAACATGTAGTCGTGAATGCGTTGAAGTTGTCCGCGAAAAATCAAGGTATGCCTCCTTTTTGTTAAGGCGAAATGTGTGAAGAACTTCCCTCACTACGTCGTAATGTGACGTAAGAGGGAAGGGTTATGGGATCAATTATTTTTGGAACTCAGCCGCTTTGATTGGGTATTTAATCGACTCTTGAGTGTCACTATCAAAAAAGTGAAGTTTGGTGTTATCGATAACTAACGTGATTTTTTCATCAATATCAACGTCAGGTTCACCCGTACCCAAAGTACCAACAAACATATTCATTGGTGCCGCATCGAAGAAAACATTGACGCTATCACCTAGATATTCGCTGTTTAATGCCGTGGTTTCAAAGCAGCAATCAGGGAAGGCTTCTTCGTATTTCTTGCCTGAACGAATCGCACTAGAGCGTGCGCCCAAGCAGACAGATTTACCGTTGTAACCAGCGTTATTTAATATGCGTTGGTCTTCTTCACTTAATGTGATGGTGAAAGAGTGACAAGTGAACTGACCCCCCTCATAAACCCCTTCAATAATGTTCATTGAAGGCATGCCCATAAAGGTCGCAACGAAGCTATTTTTAGGGTTAGTAAACAACTCTTTTGGCGTACCAATTTGCTGAACTTCGCCCATCGACATTAATACAATGCGATCAGCCATTGTCATTGCTTCAACTTGGTCATGCGTTACGTAAATAGTGATCGCACCTTTATCACGATGCATACGTGAAATCTCAGTACGAGTAGTGGTGCGAAGTTTGGCGTCCAAGTTACTTAACGGCTCATCCATTAGATATAATTTTGGAGTACGAACCATGGCACGACCAAGGGCGACACGTTGACGTTGGCCACCTGACAGCTCTTTTGGTTTGCGTTCTAGGTATTCTGTTAAGAACAGATCTTTTGAAATATTATCAACGTGATCTTTAATCTCACTTGCTGGGTAGTTACGCAGTTTTAATCCATAACCAATGTTGTCGCGAACAGACATGTGTGGGTAGAGTGCATAGCTTTGGAATACCATTGCAATATCACGATCTTTAGAGCTTACGCTGTTAACGACTTTGCCATCAATGATGAACTCGCCTTCGGTAATATCTTCTAACCCTGCAATCATACGAAGCGTGGTGGACTTACCACACCCCGATGGGCCAACAAGTACAATAAACTCACCTTCTTCAATATCGATGTTGAAGTTACTTACTGAGTAGGTATCAGAATTAGGGTATTTTTTATTGATGTTTCTTAGTGAAATCTTGCTCATTATCCTTTTACTCCACCAGACGTTAAGCCGCCTACGATATAATCTTGAAATTTATAAAATACAACCACAGGAGGAATTGCAGCCAAGACCGCCCCTGCAGCAAACACGTTGTAGCTTGATTCTTTAATATTGTTGATAAGCCCCATGAGACCAACGGCCAATGTTTTCGCTTCTGCACTCATACTTGCGATCAGGAATTTCGGCATGATGATGTCGCCAATCGGACCTAAGAAACAGAAGATCGCAATAACCATGATCATCGGTTTTACTAACGGCAGTAGAATCTCAGTGAAGATCTGCATTTGTGTTGCGCCATCAATTTTTGCTGATTCATCCAAAGCTCGAGGAATGGAATCGTAGTAACCCTTCATCAAAATGGTGTTCATGGTTATCCCACCAGTGGTGTAAATAAGGATCATAAAGATGTAGGTATATAACGTGGCATTCTCAGAGCTGTAGATCCCAATCGAACTTGCAATAGCGTAAAGCGCGATCAAACCACTACCCGATGGGATGATTTGAATGATTAATAGTGACATCAATGCACTTTTACGTGATTGGTAACGGTAGCGTGAATAAACAAAGCCAGACACGGTTACAATTGCGGTAGAAAGCACCATAGTAATAATCGATACTAAGAAGGTATTTCGATACCAGCTTAAGTAAGGAATATCTGTAAACAGCGAAACAAAGTTTTCCGTTAAGCTGAAGTTTTCAGGAAAAAATGAGGTTGAATAGAGTGAGTTACTGACGTTAAACGCACTCATTAACGTAACCAAAATAGGGTAAATAATGACGATTACCATCGAAATTAAAAACGCATAGCTAAAGAATAGCCCTAGGTTTTTTGTGATGACATGGCGATTGAACTTAGTTGCTTTTGTTTGATGATTAAGATTGATTGCCTTATCCATTACATCACTTCCTCATTTTTAAATGCGCCCGCTTTTAGCCATGAATACAGAACGACCGCACCCACAACCGTACTGGTAATCAAGGTGTAAACTGCCGCTTCGTTGTATTTCGCATCCATCATTAAACGGAAACCAAGAGATGAAATGGTATCCAATGGTTTGTAGATAGAGCCGACGGTTTGAACCGTTGCTTCACCTAGCATGTAAACAATGGTGACGTTGTTAAAGTTGAAGGTAAACTGAGTGATGAATACCGGAGCAACACTGATTAAAATCAATGGCAGAGTAATATCAAAGAAGTTAGTCCAAGCGTTACCACCATCAATGCCACTGGCTTCATAAAGATCATCTGGGATGGTTTGTAGTACGCCCGTTACTAAAATAAACACGTATGGGAATCCCAACCACGCTTGAATCAAAATAATGGTGATTTTGGCGTAGTCCGCATTAAGGAAGAACCCAATAGCGGTACTAATGTCATATTCATTACCCGTAAAGAAAGGAATCACCATGGTGTTCATTCCGCCTACTTTTGAGAAAAAGAGTTGGAAAACTAAGATGGTTAAAAACGCAGGAACAGCCCAAGGTAAAATGTAAACGGTGCGGAAAAACTTTTTACCACGAATGTGTTTATTGTTTGCCACAACAGCCAGTAAAGTACCTAAGATGATGGTTAATGCCGAAGCACAGAAAGTCCACGTGAGTGTCCAAGTTAATGTTTCCTGAAACGCTGCTGCTGTTCGTTCACTGGTAAACAGACGCTCGAAGTTGGTTAATCCTTTCCATTCAATTAAAAACGCTGGAGGTAAAATCGGGCGTTTATAGTTGGTGAAAGCTACCACTATCGACACAATTGCAGGTAGTAAGGCAAAGATGAACAGAAGAATGAATTTAGGGGCTGTAATTAAATTAGGAACGATTTCGTGCGATAAACCACGAACCTTTTCTGTAAAGGTAATCGCAAAACCAGACTCTTCTATTTGGCGTTTCACATCTTTTGCATCACGAGCAAAGGCATAGTGTAGAGCTAAAAAGACCAATAGCATTAAAGCGCCAATTGTTGAACCGACCATAATAAGGAAAGAGTCGTCAACAAAGCGCTCAGCACCAATTGTGATTTTTCCATTAGGCTGCTCAACAGCTAATAGACGGAAATTAGGTAGAATAAATTGGATATAAACCAATATCTCTAAGGCAAGCATCGAGAAACCAAATACGGCTTCGCGCATTCGACGCAGCAGAAGGTGTCCACTGCCTGGGATTGCCATAGAGAGCCAGAAAACAAACTGTTGACTCATGTTATAACCTACTTTTTTATTAAGTTAGTGTAGATATGTAACGGATTTAGGGGACAACGATGCCCTAATTTAATAGGGACACCGTTGAGGTTGGTACGTTGAAAAGAGTGAATTACATATCTTCAATGTCGATTTCGATTGTCTCAACCGCGGCATCAAGTACTGCTTTGGTATCTTGACCTTGAGCGATTTGAGCTAGAGCCGTTTTCATCGGGCCCCATACTTTCATGAACTCAGGAATGCTTGGCATAGGTTGACCAATGTTCGTTGCATCGAAAATGGCTTTATGCAGTGAGCCTTCTTCGTACTTAACAGAAAGGCTAGGTGATACTTCACGAGTCATTGAGTACCATTTTTGTGCATTTTCTGGTGTTGCCATAAACTTAATAAAGGCATTTGCACCATCTTTGTTGCTGCTGTAGCCGTTAATTGTCATGCCTTTTGTGCCGGTAAGGGCTTTATATGGATGACTGCCATCCCAGCTAGGAATTGGAGCTGCACCAACGTTTACCCCTGATTTTTCAATATCAGCAATTGCCCAAGGACCATTGATGATGGCTTTTAGTTTACCTTCCATGAAGTATTTCATCATGATGTCATAAGCAACCGTGTCATCTTGCATTAGTGTCCAGTGGCCTACGCCACTCTTGTAAAGGCTTTGAGCTGCAAGGCCGGCTTTAATTGAGCCTTCGTTGTTCAGACCAATATTTTCAGGATTATTGTCTTGGAAAATGTAACCACCGTTAGTCATGAATAGACCACCAGTGAAGTAGAAGTCTGTGAACTTAGCAGCCCATTCTGATGGCGGGATTTCTTTTAATGTTTTTGGTACTTCAGTCACCATGTCTTTGTTGTAAAGGAACAGAGTCGTATCTGTCGACATTGGTAGCATGTACGTTTGACCGTTATACGTTGCAGCATCCGTCGCTGCTTTAGTAAAGCCATTGATAGTAAAGTTAGCAGGAGTGATCAAATGTTGGTCCGCAAGCTCACCTATACGGTCATTTGGGATCATGAAAATATCAGCAATATTGCCTTTTTGCGTTGGTAGTGCTGCCAGTAAATCGAACATACTTGTTGCAGCAACTTCTACTTTAAAGTCTTTACCTTTGTTGAACTGCTCAGCTAATTCAGTGAAGTAAGGTACATAACTTTTTTCTACGCCGATAACGATATTATCTGCAGCCATTGCAGTGCTTGAAAAGAGTAGTGCAGCTGATACGGCAAGCGATATTTTCTTAATCATTTGATTTCTCCTGAAAAGGGATAAAGTATTTTGAATCAATAAAATTACGTGAGTAAAGGTAGCTTTATTGTTATATCAATGAGTTACCTTTGATTTAATCGATACTCCCCAGAGTGCTCCCTGCGATGTATTTCATGCCTAAACGCTATCTATAAAAGAGTGTTGAGAGCGTCGACTGAATGTTTATTGAGGCTAATAATAGGAGGTCGTTGTGATAGGGTGAAATGCTATTTATACGAGTCAACCATAGATAAAATGCATATCACATAGATAAATGTTATCTACTAAACGATAAGAGAGGTATTTCAGCGGTTAGATAAGTTAAAAAACGTGAAGGTTATAACAGATTGTAGGGTGAGATGAAAAAAGCCCAACTCGATAATCGGTTGGGCTTAATTTTTATAAGTGAAAAATCAACTTAATTACAGCTGAAACTGTTCAAGTCTGGCTTTTAGATTATGAGTTAAACGACTGATGTCCTGACAAGCAATTGCCGTTTGTGACGCACCTTCTGTCATTTCAGAAGAGGCCGTATTAATGTACTCAACACTTCTATTTAATTCTTCTGACATTGAGTTCTGCTCACTGCATGCGGTTGCTATGTGAGTGCTCATTTCAGCAATACTATCCACGGTATGTTCAATCTCACTGATTTGTTCACCCGCTCGAGCAGCTTCAATAGCCGCATTAAGTGCAAGTAAGTTAGTTTGCTCTGTAATACCGTGAAAGATGCTAGAGGAGTCAACTTACAGATACAAAAAAGCCCAACCTTTTTCGAAGTTGGGCTTTTCCAAACGTTTGGTGGAGCTGGGGGGATTTGAACCCCCGTCCGAAAATCGTTCACCGTTGGCGCTACATGTTTAGTCGATCTTTAATTTCACCGTAAAACTGCGAACCGACACGCTATCTTATGGCTATCCTGAATTATAATTCGAAGTTCATCTCTCAGGCGGGAGAATCCGTTCTAGCTCGTTTGGGTTTGATCCCCTGTTATTCCCCGTCTTACAAGCGGAAGCTAGGGCAGGAGAGCTCTCAGCAGGTTATTAAGCTGCTAGTGCGTAGTTTTCGTCGTTTGCGACTATTTTTTTGCGGCTTTTTACGTGGCCAACCGCCCCACGACATGCTCCTCGGGTTTCAAAATTCCCGTCGAATCCTGAATCAGCCCCAAAGTTTTGTTACCAGATGATACTAACAGAAAAACAGCGTCTGTCTAGTTAGTATCAATCTAACTGGTTGAAATTAACGCAAACTACTCTTCATAATTCGTGCTTTATCTCGGTTCCAGTCTTTTTCTTTTGAATCTGTACGTTTATCGTGCAGTTTTTTACCTTTAGCTACGCCAACTTTGATTTTCGCCCAAGAACGAACCCAATACATTGTCGTTGCAACCAGTGTCATACCTTCACGATTTACACGGCCAATAAGGTTATCAATTTCTTTACGGCTCATTAGTAATTTACGAATACGAGTTGGATTCGCAATAACGTGAGTCGATGCTGCTTGTAGCGGTGTGATTGTCATACCACTAATAAAAATTTCGCCATCGCGTACGTAAACGTAACTTTCAGCGATGTTCACTTTACCAGAACGAAGAGATTTAACTTCCCAGCCTTGGAGTTCAATCCCAGCTTCGATTTCATCATCAATGAAATATTCGTGGCGAGCTTGCTTGTTCATAGCAATGGTATTACTGCCCGCTTTATCTTTTGATTTTTTCTTTGCCATAATGCCCACATTATACTGATAGGGAAGTGGTTTGACTATATATACTCAAGCTAATTCAAGATGGTATGATGCTTACCTCTATAATGTAAAGGATAATTTATGCCTCAGGTTAGCCGATCTGCATTAGTGCCGTTTAGCGCAAAGCAGATGTACGATTTAGTCAATGATGTTGCGTCATACCCTCAGTTTTTACCTGGTTGCTCAGGTTCTAAGATCTTAGAGCAAACAGAAAGTACAATGGTAGCGTCTGTTGATGTCGCAAAAGCGGGCATAAAGAAAACATTTACAACCAAAAATACCTTAATTGACTCTGAAATGATTGGAATGAATCTTGTTGATGGCCCATTTAAATCATTAACCGGCGGTTGGCATTTTATGGCACTCGATGAAACCGCTTGTAAGGTTGAGTTAAAGTTAGATTTTGAATTTTCCAATGCGTTAGTTGCGATGGCATTTGGGAAAGTGTTTCAAGAATTAACTAATAATATGGTGAATTCATTTACTCAAAGAGCGAAGCAAGTATATGACTGTAATTAACGAAATGATCCACGTAGAAGTTGTTTATGCTCTGCCAACGGAACAAGTTGTATTTAAATTAGCGGTAAAAGCAGAACAAACCGTAGAAGAGATCATTGTTCAATCTGGCGTATTAGAACGTTACCCTGAGATTGATTTAAAAGTGAATAAAGTCGGTGTGTTTAGCCGTAACGTTAAACTAGATTCGACAATTCGAGATAAAGATCGCATTGAAATCTATCGCCCACTATTAGCTGATCCAAAAGAAATTCGTCGTAAAAGAGCTGAGCAAGCTAAGAAAGAAGCGGCAAAAAAGTAATCTCTTAGTTAAAGAAAATAAAAAACCGGATTTCGTTAAACGAGATCCGGTTTTTTTGTGTTTGAAATACGGTGAGGAAATTAAAGTTTCTCGAAGAAACTGTCACTCATCGGGAAGTCGCCTTCCATATTGGTTAGGTTACCATTGTCATCAAAGTGAACGATTAAGTTCTTTTGAATGGCTTTTTCGTGGCCATGAGTAAAGTGATAAATGTAGTACCACGTATTTGGATAACCAGACTCAACAAGCATTGGTGAACCATTACAAACTGTACTTGTTGTTTGGTCATGCCAAATCGCAGTTTGTCGACAGCTTCTTGTTCAACGTAATTACCTTGGGCAATATCGATTCGATATACCAATGGCTCTAATAACGAGCAACCACCCAGTAGTCCAACAGCGAGGGGTAGAGCAATGATCCATTTTTTGAATTGCATAGTTCGTACAGCTTTAGCCTTTTAAATAATTAAACAGATGATAAACAAGCTGACCTAAGAAGTAAAAAGGTTAAGCGTGTTCTAGTGTGTTTTGACCCTAAATTTTGAATCTAGTTGCATTGATTCTTTCGATTTTAGTGATTACTTTCATTAAAAAAGCCAATATTAATAAAATAATATTGGCTTTTTGAGTCGATAAACGAGTGCTGTAGATATTAAGCTGCGTTTAGTAATTCTTTTGCGTTGGCTAATGTGTGAGCAGTAATTTGAGTTCCGCCAAGTAAGCGAGCTAGCTCTTCTACACGTTCTTCTAAGTTTAATGCTCGCATTTGGTTTCAGTTTTACCTGATTTTGTATGCTTAGCAACAAACAATTGGTTATGACCACAACCTGCAACTTGAGGTAAGTGAGTTACGCATAACACTTGAGTTGATTCTCCTAGAGTGCGTAGCATTTTACCTACTACTGCTGCAGTTGGTCCGCTGATACCTACATCAACCTCATCGAAAATCAGGCTTGGTGTATCAACTTTTTGCGCCGTAATCACTTGGATAGCCAGTGAAATACGTGATAACTCACCACCTGAAGCCACTTTAGCAATTGGTTGTAGTGGTTGCCCAGGGTTTGTGGATACCTTAAAGCACAAGGTATCGATGCCGAGAGGTGAAATCTTCGTATGTGCATCACTTTCAATTTGAATATCGAATACCGCTTTTTCCATGCTTAAAGTTTGCATGCTGTCGGTAATTTTGTTGTTTAATTCTTTTGCATAACGTTGACGACTTTTCGTTAACTTATGTGCTGCTTCTAAGAAGTGTTGTTTTAGTTCTTCTACTTCTTGTTCACGCTGTTCACGTTTTTCATCAGAGCAATCAAGGCGATCATATTCTGCTAATAACTGTTGGTGATGTTCATATAATTCGTCAGCAAGAACATGGTGTTTTTTTGCCATCGACATTACTCGACTAAAGCGCTCTTCAACAAAAGCAATTTGCTCAGGATCAACATCAATATTATCAAGGTAGTTTTTGATTTCATGATTGGCTTCTTCAACCTGAATCATGGCTTCATTCAACATTTCAGATAAAGGAGCAAGTTGAGGATCTAATTGACCTAATTGTTGAATATGATTATTGGCATATTGCAGTAATTGAAGCGCATTCACTTCATCATTTTCATACAAAATAGAGATGGCTTGTTGGCTGCATTCAACTAATTCACCAGAATTAGAAAGGCGTTTGTGGTCTTCTTCTAATTGAGTGAATTCTTCTTCACCTAATGCAAGTTCATTCAGCTCTTTTATTTGATATTCGATCAGCTGTTTTTGAGCTTCGTTTTGTTGACTATGCTTAATCATTTGTTTTAACGCATTGTCAGCTTGTCGCCATGCTTGATAACGGCTGCGAGTTTTATTTAATAATGAAACATGTCCTGCATATTGATCCAACATATTGAGTTGGTATTCAGGTTTCATTAGTTCATGGTGAGCATGTTGGCCATGAATGTTAATCAACAAATGGCCTAATGTTTTTAGCTGAGCTGCAGGGACAGGACTACCATTGATAAAACCACGAGAGCGGCCTTCTTTGGTAATGACACGACGTAAAATACAATCATTGCCATCATAAAGTTCGTTATCTTCTAACCAACGTTTGGCATTAATGTTGTTTTCTAGAGTAAAAAGAACGGTGATTTCCGCTTTTTCTTCCCCTTGGCGAACCATGGAAGCTTCTGCACGATCACCAAGACACAAACCAAGGGCATCAATGGCGATGGATTTACCTGCACCAGTTTCACCAGTGATGGTTGTCATGCCTTTGGTTAGATCAAGCTCTAAAGATTTTACGATAGCAAAATGAGTAATTTTAATATGTGCCAACATAAGTCAGTCTCTGCGAAATTTAAAATACGAAAAACACTGTATATAGACACAGTATATACTGTTTCTTTATACAGTAAAGTGAATTTAAATTTTTTGTGACTAACTTAACTTTACTTTACTCGTTAGAACAACTTACTTGACCACCCTAGCTTATTTCTAAGTATATGATAGTAGCTGTAATCTTTAGGATGAATCAGCTTTAGTCTTGATGGACTTTGGAAAATATGCACTTCATCACCCGGACTAACAGGCAGAGAAACTTGCCCATCACAGCTTACTTCTAACGTGGTGCGGTTCTCTGGAGATATATACAACTTAATGTGACGCTTTCCTTCGACCACCAAGGGGCGACTTGAAAGTGTATGTGGAAACATTGGTACAATTGAGATGGCATTTAAGTTTGGAGACAGAATAGGGCCGCCGCCAGAGAGTGAATAGGCCGTTGATCCTGTAGGTGTTGAGATAATCAAACCATCTGAGCGTTGAGAGAAAGCAAAAGTGTCATCAATATACACTTCAAATTCAATCATGTGTGCGACTTGGCCAGGGTGAAGTACCACTTCATTAAAGGCTGAATTATGGCTTTTAACTTGCCCATGGCGATGAACTTCAGCTTCTAATAAAAAGCGCTCTTCTTTTACAAAGTCACCATTTAATACCGCTTGCAGAGGTTCTTCAAAGTTATCTGGATCAAGATCAGTTAAGAAACCAAGATTACCTCTATTAACGCCAATGACTGAAATATCAAATCGAGAGAGTACACGCGCAGCACCTAGCATATTGCCATCACCACCTACAACAATGGCAAGATCAGCTAATTCCCCTAATTTTAATAGATGATTGAAACGATCAACTGGAATTTCAGGCAGGGCTTCACGTAAACGGTCATCGAGAAGGACCGTATAATTTTGTTCAGTAAGCCAGTGATAAATCGATAAATGCGTTTTTATCGCATTAGGATCTCTTGGTTTACCAATGATAGCAATAACGTTAAAGGCTCTTTTCATATCCATCATCCATCATGAAATGGGGAACAAATGTTACAATTCGTACTATTATGCTTGAATCGCACTATTTAGTCCCCATAATAATGTCAAAGTTTTAATTTGCGTATAGAGCGACGCCTTGGTTTGTATTAAGATCGCTTTATATAGCTAGTCATTAGCATTCTGGAGAAAGCAGTAATGAGTAACGAAGAAAACAAAGTAAACGAAGAAGCAGTAGTAGAAGAGCAAGTTGAAGCAGTTGGCACAGAAGCCGATGTGGAATGGAATGAATCTGCTGAAGACAGCCAAGAAGCAAAAATTGCAGAACTAGAAGCAGCACTACTTGCTAGCCAAGCACAAGTTAAAGAACAACAAGATACGGTTCTACGAGCAAAAGCTGAAGAGCAAAATGTTCGTCGTCGTGCTGAAGAAGACGTTGATAAAGCGCGTAAATACGCACTGAAGAAATTTGCTGGTGAGCTTCTTCCTGTTCTAGATAACTTAGAGCGTGCTCTTGAAAGCGGTGATAAAGAAAACGAAGCTGCAAAAGCATTACTTGAAGGTGTTGAACTGACACTTCAAACGTTTGTATCGACGGTTGAGAAATTCGGCTTAACGGTAATTAACCCAATGGGTGAAGCGTTTAACCCTGAACTTCACCAAGCGATTGGTATGCAAGCAAGCCCAGATCATGAATCAAATACAGTTATGATCGTGATGCAAAAAGGCTACACATTAAATGATCAAGTATTACGTCCAGCAATGGTAATGGTTGCTCAATAATCATCATTTTGTAATTCAAATTATGATTAAAAATCAAGCGGTTCCGAGTTTGGGATCGCTTTTTTTTGTTTTTTTTAAGATGTGACGTCTCTGTTTTTAGAATGTGCCTTATAAATAAGGAATGAGCTTCAAAGGTTTGTATATTTGTCGTTATTGGTGTCGTTATTTCTTTTGTTTTTTACTACATTTTAATCATCATGGAATGATATGAGTTAACCTAAAGGATATGAAAAAGAATATGAAATTAGCATCGATATTTCTTAGCGCATTATGCTTATATAGCCCATTGAGCTTGGCTGAGCATGTTGTTGCGTCTGATACCTATTCATCAATGGCATTACCCAATGATGCTAAATTATACAATGCACCTACAACCTCTGGGTGGGCAAATGGGGCAACGATAGTTCAAGGGATCCCTAGAGGTGATGCTGCACCTTCGTATTGGGCTGATGAGATCATAGATAAAAGCATGACAACGTCTGAGCCATGGAGTGGAATGACTCAATGGTTTACGGTTTTTGAAGACCAAAAAAACACATCAAGAAACGTTCGAGTGGTGATTGGTGATGCGGACATGTGGCTGCTTCAATCTACCGATGGTTCGATGGACCCACTGACTGCTGAGTGGGTAAATGTTACGGTAACTAAAGCACAAGTTAACTGGGCTGCTTACTATTCTCATAACATCATTAAGTATATTGAAGATGTGCCTTATCGTCGTAATGCTGAAGGGTTTAAAGAATATGAATTACACACTGAGCATTACCCATTACACGGTGGAACCAGTAAAGTTGAAATTGATGGAGAAAACGTTCTTGCTGCATTTGTTCGAATGAAAGCTTGGCTTGTACCTGATAAGCCGCAAGGCAAACAAGATGTTGCTACAGCAAAAGTATTGATTAGTACTGGTGCCGATTATTATCCAACAGTAAACACTTCAGTTTCACATGGCGATTTATCAAATGCCAATTACCTTCCAGGTGCTGGTGGAAGCCGTTTCCAATATTTAACCACAACACCAACTTGGTATTATATGGGCACGGTAGCTCCTGATGATTTATCCATTGTTGATGATAACAGTCCATACATTAAATCTGGTGGTAAAACCTATTTAACAAAAGAAGAATGGCATAAAAATCCGCCTCCCATTCATTTTGAACCAATGAGTTGTAATGATTCTTATTAGTTAATATGAACTGAAAATATCTAGAATGATTGAGCCTGATATGATTGTTAGGCTTTTTTTTGTTCAGATGGAAATAAAATTGAATTTTTTTTATTTCATCCCTTGAATTGTGATTTAGCGCCCTTATTAATTAGTCATAGAATGAATTATGGGATTCACTCCCAACCCTTACTCAAGTTGTTTTGGGTAAGTTTGAATAGATAAATTTGGAGATAACCTGATGGGTAAGATCATTGGTATTGACTTAGGTACTACTAACTCTTGTGTTGCTGTTCTTGATGGCGATACGCCACGTGTTTTGGAGAACGCAGAAGGTGAACGTACAACGGCATCGGTAATTGCATACACAGATGGCGAAACTCTTGTAGGTCAACCAGCTAAACGTCAAGCGGTAACTAACCCGCAAAACACGTTATTTGCTATTAAGCGTCTTATCGGTCGTCGTTTTGAAGATGAAGAAGTACAGCGTGATATCGAAATCATGCCATTCAAAATCGTTAAAGCTGACAACGGTGATGCATGGGTAGAAGCGAAAGGCCAAAAAATGGCTGCTCCTCAAGTATCTGCTGAAGTTCTTAAGAAAATGAAGAAAACAGCTGAAGACTTCCTAGGCGAAGAAGTAACTGGCGCAGTTGTTACTGTTCCTGCTTACTTTAACGATGCTCAACGTCAAGCAACTAAAGATGCTGGTCGTATCGCAGGTCTTGATGTTAAACGTATCATCAACGAACCAACAGCAGCAGCACTAGCTTACGGTCTAGACAAAAAAGGTGGCGATCGCACTATCGCTGTTTACGACCTTGGTGGTGGTACATTCGATATCTCTATCATCGAAATTGACAATGTTGATGGCGAGCAAACGTTCGAAGTTCTTGCAACTAACGGTGACACACACCTAGGTGGTGAAGACTTTGATAACCGTCTAATCAATTACTTAGTATCTGAGTTTGAAAAAGAGCAAGGCATCAACCTTAAGAACGATCCTCTTGCGATGCAACGTGTTAAAGAAGCTGCTGAAAAAGCAAAAATCGAGCTTTCTTCTGCACAACAAACTGACGTAAACCTACCTTACGTTACTGCTGATGCAACTGGTCCTAAGCACATGAACGTTAAAGTTACTCGTGCAAAACTAGAATCTCTAGTTGAAGACCTAGTATTGCGTTCTCTTGAGCCTCTAAAAGTAGCTCTAGCAGATGCTGACCTATCAGTAGACGAAATCACTGACGTTATCCTAGTTGGTGGTCAAACACGTATGCCTATGGTTCAAGCTAAAGTTGCTGAGTTCTTCGGTAAAGAAGCTCGTCGTGACGTAAACCCTGATGAAGCAGTAGCAATGGGTGCTGCAGTTCAAGGTGGTGTACTAGCTGGTGACGTTAAAGACGTTCTACTACTAGACGTTACTCCTCTATCTTTCGGTATCGAAACGATGGGTGGCGTGATGACTAAGCTAATCGAGAAGAACACAACAATCCCAACAAAAGCAGATCAAACGTTCTCAACAGCTGAAGACAACCAAAGTGCGGTAACTATTCACGTACTTCAAGGTGAGCGTAAGCAAGCGACTTACAACAAGTCTCTAGGTCAATTTAACCTAGAAGGTATCCAACCTGCACCACGTGGCATGCCACAAATCGAAGTAACATTCGACCTAGATGCAGATGGTATCCTAAACGTATCAGCAAAAGATAAAGCGACAGGTAAAGAGCAGAAGATCACTATCCAAGCTTCAGGCGGTCTAACTGACGAAGAAATCGAAGCAATGGTACAAGAAGCTGAAGCTAACAAAGACGCGGACAAAAAGTTCGAAGAGCTAGTAACAGCACGTAACCAAGCAGACCAAATGATTCACGGTACTCAAAAGCAAATCGAAGAAGCAGGTGATGCACTTCCAGCTGATGAGAAAGAGAAAATTGAAGCAGCAATCAAAGCGTTAGAAGAAGTTAAATCTGGTAACGACAAAGAAGCGATTGATGCGAAAACTCAAGAGCTAATGCAAGCAGCGCAAAAGCTAATGGAAATTGCTCAACAGAAAGCTCAAGCACAACAAGGTGCTGACGCAGGTGAGCAACCTAAGCAAGATGACGATGTTGTTGACGCTGAATTCGAAGAAGTAAAAGACAAGTAATTTCTTGTCGCTAGAAGGGTTAATTCCTGCGTCGAAAGTACTCATTTACTAACGTAAACTCCGTGCTTTCTCCTTGAACTTAACACTTCTAGCTTAAAGAAATCATTGCCTTAGCCATTTAAGAAAAGAGCAAAAGCCCTATATCTTGAATGCTTCGAATGGAAAATATATTGCGGGCGTTGGAGTTTTCTCTACCGCCCGCAAATTCGTAATTATTAGGTCAATCTAGATAATCATTCTCGAACCTGAACCTGATTATCTAGATTGAACTCATGCCGATGGTGCTTGTAACCGGCGGTATCAAAAGAATTGGTGACCAAAGCATGTCTAAACGTGATTTTTATGAAGTGTTGGGCGTAAGCCGTGATGCTTCAGAGCGTGATATTAAGAAAGCCTATAAGCGCTTAGCAATGAAGTTCCACCCTGACCGCAATCAGGGTGACGATACAGCTGCTGAGAAGTTTAAAGAAGTTAAAGTTGCATATGAAATCTTAACTGATGCTCAAAAACGTTCAGCTTATGATCAATATGGCCATGCAGCCTTTGAACAAGGTGGTATGGGCGGCGGCGGCTTTGGTGGCGGCGGTGCAGATTTTGGTGATATCTTCGGTGATGTATTTGGTGATATCTTCGGTGGTGGTCGCCGTGGTGGCCAGCAACGTGCACAGCGTGGTTCTGATTTACGTTACAACATGGAACTGACTTTAGAAGAAGCAGTTCGTGGTTGTGATAAAGAAATTGAAGTACCGACTTTAGTCTCTTGTGATCCATGTGAAGGAACAGGTGCTAAGAAAGGCACATCATCAACAACATGTAGTACTTGTCACGGTCAAGGCCAAGTTCAGATGCGTCAAGGCTTCTTTGCTGTACAGCAAGCATGTCCAACGTGTCACGGTAAAGGTAAGATCATTAAAGACCCATGTAATTCATGTCATGGTGAAGGTCGAGTACACAAAACGAAAACACTTAACGTTAAGATCCCATCTGGCGTTGATACCGGTGATCGTATTCGTCTATCTGGCGAAGGTGAAGCGGGAGAGCACGGCGCTCCAGCAGGTGATCTATACGTACAAGTTCACGTAAAAGAGCACAATATTTTTGAGCGTGACGGCAACAACTTATACTGTGAAGTACCTGTAAGCTTTACGATGGCTGCATTAGGTGGCGAAGTTGAAGTTCCTACTCTTGATGGTCGCGTAAGCTTAAAAGTGCCACTAGAAACACAGACGGGCCGTATGTTCCGTATGCGTGGTAAAGGTGTAAAAGGTGTTCGTACACACAGCGCGGGTGACTTAATCGTTAAACTTATTGTTGAAACGCCAGTTAAGTTAACTAAACGCCAAAAAGAATTACTGCAAGAGTTCCAAGAATCTTTTGATGGTAAAGATGCGAAAAAGCATAATCCAAAATCAGAAGGCTTCTTATCTGGAGTGAAAAACTTCTTTGATGATTTAACTAAATAATTCAGTTTATTAGTTAAATACTAAAAAAGAGCAATGATGCTAGTCAGTATCATTGCTCTTTTTTTATGCCTACTATTAATTAACGTCTCAATTCTTTGACACCAAATTGACTATTTTTGTTCTCTTTAGCTTAATATCTAACCAGTAAGTTATGGTGGAATTGAATAAAGAGGGATATATGACGTTATTCAAAAGAACGATTTATTTATGTATGTTGGTGCTGTTGAGCTCAACATTTGTAAATGCTGAAATCATGGAAGGTGGTAAAACCGTCCCTAGTTTTGCTCAAGATGCTGCTTCAATCCGCTATACCTATGAGACTCAACTCTATACATTACCCGCTTTTAAATCGGGTCATTATGGGTTGCGTATGTACCGTCAAAGCATGGATCCAAAATATACTGCTGCAATTTGGTCAGATATGGCTCGTGTCGCAAGTCGTTTGAATCTATTTTCTTCAGAAGTTCATACACCAGAGCAAATCCAAGTTTATGCTCAAAAACGTTTAAATACGTATATTGATGATACGGATGAGCGAAGTGTTTTGCGTTATAACGCAACTAAAGTGATGCCGGAATATTTATACTTAGGTGTCGATTTACTGGGTTCTATGGCTAGAGCAGATGAGTATGGGTTGAAGCATAAGAATGATAAACAGCTAAGAGATATCATTCGTCGTTACGATTTTAAAAAATATGCAACGGATCCTGCGATGATTAAAGCGTGGGCGGCTCAGTTAGCTAATCAAGTATACTGGCTACGCCAATTGGGTGAGCAGGATGTGGTGAATGACTTTGTTGATGCGTTTCGATTAACTTATCCTGATGCTCAAGATGAGCAACTATCTGCTCAGCAATTTGGCAATAAGATTTATGGATTAACTCATATCTTATTAGCTGATTCTCAGTATTATCAGCATTCAATTAAAGAGTCCGATCATCAATGGATATACGATTATCTGCGTAAAAATGCCGATACGATTTTAAAAAGAGCGAAAGAAGATATTATTGCTGAAGTTGGTATTACTTTTTTACTTGCAGGGTTAGAAGATGATCCTGTGGTCTATAAAACACAAAAGCACATTCAAAATGCGATTAATCGTGAAAAGAACATGGTGCCATCAACGTCGAACAGCACTAATCTTAAAGAGGGTGAGCATAGGAACGTATTAGCGATCATGTTACTGGATTGGCAGACACCTAATGCTGCACCAACGATTCAAAATCAACCCAAAATATTCATTAATAAACCATACGGTCTTGTGAAAAAGTAAGTTCTGTAAGCCTGATACAAAAATACCCAAAGATAGCGATATCTTTGGGTATTTTTTATTGGGAACAAATTAGATTATTTGATTTACGCTAGACCTTGGATCTTAACGAATTTTTCTAATAACTCTTCATCTGTTTCTACATTATCTGGATCTGAAATAACGCAGTTACTGATAGGGCAAACTGACTGACACGTTGGCGCATCGTAGTGGCCTTTGCATTCAGTACAAAGGTCTGGATTAATTTCGTAAATCTCATCACCCATACTGATTGCCTCGTTTGGACATTCAGGTTCACACATATCGCAGTTAATGCATTTTTTATTGATCAATAACGCCATTACTTACTTGCCGTGTGGGTTACGAGTATCTTCACCCGTATGTAAGTTACGCATTAGAAGACCGTATTCTAGATCCACATTTGCAGGTACTGGAATGAAAACAAAGTGGCCATTGCCTTTTGCTTCTTCAACCGCTTCACTCTTACGGTTTTCCATTACATCTAGAGTCAGTGTTAGGTTACCTTGTGGTGTCATGATCTCAACAGAGTCACCTAGTAGGAATTTATTCTTAACATCAACTTCAGCTAAATCACCGCGACGTTTACCTGTGAATTCACCAACGAATTGTTGAGAATCAGAGATAGAGTAACCGTAATCGTAGTTTTGGTATGCATCGTGTGTGTGACGACGTAGGAAACCTTCTGTGTAGCCACGGTGAGCTAGGCTTTCTAGCGTACCCATTAGGCTTTCATCAAATGGTTTACCTGCAACGGCATCATCAATCGCTTTACGGTAAACTTGAGCTGTACGAGCACAGTAGTAGAAAGACTTAGTACGACCTTCAATTTTAAGAGAGTGAACACCCATTTTAGTTAGACGCTCAACGTGTTGGATTGCACGAAGATCTTTAGAGTTCATGATGTAAGTACCATGCTCATCTTCAAATGCAGCCATTTTCTCTTCAGGACGGTGAGATTCAGAAAGAAGAACTACCTCGTCTGTTGGTTTACCTAAGCCTAGAGTGTTGTCTGGACGTTCGTTTTGAACTTCAACGTCTTGGATCTCAACACCAGTTGGATTAGCTTCAACGATTTGACCATTTTCGTCTTCTTTTGCTGCTTCTGTTTTGTATTCCCAGCGACATGCATTAGTACATGTACCTTGGTTAGGGTCACGCTTGTTCATGTAGCCAGATAGCAGACAACGACCTGAGTACGCCATGCATAATGCACCGTGTACGAAAATTTCTAATTCAGTATCAGGGCAGTGTTCACGGATCTCTTCAATTTCTTCTAGTGACAATTCACGAGATAAGATCACACGCTCAACACCTTGAGTAGCCCAGAACTTAACCGTAGCCCAGTTTACAGCATTTGCTTGTACTGAAAGGTGGATAGGCATTTCAGGGAATGCTTCACGAACCATCATGATTAAACCAGGATCTGACATGATTAGAGCATCTGGGCCCATATCAACAACTGGTTTTAAGTCACGAATGAAGGTTTTTAACTTTGAGTTGTGCGGCTGAATATTACATACCACATACAGTTTTTTACCTAATGCGTGCGCTTCATTAATACCGATTTGCAGATTTTCATGGTTGAATTCGTTGTTACGAACACGAAGGCTGTAACGTGGTTGGCCTGCATATACCGCATCTGCACCGTAGGCAAACGCATAACGCATATTTTTAAGGCTGCCCGCAGGCGAAAGTAGTTCTGGTTTAAACATGATTGCTTCCCAATTTTAGTATTCTGATCTCAAGTCAGTTCATATCACTGAAGATATGAAGGAGGCCGGATTTTACATGGAAAGTGAGGGAAGTGCTAGGGTTGAGGAAGAACCTTATAAATATTTACTTATGATTCAAGCCTACTTATTTGTACATGATTAATTAACGTATGTTTTTTATAGGCTATGGTTAGTTGTCAAAAATATATTGTTTTAGATTTAGGCTAAATTGATCTTTCTACTTAATCTTTTGTGTCGTGTTACGCTCTATAAATTGAACGGGGATCATTAACTTAACTAAGCTGGTATTTCGCTCTTGAATCTGATTAACCACAATTTTTACTGATTCACGAGCAAGTCGTTTGAAATCTTGCTTGAAAGTCGTGAGCTGGTAGTTTAACCATTGGGCTTGTGGAATATCATCAAAACCAATAACTTGAAGATCTTCTGGAATTCGAAGATTGAATTCTAAGCGTGCAATATCCATTACAGCCATAGCTAAATTATCTGTCGCACAGAAAATCGCTTGAGGTTGTGTCGATTCTAAAAAGAGAGCTCGAATAGTGTCAAGTGAATCAAGATAATCATAATCAGCTTCAATAACACGAGCTTGTTTGCCGGTCAGCTCTTCGAATTCTGAGCAAAAACCTGCTTCGCGTTCACCGTTGGTGTAAGTAGGCACGTTGCCCGTTAAGTAAACAACTGATTTCGTTCCTACATGATAAAAGTGTTGAGCTGCGAGTTGGCCTGCTGCGTAATTATCGCTAACCACATGACTACTCTTAGTATCTTTAACTACACGTGCATATTGAACTATTGGGATATTGAATTCTTCACATTCTTCATAAAGAGATTTGTTAAATGTAGCAGATGCAGCAATGACACCATCAACACGATATTGGAAGATGTTAGGAATAGAATGGTTATCGTTATCGTCTATTTGCCAAGGAATAAGTACTGCTGAATATCCTTGCTTTTGTAACTCAGTAGAAATGAGTTGAAGGGTTTTCATATGAATTGGGTAGTCAGCATCAGGGAAAACTAAACCAATCAACTTAGATTCATTAGTCGTAAGGCTTCTTGCAAATGCGTTAGGACGATAGTTTAATGCTTTTGCGGCTTCAAATACCTTCTGTTTAGTTTTTTCAGATACAGAACTACCCGGGATAAATACACGAGAAACGGTAGATTGAGAAACGCCAGCTAATTTAGCGACATCTTTTGAAGTTACTGTTTGTTTTGGTGAATTCATAGAGCATGCTTTTTAGCCAAGTAAACTGTTTACAGGATATCATGAATGGGTAGGTATTCAATAAAGCAATGCTTAGAATGTTATGAAAATTAAGGATATAAATACTATTTATTGAACAGTTAATTATTGGTAGATGTACTTGCTAGGAGAAGAAAAGATCCTCCTAGCAAGTCATAGCCCCAAAGTAAGGTCTTACTTTGAATACTACCGTTTGTTTTTATTTTTCGGTTTAAATAATTTGTTCTACAGGGTTGGGTTCATGATGGTAGAAGTACGTTCAAATACGTCTAAGCCTTGTTGTTTTAGCCAGAAAGGAAGGTCGATTAGTACCCAGTTCTCAGATAGTTTGTCGCCGTCACGGTAGTAAACATCAACCACTTGCATGTCTGCACGAACTTCGCCACCAGTCATACCAAGGAAGCCACCTGTTGGCGTATTTGACAGGTTTGGCCAACCGAAGAAGCAAGAGAAGTTGCCTTCAGCGAAACGACAAACGTGACCATTAAACTTCTTGTCTTTTAGGTTATTACGGAAAGGAAGTTGGTGTTGCTTCTGGTAACGAGGAATGGTGTAAGATGCACCGATACCACAAGGACCGTACCAGATCATATCTTTAGACCAGCTTTTCTCTAGCACTTCAGGTGGGCAACCCATAGCGCCACTGTCGTTAAGTGCAGATAGGTCATCAACCATTTTGTTCACTAGAGCAAGCGTAGCAACGCCTTCTTCTGGCGCTGCATCTTCAAACAGTAGGCCGTCGTGGTTACGTGGGCCAGGGTATACGAAGTGCTTACCTGTTGACGGTGGTAGTGGGTAGCAATCCGCTTGGTCCATCATGCCTAGTAGGTCTAGGAATAGACCTGTCTTAGTGATTTTGCCGTCAACAACACAGTTAAATTCTGCGTAGCGAACGTTCATGATTTTTCCTGTAGGGCGCATGCCTAGGTATTCAGCGTCGAATAGTCCCATGAAATGACCCATGCTCATTACCCAAATTTCATCTGGGTTGATTTCGTTGTTACCGCCGATGAAGATGTCTTGACGACGCTGCATGCGAGTCATTGATTTCATCATTGGAACCCAGAATACGTCAGCTGCCGCTTGAGCGCCTTCTTGCTCACGGAATGGGTAAACACCGCGCCACAAGTAATCTTCAGAAGTGTGTGCTTTTAGTACTTCAGCAACGTTCTCATGAGTTGCGTTTTCCATTGCATCAAAGTATTCGCGAACAATGCGTTTAGCTTCTTGATATTTAGACATAATTCATTCTCTTTTTGTTGTCGAGTCAACATTCGGAACAGGACTCGATTTGGATTTTGTTACCGGCTGACTGTTCAGCCGGAATAGTGTTTATTCGTTGTCTTGAAAGACCTTTAGCGAAAGGGGATTAAGCCTTAGCTGCTTCCGCTTTTTTGCTCTTGTCGAAGATGCCGCCTTTCAATGTTTCTGGTAGAGATAGCCACAGTAGACCAGCTACAATCCATACGATTGGTGAGCCCCACATTGCTGTTGCAAGGTCGCTGTGCTCTTGGATGAATACCAACACCATTGGTGCCCACATACCGATGATACGACCACCGTGGAATAGAGCTGCACCGAAGCTACGTAGGTGAGCTGGGAACAGTTCTGAGAAGTAGCCACCCCATACCGCTGAAGCTGATAGGCCGAAGTTGTAGATAAGACCTAGGATAGCCAGCATGTTAAGGCTGCCGATCATCACGTCGCTCGGAGCTACGAAGAATACTGAAGCCATAACACCTGCAAGGATGAAACCGAATGCGTTTACCTTTCGACCGTATTTATCCGCGATTGCACCCCACACCCAAGCACCGAATAGAGAGCCGAATGCCGAGATAGAGAAGATGATACCGATAGTTGCACCGTCAAATTGACGAACTTCTTTTAGATATGTTGTCACGAAGCCAGAGAAAAATTGATAGCCATAGAAGTTAAGACCAGCCAGTAATAGACAAGTGATGGTTAGCTTGCGGTATGGTGCGCTAAGCATCTCGCCCCAAGAACCTTTCTTCGAAGGTGCATTTGATGCTTCAGCTTCTGCTTGATCTTCTTCACCGTAAGCGATCACTTTTTTGTCGCTTGGAAGAATAAAGACCATCAGTGCAGCAGCTACTAAAGGAGGTATACCACCAACCCACATTAGGCTCTGCCAAGGAGCATCAATGCTTGAGATAAACGCTGCGTAGGCACCCATTGCCATCAGGGCAACTGAGAACATAGAAGAAGCGAATGCTGTTAACTTACCGCGAACCGTTGGCGTGAATAGGCCGATCATTAGACTTACTGCTACCGTGAAGTAACCACCTAAAGAAATACCTATGATGAAACGCATGGCTGCCCACATTGCGTAGTCAGTAAACATCATGTTGATGATGGTTGCGCCGCCGTTTAGTGCAGTGATGACAATAAGAGTTGATTTCTTACCAAAGTTTGATGCCACCCATGCACAGCTTAGGGCACCAATAAGTGCACCAACGGACTGCCATGTATAGAATTGAGCGGTATCCGCTAAGCTAATACCGTCATATGCTTCAATGATGTATGGGCGTACGTAGTCAATAATTACAAAGTTGTAACAATAAAAAAAGTAGCCTACTAAAATTGCAAGGTAAGCAGCTACCCTTTGAACTACAGGAACCTCACTCATGTGTTTTTTTGTATTCATGAATAATAAGCCTTTGTTTTATATGAAATATGTTTGGTTTTTATTGCAGTGTAGTACTTATTATTAGTTAGCACGCCACCTTTATATCTCGAAAGATAATAGAGTTTTTTTGGTTAAAAGATCCGTGATCAATGTCGAATTTAAAATGAATGCGTACCCATTTGGTTATTTTTGGTGATCTTGATCTCATTGGTGCGTGATTTACATTTATACAACTATTTTTAACGTTATTTATTTATCTTAGTGACAATACTCACACTTGCAGGGAGTTTTTAAAGGAAAATATCCAATCTTGAGTAATATTAGCAGTGCATAATATAATAAACGGAATCTAAAAATGGTTACGTACTCAAGCTTTGTTGTTATTGCTCTTTATGTGCTAGCTACCATATTTATCAGTTACTTAGTTAATAATCGCTATAGCGCTAGTGGCGATTTTTCAACAGGTGGAAAACAATTTGGCTGGTTTACGGCAGGTGTGTCGATCCTAGCAACTTATATTAGTGCTATGACGTTCGTGGGTATGCCTGGCTGGGTTTATAGCTCTGGCATGGAAGCGATGAGCGTTCATTTAAACTATCCGATAGTGATCTTCTTCGCTGTGGTTTTCTTTGTTCCAGTTTTTTACAAACTTGGCTTAACCTCAATTTATGAATATCTAGAGTTCCGTTTTGGCGTTGTTGCTCGCACGATCAACTCTATCGTATTCATTGTTGTGCAGTGTATTTCTGCGGGGGTAATTTTGTATGCGGTGGCATTGATTTTGGTACAAGTGTTACCTATTGGTATTTCAGAGGCAATTATCTACATCACTCTATTTACCGCTCTGTATACTTATGCCGGCGGTATCTCAACGGTTATATGGACAGATATGCTGCAGTCGGCAGTGCTAATTATCGGTAGCATTGCGATCTTTTGTTTATTGCTGATAAAGATTGATGCTGGAGAGGTGTTGTCTCCAGAGCATTTAAATATTATCGATCTCGACTTTGATTTGGGCGTAGACACTACATTATGGGCGGGGGTGGTAGCGGTAAGCTTCTTGCACTTGAGTGTATACGGTACTAACCAACTGATTATCCAAAGAACATTAGCGACTAAAAACGTTAAAACCGCTCAAAAATCCATGCTGCTTTGCGGTTATGGTGCATTCTTTATCTATCTGTTTTTTGCTGTAATGGGGGTGTTATTAAGCATCTTTTATCAAGATCATAGTTTTGAAAACAGTAATGAAGTTATTCTCGATTTCGTGTTTAACCACACTAATCCAATAATTGTTGGATTGGTGATCTCTGCGTTATCGGCGGCAGCAATGTCTACATTGGATTCAACCTACAATTCAATGGCAACCGTTGCGACATTCGATTTCTATAAACGCTTTTTCCGCAAATCTGCTTCTGATGCACATTATGAATCAGTGGCAAGAAAGATGAGTCTTGTTGCCGCGGCTTCGGTTGTTGTTCCTGCCTTGCTTGCAGTATCTAATGAGTCGGTACTTAAAACCATTGCTAGTCTAACCTCCATTTTTGTTGGTATTCGTCTAGGGTCATTCCTTCTTGGTTTATTCTTCAAAAAAGCAAATGAAAAAGGAGTGATAGTAGGTAGTATTGGTAGCGTAGTTGTGGTGTTTATTGCTAAATATAGTGGTATTGCTTGGCCGTGGTTTGCTTTGATTGGTACGGTTGCTTTTTTAGTTTTAGGTGTTGTTGTGAGTTGCTTTTGGGGAGAGGTGACACAACAGCAAAATGAATTTATAGATAAGCAAAAAGATTTGTTCGCTAAGCCAACCGTAAGTCACTACGGTTTGTTGGTGTTTGCTAGTGTGACGATTGCTGCTTGTATTGTTATACCTGATTGGCTTTATGCTGTTCTTTCTTAGGTGAAAACAAACTAAGTGGTTTAGCTTGTTATTTTTATTATATAGAAAAAGTAAGTGCCAATTAAGTGATTTACTTATTTGGCACTATCAACTTTTACTCTTTCTCTTCAATGCCACCAAGTGCTTTGAAAAGATCAGGTAGAAGTGCATCAAGCTCAGAACTCATTAGAGAGAAATCTGCATCAAAGCGTGCAGCTTTGTCTTCAAAACCAATATCTTCGTTTTGATCTTTAATTTCATCGCTGAATTTTAAACGTTTTAGAGACAGGTCATCGGCAAGGATAAACTCTAAACGTTCTTGCCAAGTTAGCGCTAATTTTGTAACTACTTTGTTCGCATCAATGTGAGCATGGATCTCATCACATACAAGTTCTTGTTGTTTACAACGGATCACGCCGCCATCTTCTAAAATTGCTTTTAGTTCGGCTTCTTCACCCATTTCAAAGCCTTGAGGGCAAGTGCCTGTTTTCACCCATTCCGTTAATGCATTCTCAATTGGTTGAGTCGATGTTAGAGGAACAACAGGTAGACTACCAATAGATTTACGAAGTAGTGCTAAAACGTCTTCTGCTTTTTTGTAACTGCCAGCATCGATAATGATAAAGCCAGATTCAGGGAGGATTAACGCATACGTTTGTTGGTGTTTGCTGAATGCGCGAGGAAGCAAATCAACCACGATATCGTCTTTAATTGCGTCTTTTTCTTTTTTCTTTAGTGGGCGACTTTGTTCTGCTTCAAGCGCATCAATTTTTGCATTCATTGACTCTTTAATGACAGATGCAGGAAGCATTTTTTCTTCTTTCTTGGCACAGATAAGAATATTATTGCTTGCTACGTGAGTCAGCATATCACCGTGTCGGCCCATTGCTGTCACCCAGCCAAATTTTTGCATATCTTGGCTGCCACATGGCGTGAAACGAAAATCGTTCAGTTGTTTTTCAAGTTGTTCTGGATTGAGGTCAATCTCTTTAGTAAAACGATAAATTAAACAATTTTTAAACCACATCATGATGCTGAATTCCTATCTTTTTTTAGTGTGCCTATGATATGAAATTTTGAACAATTATGCTTGTAGAGTTTTTAGGATCTTAAATAAATCCCTACGAAGTGACTTTTCATTGCATAGAATATGAACTTTTCTTTTCAATAGTCACAAAAGTGTCATAATTAGCTTTAATAATAGCTTCACAATTTTTGTTGGTTAACTTAGGTAAAAGAGAATGGCTAGAAGGATCCTTGTTGTAGAAGATGAAGCACCAATTCGTGAAATGTTGTGTTTTGTACTAGAGCAAAAAGGTTATGAACCTATCGAAGCAGAAGATTATGACTCTGCGCTATCCCTACTTTGTGAACCTTATCCTGATCTAATCTTGCTAGATTGGATGCTACCTGGTGGTTCAGGCATTAATTTAATAAAACACCTTAAGCGTGATGAGTTTACAAAAAAGATCCCTGTGGTCATGTTAACCGCTCGTGGTGAAGAAGAAGACAAGGTTCGTGGCCTAGAAGTGGGCGCGGATGATTACATCACCAAACCATTTTCACCAAAGGAATTAATGGCACGTTTAAAAGCGGTAATTCGTCGTGTCTCTCCAACATCAATCGAAGAGCTGATTGATGTACAAGGTCTTAAACTTGATCCTGTATCTCATCGTGTGACGGCAAATGATAAGCCGCTAGATATGGGACCGACTGAGTTTAAAATGCTGCATTTCTTTATGACACACCAAGAACGTGTATACAGTCGTGAACAGTTATTAAATAACGTATGGGGCACGAATGTGTATGTAGAAGATAGAACGGTAGATGTTCATATTCGTCGTTTACGTAAAGCGTTGGAAGTAGAAGGTCATGATCGTTTAGTTCAAACGGTTCGTGGTGCGGGCTATCGCTTCTCTGTACAAGCGTCATAATTTAATTTTTGTAAGGTATAAAGGTAATGGTTGAGCGTCTTTCATGGAAAAAATTGATTGGAGAATTGGTTTTTTTCTATGTTCCTTGGGTTATTGTAGGGTATCTATTTGATGCGCTATGGCCATTGCTGTTCCTTGCCTCCTTTATTTTATTAATTTGGCATCTTCATAACCAAATTAAGATGTCACGTTGGTTACATGAAGGCCGAAAGGCGACACCTCCATCAGCATCTGGTAGTTGGGAACCTATTTTTGATGAGACGTATCGTCTGCAAAAAAGACATAAGAAGCGTCGCAAAGAGTTATCCGGTTTGATCCGTCGATTCCGTCAAGGTGCAGAAGCCTTACCCGATGCAGTAGTGGTTTTTCGCCACGAAGGAAATATCGTTTGGTGTAACACATTAGCACAATCTCTTCTTGGTTTCCGTTGGCCTGATGATTCTGGTCAACCGATCACTAACTTAATTAGAACGCCTGATTTTGTGCAGTATTTGATGGATCAACATTTTGATTTTCCATTGGATATGAAATCACCAATCAATAGTGATAAAACGTTAGAAATACGTATTGCACCATACAGTGATGGTGAATATTTAATGGTGGTACGTGACGTTTCTCAAATTAAGCAACTTGAAGGTATGCGTCGTAACTTCTTTGCTAACGTATCTCATGAATTACGTACACCAATGACGGTTCTTCGCGGTTATTTGGAAATGTCGGAAGATCCTGACATGTTAGTTGGGCCTATGTGGAATCGTGCGCATGGTGTAATGACTGAGCAACTGTCTCGTATGGAAGGCTTAGTCGAACAACTATTAACCTTATCTAAAATAGAAGCAGCAGCAACATCAATGCTAGAAGATCGTGTAGATGTTCCTTCAATGTTGGATATTTTAGAGAAAGAAGCCGTAGCGCTAAGCGGCGAAAGAAATCATAAAATCACCTTTAATGTTGATCATAATCTCAAAGTTAAAGGCGATGAAGATCAATTACGTAGTGCTATTTCAAATTTAGTGTATAACGCCGTAAAACACACAACAGATGGTGCTGAAATTATTGTTGATTGGCAATCAACATTCAGTGGTGCTGAGTTAAAAGTTACGATAGTGGACAAGGAATAGAGCCGCAGCATATTCCTCGTTTGACGGAACGTTTCTATCGTGTAGATAAAGCACGTTCTAGAGAAACAGGTGGTAGTGGATTAGGGCTAGCAATTGTTAAGCATGCGCTTAGTCATCATGACTCTCAGCTTGAAATAAAAAGTAAGTTAGGAAAAGGCAGTACTTTCTCATTTACATTACCTAAAAAACTCATTCTTTAAGTAAGTACAGAATCATGATTAATATGCAAAGTAGAATTACAAAGTGGTTTAAGGGATTCTTCCCTGTGGGATTACTTTGGTTGTGCTTTGCAAATAATGGTTTGGCTTATGATGGGAAACTTGCTCCTTATGAGAGAGTGTCGGGTATTTCTGGCAATTTATCTTCAATTGGTTCTGATACGTTAGCAAATATGATGACGCTATGGGCTGAAGATTTTCAACGTATTTACCCTAGAGTTCATATACAAATTCAAGCATCAGGTTCTTCGACCGCAGCGCCAGCTCTTATTGAAAGTACTGCGCAATTTGGACCCATGAGCCGAAAAATGCGGCAAAGCGAAAAAGCCGCATTTGAAAGACAATTTGGTTATCCTCCAACTGAAATCCGAGTCGCAATTGATGCCCTCGGAATTTTTGTTCATCAGGATAACCCAATTAAAGGACTCAATTTTTCTCAGCTTGATGCTATCTTTTCTGCCACTTTGCGTTGTGGTGCTTTAAAGTCGATCAGCCGCTGGCAAGAGCTTGGGATACATACCAGTTGGGCAAAACATCGAATTCAGCTATTTGGTCGAAACTCAGTCTCTGGCACCTATGGATACTTTAAAAATAACGCACTATGTAATGGTGATTTTAAAGTTAACGTTAATGAGCAACCAGGTTCAGCTTCTGTGGTTCAAGGAATTTCAGCCTCTTTAAATGGTATTGGTTACTCTGGTGTTGGTTATCAAATGTCAGGGGTAAAACTCTTACCTATAAGTAGAATTGGAACCGATTATATTGAACCAACCACAGACAATATTATTAACGGGCAATACCCATTAGCGCGTTTCTTATATATTTACATAAATAAACCGCCAACCGCAAAGTTGCCCCTCTTGATGCTGAGTTTATTCGCTATATGTTATCTAGAGAAGGGCAAGATAGGGTTGAGCAAGATGGCTATATTGCTTTGCCTGAACGATTTGTTTTACAAGAATTATCTAAATTAGATTTGCACTAATATGAAACTTGGCCGATTTAAGTCGGTTGATTTTGTTTGTCATTATAGTGTCACTCCTATAATGAAGAATACATTTTATCCACATTATAAAAATAGAGGTTAACCCATCATGGCATACGCCAAACCTAATCAGAGAGCTCGAGATAAACAGCGTCGTGTTGTTGATCTGATTATGCGTGTCTGGGTTAAGTCTAGTGGGGTTGGGATCATTGCAGCCCTTTTGCTTATTTGTTTTTATTTATTGGCGGTGATCTCTCCTATCTTCACCTCTGTTAATGTTGAGCCAATAAATCAATATAAAACAAAGTACACTCACGCCACTCTTGCTATCGGCTCTGATGAGCAAGGTAAAATGGTTTATCGTATTGATGAATCAGGAAAAGTGCAGTTTATTGATCTTCTTAATAAACGACAGGTGAGTGAGCAGCAAATAATAAGTAATCCAACCGCCTTTACCACGACAATTGAAAGCCAAGATTGGTTTGCATTTGGTGATGAAAAAGGTCGTGTTCAATTTGCTCAAATTGGATTTCAAACAAATTATTCCAAAGGAAATCGTCAACTTATTCCTTATGTAGAGTCATTTGTTCCTTTCCCTTCACTTCAACTTGATGAAGATAAGAAAGCCTTGACCCAGCTAGCATTAAGTTTGACTCCGAATGAGGGGGTGGTATTAGGGAAAACAGAAGATAATCGTCTTCTTGGTTTAGAGTTAGATGCCAGTATAAATCAGATGACGGGTGAGACACTTTGGGAAGCAATTCCTATTCACTTTAATGGAACAAATAAAGTGAAGAATTTATTATCTATGGTGATCACTCCAAATAATGATTTTCTTTATTTACTGTACCAACATGAATTGCAAGTGTGGAGCTTAAATGATCATCAGGCTTCATTACGTGAAAGTATCCCTTTGAAAGAATCGGCACAAAAACTCACGTTATTAGCTGGTGCTCATTCGGTACTTGTTCAGTTTGATAATGGCAGCTTTTCTCAATGGTTCGATACCATTAATAATGAAAAACGTTCACTCACTTTAATTAGGACGTTTAATTTTGATGCACCTATCGAGTTACTTTCTCCTGAAGTTTACCGGAAAGGGGTAAGTGTGATTGATGAAAAAGGCAATTTAACGTTAATTCATACTACGACCGAAAAAGCATTATTTACTCAGCATGTATTTAATGATTCTGTTTTGGCGGCGACACAACCACCCAATGGTGAAAAATTAATTGTACTGACTCAATCTGGATGGCAGTGTTTTAACGTCACAAACCCTCACCCAGAAGTCAGTATGCAATCTGTTTTTGGAAAGGTGTGGTATGAAGGCTACCCAGAACCTGCTTATATTTGGCAATCAACAGCTGCAAACGATGACTTTGAATCAAAATTTAGTTTAATGCCTTTGGCGTTTGGTACATTAAAGGCGGCGTTTTATGCGTTGATTTTTGCTGGGCCTATTGCCATTGGCAGTGCGATTTATACCGCCTATTTTATGTCTGCCAATGTGCGTCGTTATGTAAAACCAACCATTGAAATTATGGAAGCGTTACCGACAGTTATTATTGGGTTATTAGCTGGTATTTGGTTAGCCCCGATAGTCGAAAATAACTTAATTGCGGTCTTTAGTATATTGGTGTTCTTCCCATTTAGTATGATTATTATCGCGTTTGTATGGCACATTTTACCTGCTCATATTATGCGTAAGTTGCCTCGTGGGCAGCATGCTATTTTATTAATACCGGCACTGATTGTTATAGGTTATTTTACTTTTCAATATGGTTATGTAATTGAAGATTGGTTGTTTGGCGGTGATTTACGTAATTATTTAGGTGATAAAGGCGTTGCGTACGATCAAAGGAATGCGCTAGTTGTTGGCATTGCAATGGGAGCGGCAATCATTCCAACTATTTATACTATTGCTGAAGATGCTATTTTTTCTGTACCAAAACATTTATCTGAAGGATCATTAGCTTTAGGGGCAACTCAGTGGCAAACGCTAACTAAAGTTGTGTTATTAACTGCAAGTCCTGGTATTTTTTCTGCTGTGATGATGGGGCTAGGTCGTGCTGTTGGCGAAACCATGATTGTATTAATGGCCACGGGAACACCCCAATTATGGATGGTAATATTTTAGAGGGCATGAGAACGCTGGCTGCAAATATTGCTATTGAAATGCCTGAATCGGAAATGGGTAGTACGCATTTTAGAATGTTGTTTTTAGCTGCATTTTTATTGTTTGTTTTCACCTTTTTTGTTAACTCATTGGCGGAATGGATCCGCCAAGGGTTACGTGAAAAGTATCGTAGTTTGTAGGTGTATCTGAATGAAAATAAAAATGAAAACATGGATTAAATCAGGTTCACCATGGATATGGCTTACAGCAGGGTCCGTAAGTATCAGTATGATCTCGGTACTCGGGATATTATTGCTTATTGGTTGGAAAGGCCTCTCTTATTTTTGGCCAACGCCATTACAGCAATGGCAAACTGTTGATGGTAAGGTCATTGTTGGTCAGTTATATGATGTACAAAAAGTACATGATGCGAATGCAGATAAAAAAGAACGATTAGTTATTAAGGTCGGTAATCGAGATATTAATGGTTTCGATTTTATTAATATCGATCAAGACCAAATTAAAACCGTGAGTAAACCTGATGAATTGGTTGTTGTCGATCGAGTTCAGCATGGTAAGTATTTCGGTAAAATTGTAGAAACATCAAATGGTCTTGAATTAAATCGACAGCAAGTAGAGTCTTGGGTTCGTAGTGAAAAGGCGAAAATCGATTTGCTTGAGCAAGAAAGATATAAACTTTATCGTTTATTAGATGCTCTGCCAAAATCAACACTCTCTAAAGATGAAATATTAATTAAAGAAAAAGCATTGAACAATGAAGTTAATGCCATTTCAAAGCAATTGAGTCATAGTTATTTAGTACTAGAAGATAGCCAAGGTTCTCGTTATCAATTAAGCAGTGATAATGTATTGGATATTTGGTTTCCAAATGCAATGACGGTTAAAGAGAAAGTATATCATTGGCTTGAGTCTGTTTATGAATTTGTATCCGAACCTCCGCGAGAAGCAAACTCTGAGGGCGGAGTATTTCCTGCAATATTTGGCACTATTTTATTAGTGTTGTTAATGTCGGTGATTGTCATGCCTCTAGGGGTAATCGCAGCCATATATTTACATGAATACGCAAACCAAATGTATTAACTCGATTGATCCGTATCGCTGTAATTAACTTAGCAGGTGTACCATCAATTGTTTATGGTGTATTTGGATTAGGCTTTTTGTTTATGTGGTGGGGGGAACTCTTGATCAATTGTTCTATTCTAATGAATTACCAACCCCAACATTTGGTACACCTGGTTTATTGTGGTCAGCATTAACATTAGCAATATTAACCTTACCGGTTGTGATTGTTGCCACTGAGGAAGGGTTAAGTCGTATTCCAAACTCGGTTCGACATGGTTCACTGGCATTAGGTGCTACACAGTTTGAAACTTTATGGAAGATCGTTTTACCTATGGCAAGTCCAGCTATCATGACTGGATTAATTTTAGCGGTTGCTCGTGCAGCTGGAGAAGTTGCCCCTTTAATGTTGGTTGGTGTTGTTAAATTAGCGCCGTCTTTACCTGTTGATAGTGTCGCACCATATTTGCATTTAGATAGAAAATTCATGCATCTTGGTTATCATATTTATGATGTGGGCTTTCAAAGTCCAAATGTAGAAGCTGCTCGTCCAATTGTGTATGCAACGGCTTTTTTACTTGTCACAGTGATCATCGGATTAAACCTTGCGGCTATTGCTATTCGTAATAACTTACGAGAAAAATACCGAACTTTGGAGTTATAGTTATATGTATTCATTATCTCCTGATCTTTCTTTTCTATCACCGATGGATGTTAATCACCTGTCTGATGAGAATACCGCGATAGAAATTAATAATCTTTGCTTAAATTATGACAAGACATCGGCACTATCAAATATAGATATGCGAATACCAAAAGGGCAGGTAACGGCTTTCATTGGGCCATCCGGCTGTGGTAAATCAACATTATTACGCTGTATTAATCGAATGAATGATTTGGTAGATAACTGCAAAATTAAAGGTTCAATTAAGCTATTTGGTGATGATATTTATCACCCTGATACGGATATTCCTTCCTTGCGTCGAAGAGTTGGAATGGTATTTCAGCGCCCAAATCCGTTTCCTAAGTCAATTTATGAAAACGTAGTTTACGGTTTACGTTTACAAGGGATTAAAGAAGCGCGAGTATTAGATGAAGCCGTTGAAGAAGCTCTGAAAGCTGCGGCGTTATGGGATGAAGTAAAACATCGTTTACATGAAAATGCATTTGGTCTTTCAGGTGGTCAGCAACAACGTTTAGTTATTGCCAGAGCCATCGCTATTGAGCCTGAAGTGTTATTACTTGATGAACCTACATCAGCTTTGGACCCAATATCAACATTAACTATTGAAGAGCTTATTTACGAATTAAAAAGTAAATATACCGTTGTTATTGTTACACATAACATGCAGCAAGCTGCAAGAGTTAGTGATTACACCGCTTTTATTAACCAAGGTAAGTTAGTGGAATATGGTAATGCAAATACCATTTTTACTTCTCCAATACATAAACAAACAGAAGACTATATTACAGGTCGTTATGGGTAATTTTCCTATGATAGGCCATTTATAAGATAAGGATATATCATGCATCTTGGTCGACATATCTCTGGCCAATTCAATTCTGAGCTTGAAGCGATTCGTACTCATGTTTTAACTATGGGAGGAATGGTAGAGCAACAACTTACTTATGCTTTAGAGGCTTTGCATAATCACGATGCAGAGCTAGCTAAACGTGTCATGCATGAAGATCATAAAGTCAACGCAATGGAAGTTGCTATTGATGAAGCGTGTACCCGCATCATCGCCAAACGTCAGCCTACGGCGAGTGATTTACGCCTTGTAATGGCAATAATTAAAACGATTACTGATTTAGAGCGAATTGGTGATGTAGCATCTCAAATTGCAAAAGTATCACTGGAGAATTTCACGAATAAACAGCATTCGTTATTGGTATCTTTAGAGTCGTTAGGACGTCAATCCGTTAAGATGATGCATTCAGTTTTAGATGCTTATGCTCGTATGGACGTAAAAGCAGCCACTGAAGCGTATAAATTTGATGATAAAATCGACGCAGAATATGAAGCGGTTGTGCGTCAACTAATGACTTATATGATGGAAGACCCAAGCTCAATTCCTAGTGTTATGAAAGTGATGTGGGCCGCTCGCGCTATTGAACGAGTCGGGGACCGTTGCCAGAATATTTGTGAATACATCATTTATTTTGTGAAAGGAAAGGACGTCCGTCATATTGGTGAGCAAAATATTGATGATGTAATTAAATGATTTTTATTCTAGATTTAGGTTAGATAAGCGTTTGACTTAAAAATAGTAATCACATACTAACTTTTTGAACTATGCTTTATTTATTACTTAATACGAGTATATTGTGAGTTATTGCATTTACTGTGCGATTAATAATAGATAAAACAATTGATTCAAAGAATCATAAACTAAGTAATAAAGGAAATATTATGAAAAAGATTTTAGTTGGTACTTGCGCTGCTCTATCTATGGTTTCATCATTTGCGATGGCAGATAGCACTCCTGTTATGTTTTCATCACTTAATGGCTTTAATGCTCCAGCAGCAAGTGAAGTAAAAGGTGTACGTCTAGCTGCTCTTTACGGTAAAACGGGTGATGTAACTGGTGTAGACTTTGCAATCGGTATGTCTGAAAGTGATAACCTAACAGGTGTAAACTTCCCGCTATTTATCGGTGCTAACAAAGTTAACGGTAATATGACTGGTGCATCTTTTGGTCTGTTTAACTGGCACAAAGGTGATGACTTAGGTGCTAACCTAGGTTTTGTTAACCTGACTAATAACGTGAAAGGTGCAAACGTATCAGCAGTTAACTATTCTGAAGGTTACACAATGGTTGATGTTGGTGTTGCTAACCTTTCAAATGACTCTCATGTTCAAGTTGGTTTCTTTAACATGACGTCTGATATTAAAGGGGTTCAAGTAGGTCTTATTAACTGTGCTGAAAATGGTTTCCTACCTTGTTTCCCAATCGTAAACTTTGCGATGTAATTTGATTTAAAATCTAATTAAATAAAAATGGCGCTGTTTAAAAACAGCGCCATTTTTGTATCTAATACCAATCACAGTAAGTAAGTGATCAGAAATAGCGAAGGAAAAATGCTTGAGAACAAGGCAGAATTTTTTGATAAGTAGTTACTCTACAATCAAAAATTCTAACGTAGTTATCGAGCATTTTAACAAGTTAGAGCGATCAGTTATTTACTACGATTGGTATAACTAATCACGGTGATATTCATTAAAAAGTGAATGTCATACCAAGATTAAAGTTAGTTGCTAAGTCATAAGGAATATACGTATCGCTCATCGGGAAGTAGTTAAGATCTACTCCTGCTCTTAATCCTAATTGGTCAGTAGCTTGAAATACATAAGATGCTCCAATACTTGAGCCTAAAGCTCTTTCTTTTGTTGTTGCGCCTTTACTCGTTTTTTTGCCATCGTAATCAGCAAAACCAACTTCAAGTTGTAAACCGTGAATTTGAGATGCTCCAAACATATGTTGAACACCAAAACGGTATGAGTCGATTGTTTCATCATAAGTTGAACTGCTGTAAACGGTACGACCGTAACTAAGGTAAGCAGCATCAAAACCTAAAGCATCAGTAACACCAGCTTGAATACCAAAGCCGCCATAAGGGCCGATTTTAACTTCAGGAGATAGGTGGATATTGTTAGCAAAAGTGTTGGCACTAAACAGGGTTGCAATAGTAAGAACTAGATGTAATTTTTTCATTTTGGATACTCTCATAATTGTTTTAAAAAAAGCATCCGTGCTTTGTTTATGTAATGTGTTTTGATGGGGGTATAGTAAGAAAATTGTTCATTTGAGACTAATTACATGTCGTTATTTCAGTAATAATCACTAGTTATTAATAAATAATTAGTTCTATTCTTTATTGTTGATTTGATACTTAAAATTAGAAGAATAAATAGCAGGAAATAAGATGAAAGAAATGAATGAATAGTTTGAATATCTTAGTTTATTTTTAGTAGTTCTAATCAATTAGATCGCTAGATGAAATGAATAAAAAAAGCCTCTGGATGAGAGAACAGAGGCGAAGTTACCTAACGGTAAGTGTCAAAGACGGAAAGTAGAGTTGCAATAAAGCCTATTCTAAAAACTTCATCACTCCTTGATAAAGTAAATGTCGCAGTAACAGTAGTAATACGCTTGAATATCATTTCTGTTGACTGGTTTAGATAATATAAGTACTGATGAGAGTGAACCAATCATCTTTCATTATGTAGCTCATAAGGCATACTTATTTGATATTTGCTTCTGATAATAAATTTGTAATAAGCAGATTAACCCAAGCGTGTAGTGCATTTTTTTTATGTCTTTGGTGGAAATAGCTATAGATTGGGTAATTTAATGGCACATCATCAAGAGATAAATCGATTCGTCTTAAGCCTGAGTATTGATGAATTGGAAATAAGGAGGTGGAAGGGAAATACATGTCTGTATGCTGAACAACATCAACTAGCGCCATTGGTAGCTCTGAACGAAACCCTATCTTATGTTCAATATTCATCTTGGTTAGAAGCTCACTTGCTAAACTTTTGTTATCGTTCCAACCAGGAATAATTAAAGAAGCCAGTTCATATCCTTCAAAGTCATATGGTGTTGCAATCATTTTTTCTATTGGGTGATCTTTTCTAACAATGACGCATCCAGTTATTGTTATTAGACTTTTTGAAAGTAACTCTTTAGGAAATTTGTCATATTCGTAACTGATTGCGATATCTAATTTACCCTTGCTCAAATCATCAAAAGTAGATTCTGACCAATTGACCAGTTGTAAATCAACATTGGGTGCTTTTTCTCTGACCTCATGAAATAAAGCACCAGATAAACAGGTTAATACTTGAGGTGCTAAAGCAATTTTCAATGTCTTATTTAAATTTTCTGGTTGGAATTCTTGTGATGCATTTAATACCGACGATAGACCATCTAAATAAGGTTGGATATTTTCCGCTAATTCTTCGGCAAAGGGGGTTGGTTTAAGGCCATGGCGAACTTTAATAAACAGCTCATCATTGAAGTGGTTTCGCAATTTTTGCAATGCTTGGCTAATTGCCGGTTGAGAGACAAATAAGCGCTCAGAGGCTTTTCGCATATTTAATTCTTGGGAAAGAATTAAAAATGTCCTCAGCAAATTTAAATCCAATGTTGCGAATAGATCTTTTGCCATATTTACTTATTTCCTTATAAATAATTTGGTGTGTTTCCTTTAGGTCTCTTTCTATAGTACTTATATTATCATGTAAGACCAAGATTAAATTTATTACTATCGTATTGAATTAGTAGAGAAAATAACCTTTACCCCATTATGACCTGTAAGTTATTACAGTTGTAAAAGTATTCAGAATGAATGTAATTATGAGCTGTAAATTTATATGAAAGCGCTCTTCACACTTTCTTCACGATCTCTTCTTTATAGTAGCGACATTAACGAATTAACACCAAGCTCAACATCATAACTATAGGATTGAATTACAATGAAAAAGTATTTATTTTTGCTAATGGCTGCCACTTCAACAGCAACAATTGCTGCTCCATACGTAGGTTTAGAATACGGCCTAACAAACATGAGTCATGATTACTCAACAACTTTTTCAAATGACAATGTGTCATTAACTCCTGATGATTCTAGTTCTGCTTTTGGTGGTTTTGTTGGCTATCGTTTTAATGAATTTGGCCTTGAGTTAGGTTACAAAAAATTTGAGAGTGATGATTCTCGTAGTCAAATGCTAGTGTCTGATAAACCTGGTTATACTAAAGAGCGTGAGTGGGATGCTGATTTAGATGCAACTCAATTTACCTTTAAACCTGTGTATTTTTATAACATCAATGAAAAAGTACAATTAAAAACAGGCTTAGGTTTGACTTATACTCAATATAAATTTGATTCATCTGCGAATACTGAATATGAAAATGACCTAACAGATCATGAATTCACACAAGATTATGTTGCTGGTGATTCAAAATCTGAAAGCGTATTCGGCGGTATTGCAAGCGTAGGCATTGAATACATGGTAATTCCTAACCTTGCTTTAGGTGCTTCAGCAAGCTATCAAGTAGATAGTATTGCTAATTCTACTTCGTTCATGTTGAGTTCAGCTTACTACTTTTAATATAGCTCCATCGAATAGTTAAAGATTACAAATCTAAGTTAATTGGACATAATAAAATGAAAAAAATCGTATTAGTTAGTGCATTAGTTTTCGCTTCTTCAAGTGTTTTTGCTGCTCAGAACGCACCAGTTAAAGGTGGTTTTACTGGCCCTAGTTCAGTTTCTGTTAGTACGGTTCGAGCTGCACTTGATTCTGATGATGATGCAGCGGTTGTATTAACTGGCTACATTACGTCTTCTTTAGGTAATGAAGAATACCAATTTAAAGATGCGACGGGTGAAGTGAGAATCGAGATTGATAATAAAGACTGGAATGGTATTGAAGCTACACCAGAAACGAAATTAGTTATTCATGGTGAAGTGGATAAAGAGTGGACTGAGACAACTATTGACGTAAATACAGTTCAATTAGCTAAATAATTACTCGTTATTTTACTTATAAAAGCCAGAGTTTTTTGTACTCTGGCTTTTTTGTTTTTATTTTATGCGCTGCTTAACGGCATCAATTTTTTTAGAGTCAGTCACTGGGACAATAAAATCATCCAAATCACCGGCACCCATTTTCACGCCATCTAAAACCAGTTTCATTTTACTTGGTCGTGTGGACTTACCTGATAAGTGAATCTCTTTCACACCTGTTTTCTCTATTATTTCTTTTGCATTTTCTGCGGTGACACCTGCGCCAGCTAATATATCAAAACGTCCATTGGTGAGTTTAACCATATCTGCTAATACATTTATCCCATCATAGGCATTCGCTGCTAATCCTGAGGTCAGAATGCGTTCACAGCCAAGTTCTGCAATATTCTCAATCGCTTTTTTATAGTTAGAACATTGGTCTATAGCACGATGAAAAGTCACGCCTAAATCATTATCGTTGGCTATTTTCATTAAACGAGCTGAAAGTGGCATATCAATGTCGCCATTGGCTTTTAATACGCCAAATACAACGCCTTGTAAGCCTGCTAATTTAGCCGCTTGGATATCAGAAATCATGGCTGATATATCATCGTTATCATATAAGAAATCACCTTGGCGAGGTCTTATCATTGCATAGACAGGAATAGGGGAGATTTCAGCGGCTTTTTTCATAAAACCAAAGCTTGGAGTTAAGCCACCAAGAGCTAAAGAAGAGCAAAGTTCAATACGATCTGCTCCACCTGCTATTGCGTTATGTAGAGATTCTAGGTTGTCGATACAGACTTCAATTTGAATAGACATGATATAAAAAGATAAAGAAAGATACTTGTAGTGTAAGGGATAAACCAAGAAAGTAGTGTGAAGAGGGCGTCAGAATTGAATCTATATTAGAGTTAATAAGGGATAAATATGTAATTTTGCTGAAAACAAAGAAAAAGCCCTAAAGATAACTTTAGGGCTTTTAGTATTAGGCAAACTTTCTGATTTTTGGCTGTCGCATTTATATGCTTTTAATATTCTAGCCACATGCACCGTTGAGCATTAGGTGCATCGAGCTCTTTGTGGTAAGAGCTCTAATAGAATTACTTGCTTAGGTCGTCAGCGTGTTCAGATAGGAACGATGCAACACCTTTTGGAGATGCGTCCATACCTGCTTTGCCTTCTTCCCATTGTGCTGGACAAACTTCACCGTTCTTCTCGTGGAAGTTTAGTGCGTCTACCATGCGTAGCATTTCGTCAATGTTACGGCCTAGTGGAAGGTCGTTAACTACTTGGTGACGAACAAGACCATCTGCATCGATTAGGAAAGAACCACGGAAAGCAACACCAGCTTCTGGGTGCTCAACGTCGTATGCTTTACAGATTTCATGCTTAACGTCAGCAACTAGAGGGTATTTAACTTGACCGATACCGCCATCTTCGATAGCAGTGTTACGCCATGCGTTGTGAGAGAATTGAGAATCGATAGAAACACCGATTACTTCAACGCCTTTCGCTTGGAAATCTTCTAGACGGTTGTCAAAAGCGATTAGCTCTGATGGACAAACGAAAGTGAAGTCTAGTGGGTAGAAAAATACTACCGCTTTCTTACCTTTAGTGAATTCTGCGAAGTTGAAGTTATCAACGATTTCACCGTTACCTAGAACAGCTGCAGCAGTAAAGTCTGGTGCTTGACGACCTACTAGTACCATTTTTGAATCTCCTAAAAAGTTAGATATCCAAACTTCTTGTTTGGCTTTGTTTTTCATAACAAATGTTTCGACGGGACAAACTATAGTACAAAAGGTATGATTGAAAAAAGCGAATTAAATAGATTGATGTAATCGAGAAAAGCGATGAATAAATGGCCCTCATTAAAACAGCTACACTACTTCATTACTCTGCACGAAACGCGTCATTTTGGTGAAGCTGCAGAAAAATGTTTTGTTAGCCAATCAACCCTGAGTAAAGGGATACAAAACCTTGAAGAGTTGATCGGTTGTACATTATATGAAAGAGATAAAAAAACACTTGTTTTTACCCCAGTAGGTGAAAGAGTCGTAGAGCAAGGACGAGAATTGTTGGCAAAAGGCCAAGACCTGATTGAGCTAGGGTCTTTATGTCAAGGTGATTCAATGCAAGGTCAATTGCGTGTTGGTTGCATACCGACTATTGCGCCTTTTTTATTATGTGACTTAGTGCAAGAGGTGAATGAAAAATACCCTCAACTCACTCTATTACTAAGAGAAGATACGACGACGAATCTATTAGCGGCATTAAGACAAGGGCAATTAGATGTATTGATTCTTGCTCTTCCTGTTGATATCGCTGGAATGGAAAGTCTGGTTGTTGGTCAAGACCCATTTAAAATGGTAATTAGTAAAGACCAAGCGAGTTCTATTTCTACGCCTATTCGCTATGATGATTTGCCTGATGAGTTTGTTTCTTACTAGAGAAAGAGCATTGCTTAACAGAACATGCGGTTTCAGCGTGTAAGTTAACGAAGCGAGAAAAAATCAATCCATTCACCGCGACAAGTTTGCACACATTAGTACAGATGGTTGCTAATGGTTGGGTACTACTTTTATTCCTCAAATGGCGATTAAGCATGGATTACTCGATAATCAAAATTTAGTTGTCGTTGAGCCGCCAGGCCAAGAAGCATCACGTGATATTGGTTTAGTATGGCGCCCAAGTTCTTCTCGTTTGCAGGCGTTTCATCAGTTAGCTGATATTGTAGAAGATATTTTATAGTGAATTTCTTGATACAAGGCGATTATTTATTTTTATAAATAGTCGCCTTTCTACTTTTGAATAATGAAAGAAAATCGTGATCGCATTCTCACTTCTTTATATTTAAATAATATTACTTTAAATCAGTTTGTTTTATCTCTTCTTGTTGTCAGTCATCACTTCTGGCTTGTGCGCTTAGGTTGTGACACCTCCTTTTATAATATTCACTTCTATCCTGCTGTTTTACTTGTGAAATTAAAACTGTGAATTTTACATGTTAAATTTTACAACTTTATTTTTTGTAATTTAATTACGTATTTTTTAGATCTTGCGACCATTTTTATGTTGCTTGATTGTAAAAATTAAATTTTGACAATTATATCTATAGAGCATTTACTCATAATTCAATTTACGGATTTTTACTGATATTTTATCGGTTTTTCGAGTCTTTATTAGCCTTTAGTCGGGGTTGTAATTGATTCCGACTTTCGAGAATGTAATAAGCGTAAGCAAGAAAAGTAACCCACAGGATGATACATGAATACTAAATCGTAGTGTTTTAGTTACAAATGTAATTTTGCCGGAGGCGCAAACTATGACTGATACCATGACAATTAAAGAACAACAAATAACCATTACTAAGCCGCATTTGCCTCAAGTTGAAGAGGTGTTAACTGCAGGAGCTGTTCGATTTCTTACTCATGTTGTCGAAAAATTTGCACACCGGGTTCCTGAGCTTTTAGAAACTCGTCAGCTGCGTCAGAAAAAAATAGACGCAGGGAAATTGCCTAATTTCTTAAGTGAAACGCGTTCTATTCGAGAATCAGAGTGGAGTATTCAAGGCATTCCTGCAGATTTACAAGATCGCCGAGTAGAAATTACTGGTCCAACAGATAGAAAAATGGTGATTAACGCACTTAATGCCAATGTAAAAGTGTTCATGGCAGATTTTGAAGATTCATTAGCACCATCATGGGAGGCAGTACTTAATGGTCAGATTAATCTAAGAGATGCCATGAATGGCACGATTCAATATACCAACCCCAAAACTCAAAAAGTGTATCAACTAAAGCAAGATCCTGCGGTATTGATTTGTCGAGTTCGCGGTTTGCACCTTCCTGAAAAGCACGTGCTATTTAATGGTGTTGCAATACCTGGAGCTTTGTTTGATTTTGCTCTTTATTTTTATAACAACTATCAAACGTCTTTAAAAAAAGGCAGCGGTCCATATTTTTATTTACCTAAGTTACAGGCGTATCAAGAAGCGGCGTGGTGGAGTGATGTGTTCAGTTTTGCTGAACGTGAATTCGGATTAAAGCAGGGAACAATTAAAGCCACTGTTCTTATTGAAACATTACCTGCTGTATTTGAGATGGATGAAATTCTATATAGCTTAAAAGAACATATTGTTGGTCTGAATTGTGGACGTTGGGATTATATCTTCAGTTACATCAAAACATTAAAAAATCACCCAGACCGTGTATTACCGGATCGCCAAGTGGTGACCATGGAAAAACCGTTTCTCAATGCGTATTCACGATTACTCATTCGAACATGCCACAGAAGAGGCGCATTTGCGATGGGGGGAATGGCCGCCTTTATCCCATCAAAAGATCCAGTAAAAAATGACTGGTACTAAATAAAATTCAAACCGATAAATCATTAGAAGCCGATAACGGGCATGATGGTACTTGGGTCGCTCACCCCGGCTTAGCTGATACAGCAAGAGCAGAGTTTGATTCAGTACTAGGTGAACGAATGAATCAATTGGATATTACACGAGATACTGATGCACCAATTACTGCAGAGGAATTACTGGCACCATGTGAAGGAGAAAGAACAGAAGAAGGAATGCGTCATAACATTCGAGTTGCAGTGCAATACATTGAAGCTTGGATATCAGGAAATGGCTGCGTGCCTATTTACGGATTAATGGAAGATGCGGCTACCGCAGAAATATCACGAACGTCTATTTGGCAATGGATACAACATGGAAAAACACTAGATAGTGGTGCAGTTGTTACTGCTGAACTATTTAGAACCATGTTACTGGAAGAGATGAAAGTAATAGAGAAAGAATTGGGAACAGAGCGTTTTGATTCTGGCCAATTTACTCAAGCTGCAAAGCTGATGGAGCAACTAACCACCAGTGACCAACTTACGGACTTTTTAACACTACCTGGCTACCAATACCTATAAGAGAGGGAACGATTATGACGACATTTAAACCACAAACTCGCCAACAGCAAATCGATGCACTGGAAAAAGATTGGGCTGAAAATCCACGTTGGGATGGGGTAACTCGTCCTTATACGGCTGAAGAAGTGATTAATCTTCGTGGTCTTTTGCTCCAGAAAATACCATCGCACAAAAGGGTGCAGACAGATTGTGGGACCTAGTCAATGGTTCTTCTAAAAAAGGGTATGTGAATTGTCTTGGTGCGCTGACTGGTGGACAAGCAGTCCAGCAAGCAAAAGCAGGAATTGAGGCTATTTACCTGTCAGGTTGGCAAGTAGCTGCGGATAATAATACCGCATCAACCATGTACCCAGACCAATCTTTGTATCCCGTAGATTCAGTGCCATCGGTAGTGAAACGAATTAATAATGCATTTCGCCGAGCAGACCAAATTCAATGGTCTACAGGTGGAACACCTGAGGAGGGCATTGATTACTTTTTGCCTATTGTAGCGGATGCAGAAGCGGGATTTGGTGGTGTACTTAATGGTTACGAATTGATGCGTAATATGATTGAAGCTGGTGCTGCAGGCGTTCACTTTGAAGATCAGTTAGCATCAGTGAAAAAGTGCGGTCATATGGGAGGTAAGGTGTTGGTACCAACGCAAGAAGCGGTGCAAAAGTTGGTGGCAGCCCGTCTTGCTGCTGATGTAGCCGGAACTCGAACCCTCGTAATTGCTCGTACCGATGCTAATGCAGCAGATTTGCTGACATCAGATTGTGATCCATACGATCAAGAGTTCATTGAAGGTGAGCGGACACCTGAAGGTTTTTATAAGGTAACAGCAGGGATTGATCAAGCGATATCGAGAGGGCTAGCTTACTCTCCTTATGCGGATCTTGTGTGGTGTGAAACGGCGACACCTTGTTTGGAAGAAGCACGTAAATTTGCAGAAGCAATTCATGCAAAATACCCAAATCAGCTATTAGCTTATAACTGTTCTCCATCATTTAACTGGGAGAAAAATCTGGATTCAGAGACGATTGCGAAATTCCAACAAGAGTTGGCGGATATGGGATATAAGTACCAATTCATCACGCTCGCTGGTATTCATAATATGTGGTTTAACATGTTTGAATTGGCTCACTCTTATGCTCAAGGTGAAGGCATGCGTCACTATGTTGAAATGGTTCAACGTAAAGAATTTGAAGCAGCAGAGAAAGGCTATACTTTTGTAGCGCACCAACAAGAAGTAGGTACCGGATATTTTGATAAAATGACAAATACCATTCAAGGTGGTCAATCATCAGTAACCGCACTCACGGGATCGACAGAAGAAGAGCAATTTAAAACCAGTGCATAGGAATTAAGTAATTAATAATTAAAATAAATAGCACTAGCTGGATTTGAAGGGAGAATGGAGTCTCCCTTTCTTTTTGGCTGTTATTCGTCAAGCTCTAATGGATCAACCTCTTCTTGTAACTCTAATAAATTGATAGCGATAGAAACAAAATCAGAATCAGTAATAATTCCCACCAACTTGCCACGTTCCACAACGGGTAGGCAACCAACTTTATGTTTTTGCATAAACAGCGCCGCTTCTTTTAATCCGCCATATGGAGCAATGCTCATGACATTTTCATGCATGATGCTGTTTAATGGGATATCGAGGGTAGATACTTCTTCAAAAGTGGGCTTTTCTAAGCATGACGATTGAGCTGAAAGTAAGTCTCGTTGAGTAACAAGCCCAATTAAAGCGCCGTCAGTATCGACGATAGGAATGTGTCTAATACAGTGCTCGTCCATTAACGCTTTGGCATCTTCTAAAGAGTGTGAACGAAGCAGGGTATGAGGATGTGTCGTCATCATGTCTTTTACGGTAAACATAGTATGCTCCTGCTATTTCTTTGTCCTTATCTAAATATAGAATGCTAAAGAATAAAAAAGTGCGAGCTAGCTAGATTTTTTACTACATAAAGAGACTGATGAAACTTTCTCTGTTTGAGGTCAATTTTGACCTATTTTTTGAAAAAGTGAGAGGTATATAGCTTCATCCCTTGCTATTGCTCTGGGCGTGAATATACTACTCTGTCTGCCATTTTTGATGAAGAAGTAAACCATGCAAGTATCCGATTTCCATTTTGAATTACCTGATGAACTTATTGCGCGTTATCCGCAACCTGAGCGTACAGCAAGCCGACTATTACAATTGAATGGCAATAGTGGCGAACTTAATGATGGGCAGTTTACTGATATTCTTGATTTAGTTCAGGCTGGTGATTTATTGGTATTCAACAATACTCGAGTGATCCCTGCTCGTATGTTCGGTATGAAGGCTTCTGGTGGTAAATTAGAAGTATTGGTTGAACGTGTTCTTGATGAACATTCAGTTTTGGCTCATGTACGTTGTTCTAAATCGCCAAAACCAGGCACCATGCTTTTATTGGGTGAAAACCAAGAACATGAAGCTGAAATGGTTGCTCGTCACGATACCTTGTTTGAGATTCGTTTTACTTCAGATAAGAAAGTCTTAGATATTTTAGATGAAATTGGCCACATGCCACTTCCTCCTTATATCGATCGTCCTGATGAAGATGCGGATAAAGAACGCTACCAAACGGTTTATAACAAAAAGCCTGGTGCTGTAGCAGCTCCAACCGCTGGTTTACACTTTGATACAGAGATTTTAGAGAAAATGAAGGCAAAAGGGGTAGAATTTGCCTACGTAACCCTTCATGTTGGTGCTGGTACATTCCAGCCCGTTCGTGTGGACAATATTTTAGAGCACCACATGCACTCTGAATACGCAGAAGTTTCCCAAGAAGTTATCGATGCTATCAACGCAACAAAAGCGCGTGGTGGCCGAGTAGTTTCTGTGGGTACTACATCAGTACGTTCTTTAGAAAGTGCTGCGCAGCATGCTTTAAAACAAGGTACAGAGTTAGCGCCGTTTTTTGACGATACTGAAATTTTCATCTACCCAGGTTACGAATTTCAAGTGGTTGACGCTTTGGTGACAAACTTCCACTTACCTGAGTCTACACTTATCATGCTAGTAAGTGCATTTGCAGGCTACGAGAATACAATGAAAGCGTATGAGCAAGCGGTAAATAATAAATATCGTTTCTTTAGTTATGGTGATGCAATGTTCATCACGAAAAAAACAGCCTAGTTATTCTTGTTTCAGCCACAGCTAGTTTATTATGGCTGGTAAATAATTTATTCATTTCACTCACGGAGCCAGTGAAATATTAAGGAAAACAGGACGTTTTCGACCATGTAAACTGCTTTATCAGTTTACATGGAGGTGCCGCATTAACTTGTAGTTATTAATGTAGCAAATTAAACAAGTCGTCAGATTGTTTCTCTGGCTTATTGGAGGTTTCGTGAAATACGAACTGATCAAAAAACAAGGTCGCGCTCGTCGTGGTCAACTTCAATTTGACCGTGGTACGGTTGAAACTCCTGCGTTCATGCCTGTTGGTACTTACGGTACTGTTAAAGGTATGACTCCTGAAGAAGTAAAAGGCACCGGTGCTGAAATCTTACTAGGTAACACGTTCCATTTATGGTTACGCCCTGGTCAAGAGATCATGAAATTACACGGTGATTTACACGATTTCATGAACTGGAAAGGTCCAATTTTAACGGATTCAGGTGGCTTCCAAGTATTTAGTCTTGGTAAAACACGTAAGATCACTGAAGAAGGGGTTCATTTCCGTAGCCCTGTAAATGGTGACAAGATCTTTATGGATGCAGAGAAATCAATGCAAATCCAATACGATCTTGGTTCTGATGTGGTTATGATTTTTGATGAATGTACTCCATACCCAGCAACTCACGATGAAGCTCGTATTTCAATGGAACGTTCAATCCGTTGGGCTGAGCGTAGCCGTAATGAGTTCGATCGCCAAGAAAACCCAAATGCATTGTTTGGTATTGTTCAAGGTGGTGTGTACGAAGATCTACGTGATGTGTCTGTTGAAGCATTAACTAAGATTGGTTTTGATGGTTATGCCGTTGGTGGTCTAGCTGTTGGTGAGCCAAAAGAAGACATGCACCGCATTTTAGAGCATACATGTCCACAACTACCAGAAGATAAGCCACGATACCTAATGGGTGTTGGTAAACCAGAAGATTTGGTTGAAGGTGTTCGTCGCGGTATTGATATGTTTGACTGTGTAATGCCAACACGTAACGCACGTAATGGTCACTTATTTGTGACTGGTGGTGTGATCAAGATCCGTAATGCGAAACATAAAACAGATACAACACCACTAGATCCTGAGTGTGATTGTTATACTTGTCAAAACTACAGCAAGTCTTACCTACATCACTTAGACCGTTGTAATGAAATTTTAGGTGCTCGTTTAAATACGATTCATAACTTACGTTATTACCAACGTATTATGGCGAGTATTCGTAAGGCGTTGGAAGAAGATCGTTTTGAGCAGTTCGTAGAAGAATTCTACGCACGTCGTGATCGTGAAGTTCCACCATTAAAAGACCTTTAAAAGCAGAGTAATCACCCATATATCTAATGAGATATGTGTATGGTCACATTTTAGAAACTGGAAATTAGAAACTTAGATACGAGGACGTTATTAAATGAGTTTTTTCATCTCTCAAGCTCACGCAGCTGGTGAAGCAGCGCCACAAGGCGGTGGTATGCAAATGTTTATCATGCTTGGTATGTTTGCTGTTATCTTCTACTTTATGATCTACCGCCCACAAGCGAAACGTCAAAAAGAGCACAAAAACCTAATGGCTTCTATGAGCAAAGGTGATGAAGTTCTTACTGCAGGTGGCTTAGTAGGTAAAATCACTAAAGTATCTGAAGAAAATGATTACATCGTAATTGAGCTTAACGCAAACAACGAAGTAACAATTAAGAAAGATTTTGTTTCAGCTGTTCTGCCAAAGGGCACCCTGAAATCACTATAAAAATTATACCCTCTAACTTCGGTTAGGGGGTATTTTTCGTTAAGGACATCGCTGTGTTAAACCGTTTCCCTTTATGGAAGTATTTGATGGTAGTTTCTGTACTACTAATCTCTGCTCTCTATGCACTTCCAAACCTCTATGGTGAAGATCCAGCAGTTCAAATCACGGGTAGCCGTGGTACTGAGGTTCAAGCCTCTACGCTGGATGTTGTCGCTGAAAATTTAAAGAATAATGACATCGCTTATAAGTCAATTGCATTTGAAAATGGCTCTGTTCTTGTTCGTTTTAACGATACTGATGCTCAAATCAGTGCTCGTGATATTATTAATGAGTCTTTAGGTAAAGATTACGTTGTTGCATTAAACCTTGCACCATTAACTCCTGATTGGCTAACTTCTATTGGTGCTGCGCCAATGAAATTAGGTCTTGATTTACGTGGTGGTGTTCACTTCTTAATGGAAGTGGATATGGATGCGGCAATGAGTAAGTTGATTGGTCAACAAGAAGAATCATTCCGTACTGATTTACGTGAAGCTAAGATCCGTTACCGTGCCATTCGTGACTCAGGTAAGGATTCTGTAGAAGTGGTTCTTCGTAATGAAGAGCAATTAGCTGAAGCGAAAAAAGTGTTATCTGATGCTCACCGTGATATGACATTTGTTGAATCAGAGTCAAACGGTCAATTTAAGTTAATTGCAACGTTTACTGAGCAACGCTTACAAGAAATTCGTAATTACGCAGTTGAGCAAAACATCACGATTATTCGTAACCGTGTTAATGAATTAGGTGTTGCTGAACCATTAGTTCAACGTCAAGGTGCAAGCCGTATTGTTGTTGAGCTACCAGGTGTTCAAGATACTGCGCGTGCTAAAGAAATTCTAGGTGCAACAGCGACACTTGAGTTCCGTGAAGTGGATGATAAAGCGGATTTGGCTGCAGCAGCAAGCGGACGAGCACCTGCGGGTAGCGAAATCAAAGAAGATCGTAATGGTCGTCCTGTTGTTCTTAAAAAACGCATTATTCTTGGCGGTGCAAGCATTACAGATGCAAGCTCAAGTGCTGATGAATATGGTCGTCCTCAAGTAAACATCTCACTAGATAGTGAAGGTGGTAGCAAGATGACTGCGTTCTCTCGTAAAAATATCGGTAAGCTAATGGCGACGGTATTTACAGAGTACAAAGACAGTGGTCGTCGTACACCTGAAGGTCGCGTTATTCTTTCTAAGACGGAAGAAGTGATTAACCAAGCAACGATTCAATCGGCTCTTGGTCGTAGTTTCCGTATTACTGGTATCGACTCTCAAGCTGAAGCTCATAACCTAGCACTTCTACTTCGTGCTGGTGCTCTAATTGCGCCTATCTCGATTGTTGAAGAACGTACGATTGGTCCATCAATGGGTCAACAGAATATCGATATGGGTATTCAGGCGTGTATTTGGGGTATGGTTGCTGTAATGATCTTTACACTGGTTTATTACCGTGGTTTTGGTCTTGTTGCAAACTTAGCCTTAATGGCAAACTTGGTATTAATCATTGGTGTTATGTCGATGATCCCAGGTGCAACAATGACGCTTCCAGGTATTGCCGGTATCGTATTAACGGTTGGTATGGCGGTCGATGCTAACGTACTTATTTTCGAGCGTATTCGAGAAGAGTTGCGTGATGGACGTAATCCACAACAAGCAATTCACCAAGGTTATGCGAATGCCTTTAGTACCATTGCCGATGCGAACATCACAACGCTAATTACAGCTATTATCTTGTTTGCTGTTGGTACTGGCGCAATTAAAGGTTTCGCTGTTACGTTATCTATCGGTATTTTAACATCAATGTTTACTGCGATTGTTGGTACTCGTTGTGTGATTAACTTAGTTTACGGCGGTAAGCGCGTAGACAAGCTGTCGATCTAAGGACTCATTATTATGTTTCAATTAATGAAAGCAGAGAAAACGATCGACTTCATGCGTTGGTCTAAAGCTGCCTTCTTCTTTTCAATGTTGATGATTGTTGCTTCTATCGTAACGTTATCGACAAAGTGGTTAAACTGGGGCTTAGACTTCACGGGTGGCACACTGATTGAAGTTGGTTTTGAACAGCCTGCACAATTACCAGATATCCGTAGTGCATTAGAAGCGAAAGGTTTTGGTGATGCTACGGTTCAAAACTTTGGTACAGCACGTGATGTTATTGTTCGTCTACAACCTCGTGAAAACGTAAAAGGTGAAGAGTTAGGCAACCAAATCATCAGTGCAATTAAAGAAGGTACTGGTGAGCAAGTAGAGATGCGTCGTATTGAGTTCGTTGGTCCAAATGTGGGTGATGAACTTACAGAAGCGGGTGGTTTAGCTATCTTAGTTTCTTTGTTATGTATCTTGGCTTATGTTTCGATGCGTTTCCAATGGCGTTTAGCTGCTGGTGCGGTACTCGCTTTGGCGCACGATATCATTATTACGTTAGGTATTTTCTCTTTCTTACAAATTGAAGTTGATTTAACGATTATTGCAGCACTACTAACGGTGGTGGGTTATTCTTTGAATGATACCATTGTTGTATTTGACCGTATTCGTGAAAACTTCTTGAAAATGCGTAAGGGTGATTCTAACGAGATTATTAATGATGCGATTACGCAAACATTAAGTCGTACATTAATTACATCAGCAACGACGCTATTTGTAGTTATCGCTCTATTTACTCAAGGTGGGGCTATGATCCATGGCTTTGCTCTTGCATTGTTGTTAGGTATCACTATTGGTACGTATTCTTCTATCTATGTAGCATCAGCATTGGCTCTGAAATTAGGTATCACTCGTGAACACTTAATGCCAACGCCTATTGATAAAGAAGGCGAAGAAGAGTTTGAACAGATGCCTTAACGGTATTTTGTTTATCATAGAATAAAAAATGGACCACTACGGTCCATTTTTTTATGCTGCCTAAAAGCTTTAAAGTTTCTCTAAATCTTTTTCTATTTCTTCTATTTTGCTCGCTACTACTTTTTCTAAATGTTTTAAATCTTTTAGAATTTTCTTTTTCACATCGGTGGGAGTCTCTTTTTCTGGGCGAGTAATTTTGTTTAATTCATCAATGATAAGGGTTAAATTTCGATTGATTTCAGTTGTTTCTTTATAACGATGGCTACCGCTATCTACAAGCACATTTTTAACTTGGCGAGGGTATTTGAATTTTACGCTTTTAGCAAAGAGCTCACCTTTTTGCTTAGAAAAATAGATCTTCAATATGTCTTTATGGGCTTCTTGTCGTAGAGAATAACGTTCAATTTTTTCTGGTTCTGAAATTCCAAGGCTAACAAGGTGTGGGTACATGGCTTACTCCAATATTATTATATAGTTATCTGATTCCTCTAAATGAGCATTAACGATGAGAGTCGATATCACAACTGCTGTGAATGAAAGTTGTGGGATAGATCTTATCCATCCCACTTATTGTTTTTAGTTATTTGTATTATGAGCTTAATCTCGCTACATTTTTAACTAATGCTAATTCAAGCTCTGCTTGTTTTTCGTCGTCAAGTCGACCACCAACATCTGATGTTAGGATGAATAAATCTTCAGCTCGCTCACCAATTGTGGTGATCTTTGCGGCATGTAAATTGATTCCTAATTGAGCAAATGTGGCCCCAACCGTCGCTAATAACCCTGGAGTATCTAATGCAACAAACTCCATTAACGTCCTTTTCCCTGTTTTAGTTGGTAAAAACTCCATGCGTGTTTTTACATTAAAATGTTGAAGCTGGCGTGGCGGTCGGCGGGTTTTAATGTGCGTTGCTTGGTCATTTAGTTTAACGTCGTAAAGTTGATCAATTAATCTTTGTTGTCGTTCTTCATCAATAGGGTCATCATTTTGATCAAGAACCATAAAGGTATCGAGCGCATACCCATCTTTACTGGACATAACTTGAGCATCATAAATCGTAATACTACGTCTATCTAACTCTGCTGCTACAGTTGCAAAAAGATGCGGTTGATCTTTACTGTAAACAAAAATTTCAGTTCCGCCACGAGAGGCGTTTTTACTGATGAGTATTAATGATTTTTCTTTATCTTGATGACGAAGCAGATGGCTAGCATGCCATGCAATTTGTTTATGAGTATGACGTAAGAAATAATCCGCTTTAAATCGACGCCACAGAGCATCGACTTCCCATTGCGTGAACCCTTCACTACGAAGTTGTGCAGAAGCCATTTGTTGATTATGACGAATACGATCTCGTAAGTCTGGCGGGTTCTCTAGCCCTCTTCTCAGTGCTCGTTGGGTGGCATTATATAAATCTGCGATAAGTGAGCGTTTCCAACTGTTCCATAAATCCGGATTAGTCGCACAGATATCTGCAACAGTTAAGCACACTAAGTAATCTAAACGTTCTTCATCTCTAACTTGTTTTGCAAACTCAGTGATCACGTCAGGATCGTAAATATCACGACGTTGTGCCGTAACAGACATGAGCAAGTGGCTTTTTACGAGCCAAGAAACTAAATTGGCTTCCGGTTTTGATAGTCCATGGCTAATACAAAAATCATAGGCATCTACGGCACCCAGTTCTGAGTGATCGCCCCCACGGCCTTTTGCTATATCATGAAAAATGGCAGCTATGATAAGTAACTCTTTTTTCATTATTTTAGGGAAGATTTCACAGCAGATAGGGTGTTTATCTCGGTTTGTAGTATCCGAAAATTTATTAATATGCTTAAGCAGACGAATGCTGTGCTCATCAACTGTATAAGCATGAAATAAATCAAATTGCATTTGTCCTACAATATGGCTCCATTGAGGTAAGTAAGCAGAAAGAACCCCTAATTTATGCATGGAACTAAAGGCATTGTTTAATGCATTTGGGTGCTGAGTTAATTGTAGAAATTTTTCTTTGGCTTCAGGTATTTCACATAAAAAACGATTAAGGCGACGTCGAGCGGTTCGTAATTGACGCATTGTAGGAGGAGCAACTCCGTCAATGGTTGAGTCGTTCGCCATTAATAAAAACATGTCTAGTATGGTGTCTGGACGAGCTTGAAATAGAGCAGGCTTTCGAGCTTCAATTAATCGTCCACGGCGTTGAAAATCATCATCGATGATAATGGCATCGTCTTGCTCACCTTGATGAAGGATTGCTTGGTCAAAAATTTTGAGCAGCATGCTATTTAGCTCAGCAACACGACGTAAAGTTCGATAGAACTCTTTCATCATACGCTCTACACCGCGATTTCCTTCACCAATAAAACCTAAATGCTCAGCAACGGAAGCTTGGTGACCAAAGGTGAGTCGATTGTCGTATCGCTTCAGTTCAATATGCAACGCAAAGCGAATGCGCCATAAGAACTCTTGGCATTCTAATAATTCGCGATATTCTGCATCGGTTAAGAAACCAGCTTGACTCATCTCAAGTAGGGACGTTGCTCCAAAGTGGCGTCGAGCAACCCAGCTTAGGGTATGAATGTCTCTCAAGCCTCCTGGACTTGATTTTATGTCAGGTTCTAAGTTGTATGTGGTGTCATGGTAACGGCTGTGACGTTTTTTCTGTTCATCAATTTTAGCTTGATAAAACGACTCACTTGGCCAGAAACTGTCTGAATGTATTTTTAATTTTAGTTGGTGGGACAGTTCTTTATTACCACTGATGTAGCGAGCTTCTTGTAAGTTAGTCGCTACAGTTAAATCATTCTGACCTATTTCTATGCACTCTGTTATTGAACGAACACTATGGCCAACTTCTAATTTTAAGTCCCAAAGTAGAGTGACTAACTCTCCTACTTTTTGGCAAAATGCATCATTGGTATTGTTCTCAGTTAAAATGAGAATATCAATATCTGAAAGAGGATGAAGTTCACCCCGTCCATAGCCACCGACGGCGATCAGGGATGTATTTGCGATGTCATCAAATTTAAAAAATTGCCACAGTCGAGAGAGTAATTGATCAAAATAGTGAGATCGTTCAAGTACTAAATCTGAAACGGTTTTGTGCTGATGAAAAGCGTTAATTTGGTATTGGGAGAAAAGAGTAAGTTGTTGCTTTAGTTCGGTAATATTAAGCTGAGTATCGGATAAGGATAGGGGGATAGATATTTCATAGCAATCCTTGCTGATAAAAAAACAGAAGACCGAAGCCTTCTGTTTATTTGCGATTTGTTATTTGTTGTTCATGTGGCGAGGAATGGTTTCTTCAGCACGTAAAGTTAACACTTCACAACCCGTTTCGGTTACTAAAATAGTGTGTTCCCATTGAGCGGTATTTTTACCGTCGCCTGTGTATACTGTCCAACCATCGTTGTCGTCTTGAAGACAACCGAATTTACCTAAATTGATCATTGGTTCAATAGTAAATGTCATGCCTGCTTTTAATACAGTACGATCGCTGTTTTTGTAATGAACAACTTGTGGTTCTTCATGGAATTCAGAACCAATACCATGCCCACAGTAATCGCGCACGATAGAACATTTTGGTGTTGTGCCTTTGATGTATTTTTGAATAGCAGTACCAATTTCACCCAGTTTTACACCCGGTTTAACTTTACGCATACCAACATATAAACTCTCTTGTGCAATTAGACACAGGCGTTTATCTGTAGGGCTTACATCACCAACTAAGAACATCTTTGAAGTATCACCATGGTAACCGTCTTTGATTACTGTGATATCAATATTAAGGATGTCGCCATCTTTTAATACAGCAGGTTTTACAAAACCATTGTATTGTTCATCTTGTGATGCAGGAATACCATGACAAACAATATGGTTAATTGATGTACAGATAGATTTAGGGAAACCATGGTAATTTAATGGAGCAGGGATTGCGCCTTGAACTTCAGTAATGTGCTTATGGCAAATTTGATCAAGTTCTTCTGTTGTTACCCCAGCTTTCACATAAGGTTCAATCATTTCAAGTACTTCAGCGGCTAATTGGCCGGCTACGCGCATTTTTTCAATTTCTGCAGCGTTTTTAATCTTTACTGACATGGGCTTTTCTCTATCTAAAATTAAATCGTATTAAACGATAATGTATCTAAGTTTACCTAGGCGGCCTGTATCTTTCAATTATAAGGTGATGGGAATACCTAGATCAGTAAAATGATCCCTTAAAAATGAGTTATAAGAGAAAAATAGTGGATTTTAACAGCGTTTTTATGGTATAAAGCGCGCCGGATTGATGAACAATTTGTTGTTCTCAATACCAACTATACTTTTATTTTAAATCACACACATACCGACACGCAGTCCGGGTGCTCATTTTTTTGATTGTTTAATCTTAAAATAGAGTCGGATTATTAGCGGGGTATGTGGAGGCTTAACCCCATTTAACAGAGGAATTCTCAAAATGGCAACTGTATCAATGCGCGATATGCTTAAAGCTGGTGTTCACTTCGGTCACCAAACTCGTTACTGGAACCCAAAAATGAAGCCATTCATCTTTGGTGCTCGTAACAAAGTTCATATCATCAACCTAGAGCAAACTGTACAATGTTTAACGAAGCTTTAGCAGAACTTGCTAAAATCGGTAGCAAAAAAGGTAAAGTACTTTTCGTTGGTACTAAGCGCGCTGCATCTGAAGCTGTTAAAGAAGCTGCAATCAACAGCGACCAGTTCTACGTGAACAACCGTTGGTTAGGTGGCATGCTTACTAACTACAAAACTGTTCGTCAATCTATCAAGCGTCTAAAAGACTTCGAAGTTCAATCTCAAGACGGTACTTTTGAGAAACTAACTAAGAAAGAAGCGCTAATGCGTACACGTGATATGGAAAAACTAGAGAAATCTCTAGGCGGTATCAAAAACATGAACGGTCTTCCAGACGCGTTATTTGTTATCGATGCTGATCACGAACACATCGCTATTAAAGAAGCAAACAACCTAGGTATCCCAGTATTTGCTGTTGTTGATACTAACTCAAACCCAGACGGTGTTGACTACATTATCCCAGGTAACGATGACGCAATCCGCGCTATCCAACTTTACCTGAACGCTGCTGCTGACGCTGTTAAGTCTGGTCGTAACCAAGACGTTGCAGCTGTAGCTGAAAAAGACGGTTTCGTAGAAGCTGAATAATATTTTTTCGATTCGTCGAAATTATTATTTGCTCCTAGTGAGTCTTTTCGTTTCGTAGTAAACTGAAATAGTTAGCAGGGGCCCAATTTGGCCCCTGATTTTTAACTCCACCAATTAAATTGAGGAATTGAGAATGGCAACTGTAACTGCTGCTCTTGTAAAAGAACTTCGTGAGCGCACTGGCGCTGGCATGATGGAATGTAAAAAAGCGCTAGTTGAAGCGAACGCTGATATCGAACTAGCGATCGAAAACATGCGTAAATCTGGTGCTGCTAAAGCTGCTAAAAAAGCAGGTAACGTTGCTGCTGAAGGCGCAATCATCATCAAAGAAGAAAACGGCGTTGCTGCTCTTCTTGAAGTTAACTGTCAAACTGATTTCGTTGCTAAAGATTCTAACTTCACAGCATTTGCTGAAGAAGTTGTTGCTGCAGCTGTTGCAACTCAAGCAACTGTTGAAGAACTTCAAGCACAATTCGAAGAAACTCGTGTTGCTCTAGTAGCTAAAATCGGTGAAAACATCAACATCCGTCGCGTACAATACGTTGCTGGTTCTGCACTAGCTTCTTACCGTCACGGCGAGAAAATCGGTGTTGTTGTAGCTGGTGAAGGCGATGCTGAAACTCTTAAGCACATCGCTATGCACGTTGCTGCTTCTAAGCCTGAGTACGTTAACCCATCTGACGTACCTGCTGACGTAGTAGAAAAAGAAAAAGCTGTTCAAGTTGAAATCGCTATGAACGAAGGCAAACCTCAAGAAATCGCTGAGAAAATGGTTATCGGCCGTATGAAGAAATTCACGGGCGAAGTTTCTCTAACAGGTCAAGCTTTCATCATGGAACCTAAGAAAACTGTTGCTGAAATTCTTAAAGAGAAAGGCGCTTCAGTATCTAACTTCGTACGTCTAGAAGTTGGTGAAGGTATCGAGAAAGCTGCAGAAATGAGCTTTGCTGATGAAGTAGCTGCAGTACAAAAAGGTTAATTCCTTCTGTATTGTAACTGAAAGAGACCGTGGCTATGCTGCGGTCTTTTTGTGAATAGCTGTTACCTTTTACTATTGAATTATCAATAGAGGATAATCCAGTACTAAATGGTGACCGTTATTTTGACAACTCTAGTGAAAAGGTAAAATCCATGACGACGAACCCGAAACCAGTATATCAGCGTATTCTATTAAAACTTAGTGGTGAAGCACTTCAAGGCGAAGAGGGTTTTGGTATTGACCCTGCAACGCTTGATCGTATGGCTCAAGAAGTAAAAGAGCTGATCGAGCTTGGTGTTCAAGTTGGTGTTGTTATCGGTGGTGGTAACCTTTTCCGTGGTGCAGGTCTTGCAGAAGCAGGCATGAACCGTGTAGTAGGTGATCACATGGGTATGCTAGCGACAGTAATGAATGGCTTAGCGATGCGTGATGCACTACACCGTGCATACGTAAATGCTCGAGTAATGTCAGCTATCCCTCTTAAAGGTGTATGTGACGATTACAACTGGGCTGATGCTATCGCTCAATTACGTCAAGGCCGTGTGGTTATTTTCTCTGCTGGTACAGGTAACCCATTCTTTACAACAGACTCTGCTGCATGTCTACGTGGTATTGAAATTGAAGCTGATGTTGTTTTAAAAGCAACAAAAGTAGATGGTGTATTTACTGCTGATCCAGTATCTAACCCTGATGCAGAATTGTATGATAAACTGTCTTACAGCAGCGTTCTTGAAAAAGAATTAAAAGTGATGGACTTAGCAGCGTTTACTCTTGCTCGTGACCACAACATGCCTATTCGTGTATTTAACATGAACAAGCCTGGTGCATTACGTCGTGTAGTTATGGGTGAAACTGAAGGCACACTGATCAGCAACGCTGAATAATTCTCCTACGAATCAAAAATAATCAAGGTGATCTTGTGATTAACGAAATTAAAAAAGATGCGCAAGAGCGTATGGAAAAAAGTGTTGAAGCACTGAAAAATAACCTGTTAAAAATTCGTACAGGTCGTGCTCACCCAAGTCTTCTTTCTGGTATCTCAGTAGAATACTACGGTGCTCAAACACCATTAAATCAAGTTGCTAACGTTGTTGCGGAAGATTCACGTACGCTTGCAATTACGGTTTTCGATAAAGAACTTGCTGGTCTTGTTGAAAAAGCAATCATGATGTCAGATCTTGGGCTAAACCCAATGTCAGCTGGTACGGTAATCCGTGTACCACTTCCACCACTAACTGAAGAGCGTCGTAAAGACCTAGTTAAGATTGTTCGTGGTGAAGCTGAAAATGGCCGTGTTGCTATTCGTAATATCCGTCGTGATGCAAATGGTGATGTGAAAGCGCTTCTTAAAGAGAAAGAAATTTCTGAAGATGATGATCGTCGTGCACAAGATGAGATTCAAAAGCTTACAGATGCTGCTGTTAAGAGTATTGATGAAGTACTTGCAGTAAAAGAAAAAGAGTTAATGGAAGTATAATTGCTTTCATGCTCATTGTTCTCACTGATCTTTTCATTAAATTAATGATATGATGTCGGCGACGAACACCATAAGAAGCGCTGGGTGGAGACATCAGCGCTTTTATTTTTAAGGGAGTTATATGACCAGTCAAATTAATAACGAGTTTTTATCATTAGATGTATTACCAAAACATATTGCGGTAATTATGGATGGTAATGGACGCTGGGCTAAGGCTCAGGGAAAACCTCGTGTATTTGGTCATAAAGCGGGTGTTGATGCGGTAAGAAAAACCATTTCAGCAGCCAGTAAGCTTGGGATCAATGCCATAACACTTTTTGCTTTTAGTAGTGAGAATTGGCGTCGACCTGAAGAAGAAGTAAGTGTTCTAATGGAGTTGTTTATCACGGTACTTTCTCGTGAAGTAAAACGTCTTCATAAAAATAATATTCAATTGCGTATAATTGGTGAAACCTCTCAGTTTAGTTCTCGCCTTCAGAAGAAAATTGTTGAAGCGGAAACATTAACTTCTGAAAATACAGGGTTAGTACTAAACGTTGCTGCAAACTATGGTGGCAAATGGGATATTACACAAGCAGTACGTCGCCTCGCATATCAAGTGGAACGAGGCAATTTACAGGCAGATGATATTGATGAGGATCTTATCGCATCTAAACTGACTATGTCAGATTTGCCTGAAGTGGATTTGATGATTAGAACGAGCGGTGAATGTCGTATTAGCAACTTTATGTTGTGGCAAATGGCTTATGCTGAATTCTATTTCACTGACCAATATTGGCCTGATTTTAATGAACAAAGCTTAGCTGACGCTGTTGCTTGGTTTGTTAGTCGAGAAAGACGATTTGGTTGTACTGGTGAACAAATCCAAGCTCTAATGAACGAAAAGGATCAATAAAGTTTGAAACAGCGTATTATTACTGCTCTTATTTTGGCGCCCCTTGTTATTGCAGGGATCTTCATGTTGCCAATGCAAGGGTTCTTAATTGCTATCACAGCAATTACATTGGTTGGATTCTGGGAGTGGACTCAGTTTACAGAATCAAAATCTCGCTATTTAGCTATTATCCCTTCTGTTGCTGTCTTAGCAGCGTCTCTGTTTTTTCTTCCAACATCAACGTTAGAACTGACAATACCTAGTAATGAACATCAAATAATATTATTAGTTGGTTTTACATGGTGGTTAATTGCATCGGGGTTAGTGCTTACTTTCCCAAACAGCAAAAAATTATGGCATAGCAACTTACCTTTAAAGCATATTTTCGGTTGGCTAACCATGGTTCCTTTCCTATGGAGTATTTTATTACTTCGTGCTGATCACTATATGCTAGACAGTTATTATGGCGCTAAGCTTGTATTACTCGTTTGTTTATTAGTATGGGCAGCGGATAGTGGCGCTTATTTTGCTGGAAAGTCATTTGGTAAACGTAAAATGTCACCAGCGGTAAGCCCGAATAAAACGATCGAAGGCCTTATTGGGGCGTGATTACCGCAATCATTATTGGTTGGGGGGCTGCAAGTGCCTTTAATATTCAATTTGAAAGCACATCGTCAATGTTAGGTATTTTTATCGCAACAATTATCATCTCAGTTCTCGGTGATTTAGTTGAAAGTATGTTTAAACGAGCTTCAGGAATTAAAGATAGCGGTACGATTATCCCAGGTCACGGCGGTATTTTGGATCGTATTGATAGCTTAACTGCGGCTTTTCCTGTTTTTGCTTTTTTATATTTCTTCTAGCTGATATTAGGTATTTGACGACAAATACCATATCCATTTTTAAGTTATGCGGTAGATAGGATTATCTGCCGTTTTTCTATCTTTAAACCACCATGGTCATTTCATTATGCGCAAGTTAACCATTTTAGGGGCGACAGGCTCTATTGGTAGTAGCACACTATCAGTCGCAAAACAAAATTCCGATCAATTTGAAGTTGTAGCATTAGGCGCTGGTACTAATGTCGATAAAATGTTGGAGCTATGCCTTGAATGGAAACCAAAATACGTTGCAATGGCAACTCAACCTGCGGCAGATGCGTTAAAAGAACTATTATCAGCTCATGCGATTAATGCTGAAGTATTCTCTGGTGAAGATGGCTTATGCCATATTGCGCAACTTGACGAAGTTGATACTGTTATGGCTGCAATTGTAGGGGCTGCAGGGCTTCTACCTACCATGTCTGCAGTTAAAGCTGGTAAACGTATTTTGCTTGCTAATAAAGAAGCTTTGGTCATGTCTGGGCAGTTATTTATTGATGCGGTTGAAAAGTATGGTGCTGAATTGTTGCCAGTGGATAGTGAGCATAACGCTATCTTTCAGTGTTTACCGCAATCAATTCAAACCAATTTAGGTCGTTGCGATTTAGAGGAGCACGGCGTTAGTTCTATTTTATTAACTGGTTCTGGTGGTCCTTTTCGCTATACCGATGTATCAGAGCTTGAAGCAGTAACGCCTGAAATGGCGATTGCTCATCCTAATTGGTCTATGGGGCCAAAGATCTCTGTCGATTCAGCGACGATGATGAACAAAGGTCTTGAGTATATTGAAGCTCGTTGGTTATTCAATGCGAGTCAAGAGCAATTAAAGGTTGTTATTCATCCACAATCAGTAATTCATTCAATGGTTCAATATAAAGACGGCTCTGTGTTGGCACAAATGGGATTACCAGATATGAGAACACCTATTGCGTGTACTATGTCTTATCCAAAAAGAGTCAATGCAGGTGTTGAACCTTTAGATTTTACTAAGGTTGGAGAGTTTACGTTTATCGCTCCTGATTTTGCTCGTTATCCTTGTTTGAAACTAGCCATTGATGCGTGTTATTTAGGTCAACATGCAACTACGGGGCTAAATGCTGCGAACGAGCAAGCTGTTGCTGCCTTTTTAGCCAATAAAATAAAATTTACGGATATCGCTCGAATTAATGAGGCTGTTTTGCATAAAGTATGTGCAAACTTCCAAAACCTTGAGCTAGATAGCTTGGAAAGCCTGATTGACCTAGATAGAATGGCGCGTCGTTATGCCGATGAGGCAATTAATAAGGTTTAATTATGTCAGAACTTCTATGGAATTTAGCATCATTCATTATTGCACTGGGTATTCTTGTTGCAGTACATGAATTTGGCCACTTCTGGGTAGCGCGCCGTTGTGGTGTTATTGTTGAGAAATTTTCAATTGGTTTTGGTAAATCTCTTTGGAGCAAAAAAGGTAAAGACGGCACTGAATACAACATTTCGATGATCCCACTTGGTGGATACGTAAAAATGTTAGATGAGCGTGTTGATGATGTTCCAGAAGAGCAAAAAGAAAGAGCGTTTAATAATCGTCCATTATGGCAGCGTAGTGCTATTGTTGCTGCTGGACCAATAGCGAATTTCCTGTTTGCTGTATTTGCATGCTGGCTTGCTTTTATGATCGGCGTAACTGCATTGAAACCAGTTGTAGGCCAAGTTGAAGATGGTTCTATTTTTTCTCAAGCAGGAATTGAAGCTGGCGTTGAACTAAAAGCTATTTCAGGAATCCAAACATCCGATTGGGAAGCCGTAAGCATGGCGATAGTGTCACACATTGGTGATGACTCTATGACAGTGACTTATAGTGATGAAAATAATATCGGTGTTGAAGTAACGAAGCGTTTGGATTTATCCCAATGGAATTTTGACCCAGAGAAAGATTCGCCACTACTATCGTTAGGCTTTCTTCCTTATCGCCCAGCTTTAACTCTTGATGTTGCAAATGTTAGTAGTAACAGTGCAGCTGAAAAATCGGGTTTATTAGTTGGCGACCGTTTAGTTTCAGTTAATGGTAATGCATTAACGAAATGGCAAGAAATGGTTGATGTTATACAAGGTAATCCGAGCAAAGCTGTTGATTTGGTTATTTCTCGTGAAGGTCAAACTGTCGATTTGGTATTAATACCAGATAGCAAAGAAATTGCGGATGGCAAAGTTATCGGATTTGCAGGGGTTTCTCCTGTATATCAAGAGTGGCCAGAAGGCTACCGTTATGAAAAACAGTATGGCCCAATTGTTGCGTTTGAAAAAGCGTTAGCAAAAACTGGCGATATTATTGATTTGACCCTCACCATGACAAAGAAACTCTTTACTGGTGATGTTGCACTGAATAACTTAAGTGGTCCCATCTCTATTGCAAAAGGAGCTGGTACGACTGCTGAATATGGTTTAGTCTCATTTTTAGGATTTTTAGCGTTAATCAGTGTTAATTTAGGCATTATTAACTTATTACCTCTTCCTGTATTGGATGGCGGGCATTTACTCTTCTTTGCTATTGAAGGGATTACGCGTAAGCCAGTATCGGAACGAGTTCAAGAAATTGGTTATAAAGTAGGAACAGCAATGATCATGTCATTGATGGCGATAGCTTTATTTAACGACTTTATGCGCCTTTAAGTAGTAGCAAGGGAATTATTAGACGTATTATGGCGATGAAAAAATTGTTGATTGCCTCACTGCTGTTTGGCAGTGTTGCAGCGCACAGTGCAGAAACATTTGTTATTGATGACATACGCTTTGAGGGATTACAGCGTGTTGCATTAGGTGCTGCACTACTTAAAACACCTGTTCGTGTTGGTGATACTATGAGCCAACAAGATGTAGCTCAGGTTATTCAGGCTCTTTTCGCATCTGGCAACTTTGAAGACGTAAAAGTGTTTCGTGATGGTAATGCATTACTTATCAAGGTAACTGAACGCCCAACGATCGCAAATATCTCTTTCTCTGGTAACAAAGCGATCAAAGAAGAGCAGATGCAGCAAAATCTAGAAGCTTCTTCTATTCGAGTTGGCGAAGCGTTAGATAGAACAACTTTAAGTAATATTGAAAAAGGGCTAGAAGACTTCTATTACAGCGTAGGTAAATACAACGCGACTGTTCATGCTGTTGTAACGCCACTTCCTCGTAATCGTGCAGACCTTAAATTCGTGTTCACCGAAGGTGTATCGGCAAAGATCCAACAAATTAACTTTATTGGAAATGAAGTTTTTACCGATGAGCAACTATTAAGCCGTTTTAACTTAAATGTTGATGTTGCTTGGTGGAACTTCTTAGCTGATGAAAAGTATCAAAAACAAGTACTTGCTGGTGATATCGAAGCATTACGTTCATATTATCTTGATCGCGGTTATTTAAAATTTCAAGTTGACTCAACCCAAGTGTCTATTTCACCTGACAAAAAAGGTGTGTATATCGCTTTAACGATTGATGAAGGCGAACCTTACACTGTTAGTGGTGTTAAATTCCAAGGTGAATTAATTGGGAAAGAAGAAGAGTTTAAAAAACTGATACCGTTTGAAAATGGTGAAGTTTACAACGGCTCTGCGGTAACGAGTTTAGAAGAAAACATAAAGCGTATTTTAGGTGAAGCGGGTTACGCTTACCCTCAAGTTCGTACCATGCCTGAATTTGATGATGAAAACCAAACGGTATCATTAATCATCAATGTTGAAGCAGGTAATCGTATGTACGTTCGTGATATTCGATTTGTTGGTAATACATCGACAAAAGATGAAGTATTACGTCGTGAAATGCGTCAAATGGAAGGGGCTTGGTTAAACTCTAAGTCAATTGAAACAGGTAAAAACCGTCTAAATCGTTTGGGCTTCTTTGAAACTGTTGATGTTCAAACTGTTCGTGTTCCTGGCTCTGATGATGAAGTTGATCTGGTTTATTCTGTAAAAGAAGCGAACTCTGGTAGTGTTAACTTTGGTGTTGGCTACGGTACGGAATCAGGTGTCAGTTTCCAAGTAGGTTTACAACAAGATAACTTTATTGGTTCAGGTAATCGTGTTGGTATTAATGCCATGATGAACGATTATCAAAAGAACATCAGTTTAGACTACCGTGATCCATACTGGAACCTTGATGGTGTCAGTCTTGGTGGTAAGATCTTCTATAATGAGTTTGAAGCATCAGACGCAGGTATTGTTGACTACACCAACCAAAGTTATGGTGGTAGTTTAACTTGGGGTTTCCCATTTGATGAATTGAACTATTTTGAAATTGGTGTGGGTTACACTCACAATAAAATTTCAAACTTAGAAGGCTATGTACAGATTGAACAGTATCTACAATCTGTAGGCGATGCATATGATAGTGGTGATCAAACCTTAATCGTTAGTGATTTTGATGTCACCTTGTCGTGGACACGTAATAACTTGAATAAAGGGTATTTCCCAACTGCAGGTAACTACCAGCGTGCATCGTATAAAATCACAACGCCAAATTCTGATTCACAGTTCTTTAAAGCGCAATATGAAGTTCGACAGTACTTCCCATTAACTAAGAAGCATGAGTTTGCTTTATTAATGCGTGGTAAGGCTGGTTACGGTAATGGTTATGGTCAAACCGACGGTAATGATAACCTGTATCCATTCTATGAAAACTTCTATGCGGGTGGCTTCACTACGCTACGTGGTTTTGGTTCAAACTCAGCAGGTCCAAAAGCAGTGTATGCGCAAGGCTCAAATGGTGGTATAGGTAACAATACTTCTTATGCGGCAACAGATGACTCTGTTGGTGGTAACGCAACAGCCTTAGCAAGTATTGAATTAATCGTTCCAACACCGTTTGCAAGTGAAGAGACTCGAAATCAAATTCGAACCAGCGTTTTCTTTGATATGGCAAGTGTTTGGGATACTGAATTTGATTATAAAGAACCTAAGCCGGGAATGGATGGAGCTCAGTACTACTATGATTACTCTGATCCATCAAACTTCCGTTCATCATATGGTGCCGCTGTACAGTGGATGTCACCAATGGGACCATTAGTATTCTCAATTGCGAAACCAGTGAAAATTTATGAAGGTGATGATGAAGAATTCTTCAGTTTCACCATTGGTCGAACTTTCTAAGCATTGATAGCTCTAATAGAAAAGTGTTAATGTAAACTGTATTGGTTTATATACGATAATAGTTAAGTAAGGATATGATTTTGAAAAATTAGTGAAAGTAGCCGCTTTAGGCGCAGTTCTGGTAAGTGGTTCTTTTTTTGCTAATGCAGCAGAAGCCGCAACCAAAGTGGGTTATGTAAACATGGCTCAAATTGTTCAGCAAATGCCACAACGTGAAGCTATTTCAGAAAAGCTTCGTGCTGAATTTAAAGATCGTATTGATGAGTTACGTGGTTTAGAATCAAAAATTAAAGATAAAGTTGAAACTATCAAACGCGATGGTGAGTTATTAGGTGCATCAGGTAAAACGAAGCTTGAGCGTGAAATCGCTTCACTTCAGTCTGATTACAAACTAAAAGCACAAGCTTTAGATGAAGATAACCGTCGTCGTCAAGGTGAAGAGCGTCAAAAGTTAATTATGCAAGTACAACAAACTGTAGAGAAAGTAGCAAATAAAGAAGGCTACGATATGGTTGTTGACGCTGCAACATTGCTTTGGGCTAAACCAGAAGACAACCTATCAGAAAAAGTTATTAAAGCAATTAAATAAGGTTGAATATGTCTCGTATTACGCTTGCTGAATTGGCAGAAAAATTAGATGCAACAGTCCATGGTGATGGCACTGTTGTGGTTCACTCAATCGCTTCGATGAGCAAAGCAAAGGAAGGAGATATTACTTTCCTTTCGGATGCTAAGTATCGTAAACATTTAGTTGAGTGCCAAGCTTCTGCTGTTATTGTTAAAGAAGCAGATGTGGAATTCTGTCAATCTAACGCTCTAATAATGCGAGACCCATATTTAGGCTTTGCACTAGCAGCACAAGCATTAGACACGACACCCGCTCCTGCTAGTGATATTGCACCTTCTGCTTATATTGCAGATGACGCGATTATCGGTGAAGGTGTTGCTATTGGTCATAATGCGGTTATTGAATCAAAAGCGGTTATTGCTGATGGTGCAATGATTGGTGCTGGTTGTTTTATCGGTAAAGAAGCAAAAATCGGTAAAAATACTAAGCTATGGGCAAATGTGTCTGTTTATCACCGTGTTGAAATTGGCGAAGCTTGCCTTGTTCAATCTGGAACAGTTATTGGTTCTGATGGCTTTGGTTATGCAAATGATCGTGGTACTTGGGTTAAGATCCCACAGCTAGGCTCTGTAATTATTGGCGATAACGTTGAGATTGGTGCAAATACGACGATTGATCGTGGTGCTATTGATGACACGGTTATTGAAAGCAATGTTATCATTGATAACCAAATTCAAATTGCACATAACGTACAAATCGGATCTGGTTCAGCAATGGCTGGTGGTACTATAGTTGCAGGCAGTACTAAAATTGGTAAGCACTGTATTATTGGCGGTGGCTCTGTAATTAATGGCCATATCGAAATTACGGATGGGGTAACCATCACAGGTATGGGCATGGTAATGCGAGCGATTGATGAGAAAGGTATGTACTCATCAGGCATTCCACTGCAAACCAATAAAGAATGGCGTAAAACAGCTGCTCGCGTTCATAAGATTGATGAAATGAACAAGCGATTAAAAGCAGTTGAGAAAAAGTTAGTCGATTAGTATTAACTTCACTACATTCTAATAAATAAGTATTGGTCTGCATTTTGCAGACCTTTTTCTATCTATTATTACTCTATTTGAGCTACACTATTGCTCAGATACGATATTGTTTTACAGGAATACTATTTTGACTCGTGAAAATAAAACATTAAATATTACTGAAATCCAAGAGTTGCTACCTCATCGTTACCCATTTCTATTGGTTGACCGAGTAACTGATTTCGAAGAAGAGAAATACTTACACGCGATCAAGAATGTGTCTGTAAATGAACCTCAATTTACAGGTCACTTCCCACAGATGCCTATTTTCCCTGGTGTATTAATTCTTGAAGCAATGGCTCAAGCAACAGGTTTATTGGCTTTTAAATCATTCGGAGCTCCTGCTGAGAATGAACTGTACTACTTTGCAAGTATCGATAAAGCAAAATTCCGTAAACCAGTAGTACCAGGTGATCAACTGGTTCTTGAAGTTGAATTTATTAAAGATCGTCGTGGTATCGCACTATTTAACGGTGTAGCAAAAGTAGATGGCGAAGTTGTATGTTCTGCTGAGCTTAAGTGTGCAAGACGAGAGTTTTAATTATGATTCATGAAACTGCTAAGATTCACCCATCAGCTGTTATTGAAGGTAACGTAACGATCGAAGCTAATGTATCAGTTGGTCCATTTACTTACATTTCTGGTAATGTAACGATTGGTGAAGGTACGGAAGTGATGTCACACGTTGTAATCAAAGGTGATACAACGATTGGTAAAGATAACCGTATTTTTGCTTTTGCAATTATCGGTGAAGAAAGCCAAGACAAGAAATATGGTGGCGAAGCAACAACAGTTGTTATCGGTGACCGTAATGTGATTCGTGAAAGTGTTCAAATTCACCGTGGTACAGTTCAAGACCGCGGGGTAACTACAGTCGGTAGCGATAACTTACTTTGTGTTAATGTACATATTGCTCATGACTGTGTTGTTGGTGACAACATCATTATGGGTAATAACGCGACACTAGCGGGTCATGTAACGGTTGAAGACTTTGCTATTGTTTCTGCATTGTCACCTGTTCATCAGTTCTGTACGGTAGGTGCTCATAGCTTTATCGGTGGTGCTTCCGTTGTTGTTCAAGATGTACCTCCATTTGTGATGGCACAAGGTAACCACTGTAAACCGTTTGGTATTAATATCGAAGGCTTAAAACGTCGTGGTTTTGAAAAAGCTGAAATCCATGCAATTCGTCGCGCTTATAAAGCACTTTACCGTAACGGTAATACGTTAGAAGAAGCAAAAGTTGAAATAAACAAAGAAATTGAAGCGTTTCCTGTTCTTCAAGGCTTCTTAGATTTGTTTGAGAAATCAACGCGCGGTATTATTCGTTAATAACGGCATTAAAAACAGTTAAAGTATATAAGGCCTATTCATGTAGGCCTTTTTTATTTGGAGTAAGTATGACCAAACCATTACGAATCGGAATTGTTGCAGGTGAATTATCTGGAGACACTCTAGGTGAAGGCTTTATTAAGTCAATTAAAGCACAATATCCAGATGCAGAGTTCGTTGGGATCGGTGGACCTAAGATGATAGCTCAAGGCTGTGATTCTTTATTTGATATGGAAGAGTTAGCCGTAATGGGATTGGTCGAAGTGCTTGGTCGCTTACCTCGTTTATTGAAGGTAAAAGCAGAACTAGTACGTTACTTCACTCAAAATCCACCGGACGTATTCATTGGTATCGATGCCCCTGATTTTAATCTTCGTCTTGAAAAAACACTAAAAGATAACGGTATTAAAACGGTTCATTACGTTAGTCCATCAGTATGGGCATGGCGACCAAAGCGTATTTTTAAAATCGATGCTGCTACGGATCTTGTATTAGCCTTTCTGCCTTTTGAAAAAGCATTTTATGATAAATACAATGTAGCTTGTGAGTTTATTGGTCATACATTAGCTGATGCTATTCCAATGGAAACGGATAAAATTGCCGCTCGTGATTTATTAGGTTTAGAGCAAGAGCGTGAATGGCTTGCTGTATTGCCAGGAAGTCGTGGTGGTGAAGTAGCATTAATAGCCAAACCCTTTATTGAAACTTGTCAGCGCATCCATAAGCAGCATCCCAACATGGGCTTTGTTGTTGCAGCGGTAAATGAAAAACGCCGTGAGCAATTTGAAACCATTTGGAAAGCAACGGCACCAGAGCTTGATTTTGTTATTATTCAAGATACAGCTCGAAATGTGATGACTGCAGCTGATGCCGTGTTACTTGCTTCAGGTACGGTTGCTTTAGAATGTATGCTTGTTAAGCGCCCAATGGTCGTGGGTTATCAAGTGAATAAACTTACGGGATGGATAGCTCAAAAACTATCGATTACTGAATTTGTCTCGCTTCCTAATGTATTGGCAGGAAAAGAGCTGGTTCAAGAGTTTATTCAAGAAGAGTGTCATCCAGATTTTCTTTATCCCGCAATGGAAAAAGTATTAAATAATGATAATCGTGAATTAATTGAAAAATTCACCGAAATGCATCAATGGATTAGAAAAGATGCAGATAAACAAGCTGCCAATGCCGTATTACGCCTAATTAATAAAGAAACAGCAGAATAACCAGATGACAAAAAAAGCAGAATCAAAAGAATTACCGCCATTTGAGTATCCAGAAGGATATCAACTTTTCGCTGGAGTTGATGAAGTTGGTCGTGGCCCTTTAGTCGGAGCCGTTGTGACCGCTGCGGTTATTTTGGATCCTAATAACCCAATTGAAGGGTTAACCGATTCTAAGAAATTAACGGATAAAAAGCGTGAGTTGCTATTTCCTGAAATTCAAGAAAAAGCATTAGCGTGGTCATTAGGTCGTTGTGAAGCGCATGAGATTGATGAATTAAATATTCTTCAAGCGACTATGGTTGCTATGCAAAGAGCGGTTGCAGGTCTTAATATTACCCCTGATTTTGCATTAATTGATGGTAATAAAGTGCCTGAATTACCAATGGCAGGGCTTGCTGTAGTAAAAGGGGACTTACGTGTTCAAGAGATCAGCGCTGCATCCATTATTGCAAAGGTTACTCGTGATAGAGAGATGGAGGAGCTAGATAAAGCTTATCCTCAATATGGCTTTGCGAAGCACAAAGGCTACCCGACAAAAGCACACTTTGAAGCAATTGAAGAGCACGGTGTTATTTCTGAGCATCGCCGAAGTTTTAAACCTGTAAAACGCGTTTTAGGGATTGAATAATGTCTGAACCTAAATTCGTACATTTAAGAGTTCATAGTGACTTCTCAATGGTGGATGGCTTATCTAAAGTACCACCATTGGTAAAAAAAGTCGGTGAACTTGGTATGCCTGCAATGGCATTGACTGACTTTACCAATTTATGTGGTTTAGTTAAGTATTATTTTGCTGCTCATGGCGCAGGAGTCAAACCGATTATTGGTGCTGACTTTAAAGTTCAATCCCAAGAGTTTGGCAATGAGCTATTTAATTTAACGGTACTTGCAAAAAATAATGAAGGTTATAAAAACCTGACTTTATTAATCTCTGAAGCCTATCAACGAGGTCATGTTCAGCACACTCCGGTAATGGACAAAGAGTGGTTGGTTAACCATAAAGAAGGGTTAATCCTGCTTTCTGGTGGTAAAAGTGGTGATGTTGGTAAAGCGTTATTAAAAGGAAATAAAGAACTCGTTAATGAGTGTGTTGAATTTTATCAAACGCATTTTCCTGAACATTATTATTTAGAGTTAACGCGTACAGGTCGAGCAGATGAAGAAAGCTATCTTCATTTTGCGGTTGAATTAGCGGAAAAAGAAAACTTACCTGTTGTTGCAACCAATGATGTTCGTTTTATAAAGGCCGATGATTTTGATGCTCATGAGATTCGTGTTGCGATTCATGATGGCTTTACATTAGAAGACCCTCGTCGACCTAAATTATACAGTGATCAACAATACTTACGTTCTGAAGATGAAATGTGCGAATTATTTTCAGACATTCCAGAGGCATTAGAGAACAGTGTTGAAATTGCTAAGCGTTGTAATGTAACGGTACGCTTAGGTGAGTATTTCCTACCGAATTTCCCTACTGAAGGGATGAAAATTGAAGACTTTCTTGTTAAGAAATCTCAAGAAGGCTTAGAAAGACGTTTGGCGTTTTTATTTCCTGATGAGAAAGTACGTTTAGAACGCCGACCTGAATACGATGACCGTTTACAGATTGAATTAGATGTAATCAACCAAATGGGATTCCCTGGTTATTTCTTGATTGTAATGGAGTTCATTCAATGGTCAAAAGATAATGCAATCCCTGTTGGCCCAGGTCGTGGTTCAGGTGCTGGTTCTCTTGTTGCTTATGCATTAGATATTACAGACCTTGATCCTCTTGAATACGATCTTCTTTTTGAACGTTTCTTGAACCCAGAACGTGTATCTATGCCCGATTTCGATATCGATTTTTGTATGGATAAACGAGATCAGGTTATTGATCACGTAGCTGAAATGTATGGTCGTGATGCGGTATCTCAAATTATCACCTTTGGTACCATGGCAGCAAAAGCGGTAATTCGCGATGTTGGGCGAGTGCTTGGGCACCCTTACGGTTTTGTTGACCGTATTTCGAAGTTAGTTCCATCTGATCCTGGAATGACACTAGCTAAAGCATTTGAAGCCGAGCCTCAACTTCCAGAACTGTATAATGCAGATGAAGAAGTAAAAGCTCTGATCGACATGTGTCGTATTCTTGAAGGTTGTACTCGAAACGCAGGTAAGCACGCCGGTGGTGTTGTAATATCACCAACGACAATCACAGACTTTGCTCCTTTGTATTGTGATGCTGATGGCCATTTCCCTGTAACTCAATTTGATAAAAATGACGTTGAAACTGCTGGTCTAGTTAAGTTTGACTTCTTAGGGTTAAGAACGCTAACTATCATTGATTGGGCATTAGGGCTAATTAACCCTCGACTTGAAAGAGAGGGTAAAGAGCCAGTTCGAATTGAATCCATTTCTCTCGAAGATCAAGCATCATTTAATTTATTACAAAATTCAGAAACAACCGCGGTATTCCAATTGGAATCTCGAGGTATGAAAGATCTGATTAAACGTCTTCAACCGGACTGTTTTGAAGATATCATCGCACTGGTAGCTCTTTTCCGTCCTGGTCCGCTTCAATCAGGCATGGTAGATAACTTTATTGACCGTAAACATGGTCGAGAAGAAGTATCTTACCCTGATGCAACATGGCAGCACGAATCGTTAAAAGAGACGTTAGAACCTACTTACGGCATTATCTTGTATCAAGAACAAGTTATGCAGATTGCACAGATCTTAGCGGGTTATACGCTAGGTGGCGCGGATATGCTTCGTCGTGCAATGGGTAAGAAAAAACCAGAAGAAATGGCCAAGCAGCGTGGTACTTTTAAAGAAGGTGCTGAGAAAAACGGTGTTGATGGCGAATTGTCGATGAAAATCTTCGACTTAGTAGAAAAATTCGCAGGCTATGGTTTTAACAAATCTCACTCAGCGGCTTATGCTTTAGTTTCTTATCAAACATTATGGTTAAAAACACATTATCCAGCAGAGTTTATGGCTGCGGTAATGACGGCGGATATGGATAACACGGATAAGATCATTGGTCTTGTTGATGAGTGTTTCCGTATGAAATTAACCGTGTTACCACCGGATGTTAACTCTGGTTTGTATCGTTTTAACGTTGATGAGAAAGGCGCGATTGTTTACGGCATTGGTGCGATTAAAGGGGTTGGTGAAGGCCCAATTGAAAATATTATTGAAGCAAGAAACAAAGGTGGTCACTTTAGAGACTTATTTGATTTCTGTGCTCGTATCGATACTAAGAAAACCAATAAACGAGTAGTTGAAAAACTGATCCGTGCTGGAGCATTAGATAGACTAGGACCACACCGAGCTGCATTAATGGCATCATTGGATGATGCGATGAAAGCAGCGGGTCAACACCATCAGGCGGAGTCTTTTGGTCAATCTGATATGTTTGGTGTATTAACTCAAGCACCTGAAGAAGTAGAACAAGCGTATATTCATGTCCCTAAATGGCCAGAGAAAGTGTGGCTAGAAGGGGAAAGAGAAACATTAGGGCTTTATTTAACAGGTCACCCTGTTAATGCGTATATTAAAGAGTTGTCTCGGTATACGACATGGCGTTTGAACGATGCTCACGTAACTCGACGCGATCAAACGGTAACAGTTGCAGGCTTAGTAATAGCTGCTAGAGTAATGACCACTAAACGTGGGACACGTATTGGTTTAATGACGTTAGACGACAGATCTGGCCGAATGGAAGTGATGTTGTTCTCAGATGCGCTTGATCGATACGCAGATTTACTAGAAACTGATAAAATAGTCCTTGTTTCTGGACAGGTCAGCTTTGATGATTTCAATGGTGGGCTTAAAATGTCTGCCCGTGAAGTGATGTCATTGGGCGATGCGCGCGAAAAGTATGCACGTGGGTTATCCGTATCGGTAACCGAATCTCAAATTAATAACCAATTTTTTGAGCGCTTTAGTCAAATACTAGAGCCTAACCGGGCAGGGACAGTTCCGGTCAACGTATATTATCAACGAGCAGATGCTCGAGTGAAGTTGGTCTTAGGGACAGAATGGCGAGTAACGCCAACCGACCAACTGATGGATGATTTAAAGTCGTTGCTTGGCGAACAACAAGTCGAGCTTGAATTTAACTAGATTATTGAAGAACACTAATTTGAGTGTTCTTAAACTAACAAGGATTCTTTGATGAGCCTGAATTTTCTTGAATTTGAAAAACCAATTGCTGAACTAGAAGCGAAAGTAGAAGCGTTACGTGAGATCTCTCGTCGTGGCGGTGAAAATGCACTTGATCTAGAAAAAGAGATAAAGCAATTAGAAGATAAATGCCTTGAGCTTAAAAAGAAAACATTTAGTGATTTAGGTGCATGGGAAGTTGCTCAACTTGCTCGTCACCCAGAGCGTCCTTACGTTCTTGATTACATTGAGCATATGTTTACTGAGTTTGATGAATTAGCAGGCGATCGTGCGTTTGCTGATGATAAAGCATTAGTTGGCGGAATTGCTCGTTTAGATGGTCGCCCTGTAATGGTTATTGGTCATCAAAAAGGTCGTGGTACAAAAGAAAAAGTAATACGTAATTTTGGTATGCCAAAACCTGAAGGTTACCGTAAAGCGAAACGTTTAATGCAAATGGCTGAGCGTTTTAATATGCCAGTAATTACATTTATTGATACAGCTGGCGCTTACCCTGGTGTTGGTGCCGAAGAGCGTGGCCAATCAGAAGCTATCGCTATGAACCTAAAAATCATGTCTGAACTAAGTGTTCCAGTTATCTGTAACGTTGTTGGTGAAGGTGGTTCTGGTGGTGCATTAGCTATCGGTGTTGGTGATTACGTAAACATGCTTCAATACTCAACGTATTCAGTAATTTCTCCAGAAGGTTGTGCTTCAATCTTATGGCGTGATTCAGATAAGGCGCCACAAGCTGCAGAAGCTATGGGTCTTGTTGCACCTCGCCTAAAAGAGCTTGAGCTGATTGATACGATTATTGATGAGCCTTTAGGTGGCGCACATCGTGATCATAAAGCGACTGCTGAGAACATTAAACAGCGTCTGCTTGAGCAGTTAAAAGAACTTGATGCATTTGATAATGAAGCTTTACTTGAGCGTCGTTACCAACGCTTAATGAGCTATGGTTACTGCTGATAGCATTTATTGATTCGCGCACAGTAGTCGCGTAATCCAATAAGATAGAGTAAAGTGAAAGCGAGCCTGAGTGCTCGCTTTTTATTGGAAGAAACCTTAGGTTTAATTGATATGCTTTATTCTCATTTTTCTCAGCAAATAACATCTTATTCCGTTAAAAAACCACATATTATTGTCGCATTAAGTGGTGGCGTTGATTCAATGGTGTTATTGCGTTTAGCTGGAATGTACGCGAAGGAAAAGCAATTGGAATGTATGGCTGTTCATGTTAATCATGGATTAAGTTTGCATGCTAATGATTGGGAAGTGAGTTGCGCTTCTTATTGTAAAGAATTAGATATTCCGCTTTATATCGAGAGAGTTAATTTAAAAGTAAGTCCGCAAGAGAGCTTAGAGGAAGTGGCAAGAAAAGCTCGTTATCATGCGTTAGAAAAGTATATGCAATCGAATAGTTTATTACTTACGGGTCAACACCAAGACGATCAAGTAGAAACTTTTTTCTTAGCGCTTAAGCGTGGCAGTGGTCCTGCTGGACTCTCTTCTATGCCTTCAATTATCCCGCTTAAAACTGGGTATAAATGCCGACCGTTATTATTTACCTCTCGTCAGCACATTACAGAGTATGCTCAACAGCATCAGTTAACTTGGGTTGAAGATGAAAGTAATCAAGATACTCGATTTGATCGTAATTTCTTACGTCATGAGATAACTCCCGTATTATCTCAACGTTGGCCAAGTTTTGCTTCTGCTGTTTCTCGAAGTGCTCAATTATGTGCGGAGCAAGAAGCGTTGTTGGTTGAATTATTGCAACCTAAATTGCAGCTGTTTCAAAATGAATTCCAAGGTCTATCTATCAAACAGATTGAACCAGAATCACTAGCATCTCGTAATATGTTATTGCGACTATGGCTGAAATTGTTTGCTATCCCACTCCCTAGTCAAACTCAACTTCATATTTTATGGAATGAGGTTGCTATGGCTCAACAAGATGCAAATCCTTGTTTAGAGTTGGGAATTGTACAAATACGACGTTATCAAGGTTATATTTATTGTGTGCCTAAATACCAAGATGTGTCTTTGTGGAAAAAGGCGTTAGAAGGAAAAATTGCACTACCAGATAATCTTGGTGAGCTAGAGCTGAGATCTAAGTTTAGTCATCATGAGAAGGGCGGTATTTTGCAATTAAGAGCACCGTTACCTAATGAAAAAGTAGAGGTGCGTTTTAATGTTATTGGTTTGGCGCCACATCCCGAGAAACGTCAACATAGCCGTAAAATGAAAAAACTGTATCAAGAGTATGAAGTACCTACTTGGCAACGCTCACGATTACCAATGGTGTTTTATAACGATGAATTAGCTGCTGTTGCTGGATTGTTTGTTTGCAAAGCATTTTCTGGGCAAGAATGTGAGCTACTTTGGCATAAACCTGTATCAGAATAGACATTCAAAACGAGCTTGGCACAATAACTTAAAATTATAAGGAGCAATGGAATGAAAAAAATAATTGGATTAGCGGTTATCGCATTAATGGCCTCGGGACCGACATTGGCTGCGGGTGATGCTGCAGCAGGAAAAGCAAAATCAGCAATTTGTGCATCATGTCATGGAGCAGATGGAATTGCAGTTATTCCGGGTTATCCAAATCTGAAAGGTCAGAATGCTCAATATATCGTATCGTCATTAAAAGCATACAAAAATAAAGAGCGCAGTGGTGGTAACTCAGCCATTATGCAACCAATGTCTATGATGCTAAGTGATACTGATATGGAAAACTTAGCTGCGTATTACTCAACGATGAAATAATAGTAATTTCACTAACGGTATTATTTTAAAACAAAATCATAAATTAAAGCACTGCTGGTATGCGGTGCTTTTTTATTATTGAATGTTTGTAGTCACTCAACGATAATGGCTATATATTCAATATTGATGTTAAGGGACTAATATGAAAAAGATCGAAGCCATCATTAAACCATTTAAATTAGATGATGTGCGTGAAAGCCTTGCTGATGTTGGCATTACAGGTATGACAGTGTCTGAAGTTAAAGGATTTGGTCGTCAAAAAGGTCATACAGAATTGTATCGTGGTGCTGAATACATGGTCGATTTCTTACCAAAAGTGAAATTAGAAATCGTGGTGAGTGATGATGTGGTTGATCAATGTATTGATGCCATTATTGAAACTGCACAAACGGGTAAGATTGGCGATGGTAAGATCTTTGTTACTGATGTTAGCCGTGTTATTCGTATTCGTACAGGCGAAGAAGACGAAGATGCTATTTAATAGTATCAATTTATACTCATACTAATGTGATGATTGTTGTTCATTATTGATCTGAAATACAGTCATTGTATTGGTGTTAATAGAAGGAAGGAGTGATGAGTCACTCCTTTTTTGTTTATGAAAAAGAAAACGATTGTTCTATCTGGTATCGCTTTTGTTATTACCGCTGCTTTAGTGGCAAAAGCCATAATCTTTACGGTGCCTAAATCTCCTGAGTTTATTGAATTATCTCAAACTCAAGTATCTGCTCAACCTAGTTATCAATCGGGCTGTGAGACGTTTCCAGCTTCAGCTCCTTTAGATCGTAATGGAGAGTTAAGTGTATTGGTATGGAACATATATAAGCAGCAAAATAAAGGGTGGAAAAAAGCATTAATTGAATTGTCGAATAAAACTGACTTAGTGCTATTACAAGAGGCGAGTTTAACCCCTGCGTTAAAAGAATTTGTGGTTAATAAACGGTATTCGGCAGAATTAGTTCGTGCTTTTGATGTGTTTGATACCAGTGCAGGGGTATTAAGCCTTGCTAAAGAACAAGCACTTAGAGTGTGTGCTCATACTGCTGTTGAACCATGGTTAAGATTACCTAAATCTGCACTATTATCCGAATACCCATTATCGAATGGACAAGAATTAATGGTGATTAACATCCATGCAATTAACTTCACTATTGGAACGGAAGACTATCAGCAACAGATAGCGTCTTTATCTAAAGAAGTGAGTCGTCATAGTGGTCCTATGATCATTGCTGGTGATTTTAATTCGTGGAGTGAAGCTCGTTTAGCGACATTAAGAAAGCAAGTTGAAGAGTTGGATATGAAAGAAGTGATTTTTTCGCCAGATGAGCGAATGCGCTTTATGACAGGGTTAGCGTTAGATCATATTTTTTATCGAGGGTTAGATATAAAAGAAGCGCGCTCGATAAAGAGTCACGCTTCTGATCATAATCCATTACAAGCGATATTTAGCCTGAAACAGCAGTAATAAAGCCCCATAATGTAAAACAAGTTATCCAAGGAAGGATGGCAATAATAAGTGATTTAGAACGATCTAAATCAGTCCACGCCCCAAGAGCCGCATAGCTTAAAGCAATATACCAAGGCATTAATAGTGGGAAAGAGCTAGCGTAAGCTGACCAATGATCTGTCATTGGTAATTTCATTAGTCCATTTAAACTATTCAAGTCAGCAGCATAAGGCATTATGTTCGCATGATTAAGTAGTAAACTGGCATAGCTTGCGATATCACCAATTAGAGCTGGAAACATCACAATAGTACTTGCCGCAACCCACTTAAAATAACCGTGCTGATATTGGCTTTGTTTTGTTGCTAGCTTAAACCATAAAGCAAGCAATAGAATCGAAGCGGTTCGACCTGTTACATCATTGATTACTTCGCCTGCTAGTAATATTTCTTTTGTTAGCCATTCAGGTTGAACTTGGCCACCAATACTCTCAATTTGAGCGGTCAAGTTAGTGGTTACCCATTCGAAATTCACTAAATCGAAATAGGTTCCCCAAAACATAAATGGAGCAAAGATTAATAGAATATAAGGCAGCCAGGCCCATTTGCCACGCTCGTATAGCGCAGCAAAACAGTCAGCTGGTGAGCGAAATATATCGACCAATAAGATCAATGGATTTGAAGAAGGTGTCATACGTTTACCTTAGTAACATCAACGTAAAGTTTTAATTTTTGTCCCGGCTTAATGTAAGAACCTCGTTCGATGTTATTCCATTTCATAATATCTGTCACAGCGACACTGAATTTCTGTGCGATAGAGCTTAGGTTATCGCCTTGTCTGATTTGATAATGAACAGTTCGAATGATGGCACCATCTGAGCTATTTTTCCAAATCACCAAGTTTTGGCCTACACGTAAAGAATCTCTTGGTGCCATGCCGTTCCATTTAGCAAGATCACGGTAAGAAATGCTGTTATCACGAGCAATACTCCACAGACTTTCCCCGTCTTTTACTTTATGAGTTAATTTATATTTGCCTTTCGCTTTTGCTTGCGTTTTTTTCAAGCGTTGCGGGGCACTTAACGCATATGTTTTATTACCTTTAGAAGCCGTTGGGATCAATAGATATTGACCAACACGAATGTTTGCACCATTTAAGTCGTTGGTTTGTTCAATGATCTTGGTTGTCGTATTGTGCTTAACCGCTAATTGACTGATGGTATCGCCTGATTGAACTTTATAGCGAACCACTTTCATTGTTTTGTTCGCGTTCTTTTTCAAATTGGCATTAAATTGATCAACATGTTCGATTGGCAGTAATAAGTGGTATGGACCATCAGGAGAGGTTGCCCATTGATTATAAGCTGGGTTGTAACCTTGTAATTCTGTGATGGAAATACCCGCAAACTCTGCGGCAATGGCAAGATCTAACTGCTGCTTAGGATCAACCATTTCTAAAACTGGTTTGTTAGGAATTGGTGGTAGCTCAACGCCGTATTTTTCGTGGTTTTTAATCACATCAGCTAAAGCAAGCAGTTTTGGAACATAGCCACTGGTCTCTTTTGGAAGATCTAAAGAGAAAAAGTCAGTTGGCTTACCTAATCTTTGATTCTTTTTAATTGAGCGAGACACACGGCCAGCGCCACTGTTGTATGAGGCAATTGAATGTTGCCAATTACCATCAAAGCGACTGTCGAAATATTCCATGTAATCTAAGGCTGCGGTTGTTGCTGCTGGTACATCACGGCGTCCGTCATACCACCAGTTTCGCTCTAGTTTAAATCGATCTGCGGTACCTGGAACAAATTGCCATAAACCTGCAGCGCTGCCATGAGAGTAGGCGAACGGGTCAAATGCACTTTCTACTACAGGGAGTAAAACTAATTCCATAGGCAAACCACGCTTTTCAATTTCAACCGTGATCATATATAAGAATGGCTTTGCACGCTTTGCAACGGTACGAAGGTGGCTTGGGTGTTTGATATACCAATTACGGTAGTAATCAACCGATTCATTATCTGGAATTGGCATCTCAAGTTGCATAGCAATGCGTTGCCAAACATCTTCTTGTTCTTGAGGAGTAGGAGCCGGTTTTTCAACAGGTTTAATTTCTGCTTTCGGCTCTGTTTTTGAAGGCGTGGTGATTGCTGAGTTAGTATCAGGCTGTGTATTTTCAGGTGTTGGTGCCGTTTGACAGCCTGCTAATAATGCGAGTCCAATCCAATGGAGTTTCAGTTTCATTATGTATTGCCTTCAGTGTGTTTAATCGTATTAATATTTTTATTTGGAGGCGAATAATACTTTGCAACCACACATCAAACAAGTTTCATACTTAAAACTCGTCCTTCCATCTTCTTAATGCGGTAAAGATCTCAACCTCGGTACTATCTTGCACTTTACTTGCTACCGATTTCTTTACATTCGCTTCACTTGTTCTTAAAAAAGGATTAATGAGTTTTTCTCGTTGTAGAATCGATGGAATCGTCGATTTACCATGAGCTCGTAGATGAAGAACTTTTTCTCTATAACGTAATAGATAATCATTATCTGGCTCAACGGCGAGTGCAAATGCCAAGTTTGATGCTGTGTATTCATGTGCACAGTAGACTTCAGTTTCATCAGGCAATGCTGCCATTTTTTGTAATGAGTTAAACATTTGTTCAGCAGTGCCTTCGAATAATCGACCGCAACCCGCAGAGAAAAGAGCATCACCACAGAAAAGTTTTTCATCGCCAATATAAGCAACATGGCCATTGGTATGCCCAGGGACACCTAACACCATGAATTGCTCATCAAATAACTCAACAAAATCGCCATCTCCAACGGGGTGAGTTAAGGTTGGAATAGGTTCATTCTCTGGGCCTACAACATTAACGTTAGGGAATTGTCTTACCAACTCAGGAACGCCACCGATATGATCATGGTGGTGGTGTGTAATTAAAATTGCATCTAAAATAAAGTCATGCTCTTTAATGCACTCTAAAACAGGGGTAGCATCACCGGGATCGACAACAACACAATGATTGTCATTGTTGTGAATTAACCAAATGTAATTATCATTAAATGCAGGTATGCTTTTTACTGATAGCATTCACATTTCTCCAAACTTTTTATTATTCGATGGTATAGGTAACGATCTTGATTAAGCCAGCACTGCTTGATAAAAAAATTGAAAAACCACATTCATGGGAAGATATCCCTCATGGTGAGTGGATTTGTGAGCTTATTCAATCACGTTTGGATGAGTGGTGTCCCAAACTATTCGGTTACCATATGCTCAAAATTGGTGGACTAAGTGCTGAGTTAGATAGTCGCTTTTGTAATATTAAACACCAAGTTAACCTAGATAACAAAAATTCGCTAAGAAATATTACTGCAGAATTGCCTCAATTACCGTTTCTTGAAAAAAGTATAGACGCTTGTGTATTAGCTCATCAGTTAGATTACTCATCAGACCCTCATCAATTACTCAGAGAAATAGATCGAGTGCTTATTGGTGACGGTTATGTCATCTTGACGGGTTTTAACCCTATGAGTGCTATTGGGCTTGCGAGTTTGTTTCCATGGCGTAAAAATAATTTACCTTGGAGTGGACGTATGTTTACTCCTCACCGAATTAAAGATTGGTTGAGCGTATTGAATTTTGAAGTGGTGTACAGTGATTGTTTTGCTTTAGCTCCACTGACTCGTTATCGCACGATGTGGACATGGTTTGAAGGGCTAGGTGGTGATGCTGTTAAGCCTATTAGTGGTATTTATTTTATTGTTGCGAGAAAACGAACGTATCCATTAAGACCAATAAAATCGGCTTGGAAAAAGAAGCCAAAGTTGGCTCCTATTTCTGTTGCTCAAACCCGCCAAGGAAAAATGAAATCTGATTAACCAGGGTAACCCGTATCATCTTGAGTCGGGTTTTCGGCTGCTGTTCTTGCTAATTCATCACACATCTCGTTCTCTCGATGACCTGCGTGACCTTTTACCCAGCGCCAATCAATTTTGTGGCGTTCAGATTCAGCATCTAACTGTTTCCAAAGATCGGCATTGACTACTGGCTTTTTATCTGCTTTTTTCCAATCTCTTTTTTTCCAACCGTGGATCCATTGAGTGATGCCTTGACGAACATACTGGCTGTCTGTTGTTAATATGACAGAGCATGGCTCCTTTAGGTTACGTAGAGCTATCACTGCTGCTAGCATTTCCATACGGTTGTTAGTGGTTTTATTAAACCCTTCTGAAAATGTTTTTTCTGTCCCTTTATAGCGCATTACAATGCCATAACCGCCTGGACCTGGGTTACCTAAACAAGAACCATCTGTGAAAATTTCAACCTGTTTCATTATCTCTGTTATCATTAGAGGAATTTAGAAATAGTCTGACACAAATGAACCTATGAATGCTAGCAACAATTCTTCGAATCGAATTATAGTTCTCGATACAGAAACCACAGGTATGAACTTCTCTGGTGGTCCTGTTTATGAAGGTCACCGTATCGTTGAGATCGGTGCCGTAGAGATCATTAACCGTAAATTAACCGGTAATCACTTCCATGTGTACATTAAGCCAGATCGATTAATCGATTTAGAAGCGATTGATGTTCACGGTATTACTGATGAATTCCTATATGATAAACCTGAATATAAAGACATCCATGATGAATTCCTTGAGTTCATTAAAGGGGCTGAGTTAGTTGCTCATAACGCGCCCTTCGATGTTGGCTTTATGGATTATGAATTCAGTAAACTCAATAAGTTAATTGGTACCACGGATCAGTATTGTAAAATTACCGATACCTTGGCCATGGCGAAAAAGATATTTCCAGGTAAACGTAATAACCTAGATGTCTTGTGTGAACGCTATGGTATTGATAACTCACACCGTACTCTCCACGGCGCCTTGCTCGATGCCGAGATCCTAGCTGATGTTTACCTGTTAATGACTGGCGGGCAGACAAGTTTGAGTTTTTCATCTGGAGAAAATTCATCTGATTCAGACGAAGAAACCATTAAAAGACTGAATTCAGGTAGAAAAGGATTAAAGGTTTTACGTGCAACGGCCGATGAATTAGAAGCGCATGAAAAGCGTTTGGATATTGTTGGTGATGCCTGTTTGTGGCGTAGTTAGGAGTTTGAGTATGTGGCGGTTATTGATAATTGCACTTTTTGTCCCTATGGTTTCTTGGGCGAAAAGTACGGAGATGTCTTGGTTGGATAACCGTTTTCGTGTTGATCCTACGATTAAACAAGTTTCTTTTTTAGTTTATCGTGAGAAAGCATCTCAAGCTGTCACACTTGTTCGCCCTGATGGCACCAAATATTACGCTTGGGAACATCCTAAGAATGTCGCTTGGTATGAAGAAAATGGCATGGATATTATTTCCATTGAAAATCCAATGCCTGGGCCATGGCAAGCAATAGGTAAGATCACTCCTGAAAATAAAGTGAAGATTTTATCTAACTTAACGTTAAGCGTTGATACCTTACCAAAGAAATTGTATCAATCTGAAACGCTCAAGTTTACTGCACGTTTAGAGCAAGATGGAAAGCCATTAGTTTTAAGAGATTTTTTAAATCGTATTAAATTAAATGTGACGTTTACGCCTTATCTTGCTAATGAAAAAGAGCTAGTAAAAGAAGCGCGCCCATTACCTGAAGTTCTAGGAACGTTTGAGGATGATGGTGAAGGGTTGGATGAGGTTGCTGGCGATGGTGTGTTTACGGTTAACTTACCAGTTAATATTAAACCAGGAAAATATTGGGTTCGCATTCAATCTCGTAACGGTGTTTTCTTAAGAACCGTTGAGCAAGATGTATTGGTATACCCTGCGCCTATTCGTGCAAGCTTTACGCAAGCACGTAATGAAAACCGTAAACATACCATGACTATAGATACGGAAGCTGGCGCAATAAAAGCAGGTTCACTTGCGGCTCATATTGAACAAGTTGATCCAAAAGAAAGAGTAACGATTACTCAAGCTCAGTCAGAAAAAGACGAAACTAAATTGTATTTTGATTTACCAAATAGTTATTTACCGGGTAAAAACTCATGGTTTGGATGGGTGTATGCAACGGATATGGCAACAGATAGACCATTGCAATTTAATTTAGGAACTCATAATTATGGTGTTACTGAACCAATTGATTTAAAAGCTGCACATGAAGCGAGACTAAAAGCAGCCGCTGAGAAGAAAAAACTTGAAGAGCAGCAAAGAATAATAGAAGAGCGAGCAGAGGCTCGTAAGTGGCTCTGGATTTATGTTGTTGCCGGTAATTTATTGATTATAATGCTTATTTTTGCCGGGATTTTAGCTTGGAAAAAAATCAAGGTAACAAAAGCGGTAAAAGATGCAGCGCCAAAAGCAGAAAAGTTATCTATGCCACCGCCGCCAAAAGTATAAAATCACGTTAGTTAAGATTAAAACCGCAGTTTTTGCGGTTTTTCTCATTATTACGTCTTCTTTTGTAGTGTTTTGTTACATTTAGCCCAAAGTTAACGTTTGCTTTTTTATAAAATTTGAATTATCGATGTGGCTTATTTATACTCCTCGCTTCAATTAAGTGAGGTATGTTTTGATTACATGTAAGTCGAAGTTAGAAGCTGCATTTAAGCAAGCGCTAGAAGCACATCATCATGAACAAAAACAGCTAACAGTAGCTGCTCAAGAACTAGGTTCATGCAATAAAACGATTGATTGCTTATCACTTGAAGAAATAATTTATTTAAAATTAGTAATGTCTTTACCTTAATAAGATAGAGACATTATGAAAAAGGCCAGAGTAATGTTAGTTACTCTGGCCTTTTTTGATTTTAAGGGTTATGCAATTTTACTGTGCTCAACACTGTGGTTTTGTGGTTTTACGATAAGTTCGCTTGGGTCAAAATCATCAACGTTGATGGTTGCTAATCGACTTTTCTCTGCTTTACGTAATAACAGCGCTTCTTTATCAGAAATTATATTGAGTTCTAATCCAACTTTCGCCACGCGATCAAGCTGCATAAATGGTAAACGTTGCTTAGACTCTTTGCATACGCGGTCATAAATTGGTTCAGCAGTTAAAATATCAATTAATGCTTCTTCCATTTTTCCTACAGGGTTAAAGCGACTTGCTTCCAAGAATAACCCTCGACCAATTCGACTACGAACGCCTGACGGTTCTTGAAGAATACGCGCTAATTTATGGTCAAGTTTGTCACTTGGTTTCTGACGACGAAGCCCGGTTGGTAATAGAATAAAGCGCATCGCACCAGCAACAAATCGATTTGGAAAGTTAAACAGTAATCCATCAATCGCTTGTTCTGCTTGATGCAGAGAATCTTGAACACTCCAATGAACCAGAGCTAAATCTTCTTTTTGACGACCATCATCATCAAAACGTTTTAATGTTGATGTTGTTAAATAAAGTTGACTTAATACATCCCCAAGACGTGCAGACATACGTTCACGACGTTTTAAACTTCCTCCTAATACAGCCATTGAAATATCAGACAGTAAAGCAAGGTTTGTACTGTATCGGTTTACTTGTTGGTAATAACGTTTAGTTTCATCATTAAATGGTGTTTTCGAGCCATAACCATCCGTTAAGCCAAGCCAGAAACTGCGAACGAAATTACTGATACCAAAACCAATATGTCCAAAGACTGCGGAATCGAATTGTTCTAATGATGCTTTTTTATCATCAAGATAAGCGGCATCCATTTCAGCAAGTACATAAGGGTGACAACGAATAGCTCCTTGGCCATAAATGATCATTGAACGAGTAAGAATGTTTGCTCCCTCAACAGTGACAGCGATCGGTGAACCTTGATAGCCTCGAGCTAAGAAGTTGGAATTACCTAAACAGATCCCTTTACCACCTGAAATATCCATTCCATCAATAGCGACACGCTGAGCTCGATGTGTACAGTGGTATTTCACAATTGCAGAGATAACAGATGGTTTTTCGCCTTGAACAATACCTGCAACGGTTAAGTTACTCGCAGCGTCCATCATATAAGCATTACCTGCCATACGTGCTAATGGTTCTTCAATACCTTCCATTTTACCAATAGGAAGCTTAAATTGACGACGAATGCGAGCGTAAGCACCTGTTGCAAGTGCTGCTGTTTTCGCTCCACCTGTGGCATTAGATGGCAGTGTAATACCACGACCAACCGACAAGCATTCCACTAGCATACGCCAGCCATGTCCTGCCATTTTTTCTCCACCAATAATGTAATCCAGCGGAACAAATAGATCGTTACCTTGAGTTGGACCATTTTGGAATGGTACGTTTAATGGGAAATGACGACGGCCAATTTTAACACCATCTAAATCCGTCGGGATAAGAGCACAAGTAATACCAAGATCTTTTTTATCACCAAGTAAACCATCTGGATCTTGAAGTTTGAAAGCTAAACCTAAAACGGTAGCGACAGGGGCGAGTGTGATATAGCGTTTGTTCCAAGTAATACGCATACCTACGACTTCTTCACCTTCCCACATGCCTTTAGTCACAACACCATAGTCAGGAATCGAGCCAGCATCAGAACCAGCTTCTGGACTTGTTAGTGCAAAACATGGGATCTCTTTGCCTTCAGCTAAGCGAGGTAAATAATAGTTTTTTTGTTCCTCTGTACCGTAATGTTGTAATAACTCACCAGGACCTAATGAATTAGGAACACCGACAGTGATAGAGAGTACGCCAGATACGCTAGTTAATTTTTGAAGTACGCAAGACTGAGCGTAAGCAGAAAATTCTAAGCCGCCATATTTCTTTTTAATGATCATAGCAAAGAATTTATGATCTTTTAGGTATTGCCATACTTCTGGTGGAAGATCGGCAAGCTCATGGGTGACTTCATAGTCATTAACCATACGACACACTTCTGTTACTGGACCATCCATAAAAGCTTGTTCTTCATCTGATAGCGTATTTTTAGGGATACCATGAAGAAATTTCCAATCAGGGTTACCTTTAAATAATTCGGCTTCCCACCAAACTGTACCGGCTTCAATCGCATCTTTTTCGGTTTGTGACATCTCCGGCATAACGCCTTTGAATAGAGAAAGTGCTTTATTACTGAATAGAGATTGTCGAATTGAAGGAATATTTAGGGGAACTGAAACCAGTAAAAAGACAGCCCAAGAAATAAAACCTGCGTAACCTAACCCAGAGCTAATGGCAAGAATACCTGCAATAACCAAGGTTGAGGTTTTCAAAGATTGTCGATGATAGCTTAATGCAGCAAGTGCAATTACTGTTGCTAATAGTGTCAGGGCCATGTGATTCTCCTTTTCCGGCGCTGCTCTGTTTGTAGGAACAGAGGTATTACGATTACATGTCGTAAATTTATTATTTAGGTAAGAGGTCTAACCAGTTAAATTAAGTGTAGCTCTAATGTTAATAAAAAGTAAATAACGCTCGTGATTAAAAAGTGATCTAGGTTGAGTAATTAATAAACAATATTCATTTTTCAGTGAGTGATATCTGCTTTTTTGCAGGGGAAAGAGTGATATTTTTGGAGAAGAGAGAAGAAATATAGAGTGAATCTCTTTTAAAGATAAAAGGGGATAGGTACACTGAGATTAGCCCCAATTAGGGAAAATAATAAAAGAGAGTATCCTATGTCTTATCAAGATCTGATCCGTTCTGAATTAACAGAAGCCGCTCAAGTACTGAATGACTTTTTAGCTGATGATAAAAACATTGCTCAAATTGAGCTAGCTGCTAAAACGATTGCTGATTCATTTAAACAAGGTGGTAAAGTACTGTCTTGTGGTAATGGTGGTTCACACTGTGATGCAATGCACTTTGCTGAAGAGTTAACAGGTCGCTACCGTGAAAATCGCCCAGGATACCCTGGTATTGCGATTTCAGATCCTAGCCATTTATCTTGTGTAAGTAATGACTTTGGCTATGACCATGTCTTTTCTCGTTATACACAAGCGGTTGGTTCAAAAGGTGATGTATTGTTTGGTTTATCTACATCAGGTAACTCAGGCAATATTATTAAAGCAATTGAAGCCGCAAAAGAAAAAGGCATGAAGACAATTGCATTAACGGGTAAAGATGGCGGTAAAATGGCGGGTCTTGCGGATGTTGAAATCCGTGTACCACATTTTGGTTACGCAGATCGTATTCAAGAGATTCACATTAAAATTATCCACATTGTGATTCAATTGATTGAAAAAGAGATGGAAGCATAATCTATCTTGCAGCCTATCTTGATATTTATATATTGAGATAGGCTATTTTGCGCATAAAGGAGTAACGCAAGTATGTGTGAACTGCTCGGAATGAGTGCTAATGTACCAACAGATATTTGTTTTAGTTTTAAAGGATTAGTTCAGCGTGGTGGTAATACAGGACCACACCGTGATGGTTGGGGAATTACTTTTTATGAAGGGAAAGGATTTCGTACATTTAAAGACCCTACGCCAAGTTGTCATTCAAAAATAGCTGAACTTGTTCAAGATTACCCTATTAAGAGTAAAGCGGTAGTCAGTCACATTAGGCAAGCGAACCGAGGTGATGTAAACCTTGAAAATACACACCCTTTTACTCGTGAGTTATGGGGGAAGTATTGGACGTTTGCTCACAATGGTCAGCTAACGGGGTTCGACCAATTATCTACAGGACGTTTTCGACCTGTTGGTGAGACAGACAGTGAACGTGCTTTTTGTTGGTTATTAAATCAATTAGAAGATAAGTATCCTGAACCTCCTCAAGATATGATGCTGATGTTTGAGTTTGTTTCTGAGTGTAGTGATCATTTAAGAAGCTTAGGGGTATTCAATATGCTATTAAGTGATGGTGAGTATGTGATGACTTACTGTTCAAATAATTTGCATTGGATAACTCGAAGAGCACCTTTCGGTCAAGCCTCCTTAATTGATGAAGACGTAACGATTGATTTTCATAAAGAGACAACCCCAAACGATGTTGTTTCGATTATAGCTACGCAACCTCTGACGGATAATGAAGAGTGGCGTAAAATGAAAGTCGGTGAGTATGCGTTGTTTCACTTTGGAGAGCTAAGTGCAGGAAACCACGATACGGTTCCTGATATGGCACCACCTCCATCTGAGTGTCCAGTAAATAGTGCTCTTTAGCATTAAAAGTACGTAGAACTTAAAAAGCCGCTTAGTTATTTAAGCGGCTTTTTTGTATCTATTCTGTCTCTAAACCGGATAGACCTAATTCGGTACCATCAAGAATCGCTTTCCCATCGACCATGGTTAATCTTTCTTCTACCAACCAATTCGCTACCATAGGGTAAATGACATGTTCTTGGGCTTGTACACGAGATGCTACATCTTCTGCATTATCGTTTTCAAAGATAGGAACTTTAGCTTGAAGGATAACAGGTCCACCATCTAATTCTGGAGTGACAAAATGCACACTTGTTCCATGCTCTTTATCTCCAGCATCAATAGCACGTTGATGAGTATGTAATCCTGTGTATTTTGGCAAAAGAGAAGGGTGGATATTGAGCATTTTTCCTTGGTATCGAGTGACAAATGCTTCACTTAAAATTCGCATGAATCCAGCAAGGATAATGACATCGGGTTTGTGGAGGTCGATTAGAGTAGCTAGAGCATCATCATATAGCTCACGACTATCATATGTTTTGGCATTTAAAGAATGCACATTAATATCAGCATCAATGGCTCTCTGTAATCCGTAAGCGTCACTTTTGTTAGAAATAACAGCAGCGATACGTGCATTAGGGATTTTATTGCCACAAGCATCAATAAAGGCTTGTAAGTTGCTGCCATTACCTGAAACTAAAACAACAATATTCTTCATCATACCTATCTTTTTAATTTGTAATGAGAACTATTCGAACATAAATAATAGCTATAAAAAAGGTGATCGATAAAATGATCACCTTTTATTTTTTCTTTATGAACTAAGTCAAAGTTTAAAGAACGATTAACGGATCTCTACTTGTTCTTCGCCTTGCTCTGCTGCTGCAATTTCGCCGATAACCCAAGCGTTTTCACCTTCAGCATTTAATAAAGCAACCGCTTGTTCTGCTTGATCTTTTGGAAGTGCAACAACAAGACCTACACCACAGTTGAAAGTGCGGTACATTTCGTAGGTATCAACGTTACCTTTTTCTTGTAACCAGTTGAAAATAGCAGGCCATTCCCAGCTGTTACCATCTACGACAGCTTTTGTGCCTTGTGGTAAAACGCGTGGAATATTTTCCCAGAAACCACCGCCAGTGATGTGTGAGATAGCATGAATATCATGCTCAGCAATCATCTTAAGCGCTGATTTAATATAGATTTTCGTTGGCTCAATTAGGTGAGCAGCAATAGTTTTGCCATTTAACTCTTCGTTAAGATCAGCATTTGATACTTCAAGGATCTTACGAATTAATGAGTAACCGTTTGAGTGTGGGCCACTTGAACCTACAGCGATAAGAGCGTCACCAGCGGCAACTTTAGTTCCGTCAATAACGTCTTCTTTTTCTACAACACCAACACAGAAGCCTGCAACATCGTAATCTTCGCCTTCATACATACCTGGCATTTCAGCGGTTTCACCACCAATCAATGCACAACCAGCTTGAATACAGCCTTCACCAATGCCTGTAACTACTTCAGCAGCAACATCAACATCAAGTTTGCCTGTTGCATAGTAATCAAGGAAGAAAAGTGGCTCAGCACCTTGAACAATTAGGTCATTTACACACATCGCAACTAAGTCAATACCAATGGTATCGTGCTTATTTAAATCGAGCGCTAGACGAAGTTTTGTACCTACGCCATCGGTACCAGAAACTAAAAGTGGTTGCTTGTATTTCGTCGGAAGTTCACATAACGCACCAAAACCACCAATGCCGCCCATTACTTCTGGACGACGAGTGCGTTTTACTACGCCTTTAATTCGATCAACAAGTGCATTACCAGCATCAATGTCTACGCCAGCATCTTTGTAGCTAAGAGAAGTTTTGTTGTCGCTCACGGAGGTGTCCTCGCCATAGGTTGGATTTCAAAAATCCGCGCCATTCTAACAGCACAATGTAAAAAGGGAAACGTTTGCGTAAGGAATTTTGCATAATTTTTGTAATAAAAAATAATAAACTCGGTAAACGATTTCAATGCTAGTGAATTATTTTCATATAACTTAATTTTTTAATGAAAAAGTATGTATAATTAGAAGGTTTGATTAATGTATCTGGAGTCAGAAATGAAAGTTGTTGAAGTAAAACACCCGCTAATAAAACATAAAATTGGTTTAATGCGCGAAGGCGAGATCAGTACTAAACGTTTTCGTGAATTAGCAACGGAAGTAGGTAGCCTACTTACTTATGAAGCAACATCAGATTTTGAAACAGAAAAAGTAACTATCAACGGCTGGAATGGCCCTGTTGAAGTTGACCAAATTAAAGGTAAAAAAGTAACTGTTGTTCCAATTCTTCGTGCTGGTCTTGGTATGATGGATGGCGTTCTTGAGCATATCCCAAGCGCACGTATCAGTGTTGTTGGTATTTACCGTGACGAAGAAACACTAGAACCTGTACCATACTTCAACAAATTGGCTTCTAACATCGATGAGCGTATTGCTCTTGTTGTTGACCCAATGTTAGCAACTGGCGGTTCTATGATTGCAACTCTGGATCTTCTTAAAGAGAAAGGTTGTAAGCACTTTAAAGTTCTTGTGCTTGTTGCTGCTCCAGAAGGTATTGAAGCATTAGAAAAAGCGCACCCAGATGTAGAGCTTTACACAGCAGCTATTGATGAGAAGCTAAATGACAAAGGTTACATCGTACCTGGTCTAGGCGATGCTGGTGATAAGATCTTCGGTACTAAATAATTTAGTTTAGACACTAGAAATGAAGAATTAAAAAAGGCTTGATGAATTAATCATCAAGCCTTTTTATTATCTAGACCCTTAATCTATTTATCTTCTTCCATTTGTGCATTATTAACAACGTGGCTTTCACCTAAGTCATTTGGAAGAATTAAATTCAGAGTAATAGCAACGATACCGCAAAGACTTACACCTTGAAGGTTGAAGTCACCAATACCTACAGCCATACCACCAATACCGAAAACAAGCGTTACACCAACAATCGTAAGGTTACGAGCCTTATGCAAGTCAACTTGGTTTTTAATCAACGTATTTAGACCTACTGTTGCAATAGAACCAAATAATAAGATCATAATTCCACCCATCACAGGAACTGGAATGGTTTGTAGCATTGCACCTAATTTACCAACTAACGCAAGAACAATGGCGCACACAGCTGCCCATGTCATGATTACAGGGTTAAAAGCTTTAGTCAGCATTACGGCGCCGGTCACTTCACTGTATGTTGTATTTGGTGGCGCACCAATGAAAGAAGCGGCCATTGTTGCAATACCGTCGCCTGTGATAGTGCGGTGTAACCCTGGTTTTTTAAGGTAATCTTTCCCTGTCACGTTTGAAATTGCAAGCATGTCACCAACGTGTTCAACAGCAGGTGCAATTGCAACTGGGATCATAAACAGAATCGCATTAATGTTGAACTCAGGGAAAGTGAAGTTTGGTAGTGCAAACCAAGCGGCTTGATGAACTGGGGTAAAATCAACAACACCAAAGATAAGGCTAAGAGAGTAGCCAACTATGATGCCTGAAATAATTGGAAGAAGCTTAAAGAAACCTTTTGCAAAAACACTAACGGCAATCGTAGTAAATAATGAAGCCGCAGCAATCCACATCGCTAATTGACCATCAACAAGTTGATAAGCACCATCGCCTGTTTTACCTAGTGCCATATTTACAGCTGTTGGTGCTAATCCTAAACCAATTACCATAATAACTGGGCCAACAACAACTGGTGGCAGTAACTTATGGATAAAAGCCACACCTCTTACTTTAATTACAGCGCCCAAAGCGACATAAACTAAACCTGCAACCATTAGGCCACCCATTGTAGCTGGGATCCCCCATGTTTGGGTTCCGTAGATAATTGGAGCGATAAAAGCAAAGGAAGAAGCGAGGAAGATAGGAACAGAACGACGTGTAACTAATTGAAAGAGTAGGGTACCGACACCAGCACCAAATAGAGCAACATTGGGATCTAGGCCAGTAAGGAGGGGGACAAGCACAAGTGCACCAAATGCAACAAATAGCATTTGAAATCCCTGAAATAAATTATAAAGCATTTCCATTTCCAGTAGTGAATTTGAGGGATTCTATCATTATTAGAAATAAAAATATCTTGATTTCGGTCGTGAAAAAATAAAACTTTTTATAAAAGTTGCTCTCTAATGGTATGAAATTTAGATCTTGGTCAATTCAATTCCTTGCTGAATAAAGGGATAGCCCTTATTATCGGCGGTAAATTATAAAAGTAATTATAGGTTGTTTGATGTTACGTATTTTGTGTTTATTAATGTGTATGGTTGTAGGACCGGTTTTTGCTCAACAGCAAAACGATCTTTATCATACTGAAGTGCAATTAACAGGATCTGATAAAGCTGAAAATATTGCTAAACAAGAAGGTTTAGTGAATGTGCTTATCAAGGTATCAGGGCAAACTGATATTGCTCGAAATGAGGTGATAAAAAAAGCGCTAACACAAAGTGATCGCTACGTAACACAAATGAGTTTTGTTGAATATGACAATGCCCCTCGTGCTATGAAGCTTGGTTATAATTCTAAAATGGTACTTAACCTACTGACTCAATCTGAGCAAAGTATTTGGGAAACGCCTCGTAAGTCGGTATTGGTTTGGATTGTTAATGAATATAACTATCAAAGAAGCATCATTTGGGAGCAATCAAATAATTCGTTAATTACACGAATTAAAGAAGCGGCAAATGAGCGTGGATTGCCTGTTATGTTCCCTGTTGGTGATTTTGATGATGTAACATCAATTGAAATTCCAGACTTATGGGGTAACTTTAAAAAGCCGATTGCTGATGCAAGTGAACGTTATAACCCTCAAGCTATTCTTGTGGTAAAAGTGCGCGTAATAGTTCATCTTGGACATTATTTGATACTACGCCACAATATTTGCCTACGACATCAACAAAACCGTTAGAAGGTCGAGAATCTGGAGCGGTTCAACTTGCTGATATGGTAAATAATGTTAGTGATTACTTTGCCAAGAAATACACCAAAAATTTAGGGGCTGTAGTTAGTCAGTCTGAGATGATTTCAATTGAAGGAGTTCATTCAACACGAGCATTCTTTACGATTGAAAAACAACTTAAGCAATTAAATTCAGTTGCAAGTGTTCAAGTTGATACGATTCAAGGCAATAAAGTGACTTACACGCTAAACTTACTTGGTGATTTTGAGCAATTTAACCAAGAGCTGCTAAACAAAAATAAAGCGCTTTCCCTTATCCCTGAACTAATTGAAGAAGATAAAGCGATTGAAAATGCAGAGCTTGATGTTAATGATGCAGCAATAGAGCAAGTTACTCCTGTTGCTGAAGAGCAAACAATGGAAGAGCCTATTATTGAAGAATCTGAAACAACTGAACAATCAGAAGAAACAATGCCTGTTATTCATGCTTATCAATTGAGCAGCAAATAATATTGATGATAAAAAAGGTGACTGCATAGTCACCTTTTTTCTTTCGCTATCTCTGATCTCTTACTGTGATTGGTCTCATTCTGTGAACTTTTCTTTCTCTAGCTTTTCGACTTCAGATAAACGTTTAAGTTTTAACCCTAATTCTTTGCCTCTTAGACGAGCGTAGTAAATATTGCCTAAGAAGGCTCCTGTGGTTAAAACCAATTCAATAGCCGCTAGGTAGCGTTCCCCTTCGTCTAGCCATAAGATTGTTAACGCATGTAGGAAATAGAACATTAAAATAAAGTTCGCCCAAGCATGTGTGTAAGGCTTTCCTTCAATGATTCCTTTTAATGGGAATAGCATGGGAATGACCCAAGCAATCGTAACGCCATATGAGTTAATTAAAGGGTGCGGTGAAAGTAGACTATGCCAAAGGATAATAAAGCCAAGTAGAGATAAATTACAAAATAAAGCAAGTAAACGGTAGCGCTTAGTCTCTGCGCTCATTGCAACTGATTCCATGTTCATTCCTTGTTTTTATGTCAACCTAAGTAAGTATGTGGCTACTTACTTAGGTTGGTATTCCTTATAAAATCTCTAGCACTTGCTCTGGTGGGCGTCCAATTCTTGCTTGATTGTTGTTTGTAACAATTGGACGTTCAATGAGTTTCGGTGTTGCCACCATAGCTTCGAATAATTGCTCATCAGTAATCGATGCTTCTGCTAAACCTTGCTCTTTGTATTCCGCTTCTTTTGTGCGCATCATATCGCGAACAGAACTAAAACCTAGCTGAGCGAAAATCGTTTTTAATATGTCGATACTTGGTGCTTCATCTAAGTATTTTACGATTTCAGGTGTGATCCCTTTTTCTTCTAGAAGAGATAAGGTTTCACGGCTTTTTGAGCAACGAGGGTTATGATAAATAACAACAGACATATACTTTCCTTTCTATTATAAGGCGCTAAAACGCTCTCTTGATAAACGAAGCTGATCGATTCTTGCGTCGTATCTAGCTTGATCTAAACTACCATACTCAACTAGTTGACTGGCTTGAGTATAATTATTTAATGCTTTGTTCCACATGCCTTTTAAAGCGTATACTTCAGCACGAGCTGCGAGTTCCCCATCAGAGCTACCATTGTCATGATAAGCCTTAGCAAGGAGTTGCCATCCAGTGGGGTCATCTGGGTGGTCATGTGTATAGCGTTGTAATACACGCACCGCTTCAGAAGGTTTATTAGATTCTGTTAATGCATGTGCATAATTAATAGTTAGTACTGGATTATTAGGAAGTTGTACCAACCCATCTTTTAAACGTTTTAGAGCTTGTTCATTTTTCTTCGTATACAGATCTAAGTCTGTTGCTGCATCTATATAAAACGTATTTAAAGGATCGTTTTTTAGTAATTTATTTATTAATGGCTGCGCTTTGTCGTATTGTTTTGAATCGATGTAAACCAAGGCTTTTCCATATTCTAATGCTTGTTTTATGTCGGTATTGTGTGTTTTGGATTTTCGAGCGAACCAATCCAAGGACGCACTGCTATCAATACCTGCAAATCGAGCTACAATACGTGAACGTGCAAGATGGTAACGTAATGATGTATCAACTCGTCTCATTGGATATTGCTGTGCTCGTTCTCGACTATCGGTAATACGAGATGTTGGTAATGGGTGAGTTAATAGCATTGCTGGTGGTGTACTTGCGTAGCGATATTGGTCTGCTAAACGAGAAAAAAATCGAGGCATAGCAGAGACGTCAAACCCTGATTTTGCAAGCGTATCAATACCAAATCGGTCAGCTTCTTTTTCGTTACTTCGAGTATAGTTTATTGAGCTTTGCATCGCTCCTGCTGTGGTGGCGTGAATAGCTGCAATCCCTGCTTCTGGTGCAGCAATAGCAAGTAATAATGAACCAACTAAAGCAGCGACTGTGGCTGGAGAGCGACGAGCTTGTTCTTCCATACTACGAGCTAAGTGGCGCTGAGTAATGTGTGCAATTTCGTGAGCAACGACAGAAGCTAATTCACTTTCTGTTTGGGCATGCAAAAATAACCCTGAATGAAGAGCGACATAACCACCAAAGAAGGCAAATGCATTAATCTCTCTGTTATTAATTAAAAAAAAGTGAAAAGGCGTTTTGACATCATTGGCATTAGCGACTAATCGATGTCCTAAGTCTTGTACATATTCAGCTAAAACTGGATCATTAATAACAGGTTGGCTTGCTCGTAGCATACGCATATAAGCATCACCATAAATTAACTCTTGATCTATGGTTAAGGTGGAAGCCGCTGTTGTACCAATATCAGGTAAATTTAAATCATTTTTTGCAAAACTCGGAATTGAGCTTGTAAGTAATGATGCAATAAGTAACCCATTGGCCAGTTTTTTTAGTTTGAACATGTATTTTTAACAAATCCTTTTAATAACACTTTGCTATTAATTGATGATAACGTAAACCTGTCGAATAAGAGTATCAAAATTAAAATAGGTTTCTTTTTTGTATTAATTATGTGATTTATACTCTTAAATGAAATCTATCATATATATAGAGTTGTGGAATGGAAACCCAAAGCCTTGATTTAACCCAACATCGGTGCCCAATGTCTTTACTTTTGGCTAAAAGAGCAAGTCAGGCTTTGGTGACTAATGAAATCTTACAAATTAAAGTCGTCGACAAAGCTTCTTTAGCCGATATGATTGCTTATTTTGAACGCCAGTTATTTGAAGTTCGCCTAGAGCATGCAGATGCTTATTCGTTTTTAACCGTAATTAAAAAGTAGAAATTGTTATGTTAGATATGGTTACCCAGTGGTATAAGCGCCGCTTTTCAGATCCTCATGCCGTTAGTTTGGCTGCTATCCTTATTGTTGGCTTTATTACTATTTACTTTTTTGGTCACTTAATTGCGCCATTGTTAGTTGCCATAGTCTTAGCGTATTTATTAGAGTGGCCTGTTGCCAAACTAACTCGTATTGGTTTACCAAGAGTACTCTCAGTAATGCTGGTTATTATCTTGTTTATTAGTCTTATGTTATTGGCTGTTTTGGCCTAGTTCCGACTATTTGGACGCAAGTAGGTAATTTAATTAATGATGTGCCATCCATGTTTAATGGCTTAAATAGTTTCTTATCAAGTTTACCTGAGCGTTACCCTGAATTTATTCAACCTCAATCAATCGAGACTCTATTAGAAACAATACGAGTTAAAGTTCTTGGTATGGGAGAGAGCATAGTCAAAGGCTCGCTATCATCATTAGTAAGTTTAGCAGCGCTTGGTGTTTATCTTATTCTTGTACCACTGCTAGTGTTTTTCTTATTAAAAGATAAAGATGAGATGGTTGGCACTATGAGTAATCTTTTACCTAAAAATCGTCGTCTGGCGACGAAAGTGTGGTTGGAGATGAATGAACAGATAAGTAATTACATTCGAGGTAAAGTCGTCGAAATTTTAATTGTAGGAACTGTCAGCTATTTAACCTTCTTTATTATGGATTTACGTTACGCCTTATTACTAGCCGTAATGGTGGGGTTTTCTGTGCTTATTCCTTATATTGGCGCTGCGGCTGTAACGGTTCCTATTGCGATTGTTGCTCTATTCCAATGGGGGTTAACGCCAGATTTTTATTGGTTATTGTTAGCTTATGCCATCATTCAGGCTCTGGATGGTAATGTGTTAGTTCCCGTTTTATTTTCTGAAGCGGTTAATTTACATCCTGTGGCTATTATTGTTTCTGTTTTAGTCTTTGGTGGATTATGGGGCTTTTGGGGAGTCTTTTTTGCAATTCCATTAGCAACATTGGTGAAAGCGGTTTGGAAAGCGCTTCCTGCAACAGAAATAGAAGCGAATTATTAATACGGCAATAAAAAAGGCGATACTCGTGGTATCGCCTTTAATTTTTATAAGTTCAAATTATTTATTATTCAAATAATCTAATACTACTTCATGGTGATCTTTGGTCTTAAATTTAGTGAAAACGTGCTCAATAACACCTTCCTCATTAATTAGAAAACTGATGCGATGTAAACCATCGTACACTTTACCCATGAATTTTTTCTCACCCCAAACACCAAATGCATCTGCAGCAGCATGATCTTCATCTGATAGTAAAGTGAAGTTCAAATTATCACGCTCGATAAATTTACCAAGACGTTTTACAGCGTCAATACTGACACCGAGTGTAACTACGTTATGGGCTTCAAGTTCTGATTTAATATCACGAAGACCTTGAGCTTGAACGGTACATCCTGGTGTCATTGCTTTAGGGTAAAAGTAAAACAGTACTTTCTTACCTTTAAAATCAGAAATCGAGACGCTTTCTCCATTTTGATCTAAAAGCGATACATTGGGTGCAGTTGAGCCTGCTGCTAATGGTGTGATCATTCTCTTTCCTTTTATGGGTTTATACCAATCCACATCGCTAGTTGCTCATTCTTTCTTGTTCAACTACTTATCCGGAATGGTATTAGGTCTATTTGCCTTTAATTTTTATAGAAATTGATTTTACCACTGACATTTAATGAAGCGCATAAGGATTCAAATTCTTCTTGAATCTCAATGATATGGCACTCTTTAAATATTTCGGCCGTAATTTGGATCTGAAATGTATTTTGATTTTCTGATTTTTTTAATGTTTGAGCACTGAGTGTTTTCAAATCGATATCTCGATTAGCAAGAAAATCGGTAAATTTTTCAGTCAATCCTGGACGGTCTTCTGATTCAATAAATGCGTCAATGGTATAGAAAATGTCTTTTTCTTGATGAGGTGAAGTACGTTTCATCATGGTAATTAGATCATGCTGTTGACCTAATAGTGGTAATGTATTTTCAATTCGAGAGATAGCGTTTGCTGTACCTGATAACAACATGATTAATGTGAACTCATTACCAAATGAGGCGATACGGCTATCTACTATATTGCAGCTTGACTCAGTGACAAGGCGAGTCACCTTATTCGATATACCCGGTCTGTCTGTGCCGACCGCAGTAATTACAAGGTATTGAGACATAAAAAACTCGTTGTTGAAAAAGATATCTACATACTAACACGCAAGTGATTGTGTGATAAGCAAGCAATAGTGAACAATCGTCAAAAAAAAGACTCTACAACATAGGCTCTAATGTAATATCCTTGAGTTATATTGATTGAATGGTTCTGCTCATTGTGTAAGAAGATGAAAACCAGATAACACATCATGGTCAAGGATGGTGATTCTTTACGATGAAGTTAATTGAATAACAGAGCCAATATTGTAGCAGCAGATAGAAAGGGAGAAGGATATGTTCTCAGGTAGCATTGTCGCTTTAGTTACACCATTGGATACTGATGGTGAAGTAGATTACAACAGTTTAAAAAGCCTTGTTGATTACCACATTAAAGCGGGCACAAATGGTATTGTGGCTGTTGGTACAACAGGGGAATCAGCGACATTAAGTGTAGAAGAGCATGTCAAATTAGTTATGAAGACCCTTGAGTTCGCTGATGGCCGAATTCCTGTAATTGCAGGAACGGGTGCAAATGCAACTCATGAAGCGGTGACATTTAGTAAGCTTTTCCATGATTCTGGTGTTGCTGGTTGTTTAAGTGTTACGCCTTATTACAATAAACCGACTCAAGAAGGTTTGTTCCAGCACTATAAAGCGATCTCTGAAGCAACAGATATTCCTCAAATTCTTTATAATGTACCAGGACGTACAGCAGTAGACCTTCTTCCTGAAACGGTCGCGCGTCTTGCTGAGCTTGATAACATTGTTGCATTAAAAGATGCAACAGGTGATTTAGACCGCGTGGCGATTACTCGTGAACTTTGTGGTGAAAACTTTATCCAACTAAGTGGTGATGATGCTACTGCGCTTGATTTTGTTAAATTGGGTGGCCATGGTGTCATCTCTGTAACGTCAAACATTGCAGCAAAAGACATGGCGACCATGTTTGCTTTAGCTGCTCAAGGTAAGTTTGAAGAAGCTGAAATCATTAACCAACGTTTAATGCCGTTACATAATGATTTATTTGTTGAAGCTAACCCAATTCCGGTTAAATGGGCGGCACATCGTTTAGGTATGATTACTCATTCGGATATTCGTTTACCATTAACGGAATTAAGTCTGTCAGCACAGCCAACGGTAGAGCAAGCGCTGAAAAGTGCGGGTTTGTTGAAGTAGTAGGATAGAAAATGAAAGTGAAGACTCGCTTTGTTGTTGGATCATTAATGATTGCTGTTTTATCAGCATGTTCAAGTAGTCCAACAGAGCGTCGCCAAGCTAAACAAGATTTTAAGTATTTAGAAACTCCTCCTTTGGTTGAGTGGCAAGAGCCAGCGGATGCTAAACCTGAGTTCTACCCACAATACGATATTCCTAAGGGGGAGTTTACAGGTGGTATCGGTAAAGAAGTAGATATTCGTCCACCTCAACAAGTACTTGAGCTTATTCCTGGTGCTCGTATTGAAGAGCAGAATGGAGAAGTAACGGTTTGGCTTGTTAAGCAAGAAGATGTTGATAAGCTTTGGCAAACGGTATTAACTTTAATGAAAAAGAAAGATATCGGTATTGTTAAAGAAGAGCCCTCAGAGATTGAAACTGACTGGTTAAAATGGAGCTCTGAAGATGAAGATCATGAGTTCGGTGCTCGTTATAAAATTAGCAAGCTAAATCAGAACAATCGTGCTGGCTTTCAAATCTTATTAATTGATTGGCAAGTGGATGGTAATCAAGCCGAAGTGACACCTGCAAACAAAGCGCGTTATAACATTTTGATGACGAATTTAGTGACGTCAGCTTATGATGAACAGTTACGTGAAGAAGCTCGTATCCGTGCGGAAGAGTTAGTTAAGCGTATTCCTATTTCTATGGGACAAGACCGAAGTGGATTACCTGTTATCATTGCTCGTGCGCCATACAATATTTTCTGGGAACGCTTAGGTGAGTTATTGCCTATGATGGGACTAACAATAGAAGATAGAAATCGCTCTCAAGGTACAATCGAAGTTAAGTACAAAGAACCCGATGATGAATTCTGGGAAGAGATTGGCACTAAGCCACTGTCTTTTGATGGCCGTACCTATAACTTATTACTTGGCGACCTAGGCAACAGAACATCAATTAACGTAACAGATGCCGGTGGTAAGCCTGTTGATGAAGATACGTTAGATTCATTAGTTCCTGTGTTAGCGGCGATGATTGAAAAATCAAACAACGCCCCTAAGACTGAGCAAGATGAAGAATAAGCTAAAATAAGATGAAGAAAGACGCTCGTTATTGAGCGTCTTTTTTTTGTTCTGAATTTTCTTTTTTATCTACCGTGTTTTGTTTTTCAGCGTCAATATCATCTTGTTCTTGAAGGTTTTTCATTTTTTTTGATTGACCAAATTTCATATTAGCCGTTGCTTTTAATGCCGCAAGGTTACCAATAACAACACTTAAAACAATAACAATGATTACCCAAGGGTTCATTAACCATTCCATATTTACTCCTTGTCTATGTTTGTTATATAGCGAACAAATAATGTATCTATGTGTTTAATGATGGTCTCTTTTCCTGCCAGATCAACACCCTCCCATGCTTTAAGTAACATTTCAGGCGTTAATTGTGACATATATGCATTGCTATTTTGTTTATAGCTAATGTGCCAAGGTTCAATGGCAACCCCTTTTTATCGGTTTTATATGGAAAGAAAAAACCAAATTTAGGGGCGTTTTTATTTAACCATGAACTGAATTCTGCTTGATGCCCTGTGTTGTATTCCCATGGTTCAAGTTGTAATTGTACATCTTCGGGTAAGGTATTTGATGCATAAACATCAAGTTCTGTTCCCCAGTGGTGTCGGCTCGCACCTGGAAGGGCAGACCATCGCATAATGGAGTGAATTTTTTCGAGATCATTGAGAGAGCTAGGGTCAAGCTCTTGCCCGTTATCATCTAAAATAGGGCGAATGCCTAAAAACTTATTATTCCAAATGAGAAGTTGACGTTCAAAGTCACGGAAGCTGCTTGCAATAGTCAGAGTGAACCCTGCTTGATGCGCGGCATCTGATAAGGCTTTAAATGGAAGAATACAATCGTGGTGAAGCTGACGATGTGGTGATAACTTTGACAAGTGTTGAAATGATTGACCAGTAAGTTCTTGATATGTCATAGGGCACCAATTAGAGATGAGAGAACAAAAGCTCTCTCATCATAACCCTAATTTATCCTTATGCTAGTAGATTATTTAGGACTTCTTGATACATATCAGTTAGCTTTTCTAAATCTTCTACATTTACGCACTCATTTACTTTATGGATGGTCGCATTCACAGGGCCAAGCTCTATAACTTGGGAACCCATTTGAGCAATAAAACGCCCATCTGACGTACCACCTGTCGTTAATAATTGTGGTTTTTGTTGATTAACCGTATCGACAGCATTAACAACGGCTGTTAATAAATCCCCAGTATCAGTTAGGAAAGGGAGGCCATTGATAATCCAATCTAGTTCGTATTCTAAATCATGCTTATCTAAAATTTCGACGACACGTTGTTGTAGCTCATCTACTGTTGATTCTGTACTGAATCTAAAGTTAAACATGATATCAACTGTGCCAGGAATAACGTTAGAAGCGCCTGTGCCACCATTCATATTTGGGATTTGAAAGCTTGTTGGTGGAAAATAATCATTGCCATTGTCCCAAACGGTCGTTGCTAGCTCTGACAGAGCGGGCATCGCTTGGTGAATTGGATTGCGAGCTATATGCGGATAAGCAACATGCCCTTGAATCCCTTTAACGGTTAAATTACCTGTTAATGAGCCTCTACGTCCATTTTTAACCACATCACCAACATGAGCGGTACTTGATGGTTCGCCTACGATACACATATCAATGATTTCGTTACGTTCTTGCAGGGTATCCACTACACGAGTCGTGCCATTAATAAATGGACCTTCTTCATCGGATGTGATTAAAAATGAAATTGAACCTTTGTGATTAGGGTGCTCTGCGACGAAACGTTCAACGGCAACCACCATACAAGCTAAAGAGCCCTTCATATCAGCTGCTCCACGAGCGTAGAGCATTCCATCAATGATTGTTGGCTCAAATGGATTGGTATTCCAATGCGTTAAATCACCTGTAGGAACAACATCCGTATGTCCTGCAAAAGTAAATAATGGTGCTTCATTGCCTCGACGAGCCCAAAAGTTGGTTGTATCTTCAAACACCATAATTTCAATGGTAAAACCAAGTGCTTCTAGTCGTTTAATCATTAGCTCTTGGCAACCTGCATCTTCAGGTGTGATGGATTGGCGGCTTAGTAAATCTTTAGCAAGAGCTAATGTTGGTGTATCAGACATTCTGTATTCCTTTACTTCTTTTTATTAATGGCATTAGATATCAAACAAGGTCTCGTATTGAGCTGGCTTAAAGCCTAAGTGATATTCATTATTATGAATAAGTACAGGGCGTTTAATCATAGCTGGCATTTCTAGCAATAATTCGATTGCTGTTTCTTCATTTAGAGATGCTTTTTGTTCATCTGTTAGTTGGCGATACGTGGTACCACGTTTATTTAATACATTTTCCCAACCAAGTTGTTTTACGAATGTAGTTACCATCTCTTTATCAATACCATCAGTACGATAATCGTGATAAGTAAAGGTAAGGTTATTTGCTTCAAGCCATTTTTTGCATTTCTTGATGGTGTCGCAGTTTTTAATTCCGTAGATTGTAGTCATGACTTTCTTCATTTTTAGTTATGTTATTAATTATTGTCTAGTTATAACGATTATTGAACAAATACGCCAGTCTTGACGGTTATTTAGTAATCTGTTGATTATTATTTGAAGTGACTCGCCATTCTTTTCGGGTAAATTTTAAAGAAACGAAATAACACATACACTTCTGATTCATCCCAATATTGAAAGGAGACTATATGGGAAATGCAGTGAAAGTGGGGATATTGGTAGTGATCATGACGGTTTTCATCCAACTCCAGTTTTAGCAGGTTCTGGGACAGTAAAAGTGGATGGAGTTCCAGCGGCAAAACAAGGAGATCCTCTTGCACCTCACTCTAAACCGAAACATCCACCTCATCCAAGATCCATTTCTGCAGGTTCAAGCTCTGTATTTATTGATGGAAAGCCTGCAGCAAGAGATGGCGATGCTATTGGGTGTGGTGGCACACTAAAAGGTGGTGGTACGGTTAATATTGGATAATGCTTTAGAGAATATCGCTGAGCTTATTGTGAAAATTAATTACAAAAAATACGATTTTATGACCCGTTTACATAAATATGAGATTATTTTCGTAATTAGTTGATCAATCTCAACATCATTTTTATTGAATGATTAATAATTACTCTTATTAATTCAGGAGGTATCAATGGAGTTGAATCCAGTGTTTGCCAGACGCTTATATTTGGCGTTGTTGGTACATAATATAGAAAGGCCGAATGTTCCTAAGCTTGTAGAGTTAACTGGTTGGCCTCGTCGTACTATTCAAGATGTATTGAAAGCTTTACCTGGTATTGGGATTGAATTGATGTTTATTCAAGATGGTCGTCGTCATAACGATGGTTATTACCGTCTTTCAGATTGGGGCCTTATGATCCTGAGTGGGTATGTTCTCGAGAAGATGAAATTGCATCAACATTGCATCATTAAGAATATGTGCTTCTTTAATGTGCAGATAAAATAAAACGCCAACTTAAAAGTTGGCGTTTTTTGTTTATAAAATGAAGTGATTAATTAACCCGAGTTAAGAGCTTTTAAGGTTAAGAGTTATTAAGGGCAAATATAAGCAGAGCCAAACATAGTTACTGATGTATTAAAGGGTGTCGGTGTGTGAACTACTATGCTGTTTGCCCCTAAAGCTTGAGCTTCATTTTTAATGTCGTTAATTGCGCCAATGGTTAGATCTTTATTCGTAATAAAGAAGAAGGTATACCAATGACCCTCACTTCCTGTCACAGTGCCAACCTCTTGGCAGCCCTGTACAGCACTATCATTATAATATAAGTTGATAGCACTTGATTCAGGAGTCATTGGTTCTGTTGTTAATGCACAACCATTTAGTACCAATAGAAATAAGAGTGAATAAAACGTTTTTTTCATATCACGAATCTAAGTAGAGTAGTGTTGCTGCAACACGGGATTTTACATTTAATTTTTTCAGCAAACTCTTCATGTGGACTTTTACAGTCGCTTCAGAGATAAAAAGTTTATCCGCAACTTGCTTGTTTCTCATTCCTTTTGCTACATGTTGCAAAATTTCTAATTCACGAGCGGTTAGTTGAGATAATTTGTCGTCGCCTTGAGCGTCTTCTTCTAAACAGGTTTTAACTTGTTCAGAGTAGGCTTTGCCGCCTTTCATCGCTTCTTTTAATAATGCGATTAGTTCATCTGGTTCGCTGTCTTTTAGTAGATAACCATCTGCCCCAGCTTTAATTAATGTTTTGATGTCCTGTTTATTATCTGACACGGTTAAAATGACAATAGGGCAAGTTACCCCTTCATTTCTTAGCGCATGCAACGTATCTAAACCTGACATGCCTTTCATATTTAGATCAAGAAGAACAAGGTCTGGTTCATCTTGTGAAATCAGAGCAACGGCATCAGTACCATTACTTGCTTCGCCAGTCAGTGTGAATTCTTCATCAAAAGAAAGAAGTTGACCAATACCACGACGCATTAACGGATGATCATCAACGATAACGACATTCCACATAATTTTTTACCTCTATTATTTTATTGGTTTAGTGGAAACATAACGTTCACTGTACAACCGTTGTCTATTTCTGAAGTTATGGATAGCTTACCATGAACGCAGTTTGCACGTTCTTGCATGATCCTTAACCCATAATGATTTATTTTTTCTTCTGTAGGGTCAAATCCTACTCCATCGTCTTCAATGTTAATGCAGCCTTGCTCACCTTCTTGAAAACACGTAATGATAATATTATCAGCTTTTGAGTGTTTGATGGCATTTAATGTCGCTTCTCTTATCAATTGTAGTAAATGAACATGTTGTTGAGCATTTATAGGCAAAGAAGGAAGTTCGTTATTTAAATGAATATTTATCTTAGTTTGTGAGGCTAAGGTTGTCATGATTTCTTGTAAGGCCTCACCAAAGTGAGCTTTATTAATGGTTAATCTAAATGTATTTAATAGTCCTCGTAATTGACTATATGCACTTTTAAGACCTTCATCTAATTCTACTAGTGTAGTACTTGTATTTATACAATCACACTTTTCTAATTGTCGTTTTAATAGTGTTGTTTGAATTTTCAAATAGGAAAGCGACTGAGCTAAAGAATCATGAAGCTCACGAGCTATTGTTGAGCGCTCTTCTAATAAAATGAGTTGGTGTGTTTGTTTTTGTGCTTGGTTATAGAAAATACCACGCGCCAGAATATTTGAGATATTGATGATTAATTTCTGATCAGGGCAAGGCAATGATACTTGCCATAATAAGTATCCTAATTGTTCGCCATCAATACATAACTCCTGAAGGCTCCATGGGGACTCGTCAGGCTCACCGCTTGTTATCTCCCAATCGCCACCGGATTCTTCTTCAACAATCAGGCGTGCACTGATAACCCCTTCAATATTCGTAAAAGTATCAAGGATGTTTTTAAACGCTTGTTCATCCAGTTGTGATGCTGATAGTTGTTGAGAGCATTGATACAAGATCATTAATGAACGATTGGCTTGGCTGAGTTTCTTGGTTTTATCTTCAACTCGATTTTCTAATTCTCGGTAGCTTAAATCGACTTGTCTTGTCATGTGATTAAATGCATTTCCTAGCTGGCCTAATTCATTATCACTATTTAAATCCACTTGAACTGAATAGTTTCCTTTTGTCATAGCGTGGCTTGCCGCAACTAGGTGATGTAATGGGCTCACGATTTTTCTTTGAGTGAAAAAAATAATGAAAATACTTGAGAAGACAATCAGTGATAAGCCAAGAGCACCAATAAGAGAAAGTAATTGAAGCTTTCTTTCTGAGAACTCTTGTAAACGAAAAACAAAATGATCAATTTCATCAACGAAAAGAGAGACTTTGTTTAAATAGATTTGTTTGTTGTCGCTTAATAATGATGGTTGTAAGGAAAGCCATTGTAGTCGGATATCTTCGTAATAATCTTCAATATCATCAGGTACAAACCATTGGTCTAATGATTTAAATGAAGGCGACTCTATTGATTGTGAAAATTTATCTAAGTGTTCAATGAGAGCAGGGGAGTTTGTTTCAATATCATAAGCTAAACGATAGCTTTGCATACGTAATGAACCAGCAATATTGACCGCTTCTGCATCTTTTAAGCTAGAGGAAAGTGTGATTAAAGCTAAGCTCGTTGTAATTATAGAGATCATAACAATCAACAACATCACTTGGGCTATGGTTTTTGTTAAAATTGAGGTCTTTGTGTGTTTCATAATTGTTAATTGTGACCTATGATTAAAAGAAGCAAATGGGATCTATTTTGTTGTTTTTATTTATTTTAAAAATTGATCTAAAACAAAATTCCCCTATGTTTAACCATTATGGGGTATATCAATAAATATGACAAAATTTAAAATTCAACATATAAAAATGTTAATGAATAACTGAGGTTATGAATAGATGAGTCAAGATAATGCAATTGACCATTCTAAGCGAGGATTTTTTCGCCGTTTATCTTCTCAAAAAAAAATAAATCCGTTAACACAACAGCGATTGCCTTGGGTAGAAAATGAATCAGTTTTTACGTCAAAGTGTACTCGATGTGAAAAGTGCATTAATGCATGCGAAGAAAATATTATTGTTAAAGGGGATGGTGGGTTTCCTATCGTCGATTTTACAAAAGGTGAATGTACTTTTTGTGAAGGCTGTGCAAATAGCTGCCCTGAAGCTTTATTTGATTTAACGGCTGAGCCTGTTTTCTCTCATAAAATATCTATAAATGAAAACTGTTTAGCGAAAAAATCTGTGGAATGTCGAAGTTGTAGCGATATGTGTGAAACACAAGCCATTCGCTTTCAACTTCAGTTGGGCAGCGTAGCTCAACCTAAAATTAATTTTGATGCCTGTAATGGATGTGGTGGCTGTGTTGCTGTTTGCCCTACATCTGCTATCAGCATGACACTGGAAGATAGCACATCATGTTAGAGAATTTGCCTGAAAATGAAGTTCATATTTCAAGCTTAGTGGTTCATGTAAGACCTGAGTCACTTGAAATAACAAAAGAAAAAATATTAGCACTGCCGAATACGGAAATATATGGAGAAAGTGAAGAGGGCAAGATTATTGTTGTTCTTGAAACTGAAAACCAAGGATATATCACCGATTCAATCGATAAAATAAATGACTTCGAAGATGTACTAAATGTCGCTTTAGTATTTCACCAAATCGAGCACTTTGATTCGCAATGTGAGGATGAATCATGAAAATGACAAGACGTGCGTTTGTTAAAGCAAACGCAGCAGCTTCGGCTGCAGCTGTTGCAGGGGTTACGCTACCTGCTTCAGCAACAAATTTAATCGTTAGTTCTGACCAAACAAAAATTAAATGGGATAAAGCGCCTTGTCGTTTTTGTGGTACAGGTTGTTCAGTACTTGTTGGTACTCAAAATGGTCGCGTAGTCGCGACTCAAGGTGATCCTGAAGCACCTGTAAACAAAGGTCTTAACTGTATTAAAGGTTATTTCCTTTCTAAGATTATGTATGGTAAAGATCGTGTTCAAACGCCAATGTTGCGTATGAAAGACGGCCAATATAACAAAGATGGTGACTTTGCTCCTGTATCTTGGGATGTTGCTCTAGATACCATGGCTGAAAAGTGGAAAGCGGCTCTGAAAAAACATGGTCCAACAGGTGTTGGTATGTTTGGTTCTGGTCAGTGGACTGTAATGGAAGGCTATGCAGCGGTTAAGCTGATGAAAGCGGGTTTCCGTTCAAACAACATTGATCCAAATGCTCGTCACTGTATGGCATCTGCTGTAGGTGCATTTATGCGTACATTCGGTATCGATGAGCCTATGGGGTGTTATGATGATTTTGAAAACGCAGACTCGTTTGTTCTGTGGGGTTCAAACATGGCAGAAATGCACCCAGTATTATGGACTCGTATTTCAGACCGTCGTTTAAGCCATCCTCATGTAAAAGTTAATGTATTATCAACGTACTACCATCGTTCATTTGAATTAGCAGATAAAGGCTATATTTTTGAACCTCAATCTGACCTTGCTATTGCTAACTTCATTGCTAACTACATTATTCAAAATAATGCAGTTAACTGGGATTTCGTTAATAAACATACGAACTTCAAACAAGCGACGACGGATATTGGTTACGGTTTACGTGATGATGATCCTCTTCAAATGGAAGCGGCAAACCCTAACTCAGGTGCAATGTCTTCAATTAGCTTTGAAGAGTATAAAAAATCAGTAGCTCCTTATACGGCACAAAAAGCATCTGAAATGTCAGGCGTATCGGAAGAAGATCTGATTACTCTAGCTAAACAATATGCAGATCCAAAAACAAAAGTAATGTCTTTATGGACAATGGGTATGAACCAACATACTCGTGGTGTTTGGATGAACAGCCTTGTTTATAACATTCACTTGCTTACTGGTAAGATCGCAACACCTGGTAACAGCCCATTCTCTCTTACAGGTCAACCATCTGCGTGTGGTACTGCTCGTGAAGTTGGTACGTTCTCGCATCGTCTACCTGCTGATATGGTGGTTGCTAACCCTAAACACCGCGCTATCTCTGAGAAAATTTGGAAACTACCTGAAGGTACTCTAAATGGTAAGCCTGGAGCTCATGCCGTTGTTCAAGACCGTATGCTAAAAGATGGCAAGATCAATGCTTACTGGGTTATGTGTAATAACAACATGCAAGCTGGTCCAAATATTAACACTGAACGTCTACCAGGTTATCGTAATCCTGAAAACTTCATTGTATGTTCAGACCCATATCCAACAGCAACTGCACAAGCGGCTGACTTGATTCTACCAACTGCAATGTGGGTAGAGAAAGAAGGTGCTTATGGTAACGCAGAGCGTCGTACTCAAGCTTGGTATCAACAAGTACAAGCAAAAGGCGAAGCAAAATCAGATTTATGGCAAATCATGGAGTTCTCAAAACGCTTCAAAGTTGAAGAAGTGTGGGGCGAAGAGCTAGTAGCAAAAGCGCCTGAATACCGTGGTAAAACAATGTATGACATTTTGTTCAAAAATGGTCAAGTTGATGCCTTCCCATTATCAGAAGCGCAAGAGCTTAATGATGATGCTAAAGCTCAAGGCTTCTATGTTCAAAAAGGTCTGTTTGAAGAATATGCAAGCTTCGGTCGTGGCCATGGACACGATTTAGCACCGTACGATACCTATCACACAGTGCGTGGTTTACGCTGGCCTGTTGTTGATGGTAAAGAAACGCTATGGCGCTTTAAAGAAGGTTCAGATCCATATGCGAAGAAAGGATCAGACTGGGATTTCTATGGTAAACCTGATGGTAAGGCCTTAATTATCTCTGCACCATATGAAGCGCCACCTGAAGTGCCAAATGATGAGTTTGATATGTGGTTATGTACTGGTCGTGTTCTTGAACACTGGCATACAGGTACTATGACTCGTCGTGTTCCTGAGTTGTATAAAGCAGTTCCTGATGCGCTTTGTTATATCCACCCAGCAGATGCGAAAAAACGTAATTTACGTCGTGGAGATGAAGTTCTAATCTCAAACAAACGTGGTGAAGTACGAGTTCGTGTTGAAACTCGTGGCCGTAACCGTCCGCCAGAAGGATTGGTATTCGTACCATTCTTTGATGCTCGCATCTTAATTAACAAGTTGATTCTAGACGCAACTGATCCGCTATCTAAGCAGACAGACTTTAAGAAGTGTCCAGTTAAAATCACTAAAATTGCTTAATTAATAAATTGATGAGTTGCTAGTCTACTGGCTAGTGACTTGTTTTAGAGTTTGCCTTAAGGCGGAGAAATTAGAATGAAAAAGTTCATTATAGCGCTTATGTCAGCAGGACTATTGTTCACTGGCGCAGTACAAGCAGAAGCAGAACAAGGTTCTGAGCTGCATAATCCAGGTGGCATTGGTGGTGTTGAATCATTACGTGGCGCTTCAGAGTTAGAAGCAACACGTCCAGCGGATGATTTTAAGCGTTTTCCACGTGACCACGCTTTAGATAGTGACTATGTATATCAACCACCTTTGGTTCCTCATACGATTCGTAACTATGAAGTATCGTTGAATGCCAATAAGTGTTTGTCTTGTCATAGTTGGAAAAATGCAAAAGAAATGGGAGCAACTAAGATTAGTGTGACTCATTACGTAAACCGTGAAGATGCAGTGCTTTCTGATGTATCTCCTCGTCGTTACTTCTGTCTACAATGTCACGTTCCTCAAGCGGATGCAAAACCACTAGTAGAGAACGAATTTGAACGTGTGGACTCATTGCGCTAGTCGATAGCCAATAAAGTTAAGAGAGGCTATACATGAAATTATTAAAAGCATTTTGGAAGCGTTTTTCGTCTCCTAGTAAAGCTGCAGTAGGCATTGTTCTATTTATGGGCTTTATGGGCGGCTTGCTTTTCTGGGGCGCATTTAACACAGGTATGGAAGCAACCAACACAGAAGAGTTTTGTTCTGGTTGTCACGCACCAATTGTTAAAGAAATCCAAGAGACAATTCACTATTCAAACCGTTCAGGTGTACGTGCTATCTGTTCTGATTGTCACGTTCCACATAACTGGACAGATAAGATTGTACGTAAGGTACAGGCATCGAAAGAGCTCTTTGCTCACTATGTGACAAAAACGATTGATACTGAAGAGAAGTTTAAAGAGCGTCGAGCGCATTTAGCTGAGCGTGAATGGCATCGAATGAAAGAAAACAACTCTCAAGAATGTCGTAATTGTCATGAGTTTGATTATATGGATTTCTCAGAGCAAGGCCCACGTAGTGCGAAACAACACTCAACGGCGTTAGCATCAGGTGAAAAAACGTGTGTAGATTGTCATAAAGGTATCGCACATAAACTGCCTGATATGTCTGGTATTGAAGGTTGGTAAGGAGATAGCATGAGTACATTAGAATCGGTGATTTGGCATACTTTAGGTTATGCTGCAATGCCTGCGATTATTCTGGGTGGTTTTGCTGCTGTTTCTGTTCTTTCTATTTGGATTTTATCGTTGAAATCAGATAAAGAGTAATCGTTTCAGTTATGAAACTGGCTCAAAAAAAATAAAAGAGATGGGTAATAATAGCCCCATCTCTTTTTTTATATGTTGAAATTTGGGGATTAAAACCCTAAAACCGTATAATAAATGAAGGCGGCCAACTGACGGCTAGTAAGATCCATGGTAACGCTTTGTTTGATTCGTTATTAATGTATTCTTGTTGTGCTTGTTTATCTTCTATATCGGATAGTTTTACGTTATTTTGCTTGGTTCGCTGTGTTTTTTTCTTTTGTTTATCCGCTTCTCTTGCCTTTTCCTTCTGTTGTTTCTTATAAAGAGCAATGCCTTTTTCGATTCCCTGCGCAATCAATTTAGTTTGCTCTTTTGTTTGAGCTGGTTTTTGTGTAGCTTTAGCTATCTTCATGGCTTCTTGTTGAGACTCGATTGATACGGAATCTTTTGTTTTTTTGTAGTTTGTCATATTTGCTCTTAACTATTCTTATTTGAGTTTATATTCACACATTACTGAAAGGTAAACGATACAAAGTGTGACGGCAATATAGATTTTGATCTTTGGGGTGTATCTAGCTCAAAGTTTTAATTTTATCCAATCGTTATTTTTAAACATTTCAGTAAGCTGAACAAGTCTACTGAGAAAGTTGTTAGTTAATTTTAAGGTAGAAATATGCAGTATTCTTTTGATGCATATGATGAACATGGGTGGTTAAAGCCACCTGTTTGGTTGTGGTTTGGATGGGCGATTTTAATTCGTTCTGTTGTAGTTTTTGTTATGGCTGGTGCGAGTCGAGAACAAGGCACCGATTTATTAGCCTTGTTTTATCCTAGCCATGCGCATTTGTATACGAGTTTATGCTTAAGTCTACCTATATTGTTTTATATGTGGCTAAGCAGTTTCAAAAAGCCCACACGGCCTTTTATGCTAACTCTTTGGAAGCAAGGGCGGTGGCTAACTATTGTGATGGTTTTAATTGACCTTTCAATGTTAATTCAATCGGTTATTGTTAATCGAGGAGAGTTTCAGCCAGGAAGTGCATTGATTATCTTACTTCTTAGCTGGTTTCTTATATTTTTATGTCGCAGTAAACGAGTAAAGATATGCTTTAGTCTGACTTAATGAGAGGGGGCAGACAATGGATCTATCAACAGGTGCATTATTATTTAGTGCGTTATTAAGCCCGCTAGCAATGGCGGATTGGCAATTGGATTTAGGCGTTGAAATTAATCGACCAGATTTACAACGCATAACAAATTCATCAGCTTCTCTTGTTTTAGGTGAAGAAACGTTAGTTTTCAATTCAATAGATAAGCAATCTCAAGTGCAGGCTTGGGCTGAGCTAAAAAACATTGATGCTGAAAATGTAGAAATTGCTTTTCGAGTAACAGAAGAAGAGGGGGAAGGTAAGATCAGAACACTGTGTGCACCAACGATTATTACTAAGTTAAATAATCAGGAGTCATATATGGTCTCTGATTCATCAGTAAATGAAACGGTAAAGCTTTCAGTGGAAGTAATTTCTTCATAAACTCTTATTTTTTATCAAACAATCTTATGTTTTATTGCATATAATGGACTCAGTTAATTCAAAATAGAAAGGAACTGAGTTCATGTCTTACACTCCTCAAACGGCTCTACTGCCAGAACCAGATCGATTTGCATTATACGTTACATTAAATATTAAAAGTAATCCTCAGCTTGTATTGGAACAGCTGCAAACGCTTCCCGCTTTGATCATTGAATTAAATGAAAATCAGCCAGACGCGAACTTAAGTAGCGCAGTTTCTTTTGGTGCTGAATTCTGGTCAACGTTATCTGCACCTATGCCTTCTGAATTGGCTAAATTTAAGCAATTAGGAAAAGGCGATATTATTGCCCCTGCAACGCATGGTGATGTATTAATTCACCTTCACTCAAATCGTCATGATTTACATTTTTATATCTTACGTAAATTAATGAATGTGATTTCTGAGCATGTGGAAATTAAAGAAGAAGTATCGGGCTTTCGTTTCCTTGATTCACGCGATATGACGGATTTCGTTGATGGTACAGAGAATCCAAAAAATGAAGCTCGCGCTGAAGTTGCATTGATTGCTGACGGTGAGTTTGCTGGCGGTAGTTATATGATGTGCCAACGCTTTGTACATAAATTACCAGCATGGAACCGTTTGTCTGTTTCTGCACAGGAAAAGGTTATTGGCCGTACGAAACCAGATTCAATCGAGTTAGATGATGTTCCAGCAGCCTCACACGTAGGTCGCGTTGATATTAAGGAAAACGGTAAGGGAGTGAAGATTTTACGCCACAGCTTGCCTTACGGTTCGGTTTCTGGCGACCATGGATTACTGTTTATTGCTTACTGTAAAACGGTTCATAATTTCCAAGTAATGCTTGATAGCATGTATGGAGAAGTTGATGGAAAAACTGATCAACTATTACGTTTTACAGATGCAGTAACTGGCGGCTATTTCTTTGCTCCATCACAAGAAATGTTTGCAGAGCTGACTGTTAAATAAATTATGGGTTAAAGTAAGTACTGTTGACGTTAATGGTGCTTACTATTATTAGCCGAATAGATACAAAAAGGCCGCTGTTATCTTTAGAAAACAGCGGCCTTTTTTTGTCTTTAATTAACTAAAGTTATCTATTAAAGATTACTTAGTTACTTTAAGAACTGGAGATTCACCAACAGTAACAGCACCAGAAAGCTTAGTAAGCTCTTTGATTTCGTCCATGTTAGAGATAACAACTGGAGTAAGCGTTGATTTAGCTTTTTCTTCAAGAACAGCTAGATCGAATTCGATGATAGTGTCACCAGCTTTAACTTCTTGACCTTCTTCAGCGATGCGAGTGAAGCCTTCGCCTTTAAGTTCAACTGTATCAATACCGAAGTGAACGAAAAGCTCGATGCCGTCGTTAGATTCGATAGAGAAAGCGTGGTTAGTTTCAAAGATTTTACCGATTGTACCGTTTACTGGAGCAACCATTTTGTTACCAGCAGGTTTGATAGCAATACCGTCACCAACGATTTTTTCAGCGAACACTACGTCTGGCACATCTTCGATGTTTACAATTTCACCAGAAAGAGGTGCGATGATGTCGATTGCACCAGCGTCAGCGCTTTCAGAAGAAAATGCGCTTTTAATTTTGTCAAACAGACCCATTGTGTAGCTCCCTAAAGTTTATATTAAATAGCCACTAAACTTAGTGGCTATATTTAATTCTTTGCAACTATACTATTACTTAGTATTTTCTGCGATAAATTTTTCAACATGTGCTTCAATTTCTGCTGCAGTAGGCATTTGAAGTGCTTCATCAGCCATCTTCTTAACATCTGCAAACGTTGCGTTACGAACAATTTTCTTAACGCGAGGAATTGAAATACCGCTCATGCTGAACTCATCTAAGCCCATACCTAGAAGAAGTAGGCTTGCACGCTCATCACCTGCTAGCTCACCACACATACCAGTCCATTTGCCTTCTTTATGAGAAGCGTCGATTACTTGCTTGATTACAAGCAGAACCGCTGGAGATAGTGGGTTGTATAGGTGAGAAATCATTTCGTTACCACGGTCAACAGCAAGAGTGTATTGCGTTAAGTCGTTAGTACCGATAGAGAAGAAGCTCACTTCTTTAGCTAGGTGGTGTGCAATCGCTGCAGCAGCAGGAGTTTCAACCATAACACCGATTTCGATGTTTTCGTCAAATGCATGGCCTTCAGCACGAAGTTCTGCTTTGTACTCTTCAATAGCTTTTTCAGTTCACGGATTTCTTCAACAGAAATGATCATTGGGAACATGATGCGTAGCTTACCGTGTGCAGATGCACGTAGAATACCACGTAATTGGTCACGTAGGATTTCACGACGGTCTAAGCTAATACGAACCGCACGCCAGCCTAGGAATGGGTTCATTTCTTCTGGAAGATCCATGTATGGTAGATCTTTATCACCACCGATATCCATTGTACGGATGATCACTGGCTCACCATGCATCGCTTCAGCTACTTCTTTATAAGCAACATATTGCTCTTCTTCAGTAGGAAGTGCATCACGATCCATGAATAGAAATTCTGTACGATACAGACCAACACCTTCACCACCGTTACGGATGATACCGTCACAGTCTTTAACTGTACCGATGTTACCGCAAACTTCTACTTGGTGACCATCTAGAGTGATAGCTGGTAGGTCTTTAAGTTTTGCTAACTCTTCTTTTTCTGCAACTAAGTCGTCGCGGATTTTTTTAGATTCAGTTAGTTCAGCTTCTGATGGGTTGATAACAATTTTGTTGTTAACAGCATCAAGAATTAGCATGTCGCCATTTTTCACTTGCTTAGTGATATCGTTAGTACCAACGATAGCAGGAAGCTCAAGAGAACGCGCCATGATAGATGTATGAGATGTACGACCACCAATGTCACAAGCAAAACCAAGAACATAGTCTAGGTTGATTTGTGCTGTTTCAGAAGGAGTAAGGTCGTTAGCAACTAGGATAACTTCTTCATTGATATCACTTAGTGAAACAATGTTGATGCCTAGTGCGTTTTTAACAAAGCGGCTACCGATATCGCGGATATCTGTAGCACGCTCTTTTAGATAATCATCATCTAATGACTCTAGTGCACACGCTTGCTCTTCAATTACAGAATGAATAGCAAAGTCTGCAGCCATTTTATCATCTTTAATAAGGGCTAAGATTTCTTCTTCTAGCTCTTCATCTTCAAGAAGCATAATGTGCCCCTCAAAAATAGCTTCTTTTTCTTCGCCGAAAGTTGCTAGCGCTTTTGCTTTGATAGCTTCTAATTGCTCAGAAGACTTATTACGAGCATCAAAGAAACGTTGAACTTCTGTTTCTACTTGAGAATCAGAGATTGGAGTTTTGTTTAGGACAATTTCATCTTCCTGAAGTAGTAGTGCTTTACCAAAAGCAATACCTGGAGATGCTAGAATGCCAGAAATCATAGCTTTACCTTAAAATTGATCAAATTAGAGAATGAAAATAATAAAGAAAAGCTGATTAGTGCAGCTCGTCCATTAGTTTAACTAGGTGGTCTACTGCTTCTTTCTCTTGTGCGCCTTCAGCAGAGATAGTTACATTAGTACCTTTAGTTAGACCTAAAGTTTGTAGTTTGAAAAGGCTAGTAGCACTTGCACTTTTACCGTTAGAAGTAACAGTGATTTTTGCATCAAAACCTTTAGCTTCTTTAACGAACTGAGCCGCTGGACGAGTGTGAAGGCCGTTTTCTGCAGTGATTACTACGTCTTGTGAATACATTGTGTATACCCCGATTTATATTTTATGTTGAAATTAGTGTCGTTAACCAATTCGGTTTGCGCACGTACTTTCGCACATCATAGACCTAGAAACAATCTATCTTCAACGAAATTAGTTAACGACAGTAATTTATACATTCTTTCTTATTTTGTAATATTAAGCTAGTTCAAAATTGTTACTTTGTATTCGAGTGTAATTATTTTACACCTAAAAATAAAGTGGCTTGATTATTACTAAGGAGGGAAATGAAATCAACACAAAAAACCCCAGAAGGGGCTTTTTTGGATAAAAAATTGATTTGAACACATAGATGTTACAAATTTATTGCTCATTTTCTTGTTCAGTAAACAAACCCGCAAACAATGCTGTACTTAAGTAACGCTCACCAGAGCTTGGTAACACCACAACAATTTGTTTATTAGCAAATTCAGGTAGTTCTGCAATGCGATTAGCTGCGACTACAGCTGCACCAGAAGAAATACCAGCAAGAATCCCTTCTTCTTCCATTAATCGACGAGCCATTTCAATTGCATCTTCAGATGTTACTGCTTCAACACGGTCAATTAGTGTTAGATCTAGGTTACCTGGGATGAAACCAGCACCAATACCTTGGATCTTATGTGGAGCAGGTTTGATCTCCTCACCAGCTAACGCTTGAGCAATAACTGGAGACTCTGCTGGTTCAACAGCAACAGAAAGAACAGCTTTATTCTGAGTGTGCTTTAGGTAACGGCTTGTACCTGTTAATGTGCCACCTGTACCTACACCGGCTACGAACACATCAATATTGCCTTCAGTCGCTTCCCAAATTTCTGGACCTGTTGTTTTTTCATGAATAGCAGGGTTTGCTGGGTTGTTAAATTGTTGAAGAAGTAGGTACTTACTTGGGTCGCTTGCAACAATTTCTTCAGCCTTAGCAATAGCTCCACCCATACCTTTAGGCGCTTCAGTCAAAACAAGGTTTGCGCCTAATGCTTTAAGTAGTTTACGACGCTCAAGGCTCATTGAGGCTGGCATCGTTAGCGTTAGTTTATAACCACGTGCTGCGGCAACAAAAGCAAGAGCAATACCTGTATTACCTGATGTAGGCTCTACTAGTTCAATCCCTTCTTTTAGCGTACCAGCTTTTTCCGCTTCCCAAATCATGTTTGCGCCAATACGACATTTAACACTAAAACTAGGGTTACGAGCTTCTACTTTTGCAAGAACGTTACCTTTGCTTACACGGTTTAGGCGAACAAGTGGTGTATTACCAATAGTTTGAGAATTATCTTCGTAAATCTTTGTCATGATCTGTTCCTTCATTTCACGGTCAACGTGATTATATAAATTATTTTTAACTCAATTTGAGTAACTCAACACAACTAGAATACGAAGAGTTTTTAAATTGAGAAAGGATCAAAAGGTTATAAGTTATGGATTAACGGTTTTTATGTGTATCACGGTAAACATCAACCCACATAGCGGTCGCACCACAAACTGCGATTGGCATAACAAATAGGTTTAGGATTGGTGTCATGGTAAAAAGTGTCACAAGCGAGCCAAAGGATAAACATTTTCCACGCTTTGTTTTAAGTTCATCTCTCATTGTTTCAAATGGAACTTTATGATTATCAAATGGGTAGTCACAATATTGAATAGCCATCATCCAAGCGGTAAATAAAACCATAAAACAGGTGCGATACTCTGACCTATCGCAGGGACGAAAAAGAGAATAAATAGGCCTAATGCTTTAGGTATGTAGTATTTCAACTTTTGCCATTCACGTTTGAAGATGCGAGGTAAGTCTTTGACCGCATCTAACACTCCGCCACTTGGTGCAGGTTGCCCTGTCAATTTCGCTTCAAGATGTTCAGAGAGTAAACCGTTAAATGGAGCTGCAATCCAGTTCGCTAATGTACTAAAGAAGTATGAGAAGACGGCTAATATACTGATGACAATTAAAGGCCACAACAAATAAGATAACCAATCTAACCAACTTGGTATTTGAGTTAGAATTTGGTCAATCCAACTACCAATTTGATTAAATAAATAAATAAAAGAGCCACCAAGCAATAAGAAATTAATCAATAAAGGGATAAAAACAAATCGACGCAAGCCTGGTGTCATTGCTAATGAAATGCCTTTTAAAAAGTATTGAACCCCAGATTGAGATTGTTTAAACGAATTCATAATTTGTATTTTACTGTGTGGATGTTAAGTTCACTATACTCAAAAATTGAGACAAATAAATGAAATATGAGCAAATAAAGTTCCACTAAACAGTTCAAATGTAAGATTTATGTCACCACTTTCATTTTGTTATTCAACAATAGGGTTATTATTTGGTACATTACAGGAAAGTAGTGGTAGATTAGTGATAATAACTAAACTACATTCATATGATAGTTGATATAAGCTTTCTTATTTTAATTTAAGAGAAAGCTCAATAAAGCAGAAGAGCAGAGAGTTAACGATGCAAGAATTGCGATTAGTGTTGATACTTGTTGGAGCATTGGCCATTGCGGCATTATTGTTTCATGGCTTGTGGACAAGTCGAAAAGAAACGAGCTCAAAATTTGGAAAGAAAGTAGACATAGATTTTGATTCAGACGTTGATGATGAACAAGCTGCTCCTATGCGTGGGTTTGATCAACCAAAAGAAGACGTGGTTGTTCAGAAAGAGCGAAAAGAGCCCGCTTTTGCTCGAGAAGAGGTTCCTACTTCTGATGACCCATTATTTGAAGGTACGGTTTCGTCTGAGTCAAATAAGTTTACAGAACAAGAAAAACCAACGGTACAGCAAGCTCAACCACAACCGGTTGTACAGCAAGTACAAGAGCCAACAGTAGGTCGTATTGAACCAGAAGCTAAGCCTGTTGCTGCACCCGTTAAAAGGGAAGAACCTACCATCTCTTTTTCTGCTATTGATGATGAGGTGTTAACTCAACCAGAACCTATGCAAGCTAAGGTTGATATTCCTGAAACATCGACTTATTTAGAACCTGAAATTATTATTGAAGAACCAGAACCAGAACCAGAACCAGAACCAGAAGAGGATGTTATTGTAATTAATGTCCATGGTATGGGAAGTGATAGATTCAGTGGTAATCGTCTCTTTAATAGCTTAGAGCAAAATGGACTTGTATTTGGTGATATGGCAATTTATCACCGCCATTCAGATTTATCTGGAGCTGGGAAAGTACTATTTAGTGTCGCGAATATGGTATCTCCTGGGCATTTCCAAGTCCCTGAAGGTGAAGAGTTCTCAACTCCTGGGATTTCGTTCTTCTTACCACTTCCATGTTATGGCGATGCTGAGCATAACTTTAAATTGATGTTGCAAACGGCTCAAATGATAAGTTCAGAATTAGGTGGTAACGTTCTGGATGAGAAACGCGATATGCTGACACCAAATAAAATTGATGAATATAAGCAGCGCGTAAAAGTATTCTGCCGTAAATAGAATATCTACTATAGAATTAGGATTAATGAGAAAGGCTCATCATGAGCCTTTTTTTTATTTTAAGAACAACCGAATAAGAAGTTGATGAATCATGAGTATTGAACAGACATTAGATGAGTTGAAACAACAACTGAATTACCATGCATATCGTTATTATGTAGAGGATAGCCCTGAGCTACCTGATGCAGAATATGATCGAATGATGCAGCAGTTATTATCTATTGAATCTGAACATCCAGAATTAGTTACTGTTGATTCACCTAGTCAACGAGTAGGGGGAGAGGCGTTAGATGGCTTTACTCAGATTCAACATGAGATCCCTATGCTTTCTTTGGATAATGCGTTTAGTGATGAAGAGCTAGAAGCATTTGAAAAAAGAATAAACGACCGTCTTATCTCAAAACCTGTATCTCTATTTTGTTGTGAACCTAAGTTGGATGGCTTAGCGGTTAGTCTTTTATATGTAGATGGTAAGTTAGTTCAAGCAGGTACGCGTGGAGATGGTACAACAGGTGAAAATATTACAGAAAACGTAAGAACGATTCGTTGTATCCCATTAACATTACAAGGTGAAGGCTGGCCGACACGTTTAGAAGTGCGTGGTGAAGTCTTTATGCCTAAAGCCGGTTTTGAAGCGTTAAATGAGATAGCTTTAAAACGTGGTGAAAAACCATTTGCAAATCCACGTAATGCTGCAGCAGGCAGTTTACGTCAATTAGATTCAAAAATAACAGCAACCCGCCCACTTAGTTTTTATGCATATAGTGTTGGGGTGATTGAAGGTGGTGAATTAGAAACAAGCCATTACCAGCGTTTTGTTCAATTAAAAAGCTGGGGTCTTCCTATGTGCGAAGAAACTAAGCAATGTCATTCATTGACAGAAGTTAAAGCGTATTACAAAGACATACTTGAGCGTCGAGATGCTCTGAAATATGAAATTGATGGTGTAGTTATAAAAGTCGATGACATTGCTCTTCAAGAACAATTAGGTTTTGTTGCACGAGCTCCTCGTTGGGCTATTGCTTATAAATTTCCTGCACAAGAAGAGTTAACCGTTCTAAATGATGTGGAATTCCAAGTTGGCCGTACAGGCGCAATTACACCGGTAGCGAAACTTGAACCCGTTTTTGTTGGTGGTGTAACCGTAAGTAATGCCACATTGCATAATGCAGATGAAATCGCACGTTTAGGTGTTCATATTGGTGATACGGTGATTATTCGCCGTGCAGGGGACGTGATCCCACAAATAGTATCAGTGGTAGAAGCTCGTCGTCCTACAGACAGTAAAGCAATTGTTTACCCAACCCATTGCCCTGTATGTGGTTCTAACCTTGAAAGAGTAGAAGGTGAGGCGGTTACTCGTTGTGGAGCTGGGTTAGTCTGTCAAGCACAACGCAAAGAAGCACTAAAGCACTTTGTGTCTCGTAAAGCACTCGATGTTGATGGTTTAGGCGATAAAGTTGTAGAACAGCTTGTAGATAAAGAAATGGTAGAGACTCCTGCGGATTTATTTAAACTTTCTGCGGGTCTATTGACAGTATTAGAGCGCATGGGACCTAAATCTGCGCAAAATGTAGTGGATGCGCTTAATAAAGCAAAGGCGACGACATTACCGCGTTTTCTATACTCGTTAGGTATTCGAGAAGTTGGTGAGGCGACAGCTGCAAACTTAGCCGCACATTTTTATACATTAGAAGCGATTCAAGTAGCGACATTTGAGCAACTTATTGAAGTGAGTGATGTTGGTGATATTGTCGCTAAACACGTTTTAAACTTCTTTGCAGAGCCGCATAACAAAACTGTTATTGAAGATTTACAAGAGATGGGTATCCATTGGCCTGAGATTAAAGCGCTTGATGAATCAGTACCACAACCATTAGCGGGAAAAGTAGTGGTGCTTACCGGTACGCTTCATAAATTAAAACGTAATGAAGCTAAAGCTGCTTTACAAGAGCTAGGCGCAAAGGTAACAGGCAGTGTTTCTAAGAAAACAGATATTCTATTTGCTGGTGAAGCTGCCGGGTCTAAATTAGCGAAAGCCGAAGAACTTGGGGTTGAAGTTATGAATGAAGAGCAGTTAATTGAATTATTAAATTAAGACTAATAATTTTGGTTATTAAAAAGGAGCCTTATATGGCTCCTTTTTTTATTGGTAAAAATATTAAATTATTTTTGGTTTGTTTAAAGTGAATTATTAATGACTTATCTATGTCGACAAATTAAAGTTGGTTTTTTCTTGGCTTTTCAAAATATAGAGATCTCAGTCGCATTGAGTATTTTTTTATATTTATAAGTGACTGTTTTATATATTTAACGCTGTTTTTTATGTTTTTTGATCTATTTAATTTGATCTTAATCACTAACACGAAAGAAGTTTGCGCTCGCTCATATTTTTTTTATTGGAAATTAAGTTTTTGTTTTATGTTTTTTTATGAAAGTTTAGTCTTTGTTCATGGATGCACGGAGTGTATGCAGGAAAAAATATAAGGTAATTACAATTTTTGAATTTTCCTTTTCTGATTTAAAAATTGTGTGAATGAGGAGATTTATTTATTGCTTTCGGCGGCCAACTTAAAGCCAATAAATAATGAACACAGCTATATCCATTTTTAGGAGCTTTATTCCATGGAAAACAAATTTTTTAAAACAACGTTATTAGGCGCAGCTGTTGCTTTAGCATCTGCTGGTGTAACAGCAAAAGAAGTTGGTATTAACTCTGACTTTAATGTTGAAGTGTACGGTGTGGCTGCAATGTCTACTGTTAACTACAATACAACTGGTAATGGCGATGGTACAAACGGTTATGTATTAGAAAATGAATCTCGAATTGGTTTTCGTGCACATAAAGAAATGTTTGAAAATGTATTAGTTACAATGCAAATTGAGTCTGGTTATGTAGATAGCTGGCAAGGTGGAGAGTTAGGTGCTCGTGATACTTACCTAGGTCTTTCTGGTGATTGGGGTAATTTGCGTGCAGGTCGTGTACTTACACCTTTATATGAAATTATTGACTGGCCTTTCTCTAACCCTGGTTTAGGTTCTGTATTTGATTGGGGTGGTGTAAATGCTCACTATGATCGTCAATCAAACCAAGTTCGTTACGACTCTCCTAATTTTGGTGGTTTAACATTTGCTCTTTCTGCTGGTCGTGATGGAAACCCAAGTGGTTCTGCAACTCGTGATTCTCGTTTTTTCAGTGGTAATGTTAAATATACAATCAACACAGTAACATTAATGGGTGCTGTTGAAGGTGGTTCAGATTTTCGCGGTATTGATGGTAATGATAACTTAACTTATTTAGTGGGCGCTGAGGTTGGTTTACCTGGTGGCTTTAGTTTAGCTGCGGCATATAAACAAGAGAGTGTAGATAAGTATCAACATAAAGATAGTGGTACTGTTATTGGCACTGATGAAAATGTAGATCAAGGTTCATTTTCTGTGATTGGTCAGTATTGGCTTGATTCATTAGGTTTTAAAGTTGGCTATGCTGCCAATTTAGATGCTGATGGAGTTAGTCAAAAAGGTGCTGGTTTAATTGAGGATACCTTGGATTCAAATACTATCTCAGGTCAAGTTATGTATGTACATAATGGTTTTGTACCATATTTACGAGTAGCTGGGCGTACAGTTGGTGATGCTGATACTGATATCGTAACTCGTGTAGGTTTAGAGTACGGCTTCTAAAATGTCTTATCATTATTAAATACTTAAAATACGCTAGCTATTTGCTAGCGTTTTTTTTGATTTCGTAAAGTAAAGATATAAATAATAGAGTTAGATGATTCTCAATGAAAATTAACAAACAGTGTTTTTATCATTTATATGTGTCGCGCCCTTTAATCATGCTTCTACATTAATAGAGTGTTATAGATGCTTATCAATTGGAGTGATTTCAGCGCAAGGATTCTAGATAGAAAAAGAAAATTAAGCTATATAAACATATTTATTCTTTAGAAAGATAGATGAAAGAATGCGTTGTAGTGATGTTCTGTAGTTAATAATGGAATATTGTCAGAAGATTAGAAAAGTAAATTAATCAATAAACTAGGGGATATTTCTGCATTATTTAGTGCGACTTAGTTCTCATTTTTCCTTAAATACATCTAAACCAAGATAAAAATATATAAAGATAAGGTGATCTAAGTATGATCTTTAGGCCTAAATGGCCACTATTTCGAGATATCAGTCTCTTTTGTTATTCTTTTAAATTATTGCTTTAGTTTATCTTTATTGTTTAAGTTATTGTTTTTAAATGGTAAATATTTTTTTATAAAAACGGTAATTTGAAGATGATCACTCAAAAAACATAACTATATTTTCTTTGTGAAAAAACATTGTCATAGTGCGCTCCAGACAACAAATCTAATGCATGGTTCATTTCGGCGACCAACTTAAATATCCATGCATTACTTAATTAGTTAAATGAAGGAATTATGACTATGTTCAAAAAGACACTTGTAGGTGCTGCTATCGCTTTAGTTTCTACTGGCGTTATGGCAAAAGAAGTTGGTATTAACTCTGACTTTAATGTAGATGTGTACGGTGTGGCTGCAATGTCTGCAGTTAACTACAACACGACTGGTAATGGCGCTGGTACTAGTGGGTATGTTCTAGAGAATGAATCTCGCATTGGTTTCCGTGCTCATAAAGAGATGTTTGAAAATGTATTGGTAACAATGCAAATCGAATCTGGTTATGTGGATAGTGGTCAAGGTGGTGCACTAGGCGCTCGTGATACATATTTAGGTCTTTCTGGTGATTGGGGTAACTTCCGCGCAGGTCGTGTTTTAACACCTATGTATGAAATTATTGACTGGCCATTCTCTAACCCAGGCCTAGGTTCTGTATTCGATTGGGGTGGTGTAAATGGTCACTACGATCGTCAATCAAACCAAGTTCGTTATGATTCTCCAAACTTTGGTGGTTTAACATTTGCTCTTTCTGCCGGTCGTGATGGAAACCCAAGTGGTACAGCTACTCGTGATTCTCGCTTCTTTGGTGGTAATGTTAAATATACTATCAATACAGTAACATTAATGGGTGCTGTTGAAGGTGGTTCTGATTTCCGCGGTATCGATGGAAACGATAACTTATCATACTTAGTTGGTGCTGAGGTTGGTTTACCAGGTGGATTTAGCCTATCAGCTGCATACAAACAAGAAAGTGTAGATAAATTCCAGCATAAAGATAAAGATGGAAAAGTTATTGGCACTGATGAAAATGTAGATCAAGGTTCATTCTCTGTAATCGGTCAATACTGGAATGGTCCAATGGGTATTAAGTTGGGTTATGCTGCTAACTTAGATGCTGATGGTGTTAGTCAAAAAGGTGCGGGCCTGATTGAAGATACATTAGACTCAAGTACAATTTCTGGTCAATTAATGTTTGTTCACAACGGCTTTGTACCTTATTTACGTGTAGCTGGTCGCACTGTTGGTGATGCAGATACAGATATCGTAACTCGTGTTGGTTTAGAGTACGGTTTCTAAGGTATACTGTTACTTAGTTAATTTTTAAAACGCTAGCGAATTGCTAGCGTTTTTATTTTAAGAGCATTTGAAATTTAAGGTGTATAAAATGTATAAAAAAGTTGTTGGAATTAGCATATTATTACTGAGTGGATGCTCAACATTATCGAGTGATGATGATTTTTCTGATGCAATCGAAGAAGTTACTCGAAAGTTTAATTATGTATCAATTGAAGCGAAGGATATTGTTCCAATTGAAAATAAAAGTGTTGGGGCTAGTTCTTTAAAAAATACATCACAACTTGTTGCTATTTACCCTACTGGTGGAAGAAAAGCGCCATCATCGTATATGGCTGTAGAGCTAAGTTATTTTAAAACAAGTTATGCGTATGATTCTGTGTTTATTAATAATGAAGAACGCAAAATAAAACCTTATTCAGTATCGACGGAATCATGTTCAGAGCACTGCACATCAACTCAATACTTTACGTTCCCTATTGATAACGAAGAGATTGTTTCATCAGCAAAAACAGGATTAACTTACGTAGTTAAAACTCAAAACGATCTTTCTAAATTATCTTTCACTATTCCAGCCGGCTATTTTCAAGCCGTGCTAAATGAGAAAACGCTTCAGCTTGAACATACTCCATCAGCAGTGCAGCAACCTGCGGCTGAAATAAAAGTAGAATCAAAAGATTCGAAACCAGTAGAAATGAGTAAATATTGGTTTGATGAAGCAACTGTTGCAGAACAAGAGCAATTTACTGAGTGGGCGTTTGCAAATAGAAAATCAATCAGTACGCAATTAAAATCTGATTCTAAATCAGTAGAAATGTTGAGCTACTGGTATGAAAAGGCCTCTACTGAAGATAGAGCTCAAATCTTAACTTGGTTGTTAAATAAATAATTTTTGAATTTTAAAAGTGGTTGAGTAAGTAGCTTAACCACTTTTTCTATTTTTTAAATTAGACACAGTCTCTCTTTCCCATTGTAGAATTACCTTATAGTGCTAAAATAGCGCACAAATTATGTGGTGCTGACAGATTCAGCTCAACCTCTTCAAAAAGGTAATAACAATGACGGTTAAAACTCGTTTTGCTCCAAGCCCAACAGGCTATCTTCACGTTGGTGGTGCTCGTACAGCACTTTACTCATGGCTTTTTGCTAAAAACCAAGGTGGCGAATTTGTTCTACGTATCGAAGATACGGATCTAGAGCGTAACTCTCAAGAAGCGGTAGACGCTATTATTGAAGGTATGCACTGGATGGGTATGGAATGGGATGAAGGTCCATATTACCAATCTAAGCGTTTTGACCGTTACAATGAAGTTGTTGACCAACTGCTTGCTGAAGATAAAGCATACAAATGTTATGCATCAAAAGAACTGCTAGATGAAATTCGTGCAGAGCAAGAAGCAAACAAAGAAATGGCTCGTTACGATGCAAACCATCCTAAAATTGTTGCTGCGAATGCGGCTGCAAAAGAAGGTGATGCATGTGTAATTCGCTTCCGTAACCCAAAAGAAGGTTCGGTAGTATTTGATGACCAAATTCGTGGCCGCATTGAAATCTCAAACAGCCAATTAGATGACTTAATCATTCGTCGTACTGATGGTGCTCCAACATACAACTTCGTCGTAGTGGTTGATGACTGGGATATGGGTATTACTCAAGTTATTCGTGGTGAAGACCATATCAATAACACGCCTCGTCAAATCAATATTTATGAAGCATTAGGTGCTCCTGTACCTATGTTTGCACACTGTGCAATGATCCTTGGCGATGATGGCGCAAAACTGTCTAAGCGTCATGGTGCGGTATCTGTAATGCAATACCGTGATGAAGGTTACCTACCAAACGCACTGAATAACTACTTAGTACGCTTAGGTTGGTCTCATGGTGATCAAGAGATTTTCTCTCAAGAAGAGATGATTAATCTATTTAGTTTAAGCGCAGTAAGTAAATCAGCATCAGCATTCAACACTGATAAATTGTTATGGTTAAACAACCACTACATTAAATCATCAGAGCCTGAGTATGTTGCAAAATACCTACAATGGCACTTAGATCAAAAAGAAATCTCTTTAGATAATGGTCCTGCAATTACTGAAGTTATTAAGCTAGTGGGTGAACGTTGCAATACGCTGATCGAATTAGCTGATCAATCTCGTTATTTCTACCAAGATTTCGAAGAGTTTGAAGCTGGTGCAGCTAAAAAACACTTACGTGGTGTTGCTAAAGGCCCATTAGAGCTTGCTTTAGCTAAAGTGGAAGCGCTAGAAGAGTGGACTACTGAAAATCTTCACCATGTGATTGAAGAAGTGTGTGCTGAGTTAGAGATCGGCATGGGCAAAATTGGTATGCCTCTACGTGTTGCAGTAACTGGCGGTGGTCAATCACCATCAGTAGATGCTGTTATGCAATTAGTTGGTAAAGAGCGTGTTGTTGCTCGCATCAAGATGGCATTAGCATTTATTGCAGAGCGTGAAGCTAACGCATAATCCTGCTTATATTTTGGATAAAAACCGCTGTTATTCAGCGGTTTTGTTATGCTTTGCGTTTTTACTTTTTCAGTAATTACTTAGTCATTGCTATTGATTAATACTTTATTTAATCCACTTTAACGGTACCACCGTTACCTTTACATAATAGTAAATAAGTTTCTGATACTGTTCCATCTGGTAGCTCACAGGATACTTTTGGCCCCACTTCTGTGGCACCACCATAAGCAAATATATTAAACGAAGAAATGGATAAAAGAATTGCTAATAATGTGTATTTCATCGTTAAGACCTCAATAAAATAATTGATTTTTCCTTACGACTTTTTGTATGCATATCCGTTGCTACATTTAAATATAGATCATTAATTTGGCTTATGCATAGGAAACCATCGAATACGTAATATTAGGTATATGATTAAAATTAGAATAATAACAGTAACTTGAAATAAAAGTTTGTGTTGCTTTTCTTTATTAATTTCAACTATTTGTTGATGTTTCTCTTTTAAATTATTCAGTTTCTCTTTTTCTTTCTCAATCAAAATATTACGTAATTCTAACGTCATATATTTATTACCATCATTTAGAGCATGAACTTTTTTGATAACATTTTCATATAGCTTACGAGTAATAAGAGCAGCTTTTATATCACCAGTAAATTCTTCTATATCTGATTTTATGAGATATGAATTTGCTAATGCTTGTTGGTTCTGGGATTGTTGAGATTTATCAATAGCAATTGATATGTAGTCTAATGCTTTATTTGAGTTTTCATGTTTTAAATAAGCACTGCTAAGTAGCTGGTAAGTATTGATAAGTAAGTCGGAATTTGAATTGTTGTCTAATTGTTTTAATGCGAGTAGTAGATATTCAATAGCTTCATCATAATAACTTTGTTTATTTAGAACTGCTGCTAATGTTAAGTATGCTCGACTAAGAGTTTGCGCATTAGCTGTATTGTCATTAAGTTGTGCTATAGCGAAATTTGCACACGATTTCGCATGAACGTATTGCGATGATTTTAAATATATTTGTGCGAGAACAATATGTGATTGGGCAATTTTTGGGCTAATTTTACGCTTCTCTCTTATTTTTAGTGCTTTTTTCGCATATTTCTCTGCTTCTTTTAATTGTCCCATCTGTAGTAATAACGAGCTAATATTATTATAAATAGTATCGTTTAATTCATAAGTTTTACTTAGAGACAATGCTTTTTCATTGGCTTTTAATGCGGATTTAAAATCACTTACGCCTTGATAGCTTAAAGCTAATAAGCGATACGCCCATTTAATATCGATATAATGATCTTTTGTTTTTTCTAAATGCTTTATTGCTGATTGGCAGTAAAACTCTGCGAGATAATAATTTCCTAAAGCTAGGTTTGAACGACACTGTTTAATAGATAACAAGCTATTTAAATCTAAGTCATTTAAATTTTTTGATTTTAACTGAGCTTTCTTAATTTGCTGAAGAGCTTGTTTATAATCTCCATTATCTTCTAAGTCCATAGATAATAAGATTAATGATTCAATGTGATAATAAATATTCGTTGTATTATTTTTTAGTGGCGAGGTGTATACGTTACCACGGCGAGTTACAAATCCATGTATTCTTGTTGCAGTAAAAATACGTTCAGCACTTGGTGGTAGTGATGAATATACATTGTTTAGCATTGAAAGTGCTTTGTTTGGATTTTCAATACGGTTTAAATGATATTCTTCTTGCCAAGACTCTGAGGACATGACTGAAGTTGCAGACGAATTAAAGCTTATCAGTAAGAAAAAACAACCGATAATAAAGTGAAAATAACCTAGCATTGCATTCTGATTTGAAAATTGAATTTGAATTATTGACTAAGAATACAATAACTAAGGAGGTAAAACGTTGGTAAGAGTCATAAAATAATGAGAAACAACACGCTAGGCACTGTTTCTCATTACTTAAAGGTTGAAAATTGGTTTATTCAGCGATGTTTTTATGCATAACATCGCCAATTTGAATGCTATTAATTAACTGTGGTTGATCAATAACAAGATCCGCATTTTGTTCATACACTCGATCTACGGTTAACGTAATACTTGTCTTCGTCACTTTATTACGTGGCAAACCATTTTGATCAATAAAAGAACCTGTATGCCAAAGATCTAATTTATCGCCTTTCTTAACACCGTGAATACGACCAAGATCCATTGTGATACGGTTATTATTGATATTTACAACCTGTGGCAGTGTCATTTTACAAGCAAATTGGTTTTCAAGATCAAGCATGATGTCACGGTTAACTCTTAACACCATTTCGCCATAAGCTGAAGTCCAAAAACGTGCGCTCTGTGTATCTACTTCACTGGTTTTAGGGAAATTCCATAACGCAACTTCACGGTAGTTGTTGTTGTAAATTGTTTGACCCGTTTTACCGTCTAATACAGCAACTTCGATAGCAAATTGACGGTTAATGGTATCTTTCTTTAGTAAATTCTGTTCAATCGTGGCACTTAAATCAGTAATGCTTCCTGAAAATATGTACTGAGCACCATGATCTTCCGCTATCATTTTTGCGACTTCTGGTTGACGTTTATCAATACGAATATGAGAAGTGCCTACTGATACAAAGCTTTGTGATTCTTTATCTAATTGACGTGAAAATATCGTACTTAAGTCTTCACCTAAATGATATACCTTACCCATTACCGCTTGTTGTGGCGAGTCAATCGTGATTTCACTCGTCATAAACGTCTTCTTGTATTGCCCTATATGGCAACTGTTTGCCGAAGGGTAGATATCAATACGAGCTGTAATATAAATTTTGTCGTTTTTCTTCTTTTCTTTAACCACTTCGATGCTGCGAATTTCACTACCGCTAAATTGATAACGTTTATTATCATTCTCTAAAAAGATCTTAAGATCCTTTAGGCGGCTAATATCAGCCCCAGAAAACAGCATTGCTTGATAAGCGGCATCTTCTAGTGCATTAGCTCTTGCCGCATCTTTACTGGTTAAGACACTTGCTGAACCTGTTACCTCAAACCACTCAGCATGTGCTGGTGCAATGTAACTCATTGTTAATATAGAGGTAATTAAATAAATTATTTTTTTCATTACTGTTATCTGCCAAGTGGGTATGGAATTTGCTAACTAATATTTGTTGATTGATAAAAGTACTTACAAATTGCGTTTCCTTAACTATAGCAAGTTTTGTTCCTAGTTTAAGTTTGACGCTTAAATTGAAGAATTAGTAAGTATATTAAAACATTATCTGGAGATAATAGAATGAGAGCATTGGTTGTAATTTTACTGTCTATGGTGATGAGTGCATGTGCATATTCACCTATTTATAATGGTAAAGAACCATATAACGGTAGCCCATTTATGCTGGCTGATACCCACGCCATACAATGGACTACTTTATTGAAAGCTTAACTGAACAGTTAGTAACATCGAATACGACGTTATCTGCTCGTTCACCAATTGCCATTACTTCTTTTGTAGATCTACAACAAATGGATCAAACAAACTGGTTAGGTAACTCGGTGACAGAAAGCTTTATTTTCCAACTTCAACGTCGTGGCTTTAAAGTTATTGACTATAAAACAACGGGTAATATCAGAGTAACTCAGCAGGGTGACTTTGCATTTAGCCGTGATTGGAAAGAATTGGTTCAAGAGCAGCAAGTTGATTACGTACTAACAGGTACAATGCTTCGCCAAGATGGTGGTGTATTAATTAATGCTCGTGTTATTGGTATGCAAACTCGTGTAGTTGTTGCATCGGCACAAGGTTTCCTACCAGCGGATCGAATTGGCCGTGATTTAGACACACTAAATACAATGCGTATGGAAGATGGTGTGATCATTCGTTCTGATGTGCAAAAAGCAGAACGTAACACAATTATCCTTCGTCCATAGGAGAAGCGAATATGAAACATTGGTTTTTATTAGCCCTATTAGTATTAGTTGGATGTCAGCCAATCGGTGTTATGCGTGAAAGCGATAACCTTACAGCAGTTGGATATGCAAGCATTAGTGAGCAAGCCGGTAAGAACATCGATGAAAAACGCATTAGAGCAATGCGAGCATCTAAAGTTGATGCTTATCGTGAACTTGCTGAGCAGGTTTATGGTATGCGTATCAGCGGTAAAGTTGAGATGAATGATCAGCAGCTTGGTGAAGAAAGTACTAGTGCTGGTGTAGATGGTATTATTCGTGGCGCTGAAGTGGTTAGAACTTATCCTGTTGGAGATAGCTACGTTACTGAATTAAAGCTTAACTTGAAAAAGATGGATCGTATGAAGAGCCAAGGTCAGGTTTACGATGTACCATCGACACAAAGAAAAACAACGTTATTCTAATTGATGCTTTTAGATAGGATTAGTTAGAAGCTCTCATTCGACATAATGCTATTGCCCTTAGTACTTTGGTACTGAGGGCTTTTTTGTTTTTGTAAGATAGGGAGATTAAGAGCAGGGGCTAGATTTTAGGGACGAGTAAGAGAAGTAAGAGCGAGAGCTAGGTTTAGGGATGAGTAAGAGATGTAAGAGTAGGGACTAGATGTTAGGGACTAGATGTTAGGGACTAGATGTTAGGGACGAGTAAGGGAAGTAAGAGCAGGGACTAGGTTTTAGGGACGAGTAAGGGAAGTAAGAGCAGGGACTAGGTTTTAGGGACGAGTAAGGGAAGTAAGAGTAAGGGACTAGGTTTTAGGGATGGGTTAGGGAAGTAAGAGCTGGGGTTAGGTTTTAGGGATGAGTTAAGATAAATAAGATCTGGAGTTAGGTGTGAATAAAAGATAGAAAAAAACCGTGTTAGGAATGCAACACGGTTGGATAAGAAATCGATGATCGTGAGAAGGCTACTTAAGCTTTTACGTTAGTGCCTAATGTTGTCACATTACGTGTTTGGCCTTCAGCTGTATACGTCATGCCATTTTTGCCACGGCTTTGCTGCATTAGATTGTTTAGCTTGTTGAAGCTAAGTTGAGCACGTTGCAGTGCTTCACCATTGACTTCGTTTTCTTGCTTACAATCATGAATAATCGATTTAATTTCCGATACTTTTTCATTAAGTACATTATCTTCAGACAGCAGTTGACGTTCTGCATGACTTCCTAATAGCTGATCATACTGACGCAATTGATTAAGTAAGCCTAGTTTATCATGGGCAATACTTTCCATTTCCGTCGGCTTTCTACTTGCGATAGCGACTTTCTCTCGACTTAATACCGTAGAAAGAGAGAGCGCAACGCTGCGTTGTAGATCAAGCAGTTCAGTAAGTGTCTGAGCCATATGTTCCTAATGTAAATAAAACAGTGAGAGTTTTAACCAGCCTAGGTTATAGGCCGGCTAATTCGTCTTCAAATTTAATCATATTGTCTGCTAAACGTTCAGGATCAACAGTGTATGATCCATTTGCAATAGCAGCTTTGATTGCAGCAACTTTATCTTCATTAAAAGAAGGTTCTGTTGCTAATTGTTGGTGCATTTGGCCAATTTCTTTACCTTGATTGCTTAAAGAAACCGCATCTGATTTTGCAGACAACGCAGGTGCTTGAGTTTCTGGAGCTTTATCACCAGAATCTACACGAGCCTGATTGCGTAAAGACGCCATTGCCTGGCTAGCACGTAATTGGTCAATACTTGTCATATATTCAAGCCTTTTTAGCCGGTTAATACATTCTTCTAATCTATCTATCGGCTGTCAAAAAAATAACTTTAGTAAATAATGAAAATTTTTGACGCTTTTTTCATTATTTTAAACTGTAGTAAAACTAAGCATAAATGATGCCATGATCAATTTATCGGCAATCGAGTAAGATAGTTTAGTAAAAAATAAAAATTTTATTCGATATTAATTAATATCTTAAAAACGGATGCTAATTTCACCGACTGAGGTGACAATACCATTTACTATTCGATTAGATTTATCATTTTTAACGTTAACTTTATCACCAAGAGCTCCGTCACCAAGTGCAGTTCCTTTTGTGATAATACTTAATTCACCTTTTATTGCTTTAATTATAACACTGTCGTTGCGACATACCATGCAGATGTCGTTTTTTTCTACAGTTTCACCAGCTCTAACACTACGTTTAATACGAGCACCTACGAGATCATCAACATTAATGTAACCGCCCGTTGGTAAGTTCGGCTGTTAACCATAGTTAATGTTAAATCATTGCTTGAAATGGTGTGTCCTCTTGATAAAGAAGATATTGCGGTGACTAAAGGCATCATTAACTCCGTTTTTACCGGAACATACACCTTCCAATCATCAGGCTGACATTCAACAAGAACCGATGTATTGCCGCTTGAATTAAGACGACCAGGTAAAGAGGCAATTAATGGTGCAGGGCAGTCTGTTGCTTGTATTCTGCTATCGATACGAGCAGCCTCAATATGTAAAGTACCATTTTGAGGTACTTCAATTTGGGATTGTAGAAAACTTTCTGCAGCGTGTTTGATTGCATCTAACTGTTCATCTGTGGCAGCATGCACATTCGAGCTAAAGAAACTTATAAATAGGCCGATAACGCTTATAAGTCGATAAAAAGTGGTTCTGTAATCACATTTTTTATTATCATCATATTTTCAATATAAAATGCCATGTTGTATATCGTGTTCTTCATAGGGTTATGTTAGGCTCGCGGTTTAATTACATAGTGGCACAAGATGGAGTCATATAATGACAGGTATACTGGATTCGGTGAATCAGCGCACACAACTTGTAGGGCAGAACCGTTTAGAACTGCTTACTTTTCGTCTTATGGGACGTCAACGTTATGGTATTAACGTTTTTAAAGTAAAAGAAGTATTACAGTGTCCGAAGTTGACTTCAATGCCAAATTTAAATCCTTTAGTAAAAGGTATCGCGCATATTCGTGGCCAAACTATCTCTGTTATTGATTTAAGTCTTGCTACTGGCGGTCGTCCAACCACTGAAATTGATAAATGTTTTATTATTATTTCGGAATTTAACCGTACAATTCAAGGTTTCTTAGTAAAATCGGTAGAGCGTATTGTTAATATGCACTGGGAGGCAATTTTGCCACCGCCACAAGGTACTGGTCGTGCAAACTACCTAACAGCAGTAACAAATATTGATGAAGAATTAGTTGAGATTTTAGATGTTGAAAAAATCTTAGCTGAGATTGCACCTATCGACGAAACAATGAACGAAGAACTGGTTGAAGAGATGACATCTATGAGCCAAGAAGTTGTTCGTAAAGTACTTATTGCTGATGACTCTAGTGTTGCTCGTAAACAGGTACAACGTGCTGTTGAATCTATTGGCTTTGAAACTATCATGGTAAAAGATGGTAAAGAAGCACTGAATAAGCTAGTTGAAATGGCAAACACTGGTAGCGTATACGAGCAAATCGGCCTAGTTATTTCTGATGTTGAAATGCCTGAAATGGACGGTTATACATTAACCGCTGAAATTCGTCGTGAGCCAGCACTAAAAGATCTGCACGTTATATTGCATACTTCACTAAGTGGCGTATTCAACCAAGCAATGGTAGAGCGTGTTGGTGCAAACCAATTCATCGCTAAATTTAATCCTGATGAGTTAGGTGCGGCCGTGAAGAAGGCTGTTGAAAAATAAACAGCATAAAGTAATAAGCTAAATCCTATTGTCGTAGTAATATAAAACGGCAATTCATTTTTTATTTGGAAGTTAAACCGTTAATGACAACTATAACTATCAACGAACAAGAGTATCGTGACTTCAGCCGCTTTCTAGAATCTCAATGTGGTATTGTCCTAGGGGACAGTAAGCAATATTTAGTTAGAAGCCGACTGAGTCCTTTAGTTGCTAAGTTTTCATTAGCTTCATTATCCGATCTATTACAACAAGTGATTTCAGGGCGTAATCGAGAGCTGCGTGTTGCCGCTGTTGATGCAATGACAACCAATGAAACATTGTGGTTTAGAGATGGTTATCCGTTTACTGTACTAGCAGACAAATTGTTGCCAGAGTTAGCGGCAAACCGTCGCCCATTAAAAATTTGGTCGGCGGCAAGCTCATCAGGTCAAGAACCTTATTCAATGGGCATGATCATTTCTGAAATCCAAGCACGTAAACCTGGTTTTCTTCCTAATATCAGCATTACAGCAACAGATATTTCACCATCAATGCTTGAAACCTGTAAAGCAGGTGTTTATGACAACTTAGCATTAAGTCGTGGTTTATCTCCTGAACGTCGCCGTGCTTTCTTTGAAGATGCAGGTGAAGGGAAGATGAAAATCAACGACAAAATTAAACGTATGGTGAATTTCCGTCCACAGAACCTTATGGACAGCTACAGCTTATTGGGTAAATTTGACATTATTTTTTGTCGTAACGTATTGATTTATTTCTCACCTGAAATGAAATCTCAAGTGTTAAATCAAATGGCGGCAAGTCTTAACCCTGGTGGCTATTTATTGTTAGGTGCTTCGGAATCATTAACTGGATTAACTGATAAATTTGAGATGGTACGTTGTAATCCGGGCATTATTTATAAATTAAAATAATTATGATTGAGTAATTATTAAACAAAAAGCGACTTAGGTCGCTTTTTTTGTGCCTGTAATCTATAGTTGGCTCAGATATTGCTAATTAAATATCGGTAGTATCGTCAATCTGCTCTGTGAATTGAAAAAGTTGGCATACAGGTTGCAATATAGAAATTATATATACTGCTAGTCAGTTCTTGTGGAGGGTTTGAAATGGCAATTTCTTTTGATAACGCATTAGGTATTCATCAGTACACAGTCGGCGTACGCGCTGAACGTGCTGAAATGTTAGCGACAAACATCGCTCAAGCGAATACTCCTGGCTATAAAGCAAAAGGAATGGATTTTCAAAAAGCATTACAGTCGGCAACATCGAAAGCAAGTATGGGTTTAAGCCGTACTGATGGTCGGCACATTAATGCCTCAACACGAATGGCTGGGGAAATTCAATACCGTCTTCCAACTCAACCTGATACAGGTGATGGCAATACGGTAGATGTGGATTTGGAGCGTAACTTGTTTATGCAAAACCAACTTCGTCATCAAGCATCATTAGACTTTTTAGGTAGCAAGTTCAAAAACCTAACCAAAGCAATTAAAGGGGAATAGAGATGAGCTTATTTAATGTTTTTAACGTTACAGGTTCTGCAATGAGTGCAGAGTCAGTTCGTCTTAACACCACTTCAAGTAACATGGCAAACGCAGACAGTGTAAGTAGCTCAGCTGCTGAAACTTATAAAGCTCGCCAGGCTGTTTTTGGTGCGGAATTGAGCAAAGCAAAATACAAACAAGATCATACAGTTCCTGTAAAAGTTCTTGGTATTGTTGAAAGCCAAAAGCCTCTACGTGCAGAATATAACCCAGACCATCCTATGGCAAATGACGATGGCTATATCTTTAAGCCAAACGTTAATGTGATGGAAGAAATGGCAAACATGATTTCTGCTTCTCGTTCATATCAAACGAATGTTCAAGTTGCAGATGCGAGTAAACAAATGTTGCAGAGTACTCTGCGAATGGGTCAATAAGGATAGGAGGTAGCTATGACTGGAATCAATAACGTTGGTCAAAACGGCTTGTCCTACATCGACCAGTTAAAGAGTCTTCAAGAGGCGAACAAAACTGAAAAAACAACGGGTGGCAAAAATGAACTGAAGCAAGAAGACTTCCTTTCATTGCTAACCAAGCAGTTGTCTCAACAAGACCCATTTAAACCGGTTGAAAACGACCAGATGATTGCGCAAATGGCTTCATTTGCAACTGTCGACGGTATTGGCAAGATGAATACACAGTTTGATAGCTTGAATTCATCAATGACATCTAACCAAGCATTACAAGCATCTTCGCTTGTTGGTCGTGATGTTCTAGTACCTGGCGCTAAAGGCTTAAAAGAAGCAGATAAAGGTATGGCGGCAATGGTTAAATTGCCTCAAGCAATTAATAACCTAATGGTTCGTGTTGAAAACGAACAAGGTCAATTAATTCGTACTTTAGATGTGGGCGCTAAACCTGCTGGCGACACTCGAGTAGAGTGGGACGGCAAAGATGATAAAGGCAATGCAATGCCTGCTGGTCGCTACAATATTAAAGCTGCTGGCGTGCTTGATGGAGAAAACAAAGAGTTTGGTGTATCTACATACGCAAACGTAAACAGTGTTCTTCTAGGCAAAGGTGATGGCAATGTTCTGCTAAATCTTGCTGGTTTTGCTTCACCTATTAAACTGGCAGAAGTGCTAGAAGTAGGTAAGGCATAAAAGGGCGAATATTCAGTGCAGCAACTTATCGCTGCCTGAATACTCCCATTTTCATCATTTAATTATTCATAAAGCTATGCCAATTCCATTAACACTCTTCCTTAACTTTGATCGTTAATGGAATTGGAAAACATATGCGTAGCTAGATAGGAGATATCAAATGTCATACGTAGCATTAAGTGGTCTAGCCGCTGCTCAAAAAGACTTAAATACAACATCGAATAACTTAGCCAATGCGAATACATATGGCTTTAAAGAGTCTCGTGCAGAGTTTGGTGATGTTTATTCATCATCGCTATTCTCAAATGCAAAAACCACAACTGGTGGTGGTGCACAAACAACTAAAGTGGCACAACAGTTCCACGAAGGTTCAAGCATTTATACAAATAACCCAATGGACTTACGTATTTCGGGTCAAGGTTTCTTCGCTGTGGCAAAAGATCGCCTACAACCAGCGACAAATGAATTAAGCCGTAATGGTGCATTCCACCTAGATAATGAAAACTACGTAACGACATCAAACGATGAATTTCTATTAGGTTACGAAGTTGACCCTGAATCTGGCAACGTATCATCTTATGAGCCAAAAGCACTTAAGATCCCAGATCAATTTGGTAAGCCAAAACCAACTGAAAATGTTGAAATTGGTATGAACTTACCAGCAACTGAAGTACCAAAAGATCCTGCTCTTTTTGATATGAATGATCCTGACACTTACAACAAGTCAACTTCGGTTACGACGTATGACTCTCTAGGTCAGCCATACAAAATGACGACGTACTATGTTAAAGATGCAACACAACCAAACCGTTGGAACGTGTTCTACTCTTCTACTGATGTTGATGGTGAAAAACCAGTAAACATCAATGGTGGTGACTCAACAAACGCTGCGGGTCAAATTGGTCACTCTATTATCTTTAATAATGATGGTACAACTCAAAGCATTAATGCGGGTCAACCTGTTGCGACTACAACATTAGGTGAGAATGGTTTGAACTTAAATGGTGCGGATCCTTCACAGATCTTAACAATGAAGTTTGATAACCCAACACAATTCTCAGCACCGTTTGAAATGCGTCGCTTTAGTGAAGATGGCGCAACAACAGGTTACCTATCAAAAGTTGATATTGATAAGAGTGGTAACATTGTAGGTTCATACTCAAACGGTAAAGATGTAACGCTTGGTCGTGTAGCTATGGTTCGTGTTACTAACCAACAAGGCCTTGCACAAAATGGTGGTACTCAGTGGTCTACAACACAAGCATCTGGTGCGGCTATTTGGGGTGAAGCAAACCAAGGCTCATTTGGTGATATTCAAAGTGGTACTTTGGAGCAATCAAATATCGATATGACGCAAGAACTGGTTGATTTGATCTCTGCACAACGTAACTTCCAAGCAAACTCACGTTCATTGGATGTACATAACCAGTTGCAACAAAATATCCTACAAATTCGATAATAATTTCATTATCCAATACCTTAAAATTGCCGTCTCATATGACGGCAATTTTTTACCCAGAATTTTTGCCTCTTGCTTCCTCTCTTTTTCCTCTTTAAATATCCCACTGCAATAAAATAGCGTCTAGCTTAAGTTAAATTATTGATATGTATAGTAAATAAAAGTTGGCATACTGATTGCTATTATAACTTCAGATAGATTATTGGAGTTCATTATGGATCGCGCATTATTTTTAGCCATGAGTGGCGCAAAGCAAAACATGCAAGCTATGCAATTGCGTTCAAACAACCTTGCAAATGTAAGTACAACGGGTTTCCGTGCTGATTTAGAGCAAGCTCGTTCAATGCAAGCGTACGGTGAAGGTTTACCTACTCGTGTATTTAATATGACTGAGCGTCCAGGAAGCAGTTTTTCTCAGGGTTCAGTGATCACTACAGGTCGTGATCTTGATTTAACTGTTGAAGGCGATGGTTGGATTTCAGTAATGGACAACACGGGTCGTGAAGGTTTAACTCGTGCTGGTAATCTAAAAATCGATGAAACGGGTTTACTAATGAATGGTAGTGGTCATGTTGTATTAGGTGAAAATGATGCACCGATTACACTACCGTTACCAATTGCAAAAATTCAAATTGCTAAAGACGGCACTATCTCTGTTCTTGAGCAAGGCGCACCAGCTGAAGCGATGGCTGAAGTTGATCGTATCAAATTAGTAAAAACCGATAATCGTGACTTATTTAAAGATACCAATGGCTTATTTCGTTCAAAGAACCCTGGCGCAACATTTGATGCTGATGCAAACATCACATTATTAAGTGGCGCACTAGAAGGAAGTAACGTTAACGCCGTTGGTGAAATGACAAATTTAATTGATTTGCAGCGTCAGTTTGAAATGCAAGTCAAGATGATGAGTACAGCTGAAGAGATGGATAAAGCTTCAGACTCATTATTACGTATGGGTTAATTGAATAATTAACTTGATTAACTTAATACATTAAAGAATTTAGAGGAATACACAATGAATCCAGCATTATGGGTAAGTAAAACAGGTTTAGACGCACAACAAACAAACATTGCGACTATCTCAAACAACTTGGCTAACGCCTCAACGGTTGGCTTTAAAAAGAGCCGTGCCGTATTTGAAGATCTGTTTTACCAAAACGTAAACCAAGCCGGTGCACAATCAACTCAGAATACTGAATTACCAACTGGTTTAATGCTAGGTTCTGGTTCTAAAGTGGTAGCAACTCAAAAAGTATTTACTAACGGTAATGCTCAAACCACATCAAATGGTATGGACATGATGATTGAAGGTAAAGGCTTTTTCCAAGTAACTATGCCAGATGGCAACATTGGTTATACACGTAATGGTCAATTTACTCTTAATGATGAAGGCGCGATTGTAACCACTGGTGCTGGCTACCGTTTAGAGCCTGAAATTGTTGTTCCTGAAGATGCGATTAACGTAACTGTTGGTACGGACGGTGAAGTATCTGTTCGTCTACGTGGTCAGCAAGATAACCAAGTTATTGGTCAAATTAACACTGTTGATTTCATTAACCCAGGCGGTTTAGAGCCTGTAGGTCAAAACTTATACTTGCCTACAGGTGCAAGTGGTGACCCACAAGAAGGTACTCCAGGTTTAGATGGTTTTGGTGCGGTTCGTCAATCAATGCTTGAAGCATCAAACGTAAACGTAACTGAAGAATTGGTAAATATGATCGAAGCGCAACGTGTTTACGAAATGAACTCTAAAGTTATTTCTGCTGTTGATAAGATGGCAAGCTTTGTTAACCAACAACTGTAATTGGTGATTAGGATGAAACGTCTTCTTTGTTTACTGCTATTAACAACATTAACTGGTTGTGAAACGCTGCTAATTAAAAATCCGAGCGCACAAGAAAGCGAGGTGACTTCTGCTACAACAAATGTTGATGCAGTTGAAGGTGATAAAGCCAAAGAAGAAGACTCAGGTATTATCGATACACTACGTGGTCGTAATGATCCTATTGCAGGGGATCCTGCGTGGGCACCGATTCATCCTAAAGAAAAACCAGAACATTATGCAGCTGCTACAGGTTCTCTCTTTAATGTAGATCATGCACAAGATATGTACGATGACACTAAGCCTCGTGGATTGGGTGATATCGTAACCGTTATGCTTGCTGAAAATACAAAAGCGGCAAAAAGTGCAGATGCTGAATTATCGAAATCAAATGATTCAAGCATGGATCCATTGCAAGTAGGTGGACAAGAGCTGCAAATGGGTGGCCAATATAACTTTTCTTATGAGTTATCAAATGACAATAACTTCACAGGTAACACATCGGCTAATCAAAGTAATAGCTTAAGTGGTTCAATTACTGTGGAAGTCATCGAAGTATTATCAAATGGCAACTTATTGATCCGTGGTGAGAAATGGTTAACGCTCAATACGGGTGATGAGTACATTCGATTAAGCGGTACCATTCGCCCAGATGATATTAATTTTGATAACACCATTGATTCGACACGAATCTCAAATGCTCGTATTCAATATTCAGGTACGGGTGATCAACAAGATATGCAAGAACCTGGATTCTTGGCACGATTCTTTAATGTAGCACTATAATAATGACGAATCGTTGGAGTTTTGACGTGAATAAAAATCTAGTTACTGTACTTTTTACTTGGTTATGCCTAAGTATATCTACAGCACACGCTGCACGTATTAAAGACGTAGCAGAAGTCGCTGGGGTTCGTAGTAACCAACTAATTGGCTATGGTCTAGTTTCTGGTTTACCAGGTACTGGTGAGTCAACACCATTTACTGATCAAAGTTTCAATGCCATGCTGCAAAACTTTGGTATTCAATTACCACCGGGTACAAAACCAAAGACAAAAAACGTAGCGGCAGTAATGGTAACAGCAACATTGCCACCATTTTCTAAACAAGGCCAAGTGGTTGATGTAACGGTTTCATCAGTAGGCTCAGCTAAAAGTTTACGTGGTGGTACGTTATTACAAACGTTCTTAAAAGGTTTGGATGGTAAAACGTATGCGATTGCACAAGGTAACTTAATCGTAAGTGGTTTTAGTGCAACCGGTGCTGATGGTTCTAAAATTGTAGGTAATAACCCAACAGTCGGTCGTATCTCAGGTGGTGCGATGGTTGAACGTGAAGTTCCATCTCCATTTGGTCGTGGTGACTTTATCACCTTTAACCTTTTAGAATCAGACTTTACTACTGCGCAGCGTATGGCAGATGCGGTAAATAACTTCTTAGGTCCAAACATGGCTTCTGCTGTGGATGCAACGTCGGTACGAGTTCGTGCCCCTCGTGATATTAGTCAACGTGTTGCTTTCTTATCTGCGGTAGAAAATGTAGATTTTGACCCAGCAGATGGTTCAGCAAAAATCATTGTTAACTCTCGTACTGGTACTATCGTTGTTGGTAAGCACGTTAAGTTAAAACCGGCTGCGGTAACCCACGGTGGTATGACGGTTGCAATTAAAGAGAATCTGCAAGTTAGTCAACCGGGACCATTTAGTGATGGGCAAACTGTAGTAACTCCGGACTCTGATATCGAAGTAACTGAAGAGCAAGGTAAAATGTTTAAATTTGAACCGGGCTTAACATTAGATGATTTAGTAAGAGCTGTGAATGAAGTAGGTGCTGCACCATCAGATTTAATGGCTATTTTACAAGCATTAAAACAAGCGGGTGCAATTGAAGGTCAATTGATCATTATCTAATCGTTGCTCGCTTTACAAAGACAATAAACGCACCTCTTGTAGGTGCGTTTTTTTTGGCATTAAATTTGCTGTAGTTATATTAGTGTTAGTTAATGCAAAGTGTGAAGATGAATAATTCAGTAAATATGACAGATGTGGGATTTATCCACGACGTAGGCGGTCTTGATAAATTACGTAAAAGTGCCGTTAGTGGCGATCAAGATAGTCAAGATAAAGCATTGCGTGCAGCAGCAGAGCAGTTTGAATCAATCTTCACACAAATGCTTTTTAAATCAATGCGTAATGCAAATGACTCTTTTAAATCCGATATGATGAGCAGTGATAATCAGCAGTTCTTTGAACAAATGCGTGATGATCAAATGGCCACTGAATTATCGAAAAAAGGGTCATTAGGTTTAGCTGATATGATTGTTGCTCAATTAGGCGCTTCAATGAACCAAGCAGCGCCAGTACAAAGCGGCAATAATTTAGAGCAAGATGCAAGAATGGCAATGCGTAAAGCGGCAACAGATGAAACATTACGCTTGCCTGCTGATTACTCATATCCTCATGCTTCTCAAGCGAAACAAGAGTCTCAAACAGAAGCGCCTGAAATTGCACAAATTGATAAAATGTTAGCAGCGAGAAAAGTTCAACCTGCTGATAAATTTGAAACACCTCAAGACTTTGTTAACACCATGAAGCCTTACGCAGAAAAAGCGGCAAAAGCATTAGGTGTTGATTCGAATCTTCTTATTGCACAAGCCGCTCTTGAAACGGGTTGGGGTAAAAAGGTCATTAAGAACTCTGTAGATTCAAGTCATAACTTGTTTAATATTAAAGCAGATAGAAGTTGGCAAGGAGATAAGATCTCTAAGAACACACTTGAATATCACGATAATATTGCAGTGACAGAAAATGCAGCCTTCCGTTCATACGATAACTATGAAGAGAGTTTCAGTGATTTTGTTCGCTTCTTAAACCAAAATCCACGTTACGAACGAGCACTGCAACAAACGGATAGTTCAGAAAGCTTCATTAAAGGCATTCATAGTGCTGGTTATGCCACGGATCCAAATTACTCAAATAAAGTAATGAGTGTAATGAGAAAAGTGGAAAGCTTACTAAAATAGTGCGAATGCATTAAATACAGACACTAACATTAAATCCTGCCTCTTGAAAAAGCGGCAGGATTTTTTGTTTTTGCTTGCCGCTTAAAATGAAAAGAGGCAAATGAGAGGCAAAAAAAAAGTATCCAATGAGGCTTCTTATTAAAGTGAATATCAATAGGTCCACTTAAGTTATTGAAAGTTAAGTAAATAAAAGTTGGCACACTGATTGCTATATTAGATTCGTTAGGAAATATTATCGCATCTTTTTATAGAGTTTTTTTTGGAGGCAACATGGGACTTGATCTGCTAAATCTAGGTACACAGGGTGTGCTTACGGCGCAGCGTCAACTGAATACGACCAGTCACAATATTAACAACGTTAATACTGAAGGCTTTAGTCGTCAATCGGTTGTTCAAGATACTAATATGCCTCATTGGGTGTCAGGTGCAAACTTCGGCGCAGGCGTGCATGTAGCCGCTGTGCGACGTTCGTTTGATCAGTTCGCTACAAATGAACTGAACCTTTCGACAACCAACTTAAACTATTCTATGGATACAGAAGCGAATCTTGATGTATTAACGAATATGATGTCATCAATTGGTGCTAAACGTATTCCTGAAAACATCAATGATTGGTTTGATGCAGTAAAAACTCTTGCCGACAGCCCTAACGAAATCGGTGCGCGTAAGGTAGTACTTGAAAAATCACGTCTTGTTTCACAAAGCTTGAACGATTTTTACGAAAATGTGCGTCAGCAAAATGCAGATGTAAATAAGAAGATGGATCTAACTGTAGAGCGTATGAACGCCATTGCTCTAGAGTTAAAAGACATTAATAAAATGATGGTTAAGACCCCTGGTCCGCACAATGACCTAATGGACCGTCATGAAAAGTTAATTAAAGAGCTATCTCAATACACAAAAGTAACGATCACTAAGCGTGATAACGAGAATTCATTCAATGTATTAATTGGTGGTGGACACATGCTTGTGTCTGGCACAAATGCAAGTGAATTGAAAATGATTGCAGGTTCTCCAGACCCATTACAGCGTCGACTAGCAATGGTTGAAGGTAAAGGTATGAAGGCGATTCAGCATGATAGCATTGGCGGTAAATTATCGGCACTGTTTGAATTGCGTGATAGCACTATTCCAACAATCATGGATGAACTAGGCCGTGTAGCAGTAGGCTTCAGCAGTGAAGTTAACCGTTTACAAAGCCAAGCTATTGATTTGCGTGGCCAGATTGGTGCAAATATTTTCTCTGATGTGAATTCAGAACAAGCAGCACGTAGCCGTGCCATTGTACAAGGTGGTTCTTCTGCTGAAGTAGGCGTATTTATTGATGATATCAGCTTACTAAAAGCAGGCGATTACGCACTAAAATACGATGGTAGCCAATATACAGTGACCCGACCAACAGGTGAAGTACAACGCTTAGACCCAACCGGTAACCCATCGACCTTTTTCTTAGACGGTATGCGAGTTGAAATTCGTGAACCACTAAGTGCCGGTGAGCGTGTATTACTTCGCCCAACTCGTATTGCGGCTGGTGAAATTAAGCTAGAGATGAATGAAGCAGAGAAAATTGCCGCACAAAGCTATGCAAGCTCAGCAACATTCGCAACAGGTAATGCAAAATTTAAAGTTCTGCAATCTGGTGCACTAAAAGAATTCCAAGTAGTTATCTCTCCTGCTGCAAATCAGTTTGCTGTATTAGATATGAAAGGAAAAATGTTACTTGAACCTCAAACTTATCCACCAAAAGGCCCAGTAACTGTTGGTGGTACTACGTTTGAATTAACCGGTGGTGCAGCAGCAAATGATAAATTTGCAGCTAACTTAGTACCATCTGAAGGTGATAACGGTAACTTATTGCTAATGCAAGGCTTACAGACACGTAAAGTGATGGACGAAGGCCGTTCAACGGTGATTGACCTATACGAAAACGTAAATACTGAAATTGGCCTGAAAAAAGCAACAGCGTCTCGTTTATCTGAAGTATCTCGTGTAGAGAATGAAGCTGCTCAAAGTCGTGTTGCTTCAGTTTCTGGCGTGAACTTAGATGAAGAAGCTGCCAACATGATGAAGTTCCAACAAGCGTACATGGCATCTTCACGTATCATGAAAGCGGCAGATGAAACGTTCAACTCAATTTTACAATTATCGTAATTAAGGAGCTGTAGAGTATGTTAAATCGTATTTCAAGCTTTCATAATTACCAAGCGGTGCAAAATGATATTTCGCGCCAAGAAGCGAAAGTGCATCACAACAGTGCACAATTAGCATCAGGTAAAAAGCTATTAACTGCAGGTGATGATCCCGTTGCAGCGTTATATGCTCAAAACCTAACTCAAAAGAAAGAAGAGTTACGCCAATATACAGATACGATTACATTGGCACGTAACCGTTTAGAGCGCCATGAAGTTGCGATTGCGAATGCCGAGCAGTTTGCGGATGATGCAAAACGCAGCGTAATGGAAATGATCAATGGTTCATTAGCACCAGAAGATCGCTATGCTCATGCACAAGACTTAAAAGGTATCGCAAGTAACTTCTTGAATCTGACTAACATGTTAGATGAATCAGGAAACTACTTATTTTCTGGTACGAAACCGAAAACACAGCCGTTTTTTAAAGCCAATGACGGCACTGTTGCTTATGCTGGTGATGAATATCAACGTAAGTTAAAGGTATCCGGTTCAATTGAAGTTGCGGTAAATGACGCTGGTAGCAAACTGTTCACTGAAATTAAAAATCCATTTGGTGATTATGATCCTCAGTATGCTTTGCAAGAAGGGTCTGAATTGTTGTTATCACAAGCAACAAATACAAATTATACCGACCCTGCAACGTATGAAGTGAGTTTTAGTGCTTCGGCAAACGGTCAATATAATTACCAATTATCAAAAGATGGTAGTGTGGTTAAAAATGCTCAATTTGATCCATCAGAAGGGATTAAATATGAAGGTGTTGATATCCAGATCCGTGGCCAATTAAAGTCAGGTGATGTGATCACTCTTGAGCCAAAGAAAACCATTAGTATCTTTGATTCATTTAAGAAAGCGTCTGAATTAGCGTTAAATGATGTAGCTGATGCATCAACAACAGCAGAACTTCAGCAAGTAACCGATGAATTTCATGCTGCATTTATTCATTTAAGCCAAGCACGAGCTGAAGTGGGTACAAGACAAAATACGTTAGATCAACAAGAACAACAGCATCAAGATTTTGATTTAACCTTGTCGAAGTCATTAAGTTCAATTGAAGATTTAGATTACGCACAAGCCGTAATCGAATTTAATGAAAATACACGAGCACTCCAAGCATCTCAACAAGCGTTTGGTAAAGTAAAAGACATTACTTTATTTAATTACGTGTAAATACCACCATTAAATAAAATAGAGAGCCTAGCAGTGATGTTAGGCTTTTTTATTTCTATAACCAATTGAATTATCAATATATTGCATGGGAAATGCCTTGCCGCTCTGTTTGTTTTTTTGCCGCTTTTTAGTAGCAGATAAATAGTCGTTTATTCATTGAGGCAAAGGTGAAAAAAAGCGGCAAACCCTATTGTTCATTAAGCGGCAAAAATATTTTTCATTCTTATTTTTTCTATCAAAAGTGGAAAAATAAAGAATGCGACCATTTTGTAAGTTGTTGTTATTTAGTGCTTTTTATTTATTTTTGCTTATATTGAAGCATTTATTTAAAAAACTGGCACACCTTATGCTAATTAATAACTATGACTGAGAAGCTCACAGTTTGCCAATGGTAAATAGTGGCATAGCAGTTGCAGAGTAGAGTTGAAGGCTTTGCTTTTGTATGTCGGTCATTAATGTGCATATTTTTCTCATCTTGGCATGGGAATTGATATGTAAATTACATGGCACAGAATAACTATTGGCTGATTGTGGCTGATATAAATTTAAATATTTCTGAATAGAGCAGAAATGAGTTTTCGTGAAAGCGAAGCCAAAGGAGAGCAACGATGGCTGTAAATGTAAATACTAACGTATCTGCGATGACTGCGCAGCGTTACCTAAACAACGCAACAAATGACCTAAACAACTCAATGGAGCGTTTATCGTCAGGTACTAAAATCAACAGCGCAAAAGATGACGCTGCTGGTCTACAAATTTCTAACCGCTTAACAGCACAGACTCGTGGTCTTGATGTTGCTATGCGTAACGCGAACGATGGTATCTCTATCGCTCAAACTGCTGAAGGTGCGATGAACGAATCGACTAACATCCTTCAACGTATGCGTGATTTATCACTACAAGCGGCAAACGGTTCTAACTCAGACCAAGATCGTGCTTCTATCCAAGAAGAAGTTCACGCACTATCTGATGAACTAAACCGTATCGCAGAGACAACATCATTCGGTGGTCGTCGTCTTCTTAACGGTCAATTCGGTGAGTCAGCATTCCAAATCGGTGCTAACGCTGGTGAAGCAATCCTAATCAAGTTACCGTCAGTTCGTGCTGATGATGACAGCATGGGTGGCCAACGTTTCGTTTCTGAAAACGGCAAGAGTGCATCTTGGAACGTAGAACCTGGTAAGAATGACATGAAACTAGAATTCACTACTAAGAAAGGTGAAGCAGTTTCTATCGATATCAGTGCTAAAGCTGGTGACGACATCGAAGAGTTAGCAACATACATCAACGGTCAATCAGACAAGATCTCTGCATCTGTTGGTGATGAAGGTAAACTTCAACTGTTTGTTGCTGAACCATCAATCGAAGGTGAGCTATCAATCACTGGTAATCTTGCAACTGAACTTGGCCTAGAAAGTGGTCTTGGTTCTAAAGCAACGGTTGATAAACTAGACGTAACGTCTGTAGGTGATGCACAAGTGTCTATCGGTGTTATCGATTCAGCTCTTGCTTACATCGACCGTGAGCGTGCTGATTTAGGTGCTAAACAAAACCGTCTAGGTCACAGCATCAACAACTTGTCAAACATTCAAGAGAATGTGTCTGCTTCTAACAGCCGAATCAAAGATACTGATTTTGCTAAAGAAACAACAAACATGACAAAAGCACAAATCCTTCAGCAGTCTAGTACTTCTATTCTTGCTCAAGCGAAACAGTTACCAAACGCTGCACTAACTTTACTGCAGTAATTGAGTAACTAACAACAGTCATATGAATGAACAAGAGGTGCTCTCATCTCTCATCAACCTCTTGTTCACTTGATTGTTGTGCAAGCTATAGGTAACTGGTTTTTTGTGTTCTTCTCACAGATCTCCTCATAAAAAACCAACCTAGCTTTATGCCCCTTAATTGGGGCTACCCTTCAAAATACATCTTTTTTCTCATATCCCATTTTTCGTTCATTCATGATTGAATCTATTTCATCAATAGCTGTACTTTTTATTATTTAAGCTTTAGGTTTTTGTGCCGTTATAACTATTAAGATGAAAATAAATTAAGAGATTGTTATGTCTGTAACGGTAAACACCAATGTGTCTGCAATGACGGCACAGCGATATTTAAATCAAGCAACAGAACACCTAAACCAATCAATGGAACGCCTTTCGTCAGGTAAAAGAATTAATAGTGCGAAAGATGATGCGGCTGGTTTGCAAATATCAAATCGTTTGAAATCTCAAATGAGTGGTTTGGATGTGGCGGTTCGTAATGCGAATGACGGTATTTCAATTGCACAAACAGCAGAAGGTGCAATGAATGAAAGTACTAATATTTTGCAACGTATGCGCGATTTAGCACTACAGTCTTCTAATGGTTCCAATACGTTACAAGACAGAGAGGCAATTCAAGAAGAAGCGGATGCGCTTAACGATGAATTAAATCGTATTGCAGAAACCACTTCTTTTGGTGGCCGACGTTTATTGAATGGTCAGTTTGGAACCTCAACATTTCAGATTGGTGCCAATGCAGGTGAAGCCGTTCAACTTACTTTAGGTAGCATGCGATCTGATACACTTGCCATGGGCGGTTTTCATTACACATCGCAAAATCAATTAAACAAAGGTTGGACAGTACCAGAAGGTGGTCAAACGCTTACTATGTCATTTAATGATGAAAATGGTGAGGCTCAAGAAATTACGATTGAAGCTAAAGCGGGTGATGATATTGAGGAATTGGCAACGTATATCAATAGCCAGAACGATACCGTTCAAGCTTCTGTTGATGAAAATGGTCAATTACAGTTATTTACTGCAGGTGATTTAGTCTCAAGTGCGGTGACATTTGGAGGATCACTCTCTGCTGAGTTAGCCATTGGTGGTGCTGTATTTGATACTGTTAATGATTTAGACCTAACGAGTGTTGGTGGCTCACAACGCGCTATTGCGACCTTAGATGCAGCAATGGGGTTTGTTGATAAAGAACGAGCAACATTAGGCGCTTTTCAAAACCGCTTTGACCATGCTATTAATAACTTGAATAATATTCATGAAAATGTTGCCGCTTCAAACAGTCGTATTGAAGATACAGATTTTGCTAAAGAAACAGTTGAGATGATGAAAGCTCAAATCTTACAGCAAGTAAGCTCAACGGTACTGGCACAAGCAAAACAAGCACCAGATATTGCTTTAAAACTGCTTGGTTAATTTATACCAATCGACATAACTATTTTTTAAACCAGCAACGATTGCTGGTTTTTTTTCGTCTAAAGAAAATAAAGTAGCTAAAGCTAAAGCTAAAGCTAAAGCTAAAGCTAAATAAATAAAGAAATAAGGCATTAAATCTAAAGGAAGAGGCGGCGAAACCCCTTCTGTATCAAGGAACTGGCTAATACTTGGTCAAAAGCAAAAAAACTTTAGCTATTTTTTAGTCAATTGTAAAAAACTTTGAAGCACGATCATAGTTCATAAAGTAATCACCTATTTTATAAATAAATCGATAAAGGTTTATTTTTAACCGTCGTTAAGTTAAGTATCAGGCACTAATAGCAATCAATTTAGTGTCGAATAATAAAGCTCAGTTTTCCGAACTACGGAAAACAATCGGAAAACTAAACGGAGATACCACTATGTCGATTACAGTAAATACTAACGTATCAGCAATGACAGCTCAGCGTTACTTGAACAATGCAACGGATGGCGTGAATCAATCAATGGAACGTCTATCTTCTGGCTTTAAGATTAACAGCGCAAAAGATGATGCTGCAGGCCTACAGATTTCAAACCGTTTGACGTCACAATCTCGTGGCTTAGATGTAGCTGTACGTAATGCAAACGATGGTATTTCAATTGCACAAACAGCTGAAGGTGCAATGAATGAGTCAACAAACATCTTACAACGTATGCGTGACTTATCACTACAATCAGCAAACGGTTCAAATACAACTGCTGACCGTGAAGCGATTCAACAAGAAGTCGGTGCGCTTAATGATGAGCTGAACCGTATTGCTGAAACAACCTCTTTCGGTGGTTCTCGTCTTCTTAATGGTCAATTTGGTACTAAATCATTCCAAATTGGTGCGGATTCAGGTGAAGCGGTAATGCTTAGCCTTAACAACATGCGTTCAGACTCTGCATCAATGGGCGGAACAAGCTATAAAGCAGAAACGGCACTGGGTGGTGATTGGGCTGTAAATGCTGAGAAATCAGAATTGACTGTTTCTTATGTAAACCGTGCTGGTGAAGAGAAAGAGTTAACGATTAATGCTAAGTCTGGTGATGATATTGAGCAAGTAGCGACTTACATTAATGGTCAAACCGATGCGATCAATGCGTCAGTATCAGAAAATGGTGAGCTACAAATTGTAACCTCTAACGATAAAGTTCAAGGTGAAGTTAAATTTGGTGGTTCATTAGCTGGTGAACTGAATATGGGTGCAGCACAAGCTGAGACGGTTAAGAGCATAGACGTAACTACGGTAGGTGGTTCTCAGAAGGCTGTGGCTATTCTTGATGCAGCAATGCAATTTGTTGATTCAAACCGTGCTGACTTAGGTGCATTCCAAAACCGCTTTAGTCATGCAATAAACAACTTAGATAACATTAATGAAAATGTTTCAGCATCTAATAGCCGAATTAAAGATGTAGACTTTGCTAAAGAAACAACAGAGATGACGAAATCTCAGATTCTTCAACAAGCAAGTTCTTCTATTTTAGCTCAAGCTAAGCAAGCGCCTAACGCTGCTCTTGGTCTATTACGCTAATTTTTTAGAAGATTTAAACAACTTCTAAGGTAATAGTGCTCTCACACTATGCCAAAGCCGGGGCTTGCCTCGGCTTTTTTTGTTTATAAAACCATCAATAAATATCTATTTCCCTCTAAATTGGGTGATTTTCCTCACATTTTATCTGGGATTTAAATTATTTTCGTTTTTTTTGCATTTTTCTCTAAAGAGTTTCCGATTGCGAGCGATAACTTAATTACAAGGCACAGCGACTAAGAAAAAGCTGAAAAATTCTTAAAAAAGAAAAGCTTAAAAAATTAAAAGTTTTTCTAAAGTAATTTGAAAGTAGGTCGCTAAGTTAAGTATCAACGATGAACAATACGGTTACCGGTCCAGGAGCGGAGTGATTCGGAACCAAAGTGGAGAAATAAATTATGTCTATCAATGTAAACACAAACGTATCAGCAATGACAGCACAGCGTTACCTAAGCAACGCAACTAACGACCTAAACAGCTCAATGGAGCGTTTGTCTTCAGGTCTTAAAATTAACAGTGCTAAAGATGATGCAGCGGGTCTACAAATTTCAAACCGTCTAACGTCTCAAACTCGTGGTTTAGATGTTGCTGTTCGAAATGCAAATGATGGTATCTCAATGGCGCAAACTGCTGAAGGTGCGATGAACGAAACAACGAACATCCTTCAACGTATGCGTGATTTATCACTTCAATCAGCGAACGGTTCAAATACACATGCAGACCGTACAGCGATTCAAGAAGAAGTGGTTGCTTTGAATGACGAATTAAACCGTATTGCAGAAACAACATCGTTCGGTGGCTCACGTCTACTTAACGGCCAATTCGGTACTAAATCTTTCCAAATCGGTTCAGATTCAGGTGAAGCTGTAATGCTTACTCTGAACAACATGCGCTCTGATACAACAGCGATGGGTGGTTCAACTTACTCAGCGACTGAAGGTAAAGACTCAAACTGGAAAGTAGATGCTGAAAATACAGAATTAACAATGAACTTTGTTGATAGCAAAGGTGAAGAACAAAACATCACTATCAATGCAAAAGCTGGTGACGATATTGAAGAAGTAGCAACTTACATCAATGGTCAAAGCGATGCTGTAAACGCTTCTGTAACTGAAGACGGCAAATTACAAATTTTTGCAGCAGCAGATGCAACTGATATTGAATTCAGTGGTTCATTAAGCAACGAACTGGGTATGGGTAATAAAGTATCTGACACAGTTAAGAGCATCGATGTAACAACCGTTGGTGGTTCACAAAAAGCAGTAGCAATTCTTGATTCAGCAATGCAATACGTTGATTCAAACCGTGCTGATTTAGGTGCTTTCCAAAACCGTTTCAACCACGCTATTAACAACTTAGAAAACATTAACGAGAACGTGAATGCGTCTAACAGCCAAATCAAAGATGTTGATTTTGCTAAAGAAACGACAGCAATGACGAAATCTCAAATCCTGCAACAAGCGAGCTCGTCTATCCTTGCTCAAGCTAAGCAGGCACCAAATGCAGCATTAGGCCTGTTGGGCTAATCAGCATAGTAAACACTTGTGAGAATGTGAGCTTATGCCATCTGCAAAGTTCAATCCCAACAGGTTATAAGTGAGTCTGACTTACTTTATAAAAATTAAACTTAGGCTATCTCGGCGATGTATTTTGTAGAGGTGAGAGTCTACAAAGTATATAGAGATACGCTTTTAAATATATGTGAGAAACAATGGCTGGGGCGGAGGATGAGACCAAACCACCATTGCACTTTCCCTTAGGAGATCTATTTATGTCTATTACAGTAAATACTAACGTATCAGCAATGACTGCACAGCGTTACTTAAACAGCGCAACTGACGGCGTTAACCAATCTATGGAACGTCTATCATCTGGTAGCAAAATCAACAGTGCTAAAGATGACGCAGCTGGTCTACAAATCTCTAACCGTCTAAACACGCAAACTCGTGGTCTAGACGTAGCGGTTCGTAACGCAAACGACGGCATCTCTATGATGCAAACTGCTGAAGGCGCAATGAAAGAGACTTCAAACATCCTTTCTCGTGTACGTGACCTAGCACTGCAATCGTCAAATGGTTCAAACACTGACGCTGACCGTCAAGCGATCCAACAAGAAGTTACGGCTCTTTCTGACGAAATGAACCGTATCGCTGAAACAACTTCTTTCGGTGGCACACGTCTACTTAACGGTAACTTCGGTACTAAATCTTTCCAAGTTGGTGCTGATTCAGGTGAAGCAGTAATGCTTACTCTAAACAACCTACGTGCAGACGAAGCAAACATGGGTGGTAAAACATTCACAGCTTCTGAAGGTGTTGCTGCTGGTTGGACTGCTGGTAAAGACGCAAACATGACTATCACAATCGCTGATAAGAATGGTGAAGAGCAATCTATCGAAATCAACGCTAAAGCTGGCGACGATATCGAAGAAGTTGCAACATACATCAACGGTCAAACTGACAAAGTTAGCGCTTCTGTTGGCGAAGATGGCAAACTACAAGTATTCGCAGCTAAAGACGTTGCAGATGGCGAAATCAGCTTCTCTGGTGCTCTAGCTAAAGAAACTGGTATGGCTGATGCTGAAGTTGCAAACAAAACTGTTGGCAACATCGACGTAACTACAGTTGCTGGTTCTCAAAATGCAGTAGCAGTTGTTGACGCAGCAATGAAATTTGTTGATAGCCACCGTTCTGAGCTAGGTGCTGCTCAAAACCGTATGGGTCACACAATCAGCAACTTAGACAACATTAACGAAAACGTTTCTGCTTCTAAGAGCCAAATCAAAGACGTTGATTTCGCGAAAGAAACAACAGAAATGACTAAGTCTCAAATCCTACAGCAAGCAAGTTCTTCTATCCTTGCTCAAGCTAAGCAAGCGCCAAACGCTGCTCTAGGTCTATTACGTTAATCGTTGATTAATTGATAATACTAAAATAGGTAGGTGGGCGGCTTCATCGTCTACCCACTTACTGAAATATGACAGCAGGACCGCTCCTCTTGCTGTCTTTTTTCGTATTAGGAGGAAAATACTATGGATTCATCATTTGTATCTTCAACAATCCACTCCACACCCCCTTCAAATAACGGCACGCAAATTGCTAGTTCTAATGTGCAACCAACATCATCTGTTTATGTAGATAACAAAGCATCGCTCATTGAAGGCACAGAACCTTTAACTGCTAGCGAAGCCATTGTTGCAGAAGCAGAACAAAAGCTTGAAACGAAAAAGAAAGAAGCACTTCATAAAGCAGTAGAAGAGCTTAATGAATACGTTAAAAGCATGGATCGAGGATTATCGTTTCGCCTAGATGAAGAGTCAGGGCGGCAGGTTATTACCGTTTTTGAAGTCAGCAGCGGTGATATCATTCGACAAATTCCCGATGAAAAGATGTTGGAAGTTGCTAGAGATTTAGCTGCCAGTGCATCTGGATTGATAGCTGAGAGGATTTAAACCGTTAATTGAGGAAAGCGATTCATGAGTGTTAGCCCGATGGGGATGGGTGGTGGCCTAGATATTAATTCTATGGTGAGCAAAATAGTTGAAAGCGAGCGCTTACCTAAGCAGCAGCGCATCGACCGTGAACGTTCAGACATAGATACTAATATTAGTGGTTACGGCCGTCTGCAAGAATCATTAGATACCATGAAGAATCTTATGACGACTTTCCGTCAAGACGACACATTTGCATCGAGAACTATCTCAAGTAGTGATGAAGATGTAGTTAGTGCTACGGCGAGCCCTGATGCACTTGCTGGTCGTTATACTATTGACGTTTTACAACTTGCTCAAGCTCAAAAGCTAGCATCGTCTCCTATTCGTGATGATGCTAAATTTGGCCCAGGTAAATTAGAAATATCGCTAGGTAAGAAATCATTTACTATCGATGTTGTCGGCCAAAATAATAAAATTACTGACATTTTAAAACAGATTAACAGTGCACCTTCAAACCCAGGTGTGCAAGCTTCTATCGTAAAAGACGATGGTGGCTCTCGTTTAATTCTCGCATCTGATAAGCCAGGCGAAAGTAATAAAGTTAAAATTGAAGTTGATGCAAAATACAATAACCAATTGCATCGATTTGCGTTTAACCCTGACTTTGATCCAACGGTATCAACGAAGTTTGATATTCCAACATTGCTTCAATATCAGCAAGTGCCTGAAGTTGCCGCTCAACAAGTTCGTGAGCCAATTACAGAGCAAGAAGTACCAGAGCTGAGTGACGAAGAAAAATACGCTTACTTTAAACCTTTGATTGATTATGCCAATCGTGAATTAGCTCGTGAAGAAAAAGCAGCTAAAGAAATCATGATGCAGCAAGAAGCAACAGCGGCATTAGCGACGTTAGAAGATCCAACCGATCCAACATCTGGCATGTCAGGGTGGAGTGAGCGTACTGCAGGAACGCTGCAAGCGGCACTTCCAAATGAAGATGAAAAGATTGAATTAGCTAAAGCGGCAAAGCAAGGCGATCAAGATGCAGCTGAAGCGCTTGCAGAAATTGGACAAACGCCAGATACGGTTTTCCAAGCTGCTGGTATTACTTATGAAGCGCCTCAGAAAGAAGCACCGAAAAAAGAAATTGTTGATATAGCAAAAGAAAAAGTAGAAAAACTGCCGCCAACAATTAAAGAAATAGCAAAAGAAAAATTAGAACCGATTGAAAAGGTTGTGGAGACAATTAAACCAGAAGGCCCACGCAAACCTTTATATTCTGGTCTTCAGGAAGTTCAATCGGCAAGTAGTGCGAAAGTGGTCTTGGATGGTGTTGCAAGAATAAGCAGTGACACCAATGTAATTCAAGACGCGGTTCAAGGTGTTGATATCACTTTAAAAGGTACAACAGCAGAAGCAAGCAAACGCATCGATTTAGATGTGCAGTTTGATAGAGATACTGTAAAAGCAGCTATCGAACAATTTGTAAATACTTACAATCAGTTCTATGAAACCACCAAAGCATTAAGTGGCTTTGATCCGGCAACAGGTCAAAGTGGTCCACTTGCCGGAGATAGTGTCGTACGTTCGGCTGAGTCTCGCTTAAAATCTGTATTTGTAGCGCCAGTTGAATCGGCTCCTACAGGAATAAAAACACTGATAGAGCTTGGTATTTCAACGACTCGACAAGGTACTCTTGAAATCAATCAATCCATGTTAGATCGTCAATTGAATGAAAATTTCAGTCAGTTGCATACCTTTTTTGGTGGTTCAAAAGGTTTTGCTAAAAAGGTTGAAGACGTTATTCAAAGCATGACTGGGGTGAGTGGTCCAATTCGTACACGAATGAATACGATGCGAGATCAAAACTATCGCCTTAATGATCAGCAGGTGGATTTAGATCGCCGAATGGAAAGTCTTCAAGAGCGTACGCGTAATAAATTTGCCAATATGCAAGATGTAACCGGAAAAATGAAAGCGCAGTTATCAGGTATGATGAATGCGCTGGGTTAATGCAACCTTGTTACTGGTATAGAGGTTACCGATGGAATTACTAAAGCAATTAGAAGTATTAGACCAAGAGTTGCAAAAACAATATCGTAGTGAAGATATTAATTTTGAGCAATTGGCTACTTTTTTAGCAAATCGGGAACAACTCTTGCATGCATGTATGCAAGCGTCAGAAATAGTGGCATCCACTGAATGGCAACTCGCAATTGCACGAACCCAACTCATTGTTGAAGAGATGACAGAGTTAGGGCAGCAATTTGCACTTGATTATCAAAAACTGAATCATGCGAAGAAATCGGTTCAGTTGTATAGAAAATTTCAATAAAACTGAGGAAATACGATGAGAGGTTCACTACAGGCATATAAAAAGGTATCAATTGATAGCCAATTAAGTGCTGCATCACCTCATAAGGTAATTCAAATGCTGATGGCTGGAGCTATTGAGCGTTTAATCCAAGGTAAAGCTGCCATGGAGCAAGGCAACACACCAGTTAAAGGCGAGCGTCTTGGCAAGGCATTAGACATCGTGATCAGTCTACGTTCATGTCTATCAATGGACGATGGTGGTGAAATTGCAAGTAACCTAGATTCTTTATACGATTTTATGATCCGCCAAATTTCACACGCTAACCAAAATAATGATGGTCAGGCTATTGATGATGTCGTAGAAATGCTACGTGAAATCAAATCAGCTTGGGACCAAATTCCTGCAGAATTTCATAATCTTACCGCAGATCAAGTTGGTATCTAATTAAATCGATTTTATAAATCAAATTTATTTTTCGATTTTTATACTAACCTCTCATTTACAACATGACTGTCGATAAGTAGACAGTCATAGTTGCCTTATTTTTCTTATGCTATAATATGTGGGCAATATTTCGTTGCTGTTCAATGAATAGACCACATAAATCAAAGAATTAAGGCATATCCACATCTATGCAAGGTTTAGCAAAGACTCTTATTATTGAAGATGATGCTCAGAGCCGTCATAATCTTAAGGTGATCCTTGAGTTTATCGGTGAACATTGTCATGCCATTTCAGCTTCAGAATTGTCTACTTTTGAGTGGAGTGAGCCATGGAGTGCTTGTTTTTTAGGTCAAGTTTCTGACCAAGCGCTGAAAGATATAATTAAAAGTTCATTAGTTGTACATAATCATATTCCAGTCATTATGCTTGCGGGGGCTATGCATGATGTTGAGGAATTGACAAACTATGTCGGTGAACTGAATCAACCAGTTAATTATCCTCAATTAACCGATGCGTTACGTCATTGCCAAGAATTTATGGGTCGTCGTGGGTTAGAAGTACCTCACCTAGGCCGTAAAAATACGTTATTCCGTAGTATGGTTGGACAAAGTACCGCTATTAGTACTGTTCGCCATTTAATTGAACAAGTTTCAGGTACAGAAGCAAGTGTATTAGTTCTGGGTGAATCGGGGACGGGTAAAGAAGTAGTTGCACGTAATTTGCACTACCATTCACCACGCCGTAAAGGACCATTTGTTCCGGTTAACTGTGGGGCTATCCACCAGATCTTCTAGAAAGTGAACTGTTTGGCCATGAGAAAGGGGCGTTTACTGGTGCAATTACTGCCCGTAAAGGTCGCTTTGAACTTGCGCAAGGCGGTACGTTATTTTTAGATGAAATTGGTGATATGCCAATGCCGATGCAGGTGAAATTACTTCGTGTTCTTCAAGAGCGTTGTTTTGAGCGTGTAGGCGGCAATCAAAGTATTCGTGCAGATGTTCGTATTGTTGCTGCGACGCACCGTAATTTAGATGAGATGATAGAGAAAGGCACATTCCGTGAAGATCTGTATTATCGTTTAAATGTTTTCCCAATTGAAATGCCAGCATTACGTGAACGTAAGCAAGATATTCCTTTGTTGCTGCAAGAGTTATTAGCAAGAATGGAAGCTGAAGGCAGCACACGCGTACGACTAACTCCTCGTGCCGTTAACTCGTTAATGGAACACCATTGGCCTGGTAACGTACGTGAATTAGCAAACTTAATTGAGCGTTTGATGATCTTATTCCCTGGGGAATCGGTGGACGTAAATCACTTACCAACGAAGTATCGTTATAGTGATATTCCAGAGTTCCAACCTGAGAATTACAATCAGCAATCAATTGAAGAGCAAGAACAAGCGGCATTAGCTGACATGTTTGCTAACTTTAGTGATGGTGGTATTCCTCAACAAGGAATGCAAAACGCAGGACCAACATCGAATGATTTACCTGAAGATGGTTTAAATCTGAAAGAGATGTTAGCTGAAGTTGAAGTTAATATGATATGCCAAGCACTTGAAGCACAAAATGGTGTTGTTGCGCGAGCAGCTGACATGCTAGGTATGCGTCGTACTACTCTTGTTGAGAAAATGCGTAAATATAATTTAAATAAAGATGATATGCGTTAATACTCTTTAGTCAAAAAGAGATAACGTTTCACTAATTTAAATGACAAAAATTTGACCGTCAAGCTTACATGTGTAGTGTAAGTTATTGATAATAAATACCAAAAGGGCTGGCATGTAAAATGCATCAGCCCTTTTGTTGTTTTGGCGGGAATAAAATTATGCAGGGTAATTCTGAGGGTGAATTAAACTCACCTCTTGGCACAGTAGAAGAGCAAAATACACGATATAAGCAAGTGCTAGATGTTATGCCAGCTGGTGTTATTTTACTTGATACACAAGGTATGGTGTGTGAAGTCAATCCAGAAGCAATTAAGCTTTTAGGTCTACCTCTATTGGGAGAGCGTTGGTTTGAAGTCATTCAACGATCGTTTGATCCAAGAGAAGATGATGGTCATGAGATCTCATTGCGTAATGGACGCAAAGTTCGATTGGCAATTTCGGCATCAGAAACAGGTCAACTAATACTGATCACTGATCTGACTGAAACGCGTTTATTGCAATCTCGTGTGAGTGATCTTCAACGACTATCTTCATTAGGTAAGATGGTTGCATCGCTAGCTCACCAAGTGAGAACACCGCTGTCGAGTGCGATGTTGTACGCCTCAAACTTAGGATCACCAAATTTACCAGCCGCAACACATAAACGTTTTCAAACCAAATTGGTTGATCGCCTTCATGATCTAGAAAAGCAAGTGAATGACATGCTTCTCTTTGCTAAAGGCGGTGATAATAAAGTTGTTAAGCCATTCACAATAGGTGACTTGGTTGCTGAATATCGTCCAATGGTTGAAACCGCTCTGCAATCAAATCAAGTCGATTACTACTTAGAAGTCGAACATGAAGATACAGTGCTAATGGGCAACGCCAATGCCATTGCTAGCGCTATTAGTAATTTGATCATGAATGCCATTCAAGTGATAGGGAAGGGATGTCAAATAGACGTCTTTTTCAGACCTGTGAATGGGTTTTTAAAAATATCGGTGCAAGATAATGGCCCCGGTATACCACTAGAGTTACAAGACAAAATAATGGAACCATTTTTTACTACTCGCTCTCAAGGTACAGGTCTTGGTCTTGCGGTTGTGCAAATGGTTTGTCGAGCTCATAAAGGACAACTTGAATTGTATTCAGAACCGGATGATGGCGCATGTTTTACCATGTCAATTCCACTATCAGCAACCCCAACAGACAGCCTAGCTCAAACAGAATCTGGAGAATAAATCATGGCACAAAGCAAAGTATTAATTGTCGAGGATGATGAAGGTTTACGTGAAGCCTTGATCGACACGCTAGAGTTAGCTGGTTACGAGTGGGTAGAAGCCGATAGCGCAGAAACAGCGTTACTTATTTTGAAGAAAGAGCCCGTTGATATTGTTGTTTCTGATGTTCAAATGGCAGGCATGGGTGGATTGGCTTTATTGCGCAGTATTAAATTGAATTGGCCGAATCTTCCGGTTCTTTTAATGACGGCTTACGCCAATATTGAAGATGCGGTTTCTGCAATGAAAGACGGTGCTATTGATTATATGGCTAAGCCATTTGCACCAGAAGTATTACTGAATATGGTCAGTCGTTATGCACCAGTGAAAACTGAGCAAACGGGTGATGCTATCGTTGCTGATGAAAAGAGTCTTAAGCTACTTAAATTAGCTGATAAAGTCGCACGTACAGACGCTAACGTGATGGTGCTTGGTCCTAGTGGTTCAGGTAAAGAAGTCATGTCACGCTACATCCACAATAATTCACAACGAAGTGAAGGCCCATTTGTTGCCATTAACTGTGCCGCTATTCCTGACAACATGTTAGAAGCTACATTATTTGGTTATGAAAAAGGTGCCTTTACGGGGGCTGTTCAAGCCTGTCCGGGTAAATTTGAACAAGCTCAAGGTGGTACTATTTTACTGGATGAGATCAGTGAAATGGATCTTAACCTACAAGCTAAGTTACTGCGTGTATTGCAAGAACGTGAAGTTGAACGTTTAGGTGGTCGTAAGAGCATTAAGTTGGATGTACGTATCTTAGCAACCAGTAACCGTGATCTGAAAAAGTACGTCGAAGAAGGCAACTTCCGTGAAGATTTATATTACCGCTTAAACGTATTCCCAATTGCATGGCCGCCATTGAAAGATCGTAAAGGTGATATTGCACCGATAGCTCAACACTTAGTAGAGCGTCACTGTCAAAAACAAGGTTTACCAGTTCCTAGTTTTAGTGCAGAAGCGACTCAAAAACTAGAAGCATACCCATGGCCGGGTAACGTTCGTGAATTAGATAACGTAGTTCAGCGTGCGCTTATTCTTGCAGAAGAACATACGATCACTGCGGATGATGTTTTATTAGAAGGGGTTGATTGGGCGGATGCGGACGGCTTACAACAAGTAGTCAGTGGTGAAGCGCCAACAATTAGACCTGAGCAACAAGTACCGTCAATAAACGAGACAGCTGCACCAGCAACATCTGAAGAAAGTGAGGTTTTGGTTGCATCTAGTGGGTTAGGTGGTGAACTTCGAGAGCAAGAATTTATCATTATCCTTGAAACCATAAAAGCCTGTGATGGGAAGCGAAAAGATGTCGCTGAAAAACTAGGTATTAGCCCAAGAACGTTACGTTACAAGCTAGCGAAGATGCGTGATGCTGGAATAGATATCCCAAGTTAAAACAATGAGTTATCGTTATTGATATATTGGTATGTAAATTGCTTTATATACTTCGGGTCGTAAAATTAAGTCAAGAAGTTGACTGGGTCGGAGAATAGAAATGAAAATCGGTGGTTTACAGGACGAGATGCAAGCAATGATGCTTGACGCGTCAAATACAACGCGTCAAGTAACAGGAAAAGAAGTCGGTGCGGACTTCAGTGCAATGTTTGCGAAAGCCGTCAATAACGTAAATGGATTACAAAAGGCATCAAGTGATTTAGCAGTGCGTTTTGACAGAGGTGATGAAGGGGTTTCATTATCAGACGTTATGATTGCACGAAATAAATCAAGCGTTGCATTTGATGCCACAATTCAAGTGCGCAATAAGCTAGTTGATGCTTATAAAGCACTGATGAATATGCCAGTCTAATTTCTAGGAATTAAAGCGTGTCGGAAGAGAACAAAAACACGAACTTAGCCGTATCGGATGATATGCCAACAGGCGGTGCTATGGCACTGGATAGCTCTGTTGACGTACAAAATCCAGATGTTGATGAGCAAAGTTCTTCAAAATTAGATTCAGCTTTGGGTAATCTTGACTTATTACGTCAGGTTATCCTCGTATTATCTGTTTCTATTTGTGTGGCGTTAATTGTCATGCTTTTCTTTTGGGTTCAAGAACCAGAGATGCGTCCGCTTGGAGTTTATGAAACAGATGAACTAATTCAAGTGCTTGATCATCTTGATGCTCAAAAAGCAGAATACAAACTAGATGGTAATACCATTTTAGTTCCCGCCTCTGAATTCAGTAAAATGAATCTTGATTTGTCTCGCGCAGGCTTAAATAAAGCCGTTGGTGAGGGAGATGATATTTTATTGCAAGATATGGGCTTTGGGGTTTCACAGCGTTTAGAGCAAGAGCGTTTAAAACTAAGTCGTGAACGCCAATTAGCAAGTACATTTGAGCAAATGAGACCAATTCGTAAAGCTCAAGTATTACTCGCAATGCCAAAACAGAGCGTATTTGTTCGTCATAATCAAGAAGCGTCAGCAACGGTATTCTTGACCATGCGAATGGGTGCAATGCTAAAACAAGAAGAAGTAGATTCGATTGTTGATATGGTTGCAAGTGCGGTTCCAGGAATGAAACCAACACGTGTTACCGTAACGGATCAGCATGGTCGTCTTCTTAGCTCTGGTACGCAAGATCCGATGGCAATGGCTCATCGAAAAGAGCAAGAGTTAGAGCGCAAACAAGAGCAATCTTTACGAGATAAAATTGACGCAATCCTTATTCCTATTTTGGGTTTAGGTAACTATACCGCTCAAGTGGATGTGTCTATGGATTTCAGTGCGGTTGAGCAAACTCGTAAGCAATTTGATCCTCAAACGGCATCTACTCGAAGTGAATACACGTTAGAAGATTATAACAACGGTAATGTGATTGCTGGTGTCCCTGGTGCGCTAAGTAACCAACCACCGGTAGATTCTGCTATCCCTCAAGATATCGCAGAATTAAAAGATGGTTCGGTATTAGGTCAAGGTTCAGTTCATAAAGAAGCAACGCGAAACTTTGAACTTGATACAACAATCAGTCACGAACGTAAACAAACAGGAACCGTAGCTCGACAAACGGTATCTGTTGCCGTTAAAGAGCGTCAAAGCGTTAACCCTGAAACAGGTGAAGTAACATATACACCAATTTCAGCAGCAGAATTAGATAAGATCCGTCAAATCATTATTGGTAGTGTTGGTCTAAATGAACAACGTGGTGATTTACTGAATGTACTGAGCGTGAAGTTTGCTATTGAAGAGCAACCAATTGCGATTGATGTGCCAATTTGGGAAAATCCTAACTTTAATGATTGGGTTAAATGGCTTGCTGGTGCCTTGGTTATTATCGCTGTTATTCTTGTTCTTGTTCGTCCAGCAATGAATAAATTACTGTTCCCTAACCAAGCAGAAGATGAAGCATTGGCAAATGCAGAACGTAATGCTGAAGGTGAGATGGGCTTAATTGGCAGTGATTTAGATGGAGATGGATTCGAGTTTGGCTCGGGCATCGATCTTCCTAATTTGCATAAAGACGAAGATTTATTGAAAGCGGTTCGTGCACTAGTAGCAAATGAACCGGAATTAGCAGCACAAGTAGTTCGAAACTGGGTATCTGAAAATGGCTAATGAAATTGTAGAAGCAGGAAATAAAGAAGAAGAAACACCAGAATTTGATCTTTCTTCATTATCAGGCTCAGAGCGTGCAGCGATTTTATTGCTAAGTTTAAGTGAAGAAGATGCGGCAAGTATTATTCGTCACTTAGAACCAAAGCAAGTTCAAAAAGTAGGTGCAGCAATGGCAACCGTATCTGACTTAAATCAGATCAAAGTGTCAGCGATTCACCGTGCGTTCTTAGAAGATATTCAGAAATACACTAGCATTGGTATGGGCAGCGAAGACTTTATGCGTAACGCATTAGTTGCTGCTCTTGGTGAAGATAAAGCGAATAACCTAGTAGATCAAATTCTACTAGGTAGCGGTTCTAAAGGCCTGGATTCATTGAAATGGATGGATCCTCGTCAAGTGGCAAGCATCATTATGAATGAGCACCCGCAGATCCAAACCATCGTATTATCTTACTTAGATCCGGACCAATCAGCGGAGATTTTATCTCAATTCCCTGAACGTGTTCGTCTTGATTTAATGATGCGTATTGCGCACCTTGAAGAAGTTCAACCATCAGCACTTGCTGAATTGAACGAAATCATGGAGAAACAATTCGCAGGTCAATCTGGTGCTCAAGCTGCGAAAATTGGCGGCCTGAAAGCAGCGGCAGAAATCATGAACTACCTAGATAACAGCATTGAAGGTATGTTGATGGATCAAATCCGTGACCAAGATGAAGAGACAGCAACTCAGATTCAAGATCTTATGTTTGTATTTGAAAACCTTATCGATGTACAAGACCAAGGTATTCAAATGCTATTGCGTGATGTTCCACAAGAAGTTCTGCAAAAAGCACTTAAAGGTGCTGATGATGCACTTAAAGAGAAAATGTTTAAGTGTATGTCGAAACGTGCAGCTGAACTTATGCGTGATGATCTTGAAGCTATGGGTCCAGTCCGTGTTGCAGACGTTGAAGCCGCCCAGAAAGAAATTCTGGCAGTGGCACGTCGAATGGCAGATTCTGGTGATCTAATGCTTTCTGGCGGTGCGGATGAATTCGTATAATACGTTTTCATTTCATTGAGTTATAATTAAACGGCTATTTCATAATTAGATTGAAATAGCCGTTATTCTTTCTAAATCTTCTTCTTTTTTACGGGTTATCATCATGAGTATTAGCAAAAAACGTGGCTTTATCCGCATTACCGATGAGAGTGAACTACAAAAAACCAATATTTGGGAGTCCCCAGATTACTCTGATCCAAATAAGCCTGCTCGTGAAACTGCTTTTAATTACGATCCAAGTTGGACTCCATCGCTTCCAAAAGAAGAAGAGCCAGAAGAATTTGTTTTAACAGAAGAAATTATTGAACAAATTAAGCAAGGCGCTTACAACGAAGGCTTAATGGAAGGCCAAGAGTTTGGCTACAAAGAAGGTTTAGAAAAAGGTCAAGCGGAAGGCTTTGAAGCAGGGAAACCTGAAGGTTATCAAGTTGGTTATGATGAAGGGATTGCAGCTGGCCAAGCTGAAATTCAAGAACGTATTCAACAGTTAATTGCTATGGCTGATAAGTTTGCTGAGCCATTAGCATTGCTTGATTCTCAAGTTGAAAAACAATTAATTGATATGGTGTTAGCACTGACTAAAGAAGTGGTTCACGTAGAAGTAAAAACAAACCCTCAAGTTATTTTAGATACAGTTCGAGAGTCTGTAGAAACACTGCCTGTTACAGAGCGTGAAATTAATATTGCGTTGAATCCAGAAGATCACCAACGTGTCATCGACGCATACGGTGAGGAAGCATTAGCACAAAAGCAGTGGACATTAACCGCAGAGCCGTCGATGAATTTGGGGGATATTAATATTCAAGCTTCTGATTCAAAAGTGAGTTATTTGCTAGAAGAACGAATTAAGAGCGTACTGAACAAATTCTGTGGTGTGAACCGTCATCAAGGAAATCAGTAATGTTGCCATTATCTGAACGTTTATCTCAATATAAAACCACAGGCTTAACCACTCGCGCTATTGCCTCAGGTAAATTAGTGCGTGTTGTTGGTTTAACACTTGAAGCAACAGGTTGTCGAGCGCCTATTGGTAGTTCCTGTTTGGTCGAAACCGTAAATGGTGTGATTGAAGCCGAAGTTGTTGGCTTTTCTGGTGAAAACTTATTTTTAATGCCAAGTGAACAAGTTTCAGGCGTATTACCTGGCGCTAAAGTCACTCCAATCGCCGATGGCAGTGGTATTCCAGTTGGTATGGAATTACTTGGTCGTGTGGTTGATGGGGTTGGTAATCCTATTGATGGTCTTGGTGAACTTTATACTGAACATACCGCATCATTTACTTCTGAGCCAATTAACCCATTATCACGAAAGCCTATTTCAGAGCCGCTTGATGTTGGTTTAAAAGCAATTAACGGCTTATTGACTGTGGGTAAAGGTCAGCGTTTAGGCTTATTCGCTGGTTCCGGTGTTGGTAAATCGGTAACACTGGGCATGATGACTCGTGGTACAACAGCACAAGTGGTTGTGGTTGGCTTAATTGGTGAACGTGGACGTGAAGTTAAAGAGTTCATTGAAGAAATTTTAGGCCCTGAAGGTCGTCAGCGCTCTGTTGTGGTTGCCGCTCCTGCCGATGCATCTGCATTGATGCGATTAAAAGGGTGTCAAACCGCATTAACCATTGCTGAGTATTTCCGCGATCAAGGCTTAGACGTTTTACTATTAATGGATTCGTTAACACGTTTTGCTCAAGCACAGCGTGAAATTGCCTTATCTGTTGGTGAGCCACCAGCAACCAAAGGTTATCCGCCTTCTGTATTTGCAAAATTACCGGCATTGGTTGAACGAGCGGGTAATGGTAATGAAAATCAAGGTTCTATTACGGCATTCTTTACCGTATTAACCGAAGGGGATGATTTACAAGATCCTATTGCTGATGCTTCACGTGCGATTTTGGATGGACACATTGTATTGTCTCGTGAAATGGCTGATGCCGGACATTACCCTGCTATCGATGTAGAGAAATCAGTCAGTCGTGTTATGCCACAAATCACCGACGAAGAACATATGCTTATGTCTAAAGCGGTGAGACAAGTGTTGTCTACTTGCCGTAAAAACCAAGACTTGGTGTCGATTGGGGCGTATAAACCGGGTACTGATCCTGCTATTGATCAAGCGTTTACGTTAAAACCAAGATTAGACGAATATTTACAGCAGCGTATGAAAGAAAGTGTTCCATACGATATGTGTAAAAACATGCTTAAAATGTTGCTTAGTGGCTAAGGCATAATAAATGACAAGTACTTTTGATTTTTTATTAGAGCAAGCCAAGAAAGAGAAAACCAAGCGGTGATGGCGCTGAACAAAGCCAAAGCTGAATTGGAAGACTTTTATGAGCAAGTAAAGCAGATTGAAAAATACCGTCTTGATTATTGTAATCAATTATTGCAGCGTGGTCAGCAAGGGTTAACTGCAAGCCAATATGGCCATTTAAATAAGTTTTTGGTTCAGTTGGATGAAACATTGACCAAGCAAAAAAGTGCAGAATCCCATTTCACATCACAAGTGGATAATTGCCAAACCTATTGGCAAGAGACTCGTAAGCAGCGACGATCTTATGAGTGGATGATGGATAAGAAAAAAGCAGAGCGACAAAAAATGCTGGATAAGCAAGAGCAAAAAATGATGGATGAGTTCTCAACCCTTCAATTTGCTCGCCGAAGTAAAACTGAATAATCATATTGAGTGATTGCTTCAAGGTTTTCTCAATTCATCAGCATTTTCCCTTCATAATCTTTCAAGTTCTTATTGAATAATAAAAGTGGCTTAATATTTGCTTTAAAATAAGCAAAGCTGAGCCACTATCGTGCTCGTCAAAAAATCCACACTCAATGTAGAGAACATGCTATGAGCAGTCATGACTTATCATTAAACGGTATTAATAAAACCGCGCCTGTAAAGCCAGATACTAAAACGGCTGCTGTAGATAAACCAGAATCTGAAGGCTTTATTGAAGAGCTAAAAGAGGTAATGGGATTAAAGGAAAAAGACGACGCCAAAAAACAACGGTTGATGAGAAAGGCGATGTTGAAAAAGGCGAAGCGAGCGAAAAATCGAAAGAGTCTGAATCTGTTGATGAAACAAAAGAAGAAACAACAGAGGACAAAGTTAGCCAAGGTTCTGAATTATTATCTCGTCTAGACCAAGCGAATAGCACGTTGGTTGATAAAAAAGATGAAAGTAAAAAAGCTTTAGGTGAAGAAGAGTCATCTGATGAATCAGAATCATCAGATTCGAGCGATGCTGAAATGTTGCTTACTCAAGCAAGTATTGCCGCTGAAGGCGAGAAAAACAGCAGCAAAACCGTAGCTGAAAAAACAGATCCATTAAAAGAAATTCAATGGGGAAGTAGTGCTAAATCGTCAACTCAAGTAGAGGGCGAAACGCAAAGCAAAGGTGAAGCCGCAGGCAATAAAGAATCAACCAAGGAATTATTAACGTCAACTGCACTGATTGGTAAGGCAGAAGCTGAAGCCGGAAAGTTAGCAGAGGCGAAAAAAGCAAAAATGGATATCTCAGCACTTGGTATGACTCAAGTTGCTAATGGTGAAGCGGTTAATTTAACTGAATCTAAAACCACAGATACCTTTGCACAACAATTAGCACATGCGTCAGGTACGACGGCCACTCAACAAGCGGCAGCCGTTCAAGCGCAACGTACAGATCCTATGAATGTGCCTTTGAATATTCGCCAAGAAATGGTGAGTGATGAAGTGGCAGAGCGCATTAATATGATGATGGCAAAAAACCTGAAGCATGTAGATATACGCTTAGATCCACCAGAAATGGGACGCATGCATATTCGATTGAATATGGGGGCAGATAGTGCCGGTGTGCAATTTACGGTTTCGAACCAACACGCAAGAGATGCGATAGAACAATCATTGCCACGTTTACGTGAAATGTTTGCTCAACAAGGGATCCAATTGGCCGATACATCGGTACAGCAACAAAGTTCTGGTGATTCTTCACAATATGCTTATCAAAAAGAAGAGCACAGTAACCGTGGTTCTGGCTTTAGTGAAGAATCTTCAGAAGAGCGTGAAATTAGTGTTCAAGTATCAAAACCAAATGATGGCATCAGTTTTTACGCATAAACACAATAATACAAATTAGCGACATTAAAATAAAAATTAATAAGTTATTTAAAGAGGAATGAGAATGGCTGAACAAGGTGATGTGCCTAAAGGTAAGAAGAAACTAATGATCATTATTGCATTAGTTGCTTTATTGCTGATTGGTGGAGGCGTTGCTGCTTGGTTCTTTATGTCAAGCGAGCCAGCACCAGAACCAACAGAGCAAGATATTGCCGCTTTAGAAGCGAATATGCCAGCACTGTATTTAAATTTACCTCAGCCATTTATCTTTAATGTGACCGGAGATAAACGTGATCGCTTAGTACAGTTAAAAGTACAAGTCATGATGCGTGGTACGGATAATGAAGCGGTTGCTAAACAGCATACTCCGCTTATTGAGAGTGCTTTATTATCGACATTTGCAGCTGCAACCGTTGAACAGTTAAGAGAACCACGTGGCCGAATTGAGCTACGTGAGCAAGCGACACGTGATATCCAAGATGCCTTTACTAAAATTACAGCTAAGCCTGTAGTTGAAAAAGTATTATTTACCGACTTTGTAATGCAATAGGTTTAATGTGACAGATCTACTATCCCAAGACGAAATTGATGCTCTACTCCACGGTGTAGATGATGTAGAAGATGATGTTGTCGGTAATGATGACAATGTAGGCTCGATGAAGAGCTTTGATTTCTCATCACAAGACCGAATCGTTCGTGGTCGAATGCCAACACTGGAATTGATTAACGAGCGCTTTGCACGCCATATGCGTATTAGCTTATTTAATATGTTAAGAAAAACCGCTGAAGTATCGATTAACGGTGTTTCAATGGTGAAGTTTGGTGAGTATCAAAATACCTTATATGTACCAACTAGTTTAAACATGGTGCGTTTCCGTCCACTTAAAGGTACCGCTTTGGTGACGATGGAAGCTCGATTAGTGTTTATTTTGGTTGAGAACTTCTTTGGTGGTGACGGTCGTTTCCACGCTAAGATTGAAGGTCGTGAATTTACCCCAACTGAACGTCGTATCATTCAATTATTGCTAAAAGTGATTTTTGAAGATTACAAAGAAGCATGGTCACCAGTTATGGGCGTTGAGTTTGAGTACCTTGACTCAGAAGTTAACCCAACCATGGCAAACATCGTGAGCCCGACAGAGGTTATCGTTGTAAGTTCATTCCATATTGAAGTGGATGGCGGTGGTGGTGATTTCCACGTTGTTTTCCCATATTCAATGGTTGAACCTATTCGTGAGTTACTGGATGCCGGTGTACAAAGTGACAAGATGGACACTGATGTTCGTTGGAGCAAGGCATTGCGTGACGAAATCATGGATGTTCCAGTTGAAATGAAAGTGAATCTATTAGAAAGCCAAATCTCATTACGCGATCTAATGGAGCTGGAAGCTGGCGATATCATCCCAGTAGAAATGCCAGAAGCAGCAACCGTATTTGTAGAAGACCTACCAACTTACCGCGGTAAAGTCGGTCAATCTAACGACAAATTAGCAATACAGATTACTGAGAAAATCAAGCGCCCAGATATGGTGAAAACGGACTTAGCCTTCTTAGGCAAAGACGTATTGTTTGATTTAGATGATGAAGAATAAGAAACAGAGAAGGTAGTGGATCATGGATTCAAATGAACAACAAATGGCTGACGAATGGGCAGCAGCATTAAGTGAAAGTGCAGAAGCTCAAGCAGTAACCGCACCTTTAGAAGATCTAGAAGAAAAAGCGCCAGAGTTCAACGAAGATGAACGTCGTAAGCTTGATACGATTCTAGATATTCCTGTAACGATTTCTATGGAAGTAGGTCGTTCACACATTAGCATTCGTAACTTACTGCAACTTAACCAAGGTTCTGTTGTTGAACTTGACCGAATTGCTGGTGAGTCTTTAGATGTAATGGTTAATGGCACACTTATCGCTCATGGTGAAGTGGTTGTCGTGAATGACAAGTTTGGTATCCGTTTAACTGACGTTATCAGCCAAACTGAACGCATCAAAAAACTTCGTTAATTAAACACGAATAGGGATTGGGTATGAAAAAGCTATGGTTATTGGCATTAGTGCCTTTTCCTCTATTTGCAGCTGAAAAGGCTAATGTTGATTTAGCGGCAACATTAGGTTCGCTGATTTTTGTTATCGCATTAATTCTCTTTTTTGCTTGGCTATTAAAGAGAATGCGATTTCCTGGTGTAACAGGAACATCAGGCAGTGCTATGAGTATTGTTAAGCAACTGCCTGTTGGAACAAAAGAGCGAATCGCGGTCGTTCAAGTTGGAGAGGAGCAATTCTTAATCGGGATCACCTCTCAAAATATCAATATGCTAAGTAAGCTAGATAAGCCGTTAGAGGTAAATGAAAACACCATGACGCCTTTCTCTTCTCAACTTAGCCAACTGATGAAAAAAAATGCTAAAAACTAATTTTATTGCCGCCGTTTTGGCGGCATTTTCACTCTTCTTTATGGCATCTCCTGCTTGGGCGGTAGATGATCTCGCTTCTTCTATTCCGCAAACTGCCGCTAGTGCTGAAGGCATGACGGTTACTGCAATGGAAAAAGAGGCTGGAGCAGCAAAAACCATAGCAAAAGGCAGCAGTTCTGGTAGTGGTATCCCTGCATTTACCATGACAACCAATGCCAATGGTGGGGAAGATTACTCTGTAAACTTACAGATTTTAGGTCTAATGACCATGCTGGGCTTCTTGCCTGCAATGGTTATTTTAATGACCTCTTTTACCCGTATTGTCGTTGTGATGTCGATTTTGCGTCAAGCCATGGGTTTACAACAAACGCCATCAAACCAAGTTATTATTGGTATTGCGATGTTTTTGACGTTTTTCATCATGGCTCCGGTGTTTGATAAAGTAAATAACACGGCGATTCAACCTTATATCAATGAAGAAATCACAGCTCGTGAAGCGTTTGATGTTGCACAGGTTCCTATGAAAGAGTTCATGCTAGCTCAAACACGAGTAAAAGATTTAGAAACCTTTGTAAATATGTCGGGTGTTGAAGCTGAAAACCCAGAAGATGTGCCAATTACTGTGGTTATTCCGGCGTTTATTACTTCAGAGCTAAAGACCGCTTTCCAAATAGGTTTCATGCTTTTCTTGCCGTTCTTGATCATCGACTTAGTGGTGGCATCGGTATTAATGGCAATGGGTATGATGATGCTTTCTCCAATGATCGTATCATTACCGTTTAAGTTAATGTTGTTTGTATTAGTGGATGGTTGGAATTTGATCCTATCCACTCTCGCAGGCAGTTTTGCAACTTAAGGAGCAATCATGACCCCTGAAATGGCGATAGATCTATTCCGTGGTGCGCTTTACATGGTGTTAATCATGGTATGTGCCATCATTATTCCAAGTTTGTTAATTGGTTTAGTTGTTGCGGTATTCCAAGCGGCAACGTCGATCAACGAACAAACATTAAGCTTCTTACCGCGTCTTATTGTTACCTTGCTTGCTCTGATGTTATTTGGGCATTGGATGACGCGTATGTTGATGGAATACTTTTATGAACTTATTGCTCGAATGCCAACGGTACTCTATTGACGTGTGCACTCTGAATTGATGCACATGAGCTAATGTTATGGAATATCCAACTCAAATAGTTTTAGATTTTATAGCTACGTATTTCTGGCCTTATACCCGTATTTCAGCCATGTTAATGGTGATGTCGGTATTTGGGGCTCGTTTTGTGTCGCCTCGAATTCGACTCTATCTTGGTTTGAGCATTACTTTTGCTGTTATGCCAGCTATTCCTGCCATGCCACCTGAAATCCAATTGGTCTCTTTTCAAGGTTTTATGACCACAGCAGAGCAGATCATTATTGGTGTAGCAATGGGAATGGTTACTGTATTTGTTACTCAAACCTTCGTACTTTTAGGGCAAATTTTGGGTATGCAATCGAGTTTAGGTTTTGCATCCATGGTTGACCCTGCCAATGGTCAGAATACGCCACTACTTGGTCAATTATTCATGTTCTTATCGATTCTGTTTTTTTTAGGAACCGATGGTCATTTAAAAATGATTAACTTTGTGGTGATGAGTTTTACAACCTTACCGGTGGGGGTTGGCAAGCTCACGAGTGTGGATTATCAATCCATGGCAAGCTGGCTTGGTATTATGATGAAGGCCGGGTTAAGTATGTCGTTATCGGGCATTATTGCCTTACTGACGGTTAACCTTTCTTTTGGTGTAATGACTCGTGCAGCACCACAGTTAAATATCTTCTCATTAGGTTTTGCTTTTGCCTTGCTCGTTGGTTTATTACTGACGTCTTATATTATTTTGGGCTTGTTTAATCACTATGATCTGCATTGGCTTCGTGCTGAAGAGCAGATATGTAGCATGATCCGATTAGATTGTTGATTATGAAATTATTATTAATTAACACGACCGTGGAGGTCATTAGATATGGCTGAGAGTGACGGTCAAGAACGTACCGAAGACGCCACGTCCAAACGCTTGCAACAGGCCAAAGATAAAGGGCAGGTTGCAAGGTCAAAAGAGCTCGCCTCTGTTTCTGTTTTGGTATGTGGTGCTGTTGCATTAATGTGGTTTGGTGAAGATGTCGCAAGAGCGTTATTTTCTGTAATGGAACGCTTTTTCTCTGTATCCAGAGAAGAGATTTATGACACCAATAAATTGCTTGAAATTGTTGGTGGTGCATTGATTGCATTGGTTTTTCCTGTCTTTCTTATTTTGATTACTCTGTTTGTTGCTGCATTAGCTGGTGCTGCTGGCCTTGGTGGGATCAGTTTTTCATCTGAAGCGGCGATGCCAAAGTTTTCAAAAATGAACCCAATGTCGGGCATTAAACGTATGTTTGGTATGCAGAGTTGGGTTGAGCTTTTAAAGTCTATTTTGAAAGTGTCTCTTGTTGGGGGAATGGCTTTTTATTTAATTGAAGGCAGTAAAGAAGATCTGTTCCAATTAAGCTTGGATACGTATCCAGCTAATATCTTTCACTCACTAGACATATTATTAAATTTCATACTGTTGATCAGTTGTACTTTACTGATTGTTGTCGCCATTGATATTCCTTTTCAAATTTGGCAACACGCAAATCAGTTAAAAATGACTAAGCAAGAAGTAAAAGATGAATATAAAGAAACGGAAGGTAAGCCAGAAGTAAAAGGGCGTATCCGTATGCTTCAACGTGAAATGACTCAACGTCGAATGATGGCTGATGTACCATCTGCAGATGTTGTGGTGACGAACCCAGAGCACTACTCAGTGGCTTTGCGATATGATCAAAGTAAAGATGCGGCGCCGATCGTTGTTGCTAAAGGGGTCGATCACGTAGCGATGAAGATCCGTGAGATTGCACGTGAGCACAATATTGATATTTTACCTGCTCCACCATTGGCTCGTGCGTTATATCATTCAACGGAATTAGAACAACAGATCCCTGATGGTTTATTTGCTGCGGTTGCACAGATTTTGGCATATATATTCCAGATGAAGCAGTATAAGAAGAAAGGTGGTACTAAGCCTGAGTTAGATGAAAGTACGCTAACTATTCCTGATGAATTGAAAAAATAGACAATAACTTACTTTATTGTTTATCCCAGCCTTTAAGAACGCATTGGTGATGAAGAGTTTGCAATTCGGATTCACTGATGCCGTCAGTATCAAACATGATTCCAATTTTCGATTGTGACTCTTTTACATCTATATTTTTAATTTCACCACGAACAGAAATCGGTTCAAGACTTTCGATCTCTATTGTTAATGCAATTTTTTTATTTAGTAAGCTATCAGGACTGAGTTTTGATGGTAAGGCAATGGCACATCCACCGAAAGAAAAATCTCTCATGACACCCGTTAAATTTTGTTCATTTACTGATAAATTGCATGAAAATTTACTTTCAATTCGTCGGTGGGTTCGGATGGGTTTCATCGTAATGCTACTTGGTGCATGCAGACAAATCATTTCCATTGGACGATAAATTACAGAGTGAATCGTCGTTTTAAAGGCAATAACATCACAGTGAGTCGTGTTTGTTATTGCACGAAAAGTAACGTCGGCACCTTCTAGGTAGATTTTATTAAACTCAAGAGGAGGTGAAGATGGGTATTCAATGAAAACGTAATGTCCTTTTTTGAATCCTATCAACTGTGAATTTGCTTGTGCTGACTGACCATTTGGACACGTAATTTCGATGATAACACGACCACCAATATCCATTTTATTAAGTACATTTTGATTTGTACTAAGCGATACACTAGTCATAGCAGCACCAAGAGATAAATAAAGGACGAATTATACAAATTACGACACCTTTTTCAATTGTGATTCTTATTTTTCTTTTAAAATTAATGAGTTATTCTTGCTTTTGTGACTCTACTTCAATCTGTCAGAAAACCGGAAATTGTCAGCCAAAAAAGTGACATTAATCTGGCTCGAAATTTGCTTTAAGTAGCTAAGCTATTGCGCTATTAGTCACTTATTATTGGTTTCGTAAGAAATACGAGTTTAGAAGAAGAAGAAGTAGAAGTTAATGAAATTTCAAATTCCGCTGCCGAATAAATTATCAGCTCTTCAAGGGCGAGGTATACCTCCTATTGGTGTACCTGTTTTAGTTCTATCCACTCTGGCAATGGTAATTTTACCCATTCCGGCTTTCTTACTCGACTTAATGTTTACCTTTAACATCGCTTTAGCCATGGTGGTGTTACTTGTGACTATTTATACCCGTCGTCCGTTGGATTTTGCAGCGTTCCCAACCATTCTTCTGGTTTCAACATTACTTCGTCTTGCTTTGAACGTTGCATCAACTCGTGTGGTACTTTTGCACGGTCATGAAGGTCCGGGTGCGGCAGGTCACGTTATCGACGCCTTTGGTAACGTGGTTATTGGCGGTAACTACGCAGTTGGTTTAATCGTATTCATCATTTTAATGATCATTAACTTTATGGTTGTAACCAAAGGTGCGGGCCGTATTTCTGAAGTAAGTGCGCGTTTTACCTTGGATGCATTACCAGGTAAACAAATGGCAATCGATGCGGACTTAAATGCCGGTTTGATTGACCAAGAACAAGCTCGTACCCGTCGTTTTGAAGTGACAAAAGAAGCGGACTTTTACGGTTCAATGGACGGTGCTTCTAAATTCGTAAAAGGGATGCTATCGCTGGTATCCTTATTCTATTCATCAACATCATCGGTGGTCTTGCCATTGGTATGGCGCAATTTAATCTTGGGTTTGGTGAAGCGGTTCAAATCTATACATTGTTAACTATCGGTGATGGTCTGGTTGCACAAATTCCATCACTTCTTTTATCGATTGGCGCAGCTATCATGGTAACTCGTCAAAACACCGATGAAGATATGGGGGAACAATTAGTTTTCCAACTGGTTGATAATCCAAAAGCGTTAATGGTAACGGCTGCAATTATGTTTGTTATGGGTATTGTCCCTGGTATGCCTCATTTCCCATTCATCTTATTAGCGTTATTAGCGGGCGGCTGGTCGTATTATTTAACTAAGAAAAAAGAGCAAGAAAGCGAAGAGCAGAAAGCTGCACCACCAATGGAACTGTCGGCTTCACAACCAAAAGAATTATCATGGGATGACGTTCAACCTGTTGATGTTATTGGTTTAGAAGTGGGTTACCGCTTGATCCCTATGGTAGATAAAGAGCAAGGTGGTGAATTACTTGATCGTGTGAAAGGGGTTCGTAAGAAGCTATCTCAAGATTTTGGCTTCTTAGTACCTGCTGTACATATTCGAGATAACTTAGAATTACCGCCGAATGTATACCGAATTACGCTGATGGGCGTAGCTGGTGGTGAAGCAGAAATTCGCCCTGATAAAGAACTGGCTATCAACCCTGGTCAGGTTTATGGTTCGATTGAAGGTGAACCAACATTTGATCCAGCGTTTGGATTAGAAGCAGTTTGGATCAATGAAGAGCAAAGAGAGCACGCTCAAGCATTAGGCTATACTGTAGTAGATGCAGCAACAGTACTGGCAACGCACTTAAGTCAGTTATTAACAAATAATGCGGCTCAGCTGTTAGGTCACGAAGAAGTTCAGAACTTACTTGAGTTGTTGGCGCAGAGTTCGCCTAAGTTAGTTGAGGGTCTGGTTCCTGATCAATTACCTTGGGGGCGGTTGTAAAAGTGCTTCAGAATTTATTGAATGAAGCAATTCCAATTCGTGATATTCGAACCATTGTCCAAACTTTGTCTGAATATGCGCCAAAAAGTCAAGAACCTGACATTTTGACGGCTGCTGTTCGAATTTCGTTGAAACGATTAATTGTTCAGGAAATCAATGGGATAGAGGCTGAAATGCCAGTTATCACTCTAATTCCTGAATTGGAACAAATCTTGCATCAAACTATGCAGGCGTCTGGTGGTGAAACCACTGGTATTGAGCCTGGGTTAGCAGAGCGTCTGCAAGCATCATTAACTCAAGCGACTCAAGAGCAAGAGTTAAAAGGCGAAGCAGCTGTGCTGTTAACATCAGGGGTATTACGTTCGACATTAGCTAAGTTTGTGAAAAATACGATTCCAAACTTACGAGTTCTCTCTTACCAAGAGATCCCTGATGAGAAACAAATTAGAATTGTTCAAGCTGTTGGTAACTAACCGCGTCAACTTATTTAACGCAGGAATACGATATTGAAAATTAAACGATTTTTTGCAAAAGACATGCGCTCTGCTCTGGTTCAAGTAAAAGAAGAGCTAGGTGTTGACGCTGTCATTATGTCAAATAAAAAAGTAACCGGTGGTATTGAAATTGTTGCGGCTATTGATCCGAGTGCGCAATCTCAATCATTTCCAGCAGTATCACAGCGTCAAGTTGAAGAAGACAAGGTGAGTGTTGGTAAAGGTTCTATGACACGTCGTTTTGCAAATATGATCAAGCAATATGGCTCACATAATAGTTCTACAGAGCCTGAGCCAGAAAAAGCTGAGCGTGAAGAGGATAGTTTAGCTGCGTTATTGCAACGTCAGTCTAAATTTCAGACTCAATCATCAGCAAACTCGTATTCAAACTCTGCATCTACTCCAAGATTAGATACATCAGAAATGACTCGTGCGATTCAAAATAATCCAAAATTAGCGCACCTTATTTCTGATGAGCCAGTTCGACATTCAACAGAGCGAATGCAACCGAAATTAGATCCTTCTCGTTATGAGAAAGGTCGTCGTTCGCATAACGAGTCGAACGAAGAATTAGAAAACATGCGTTCTGAAATGTCATCTATTCGTCGTTTATTAGAGCATCAAGTATCTGGTCTTATGTGGCAGGAAGTAGAGCGTCGTGAACCTCTACGAGCAATGCTGATTAAGCGCCTAGAGAAAATGGGTTTATCAGAAGAGCTTGCTGATCAACTTGCTTGCTATATTCCAGAAGATGTACCAGCAAAAGATGCATGGCCTGCGTTATTGAAACTACTTGCTGAACAAATTCCAACCTCAAAAGTGGATACGTTATCACGTGGTGGCATCATTGCATTATTGGGCCCTACAGGGGTTGGTAAAACAACAACTATTGCTAAATTAGCTGCCCGTGCAGCAATGGAATATGGTCCTGACCAAGTAGCATTAGTTACAACAGATACATTCCGTATTGGTGCTCAAGAACAATTGGCTATTTATGGCCGCATTATGGGCTGTCCAGTACGAATTGCTAAAGATGCTGATGAATTAGCATCGGTTCTGTATCAATTACGTAATCGTCGTTTAGTGCTTGTGGATACTGCAGGTATGGGACAACGTGATGTACGTTTAACAGAACAATTAGATACGATTATGGAAAACAGTGGATCACAAATTAATAGCTATCTTGTGATGCCAGCAACGGCACAACGCCGAGTACTGCAAGAAACCATTGATCACTTCAAACGCATTCCATTATCTGGTTGTATTTTAAGTAAAATCGATGAATCTCTAAGTTTAGGTGAATTAATTAGTGTAACTATAGAGAATGGCCTTCCAATCTCTTATATTGCAAATGGGCAGCGTGTTCCTGAGGACATTGTTTTAGCTCAACCAAAATACTTAGTTGCAAAGGCAAATGAATTACTAGAAAAAGCGACGGAAAAGGACCCTCATTTCTGGAATAGTGATATGCCAGAGGCGGACAATTTATGATTGATAATAATATATACGATCAGGCTAGTGGATTACGACGCTTAACCAAACCAACATTGACCAAAGTGGTTGCTGTAACGGGTGGTAAAGGTGGCGTAGGTAAAACAAACGTAACATTAAATTTAGCATTATCACTTGCACAGCAAGGGAAAAAAGTGATGGTGCTAGATGGCGATTTAGGCTTAGCAAATATTGATATTATGCTGGGTGTTCGAGCACATAAAAACCTAGGGCATGTTTTGGATGGTGAATGCGAATTAGCAGACATTATCGTTGAAGGCCCATATGGTGTGAGACTAATTCCTGCAACGTCAGGAACAAAATCTATGGCAGAACTAACACCAGCACAACATGCAGGATTAATTCGAGCATTCAGCAGTTTAGAAGAAGAAGTAGATATTCTTTTAATCGACACTGCTGCTGGTATCTCTGATATGGTGACCAGTTTTTCTCGTGCGGCTCAAGATGTTTTAGTTGTGGTGTGTGATGAACCAACGTCAATCACCGATGCATATGCATTAATAAAACTTTTAAGTCGTGAGCATAATGTTCAACGATTCAAAATTGTTGCCAACATGGTAAGAAGTTACCGTGAAGGTCGTGAATTATTTGCGAAACTAACGCTAGTAACGGATCGCTTTTTATCTGCAAATATGGAATTAGTGGCTTGTATTCCATTAGATGAAAAAGTGCGTCTGTCAGTTAGAAAACAAAAAGTCGTTGTGGATGCATATCCACGCTCTCCAGCAGCGTTAGCAATGAAATCTCTTGCAAACAAAGTGGTAACTTGGCCTGTACCTAAAGCACCAAGCGGTCACTTAGAGTTTTTCGTAGAAAAGCTATTACGCAATGAAAAAACAAGTGAAATTGAGGACGATTATGTCTGATGGCTTAACTTATGATCATAAAGGCAATGTAAACAGTCAGAAGGCGTTTTTAGAACGTTATTCTGATCTGGTTAAACGTATTGCTCATCATTTAATGGCGAGATTGCCAGCGAGTGTATTAGTAGATGATCTGATTCAAGCTGGCATGATTGGTTTATTAGAAGCCCAGCAAAATTATGATGGCAGTAAAGGCGCAAGTTTTGAAACCTATGCTGGGATTCGAATTAGAGGCTCAATGTTGGATGAAATTCGACGTGGAGATTGGGTTCCTCGCTCAGTACATAAGAACAGTCGGATGATTAATTCGGCAATTAGAGAGCTTGAAGCTAAACTTTCTCGGGATCCGACCGATAAAGAGATAGCAGACTATCTAGAATTACCGTTAGATCAATATTATCAGATACTTAATGATGTAAATTGCGGTAAACTAGTTGGTATGGAAGATTTAGGCGTTTCTGATGATGTGATCGCAACTGAAGAGCAAGCTGATGATAATCTTCCGTTTCAAGGTGTTGCCGATGAACACTTTCGAGTAGCTCTTGTGGAAGCGATTAAAACGCTTCCTGAAAGAGAAGCTTTGGTTTTGTCTCTTTATTACGATGAAGAACTTAACCTAAAAGAGATTGGTGCTGTAATTGGTGTAAGCGAGTCTCGCGTAAGCCAAATACACAGCCAATCGATGCAACGACTACGGGCCAAGTTATCATCTTGGACAGTAGAATAATTAAATCCCGTTACTTTGCCCTCACTGGAGGCGATTTTGAATAAAAACATGAAGATCCTTATTGTTGATGACTTTTCAACAATGCGCCGTATTGTAAAAAACTTATTACGTGACTTAGGTTTTAATAACACCCAAGAAGCGGATGATGGTTTAACAGCACTGCCACTGCTTAAAAAAGGTGGTTTCGATTTTGTAGTAACAGATTGGAACATGCCAGGGATGCAAGGGATCGACTTGCTAAAGACAATTCGTGCCGATGACGAATTAAAACACTTACCAGTATTAATGATCACTGCTGAAGCTAAGCGTGAACAAATCATTGAAGCTGCTCAAGCTGGCGTAAATGGCTACATTGTTAAGCCTTTCACAGCTGCAACATTAAAAGAAAAATTAGACAAGATTTTTGAACGTTTATAAGTCGATGTTGCGTTGGAAGGATTAGTAAAAGATGATTTCATTAACTGATGCCAAGGAACTTGTCGCTTTATTAGAAGGTGGCAAGCAAGAAGAAGCAAATCAATTAGTTGCTTCGTTAGCAATGCCAAGTGAACAACCAATGTTGAAAGAGATAGGTTCTTTAACTCGTGATCTTCATGAGTCTTTGAAGAACTTTAAACTTGATCATCGAGTTGTTGCCATTGCTAATGATGAGATTCCAGATGCGCGTGATCGTTTGCAATATGTGATTGATAAAACGGAAATGGCAGCCAATAAAACAATGGATGCTGTTGATCGTTCATTACCTATTGCAGACGAATTGCACGAAGGCTTGCTTCAAGTTCGCCCACAGTGGAACAGTTTAATGAAAGGTCGAATTGAGCTTGCTCAGTTCAAAACCTTATGCCACAACATTGATGGATTATTAACTCAAGTTGAAGGTAATAGTTCAGAGCTTCGTAATGAACTAACCACTATCTTAATGGCACAAGACTTCCAAGACCTTACTGGTCAAATTATTAAACGAGTAATTACGTTAGTTCAAGAAGTTGAAGACCGATTGGTTGATATCTTGACGTTGTTTAAAGTGGAAGAGCGGTTAGATGCAGCGGACCAATCGAAGAAACCTGCTGTTGCTGAAGGACCAATTATCAACCCGCATGAACGCGAAGACGCTGTAGCATCTCAAGATGATGTTGATGACCTATTAGCCAGTCTAGGATTTTAGAGGAATACTATGAGCTTTGAAATGGATGAAGACATCCTGCAAGATTTCTTAATTGAAGCAGGAGAAATTCTCGAGCTACTTTCTGAACAATTAGTTGAATTAGAGCAACGCCCTGATGATGCTGATTTATTAAATGCTATTTTCCGTGGTTTTCATACCGTTAAAGGCGGTGCAGGCTTTTTGTCATTAACTGAATTAGTTGATGCTTGTCATGGTGCGGAAAACGTATTTGATATTCTTAGAACAGGTAAACGTAAAGTTACTTCTGAGCTAATGGATACCATCTTACAAGCACTTGATACCGTGAATGTTATGTTCAGTTCAGTGCAAAATGGTGAAGCTTTAGAGCCGGCAGAACAAAGCTTGCTTGATGAACTGCATCGTTTAAGCAAACCTGCATCAGAAGATGAAATTGCATCAGCAGCAAATGAAGCTGTTGTTGAAGATATCATTATTGAAGAGCCTGTAATTGAAGTAACTTCTTCTGTAGAAGAGGTTTCTGTTCCGGCTAATAATCATGATTCTGTTGATGATATTACAGAAGATGAATTTGAACGATTATTAGATGAATTACACGGTAAAGGCGCATCTCCAAGTAGTGCCGCTTCAGTAACACCAGCTCCTGCTGCGCCTATTGCATCGTCAACAAGTGCTGATGATGGCGATATTACTGATGATGAGTTTGAGCGTCTGCTTGATGAGCTTCATGGTTCAGGTAAAAGCCCAAGTAATGCAACGACAACTCCTGCTGCTAAACCGGTAGAAGACATACTGTCAAATTCTGGTGATTCAGATTTAATGACAGATGATGAGTTTGAGAAATTACTTGATCAACTGCACGGTTCAGGCAAAGGTCCAACGGAAGAAGAGCTTGATCAAGCTGTTCAACCTGTTGCTGCGATGAATCAGACAACAAGTGCACCAGCACCTGTAGTTGAAGCACCAACAAGAACAACGGCACCTGCGCCGACAAGAACACAAGCACCGAAAGAAGATGTGAAAGCGGTTGCAAAGGCACCAGCAAAAGCGCCAGCAAAATCACAATCAGAAAGTACGGTACGTGTTGATACATCAACGCTAGATAACATCATGAATATGGTGGGAGAGCTTGTACTTGTTCGAAACCGTTTGGTGAGTTTAGGTTTGAATAGCAATGACGAAGAAATGTCAAAAGCTGTATCAAACCTAGATGTGGTTACTGCAGACCTTCAAGGTGCAGTAATGAAAACTCGTATGCAACCAATTAAGAAAGTATTTGGTCGTTTCCCACGAGTTGTACGTGACTTGGCTCGTACACTGAAGAAAGACATCGTGCTAGAAATGCGCGGTGAAGAAACTGATTTAGATAAAAACTTGGTTGAAGCGCTTGCCGATCCATTGATTCACTTAGTTCGTAACTCTGTAGATCATGGTATTGAAATGCCTGATGACCGTTTAAAAGCGGGTAAAGATCGCACAGGTAAAGTGATTTTATCAGCATCTCAAGAAGGGGATCACATCTTACTGAGCATCATTGATGATGGCGGCGGTATGGATGCAGATAAACTTCGTGGTATTGCGGTAAACCGAGGTTTGATGGACAGCGATGCTGCATCACGCTTAACAAATAAAGAATGTTATAACCTTATTTTTGCACCAGGTTTCTCAACTAAGACTGAAATTTCAGATATTTCAGGTCGTGGTGTAGGTATGGACGTGGTTAAAACAGCGATCAACCAACTAAATGGTTCAATTGATATTGATTCAAACATGGGTGAAGGTACTAAGATCGTAATCAAAGTGCCACTGACTCTTGCAATCTTACCAACGTTAATGGTTGGTGTTGCGAATCAACCATTTGCACTTCCATTAGCAAGTGTAAATGAGATTTTCCATCTTGATCTGTCTAAGACAAACATCGTTGATGGTCAATTAACAACAATTGTTCGTGAAAAGTCGATCCCACTGTTCTTCTTACAAGATTGGTTGGTTCCTGGTAGTCGTCAAACAGAACGTACAGGGTTAGGTCATGTTGTAATTATTCAACTTGGCGCTCAACGTGTTGGTTTTGTTGTTGATACCTTAATAGGTCAAGAAGAAGTGGTTATTAAACCGCTAGATGAGCTATTACAAGGTACTCCAGGTATGGCAGGTGCAACGATTACTTCTGATGGTCATATTGCATTGATCCTTGACGTTCCTAACTTGTTAAAGCGTTACGCCGTTCGCATGCGTTAATGCACAAGGATTGACATGGCTATAAAAGTATTAGTGGTAGATGATTCTAGTTTTTTCCGCCGCCGAGTAAGTGAAATTATCAATTCAGATCCACGTCTTGAAGTTATCGACGTGGCTGTAAATGGTAAAGAAGCGGTAGAAAAAGCGAAATCATTAAAGCCAGATGTAATAACAATGGATATTGAGATGCCAGTCATGGACGGCATCTCAGCAGTCCGAGAGATCATGAAAGCGTGTCCAACACCAACCTTAATGTTCTCTTCGCTAACTCACGATGGCGCAAAAGCAACACTTGATGCTTTGGATGCGGGTGCTCTTGATTTCTTACCTAAGAAGTTTGAAGACATTGCTCGTAATCGTGATGAAGCGGTTTCTTTACTACAGAAACGAATTGCTGAAATTGCGCGTAAAAAATCATTTATGCGCAGACCAGTACCGAGTTCACAATCAACAAGTACTGTTGAATCTCGTACAGCAACAACACGAACTGCGACTTCTGCATTAACAGCATCTCCTGTAAAAGCAGCACCAGCAGCTCCAATTGCACAACGCTTTAAAGCGACGGGTAAAAAGTATCAATTAACGGCTATTGGGACTTCAACGGGTGGTCCAGTTGCACTGCAAAAGATATTAACGGCGATTCCGGCGAATTACCCACATCCAATTATTTTGGTTCAACATATGCCTGCCACTTTTACGGCGGCGTTTGCTGCTCGTTTAAATAACTTGTGCAAAATTCAAGTTAAAGAAGCAGAAGATGGCGATGTGTTAAAACCAGGTTGTGCATATTTGGCTCCAGGTGGTTTGCAAATGATGGTTGATGGCCGTCCGGGCGCTTCACGCTTGAAGATTTTAGATGGTGGTGAACGCATGAATTATAAACCATGTGTTGATGTTACCTTCGGATCTGCTGCGAAAGTATACGGTGATAAAGTTCTGTCGATGATCTTAACTGGTATGGGCGCAGATGGTCGAGAAGGCTGTCGAATGCTTAAAGCTGGTGGCGCAACTATTTGGTCTCAAGATGAGCAAAGCTGTGTGGTATATGGTATGCCTCAAGCTGTCGATAAAGCCGGTTTATCTTCAGAAAGTTTACCGCTTGATCGTATTGCTGAAAGAATGCTTGTTGAAGTTGGATTGAAGTAGGAAATAACATGATTGTCTGGAGCATAGCTAATCAGAAAGGTGGCGTGGGTAAAACCACAACCACAATCACATTAGCAGGGTTGTTAAATCAACGTGGTAAACGTGTACTAATGGTAGATACGGATCCTCATGGGTCTCTAACTACTTACTTAGGCTATGATTCAGACGATTTACCATGCAGCTTATTTGAGTTGTTTCAACTACCTACAATCAATAAAACCACGGTAGCTCCTTTTGTATTAAAAAGTGATATCCAGGGCTTGATATTATTCCTGCTCATATGTCACTTGCGACACTTGATCGTGTTATGGGAAACCGTAATGGGATGGGGTTAGTATTGAAGCGTGCACTGAAAGCACTAGAAGCTGATTACGATTATGTATTGATTGATTGTCCACCGATTCTTGGTGTGATGATGGTTAATGCATTAGCGGCAAGTACTCGAGTGCTTATTCCTGTTCAAACTGAATTCCTAGCGATGAAAGGTTTAGAACGAATGATGAGAACATTAACGATAATGCAAAGAAATAAACCTTCTTTGTTTGATGTGACCATTATTCCTACTATGTACGATAAGCGTACTAATGCTTCGTTACAAACCTTGATGGATTTAAAAAATAGCTATCAAGATCAGGTGTGGGCATCTGCAGTACCTATTGATACAAAATTTAGAGATGCCAGCTTAAAAAGAATGCCACCGTCATTTGTATCTCCAAATAGTCGTGGCGTTTTTGCGTATAAAACATTACTGAATTACTTAGAGAGATTAGCTTAATGGCTGATTTTAAAACATTTACCAGTGAAGAAGCTCTTGATGATTATTTCTCGTCACTGTTAGATGAAGATGTCATTGAGCAAGGCGTTAATCTTGAAGAAGTTCGTGAAGAATTAGTTGAGCCTGAACCTGTCGCTGATAGTGAACTTGAGGATGTAGTTGAATCTGAGTCAGTGTCTGATTGGCAGTCTGATTCAGTAACATTAGATACTCCCGAGCCTCAGTATCAATTGCAAGCATCTTCGCAAGTGGATGAATATGATGATTATCCATTTGAGATGCCTCAATTAGAAGATGTTCAGCGTTTATTAAGCCAGTTAGAAAATTCTCAATTAAACGTTCAAGATGAAATTGATGCCTTAGTTTCTGGTGAAATTGAAAAAACAGAATCGGATGCTAATGAGCCTCAACCTATTACAGAAGAAGAGCCTGAAGAGCTTGATCTTTCTGCATGGGATTTATCGGATAAAATTGAGGTTGCTCCTGTTATTGAAGAGACTGAATCTGAAGAGATTGAAGTTACTGCCGATATAGATAACAGCGAAGCGTTAGAAACCCAAGCAGGCAAAGCACCACCGCCAAGTGGACTTGATTGGAAAAATGCAGAGCATCAAGAAGAATTCCAAGTACTTTTCTTTGAAGTTATGGGAGTGATGTTTGCAGTACCATTAGCTGAATTAGGTGGTATTCACCAAATTACAGAGTTTAGTCATTTAATTGGTCGTCCTGATTGGTATCTTGGCTTACAAACCAGCCGAGAATTAAAAATTGATGCACTTGATACAGCCAAGTGGGTGATGCCACAAAGTATCAAGGATGAAAGTTACAAAGAAGATTACCAATACCTTGTTATGCTTGGTGAAAGCAAATGGGGATTAGCGTGTAATGCGTTAGCCGGGACGGAAACATTAACAAGTGATCGTATTCGATGGCGTGAGACCGCAGGAAAACGACCTTGGTTATCTGGAATGGTAAAAGAAAAGATGTGTGCCTTAATTCATGTTGAGGCGATGATTGCTATGCTTAATGCCGGTCTCGACATTAAGGGAATAGAGTAAAATAACTCTAATAGGACGAGGAAATAAAATGTCTCAGGTTAATGAAGTAGAGATCCGCAAAGATCAAGTGAACGATGAAGTTCTGCAGTGGGTAACATTTCAATTAGAAGAAGAAACTTACGGTATCAACGTAATGCAAGTGCGTGAAGTACTTCGCCATACTGAAATTGCTCCAGTTCCAGGTGCTCCAGATTACGTTTTAGGTATCATTAACCTACGTGGTAATGTAGTAACAGTTATTGATACTCGTTCACGTTTTGGTTTAATGCAGGGTGAAATTACAGATAACACACGTATTATTGTTATCGAATCTGAGCGTCAAGTTATCGGTATCCTTGTTGATAGCGTAGCGGAAGTTGTATACTTACGTTCATCTGAAATTGATACGACGCCAAGTGTTGGCACGGAAGAAAGCGCTAAGTTCATCCAAGGCGTTAGCAACCGTGACGGCAACCTACTTATCTTGGTAGACCTTAACAAACTTTTGTCTGACGACGAATGGGATGACATGGCAAACCTATAATGGTTGATAATTTAACTCAGCTCCCTGAGCTACTAGCAATAACAACAATGATCCTTGTACTTGTGATTTTTTTGGTATTAAACCGTAAGAATAAACAGTTAATGCAACAGTTAACTGAATCACAAGAGCAATATAAGCAGCTGCAAGATGAACAACAAAAACTGCAAAAGCAATTTGTAGAGTTTCGTGCTGGCTCCATTAATATGGGGCAAAAAGTAGCTGATATAACTCAATTAAATCAACATTTTGATGATCGTTTAAATGAGTTAGAAAATACAGATGCAGATAGTCGTTTGTATTCAAGAGCGAATAAGCTGGTTCAACTTGGCGCTGGGATCAATGAGTTGATGGAAGAGTGTGAACTTCCAAAAGCAGAAGCAGAGTTAATGATGTCTTTACAGGCGAAAATTGCAGCTGGTAAAGGATCAATGCCACCATTGAGAATGGAAGACGAAGAATAGTCTTCTGCTTCTATTGATAAATTAATATTTAAGAGCTCCTTATTTGAGGGGCTTTTTTTTATCCAAAAATTGAGGATAATAATTTTCATACCTACAAAGTGGTATTTGTAAAATCGTAAACTAACTCTATGATAGCCATACAAATTACAAGGTATTACAAAACTATCACTAAAAGACATATTTATTTACTTATCTATCCAAATAGATTTGTTTAATATCTAAGTTTCCCATTTTTTGCTGTGCTAGAATGCTTTCAATATTTTCCAATAAATAGAAGTCTATGTTAGAAATCCGCAACGTAACCTGTATCCGTGATGAACGTGTTTTGTTTGAGCGTTTAAACTTTACTATCTCTGATGGTGAGCTAATTCAGATAGAAGGACAAAATGGTGCGGGTAAAACAACCTTACTCCGAATTATTGCTGGGCTAGGATATGCTGATGAAGGCGATATTTTTTGGAAAAATGAATCAATAAAACAGAATCGTGAAGAGTTTCATTCTGACTTACTGTTTCTTGGGCATCATACTGGTGTTAAACGAGAGCTAACGGCGTTTGAGAATTTAGCCTTTTACCAGTCAATGCATGATAACTATAACGAAGCTGCAATATGGGATGCACTCGCTCGCGTTGGGTTAGCTGGTAGAGAAGATGTAGCTGCTGGACAATTATCTGCAGGACAACAAAGACGAGTTGCTTTAGCGCGTCTTTGGTTAAGTAATCATAAATTATGGATACTGGATGAGCCTTTAACTGCGATTGATAAGCAGGGTGTAAAGGTGCTCGAAAAGTTATTTATGGATCATGCAAAACAAGGTGGAATTGTGTTATTAACGACTCACCAAGATTTATTCATTGATAGTAATGAACTTAAAAAAATTAGGTTAGGTGAGTAAATGTTAACATCAATGACAACTGTTATTCGACGTGAGCTTTTGATTGCCTTTCGTCGTAAAGCCGATATTTTGAATCCATTATGGTTCTTTATTATCGTTATTACGCTATTTCCATTAAGTATTGGCCCTGAGCCAAATTTGTTAGCACGTATTGCAGCAGGTATTGTTTGGGTTGCTGCATTATTATCAGCATTACTTTCATTAGAGCGTCTATTCCGAGATGATTTCTCTGATGGTTCACTAGAACAAATGATGTTAATGCCAACACCTCTTTCAGTATTGGTGTTAGCCAAAGTGGTTGCTCACTGGCTATTAACTGGGCTGCCTTTAATTATTATTAGTCCATTACTCGCTATTTTACTTTCTTTGGATTTTAATACTTGGTTAGCGATTGTACTGACATTATTGTTGGGTACGCCGACATTGAGCTTTCTTGGTGGTGTTGGAGTGGCATTAACCGTAGGTTTACAGAAGGGAGGTGTGCTATTAAGTTTGTTGATCCTTCCTCTATATATTCCCGTTTTAATTTTTGCAACATCAGCGATAGATGCTGCAAGTTTAGGTATGGCTTATAATGGCCAATTAGCGATTTTAGGAGCCTTACTAATGGGCTCTGCAACATTGACTCCGTTTGCCATTAGTTCGGCATTACGAGTCAGTGTGCAATAACATAATTATAATTTTTATATTTGAAAGTAAGTGAGATAAACCAATGTGGAAATGGCTACATCCTTACGCTAAACCAGAAAAAGCGTATCAACTAAGTACCACACTATTACCGTGGTTTGCGGTGATTTCTATTATCAGCTTAACAGTAGGAACCATCTGGGGTCTTGCTTTTGCTCCATCTGATTATCAGCAAGGTGACAGCTTTAGAATCATCTACATCCATGTACCTTCTGCTATTTTGTCTATGGGTGCGTATATGTCGATGGCTATTGCTGCATTTATTGGTCTAGTTTGGCAATTAAAATTGTCTGATATGGCAGCGGCTGCAATGGCTCCTATTGGCGCAGTGTTTACTTTTATCGCTTTATTAACTGGTGCGGTATGGGGTAAACCTATGTGGGGTGCATGGTGGGTATGGGATGCTCGTCTAACTTCTGAACTGATCCTTCTATTCTTATACCTAGGTGTAATGGCGCTTTATAACGCATTTGATGATCAAAGAACGGCGGCACGAGCAGCAGGTATTCTTGCGATTGTTGGTGTGATTAATCTACCAATTATTCACTTCTCTGTTGAGTGGTGGAACACGCTTCATCAAGGCGCAACAATCACAAAGTTTGATAAACCTTCAATTTCAGCAGATATGTTGTGGCCATTGCTATTAAATATACTTGGCTTTGCAACTTTCTTCGCTTCTGTGACTCTTATTCGCTTTAGGAATGAAATTTTAGCAAAAGAGAGCCACAGACCTTGGGTTAGAGCATTGGTAGAGACTAAATCTACCGAGTCTAAGTAATGTAAGAAATAGGAATTATTGTCATGCATTTTGATACATTCAGTGATTTTTTAGCCATGGGTGGGTATGCCACTTATGTATGGGGCGCATTTGGTGCCACTTTTCTTTCATTATTTTGGATTCTATTTTCTAGCTTAGGCAAACGTCGTCAATTGCTAAAAGAGATTGAGCAAAAAATGGCACGAGAAGAACGAATTAAAAAAGCAAAAACTATGGAGAATACACTATGAATCCGAGACGTAAAAAGCGCCTAGGATTGATCCTTGCTCTATTTGTAGGGATCAGTGCAACAGTGGGATTAATGTTGTATGCATTAAATCAAAACATGGACTTGTTTTATACCCCAACGGAATTAGTTAACGGTAAACCAGACGGTACAAAACCTGAGGTTGGACAACGTCTACGCATTGGTGGGATGGTTGTAGCCGGTTCTGTTGTACGTGATAATAATTCTCTTGAAGTGTCATTTAAGGTTGCCGATGTAGGCCCTCAAGTGACCGTAATTTATGATGGGATTCTTCCTGATTTATTCCGTGAAGGCCAAGGTATTGTTGCTCAAGGTGTCCTAGTTGATGCAACAACGATTAAAGCTCACGAAGTGTTAGCAAAACACGATGAAGAATACATGCCACCAGAAGTTGCAGAAGCGATGAAAAAGACACATGAACCGCTTCAGTATACTGAACAACAAAAACAAGGAACGGGTCAATGATCGCAGAACTTGGTCACTTTGCAATGATTGCTTCATTAGGGCTTGCCGTCCTTTTGAGCATATTACCTATGTATGGCGCAAGCCGTGGTAATAAGGCATTAATGCAGAGTGCAAGACCATTAGCTTGGGGGATGTTTTTACTCCTAAGTTTATCATTTGGAATTTTAATGTGGGCTTTCTATGTTAATGATTTCACTCTTCAGTATGTAGCAAGTAACTCAAACAGTTTATTACCTTGGTACTATCGTTTAACCGCGGTTTGGGGTGCGCATGAAGGTTCACTATTACTTTGGGTATTAATCCAAGCTGGTTGGACTGTTGCTGTAGCGACATTCAGCCGTGGTATGCCACAAGAATCTGTTGCGCGTGTATTAGCAGTAATGGGGTGGATCACCGTTGGTTTCTTACTGTTTATTATTTTAACGTCTAACCCATTCTTACGTACTCTGCCTTATTTCCCAATTGATGGTCGTGACTTAAACCCACTACTTCAAGATCCAGGTTTAATTATTCACCCTCCAATGCTTTACATGGGTTATGTTGGTTTCTCTGTTGCATTCTCTTTTGCAATTGCTTCATTAATGACGGGGCGTTTAGATACAGCTTGGGCTCGTTGGTCTCGTCCTTGGACTATTGCTGCATGGTCATTCCTAACTGTTGGTATCTCTCTAGGTTCTTGGTGGGCGTACTATGAACTTGGCTGGGGCGGCTGGTGGTTCTGGGATCCAGTAGAAAACGCATCATTTATGCCTTGGCTTGTTGGTACTGCATTAATGCACTCATTAGCAGTAACAGAAAAGCGCGGTACGTTTAAAGCATGGACTGTATTACTGGCGATTTCAGCATTCTCATTAAGCTTATTAGGCACATTCTTAGTTCGTTCTGGTATTTTAGTATCAGTTCACGCCTTTGCATCAGATCCTTCTCGAGGCATGTTTATTCTCGGTTTCTTGGTGATGGTTATTGGTGGTTCACTATTACTGTTTGCCTTAAAAGGTGCATCAGTTCGTGTTCGAGGTAATTTCTCTCTGTTCTCTCGTGAGAATGCGTTATTAGCAAATAACATTTTATTAGTTACAGCATTAGTTGTGGTACTTGTTGGCACTTTATTACCACTGGTTCATAAGCAACTAGGCTTAGGCTCAGTATCAATTGGTGCTCCATTCTTCGACATGCTATTTGCATGGTTGATGATCCCATTTGCTTTCCTATTAGGTATTGGTCCACTAATTCGTTGGAAGAAAGACAAACTAAGCAATCTATCAAAACGTCTTGTGATTTCTGGTGCGATAACTGTACCGCTTGCAGCGTTAATGATGGTTATGTTTGCTGATAAATTCCAATTCATGCCGTATTTAGGCTGGATGATGGCGATTTGGATTGTGATTTTACATGGATTTGAGTTGTATGAACGTGCTACGCACCGTCACTCATTCTCTGTAGGTATTACTAAGCTAGGACGCAGTCACTGGGCGATGATTTTTGCTCATATTGGTCTTGCCGTTACGATTATCGGTATTGCTATGGTGCAAAACTACAGTATTGAAAAAGATGTACGTTTAGCGCCAGGTGAGCACATTGAAATGAATGGCTACCAGTTCTATTTCGCAGGTGTTAGAGATACAGATGGTCCTAACTATGATGGTTATACCGCTGATTTTGACATTACATTAGATGGTAAAGCGATTAATACATTGCACGCTGAAAAACGTTTCTATGAAACAGCAGGTTCTATGATGACTGAAGCGGCAATTGATCGTGGCTTTACTCGTGACCTATACATCGCAATGGGTGAGCGTTTAGATGACAACCGTTCATGGGCTGTACGTATTTACTACAAACCATTCGTTCGTTGGATCTGGGCTGGTTCATTGTTTATGGCATTTGGTGGTGCATTAGCTATGTCTGATAAACGCTATCGTTTCCGTAAAAATGCTAAAAAACAGGAAGCTTAATTTATGAATAAGAACTTTTTATTTGCACCATTAGCGCTGTTTTTAATTTTAGTCGCAGTGTTTGCTACTCAGTTAACACGCAACTCAAATGGTGATGATCCAACTAAACTTGAATCGGTACTGGTAGGTAAACCAGTACCTGAATTCCGCTTAGAAGATCTTGCTCAAGAAGGAAAGCTTTATGATCAAAGCATCTTCAAAGGAGAGCCTTTACTGCTAAATGTATGGGCTACATGGTGTCCAACGTGTTATGCAGAACACCAGTATTTAAATACGCTAGCAACAGAAGGCGTAAAAATCATCGGTATGAACTACAAAGATGACCGTGCAGGTGCTGTGCAATGGCTAAAAGAGCTAGGTAATCCATACCTTATTACTCTTTTTGATGGTGATGGTATGTTAGGTATGGATCTTGGTGTGTATGGTGCTCCAGAGACTTTCTTAATTGATAGCAATGGCATTGTTCGCTACCGTCATGTTGGTGATGTTAATGAGCGTAATTGGAATGAAACACTAAAACCAATGTATGACCAACTTGTTGCGGAGGCGAAATAATGAAATTAAACCTACGTAAATTAGGTCTTCGCAGTTTTGCGGTGATTGCATTTAGTTTATTTGCAGTGCAAGTAAGCTACGCAACGATTGACTTATATGAGTTTGATTCGCCAGAGCAAGAGCAGCAATTTAAAGAGTTAGGTCAGACTTTACGTTGTCCAAAATGTCAAAATAACAACATTGCAGATTCAAGTGCCGAGTTGGCTCAAGACATGCGCCATAAAGTGTATGAAATGACTAAACAAGGTAAATCTGATGATGAAATTATTTCGTACATGATTGATCGTTACGGAAACTTTGTAACCTATGATCCACCTTTAACGGCTGGAACACTTGTTTTATGGTTAGGTCCATTAAGTGTCTTAGTGTTTGGTTTTGGTCTTATTGTGATTCGCAGTCGTAAAACGGCAGCAGAAAAAGAAGCAAAATCTGAAGAGTGGGATAACGAACATGAAGAACGTTTGAACGCTTTATTAAATGAAGACAATAATGACAATGGGAAGGTAAACAAATGACTTTGTTTTGGATTTCAACCTTAGCCCTGATTTTTGTTGGCGTGTTTTTTATTATTCTTCCGCTATGGAAAGCAAGAGCGCAAGATGATGAAGCTCGTCGAGATGAATTAAATAAAGCGTTTTATAAAGATCGCTTAGCTGAATTGGAAGAGGAAGACGCTGAAGGTCTTGTGAATAACCAAGAAGAGTTAATCACAGAGCTTAAGCAATCACTGCTTGATGATATTCCAGTAAAAGAAAAAGCACAGCAAGACAGTTTAAACGCAAGATTATTTATTCTTCCGTCGATAATTGTACTTGTCGCTATTTCTTACGGTTTATATTTTAAATTTGGCAATATCGATAAAGTAGAAAAGTGGCAAGAAGTAAGTGCACGCTTACCTGAATTATCACAACAATTACTTGATCCAGAAAGTGCAGGCTTAACAGACTCTGAAATCAGAGATATTACGTTAGCGCTGCGAACTAAACTGTATCACGAACCCGATGATGCAATGGGTTGGTTGCTACTTGGTCGTATTGGTATGATGAATCGTGACATTGATACATCAGTTGGTGCAATGAAAAAAGCCTATGCACTTAAACCAAAAGATACTGAGATTAAGTTGGGCTATGCTCAATCATTAATGTTAAGTGGTAATGAAGCAAAAGCAGAGCAAGCGAAACAATTACTTCGTGAAGCTCTACGTGAAGACTCAACAAATTTACGTGCTTTATCACTACTTGCTTTCTACTCATTTGAGAATCAAGATTATAAAGGTGCTATTTCTGCATGGAAAGCAATGCAGATGTTGATTGGCCCTGATGATTCTCGTTATGAAATGTTAGTTCGTAGTATTGAACGTGCACAATCTAAATTAAACCCTGAAGCAACATTAGAGAAGCAGGTTCCTGTTACTATTAATCTGGGTAATAACGTGCAACTACCAAAGCAGGGATTTGTGATTGTATCAATTCACCCGCAGATGGTTCACCAATGCCGATTGCAGCAGCAAGAGCACCATTAAGTCGCTTCCCGCTTAAAATCATGATGTCAGATGAAAACAACATGATAGAACAGCGTAAATTGTCAGATATGGAGAGCTTTATTGTTCGCGCTCGTATTGACCAAGATGGCAATGTAGCAACAAAATCAGGTGATTGGTATGGTGAAAGTGAAGTGAGTACATTAGGTAAAAATGTATCACTAAGTATTGATAAGCAATATCAATAATACATTACAAGTGTCATACTAGAACGGGCAGAGGCGTTGCGCTTCTGCCCGTTTTTATCATCTATAATAATAAAATACATATAGTTATACCAATCATACTAAGTGAACAATTATTTATATCGATTGGTACAGTTACTTATTGGCAAAGGTTTTTAGTAGTGAAAAGAGTATGGACTTCTTGTTGTATTCTACTTTTTGTGAGTGCTTGCTCACAAACACCAGAACAAACAGAAGAAGAGTTAGATACAACACAACAGATTGATACGGAATATGAAGAAACGCACGTAAGTGATCCTCTTGAAGGATTTAACCGTGTAATGTGGGGGCTAAATTATGATTATTTAGACCCATATCTAGTTCGCCCTGTATCTATTGGTTATGTCGAATACACGCCAACCCCAATTCGATATGGGATTGCAAACTTTTTAGCTAATTTAGATGAGCCATCAAGCATGATAAATAATTTACTCATGGGAAATGGCAATATGGCGATGGTTCACTTTAATCGTTTTTGGCTAAATACAACATTAGGCCTCGTTGGCTTAATTGATATTGCTAGTGCTGCAGATATACAGAAACCAGACAGTAAATCGTTTGGTGATGCTTTAGGACATTATGGTGTAGGTAATGGCCCTTACTTTATGCTACCTGGTTACGGGCCTTGGACACTGCGAGAAGCTGGGGACTTTGTTGATGGTTTATATATGCCGCTGTCATACCTTAATTTCTGGCAAGGTTTAGGTAAGTGGGGACTAGAAGGCATGGAGTCTCGTGTGCTGTTGATTTCGCAAGAACCTATGCTAGAAGCGTCACCAGATCCTTACGTATTAACACGAGATGTTTATTTACAACGTCAAGACTTTAAAGCTGAGATTGAACCTGAAGTTGATTTAGATGCTGAAGATGATATCGATGACTATTTAGATGAAATAGACGAGTAAAAACAGTAATAGTCTTTCAGGTTTCATGGTTGGTATTCTCCTGAAACCTGAAACCTGAAACCTGAAACCTGAAACCTAGCGATTATTCCGCTGGAAAAATAAGATTAATAAAGCAAATAGAGAGCCGGTTGTATCACATAACATATCTTTCTGCGCATCCCAAATATCCCCTTGAGATCCTAAAAAAGCAATCCCTTCATCACCACCTGCAATAGCGGCATACCACCATTCAATAATCTCATATCCAGCAGCAACACTCATTAATGTGAATAAGCCAAAAGCCATCGCAAGAGGAGTAGAGCATTTCTTTGTTTTGATGAGATATTCAGCGATAGGGTATGCGTAAAAACCAATTGAGAAGTGTGCGACTCGATCGAAGTTATTTCGCTCAGACCCAATCAAGTTATTAAACCAATCAAAAGGAACGTCGGCAAAAGTATATTTAGCGCCAATAGTATGAAGAAATAGCCAAATAAACATGAATACCAAGGCAGTTTTGCTGAACTGAAAGCGTGTCGCCATGTAAAAAATGCCAGCTAAAATTAATAATGCAGGAATAATTTCAGCAAACCATACCGCTCGTGATACAGGCTCAAAAGCAGAAAAAAGAAATATCACAGAATAAAGAGATGTGAGAGCCAGTAGCATAGGTTGCTGTTTTATGGATTGAGGTATAGACATAAATCAATACTCCGAGTTGCACACTTAAAGAATGAATATAAAAAGTGTAACTTGAAAGTCGTTTCTATCAAGTTGATTTATTTAGAATTGAGTGTTTGAGTTGTAAAGTTCAATAAAAAAGGCCTCTAAAATTAGAGGCCTCAATATAAATGGTTTTCAGATTAGAAACGGTAGTTCGCTTGAACACCAACTAGCCATACGTTACCAGTTGTTTCGCCAGTGAATTGACCGCCAATTGCTTGAGCTGCATCATCCGACTCATAACCACGAGATTCAGTGATCGGTGCGTCTTTAGCTACGATGTAAGTAAAACCAGCATCTAAGCTTAAGTTTTTAGACCAGTCGTAACCGGCACCAATACTTAACCATAAGCGATCGGTTTCTGGGATAGTAATTGTACGATTTTTATCACTAACCGCTGAAGTATCGTAAGCAATACCAGAACGTAGAGTTAGTTTTTGATCTAATTGGTAAGTACCACCGATAGCTAGACGGTAGTTATCTTCCCAATGTTCTTCTTTGATATCTTGAACTGGCGTACTAAGAGAAGGGATATTCGCTTCTAATTTTTCAAAGCTGCTCCAATCTGTCCAGTTAAAACTAGCGTGAAGTGCTATGGTATCTGTTAGCTGATGAAAACTAGCTAATTCAGCTGTTGCTGGCATAGCTAAAGCCATTGAGCCTGAGTAATGTTCTGTTGGATTTTTAGGGTTAAATGCAAACCCTTCCGCATGACCTTCTAAGCTTAAATCGACTTTTGATTTATAAGTAAAACCAATGCGGTTAGCTTCGTTGATTTGCCAAGCTGTCCCCAATTGCCATCCAAAAGCTTCATCCGTACCTTCCATATATTTTAATGTGGTACCTTTAGGGATATTTCCAAGAGGACCAAGGTTTATATTGCTTGGTGTTTTCGCGCCAAAATGTCCTTCACCCATAACATAACGTACACCACCACCAATGCTTACTTGTGGCATTACTTGGTAAGCGATGTTTAGATTCAACTCTTTAGTGATGATGCTTGCTGTGTTACCAAAATGGCTTGCTGCAAAGTTATCATCAAGATCGGTTTCCATACCGTAGTTGGTACCAAGAGCGACACCAAGAGCTAGTTTTTCATTAACACGGTGCGATAGGTAAAAGTTAGGGATTACTGCACTGTGAGCAAAATCTTTAGATGAGGTATGTCCACTTTTTTGAGTTAGTGATTTAGAACCATCAACATAACCATTTACATCAACGTTTGGATTAACATAAATACCACCAACAGAAATTTGAGTGCCTTCTAAATATGTCAGCATTGCAGGGTTACGCCATTGTGTGTCAGCACCATCAGCGATTGCCGCTTCACCTGCGTAAGCACGGCCTAAACCTGTAGCTGAATATTCTGCAAGTTGGAAACCTGCAGCCATAGTGTTTGAGCTTGCAACTGAACCTAATAGGCCAAGTGCCACTGCGATAGATAGACGATTTTTATTGTTGTTCATTATAAATTCCAAAATCAAATTCAAGTGTTCGCTGAATTTGGTGGTGATTAGTTGGGGTGGATAATACGTTTTAGAGCAAAAACTTCAAATAAAAAATCGATATTTTCGTGTTTTAAGGGCTTTTTTCTGCAAAAAACTTCAAAATTAGCTAAATTTTCTGTATTTATCTGGTCGGATGTGTTATTTGGGCGTACAGGTGTAGGTCTGAATATGTATTTGAGGGTATATGTGTACGCTGAAATTTTTAGGGGGTTATGGGCAGGAACGAGTTTTTAGCGACTAGAATTCAGGAGGAGCTGGATTCAGAACGCTGAACGTATAGCATCAAAGAAGGTTCTCCCCTTGATTGATGAGTCATTGGGGTCGATAAAGTAAATAGAAGGGGGAGTTAGAGGGGGTTGTCTGCTCTTACTCGTCCCTAGTCTCTAGTCCCTTGAAGCGAAGCGTTCTAAATACTGTTTTTCAAGATCAAAAAAGGCCAGCATACGCTGACCTTTTGAATTGCACTTTTAAGAATAAATCTTAGAAGCTGTAGCTGTATTGAACACCAGCAAGAATTGCATCTGCGTGTGTTGTTGCTGTTAGAGCACCATTGCTTTCACTTACATCTACATCATCACCCATTAGGTAAGTGAAGCCGAAATCAACAGTGTGTTTTTTCTCAAAGTGGTAGCTGAAACACCAGATAACCATTGACGATCAGAGTCAGGTACAGAGATTGATGTTAGTTGATCTTGAGCAGCTGTGTCATACATGTAACCAGCACGCAGTGTCCATGCATCATTTAGGAAGTAAGTACCACCGATCGCATAGTGCATTCCATCTTGCCATTCATAAGAGTTTAGGTTTACACCTTCTTTAGTATTTAACTCGTCAAACGCACTCCAACCGATCCACTGTACAGAGTAGTGAACAGCAAACTTAGTGTCTTTGATTTCGTGATAACCAGAGAATTCAGCCATGCTTGGTAGTGGCATTAAAAGCGTATGGCCTTGAATCGCATTACCGCCGGCCATATCGTTCATATACATATCACCATCAGCTTCAATTTCTGGACTGTAGTGATACGAGAAACCAAATCGGTTACGTTCATCTAATTCGTAAACAGCACCTAAGTTCCAACCTAGTCCAATTCCATCAGCTTCAACATCTAAAGCTGTTTCTGTTCCTGGAATCGCTAACCCTGTTTCACGCTTAAGTTTTCCGCTACCTTGAACGATATCTAAACCACCACCAACACTGAATTGCTCATTGATACGGTAAGAAACCGTTAGTGCATAGTTGATACTTTTAATTTCAGTCGTGCCACCAAAAGCTGTTGCTCCAGGAATAACAGTTGCCGGTGGAATTACAGCACTAGAGCCTGCACCAAAGCTATCGTCAAAGTTATTCTCTGTACCAAAGTTAGAGTAAATACCTGCACCAACAGCCCATTTTTCATTAATTCTATGGATATAGTAAATGTTAGGAACTGGAGTACCGCTGCCATTATTTGCATCGTCAACAGGAGCTCCGGTTACATAGTTAACATCAGTAACGTCAATATCCGTTTTGATGTAATTAACACCAGCTGAAAATTGTGATGAATCAAAAAGAGCCATTGCAGCGGCGTTACGTGACATTACTGATGCGTTATCAGCGATTACAGCATCACCAGCAAATGCACGGCCTAGGCCTGTTGCTGATTGTGCGTTTAGTTGGAAACCGGCAGCAGTAGCTTGTTGTGTTGCAAGAGTGATGGTTGCTGCTAGAAGTGTTTTTGAAAACAGACGCTTCTTATTCATAATTATTATATTCCGTGTATTGTTATTTCCTTTCAATTCTCAAGACTGAAAAGATTTATTTAGTTGAGACTTAAATCTCGATGGCGAGATAATAACGATCTGAGCATAGACGACAAATCCGACCACTGCTAAAAAATCGTTAAAATTCGTGATCTGGACGTGATTTGTTCGTAAATAGCGTTCTAATTGATGTTAATAGAGCTTTAACTCTATTTTTTGTGCTTTTTAATGTTTATTTTTGGGTTTGTAACTTATTGATTTTAAAGTTATAGATTGCTTACTTAGGTGAAAGTGGAGCTTATACTCTAACTAAGCGTCAAAAAAATGGTTAACTAAATGAAAAATCGTGATTTTTAACCCGTTTTTGTATTTTAATTTTATGGTGAGGGAAAAAGCATCAGTTTGATGAACGGAAGGTGGGTTTTGTATTCATAGAGCCAAAAAGTAGTAAAAGAACATAAAATTGATCTATTTCAATAAATGAATTGAGATTAACGTTATAGTTGATCTCGTTATCTGGTTGAGTAATCAACCCGTTGAGCAAGATAACATTTCCTTTTGAAGGCTGACTTTACTTTCTCCTTATCAGGTGAAACTGATTTTTACAATTGGCTACTCGTTAATTGTTTTTTATTCTGACCACATCGACTGATGTGGTTTTTTTTTACCAAAAAACAGAATTAGATCAAAAACCTCCTTAATACCTATCTATAACCTCGAAATTTATATACCAATAAAAGCATTGCTATTTATCGTTTAATTAAGCCCATGACCAAATTCATTATTCTATGATGAGCCTGTGATTATCATCACTATATCTTATTAACAACTTGGTTACAATTTGAGGTCTGACCACCTTTGATGTATGCAAGGAGAAGCAATGTCAAACAGCGTAAATTCAAGTAAGTATCAACCGTTAACGACACGACAAGGTGATCGTATTGCTGTTGTATCAGGCATTCGAACTCCGTTTGCTAAACAATCGACAGCATTCAGCACTACACCTGCTGTAGATCTTGGTAAATTAGCGGTAAAAGCATTAATGGATAAAACGGATATTGATCCTAAATTAATTGATCAAGTCGTGTTTGGCCAAGTAGTACAAATGCCAGAAGCTCCGAATATTGCTCGCGAAATTGTTTTGGGTACGGGGATGAATATAGGTACTGATGCTTACAGTGTAACTAGAGCCTGTGCGACGAGCTTTCAAACGACAGCTAATGTTGTGGAGAGTATTATGGCAGGCACGATTGATATTGGTATTGCTGGTGGTGCAGATTCTTCCTCTGTATTGCCTATTGGTGTCTCTAAAAAGTTAGCTTCTACTTTACTTGCTCTTAGTAAAACAAAAAACCGTTTACCAAAAGTTATCACTTCTTCGCACTTTATCATTAAAAGACATTGCTCCTGTTCCTCCCGCTGTAGCTGAGTATTCAACGGGAATTTCTATGGGACAAACTGCAGAACAAATGGCTAAAAGTCATGGAATAACACGTGAAGAACAAGATGCATTAGCACATCGTTCACATACACTTGCAGCCAAAGCATGGAAAGATGGGCTTATTCAAGATGAAGTAATGACCGCTTTCCCTGAACCTTATACCGCGTGGTTAGATCATGATAATAATATTCGTCATGATTCAGAACTAGCAAGTTATGCCAAATTGCGCCCTGCGTTTGATCGTAAATATGGTTCAGTCACTGCAGCTAATAGTACGCCATTAACGGATGGTGGCGCCGCTTTATTATTAATGAGTGAAAAACGAGCAAAAGAATTAGGTTATGAACCATTAGGTTATATTCGTTCGTTTGCGTTCAGTGCGATAGATGTACATCACGATATGTTAATGGGACCATCTTATGCGACACCAATGGCCTTGGATAAAGCGGGAATTTCATTATCAGACCTTACCTTAATTGATATGCATGAAGCTTTTGCAGCACAAACCCTTTCAAATGTGAAAATGTTTGCTTCAAACAAATTTGCTAAAGAATGTTTAGGTAGAGATAAAGCCATTGGCGAAATTGATATGGAGAAATTTAATGTCCTTGGTGGGTCAATAGCCTATGGCATCCATTTGCAGCAACAGGAGCCAGAATGATTATTCAAACATTACGAGAATTAAAACGTCGTGGTGGTGGATTAGGATTAAATACGGCTTGTGCCGCTGGTGGTTTAGGTGCAGCAATGGTATTGGAGGTTGAATAATGACGTTAGAAACGAAAAATAATACGCTTGAAGCCGTTAAAAATACCAGTGCATTTGCATGGACTAAAGATGATGACCAAATTGCATGGTTAACTATCGATGTTCCGAATGAAAAAATGAATACACTCCAAGCTGCTTTTGCTGAGCAAGTGACTCAAGTTTTAGATGAGATTGAAGAGCAACAAGCTCATATTAAGGGGTTAGTGATTCAATCAGGTAAGCCCGATAATTTTATCGCAGGCGCAGATATTAATATGATAGCTAATTGCCAAAATGCCTCAGAAGCACAAGCGTTGGCTGAAAAAGGACAGCAATTATTTCAGAGGATTGAAGATCTTCCATTTGCAACGGTTGCCGCGATACATGGTCCATGCCTAGGCGGTGGATTAGAGCTAGCTCTAGCATGTGATTATCGTGTTTGCAGTGATGACAATAAAACAAAATTAGGCTTGCCAGAAGTGCAATTAGGGTTGCTTCCGGGGTCTGGCGGAACTCAGCGATTACCACGATTAATCGGGCTACTGCCAAGTTTGGATATTATCTTAACGGGTAAGCAACTAAGACCTAAAAAAGCACTGAAATTAGGTGTAGTAGATGCTTCTGTTCCTCATACTATTTTGTCTCGTATAGCTGCGGACTTTGCTTTAAAGAAAAAAGCGAAACGTAAATTGACTGCAAAAGAATGGGGGTTATCTCGAAATCCATTAGGACGTAATGTCATTTTCTCGCAAGCGGAAAAACAAGCACAGAAAAAAGCTCGTGGTAATTATCCTGCCATTGCCGCTATTTTAGATAGTATCGAGCATGGTTTAGATAAAGGGATGAAAAAAGGATTACAACGAGAGGCTGAACAATTTGCTCGATTGGCCATGACGCCAGAATCGGCGGCATTACGCTCTTTATTCTTTGCCATGACAGAGATGAAAAAAGAAAAAGGCAGTGATGCTGAACCTAAATCCATCGATTATGTTGGGGTACTAGGTGGTGGATTAATGGGAGGAGGTATTGCCCATGTTTCTATTGCTAAAGCGAAAAAGAAAGTAACGATAAAAGACATCAATAATGATGGATTACTTAATGCTTACCAATATCACTATCAACGATTAGATACGTTGAGAAAGCGCCGAATTATTTCAAAAGCGCAATTACAACAACAAATGCTGCAATTAACTGGAGTGACAGAGTTTGACGGTTTTAAAAAGTTAGATGTGGTTGTTGAAGCCGTATTTGAAGATTTAAACCTAAAGCAAGAGATGGTAAAAGCAGTACAAGAACAAGGCAAAGAAGACGTTATTTTTGCAACGAATACGTCTTCGCTTCCCATAGGCCAAATAGCCGAGGGGGCTCAAAAGCCTGAAAATATTGTTGGCCTTCATTATTTTAGTCCAGTTGAAAAAATGCCATTGGTTGAGGTTATTCCACACGCAACAACCAGCGATGAAACCATCTCAACCGTAGTGGCTTTGGCTAGGCAACAGGGTAAAACGCCTATTGTTGTAAAAGATTCTGCGGGCTTTTATGTTAATCGTATCCTTGCGCCTTATATGAATGAGGCGGCACGTCTGTTACTTGCCGGAGAGCCAATAGAGGTGCTCGATGAAGCCTTATTGGATTTTGGATTTCCTGTTGGGCCTATTTCATTATTAGATGAGGTTGGAGTTGATATTGGCGCGAAAATTATGCCGATATTGGAAGCGGAGTTAGGAGATAGATTCCGAAGCCCTGATGTATTTCAGACCTTAATTGACGATAAGCGATTGGGAAAAAAAACAAAACGTGGATTTTATGTTTATAAAGGGAAAAAGAAAGAACCTGATCAAGAGGTGTATACCTTATTAAACATCAAACCACAGTCGCAACTCAGTAAAAATGAAATCGCAATGCGTTGTGTATTACCAATGTTGGCAGAGGCAAAACGTTGTTTAGATGAAGGGATAATAGCTTCTGAAAGAGATGGCGATATCGGTGCTATTTTTGGCATTGGTTTTCCTCCATTTTTAGGGGGACCTTTTACTTATATGAACACGTTAGGGGAAGAGAAATTAGCGACCTTAATGAGAAACTATGCCGATAAATACGGTGATCGATTTATTGAGTAATAATACCAATATAACTAAAAGGCCATCGTTGTGATGGCCTTATTTTTATGACGTGAATTTTAGATTATTAACCGAGGTTGATGTCTTTTTTTCTTAGTTGAAATTGGTCAATAGAATCAATTTCAAAGCCAACATCTAAGCGGTCATATTGCTGATGTTCTGTTCCTTGAGAGTGCATAATTAAACGATTCGCTGTTCTTGGTTTTAATATGCCAACGACAAAACGGATCATTTCAATTCTCGTTAAACTCTTAAGCTCCTCAGTGACACGTTCTTTATGATCAAAATTCGTGTCTTTATTTCCTATGCATGTCCATAAACGTTGAGCTCGACCTCGTAGATTAGTATCAGGATCTGATATCTGATCGATTAAACCTTGTTTACTGGATTGCCATTGGTGCTCATTTAACTCTAATAAGACCATATAGAAAGCATTTAAAAATTCATCAATAGCATCAAGTAAAATAGCGGGTGGCGCCATTGGTGATTGTACGTATAAAATTAATCCAGGATGCTTATTAAGAGGTAAGTTTCCTGTTCCTACCATATAACCCAATTGCTGCTTTGTACGGATCTCATGGAAAAAGGAAGCCGACATTAAATGGTTTGCAAGAGTATAAAGGGCAAAACTGCGTGGATCTTCTTGTGGAGATTGATAATAAACCAAAAGTGCAGAATCAGAATGGTCACATACTAATTCTCTTTGGAATGTTCCTGATTCCCCAAGCATAACTAATGGACGGAATGATTCGCCATAAGTTTGATTTTGCATTCGTAGGGTATCTTTTAAAGAACGACCTAATTCCAATGCTTGTTCTTTCGTCCAATCGCCATAGACAAACATCTCAACGTGCAATTCAGCGAACATAGCTTGAACAAAATTCGGTAAATCATCCACTTCAATACTTTCTAATGCTTCAAGAAGTACTGGGTATGGAGGGTTGTTTGGTTGTAAAATTCCAGATAATGCGTTGAAAAGCTGTGAAATAGGTCGCTCTTTTGATGCATTCCCCCAATGACGGATCAATTGATTTTTTATAAACTCGAATCGTTCAGCGCTGAATTCACGTGTAGAAAAACGTTTTAATATCACATCCAGCAATAAGGGTTGTTTTTGACTAAAGCCAGAAAGCGTTAATGTTACGCCTCCTTGATGGCAATATAGGTTATACCCCATTCCTGCAATTTCAGCTTGGTAAGTTTGTTCACTGAGTGCGTCCATAAGCATTTCAACGCATAAGCGTGTTTTTACTATTTTTCTTGGATCTGAAATGGCATGTGGGCTATCTATTGCAATATATACCATGCCTTTTGGCACACGGAACTCTTCTTCTTGCTTATGCCATAGGCGAAAACCAGGTAGGTCTTCAAGTAATGTTGGAAGAACGGTGGTTTCTTTTAATTCTTGAGGCTCTAAATCATAGCAGATATAAGGGTTTTTCTCTGGCAAATGAAGTTCAGGATGCAGTTCAGCATGACTCCAACTCTTTATTTGGGCTTCACTTAATGGCTGAACAGAGTAAGGGGTGTGATACCACTTATCTTTACGATCATATTGTAAACCTTGAGCTACGAGAGTGACTCGCATTTTTTCAGGAGTAAATTGCTCAAGTAGATCGAGAACGTGTTGTTCATGATAACCTTCCATCATGTAATCAGCGTATATGGCATCTTCTTTATGATAGCGCTGTAAATTCATGACTAAGTGACTGACTAAATCAAGAGGCTTAGTTTTTTCTTGGAATTGAAATGCAGATACTAATACCGCTTTCTTTTCATTGTAGCGCCACTCATCAAGACCTTGCTGTTTAATCAATTCAATATACTGATAAGTATTGAGAATGATCTCATCAAGATGAAGCATGCCTTTTTCGGTTAGATTAAAAGAAAGAGTAAATTCTCTGAAGTTACTTCCGCTTACTCCACCGCCTGCTGTCAATGAGTGAATATATCCTAATTTTTTCAGGTAAAGCATTAAGCTACCGTCACCTTCATAGCCAAGAAGGTGACCAAGATAATTAAGCGGTTTTGTTTTATAAAAACGATCTTGATTAGGTAAATGAAACGCAAGACTTAGCTTTCTAACTTCTTTTAGTGGTTCAATGTTAATCCAACAACTTTGTTCTTTTGGTGTGACATAAGAAACATTAATTTCTTTATGCCCAAGATTTTGATTAGGGATTGATGCAAAAGATTGAGTTGCTAATAGTTCTAACTCACAAAGAGGTCGGTTTCCAAGTACAACGGCTGTCATTAAATCAGCAGAATAATGCGTTTGATAAAAAGTGAGCATTTCATCGCGGATAGATGAGTCCTCTTTATCTGCTAATGTATCAATGCTACCAACGGAGAATTTAGAGAAAGGGTGGGCTTGGTTAACCGTTTCTTTATGAACTTGATAAATGCGGCGAACATCATCTTTTAATTTGAGTTTATACTCTGAATCAACCGCATTACGCTCTTTATCTACAGCTTCCTCATTGAATAATGAGGCATAGAAAAATTGACCAAAGCGATCCAATCCTTCTTCAAACGCTGAATGCGATACTTCAAAAAAGAAGGTGGTGTTTTCGGTTCCTGTCCATGCGTTATTAGAGCCACCTTGCTGATTAATGAAAGAGTGAAACTCTCCAACTTTTGGGTATTTTTGTGTACCGAGAAACAGCATATGCTCTAAAAAGTGAGCAAGGCCTTGACGATCATCAGGATCGTCAAAATGACCGACATTAACAGAAAGGGCGGCGGCTGAGCGTGGTGCTGTTTCATCCTGAATGAGCAAGACGGGTAATTTATTATCAAGCTCAATTAAGCGGTAATGTTTTTTATCATTCGGACTGATGTGCACAGGGTGCTCCTGTTTTAAGGCGTAAGGGCTTTATTTTTATAGTCAAATATTGAATGCAGAGTTTATCAATGGTTATCAATAATAAGATAACCAATTGAATATAATGGCTAACTCTTTTGACATTATTTGTATAATTATTTTATCAATTATGGCGCTGATACCACAGACTAGCAAACTCTCTCTTTCCTATTTTTACTTTTGCTTGCTACTATTGTGAAGTTAGTAATGATTTGAGAATGAATAAATGAAAGTATTCATAATGCGTCACGGTGAGGCTGAAGCTTATGCTCCTTCAGATGAAGAGCGTAATTTAACTGCTCATGGCGAAAGCCAATCGGCGAAAATAGCACAATGGCTGATGGCTGAGCATAAGATACAGTTTGATTATGTCTTGGTTAGCCCTTATGTTCGAGCGCAACAAACGTGGAATACGATTAAGCCAATTTTGAATGTGGCGGACGCAAAAGTAAAAATATGTGAAGATATTACTCCTTATGGCGACTCAGATGATGTGGTTGAGTATGTAAAAGCTTTGGGTAGTGTTGAGGATATTGAGAATATTTTACTAGTCTCTCACTTACCACTCGTTGGCTACCTTACTGCTGATTTTGTTCCGGGAATTATGCCTCCGATGTTCCCAACATCTGCAATGTCTTGTGTTGAATATTCATATACAACAGGGAAAAGTGAGTTACTTTGGTTGCAGCAACCATAAATTCATATAGAAAACAGATGAAATAAAAAAGATCCCAGAGCTTAACGGCTGTGGGATCTTTTTTTATCTATCAGGTATTGAGAGTAATACTAGAATTGCACCTGCACCACCAAACTCTAAAGGGGCTTGGTGAAAAGCCATTACATCGGGATGTTGGGCTAACCATAGAGGCACTTTTTGTTTAAGAATATGCTTGCCAATACCATGCATAACACTCGCACAAGAGATATTTTCTTTAAGGCAATAAGCGATCATAGAGCCTAATTCACGCTTGGCTTCATCTTGCTTCATACCATGCATATCTAAAAATACATCAGGTACGTATACGCCACGTCGTAAGCGTTTTACTTCGTATTTTGATACGTCATCACGGGCATAGCGAATCGGACCATCTTCACTCAGAAGTGGTACAAATTCATCAGAAAAGAAAAACTCTTCATTTTTCCCTTCTTTTAATGATTTTCTTTGCTGTTGTAGGTCGCTAAAGTTCTTACTCGGCTGATGGATTATGGTATCCTGTTGCAACTTTTTAGAGCCTTGTACTGCTTCACGGAACAGCGAAAGTTCGTCATCTGATAGGTGGTCGTTTTTGCTCATTTTTAAATTCCAATAATTAACAGTAGTATTATAACTTGTTTTGGGGGCAATTTTGGATAAGATTTTTGTAGAAGAGGCGGTCGCTGAGCTTCATACGTTACAAGATATGCTGCGTTGGACGGTAAGTCGTTTTAATGCTGCGGGTCTTTTTTATGGTCACGGTACAGATAACGCATGGGATGAAGCTGTTCAACTTGTGCTTCCAACACTGTATTTACCAATTGATGTGCCAGCGCATGTGCGTGAATCACGTTTAACATCAACAGAGCGTTTACGTATTGTTGAGCGTGTTGTACGTCGTATTAATGAGCGTATTCCTACGGCTTATTTAACGAATAAAGCGTGGTTCTGTGGCCTTGAGTTCTTTGTTGATGAGCGTGTACTTGTGCCTCGTTCACCAATTGCAGAGTTGATTGAAACACAATTCGAACCGTGGTTAACCGAAGAGCCTACACGTATTATGGATTTATGTACGGGGAGTGGTTGTATTGCGATTGCGTGTGCTCATGCGTTCCCAAATGCGGAAGTAGATGCGATTGATATTTCGACGGATGCATTAATGGTTGCTGAACAAAATGTTCAAGATCATGGCATGGAGCAACAAGTGTTCCCAATCCGCTCAGATCTATTACGTGATATTCCTAAAGATCAGTATAACTTCATTGTCTCTAACCCACCTTATGTGGATGAAGAGGATATGAACAGCTTACCGGAAGAGTTTGAGCATGAACCTGAATTAGGTTTAGCAGCAGGTACAGATGGATTGAAGTTAGTTCGCCGTATTTTAGCAAATGCACCAGATTATTTAATGGATAACGGTTTCTTAATCTGTGAAGTGGGTAACTCAATGGTTCATATGATGGAGCAATACCCAGACATTCCATTTACTTGGATTGAGTTTGCGGAAGGTGGACATGGTGTGTTCATGTTAACTAAGCAGCAACTTCTTGATTGCGCAGATGAGTTTGCTCTTTATCGCGACTAAACCAAATTAATCTAAATGAAAGCCTGATGGAAACATCGGGCTTTTTTTATGCTTGTTTACTTTGTGACATTGCAAAATCCAGTCGTTTGCGAAGTTCTTGTTGTTTTTGACTTGAATGCTTCTTACTTAATGCTTTTTTAACTAAACGAATCAGTTTCATTGAATTGATATCCATTAAATTAACTACATATTGTATATAGCAGGATTAGTGCCAATTACATGCTATTGATAATTATATCGACAGTAAAATTGAAAACTTTTGCTTTTTTGTATCAAAAATGTTCAATTTTTATTTTTAATAGCAAGTTTTAAGTTATTTAAATTTATTTATTCTTTAATCTGAGAGTTATCTTATCATATTTTTGGAATGGCGGTCACGTTTTGCCGTTATTGGGTGAAGGTGGCAAAAAAGGATTAAAATTAAAAAAACCAATAACTGAAAGATAAACCTTGGGATAGGGGTTTACTCTCAATACGATTCAAGCCAATATGGTTTTATTAAGAACTGATTGTTAGTCAGGTGAATGATGACTAATCACTTATATTTACAGAGGAAGTAATGGCTGGAAATTCTATAGGACAACATTTTCGAGTAACGACGTTTGGTGAAAGCCACGGGTTAGCGTTAGGCTGCATTGTTGATGGCTGCCCTCCAGGTTTGGAATTAACCGAAGCTGATTTACAAGTTGATCTTGATCGTCGCAAACCGGGGACGTCAAAATACACAACACAGCGCCGTGAAGCGGATGAAGTGAAGATCTTATCTGGTGTTTTTGAAGGAAAAACAACGGGTACTTCTATTGGTCTGTTAATTGAAAATACAGATCAACGCTCAAAAGATTACTCTGAGATAAAAGATAAATTCCGCCCAGGCCATGCAGATTACACTTACCATCAGAAGTATGGGCAACGTGATTACCGTGGTGGTGGTCGTTCATCCGCACGTGAAACTGCTATGCGTGTTGCTGCAGGTGCGGTAGCTAAAAAGTATTTGAAGCAAGAGTTTGGTATTGAGATCCGAGCTTATTTATCACAAATGGGCGATGTATCGATTGATTCTGTTGATTGGAATGAAATTGAAAATAATGCTTTTTTCTGCCCTGACGCGAGTAAAGTTGATGCTTTTGATGAGCTTATTCGTAAGTTAAAGAAAGAAGGTGACTCTATTGGAGCAAAGATCACGGTTGTAGCGCAAGGCGTTCCTGTTGGTTTAGGCGAGCCGGTATTTGATCGTTTAGATGCAGATGTTGCTCATGCTCTTATGGGGATTAATGCTGTTAAAGGTGTTGAGATTGGTGATGGCTTTGAAGTGGTTAATCAGCGTGGTTCTGAACATCGTGATCCATTGACGCCTGAAGGTTTTAGCTCGAATCACGCCGGTGGTATTTTAGGTGGTATTTCATCTGGCCAAGATATTGTGGCTCATATTGCTTTAAAACCAACGTCAAGCATTACGGTTCCGGGTGAAACCATTACTCGCAGCGGAGAAAAAACAGAATTGATAACTAAAGGTCGTCATGATCCATGTGTTGGTATTCGTGCTGTGCCAATCGCAGAAGCGATGCTAGCGATTGTTGTAATGGATCACTTAGTACGTCATCGTGGACAAAACTTTGGTGTTCAAACTGAGACGCCTAAGATTTAGGTGATTAAGGGACTAGTTTTTAGGGACGAATAAGAGCGAGTTAAAAGCGGGGAGAATAGCCCCCTACTACTGACATAAATAAAAAGAGCCAGATTGACGTTATATTCAATCTGGCTCTTTCTGATCTTATTCGTCCCTAAAAAATCGAGTCTCTTTAGGCGCTATCTTTTTTCAACCGTTTCTGGTTGCTCTTCTCCAATATCCAAGTGGAATACTGGTAAACACCAACCAAATTTAACTGCAGCCATACGTGCAGAGAAACCAATAACGATAGTGACAATCGTTGTAATTAACTCATCAACGCCAAAATGAAGTAAGCCAATGTATAAAACAGCAGATAATAAAGAGACGGATGCGTATAGCTCTTTATGTAATACCATAGGTTGTTGGCGGCAGAAAAGATCACGAAGTAAACCGCCGAATACACCAGTTACGATAGCTGCAACAACACAAATTAGTGGGTGTAATCCCATATCTAACGCAACTTGAGAGCCGATGATACTAAATACGATAAGGCCAATCGCATCAAGTAAAACAAAGAAGCGATGGTTCTTAGCCACCCATGGGCCGATCCAAGTAGTTAATACACCCGCAATGCACGTAATTACTAGAAACTGTGGATTTTTCACCCATCCGATAGGGTAGTGTCCAAGAAGGATATCTCGTACAGTACCACCGCCAATGGCAGTTACACTTGCAACCAGCATTACGCCAAACCAATCCATTTTTTTCTTACCGGCAGCTAATGCGCCTGTCATAGCTTCAGCGGTGATCCCAATAATATAAAGAATTGTTAATAACATTTTCTAATACCATAACGTGCCAAGTAGGCGAAAAAAGAAGCCACAGATTTTATGTAATTAAACGACTAATGACGAATGAAAAAAACTATTCTGAATTAATTTGGATTAGTTTTTGTTATGTCTAATGTCTATTTTTTGAGCTTTTGGTTTGTGTATTCTGATATTTAGAATTTTTTGGTGTACACCACGACGTAAACTTTTAAATGAATTTTCAAGTTTATCAATTCCTAAGAGTACAAACAGAGCGAGTAAAGTAATAATGATGGATTGTTGAATATAACCTAGTGCTATCATCATACCCAAAGCCGCAAGCACCCAAATAATGGCCGCAGAGGTTACACCATGTATTTTTCCATCAAGAGTCATCATTACACCTGCGCCAAGAAAGCCAACTCCAGTAATAATTTGTCCTAATACTCTTGCTTGATCTAATGTATTTGGTGATAGAGATACCGCCATTGCAAGAAAGAAGTAAGTGCCTGAAATAATTAAAATAGAAGTTCTTATTCCTACTGGTTTTCCACGTGTTTGGCGCTCTGTGCCAATAAGAAAGCCATTAAATGCACAAGCAAAAATCGCAGTCCAAGAAAAAGGGCCTAAATCGAGTAATTGAGTTAAATCTAAAGTGATGTCATTCACAGCTTTGATAGCTCCAAATAAAAAAGGATAAAATAATTCACATAGGTAATTTTTGCGGAGAGTATCAGTTCGATCTTTTTACACATAATGAATAATTTTGAAAAAGAAGATAAAAAAATTTATCTACATATGTCTTTTAATATTCATGCGGTAGAATGTCGTTCAATTTATAATTTTTAAGCTCGTGGCATGTCGCACCAATACCAAGATTTAATCTCTATTTTTAATAATACCTTTTATGATTCTTTCAATACTAAGCTAGAGCTTGGTGGTGATGAACCTATCTATTTACCTGCAGATGATGAATTTACTTATCATCGTATTATTTTTGCTCGTGGTTTCTATCAATCAGGTATGCATGAAATAGCACATTGGTGTGTTGCTGGACCTGAACGTCGATTATTGGAAGATTTCGGTTATTGGTACGAGCCTGATGGACGTACAGAGCAAGTGCAAGCTGAGTTTGAAAAAGTTGAAATTCGACCACAAGCGTATGAATGGATTTTGTCATTAAGCGCAGGATTAAAATTTAACGTTAGCTGCGATAACTTGAATGGCGATTTTGAGCCAGATCGTTTAGCATTCATGACAAAAGTACATAATGAAGTAATGACAATTTTAGATAGTGGATTACCACCACGAGTTGATATGCTATCTAATGCATTGCGTGAGTTTTATCAAATAGCCCCATTAACTAAAGAACAATTTATTGTCCAATAGGAAAAAGATGATCATTGAATTTGAAGAAAAAATGCTTGAATTAATTGATGCTCGAATTGAATCGGCATCTGATGATGAGTTATTTGCCGGCGGCTACTTACGTGGTCATATTTCGTTATCAGTAGCTAATTGCGAAGAGCAAGGTATTAACGATCTCGATATCTTAAAAAATCATATTAATGATAGCCTTGAAAAAGCAAAATCAGAATTATCTCCAGCAGACCGTATTATTGTTGCTGAGCTGTGGGATGAATTACAACACGCTTAATTAGCTTTAAGGCTTAGTGTTAGTAAGTAAAAGGCAGTTAATAGATAACTGCCTTTTTTTATTGGTTTCTTATGTAAAGTTATCGCTTAAAGCCTGAGATATTACTTAATTTGTCTCTTAGCAGATCAACTAATTGAGTTTGAGAAGATTGCACACGAATAACGCCCGTTGTATTCCCCCATACTGGTCCCGGCCAAGCGACATCAGTAGTGAAGCGAGCAATATGATGAATATGCAGTTGAGGTACTAAATTACCTAATGCACCGATATTGATTTTATCAGGGGAGAAATTATCTTCTAATAATTGAGCAACCGCACTTGATTCTTTAATGAACTGGATTTGTTGCTCATCAGTCATGTGATGAATTTCTTTTAACTCTTCAATTCTTGGTACCAAAATTAACCAAGGGCCAATATCTTCTTTAATTAAAAGTACCTTACATAAAGGTAAATTTCCTAAAACAATACAGTCTTGTTGCAAACGTGGGTGTAATTGGAAAGCCATCCCTATCTCCTAGGTTTCTATCAGCAATGCTTTGTTATATCATAACTCACTTATAATAATGAGACAGTGAAGCAATTCATGACTGAAAAAATCGATAAAAACGTTTATAACCCAACTTTTCAATGGGCATTCCTTCATCCTAGATACTGGCCAACGTGGCTTGGGATTGGTTTTGCTATTATTTTGGCTTTTATTCCATTTCGATTACGTGACAAATTAGCAGCGAAAATCGTTAAATTAGTACTTAAGAAACCAAGTGGTGGTATTAAGCGTGCTAAGTTAAATATTGCGACCTGTTTTCCTGAAAAATCAGAACAAGAGCAACAGAAACTGCTTGAAGATACTTATATTACGGGTGCTCAAGTTATGCTTGGCTTTTCTGAGTTGCTTGTTCGTAGCCGTAAGCATAATGAAAAACGTGGTATTTTTGTGGGAGGAGAGAATTTATTTCCTCTTCTTGAGCAGAAAGAAAACATCATTATTTTAGCACCTCATGCATGGGCTATTGATTTTCCAGCTATCTTATTAGCTTCTCGTGGTTATCATGTAACCACAATGATGAAACCACAGAAAAACCCAATTACAGACTGGCTAATGCACGTTCAGCGAATGCAATATGGCGGTAAGATCTATGCTCGTAGTGCGGGTATTAAACCGTTAATTAAAGCGATCAAAGAAGGCTACTTAGCGTATTACCTACCAGATGAAGATCATGGTCCTCAAAATAGTGTATTTGTGCCTTTCTTTGCGACTCAGAAAGCGACGCTAAAAGGGTTTGGTAAATTAGCTCGCTTATCAAAAGCGAAAGTAGTGCCAATGTTGCCATCTTATAACTCTGAAACGGGTCAGTTTGAAATTATTACCTTACCCGCTATTGCTGATTTTCCATCTGGTGATGAAGAAACAGATGCTCGCGCGATGAATATTGCCATTGAGCAGCTTGTGACTGAGCGTCCTGAACAATATATGTGGGTATTAAACTTACTACGCTCTCGTCCAGATGGTAGCCGTTTGTATTAACTTTTTTGTTATTCGGCTCTTATTTGAAACCCGTAGAATTATATAATTCTGCGGGTTTTTTATGTCACATAGAAATTTTTGTTATTCGTTTTGTAACAGAATTACTAGAAGTTATTTATTTGATTTATATCAAAGGTCGATCTCGGTCATTTAATCAATCTAAGTTTTTGTAAATGGTTAGGGTCTATCGGCTACTGAAGCGTATAATTATTTGTGATCTTATTCTAATAAATGTTGCCAATGCTCTTTACGTGCTAAGTTGATTCGATAAATGCCAAAATCACCCAATTTTCGTTTCTTTCAAGGTGGGATGCTTAAACATCGCACAACTCCAAAATTTTTAACCACACAAACTGATTACTATGCACTGCTGCTTTTATCTGCTTTAGTTGGCGGTATTGCTGGTTCCGTTGTTGCCATGTTTGAAGCGTCTATTCGACTCATTGGTGAACAGCGCTTACATTTTCTTGATTCACTTCCTTATTCTGAATTTATTGCTCCAATTGGTGCTGTAGTTGCTGGTGCTGCAATGGCTGCGTTAGGTTTTTGGTTAACGTTTAAGTTTGCTCCAGAAGTGGCAGGTAGTGGTATTCCACACATTGAAGGCGCATTGGATGGCACGCATGAAATTCGTTGGCATCGAGTTCTACCTGTTAAATTTATTGCAGGTACATTAACTATTGGCTCTGGAATGGTATTGGGGCGTGAAGGGCCTTCTATACAAATTGGTGGTGCGGTAGGTCGAATGGTTGCGAGTAAAGGAAAGCGATTTAGTCACTCTTCTCATATTTTGACTGCTGCGGGTGCTGCTGCTGGCTTGGCTGCTGCCTTTAATGCGCCATTAGCAGGTATTCTTTTTATTGTAGAAGAGATGCGACCACAATTTAGATATAACATTACTTCAATTAAATGCGTGACATTAGCAACAGCGGTTGCAACGATCGTTATGCGTTCATTGCATGGACAGGAAGCCTTTTTAACCATCCCTAGTTTTGAAGTTCCACCACTAAGATCGCTTATCTTGTTTGCTATTTTAGGGATTATCTTTGGCATTATTGGAGTAAACTTTAATAAATGGATCCTTAAAGGAACAAGTAAAGTTAAGAAATTTCATCAGAACAAATTATCTCGAATTGTTCTTATGGGGGCGGCTTTTGGTGCTACCTTCTCATTCTTACATTTAGTTGCTCCCGAACTTTCAGGCAGTGGCATGGCGATCATTACTGAAATGTTTCATAGCCCAATGGCTTGGATTCTTATGGTTGGCTTCTTTGTTCTTCGAGTGATTGTGACTGTTGCTTGTTTTTCATCGGGTGCTCCAGGAGGGATTTTTGCCCCAATGTTAGCTTTAGGCACTTTGCTTGGCTTATCTTATGGTATGGTGATGTCAGCTTGGTTCCCTGGTTGGATAGCGGAACCTGGTGTTTATGCGATTGCTGGCATGGGCGCATTGTTTGCTGCAACGGTTAGAGCGCCAGTAACTGGGGTGATTCTTGTTGTAGAAATGACCAATAATTATCAATTAATTTTACCTTTATTGGTTACAACATTGGGCGCAACGTTTATTGCTCAGGCTTTAGGTGGTCAACCCCTTTATTCTGCCTTATTGAAACAATCATTAGTTAAGGACAAAGAGTTAAGAGCAGATCACCAAGCTCCTTTAAAAGACGTAACTTAATGTAACCTGACTGGTAATGAAATCGATTCCAATTCCATTAGCTATAATACGTCCCATCGTATAACTCGCTGCAATATTTAGAGAGTAGGGCAGCGAGTATCCTAACTCAACTCCATATGATAAACCTACTTCACTAATTGAATTCTCACCAGTAATGGTTGTGGTAATTGTTTTTCCATTTAGCGTATTTTGAGAATACGTATCAACCATTAAATCTAAAGAATATTGATGTACACCCAAAATACTTGCTAGGTAAAACTCGGTATCAAACAAATAAGATTGGTATTTTAAGTTTGCTCCTATAGAGCTCGCTTCGACCTCTGTGTTGTCGTAATTAGCGCCATTTGAATAATGATGTTCATAATCACCCAGTTTATTGTATTCAAGTTCAACAATAAGGTAATACTCTGGAGCAAGCATGAATGGGTAGCCTGCTTTGATAAATAATCCGTTATCTAAATCAATTTCAGCACCGTTAAGAGTGAGTGATGATTTAGCCAAGCCTGATGATAGGTAAAGACCATCAAATTTAGCAAAACAGTTACAAGAGATAAGCAGCAATGCGCAAGAAAGTAAGTACTTCATAAGATTCATCCATATTGATTATTATGTAAGTATCAGACCAGACAATAGCTCTCCAAATAATGCTCTTTGAAGTTCGATAAAGTTTGTTTTATCGATGTATTGTGATCTACATCAAGTTTTCACGCTGCGTTTTTATAGTGTAGACAGGAATGCTTTAAAAATGAGAACAAGCTTGAGGGTTTTTCGACAGGGAAATAAAAAACACCACATAAATCTTTATTTATCATAGGATTATGTGGTGTCTTATTTTTGAGATAAGGCTATTTTTTGTAAACTCGAATCATGAAATCGGCTTTACAATTGAAGTTTTCTAACGCTTTTAGGTTCATTTTAAACTCAGAAGTTGCTTTCCAAGCGAATGGCGTCATATCAAGCAGCTGTAATGCTTCTGTACCATTTAATTGCATATGGTAAGTTAATTTCTGCTCTTCAATAAGTTCAAATCCATTTATATTTTCTGGTTCTTCATCGTGTAAGCGAACATCACCATAAACGCCTTCACGTAATTCATATAGATGATGGCCTGCAGGTGTTACTGTAAATAGGTAGCCTCCATCTTTAATTGCACGATGCAATTCTTCACCCTTGCAAGGAGCATAGATACGAACAACGCCATCTAAGCTTTGATCTGCAAAAGGTAAACGATGGCTTGAAGCTACACTAAATTTACAGTTTAAATATCTTTTAGCTGCATACTTAATAGCTACTTTAGAAATATCTAAACCAAAGACCTGTGCTTCTTTACCATCCAGTTGAGCTGCTATTTTGGAGGTGTAATAACCTTCACCACAACCAATATCCAGTAAAGAGGCTGAATCGCTGGTGACATACTGTTGACATAAATCAGCCACTTTTTGCTGCATTGGTTGGTAATGCCCTGCTTCTAAAAATGCACGTCTTGCTTGCATCATCTCTTTATTATCACCTGGATTTTTAGAACGTTTGTGATGAGCAGGCATTAGGTTTACATAACCTTCTTTTGCGTTATCAAATTGATGATTGTTTTCACAACGATATTGATTGTTAGAAAAGTGCAACTCATGCTGGCACAAAGGACATTGATAAGACATAACCATACCTAGAATTAAAGAGAAGCAGCAGTGTACTGGTTCGTTTATTGAATAAAAAGAACTATCAGTGAAAATAATTCTGGTCTATTTATTTTTACCCTCAAAATTAATAATGTGAGTCACTTCAAATACACCTCCTAATAGAAGCTAATAAGACCTTTTTTGTTGTAAAAATAGAGTGATTTTGATCACTATAAGTTCTCTTTTATAACCGTTATTTTGTGACGTAAACCAAGTTGGAGGCAAATTTTCCTAAAAGTTGAATTTATTAATTCTTTATATCTATATGTTTTAAAATGTTTTTTGTTTTTTTATGTGCTGTGTTTTTGAGCCCCTTCAAACTATTCCTCCTATTAATTTTGTGAGGCGAATTAATATTGCATGATTGTTGTCAACGGATTTAGAAAACATGTATGGAATGCAAGAATTCTTGAGTTTGGTGTTCATTAAAAGAGCCATCAAACCAATATAAATTTAAATATATAGGGTATAGAACATGAAAAAGACACTTTTAGCACTAGCGGTACCAGCACTATTAATGGCTGGCTCAGCATCAGCTGCAACTGTATATACAGCAGAAGATGGTTCGACAATCGATGTATATAGCCGTTTAGGTTTCAATATTACTGACCGTGCAGGTATGGGTGAAGATGGCGATGCTGTTGGTAATTTTGATGCACGTATTGGTCTTGGTGGTTCTCAAGTAGTTAATGATAAAGTTTCTGTAATTGGTTGGGCTGAATATTCAGTTGGTGCAGCAGAGCAACGTGGTACAGATAACAGCTTTACTCCTCGTTATGTTTGGGCTGGTATTGATGCATCTGAAGCGGGTAAAGTAACTTTCGGCCGTGTTGCTTCTGGCATTATCATGCTTTCTGATGTAGGTGATGTATTTGCTGCATCTGATGTGGTTTTAGGTCGTCAGTTAGAACTTGTTGATAACTCAGCAGCTCAAACTTTCCGTCAAGACGGTACAATTCAATATCAAAACAGCTTTGGTGCTTTTGATATGTCTGTTGCTTACATTTTAGGTAACTCTGAGTCTAATCAAGATGGTTCTTACAATGCTGCGGCTCGTTACACATTTGATATGGGTGATGCAGGTCAATTAATTCCAATTGCAGCATATCAAGCGAACAGCACTGGCGATACAGGTAGCAATGCAAATCGTGATTACACGTTCTGGGGTGCAGGTCTTCAATATAAACTAAATGCATTAACACTTGGTGCTATGTACAACCAAGATGAAATTGAAGGGCAAGGTATCTCTGGTACTTCTAAAGATAAGAGTTACGAGTTAACCGCTGTATATAACATTAATGATGATTGGACAGCTCGTGCTGGCTACCGTGCATTAGAGAATACCGGTGGTGATGAAACTGAATACAAAGATACAACATTAGAAGTTCAATATCACTTAACAGAGCGCTCTTCTATTTACACAAGCTACGTAATGCGTAACGGTGAAAATGGTACAGGACTAGGAACTCCAGCTGTTATGACTTGGAATAACGCTGAAGAAGATTACTATCACTTAGGTCTTCGCTATGAATTCTAATCTGACCAATAATATTGATACAACTGTTAATCTATAAGGGTGGATTTTTAGTTAACTATCAATCAGGTTAGAAGCTCAATCCTCGCTGATCCGTCAGTGAGGATTTTTTGTTTATTCGTTTTGTGGGTGTATAGCGGGTATAAAAAATCCCCGCAAAGGCGAGGATTCAAATTGGTTTTATGTTAGCTGAATTATGCGTTAAAAATTTGCGCTAATTCCGTTGAACATAGGTGATATTGGCGAGGACAGTTACGCCATGTTGTTAGCATACGACGGTACTTATCAAGCATTGGCATTTGGCTATTAAAGTGGTGGTCTGCTTTATCAAACTGAGGGTATAAACCTTCTGAGCTTGTTAAGAAACGAACATAGTTTACTTGTTGTGCTTCAGTTGCAATATCAAAGCCTAAGAATTGAAGACGGCGAGCATCTACTTTTGCTTGGCATTCTTCAGAAAGCATATTGTAAGATTCTTGCATTGCATGGTACATCTCCATGAAATCGATAATTTCACGACATTCTGTTTCTGTAATACAGCCAAAATCTTTATCAAGCTCGCGAATTTGTAATTCGTAACCACGTTCAACAATCAGTTGTTGGCGTTTGTACTTTTCTGCATTTGCAGGGTCCATTTGAGACATTAAGTAGTACTGGTTTGAAAGGATTAAGCGTTGAGCATTTGTCATATCCATTAGGATAACCTCAAAAAATTATAATTAAAATTGTATAAAAAGTTGAAGCTAGATTAACAGTAAATGTAACACATAGAACATGATCTACATTAAGTTATGTGATCTTAGCTTAATCCAACGATGTTACCATCGCCATCAATGTCCAAATTCATGAATGCTGGTTTTTCTGGTAACCCTGGCATTGTCATTACATTTCCGCATAATGCATAGATAAAGCCAGCACCTGCACAGAGTTTTAATTCTCTGATAGGCACAACAAAATCCGTTGGTGCACCTTTGATATTTCCATCAGTAGAAATAGAAGCAGGTGTTTTTGCCATACAGACAGATAATGATTGGTAACCTAATTTTTCAAATGCCGCTAATTGTTGCTGGGCTTTTTCTGATAATTCGATTCGTTCAGCACCATAACCTTTTATTGCCACAGCATTAAGTTTATCGAATAAGCTCATCTCAGAAGTATATAAAGGAGTAAATTGTGTCTCTTGTTGACACGCTTTAATTACTTTTTCAGCTAACTCTAATGTACCGTTACCGCCTTTAACAAACGCTTCGCTAATTGCTACATCGACATTCATGTCTAAATTAGAAACCCAATTTAATAATGAATCTAGCTCTTCTTGAGTGTCTTCCGGGAATCGGTTAATAGCGACAACGACAGGCAAGCCGTATTTAGCACAGTTATTGATGTGCCATAATAAGTTATCAAGACCAGCATCTAATGCTTTTTTATTTGGAGCAAATAATTCTTTAGGTAACGATTGGCCTGGTGATAGAGGGAATAGGCCTGAATTGGCTTTAATACCACGTAATGTTGCGACTAAAACCGCACAATCTGGTGATTTTTCTGATAACGGTGCTTTGATATTACAGGCTTTTTCGAATCCCATATCTGAGCCAAAGCCACCTTCGGTAACGGTATAATCCGTTAATTTTAAAGCGATGTTATCAGCAATGATTGATGAGTTACCGTGGGCAATATTTGCAAATGGTCCAGAGTGAACAAAGGTAGGTACACCTTCCAATGTCTGCATCAATGTTGGATTAATCGCAAACTTCATGGTTACCGTCATTGCACCAGCGACTTGTAAATCTTCAGTCGTTACTGGTTCACCATCTAAATTATAAGCAACAACAATACGACCAATTCGTTGGCGTAAGTCTTGTAAATCGGTTGCAAGTGCTAAGATAGCCATTAATTCTGAAGCCGCAGTAATATCAAACCCATCTTCACGCTCATAGCCATTAATGGTTTTGCCATCTTCATTTTTGCCAATGGTAACCATGCGAAGAGCACGGTCATTGTGGTCCATTACACGTTTCCAGACCACGCGTTGAGGGTCAATACGTAAAGCGGGTAACTCATTCTTTTCTGAGAAAACGTCATAACCTAAACGCTGTTCATGATAGATACGAGCATCAATGGCAGCAGAAGCTAGGTTATGAGCTGCGGTGATGGCATGGATGTCACCAGTTAAGTGTAGGTTTAACTCTTCCATTGGAGCTACTTGGCTATAACCACCGCCAGCGGCACCTCCTTTTACACCAAAAACGGGCCCCATTGATGGCTGTCGAATACAAGCACTGACGGATTCACCTAATTTAGCTAGCCCTTGAGCAAGGCCAATAGTGGTTACCGTTTTACCTTCACCAAGTGGTGTTGGAGTGATGGCGCTGACTAAAATTAATTTACCATTTGGTTCTGATTTTAATCGTTTTAAGGCGTCGATATTTACTTTTGCCTTAAATGGACCTTGCGGAGTAATGTCATCATCATGCAGTCCTAAGTTTGACGCAATCGTTTTCATTCGTGTAAGTGTCGCAGTTTGGCAGATTTCAATATCGCTTTTCATAATAACGGGAACCTATAGGAAGTAGTTAAAACATCAGAAAAGAAAGCGTGCTTTTTATACCACATAATTGAGGTGATACAGAATCTATTCCATAAAAATAACTCAGAATTGACTGAATTATTCATAAGGTGTGATCAAGAGTATGAGGAGGCTTTAAGATTAGGTTAATGGATTGTGATACGCTTTGTTGTCAGTTTTATAAGCAGTATCAAGGATAAAAATATATTCTCTTGGTGTAATATGAATTACTGCAGTTAGGGATATGAGTGGGTTACAATTTTCAGAGTGAGTTGATATTGATCAATCCATCATTGAGGCTAGGTTGCATTCTAACCTTAGTACTTCAACAATAAGATTTGCAAGTGTATTGATAGATAGCACTTAATAGGTGCATTGTTTCTAATATTAACTGGTTCAGGAGAATTGAGTGCTGTTCTGTCTTATTGCAGTTTGAGCGACCTGAACGAACGTATTTCAAAATATAGAATTATTTTTAAGGCGTAACACCATGACACCAGCAACAAAGTTATTAAAAAAAGCAAAAATTGAACATCAGGTGCTTGAGTATCATCATGATCCTAAAACTCAAGCATATGGTCTTGAGGCAGCGGAAAAGTTGGGATTAGATCAAAAAGAAGTATTTAAAACATTAGTTGTACAAGTGGATGAAAAAGAGCTCGTTGTAGGTATTATTCCAGTTGCAGATCAACTTAGTATGAAGCTAATTGCAAAAGCGGTTAAAGGTAAAAAAGCAAAAATGGCTGATCCTGCTGTGGTTCAAAAGACAACTGGCTATGTGCTTGGAGGTGTCAGTCCTCTTGGTCAAAAGAAGCGCTTAAAAACAGTCATTGATATTACAGCTGAATCTCTGGAAAGCATTTATGTTAGTGGTGGCAAAAGAGGTTTAGATATTGGTCTTGCGCCAAAAGATTTACAACAAGTGCTAAATGCGCAGTTTTTGGATATTAAAGCTGAGTAATTCACATCATGGAAGGGAGAAAAACCATGAGAAAAAAAACAGTATCGCTTGTTCTTGGTAGCGGAGGGGCAAGAGGGCTTGCTCATATTGGTGTTATCCGTTGGTTAGAAGAGCATAACTTTGAGATTGTATCGGTTTCAGGTTGCTCAATTGGTACTGTCGTTGGAGGTGTTTATGCTGCAGGTAAACTTGATGAGTTTGAAGCGTGGATGCGTACAATCACTAAGTTAGATATTGTTTCTTTAATGGATTTTAACTGGGGGAAAGGCGGTTTAATTAAAGGCGAAAAAGTAATGAATCGCCTTGGGGATATTTTAGGCGATCTTCATATTGAAGACCTTTCTATTCCTTATACTGCGGTTGCCGCTGATATCAGTAATGAAAAAGAAGTGTGGTTACAAAAAGGCTCTTTGTTACAAGCTATTAGAGCGTCTATTTCATTGCCTTTGTATTTAATGCCGATTGAATTTAATGGTAAGACGTTAATTGATGGTGGTGTGCTAAACCCAGTACCGATTGCTCCAACGTTTGGTGATCATTCAGATATAACGTTAGCAGTTAACTTAGCTGGGGAGATCAGTCATAGTATTGATGACTTTGAAGTCAACCAAGTAAATATTTCAGCTGAAGATTCAAAAGAAGAAGACACACCGTTCCATAGAAAAGTCAGTGACTACTTTGGTTCTTTAACAGCAAAAACATCAAGAATTGATTTAGGGATGTATGATATTGCTAACCAAGCCTTTGATGCGATGCAAAGTACCATTGCGAGACAAAAGCTAGCATCATACCCGCCAGATATTACGGTTGAAATTGCACGAGATGCATGTGGAACATTTGAATTTGAACGTACTGCGGAAATGATAGATTTAGGTTACGAGAGAGCTGAACACGCTTTAAAACATCTATTGTAATGGATAAAAACCAATAAAAAGCTCATACTATTTGTATGAGCTTTTTTTATTTTAATTAGATGTATCATGATTACTGATTAAATAACTCAGTTTTTCGGTGTCGGTTTTCTTTTTGGTTTGTAGTTTAGAATTGAAATTGGCACTTCTTTACGTGGTGCAAATCCTTCAATTTCTTTACGTACAATGAGATGACCTAAACGACTTTCAATCATACATAAGTTTTTAAAATCGTCTTTAGATACAAATGAAATCGCCTCACCTTTTGCTCCCGCACGACCTGTACGACCAATACGGTGAACATAATCGTCAGCAGGGAAAGGTAAGTCATAGTTAACAACTCGTGTTAATTCATCAATATCAATACCACGAGCGGCAATCCCTGTTGCAACCAAATATTGTAGTTTGCCTTCTTTAAAGTCGTTTAATACTTTTGCACGAGCTTCTTGGCTACGGCCACTGTGGAACGCTTCGGCTCTGATATCACGTTTTTCTAATTGACTAACTAGTTTTGCAGCGCCGTGTTTTGTTTCAATAAAGATCAGTGCTTGATCCCAATTGTTCTCTTTTATTAAATGACTAAGTAGCGCTGATTTCTTATCTTTATCAACAGTCGTTAACCACTGATCAATTTGTGGTGAAGATGTCGTTTTTGGAGAAATTGAAATCTCAATTGGGTTATTGATGGCTGTTTTTGCTAAATAACGAACTTGATCTGATAACGTTGCTGAAAACAGCATGTTTTGACGATCTAACGGTAAACGTTCGATAATTTTATTAATGTCTTCGATAAAGCCCATATCTAGCATACGGTCAGCTTCATCAAGAACCAGAATATCTAATTCATCAAAGTGAATCGCTCTTTGAGTGTACATATCAAGCAAACGGCCAGGCGTTGCAACTAATACGTCAACCCCTTCAATTAAGCGTTGCTTTTGCTCTTTATAGTCAACACCACCGTACATAGCCAGAGAAGTGATATCGATATGCTTGCTGTATTGTTGAATATTTTCTTCAACTTGAATCGCAAGCTCACGAGTTGGCGTTAAGATCAAAGCGCGAATACGTTTTGCTCTAACTTTTGTTGGGTCTTCACTGAGAATTTCTAAGATAGGTAATACAAAACTTGCTGTTTTACCTGTACCTGTTTGCGCAGCAGCAATTAGGTTTTTACCTGTAAGTGCAACAGGGATCGCTTTTTGTTGGATTGGTGTTGGTGCTTTATAACCCAACTCGTCGATAGCTTTTAAAATTGGGTCACTTAACCCAAGTTTAGAAAATGGCATGTGAAATCTCAGATATATGAATAGAAGAGGATTGTAGCATGAAAAAAAGAAATGACAGCAGAGGAATAAACACCAATACCTTTCTTAGTATTGGTGTTTAATTAGAGTGGATAATTGCTTAAATGTTACTGGGTTTTGAACTCATTCAATTTTTCAGTTAATGAATGACTTTCTTTGGTTAGCTCTTCTGTATCTTTTAGTGATGTTTGCATATCACACAGCACTTCGTTAGCTGCTTCATTAATGCTTGTAACATTACGATTAATTTCTTCTGATACTGAGCTTTGCTCTTCAGCTGCGGAAGCAATTTGATTGTTCATATCATTAGCAACCAGAATTGCACTGCTGATCTCTTTGAGATTTTCTTGTGCAATTAATGTTTCTTCTTTTGTTGATAATGCTTGTTTTTGGCTGTTATCCATTACAGTAACAATGCTTTGAGTATTTTGTTGTAAAACCCCAAGCATGTTATTGATCTCTTGAGTTGAAGTTTGCGTACGACTAGCAAGATTTCTCACTTCATCCGCAACAACAGCAAAACCACGACCATATTCACCTGCACGAGCGGCTTCAATAGCGGCATTAAGTGCAAGTAGGTTGGTTTGCTCTGCAATACCTCCAATTTCAGCCAAGATATTTTGAATATCATTGCTTGATGCTGATAGGTTAACCACTTGTTCTTGAGCTTCATTAATAAATTGTGCGAGTTCTTCAACAGAAGCCGCAGCTCTATCCATGATCTTCTGACCATCTTCGCTGCTTGTTTGAATCTGGCTTGCTGCTGTTGCTGCTTGTAGGGCTGATGAAGCCACTTCCATTGCCGTTGCACTCATTTCATTAATCGCTGTTGCCAACTGAGTTACTTCATTTACTTGGTTTTGAAGTTTAACTTGTGATTTCTCAGTCTCTGCCATGGTGTTCATTGAAGATTGAGATACTAATTCAGCCGTGTCTTTAGCGTTATGTAATGTATTTTGAACTTTCTCGATAAACGTATTAAACCAGAATGCTAATTGACCAATTTCATCTTTTGAATCAATATCAATACGTTGAGTTAAATCACCGTCACCTTGAGCAATATTCTCAAAGCGAGAGGTTAAATTCATGAGTGTATTACCGATCTGTCTTGCTAGAATAAAGATGATAACAATACCAATAATCGATGAAATTACACCGCTTAGCAGACCGTTTGAAAGGGCATTATTACTTAACTCATTGCTGAGTGTATTGAAATCGGTGATCTCTTTTTGTAATACATTTGACGGTATAGAAACCATAACGATCCACGGTTTAGAGCCTGTTTCAATCGTTGCAATCGCGGTTTTAAATTGGCCAATGTCTTTTAAGAAAGCCGTTTTATTCTGAGCTTCTTGTTGGATTTGTCCCCAGTTTTTGGCGAAATCGTCTTTAACTTTTTTTCCGACAAATTCTTCATTTTGACTGAACGAAAGCAGTGTACCGTTCCATGATGCGATAGATACAACAGCGCCAGGGATGCCAATAGATTGAGCCGCTTTTTTACTTATCTCTTGGAAGCTTTTGATTGACCAATCGTATCCTAATGAACCTACAATTTTATTGTTGTAAAGTAATGGTAAGCTGATGGTTGTAATAAGCTCTTGGTTGCCCCTTACATTGTAATAATATGGTTCCATTACAAAGCTTTTACCAGATTCAAAAGGAGCTAGATGCCATTCATCAATACGTTCACCATTATTATTTAAAGACGTATTGTTAAAGCTATCCATACCTAAAGCTTCAAAGCTTGAACCTGTAGGAGAGAAAAATGGGGATAATATGCCTTGTTTATTGAGCGCTTTTTGTGTGAGTTCAGAATCGTCTTTAATGAAGTTTTCTTCTTCCCATACCATGTAGCCAGCAAATACGCTCTCATTTTGAATTTTTAGAGATGAAGTGAATTGCTCAACTAAAAGACTCGCACTTGCTTGGTGTTGGTTTGATAGTTCTAGTAGTGACTGTAACTGTTTTAGGTTACTGATTACAGGTGCAAATTGACCGTTTAATTCGGCACGTTGTTGGTCTGCGATAGACAACAATTTATAGTCAATATTTGCAGCAAGTTGATTTGATACTTGCTGAGTGATCTCTTTATTTACCCCATTATACGACACCGTTGTAAAAAACATTGCTGTACTTAGAGTGATGAATATTGCAAGACCTGCGCTAACTGCTATGCGTGTTTTTATTGATTTGAACATAATCCTTCCATGCCAAATAATTATTTATAGACTTACTTATCGGCGGAAAATAAATAATCCTTAATAAAACAAAGGATGTTTTATAAGTTTTGTTCTTATTGTTATTCACGTTAAGTTCACAATTGCAGGTTTATACTGATAATTCATATTTAGACACACGCTAACTCTCTCTATTTGTTGCTTTTCTGTTATTCTTAGAGGGGTAGTTGAATCTATATTACGTTTTAATGGTGAAAGAAAATGAATAAAAAAATACTATTACCTTTGTTGTGTTCGATTGCTTTAATGGGTTGTGATGATGCAAGTGAAACCATTGATAAGGCACAAAATGCAGCAAACCAAGCCGTGGATAGCATGCAATCAAAATTAGAAAGTATGGATTTTAAAGAACTGAATTTAGATCAATTTGATGGCGCTGTGGGTTCTGCATCTGAGTTTGCTGAGTCGATTAATGAAGCATTAAATGCAGATTATACGAATCCAAAGGCGTTGACTGAGATACAAGAGCACATTGCAAATGCATATAGCTGTTTGGTTGAAGCATCATCAGAATCAAATGCGGAGAAGCTGCTAAACAAAGTGATGTCTAAAATTACGAATGAAGATGCACAAAGTCTAATTGAAAAAGGCGTAGAGAGTGCCAAAGAGATGCAAGAGTGCGTAATGTAAGTTACTCCCTTATTTTTTAATATATGAATGCCAACGTAGTGTAGATTACGTTGGCATTTTTTGTATTAGTGATTGTTAAGTGCTGTTGGCAATTGATGTAGGTTTTCTTTAAGGTCATAAAAATATGCATTTTTTGATTGGTAGCCAAGGTATTGCCACGCTGATTTAGACTCAATGTTGTATCCATAAGTAATGAGTGCAAGCCATTCTTTTCTATTGTTATTAATGGCTTGTTTAAGCATTGTTTTTATTCGATTCATAATTATTCTCCTTTTTGGTGTTTCTCTATAGTAAAAAGAGAAAGTAAGAAAAAGAGCATTAACTAATCTACTTTTAATACTATTCCATCAAGCCCTACTTTTTTATGAAATAAACAGTACTATTAAGGCATGTTTTAGCATTATTTAGTGAATGGGTACCAATAAATGAAAGCGAATTTAGAACGAGTTCCAATTCGTATTGGTTCTTCTTGGCGATATAAAAAAATTGATGGTGTTGAAAAAAATTGTCACTGGCACTTTCATAATGAGTATGAATTGGTGCTATTTCGGAAAAATAATGCCAAGGGAATGGTGGGGCATTTTGAGAGAGTCATTGAGAAAAATACATTATGGCTGATTCCCCCTAAGATGCCACACGCTATTGAGTTGTTAGAAGAAAAGGAACTGCAATGTGAATCTCATATTATTTGGCTACCAAAGGAGTGGGTTGAGAATATGATATTCAGTTGTACAGAGCTAAGAAGAATGGGGGAACTATTTAAACGTTCTAGTAATGGATTGTGCTTTTCAACTTCGACAGCTGAAAAGGTTTATCAATTTATTGAAAAGCTATTTAAAGATTCTATTCTTGATGATCTTGGCTATTTAATTCAGATTCTAGGTTGTTTATGTTCTGATAAAGAGACTAGACCGCTTCAACTATTTTCAAAGCAAGAGGCCTCGGATAAAGAAGGAAAAGAGAAGATTGACCTTGTTTGCCAGTATATTGATGATAATTACCAAAACTCAATTACATTATTGAATGTAGCTGAGCATCTTTGCACCAGTGAAAGTACTATTCATCGATTATTTCAGTCTCATTTTGGTGAAAGTTTTAGCCAATATTTGAAAAAACTGAGACTCAATCACGCCGCTAATTTACTTACTCACAGTCGTTTACCAATTGGAATTGTAGCAGAGCAAGTAGGGTATAGAAATCAAACGAATTTTAATCGCTTGTTTAAGGATTATAAGCAACTGACGCCAAATCAATACAGGAAGAAGTTTAGTAGCCTTTAGGTTTTATATGAAAGGTAATAAAAAAGGCCGACAAAATGCCAGCCTTTTAAATGGTTTACTGTAGCGATTACAGTTTGTCAGTTAGCTCGATAGCTTGACCGATGTAGTTAGCTGGAGTCATCTCTTTTAGACGAGCTTTCTCATCTGCAGGGATTTCTAAACCGTCGATGAATGCACGCATGCCTTCGCCATCTACACGCTTACCACGAGTCAGTTCTTTTAGCTTTTCGTATGGCTTTTCGATGCCGTAACGACGCATTACTGTTTGTACAGGTTCAGCAAGAACTTCCCAGTTTTTATCTAGCTCAGCAAGTAGAGCATCACGGTTAACTTCTAATTTGCTAATGCCTTTTAGAGTCGATGTGTATGCAATGATAGCGTAGCCACAACCAACACCTAGGTTACGAAGAACCGTTGAGTCAGTTAGATCACGCTGCCAGCGAGATACAGGCAGTTTTTGTGCTAGGTGGCTAAAGATAGCATTAGCAAGACCTAGGTTACCTTCTGAGTTTTCAAAGTCGATTGGGTTAACTTTGTGCGGCATTGTTGAAGAACCGATTTCACCAGCAATTGTTTTTTGCTTGAAGTGGCCAAGAGCAATGTAGCCCCATACGTCACGGTCAAAATCAAGAAGGATAGTATTAAAACGAGCAATCGCATCAAATAGCTCAGCGATGTAATCGTGAGGTTCGATTTGAGTTGTGTATGGGTTCCAAGTAACACCTAGAGACTCAGTGATGAACTCTTCGCTGAATTTGTGCCAATCAACATCTGGGTAAGCAGAAAGGTGAGCGTTATAGTTACCAACCGCACCATTGATTTTAGCTAGGATTTCAACGTTTTCGATTTGCTTATATTGACGTTCCATACGGTACGCCACGTTAGCCATTTCTTTACCCATAGTCGATGGAGAAGCTGGTTGACCGTGTGTACGAGACAGAAGTGGAATGTCACGGTATTCGTTTGCTAATGCTTTAATCGCATCAATAACGTTACGAATTTCTGGAAGAATTACCGTATCACGAGCTTCTTTAAGCATTAGAGCGTGAGACGTGTTGTTGATATCTTCTGAAGTACATGCAAAGTGAATGAATTCATTAATAGCGTGAAGCTCTGGAACTTCAGCTACTTTCTCTTTTAGAAAGTATTCGACTGCTTTAACGTCATGGTTTGTAGTGCGTTCAATTTCTTTGATACGCATTGCATCTTCTTCATTGAAGTTTGCTGCGATGTTATCTAAGAATTGATTCGCTTCTGCGCTTAATGTAGCTACTTCCGCAATCGTTTGCGTAGCAGCTAGTTTTTGAAGCCAACGAACTTCAACAACAGTACGGTACTTTAGTAAGCCATACTCACTAAAGATGCTGCGTAGAGAAATTGTTTTACTTCCGTAGCGACCATCTACAGGTGAAACAGCAGTTAATGCTGACAATTCCATGTGAATCTCCTAGATATGTATAAATGTTAAAGGAAAAAGCCTACCTGAAATCAAGTAGGCTTTAATTTTTTAAATTCGAGCGAGAATAATTTTTGCTTGCTCAACCATTTTCTTTCGGCCAAAGATCAAGTGACGGCGTTTGCCTCCCACCTGACGCCATAATACGGCTGAGCGAATACCTGATAACAATAGAGCTCGTACTTTATGCTGAGTCATCGGTTGTTGAAGAACTGATGGAGTACCTGTTACTTGAATTCGTGGACCCATTGGGCTGATCACGTCTAAGTAAATGCTCGCAATGTTACTCAACATTTGTTCATCGTGAATGTCAAAGTGCTCAAGTTGGCGTTCGATAGTACCGATACGTTCACCTAATTTACTCATGCCATCACGATGACCTGCCAGTTTGCGCTCTAGAGCCATAAGGCTAATAAGGTAACGAGTTAATTCACTACCTGAAGGCGTATTATCAAAATCACGAACTAAGCACTCTAGGCCAATTCGTAAATTTGATTCTTTTCCATAAACTGCAACCGTATTGCTTGGGTTCGTTTCTAGAATTGATTGAATTGCTGTGTCAAACGCCTCTTGATCACAGTGACCATCTTTTGCCATTTTTTGAACTAAGCTTGCAGCTTGGCAAATGCCAGCAAATGCAATGGTTCTGTCAAATAAAGTGTTCGCCACGCGTTAACTCCTTAAATACGCTCTTCGATAATACCGCCGCCTAGACATACTTCGTCTAGGTAGAATACTGCAGATTGACCCGGAGTCACTGCAATTTGCGGCTCGTCAAAAATCACTTTAATGTTTTCATCATCAACAGGGATGATAGTACAAGGGATATCAGTTTGACGGTAACGTGTTTTAACCGTACAGCTCAATGGTGCTTTAATTGGTGTGCGATCAACCCAATGAAGTTGAGAAGCCAATAGACCTTGAGATTTCAATAATGGGTGATCTTTGCCTTGAACTGCAATTAATACGTTTCGTTTTAGATCTTTTTCACCAACGAACCATGGATCTTCATTACCGCCACCGCCTTTGGTGCCGCCGATGTGTAGACCTTTACGCTGACCTAAAGTGTGATACATCAAACCTTGGTGTTGACCAATCACTTTACCTTCAGGTGTTTCGATATTACCTGGTTGTGCTGGTAAGTATTTGCCTAAGAATTCAGTGAATTTACGCTCACCGATAAAGCAGATACCTGTTGAATCTTTTTTCTTCGCTGTGATCAAACCTTGCTCTTCAGCAATGCGGCGTACTTCTGGTTTCTCAAGTTCACCAACAGGGAATAAACTACGAGCAACTTGCTCTGAGCTTAATGTGTATAGGAAGTAACTTTGATCTTTATTTGAATCTAAACCACGTAACATTTGTGGTTTAACGCCATTAGCGATTTCTTCAGCTGTTGGGAAGGTACGACGAACGTAGTGACCCATAGCAATAAAGTCAGCATCAAGCACTTCATCAGCAAACTCTAAGAAGGCTTTAAATTTAATTTCTTTATTACATAAGATATCTGGGTTTGGTGTACGACCCGCTTTGTATTCCTCTAGGAAATATTCAAATACGTTATCCCAATATTCAGCAGCAAAGTTAATGGTGTGAAGGTGAATACCTAATTTGTCACACACCGCTTGCGCATCTGCTAAATCTTCGGCTGCAGTACAATATTCCTCGTTGTCATCTTCTTCCCAGTTTTTCATGAAAAGACCTTCAACTTGGTATCCTTGTTGCTGAAGTAGGTAGGCTGATACTGAAGAATCCACACCACCGGACATACCGACGATGACTTTCTTTTGGCTGTTGTCTGACATTCTTTAACACCACTAATAAAACTTGAGGCAGATTCTAACAGAAAGAATATGCGTGGGACAGATCCGAGAGCAAAATCACATAATTATATCGGTAAAAATATGTTTATTATTGCTTTTACTCTTTTAGATTTAACCGTTTTGCTAAACGATGTAAATTTCCTGTATCAAGTTGCAATGCTCTGGCGGTTGCAGCCCAATTTTGTTGCTGTTCTTGATATGTTTTTTTAATTAAATTAGTTTGAAATTCATCCGTAGCAGAGCGTAAATCTTTGGTGTTTTTTGAATGTGGTGTAACAATTTGATTCGCTATGTTTTTTTCTGCATGGTTTTCTTTTTTTATTAAGAAATGAGTAGGAGATAATACTAAATCAGAATCGTCACTTTGAGCTCTTGATAAAACGGCAGCTCGGCTTATTACATGCTCTAATTCTCGAATATTCCCAGGCCATGAATAGTCATTAAGTAAAGTGATGGCTTCAGGTGTGATTCGTATACTTGTCGCCCCTAATTTAATACGACTTTTTTCTGCAAAGTAACCAACGAGTAAAGTGACGTCATTACCCCTGTCTCTAAGCGGTGGAACAAAAATAGGGAAGACACTCAATCGATGATATAAGTCAGCACGAAAATCACCATTTTTTACCTCATCACTCAGTGTTTTGTTGGTTGCTGCGATAATTCGTGTATTTACCTTAATATGGTTGTCATCACCAATACGTTGAATATCACCATATTGTAAAACACGCAGTAATTTAGCCTGCAGAGCCAATGATAACTCGCCTATCTCATCCAGAAATAGCGTACCATTGTCAGCCGATTCAAATTTCCCTTTTCTGTTACTGATCGCCCCTGTAAAAGCACCTTTAACGTGTCCAAATAGTTCACTTTCTGCAACGGATTCAGGTAATGCCGCGCAGTTTAAATACACTAAGTTTTGTTGCGCTCGTGCTGATCTCTGATGTAAAGCACTCGCAACCAGTTCTTTACCCACACCGGTTTCGCCCGTAATTAATACGGATAATTCTGTATTAGCAACGGCGTTAATGTTGGCTTGCAACTCTTGCATTGCGAGGGATTCACCAATCATTTCAACATGATTATCAGATGATCGCTCAAATGATGAGTTATTTGAGTTTTCTCCCGATTGATTTTCTAATCTTTCCATCAATAAAGCGGTATGCAAGCTAGTTGCTGCTAATGCACTGATTATTCTTAACTCTTTGTTTGTAAATGTATCAAATTGAGTAGGGTCAAATGCATCTATTGTGACCGCTCCAATTAATCGTTCATTAACCAGTAGAGGTAAACCAATACATGAGTGGACCTGCAACTGACTTTTTTCATTAGCAATCAAACCATCATAAGGATCAGGTAAATCACTATCTGAAGGAAATCGAACAATGTCTCCAGCTCGGGCAATCGCCTCTAAACGAGGATGTTGAGAAATAGCAAAACGACGACCAATGACATCGTCGTCTAAGCCATTGGTAGCAAGAGGAGAAAAATACTGATTTTTAAATAATAGAAGAGCGGAAGCATCGCATTTTAAGGCATTTCTGATCGTTGATAACAAACGTTCAAAACGATCTTTGCTTGATAATCCAGAGGTGAGATCCAATGCAATTTGAACCCATTCATCTTTAATATTTTTCATTGAAACCTCGTAGATATAAACAGTGTTAATTTGACAATTATAGTGTCGTTTTGACAAAAGTAAATAATTGTCATAATGACATTGTTGTGGGTGGTTTTATTTTTATTTCCTTGTAAAACAATGAGATAAAAGTTGGCATGCGCGATGCAATATGTATAGCAACGCTAATAATTAAATGAGAAAAAACAATGACTATTCATATTAAAAACAATGTTAACTGGGTTGGACAACGCGATTGGGAAGTATCTGATTTCCATGGTACTGAATTCAAAATGACCAAGGGTACAAGTTATAACAGCTATCTTATTCAAGAAGAAAAAACCGTGCTTATTGATACGGTCGATCATCGTTTTAGTCATCAATTTATTCAAAATTTAGAAATGGAAATTGATCTTGCGAGCATTGATTACATTGTCATTAACCATGCTGAAGAAGATCATTCAGGAGCGCTTGCTGCATTAATGGAGAAAATCCCTGGTACTCCAATTTACTGCACTGAAAATGCGATTGATTCCATTGTCGGACATCATCATCACCCAGAGTGGAATTTTAATCCAATTAAGACAGGTGATGCATTGGATATTGGTAATGGAAAGCAATTGATCTTTGTTGAAGCACCTATGCTTCATTGGCCAGATAGCATGATGACCTATTTAACTGGTGATGCAATTCTGTTTAGTAACGATGCATTTGGTCAACATTATTGCGATGAACGTTTATTTAATGACGAGGTAGATCAAACAGAATTGATGGAGCAATGTTTACGTTATTACGCGAATATTCTTACGCCATTCAGTGCTTTGGTTACCGCTAAAATTAAAGAAGTATTAAGCTTTAATTTACCTGTCGATATGATTGCAACTTCTCACGGTTGTGTATGGCGAGATAACCCTACTCAAATTATTCATCAATATTTAGAGTGGGCTGATAATTATCAAGAAGATCGTATTACGATTTTTTATGATTCTATGTCAAACAACACTCGAATGATGGCTGATGCTATTGCCCAAGGTATTCACGATGTAGACCCTGCTGTTGCAGTCAAAGTATTCAATGTTTCTCGCCAAGATAAGAATGATATTTTAACCAGTGTGTTCCGCTCAAAAGGGATCCTTGTAGGTTCATCAACCATGAATAATGTAATGATGCCTAAAATTGCGGGCATGTTAGAAGAGATTACTGGTCTTAGATTTAGAGCAAAAAAAGCTGGAGCATTTGGTAGTTACGGTTGGAATGGTGGTGCTGTTGATCGAATCCATTCACGTTTAACCGATGCTGGTTTTGAAACCGCAGTAGGTTTAAAAGCGAAATGGCGTCCAGATGGTAAAGCAATGCAGTTATGTCGAGAACATGGACAATTTATTGCAAAACAGTGGGCGTTAGCACCATTAACAACGACATTTAATACAATTAATGTCGATAAAAAAATTCAGACAATAGAGGAACCGGTTGTTCTTGTTAAACCAAGTGCCGAACTAGAAAAAACGGCGACAGAAGTGACGTCATCAAAAGATGCAAAACAGTGCATGCTTTGCTCGGTCTGTAATTGGGTCTATGACCCTGAAATTGGTGAATCGAATCAAGGTGTAGAACCAAATACACCGTGGTCTTCAGTTCCTGATGATTTCTTATGCCCTGAATGTCATTTAGGTAAAGACGTATTTGTGGAAATTATTTAGGAGAAACGATCATGAATTTACCTATAGTGATTATCGGTAGTGGATTTGCCTCTTACCAATTAATTAAAACCATTCGTCGAACTAACAATGATTGCCCGATTCATGTCTTTACGAATGACAGCGGTGACGATTATAACAAGCCAGATTTGAGTCACGTATTTTCAAAACAACAAAGTCCAGAAGAGGTAGTTACATTATCTGGAGGGGATTTTGCTGAGCAATACAATGTCATTCTGCATAGGCACACTTGGGTTGAGTCGATAGATACTGAGAGCCAAGCCATTACTGCAAATGGTGAGCAATATGCTTATGGAAAATTGGTCTTAGCGACAGGCTCTCAAACATTTATTCCACCTTTTCATGGTGATGGATGTGGAGATATCCTGACGTTAAATAGCCTAAAAGAATTTGCTGGTATTCAACAAAAAGTACTGGAGTCTAAAAAAGTACTTGTTATTGGTGGTGGTTTAATAGGTACAGAGCTCGCAATGGATTTGGCAAATGCAGGAAAAATGGTGACCTTAGTTGAACCAAATACCCATTTATTAGCCAATATGGTGCCTGATTTTATCTCTTTACCGCTAGAGAAAGCTTGTAAAGAAAAGGGAATTACTGTCAATTTATCTGATTGTGTGCAAGCCGTAAATAAGCAAGAACAAGGTTACAGAGTAACAACCAGTAATGGTCATTCATATTATGTTGATTGTGTAATATCGGCAGCAGGATTAAAACCTAATACGAAATTAGCAACAGAAGCAAATCTCATGGTTAATCGGGGAATTGTGGTGGATTTAAATTTACAAACATCAGCTAATAATATCTATGCTTTAGGTGACTGTGCGGAAATTGAAGGCAAAGTTATGGCGTATCTTCAACCTATTTTATTAAGCGCGAATGCATTAGCCAAAACACTATTAGGTACAGATACTGCTCTTTCTCTGCCTAATATGATGGTGAAAGTGAAAACACCTAATTATCCAATACAGTTAGCTGGCAATACATCCACTGATATCGAGCGATGGTCTGTTGATATTGATACACAAGGCTTGTGTGCTAAAGCTTACAACATAAATAATCAATTAACGGGATTTGTAGTGACAAATGAGCGAGTTAAAAATGCTTTCCCACTATTTAGAGAGTTAAATACAACGAATTAAAAAGAGGTGAACTATGACAGAAATTCCTCATGGCTTAATTAAAGGCGTTGTCTTAAAACGCCATGATTGGACTGATAGATTATTTAGTCTGTTTGTTGAAGCGCCAATCAATGCTTATCAAGCGGGACAGTTTACCAAGTTGGCATTATTAAATGATAAAGGTGACTGGGTAAGAAGGGCTTATTCAATCGTAAATAACCCTGAGCATATTGAAGGACGAGAGCGAATGGAATTTCTGATCATAGCCGATCAGAAGGGAGAGTTATCTCCTTGTTTGCAAAAACTGAATTCTGGTGACGAGATTTTTGTAGGTAAAGACGCCAGTGGTTTTATGACTATTGATGAAGTTCCTAAAAATGCAGATGATTTTTGGTTGCTTTCAACAGGTACTGCCATTGGCCCATTTATATCGATATTAGAAACACCAGAACTTGAAATACGCTTTAACAATTTTGTGTTAGTTCATGCGGTAAGAACAGAGTCTGAACTGATTTATCAACAACGAATTGAACAGTTATCTAAACGATATAACAAGAGGTTTCATTATGTACCAATTGTTTCTAGAGAATATGTCAGCGGAGCTTTATGTGGACGAATCCCGTCTTTATTACTCAACGGAGAGCTTGAAAAGAGAGCAGAACTTCAACTTAGTAAAACATCTAGCTTCTTATATATTTGTGGTAACCCAAACATGGTTAAAGACACATCTGATGCACTAAAAGAATTAGGTTTTGAAAAGCATTTACGTCGGAAACTTGGGCAATTTAGCTCAGAAAATTATTGGTAGTGATTCGCTTTGTTTGAATCATACAAAACAATTTGGAGAAATATTATGAGTCATTTACGTATCCCAAAAAATTGGACAATTCAACGTTCAACGCCATTCTTTACTAAAGATAATGTACCTGAGGCACTACTAACTCATCATAATACAGCTGTAGATGTATTCGGACAGATCTGTGTTATGGAAGGGGTTGTCACTTATTATGGATTTGCAAATTCAGAAGCAACAGAACCTGAGATTAAAGTTGTTATTAATGCAGGACAGTTTGCTACAAGCCCACCTCAATATTGGCATCGTATTGAGTTAAGTGACGATGCTCAATTCAATATTAATTTTTGGTCTGATCAAGATAAAAGCGGTAAAAAAATGTTCAATACGAAATAGTTTATACTTTTGCATCGAGTATGTATTTCAGCCATCAATGCTCCTGTGAGCATTGATGGTGAGAAATACTTAGTATTAGATTTTAAAGAAAGATAGAAGGTGTTTTTGTTCTTCAGACTGTCGAGCTAATATTTCACTTTCCTGAGCATTCTTTTTGATGCTCTCAGCATTTTGATTAACCATTTCTGAAGTTAACATGATATTTTTTGTTATTTCTTGAGTTACACACGCCTGCTCTTCAGAAGCTGTTGCAACAAGTGTATTCATTTCTGAAATATGAAGTACAGCGTTCGAGATTTGATTGAACGTTGTATTCACTTCTTCTGCGATGAATTGAGATTCTCCGACTAAATGTGAATTTTCAGTCATATGCTGATCTGCCTTCTCAGCTTGTTCTTGTAATTTGGAAATAATCTCTTGAATACTAACCGTTGAATGTTGAGTTTTTGCCGCTAATGCTCGAACTTCATCTGCAACAACCGCAAATCCTCTTCCTTGTTCACCAGCTCTCGCTGCTTCAATAGCTGCATTAAGTGCTAATAAATTCGTTTGTTCAGAAATGTTATTAATCACTTCAACGACTGAACCAATATCAGAAGAATATTCACGCAATTGATTTACTATCGTTGCTGATTCTTTTACCGAATCATTAATTTTTTCAGCAATGTGTTTTGAACGCTCTAATGCATCGTAACCTTCTGAAATGCTATTATTTGCATTGACGGTTGCTTTTTCTGCATTAGAAGCATTAAGGCTAACTTCTGTTGCGGTTTGAGATAATTCATTTACGGCTGTCGCAACTTGCTCAATTTGCTCTAATTCAATTTGGACATTGACTGTTGATTCTTCCATCACGTTTGTTAATGCTAGTGAAGCTGAAGATACATTTTCTGCAATAGAATGGGAGCCTTGAGCTATGGTAGCTAATTTATCAACTGTTTGATTTATACTATAAGTCAATTGAGCGAGTTCATTTGAACCATTATCTTCTGGTTGCTTTGATGATAAATCACCCTCTGCAATTTTCAGCATTGCATCTTTTATAGAAATAATTGGATTAACAATTGAGTTTGATAATACAAATGAAATAGCAAGCATTAATACAGAGAAAAGAAAACTAATCATACTGAACATGGTAATTAAGGAAGAAAACTTTTCTTCAGAATTTGATATCGAATCATCAACACGATTAGAAAGCTCAGTAGTAAATAAATTTAATTTATCGACCACATCCATGCCTAACATACTTGCTTTGTCTTGCCATTGTCTAAGTTCGTTTTTTGATATTAAGCCATTAGCGTAATTGTCTAGTACGGTTTCTGTTTGTGTCATGTGTTGATAGTAAGCATCAAACGCCATTTTTCGTTCTTTAGTTGATTGTTGACCGTCATCTTTAAATGATTTGTTAACGTCGGCATACCAAGTATTTAATGCGTTTGTATAGGTTTGACGGTATTTATTATCTTGAAGTGAACGAAAATAATGAACACGTATAACCCACAGTTGAGTTACTTCTTGGTCATTTACAAAATTGATTGTATTTACTGCATTTGATATTTGAAGACTTGATTCTTTTTGTGCAGTTTCAAAATATTTAAATGAGATATAAATGACTAAAAAGAAAAAGCTAATAGTGATCCAACTTAAACCTAGTAATTGTGTTTTTAATTTAACGTCTTTTAGAAAAGTAAACATATAAAATGTCAGAGGCTGAAAAATGAGATGCGGATTGTATTTATAAAAAATGAAAAGGGAATATTCACCCTTTAATTATTTAGAGTGTTTGCACTAAAAGTGAGCGTTTTTATTTTCTGAGATTTTTTCCGATATTTTTTTTGCATGTCTAACTTCTGTTGCATTTTGTTTTTATATGGATACTTGATGTTAAAATCGATTTTTCTACTGTTAATATTTTCCAAATGAATGCGTTTTTTTACTTTTTCTATGGCATAGTAGACAAAATTATTAAGTGAGTAGTATCCATGACAGAACAACTAGACGATTTCATGACGGAAGAAACACTGATTGAAACCGTAAAAAATCAAATTGAAGACGGTAACCCAATTGCAGTTAAAGAAACATTAATGCGCTTAGTTATGACGGGTAACCCACGTGAAGAAGCGATTGAAATGATGGCGTGTGCGCTTGCAATTGAAGTCTTTGATGTAATGAAAAATGGCGCGGAGTTTAATCAAAAGCGTTATAAAGAAAACTTAGAATCATTGCCAGATATGAGCTTCATGGGTGATGAATAATTCCAATATTTGTAGGCAGTAATTGTCTTTGATATTGAAATAAAAAGGCCTGATAGTGTTAGAACTATCAGGCCTTTTTATAAAGTCATACGTTAGTCAGCACAGCCAATTTCACCAGTTAGCATACAGTTTTGCTGCTGCTTTTCTTGATTTTTATAATGCTCATTAGTCAATTCTGTTGAGTTAATATCAGCTCTATCTGCTGGAGCACAAGCACTAAGCAAGAGTACGCTAGTGAGTCCTACTGCTTTAATCATAGTGTTCATAATGATCCCTTTATTTTTTATAATTAATGTAGTCAGTCTAATTTAAAAAGCAGTAAACAGATAGTAAAATTAACGTTTTTATTACAATTTAATTTATTGTTTTTAAAGTGATACTTCTTTCCAAGTGCCGTGAGCCACATCTTTTATTGTCCAATCTCCCATTGAATAGCGTATTAAGCGTAAGGTAGGGAAACCAATGTTTGCTGTCATACGGCGAACTTGTCGGTTACGACCTTCAATGATCGTAATTGAAATCCATGTTGTTGGAATAGCGGCACGAAAACGAACAGGTGGATTGCGTTCCCACACGTTTGGTTCCGGTATGATTTCTACTTTTGCTGGCAACGTCATGCCATCTTTTAGCTCAACCCCTTGACGTAATTTATCTAAATCATCTTCAGTAGGTGCGCCTTCAACTTGTACCCAATAAGTTTTTGGTGATTTAGATTCTGGTTGAGTTAATCGAGCTTGTAACACTCCATCATTAGTTAAAATTAATAAACCTTCGCTATCGCGATCAAGACGGCCTGCAGCATAAACGTCTTTAACAGAAATAAAATCTGCGAGGGTCTGGCGATGTTGGTCATCAGTAAATTGACTCAATACATCAAAAGGTTTATTAAAGATAATAACTTTACGATCTTTAGGTGCAGGGCGTGGCTTTTGTGTGTTTTTTTTCTTAAAAGCCGGTTTTTTCCAATTAGGGGAGCGTTTGAATGTCATGTTAACTACCTTGCAGATTTGTAAAGCTTTTGTGGTGTTTAGTTTTAAAGTTCACCGCTTTTCGCTATAGTGTGCGCGTGAAACAAGAGACTAATAAAAATAATACCAATGTAATGAATGATTAGAATTGGTATCAAAGTCGGTAAATTACAGAACCTATTATACGTTTTGTTGTGGGTTTTGTGGATTAAATAGGGAAATTAAATGACAACGCAAAAATCTAAGATTATCTATACTATCACTGATGAAGCGCCAGCATTGGCGACACATTCACTTCTTCCAATTATTCAAGCATTTGCAGCATCATCAGACATTGATGTTGATACACGCGACATTTCTCTTGCTGGCCGTGTAATTGCTAACTTTCCTGAATATTTAACTGAAGAGCAGCGCATTGGTGATGCATTAGCAGAGCTTGGTGAACTAGCAAAAACACCAGAAGCAAACATCATTAAACTTCCAAATATCAGTGCATCTATACCTCAACTTCATGCTGTAATTAAAGAGCTTCAAGCGAAAGGCTATGCTTTGCCTAACTACCCAGAAGAAGCAAAAACGGATGAAGAAAAAGCCGTTAAAGCGGTTTATGATAAAATTAAAGGGTCTGCAGTAAACCCAGTATTACGTGAAGGTAACTCTGATCGTCGTGCTCCTGGAGCTGTTAAGCAATACGCTCGTAATAATCCTCATTCAATGGGGGCGTGGTCTTCGGATTCAAAATCACACGTAGCAAGCATGAGTGACGGTGATTTTTATTCAAGTGAACAATCAGTAACTATTGATGGTGCAACGAATGTTAGTATTGAGTTTGTGGCTGAAAATGGCGATATCACAGTGCTTAAAGAAGGTCTTGCATTGCAAGATAAAGAGATCATTGATGGTTCTCGCTTAAGTAAAAAAGCACTGGTTGAATTCTTTGACGCTGAGACTAAAAAAGCAAAAGAAGAAGATGTGTTACTTTCGCTACATATGAAAGCAACTATGATGAAAGTGTCTGATCCAGTGATCTTTGGTCATGCCGTAAAAGTATTCTACAAAGATGTATTTGAAAAGCACGCAGCGACTTTTGAAAAACTGGGTGTTGATGCGAATAATGGCATTGGCGATGTTTATTCTAAAATTGCCTCTTTACCTGAAGTTGAAAAATCACAAATTGAAGCTGATTTAGCTGCGGTATATGAATACCAACCTGAGCTTGCGATGGTGGATTCAGATCGTGGAATTACAAACCTTCATGTTCCTAGTGATGTGATTATTGATGCTTCTATGCCAGCAGCGTTGCGAACTTCTGGTCAAATGTGGGGACCTGATGGTCAACTCAAAGACACGAAAGCGATGATCCCAGATCGTTGTTATGCGGGTGTTTACCAAGCGGTAATTGATTTCTGTAAAGCAAATGGTGCATTTGATCCAACAACAATGGGTTCAGTACCTAATGTTGGTTTAATGGCACAAAAAGCAGAAGAGTATGGCTCTCATGATAAAACATTCATTCTTCCTGCTGCAGGTACAGTTCGAGTGATTGATGGTGCAGGTCATGCGCTTATTGAGCATGCTGTTGCTGAAGGTGACATTTGGCGTATGTGCCAAGCTAAGGATGCACCAATTCAAGATTGGGTGAAATTAGCGGTAAATCGTGCGCGTGCAACTGGAACACCTGCTGTTTTTTGGCTTGACGCTAATCGTTCGCATGATGCGGAGCTGATTAAAAAGGTAAATATTTACCTTGCAGATCACGATACAACGGGGCTAGATATTCGTATTTTAGCGCCAGTAGAGGCGACTCAGTTCTCATTAGAGCGCATTGTTAAAGGCGAAGATACTATTTCGGTAACAGGTAATGTATTACGTGATTATCTGACTGATTTATTCCCAATTCTTGAGCTAGGTACATCAGCAAAAATGCTGTCGATTGTTCCTCTTATGAATGGTGGTGGTCTATTTGAAACTGGAGCGGGTGGTTCAGCACCAAAACACGTTCAACAGTTTGAAAAAGAAAATCATTTACGTTGGGATTCTTTAGGTGAATTTTTAGCGCTTGCTGCTTCGTTTGAGCATTTAAGTGTGACAACAGGTAATGCAAAAGCACAAATTCTGGCAGATACATTAGATGCAGCAACATCGAAATTCTTAGAAACCAATAAATCACCATCACGTCGTGTCGGTGAGTTAGACAACCGTGGTAGCCATTTCTACTTAGCGATGTACTGGGCTCAAGAACTTGCTGCGCAAACAAAAGATGCAGAGCTTCAAACTTATTTTGGCTCACTGGCTGAGACATTAACATCAAATGAAGCAAAAATTGTTGATGAGCTTAATGCGGCACAAGGTGTCGCTGGTAACGTTGGCGGTTACTTTCAACCTGTCGCAGAGTTAGCAGCAAAAGAGATGCGTCCAAGTGCAACATTGAATGCAGCATTGTCGTCACTTTAATTGATTAACGCATTAGATTGATATAATAAAGCCTTGAGGTAGTGATACCTCAAGGCTTTTTGTTATGTCTATTTCAGTATTTAAATACTCGTATTGTAGTAATTACGCTTCGGACAAGAAGATATTATTTCTGCTCGATTAAATGAAATCACTTCTTCCAAAATCACATCAAATCCCCACAAACGATGAAGATGCTTCATTACTTCTTCATGGCTTTTATCTAAAGGAATACGATTATGAGGGATATGGCGTAGAATCATCGAACGATCACCTCGTACATCTACATTCCATACTTGTATATTCGGCTCTAGGTTACTTAAGTTATATTGAGCAGCAAGCTTCTCTCTGATTTCACGATAGCCTGTATCATCATGAATTGCGCTGACTTCAATATGTTTGTTTTTATCATTATCTAAGATGGAGAACAGTTTAAACTCTCGTATTAACTTGGGTGATAAGTATTGGCTAATGAAACTCTCATCTTTAAAATTATGCATAGCAAAATGTACGGCATCTAACCAATCGGTTCCTGCTAAATCAGGAAACCACTCTCTGTCTTCATCTGTCGGTTCTTCACATATTCTACGAATATCTTGAAACATAGCGAAACCAAGAGCATAAGGATTAATTCCGCTGTAATAAGGACTGTTATAACTCGGTTGAGCAACAACATTTGTATGGCTGTGTAAGAACTCTAGAATAAACTTTTCAGACACTAACCCTTCGTCATAAAGGTGGTTAAGGATCGTATAGTGCCAAAAGGTTGCCCAACCCTCATTCATTACTTGGGTTTGTTTTTGTGGATAAAAGTACTGGCTAATTTTTCGTACAATCCGAACAATTTCTCGTTGCCATGACTCAAGGAGTGGGGCGTGCTTCTCAATAAAATAAAGAATGTTTTCTTGTGGTTCAGATGGGAAGCGAATTTTTTCTTCGCTACTTTCTTCTTTTGATTTTGGAACGGTTCGCCATAGGTCATTTACTTGAGATTGAAGATAGGCTTCTCTGTCTTCTTGACGAATTTTTTCTTCTGCTATTGAGATTTTTTCAGGGCGTTTATATCTATCTACGCCATAGTTCATTAAGGCATGACAAGAATCGAGAATTTTTTCTACTTCATCAACACCGTATTTTTCTTCACACTTGGTTAAGTATTGTTGAGCAAACAATAAATAATCGACAATCGAACTGGCGTCAGTCCAAGTTTGAAATAGGTAATTACCTTTAAAAAATGAGTTATGACCATAGCAAGCATGTGCCATGACTAAGGCTTGCATTGTAATAGTGTTCTCTTCCATTAAATAGGCAATACAGGGGGAGGAGTTAATAACGATTTCATAAGCGAGTCCCATTTGACCGTGCTTATAGTTTTGTTCTGTTTGGATGAATTTTTTACCAAATGACCAGTGATGATAATTAATAGGCATACCAACACTAGAGTAAGCATCCATCATTTGTTCAGCTGTGATGATCTCGATTTGGTTTGGGTAAGTATCCAAACGGTAATGCTCGGCAACACGCTTAATTTCTACATGATATTCTTCAAGCATTTGAAAGGTCCAATCTGGCCCATCAGGTAGCTTTGTCGTCCTTTTCATCATTGCCTCCTTAAGCCAGCTGCTTTTGAAATAATTCTCTGAATATTGGGTAAATATCTTCAACGGAACGAATATTTTTCATGGCAAAATTATCAAAGCCTTGTGCCAACTTGTCGTACTCAGTCCACAATGTTTGGTGATGACGTTTTGTGATTTCGATATATGAGTAATATTGGCAAGTTGGAAGAATGGATGACGTCAGCAACTCTTTACATTTTGGTGAGTCATCAGCCCAATTATCACCATCAGAGGCTTGTGCGGCATAAATATTCCACTCATTTGCAGGAAAACGTTCAGCAACGATGTCTCTCATGAGTTTCAATGCGCTTGAAACCATGGTCCCACCGGTTTCTTGAGAGTAGAAGAAATCGTGTTCATTTACTTCTTTCGCCTGAGTATGGTGGCGAATAAAAACGACTTCTACGTTTTCATAAGTTCGAGTTAAAAAGAGATAAAGCAGGACATAAAAACGTTTTGCGATGTCTTTGGTTGCTTGATCCATAGACCCAGATACATCCATTAAGCAAAACATTACCGCTTGACTGGATGGGATAGGGGTTCGCTCGTAGTTTTTATAACGCAAATCAAATGAGTCAATATAAGGAACATGTTTAATTCTTTCTCGAAGTTCTTCTATTTGTTCCTGCATTTTACGAACAGCAAGCGGTTGACTTGGTTCGCTGTTTTTAATGGTTTCTAATTCTTGTTCTAATTCGGAGAGTAATCGTTTTTTACCCGCTGTCATGGCAGTTCTACGAGCAAGTGATTGCTGTAGAGAACGGACGATATCAATATTAGAAGGGACACCGGCGGTTTGATAACCTGCTCGATGGGTTTCCCATTCTGTTATTTTTTGAACTTGGTTTTTCTCAAGGTTAGGCAATTCAAGCTCTTCAAAAAGAATATCAAGGTATTCATCTTTCGAAATTTGAAAAATAAAGTCGTCTTGACCTTCGCCATCCGCACTGGCATCTCCATCACCAGCACCTCCGCCACCATTTCCTCCTTGAGGACGTTCAATTTTATCACCTTTAATAAATTGGTCATTGCCGGGTAATACACGTTCACGAATACCACCTTGACCTTGATGAAAAACAGGCTCAGATATATCTCCCTTTGGAATAGAGATACTTTCACCACTTTCTGTATTGGTTACTGAACGTTGATTTACAGCATCAGAAACCGCACGTTTTATTTGGTCTTTATGGCGACGAATAAAGCGCTGTCTATTGACGGTACTTTTCTTTTTACCATTCAACCTTCGGTCAATAAATTGAGCCATAATATTGCCCTCCTGATTCATATCACCTTAGCGATTGTCTAAAGGAACTTACTTATATAGACAACAAATTAGCTAAAATGTTATTAGATCAGCCCATAATCAGCTATGGGCTGTAACGTCCTGTTTATTTTTATGATGATTTACGAACACGTAAGTACCATTCTGCTAATAGTCTTACTTGTTTTTTGGTGTAGCCTTTTTCCATCATTCGAGCTACAAAATCATCATGTTTTTTCTGATCGTCGGTTGAGGTTTTTCCGTTAAAGGAGATAACTGGAAGAAGATCTTCTGTATTGGAGAACATTTTCTTCTCAATAACTACACGCAGTTTTTCGTAACTGGTCCAGGTTGGGTTTTGTCCGTTGTTGTTTGCTTTTGCTCTAAGAACAAAATTCACGATTTCATTACGGAAATCTTTTGGATTGCTGATCCCGGCTGTTTTTTCTATTTTTTCTAATTCATCGTTAAGTGCTGAACGGTCAAATAATTGGCCAGTTTCAGGGTCACGATACTCTTGATCTTGAATCCAAAAATCAGCATAGGTTACGTAACGGTCGAAAATGTTCTGACCATATTCTGAATAAGATTCAAGATAAGCGGTTTGAATTTCTTTTCCGATAAACTCGACATATTTAGGGATTAGGAACCCTTTTAAGAACTCGGTGTATTTATCTGCAATGTCTTGCGCAAATTGTTCTCTTTCTATTTGTTGTTCTATTACATAAAAAAGATGAACAGGGTTGGCTGCGACTTCGGTTTGATCAAAGTTAAATACACGAGAGAGGATCTTAAAGGCGAATCGAGTTGATAAGCCTGACATACCTTCATCAACACCAGCAAAATCTCGATACTCTTGGTAACTTTTAGCTTTTGGATCGGTGTCTTTTAGGGTTTCACCGTCATAAACTCGCATTTTAGAGAAGAGAGATGAATTCTCTGGTTCTTTTAGACGCGATAATATTGAGAATTGCGCTAGAATATCTAATGTACTAGGAGAGCAAGGTGCATGAGACAATTCACTGTGTTCTAGTAGTTTTTGGTATATCTTCATTTCTTCCGATACACGTAAACAATAAGGGACTTTTACGATATAAACCCTATCTAAAAAGGCTTCGTTGTTTTTGTTATTTCGGAATGTTTGCCATTCTGATTCGTTTGAGTGAGCAAGGATCATCCCATCAAATGGTAACGCTGACAGTCCTTCTGTCCCATTAAAGTTACCTTCTTGGGTTGCAGTTAAAAGAGGATGGAGCACTTTAATCGGCGCCTTAAACATCTCTACGAATTCCATTAGGCCTTGGTTCGCTTTACATAATGACCCCGAATAGCTATAAGCATCAGGATCATCTTGGGCGAAATGCTCTAATTGACGAATATCGACCTTACCTACAAGAGAGGAAATGTCTTGATTATTTTCATCGCCCGGTTCTGTTTTTGCGATACCGATTTGGTCAAGAATCGATGGGTGAACTTTAATGACTTTAAATTTTGTTATGTCACCACCAAATTCATGCAGTCGTTTTGCTGCCCAAGGAGACATAATGGAACGTAGGTTACGTGGTTCAATACCGTATTCGTTTTTGAGTAGTTCACCATCTTCATTGACATCAAATAAACAGAAAGGGTGATCGTTAACTGGGCTGCGTTCCCCATTTGCGCTAAGTACATAAATAGGTAATTTTTGCATTAAGCTTTTTAGTTTTTCAGCAAGTGAAGACTTACCACCGCCTACTGGGCCTAATAAATAAAGCACTTGCTTACGCTCTTCAAGACCTTGAGCAGCATGCTTTAAGTAAGAAACAATTTGTTCTATTGGCTCTTCCATACCATAGAAATCTTTGAAGGTTTCATAGCGAGAAATAACACGATTAGAGAAAATGCGACTGAGTTGCGGATCAAGTGCAGTATCGATGACCTCAGGCTCTCCAATGGCTAGCAGTAGTCTTTCTGCTGCATTAGCATAAGCACTTTTGTCATTACTACATAGTGATAAGAAATCTTGCAGTGACATCTCTTCATCTTTTGCCGCTTCATAACGGGCTTGATAGTGGTCAAAAATACTCATATCCATTTCCTCTTGTCATCCGTTTTTTAAATTACGCATACTAAGCCTAGTAACTAAATGCTTATTTTGTCCAAGAAAAAACTGAAAATAGAGTGAAATTTGGTCAAGAAGTGTGGGGAAGCGCAGATATAAAAAAGCGAGCAGTAAAATTGCTCGCTAATTGATAGTTTTGTAACTATTAAAAGTTATTTGCTGTGGTATTGCTCACAGGCAAGTAGGGTGTTTTCGATAAGTGTCGCTACTGTCATTGGACCAACTCCACCTGGTACTGGAGTAATATAACTTGCTTTTGTTTTGGCTACGTCATACTCGACATCGCCAATTAACTTACCTGAATCCAGTCGATTAATACCTACATCAACAACGACAGCACCTTCTTTAATCCATTCACCTGGAATGAAATTTGGTTTACCGACGGCGACCACAACCAAATCAGCTTGACGAATATGGCTTTCCAAATCTTTTGTAAAGCGATGACAAGTGGTGGTTGTACAACCAGCAAGAAGTAATTCAAGTGTCATTGGTCGACCAACAATATTTGAAGCACCAACAACAACGGCATGCATACCACGAACTTGAATGTTGTAGCGGTCAAGTAGAGTGATGATCCCTTTTGGTGTACAAGAACGCAGTTTTGGAATACGTTGTGATAATCGACCTACGTTATATGGGTGGAAACCATCAACGTCTTTTTCAGGATCGATATGCTCTAAAATTTTAGTGCTATCCATTCCAGCAGGAAGAGGCAATTGAACCAAAATACCATCAATTTCCGGATCTTGGTTTAGTTCATCAATTAGGTTAAGAAGTTCTGATTCAGATGTGGTCGTTGGAAGGTCATATGACTTTGAAACGAAACCGACTTCTTCACAGGCACGACGCTTACTACCTACATAAACTTGAGATGCTGGGTCTTGTCCAACTAATACAACTGCAAGGCCTGGAGCACGTAATCCTGCTTCTACACGAGCTTTAACACGAGCCCCGACTTCAGAGCGAACGGTTTGAGAAATGAGTTTTCCATCGATAATTTGAGCGGTCATAGTGATCCTTCTAAAGGGCAGTTACTGGTTGACCTAAGTATTGTCGCAGAATTAATTCATAATAGCTATAGAGCAAACGTTTGCGTTCGAGGTTTTTTAAGTACCAAAACATCGTAATATCAATGATATTTGTAGGTTTTTTACTCAGAATGGTTTTCTTGTTGCTATAAAGTGAGCAAAGTGACTCATTTTTCATCACTCAGTAAGATAATGATAAGAAAAGGATTGATCTGATTTCGGATATTCGTATAATCCTACCACACAAAGCGCCCTTAGCTCAGCTGGATAGAGCACGTCCCTTCTAAGGATGTGGTCGTAGGTTCGAATCCTACAGGGCGCGCCAAAATTGGAAAAGCCGCATTAACCTTATGGTTAGTGCGGCTTTTTTCATTTCTGTCATATTATTTATCAATATGCTAGCGTTAGTTCATTGCATAGTTAATGGATTACTCTTATGTCTTTTTGGAATTCACTTTCAATTACTACTCGCTATTCAAGATTGCCTCGCTGTTTTTTCACGTATGTACAACCGACCCCCTTAGATAATTCTCGTTGGCTTATATGGAACAGTGAATTAGCTAAACAGTTTGATTTACCTGAGAACGTACATAATCATTCTGAGCTGTTAGATGTGTTTTCGGGTGAAACAGTGCCGCCCGTCTTTGCTCCACTAGCCATGAAATATGCAGGGCATCAATTTGGTAGTTATAACCCAGACCTTGGTGATGGAAGAGGACTTTTACTAGCAGAAATAAAAGATAAAAAAGGGAATAGTTTTGATCTTCATTTAAAAGGAGCTGGTTTAACGCCTTACTCGCGTTCTGGTGATGGCCGAGCTGTATTACGCTCTACAATTCGTGAGTATTTATGTAGTGAAGCGATGGCTGGGCTTGGTATTCCTACTACACGAGCATTAGGAATGATGACGAGTGATACTCCGGTATTTAGAGAAGGCTATGAGACTGGGGCTCTACTCATTAGAATGGCTGAAACTCATATTCGATTTGGTCATTTTGAGCATCTGTTTTATTCAAATTTATTGGAAGAGCTAAAGTTATTAGCGGATAAAGTGATTGAATGGCATTTCCCTTGTTGTTTAGGTGAAGATAAGCCATATCTCGCAATGTTTAATAATATTGTCGATAGAACTGCTTATATGATTGCGCAATGGCAGGCTGTGGGATTTGCCCATGGTGTTATGAATACCGATAATATGTCGATTATTGGCCAAACGTTCGATTATGGTCCTTTTGGCTTTCTTGATGATTATGAACCTGGTTATATCTGTAACCATTCTGACTATCAAGGGCGTTATGCCTTTAATCAACAACCTAGAATTGGCTTATGGAACTTATCGGCCTTGGCACATTCGCTTTCTCCATTAATTGATAAGTCAGATTTAGAAAAAGCATTAGAGCAATATGAAATAAAATTGCATGATTATTTTAGTCAATTGATGCGAAAAAAATTGGGGCTGCTTTCTAAACAAGAAGGGGATACCCGTCTATTTGAATCTATGTTTGAGTTACTGTCGCAAAATGTGGTGGATTACACTCGATTTATGAGGGCGTTGTCTTACCTAGATTCTCAAGATAAACAAACGGTAGTTGACTTATTTGTTGATAGAGAAGCCGCAACATTATGGATAGACTTGTATCTAACACGATGTAAGTTAGAAGCAGATAGCTTCGATATGCGTTGCTCAAAAATGAGAAAAATGAACCCGAAATATGTTTTAAGAAACTATTTAGCTCAGCAAGCAATTGTTAAAGCAAATGAGGGGGATTTTAGTGATGTTAAAATTTTATCTACGCTATTGGCATCGCCATTTGATGAACATCCTGACTTTGAGCGTTATGCTGAATTACCACCAGAGTGGGGGAAGAGAATGGAAATCAGTTGTTCATCATAGAGCAAAGAAATTTATGATGCAGTAAAGCGGCAATGATTGCTGCTTTTTACACTTAGTTTTTTTCTTCTAAGCTGTGAAACATGAGCTGAAGTAATTCGTCCATTGCATCTGTTTGCTCACTATCTGTATAGCCTTGGGCTAATATTGTCCATTGCGGCGTCAGTTGGGTTGGTAAATAGATTGCAATAAAAACACTGGCTTTATCACTGTCATTTTCATCGATGCCATGTGGTTCTATACCCGCAGATAATCCTGTTTTATTTAGAATTTGATCATCACTGATCTTAGTATCTACACCTAAACCATAACCAATATAAAAATCGGCTTTTTGTAGATCATCCGTGTAAGTAAACCCTTTTTTCTTTAATTCATTTTTTAAAGCAAGAATGAATTTTTCTTCAGTATCATTTTTATTTAACTTTTTATTAAGGTAGTTGGCGTTAATATCAGGATGCCAACTAAAGAAAGTTCTTCCCGTTATTACCGTATTGATATCGCCTGTTGTCACAAGGTTTACTGTGCTTTTCTCTTGATGTGTTTCAGTAACACAACCGTTTAGCGTCAAAAGTAGAACGAAAGTAAATAGATATTTCAAAATAGAGACCTAACAGAAGTGAATTAAGATTGGAGTGGTTTTGAAACGATTGGTTCAAAAAAGGTGAGCATGTCGACTCACCTTTTTTATAAACTTGAAAATAAAGCAGCTATTTTGCGTTTTCACCTTCGAGTAATTTAATTTCACTTGCGTGAAAACCTTTTGGGCCTTCGTGGATTTCGTAAGTGACGGCTTGTCCTGCTTTTAGAGTTCGATACCCTTCCATTTCAATGGTGGAGTAATGAGCAAAAATATCACCATCCTCTCCTTCAGGACAAATGAAGCCAAACCCTTTGGCGTTATTGAACCACTTTACTGTACCTGTTGCCATGCTATACATCCCTCTGCATTTTAATTACCTAGCACAATGGTTATGAATTAATCATTTATCTGTTCAATTGATAACCACTACAAGTACACTCTATTAAATATAAAATGTGAGTCAAGTACAAAGTTGTCACTTTTTTAACATTTATACCCAATATCACATTTAAGATTAACATATTTATCAATAATATCAGATTGATAAATATAGTGGAGAACTTGAACAAAAGGCCCTATTCTTTATTTATTGTTTCGATGAATTTCTATCCAATTAGCAAAAAAATAAGTGATAAAGACTTTAAAATAGTATCTTTTGTTTGATGTAATCTCTCGTCTAGATTAGTCTGAATAGTAAGGGGATACCTTGAAGTATCAGATTATTTTTTTACTAATTTAGTTGTCGACATGAGTAAACTATATGAATGGATTTCTCCTGATTCAGATGTTTTGGAACGAGAGAAAACAGAGTTAAGACCACCATCTATGTATAAAGTGGTTTTAAATAACGATGATTACACTCCAATGGAGTTTGTTGTCGAAGTTTTAGATAAATTTTTTCCATGGACTTGGAAAAGCAACACAATTAATGCTAACAGTGCATTATGAAGGGAAAGCAGTATGTGGGACGTTCACTGCTGAAGTTGCAGAAACTAAAGTTGCGCAGGTGAATACTTACTCGCGTGATAATGAGCACCCACTACTGTGTACAATGGAGCAAGCGTAAGTTTGTTCGTTACACCATAATTTGGTGTTTTGGGAGGTTCCTATGCTAAATAAAGAATTAGAAGCGAGTTTGAACACTGCGTTTGCTCGTGCGCGAGAAAAGCGTCATGAATTCATGACAGTGGAGCACTTGCTATTCGCTCTGCTGGAGAACCCATCAGCTCACGAAGCGCTTATTGCTTGTCATACTGATTTAGATGCCTTGGCAACTGAAATCGACGAATTTATTACACAGACAACCCCATTAATTCCTCTGGACGATGAAAGTCGTGAAACTCAGCCTACGCTTAGCTTTCAGCGTGTATTACAACGGGCAGTTTTTCATGTTCAATCATCAGGTCGAAGTGAAGTTACTGGTGCCAACGTATTGGTCGCTATTTTTAGCGAGCAAGAATCACATGCAGCATATCTCCTTAAAAAGAATGATATTAGCCGTCTAGATATTGTTAATTTCATCTCTCATGGTGCACCAGAAAATCGAGATGAGAATAGTGAACCAAATAATGTTGAAGCAGCTGTTGAGGCTAATGCTGAAGATAAGTTAGAGAGTTTTGCTACTAACTTAAACCAAGTTGCTAAAAATGGTGGTATCGATCCGCTTATTGGACGTGATCAAGAGCTTGAGCGAACCATTCAAGTACTATGTCGTCGTCGCAAAAATAACCCTCTATTAGTGGGTGAAGCTGGTGTTGGTAAAACGGCGATTGCAGAAGGCCTTGCTTGGCGTATTGTTGAAGAGCAAGTACCAGATGTAATTAAAGATTGTGTTATTTATTCACTGGATATTGGTTCATTACTTGCTGGCACTAAATACCGTGGTGATTTTGAAAAACGTTTTAAAGCGATTTTAAAACAGCTTGAAAAAGAAGAACATGCGGTTTTATTTATTGATGAAATTCACACGATTATAGGAGCGGGTGCTGCTTCTGGTGGTCAAGTTGATGCAGCTAACTTAATCAAACCGTTATTAAGTAGTGGTAAATTACGCTGTATTGGTTCTACTACTTATCAAGAGCACAGTACTATTTTTGAAAAAGAGCGTGCATTAGCTCGTCGTTTCCAAAAGATTGATATTTTAGAACCATCTTTAGACGATACGACAAAAATTCTGATCGGTTTGAAAAGTAAGTATGAAGAACATCATGAAGTGCGTTATACCAATAAAGCGCTTCGTGCTGCGGTAGAGCTATCAGCTAAATATATTAATGAACGTCATCTTCCAGATAAAGCGATTGATGTAATTGATGAAGCCGGTGCTCGTTGCCGTCTAACACCTGCGAGTCGCCGTAAAAAGACCATCAATGTTGCTGATATTGAATCTATGGTCGCTAAAATGGCTCGAATTCCAGAAAAATCTGTATCCTCAAGTGATAAAGATGTTCTGAAAAAACTCGATGACAAATTGAAAATGCTGGTATTTGGGCAAGATCAGGGATCGATGCACTATGTGAAGCAATTAAATTAAGTCGTGCTGGTCTTGGTGCAGAGAATAAACCAGTTGGTTCATTCTTATTTGCTGGGCCGACAGGGTTGGTAAAACAGAAGTTACTGTTCAATTAGCAAAAGCATTAGGTATTGAATTACTGCGCTTTGATATGTCTGAATATGGTGAGCAGCATACCGTTAGTCGCTTAATTGGTGCGCCTCCGGGTTATGTTGGTTACGAGCAAGGTGGTTTATTAACTGATGCGGTAATTAAACATCCACATTCTGTTGTTCTTCTTGATGAACTTGAAAAAGCACATCCAGATATCTTTAACCTGCTGTTACAAGTAATGGATAATGGTACGTTGACAGATAACAATGGACGTAAAGCGGATTTCCGTAACGTAATTTTTGTTATGACGACCAATGCAGGTGTTCAAGAGACGGTTAAAAAATCGATTGGTTTAATCCAACAAGATCACTCTACTGATGCAATGGCGGCAATTAAGAAAGTATTTACTCCAGAATTTAGAAACCGTTTGGATAATATCATTTGGTTTGAACATCTAAGTAAAGATGTGATTTCACTTGTTGTTGAGAAATTCATTGCAGAGCTACAAGCACAGTTAGATGCTCGTGGTGTATCAATGGAAGTATCCAAAGAAGCTAAAGCATGGCTTGCTGAAAAAGGCTATGACAAAGCGATGGGTGCACGCCCAATGGCTCGAGTTATTCAAGAAAACCTTAAAAAACCAATGGCAAATGAATTACTATTTGGTGATTTGGTTGATGGTGGCACAGTACGAGTGAAGCTTAAAAAAGATGAGCTTGTATTTGAATTCACAAGTGAAACTGAAGCGGTTCATTAATAAACCAATTCTATTGCTATAGCTAGCTTGTTTTAAAAGCTAATAAAAAACCCAGTCATTGACTGGGTTTTTGTTATTGTTTTTTTATTAGTTTAAAGCGTTAAACTAATAGAATGACAAATTAACGCGCACGGAAGACGATACGGCCTTTAGATAAATCATAAGGAGTCATTTCAACTGTTACTTTGTCACCAGTAAGAATACGGATGTAGTTTTTACGCATTTTACCTGAGATATGAGCAGTAACAACGTGACCGTTTTCTAATTCTACGCGAAACATTGTGTTTGGTAGTGTATCTAGAACTGTGCCTTGCAGTTCAATTGCGTCTTCTTTTGCCATTGAATCCTCTTTATATAGATAGCTTTGGCTGATTTTTAAGCGGCTAATAATGCCCTTAAAAATGATGTATGTAAAGTTTGGGCTGCATTTTAACCCTGCCAGACCATATTTACTAGCTTTTGGTTCGGTTTATATTGATCTTTATACTTCATTGCTGGGCAATCGTCTATTTGATAACCAGGATAAAGCCACTCTTTAGATAACTCTTTGCATAATTTTAGCTGAATGAGAACGGAGATCGTTCCTAGAGATAAAGGATGTTCTGGTTCAAAAAATGTATACATAGCACTGATAGAGTCAGATAGAACATCACTAACAGCAATGGCTACTAGAGTTTCGTTTTCATAAATATGTAAAAATTGATTCGTTAACCAATGACTGTGTGAAAATTCAAAAAATTGTTTTTGATTTGCAGGATACATGCTTCCAGTCTTATGGCGAGTATTGATGTAACGCTCATACAAATCGAACCAATTTCCATCCATTTCTGATTTTAGTTCCCACCTAAAAGAGGAAAGTTTATTTAATAATCTTTTTTGACTTTTACTTGGTTTAAATTGATTTGCGTTAATTCTTAGTGGTTTACAAGCATCACAATGCTCACACATCGGTTTATAAATCGTCTCACCACTACGACGAAAGCCGAGGCAAATTAATGCTTGATAGCCTAGTGCTGTGTGTAATTCTTGTTCCATTACAACAGCGAGTCTTTCTTTTTGTTTAGGTAGGTAGCTACAAGGCCCTTCGGGTGTTAAACCAACTTGAAGTGAATACTGACTCATGAAAGTGAATTATCCCCTAATATTTGAGGTAAGTAACAGTTTGCTATTGTTGATTTAGTGCTGAGTTCTTCAAGTAATGTTTTGAAATCACAGCGTTTCATTTCTTTGGCCCCAAGACTCTCTAAATGAGGATTCATCATTTGGCAGTCAATAAGCTTTCCATTGAATGATACAAAATGTTCGCAAAATTTCCATAATGCAATTTTGGATGCGTTTGTTTGCAATGAAAACATAGACTCACCACAAAAAATTTGACCGATTTGTAATCCATATAAACCACCAATTAATTCATCCTCATTCCATACCTCAACAGAGTGACAATAGCCAAGATCAGCCAGTTTCTTATAGGCATTGATCATTTCTGGCATGATCCATGTTTCTTCTTTTGGTCTGGTAGATGCACAGAGGTCAATAACTTGGTAAGTGGCTTTATTAAGGGTTACGTTGTAGTTCGATTTTCTGAAGAACTTTTTTAAGCTTTTAGATGGTGAAAATTGCTCAGGAAAAAAGACGCCTCGAACGCTTGGACTCCACCAAAGTATAGGATCTCCATTACTGTACCAAGGGAAAATACCGTGTTGATATGCACTAATTAGTTGTTTGGAAGATAAGTCCCCTCCCATAATGAGTAATCCATCTGGGTTATTTAATGCGTTCTCTATATCAGGAAAAACTGTCGAATGAGATGGAATAAGCTCAGGTAAGTAGATAGTCATAGATAAAAGAAATCACTATTCATTATTTTTAGGTCAATAGAGACGATATTGCCTCTGGCACATCGCGTTGGTTTTCGTTACTCTGAAAGTATGAAGAATAACAAAAAATAACAATTAAAGCTGAAGCAGTCATGAAATATTGATCATGACATTATTATTTATTTGTACAGGAATTTTTACGCAAACATGGAAAGCTTAACTCTTCAACCTATCTCAAAAATTAATGGGCAAATCAATTTGCCGGGTTCAAAAAGTGTATCTAACCGAGCGCTACTTTTAGCTGCATTAGCTTCAGGAACTACAAAATTAACGAATCTACTAGATAGCGATGATATTCGTCATATGTTGAATGCACTTAAAGCATTGGGCGTTGAATATAAATTATCAGCAGATAAAACAGAATGTGAAGTAACAGGATTAGGACGAGCGTTTGAACCTAATGAAGCATTAGAGCTTTTTTTAGGTAATGCTGGAACGGCGATGCGCCCATTGGCTGCGGCACTATGTTTAGGCCAAGGTGAGTTTGTTCTAACAGGCGAACCTCGCATGAAAGAGCGCCCAATCGGTCACCTTGTAACTGCTCTTAAAGCTGCTGGAGCAGATGTAGAATATTTAGAAAATGAAAATTATCCACCGCTGAAAATTAAAGGTACTGGCCTACATGGTGGAACAGTGGAAATTGATGGCTCGATTTCTAGCCAATTTCTTACTGCATTTTTAATGGCAGCGCCATTATCTACACAAGAAACAACGATTAAGATTGTTGGTGATTTAGTATCAAAACCATACATTGATATCACATTAGATATCATGGCAACATTTGGTGTAAAAATTGAGAATCAGAACTATCAAACGTTTGTCGTTCCTGCGAATCAAACTTATGTAGCTCCTGGGGATTTTCTTGTAGAAGGTGATGCTTCATCGGCATCATATTTTCTTGCTGCCGCTGCAATTAAGGGTGGAGAAGTAAAAGTAACGGGTATTGGTAAAAAGAGTATTCAAGGCGATGTTCAATTTGCAGATGCATTAGCTGCAATGGGGACTGAAATTGAATGGGGCGATGATTATGTTATCGCTCGTAAAGGTGAACTTAATGCCATTGATATGGATTTCAACCATATTCCTGATGCTGCAATGACAATTGCAACCACTGCATTATTTGCAAAAGGAACGACCTCGATTCGTAACGTATACAATTGGCGTGTAAAAGAAACTGATCGTTTGGCTGCGATGGCAACCGAGTTAAGAAAAGTGGGTGCAGTAGTGGAGGAAGGGGAAGATTATATTACAATTACACCGCCTGCTTCATTACAGCATGCATCGATTGACACTTATGATGACCACCGCATGGCGATGTGTTTTTCTTTAGTTGCATTGAGTGATACTCCTGTAACGATTAATGATCCAGGTTGTACATCGAAAACATTCCCTGATTATTTTGATAAATTAAAAGAATTAAGCTGCTAATTTATTGTATTTTAAATTATTACCTTACTATTCAATGAAAGCTCTGTATCAAAATTCAGAGCTTTTTTAGTTTTTCATAATCAAGAGTATATAAATAATCTTACTTGGGTATAATGCTGCCCGTAGAAACCAATCACAATAATTAATTGGAGAACTCCATGACTACTCATTCACCAGTCGTTACTGTTGATGGTCCAAGTGGAGCAGGTAAAGGCACGCTGTGCATGTTACTTGCAGAAAAGCTAGGTTATAATTTATTAGACTCTGGCGCTATTTACCGAGTGCTAGCATTGGCTGCTATTCACCATGGTGTTGATCTTAATTCAGAAGATGCACTTGTTCCTTTAGCTGCTAATTTGGATGTGCAATTCAAAGCTGAAGGTGAATTGGTTAAAGTAATCCTTGAAGGTGAAGACGTATCTGCAGAGCTTCGTAAAGAAGAAACTGGCATGGCTGCATCGAAAGTAGCGGCGTTACCTCAAGTTCGTGAAGCGTTATTACGTCGCCAGCGTGCATTTTCTGCTCAACCTGGCTTGATTGCTGATGGTCGAGATATGGGAACGGTTGTGTTCCCTAACGCTGAAGTTAAGATATTTTTAGATGCAAGTGCTGAAGAACGTGCGAATCGCCGAATGAAGCAGTTGCAACAGAAGGGTTAGATGTTAAATTTGACCGTCTTTTAAGCGAAATTCAAGAACGTGATGATCGAGATCGCAATCGCGCTGTCGCACCATTACGTCCTGCGGAAGACGCTTTAGTTTTAGATTCAACGTCAATGAATATTGATGAAGTTGTCGCGCAAGCCATTACTTTTATTGAATCTAAGCTATAATATTAAACTTAGTTAGTTGCAAGGATGATAACTAACCTTACTATCAACCCCATGCGGTAGGATACCCATGGACGTTTAAATTTGAAGATCAAATAATGACTGAATCTTTTGCTCAACTCTTTGAAGAGTTTCTAAATGAAACTGAATTCCAACAAGGCAGCATCGTTAAAGGTACTGTAGTAGCTATCGAGAACGGTTTCGTTCTTGTTGACGCTGGCCTTAAGTCTGAAGCAGCTATCCCAGCTGAACAATTCAAGAACGCTGCTGGCGAACTTGAAGTTGAAGTTGGTTCTGAAGTAGACGTTGCTCTTGACGCTGTTGAAGACGGTTTCGGTGAAACTCAACTTTCTCGTGAGAAAGCGAAGCGTCACGAAGCGTGGATCCAACTTGAAAAAGCATACGAAGATGCTGAAACAGTTATGGGTGTTATCAACGGTAAAGTTAAAGGCGGCTTCACAGTTGAACTTAACGGTATCCGTGCATTCCTACCTGGTTCTCTTGTTGATGTACGTCCAGTACGTGACACTCTTCACCTTGAAGGCAAAGAGCTAGAGTTCAAAGTAATCAAGCTTGACCAAAAACGTAACAACGTTGTTGTTTCACGTCGTGCTGTTATCGAATCTGAAAACAGTGTTGAACGTGATGAGCTACTTGCTTCTCTACAAGAAGGCATGGAAGTTAAAGGTATCGTTAAGAACCTTACTGACTACGGTGCATTCGTTGACCTAGGTGGCGTAGACGGTCTACTACACATCACAGATATGGCTTGGAAACGTGTTAAACACCCATCTGAGATCGTAAATGTTGGTGACGAGATCAACGTTAAAGTTCTTAAGTTCGATCGTGAGCGCACTCGTGTTTCTCTAGGTCTTAAGCAACTAGGCGAAGATCCATGGGTAGCTATCGCTAAGCGTTACCCAGAAGGTCACAAGCTTTCTGGTCGTGTTACTAACCTAACTGACTACGGCTGCTTCGTTGAAATCGAAGAAGGCGTTGAAGGTCTAGTACACGTTTCTGAAATGGATTGGACTAACAAGAACATCCACCCTTCTAAAGTTGTTAATGTAGGCGACGAAGTTGAGGTTATGGTTCTTGAGATTGACGAAGAACGTCGTCGTATCTCTCTAGGTCTAAAACAATGTAAAGCTAACCCATGGCAGACATTCGCTGAAGCGCAAGCTAAAGGCGACAAAGTTACTGGTAAGATCAAATCTATCACTGACTTTGGTATCTTCATCGGTCTTGACGGCGGCATCGACGGTCTAGTTCACCTATCTGACATTTCTTGGAATGCTACAGGTGAAGACGCGGTACGTGAGTACAAGAAAGGCGACGAAATCTCTGCTGTTGTTCTAGCAGTAGATGCAGAGCGTGAGCGTATTTCTCTAGGTGTTAAACAAATGGAAGAAGACCCATTTAACAACTACCTAGCAGACAACAAGAAAGGTACTCTAGTAAACGGTACTGTTTCAGCTGTTGACGCTAAAGGCGCTACAATCACTCTTGCAGACAGCGTAGAAGGTTACATCCGTACTTCTGAGCTATCTCGTGACCGTGTTGAAGATGCATCTCTAATCCTAAGCGTTGGCGATAGCGTTGAAGCGAAGTTCACTGGTGTAGACCGTAAGAACCGCGTAGTTAACCTATCTATCAAAGCTAAAGATGAAGCTGACGAGCAAGAAGCAATGGCTTCACTGAACACTAAGTCTGAAGACGGTGGTTTCGGTAACGCAATGGCTGACGCTTTCAAAGCAGCTAAAGGCGAATAAGTAAATTAGAAGGGAGCAACATTGCTCCCTTTTCTTTCGATAACGTAAGAGAGGTCATTTATGACAAAATCTGAACTGATTGAACAACTGTGTAGTAAAAAGCCTCAACTTTCTGCTAAGCAGGTGGAAGATACAGTCAAGGAAATCCTTGAGCAGATGGCAACAACGCTAGAAGGCGGTGATCGTATAGAGATTCGTGGTTTTGGTAGTTTTTCTCTACACTATCGAGAGCCACGTTTAGGTCGTAATCCTAAAACTGGTGATAAGGTAGAGCTGGACGGTAAGTTCGTTCCACACTTTAAACCAGGTAAAGAACTGCGTGAACGTGTGAATTATAGCTAATGCTAATTGGCATACAAAAACGGCATACTTTTGAGTATGCCGTTTTTTTATGTTCATTTTCAATGCATTTAGGTGTATCTTTAGAGCTGTAAAATAAAAACTTTTAGATACTCAATTAACTGGAGGGAATACCAGTGAAAATTATCGTTGCCATTTTATTACTTGTTTTATTTTTGATCTCACTGGCTATTGGTGCACAGAATCAAGCTATTGTTAATTTTAATTACCTGTTAGCTCAAGGTGATTTTCAACTGTCCACATTATTGGGTATTTTCTTTGCAACTGGCTTTGGTTTAGGCTGGTTAATTTGTGGCAGCATGTATCTAAAAGCGAGCATGACTCAACGCCGCCTTCGCAAACGCTTAGATAAAAAAACGGCTGAGCTTGATAAGTTGCGAATTGAGTCAACGAAAGGGTAGTGACTGAATGTTAGAACTGCTATTCCTATTATTACCTATTGCTGCCGGTTATGGCTGGTATATGGGTAATAGGAGTGCGAGACAACAACGCCAAAAAGAAACGAATCACCTGTCACGTCAATACGTGGCGGGTTTGAATCTATTGCTGTCTGATCAATCAGATAAAGCAGTCGATCATTTCATAGAATTACTTCAAGTAGATAGCGATACCATAGACACCCACCTTGCATTAGGTAATCTTTTTAGACGAAGAGGTGAAGTCGATCGCGCCATCAAAATTCATCAAAACCTCATCGCACGTCCGAACCTTACGATAGACCAACGAAATATAGCCTTACAGCAGTTAGCAAAAGATTATATGGTCTCAGGTATTCTTGATCGTGCTGAAAAAATATTTGAGCAGCTGCTTGAAGAGCCTGATCACAGAGAAGCCGCTTTACTGCAATTAGTTGCTATTCATCAACAGACTCGAGAGTGGGAGCAAGCGATTCAATTTGCGAATAGTTTGGTTCGTATGGGGCGTAAAAAACTCAAGCTTGATATTGCTCACTATTATTGTGAACTCGCAATGCAAGAGCTTGCAGATGAGAATTTGAATAAAGCAAAACAGAATCTTAAAAAAGCCTTATCTTCTGATAATCAATGTGTACGAGCCTCTATTATGATGGCGAAACTTCTTATGGAGGAAGAGAATTATAAAAGTGCTCTTGCTCACCTTGAGTCAGTACTGGATCAAGACATTGATTTTGTCAGTGAAGCATTACCATTGCTTGCTGAATGTTATGAAAAACTAGACAGAGAAGGCGCATTACTTCAATTTTTAAAAGAAGCTATTTCAAAAGGAGCAGGTGCTAGTGCGGAATTGATGCTTTCAAATTTGATTGCCAAGCATGAAGGTGTCGCTTTAGCACAAGGGTATATGACTAAACAGCTTCTTAAGAACCCGACAATGAAGGGCTTTTATCGTCTGATGGGCTACCATACCGATGAAGCTGAAGATGGTAGGGCGAAAGCCAGTTTAACTAGTTTGCAAACCCTAGTAGGCGAGCAATTGAAAATGAAACCTAATTACCGCTGCAGTAAGTGTGGTTTCTCTGCTCATCGATTGTTTTGGCAATGTCCATCTTGTAAAGGATGGGGAGTGATTAAGCCTATTAGAGGCTTAGATGGTGAATAATTGAAGAGGCGCTCTGAGTGCCTCTTTTTTTGAATGTAAGAAAAGACCGTGAGTACGACTAATCCTCATGATGAATTGATGAGATTGGTATAAATTTTTAAAGGAGAGAAAATGAAAGACCAAAAGGTGATCGTGGCACTGGATTATGATAATCAAGCAGATGCGTTAACGTTTGTTGATAAAATTGATCCAAGTTCATGTCGTTTAAAAGTAGGCAAAGAGATGTTTACTTTATTTGGCCCTGAGTTTGTTAAAGAACTTCATAAACGTGGTTTTTCTGTTTTTCTAGATTTAAAGTTTCATGATATTCCAAATACCTGTTCAAAAGCGGTAAGAGCGGCAGCAGAAATGGGTGTATGGATGGTTAACGTTCATGCGAGTGGTGGTGAGCGTATGATGAGTGCCTCGCGTGAAATATTAGAACCTTATGGTAGTGACCGTCCATTATTAATTGGTGTGACGGTGTTAACGAGCATGGAGCAGCAAGACTTAGCTGGCATTGGTTTAGACATTGCACCACAAGAACAAGTAAAACGTTTAGCAGCATTAACGAAAAACAGCGGTTTAGATGGTGTCGTATGTTCAGCTCAAGAGGCATCAATGCTAAAAGCTGATTTAGGTAAAGAGTTCCAGCTAGTAACACCAGGAATTCGTCCAGTAGGTGCTGATGTTGGTGACCAAAAGCGTATTATGACGCCAGTAGATGCGATTACAGCAGGTTCTGACTACCTAGTTATAGGTCGTCCGATTACACAAGCGGAGAATCCATCACAGGTCCTTAATGAGATTAATCTTTCTCTCGCTTCAGTTTTATAACGGGTAATATCATTAATACATAAAAAAATAGAGACCATTTGGTCTCTATTTTTGTTTGTAAGTTATACCAATCACAGTAAGTAAGTGATTTACTACGATTGGTATTATCTTCTAAAAAGAAGAATTACATTACACGCATACCAGGTTGAGCGCCTTCGTGTGGTTCTAAAATCCAAAGCTCTTTACCACCAGGGCCTGCAGCTAGGATCATACCTTCAGACATACCAAACTTCATTTTACGAGGTTTTAGGTTGGCAACCATAACAGTTAGTTTGCCTTCTAGCTCTTCAGGTTTGTATGCTGATTTAATACCAGAGAATACTTGACGAGTTTCGCCACCGATGTCTAGTTGGAATTTAAGCAGTTTGTTTGCCTTTGGTACTTCCTCACAAGAGATAATACGTGCAATACGCATATCAACCGCTTCGAATGCATCGAACTCAATCTCATCTGCGATTGGATCTTTATCTAGCTCAGTTTGACTTGCTTTTTCTTTTTCCGCTTCTGCCTTTTCTTTTGCTGCCATTTCGATTGCTGCGTCTTCTTTAGACGCTTCAATCATAGCTTCAACTTTCTTAGGATCAATACGCGCGAATAATGCTTTAAACTTAGTGATCTCATGAGCAACTAGTGGTTGTGCAACGCCTTCCCACGTTAGTGTTTCATTTAAGAACGCTTCAGTACGAGCTGCAAGTTCTGGCATTACAGGTTTTAAGTAAGCCATTAATACACGGAACAAGTTAATGCCTACAGAAGACACTTCTTGTAGTTCTTGTTCTTTACCTTCTTCTTTTGCAAGAACCCAAGGTGCTTTCTCATCAATGTATTGGTTTGCTTTATCAGCTAGTGCTGTAATTTCACGGATAGCACGACCAAATTCACGAGTTTCATATAGCTCAGCAATACGATCTGCAGCCGCAATAAATTCATTGTAAAGCTCAGGCTCTGCAAAGTTATCTGCAAGTTTGCCATCAAAGCGTTTAGTAATGAAACCAGCGTTACGAGAAGCTAAGTTAACAATCTTGTTAACTACATCAGAGTTTACACGTTGAGTGAAATCTTCAAGGTTTAAATCAAGATCATCAATACGGCTGTTTAGTTTCGCTGCATAGTAGTAACGTAGACACTCAGGATCTAAGTGATTTAAGTAAGTACCAGCTTTAATGAAAGTGCCTTTAGATTTAGACATTTTCGCACCGTTAACCGTTACGTAACCGTGAACGAATACGTTATTTGGCTTACGGAAACCTGCGCCATCAAGCATTGCAGGCCAGAATAGGCTGTGGAAGTAAACAATGTCTTTACCAATGAAATGATAAAGCTCTGTTGTACTGTCTTTCTTCCAGTATTCATCAAAGTTTAAATCGTCACGCTTATTACATAGGTTTTTGAATGAGCCCATATAACCAATCGGAGCATCTAGCCAAACGTAGAAGAATTTATTCGTTTCGCCTGGGATCTCAAAGCCAAAGTATGGTGCATCACGAGAGATATCCCATTGCTGTAGGCCTGATTCAAACCACTCTTGCATCTTGTTTGCTGTTTCTGATTGTAGAGAACCAGAACGAGTCCACTCTTTAAGCATGCTTTCAAACTGAGGCAGGTCAAAGAAGAAATGCTCAGAATCTTTCATTACTGGAGTCGCACCAGAAACTGCTGATTTTGGATTAATTAAATCTGTTGGGCTGTATGTTTCGCCACAGTTGTCGCAGTTATCACCGTATTGGTCTTCTGCTTTACATTTAGGACAAGTACCTTTTACGAAACGATCAGGTAAGAACATCTCTTTTTCTGGATCGAACAGCTGAGAAATTGTGCGACTTGTAATAAAGCCGTTTTTCTTTAGCTCAAGGTAGATGTGAGAAGCTAATTCGCGGTTTTCATCACTGTGCGTGCTGTGATAGTTATCAAAGCTGATATCAAAGCCAGCGAAATCTTTTTGGTGCTCTTCGCTAACGGCTGCGATCATTTCTTCTGGAGAAATACCCATCTGTTGAGCTTTAAGCATGATTGGTGTGCCGTGAGCATCATCTGCACAAATAAAGTTAACGTCGTTGCCGCGTAAACGTTGGTAACGAACCCAGATATCCGCTTGGATATGCTCAAGCATGTGGCCTAAGTGGATGGAACCGTTTGCATACGGTAGGGCACATGTAACCAGAATTTTTCTTGGATCTGTAGCCATATCTTCTCTTTCGCTTAATGTGATGGGTGAAAATTTAAGAGATAAATAGTACCTGAACCAAGTTAGAAAGCATAGAGGATCAATGGTTCAATTAGTGATAGGATGAGTAAAAATAACCGTGGAGCATTGAAGATGGCATTTCAAACGATGGTAGAGATTAAAAATTGGTTAAATACGTTTACGCATTCGCAACTTTGTGAAGGTTGGGCTGATATTTCAAATGTGGTATCGATTGAAGCTACAGGAAATATTAATGTTGTTTTTCCTTTTGTATCAAAGAGCCTACAAACTGATTTTAACCACTGGTTAGAAGGACAAAAACTTGAGTTGGCGTTGCCCGATCTCTCTGTATCCGTCTCATCTAAAACCTCGTCTTTAAAAACAAATCAGCCAGCAGTTAAAGGCGTAAAAAATATCATTGCGGTGAGTTCAGGTAAAGGTGGAGTCGGTAAATCAACGACGGCTGTGAATTTAGCATTAGCTCTACACCATTTAGGTGCACGTGTTGGTATATTGGATGCAGATATATACGGTCCTTCTGTACCTTTGATGCTGGGTGTTGAAGATAAGAAACCAGCGATTGTTGATAATAATAGAATGATGCCAATCGAGGCGCATGGACTATACAGTAATTCAATTGGTTACTTAGTCGAAAAAGGCGAAGCGGCAGTGTGGCGCGGCCCTATGGCATCTAAAGCTTTATCTCAGCTTCTTAATGAAACATGGTGGCCAGATTTGGATTATCTTATTATTGATATGCCACCAGGTACTGGTGATATTCAACTTACATTGTCTCAACAAGTGCCGACGACAGGAGCTGTAATTGTTACGACACCACAAGATCTAGCATTAACTGATGCGATTAAAGGTGTGAATATGTTTACGAAAGTAGATGTGCCTGTTATTGGTGTGGTCGAAAACATGAGTATTCATATTTGCTCTAATTGTGGGCATCAAGAAGCGATTTTTGGAACTGGTGGCGCATTAACTATGGCTCAACGTTACTCGATCCATTATTATCTCAATTACCATTACATATCGATATACGAAGTGAAACGGATTCTGGGACGCCTAGCGTGGCTATTAATCCAATAAGTCCTCACAGTAAATTGTATATTAACTTGGCAGAACAAGTATCAAGTCGACTATACTGGCAAGGAGAGGTGATTCCTGACCAAATAATGTTCAAGTCATTGTAGGATCACACTTAAGTGAAATTTGAGCTGGAAAGTATCACTAGTAATCCCTATAATCAGGCGGTTTTATTAAATATCCGTATATCGCACACTTTTAGGTATCTTTTATGTCAGAGAACAGTAATCATCACTGTATTATCGTAGGTATTGCAGGCGCATCAGCTTCAGGTAAAAGCTTGATTGCTTCAACAATTTATAATGAACTACGAGCAAAAGTTGGCGATCATCAGATTGGTGTAATAACTGAAGACAGTTACTACAAGGACCAAAGCCACCTGACCATGGAAGAAAGAGTCAAAACAAATTACGATCACCCAAATGCATTGGATCATGAATTGCTTTGTGAGCATTTAGAGCAACTTATGCGTGGTGAAGCGGTTAATATTCCAACTTACAGCTATACAGAGCATACTCGTACTTCTGAAGTTGATGTAATGACTCCAAAGAAAGTAATTATTCTTGAAGGTATTTTATTACTAACAGATCCACGTTTACGTAATTTAATGCATGCAAGTGTATTTATGGATACTCCTTTAGATATCTGCCTATTACGTCGTGCTCGACGTGATGTCGAAGAGCGTGGCCGTACAATGGAATCTGTTTTTGAGCAATACCAAAAAACAGTACGTCCAATGTTCATGCAATTTATTGACCCATCAAAACAGCACGCTGACATTATCGTTCCACGTGGTGGTAAAAACCGCATTGCGATTGATGTACTAAAAGCACATATCTCACGCTTATTAAAAGCGTAAGAAATTTATCTTTAAAAGGGCCGACAATTATGTCGGCCTTTTTTTTGTCTCATATCGTATAATTTCGCTATACTCCAATATATAACTATCGATAAGCTCATGTTTATTATGCTTAACTGATGGCATACTTAACACTATCGTTACTATTTAAGAACAATTAGATGGATTTTGGCCGTGAAGAAAATAGCCCTATTAATTAGTATACCGTTTATTGCAGTAATCGGTGCTGTATTGGTATTAGTGTTACTTGTTAACCCTAATGAATTTAAACCGTTAATCACAGAGCAAGTTGAAGCTCAAACTGGTCGTCAATTAACGATAGATGGTGATATTGAATGGCGCTTTTTTCCATCAATAGGCTTTTCGATCGGAAAAATGGCATTAAGTAACCCTGAAGGGTTTGTTGAGCCTAATTTAGTGTCATTTGATAATGCAATACTTGATCTTAATGTACGCCCGTTATTTCAACAGGAAGTCAGTATTGGTCTTATCACGTTAGATGGTGCTTCATTTACGTTACACACATTAAAAAATGGAGTTACTAATTTAGATGGTCTTGTCGCTAAAAAAGAAACATCAACAGTAGAAAATAATAATCCAACGGCTCCAGCAGAAGAGACTGACGTTAATCCAGAAGCATCATCAGCAACAAGTACAGAGTTCAATGGTTGGAAAGTCTCTTTACAAGGTATTGCTTTAACTAATGCTGAAGTGCTTATCCAAGATGATAAAGCAGGTTCAAAAATTCACTTTAGTGATATGAATTTATCCCTTTCACAGTTCATTCCAGGGCAGTGGGCCGAATTAAATTTTGATTTAAAAGGGGACTTAGGTAAGCAAAAAGTCGCACTAAAAGGGAAAACAGAGCTTAATATAGCTGAAACGCTAGATGATGCTTCATTTAAGAATGTTGAATTTAATGCATCGTATGCAGATGCCGTAAATAAATTTAATGATATTACCTTTACTATTGATCAATTTTCTTTTGATAAATGGGCTAATTTAGTTTTAAAAGCAAAAGGTAAAGCAAATAATTTAGAGGTTAATTCGAATTCAACATTTGCTCTTTATGTACCAAAAGCGTTAGACCTAATTAAAATCAAGGAATTCACAAGTACTAACAATGTGAAGGGAAAAGGCATTCCAAATGAAGATGTGACTGCTGTTATTGGATTTAATAGTTCCTTTGATCTAAACAAATCGTTCTTGAAGATAGACAAGCTTGCTTTATCAGCGGTCGATACCGATTTTACTGGTAAGCTAAGCGTTCAATTAAATGATATTCCTAAAGTTCGCTTTGATCTACGTAGCCCAAGTATTGATGTTGATGCTTTACTAGCAACGTTACCAAAAGATGAGTCATCTAAAACAGTAGATTCAACGACATCAACAAAAGCGTCATCTACACCAGTAAAAGAAGTGGAACCTGACTTAAGTGCATTGAAAACATTAGATGTTGCGGGTTCAATCATTATTGATAAATTTAAAGCTAATAACGCAAAAATGCAGAATGTGACGTCTGTGTTCTCTGTTAATCGTGGTGTACTGAAATTAACGAAATTTCATTCTGATTTATACAGTGGTGGAATTGATATGACAGCAACACTTGATGCTCGAAAATCAGTACCGACTTATAGTGTTAAACAGACGATTAAAGGAGTAAAAGTTGCCCCTTTATTAACCGATGTTATGGGTGAAAGTCTTGTAGAAGGTACAGGTAATATAGCGATTAATGCATCAGGGAAAAGTTTAAAACCAACAGCACTTAAGCAGAACCTTAAAGGAAAGTTTCGATTAACTTTGCTGATGGTGCTGTAAATGGTATTAACATTCCGTTATTAATCCGTACGACTTATGCAAAGGTTAAAGGTGAAAAGTTAAAGGAAGCGAAGAAGCTGAAAAAACAGATTTTAGTGCCCTTACTGCTGACTTTTATCTAGCAAACGGTAATGCAACAACTAAAAATATCAAGATGGTCTCTCCTTTACTTCGAATTCATGGTGAAGGTTCTGCACATTATGTGAATGAAACAGCAAATATGCTGATTAAAACGTCTATTGTGGGCACATTAAAGGGGCAGGGCGGTAAGGATATTGACGATCTAAAAGATGTGACGATACCAATTCGAGTAACGGGATCTTGGACAAACCCTAAATATAAACTTGAATTCGATGATGTGATGAAACAAAAAGCACAAAAAGAAATTGATCGTGGTATTGAGAAGCTAGAAGAAAAATATGGCGATAAGATTAAAGATGAAAAAGTAAAAGATGCGGCAAATAAATTACTTAAAGGACTTTTTAATTAAGTTTGATTTATAGCATCATATAAAGAAATGGCCTACATCATTAAGAGAGTAGGCCATTTTTGTTTTAGGCATTACCAATCAATGCCTTTTAACGCCTTAATACCTGAATCGAATGCATGTTTAACACTTCGCACTTCAGAAACGGTATCTGCCATTTCAATTAACTCACGATGGGCTGCTCGCCTGTAATTACGACAGATTGCATTTTAGGGCGATTAGATAGCGCTGTTTTTACTTCTTCCAAATCAATATAGCCATAGGTGACCATATACGTCATTTCATCAAGCAAGACTAAATCGATAGACTCATCTTCGAGCGCTTTTTTACATTCTGCCCATACGGCTTGAGCTGCTTTTGTATCTGATTCTTTATCTTGAGTATTCCAAGTAAAGCCAGTTTTCATTACATAGAATGGCACGTTATGCATTTCTAATAAGTTTCGTTCACCGCAATCCCAAGTGCCTTTGATAAATTGAGCAACTATGCAATTAAGTCCATGACCAACCGCTCTAGCGACAGTACCAAAGCCTGATGTGGTTTTTCCTTTACCATTCCCTGTAATGATCAAGAGTAGACCTTTTTCTTCTTGAGCCTCGGCCACACGTTTATCAACGTTGTTTTTAATTTTTTCTTGTCGCTGTTTATAACGTTCGTCTTTTTTATCTTGTTCAGTCATGTTTTATTCCATTAAAAGAAAGGTGAATATAAAAATCCCGACAGGAGAACCATATCGGGATTTTTAAAGTCTATCAATAAATTTGAGCTATGTGCCTATTTATTGGCTCACAACTTTATAGATAGGGTCTTCTTGTACATTGATTTCAACTAAGCTACCTGCTTTGTTTAGAAGAGCATGGCAATCTTGGCTTAAGTGACGAAGATGTACTTTTTTACCTGCTTTAGAGTAACGCTCAGCGATAGTATCAACGGCTTCAATAGCTGAATGGTCAACAACACGTGATGCTGCGAAGTCAATAATGATATCTTGAGGATCATTTTCAACGTCGAATAACTCTAAGAAGTTTGCTGCTGAACCAAAGAAAATTGGACCATTAATCTCATAAACTTTAGAACCTTCTTCGTTTACAGAGTTTGTAGAGAAGATGTGTTTAGCGTGTTGCCATGCAAACATAAGTGCTGATGCAATAACACCAACAGCTACTGCTACAGCAAGGTCAGTAAACACAGTAACAACGGTTACAAGTACAATCACGAAGAAGTCTTGTTTTGGTACACGACGTGCCAGTTTGAATGTTGCCCATTCAAATGTACCAATAACTACCATGAACATAACACCAACAAGAGCAGCTAGAGGGATCATCTCAATTAGTGAAGAAGCAAATAGGATGAAGACTAACAGCATTACAGCAGCTACGATGCCAGATAAACGACCACGACCACCAGAGTTTACGTTAATCATTGATTGACCAATCATTGCACAGCCGCCCATAGCGCCAAATACAGAACATGTTACGTTTGCAACACCTTGACCAACACACTCACGATTTGATTGACCACGAGTACCTGTCATCTCATCAATTACCGTTAGTGTTAGAAGGGATTCGATAAGACCAATTGCCGCTAAGATAAGCGCATATGGGAAGATGATGTAAAGTGTTTCTAATGACAGAGGAACAACCGGTAATGCAAATGTTGGTAAAGAGCCTGCTAGTGTTGCTGAATCATTACCACTCATTGTACGTAGAAAATCTACTACAGTACGAGTGTCTAAATCTAAACCTTGCACTAAGCCTGTAACAACAATAATAGCAACCAATGAAGATGGAACTGCAGTTGTTAACTTTGGTAAGAAATGAATGATAGCCATAGTTACAGCAACAAGACCAAGCATTAACATCATTTGATCGCCTTGAAGCCAATCCAGATTACCTAATGCATCGGGCGCTTTAAACTGACCAAGTTGAGCAAGGAAGATAACAATAGCAAGGCCGTTTACAAATCCGATCATTACAGGGTGAGGCACGATACGAATGAATTTACCAAGCTTAAATAAACCAGCTGAAATTTGAAGAATACCGGCGAGCATAATGGCTGCAAAAAGGTATTGAACGCCGTGAACAGAAACTAAGCTAACCATTACCACAGCCATAGCACCCGTTGCACCAGAGATCATACCTGGACGACCGCCAATAAGAGAAGTAATTAAACCTACGATGAAGGCAGCATATAAGCCTACCATTGGGTCAACACCTGCAACAAAGGCAAAAGCTACAGCTTCAGGTACCAAGGCTAGCGCAACGGTTAGACCTGATAAGACATCATTCTTTACAGAATGATTAGAAAATTTTGGAAATTCAAACATGTTTTTTAGATATCTTCTTTGGTTGTTTTTCAAGCATAGTGTGCGGCGAATCGTACAGAAAAGCGTGATGAACTTCAATGTTTATTCGGAATTAGATATAAAAAAAGCAAGTTACGTCGAAACGTAACTTGCTTAATTTTATTGGTTATTTGTTTTAAAGGCGTTTGCCTAAAAAATTATAAACCGGCAGTTTTTGCCATCGCAGCACTTGCTTGAGAAGTGGCTGTTTGGCTACCCGCTTGTTTTGGAGTAAAGCGTTCTGCTCTGAACTCAGCAGCAGTCACAGTGATTTCTTTAATCTCTGTTGGACCTGTTGCTTTTGTCATACCAGAAGAAGCATGTCCCTTGTATTGAGTTTTTGGAGCAACCTTAGTTTCAACAATAGGTTGTACTTCTTCAACTTCAACAACGGGTTTTACAGCAGCTTCAGCAACAGCAACTTCATTTACTTCTGCTACCGCTGGTTCAACAGGTGTTTCTGCTACGACGTTTACTACAGGAGTAGCAATTGGAGCTTCAGTCACAGCAACTTCAACTGGTGCTGGAGTTGTCTCTTTCACTTCTTCAACAACAGGTGCTTGTACCGCTTCTTTAATCGGAGCAACAGATGCTTCAACATAAGGAAGTAATACTTTACCCATGGCCATTTCAGGGAAAGCAACGCCACCGATTTGAACGTTAACTTTTGGTGCTTTATCTTGAGCCGCTTGAGTTTCGTTATCTACGAATTTCTCTTGTTGGCGTTGTTTCGCTTGCTTCATTTCCAGAATACGCGCGAAATCAGGATAAGCTTTGCCCATTGCCATTTCAGGTGATGCAACACCAGAAGATAAACGAGAAGGGTTTACAGGGCGACGATCGCGACGACGGCGACGTTGACCGCTTGCACGAAGGTGACGAGGTGAACGACGGTTACGACGTTGGCCTTCTTTACGCTCAGTGTTTTTCTCAGTATTTACTTCAGTGTTTGATTGTTGAGCTTCAACTTGTGCTGCTACAACTGCATCATTTTCAGCTTCAACCGCTTTACCTGTACGTACTTTTTCTGCAATTGACGACGTTGACGACGCTGTTTTACTTGAGCCGTTTTTTCACGTTTTTCAGTTTGCTTTTCAGTGTTTTGTGCAGGAGCTTGTTGAGCATCAGCCGCTAATTTAAGACCTTGTTCTGCAATTTCTTTGCGTACTTTAGGCTGTTTAGTTGGCTTATTATCATTTGCTTTAGCTTGCTTACCTGTTGTTGTTGCATTCGCATCGTCTTGCTTTTTACCACGACGGTTTTCGTTACGGTTATCGTTACCATTACGACGATTGTTGCGGTTATTACGACCATTTTCGTTATTACGGCGACGGTCATTATTGCGATTTTGATTACGACGTTGAGGTTGAGCTGGTTTCTCTTCTTCAACTTTCTTTTCAGTTTTCTCTGATACTTCAGGAGCTGAGAAGAAGTTAGCAATTGCTTTGAAGAAACGGCTAATAATGCCAGGTTTTTCTTCAGTTTTTGCTTCTGCTTTTTTCTCTGGTTGTGCTTTAGCAACTGGCGCAGCCTGAGTTGGTGCACTGAAACCTTGAAGAACAGGTTCTTCACGTTTCTTAGGAGCAATATTTACAACTGGAGCTTCTTTTGATTCAGCTTCACGTAGCGCTTCTAGCTTCTTAGGAAGAAGGTAAGACAGCATCTCTTGCTCTTCACCATCACGGATACGGATCACTTCAAAGTGAGGCGTTTCCATATCAGAGTTAGGAACAATAATTACGCGAACATCATGGAATTTTTCAATGTGTTGAACTGAACGACGTTTTTCATTTAATAAATAAGAAGCAATAGAAACAGGCACAACAGCAAGAACTTGTGTTGTATTGTCTTTTAATGATTCTTCTTCAATTAAACGTAGAACAGACAGTGCTAGAGATTCGTTATCACGAACCACACCAGTACCCGTACAACGAGGACAAATATGGTGGCTTGCTTCTGCTAAAGACGGGCTTAAGCGTTGGCGAGACATTTCTAGAAGACCGAAACGAGAAATACGACCAATTTGAACACGAGCACGATCCATACGAACGGCTTCACGCATACGGTTTTCAACTTCACGTTGGTGACGAACTGGCGTCATGTCGATAAAGTCGATAACTACTAAACCACCTAAGTCACGTAAACGTAATTGACGTGCGATTTCGTCAGCAGCTTCAAGGTTAGTATTTAGTGCCGTTTCTTCAATATCACCGCCTTTCGTTGCACGAGCAGAGTTGATATCAATTGATGTTAAAGCTTCTGTTGGGTCAATAACAATAGAGCCACCAGATGGAAGGCGAACTTCACGCTCAAATGCCGATTCAATTTGGCTTTCGATTTGGTAGTGACTAAACAGAGGAACTTCGCCTTCATACAGCTTAACGCGAGATAAGAAATCTGGACGAATAAGTTGAATATGTTGACGAGCACGATCAAAGATTTTCGGGCTATCAATTAAGATTTCACCAATATCACGACGTAAGTAATCACGAATTGCGCGAACAATTACGTTACTTTCTTGGTGAATTAGGAATGGAGCTTGGTTTGATTCAGAAGCGTGTTTAACCGCTTCCCAGTGGTTCAGTAGAACATTTAAATCCCACTCAAGTTCTTCAGCTGATTTGCCAACACCTGCAGTACGTACAATTAGTCCCATACCTTGAGGTAGTTCTAATGTGCTTAATGCTGCTTTTAATTGAGTGCGCTCTTCACCTTCGATACGACGAGAAATACCGCCTGCACGAGGGTTGTTTGGCATAAGAACAAGGTAACTACCAGCAAGAGAGATGAACGTTGTTAAAGCTGCGCCTTTGTTTCCGCGCTCTTCTTTTTCAACTTGAACAATAACTTCTTGGCCTTCTTTCAAAACGTCCTTAATGTTTGGACGACCTTGATATGTGTAGCCTTGTGGGAAATATTCTTTTGCGATTTCCTTAAGGGGAAGGAAACCATGGCGATCAGCGCCGTAATCAACAAAAGCTGCTTCCAAGCTTGGTTCGATACGTGTGATTTTGCCTTTATAAATATTAGCTTTTTTAGATTCGTGACCAGGACTTTCGATATCGAGATCGAAAAGGCGTTGGCCATCAACTAATGCGACGCGCAACTCTTCCTTTTGGGTTGCGTTAATCAACATTCTTTTCATTAGTGAATACTCATTACAAATTGTCGAGCTTGTGTATCTTAATCCATTTTAAATGGTGCCAGATCCCAAGGCTGATTACATGTGCAGCCTCACGGCTGGAACTCAGGGATGCTCTAGGGCACAATCCACATCAACACCATTAATTAACAGTGCTGATCCGCAATAATTCACGGTCGTTAAAACATCAAAAATGGTTTAGGCATAACAAGCAAAAAAACTCAAAGCAGTACAGATGTCTTACGCCAATTGCTGCATCACTGCGTTTGAGCAGTATATTTTTAGTTCGTGTTGGTGCTTTTATGCTCACCAAGGTGAAGAAATAGCCATCTGGGCTAATTTCAGAGTGCAACTATAACAGTCAGATGAAATCGCAGCAATCTTCATTATTTAGATCTGAGTTAAAAAAATTTCATCAAATGAGAATATAGCAGTAGAATGCCCCAATGAATGATGATAAACCAAAAGTGCAATTCGTCGATATTGATGACGATTTTGCAGGGCAACGAATCGATAATTTTCTTCTTGCCCGCTTAAAAAATGTCCCTAAAAGTATGATTTATCGAATCGTGCGTAAGGGAGAAGTGCGCGTAAATAAAAAACGTATTAAGCCTGAATATAAACTGCAAGAAGGGGACGTAGTTCGTATCCCTCCAGTAAAAGTGCCGGAATCAACTGCACCAGATCTTCCTAATGTAAAATTAGGCAAAGTAGCAGAGCTTGAACATTGTATTATTTATGAAGATGATCATGTATTAATTTTAAATAAACCATCAGGTACAGCGGTGCACGGTGGTAGCGGTTTAAAATTTGGTGCGATCGAAGCATTACGAGCTTTGCGACCTGATGCTCGTTTTTTAGAATTAGTACACCGAATTGACCGTGATACGTCTGGTATCTTATTGGTTGCGAAGAAACGCTCAGCTCTACGTCGACTTCAAGAACAGTTTAGAAATAAAACGGTACAAAAATATTACTTTGCACTAGTGATGGGACAATGGAAGAACAGCTGCAAGGTTGTTAATGCTCCACTACTAAAAAACGAAGTGAATAGTATTGTTCGTGTCAATCCAAACGGAAAACCATCTGAGACTCGATTTAAGGTGCTTGAGAAATTCGAACAAGCAACACTTATTCAAGCAAGTCCAATTACAGGTCGTACGCACCAAATTCGTGTTCATACGCAATATACGGGACACCCAATTGGTTGGGATGACCGTTATGGTGATCGTCGATTTGATGCGTATACAGGCCAATTTGGTTTAGACCGTCTATTTTTGCATGCTGCAAACATCAAGTTCACTCATCCAGCAACGGAAGAGTTAATGGATATTAGTGCACCAATGGAAGCAAAATTAGAACGAGTATTAAAAGGCTTACGCAGTAAAAATTAATCTAACGATGTAAGTTTAATAGAATTAATTGAAATGCTAGAAGCGATAAGTAGATTGTTACTTATCGCTTTTTTTATTAATTACAAAACGTTAAGGCCTTGTTTCTCTAACATATCGATAAGCGAGATTAGCGGTAATCCAATTAGCGTATTTGGATCTTTTCCTTCTAACTTCTCAAATAAAGCAATACCTAAACCTTCACATTTAAAACTGCCAGCACAATAAAACGGTTCTTCTTTGTCTACATAGTTTTCAATTTGTTGACGGCTTAGTTTTCTGAAATAAACATTGAACTCTTCACAGATGGTTTCTGCTTGTTTGGTTGTGGTATTAAATACGGAAAGGCCTGTATAAAATGTGATTTTCTGACCACTTGCTTCTTCGAGTTGTTGTACTGCTTTTTCACGAGTAAGTGGTTTACCGATAATTTTTTCGTTAATGACACAAACTTGGTCGGATCCAATTATCAAATAATTTGGATCTTCAATGCCACATGAATTTGCTTTTGTCTCTGCTAAACGAGTCACTAAATTGATAGGTGATTCATTTTTCAGCGGAGTTTCATCACAAACGGGTGAAATTGCATCAAAATCCAGTTGGATCTTTGACAAGATCTCTTTACGGAATGGGGATGTAGAGGCAAGAATAAGTTTTGATTGCATAATGGGTTCTTCTTCTCAAATTTTTCGTTTATTATTAGCAACTCTGCTGAAATAGCAACTGGGAAGAAAAAAAGCATAAATTTGTGCCATTTTTCTTTGACTCGAAGGCTTTAGAAAGATAAGATGCGCGCCCTATGCAAAAGGTAAAATTACCACGAACAGTTGATGCTGCTCGAACTGCTCAAAAAAGAATGGACTACGATGGAATCATCCAGTCTAGTATTTTAAAGCGTTTAGCTGAATCTACTGTAGATGTGAAAAGTGATGCTGAAGTCACTTTGTCATTTAAAGTTGACGAACAACGACTAGCCGTTATCTCTGGTAAAGCTGACGTCGATGTGTTGTTGGAATGTCAACGCTGTAATGAAAATTTCGAACATCATCTAAGCGTATCATTTACCTACACGCCTTTTTTAAGCGAAGAGAAGGCAGCTTTAGTTCCTGAGGACTATGAGCTTGTAGATTTAAATGAGTTTGGTGAAGTCGATCTCGTTGAGCTGGTAACTGACGAGTTTATTCTAGCGTTGCCGCAAGTCGCTATGCATGACATTGAAGATTGTCAGGTCAAATCTAACAATTTGGTATTTGGCGAAATTCCTGAAGAGGAAGAGAAACCGAATCCGTTTGATGTTTTAAAATCTTTAAAACAACAGTAATTGAGGAGTAGGGTCCATGGCCGTACAAAAGAGCAAGAAATCACGTTCAATGCGTGGCATGCGTCGTTCACACGATGCACTAACTACAAGTGCAGTATCTGTAGACGCAACAAGTGGCGAAACTCACCTTCGTCACAACGTTACAGCTGACGGTTACTACCGTGGCCGCAAGGTAATCAACAAGTAAGGTTGACGCTTTGCAGCAGCTAACCATTGCAATTGATGCGATGGGTGGGGATTTCGGTCCCCAAGTTACAGTGCCTGCCGCCGTGCAGGCATTGTCACAATTCCCAGAGCTAAAAATTACAGTTATTGGAGATCGTGACGCGATTTCTACACAACTGACACATCTAAATTATATCCCCAACTCAAGATTTTCTATTGTTCATAGCGAGAGCGTTATAGGCAATAACACACAACCTTCAAAAGCCCTACGTCACAGTCGCGGAAGCTCAATGCGAATGGCCATTGACATGGTCGCAAATAAAGAAGCTGATGCGTGCATTAGTGCCGGCAATACAGGTGCGCTGATGGGATTATCTCGATTTACATTAAAGCTTCTTCCTGGTGTCGAACGTCCTGCGCTAATTAGCCCTTTACCAACTAAAAATAATCAAAGAACTTGGATGTTAGATCTTGGTGCTAATGTTTCGTGCGATGCTGAAACCCTTTTTCAGTTCGCAGTAATGGGTTCAGAATTAGCTGAGCAAACATTGAAACGTAAAGCTAAAGTCGCATTATTAAATATTGGTGAAGAAGAGATTAAGGGTAACGATCAGATTAAACGTTGCGCTGAAATGTTAAATCAATGCCAAGATATTGAATTTATCGGCTATATTGAAGGTGATAAGCTTTATCAAGGCATTGCAGATGTAGTAGTGTGTGATGGCTTTGTTGGGAATGTTTGCTTGAAAACAAGTGAAGGTGTAGCGCATTTATTTTTAGATCAACTAAAATCACACCTGATCACATCAAAATTTAAACAATTTATAGCGAAATGGCTCTTTGGTGATGTCATTTCTTGCTTAAAAGGGCTGAACCCGACCAGTATAACGGCGCAAGTCTGATAGGATTGCGCGGCATTGTTGTTAAAAGTCATGGAAGCGCAGATGTATCTGCCTTTAACAATGCCATCAAGGAAGCGGTTCATGAGGTCAAGCGACAAATACCTAACCGTATTAGTGATCGCTTGGAGGCAGTTTTACTCGAGAGGCATTATTAGTCTTCATGTATAGCAAAATTTTAGGTACTGGTAGCTATTTACCAGCACAAATTCGCTCAAATGCGGATTTAGAAAAAATGGTCGATACTAGTGATGAGTGGATCTTAGCTCGAACTGGTATTAGTGAACGTCGCATTGCTGGTGAAGATGAATCGGTAGCTACAATGGCTCACCTTGCTTCTGTAAATGCAATTGAAATGGCTGGTATTGATAAGAACGATATTGATCTTATTATTTTGGCAACAAGTACGCCTACGTACTCATTTCCATCTGCAGCGTGTGAAGTTCAAGGTTTATTAGGTATTCAAGGCTGTCCTGCATTTGATTTATCAGCAGCATGTTCAGGTTTTGTTTATGCATTAAGCGTTGCAGACCAACACATTAAAACTGGCATGGCAAAGAACGTGCTTGTTATTGGTTCTGATGCTGTTTCTCATACTTGTGATCCAGAAGACCGCTCAACTATCATTTTATTTGGTGATGGTGCAGGCGCTGTTGTCTTAGGGCAAAGTGAAGAACCTGGCATTATCTCAACACATTTACATGCTGATGGTAAGTTTGGTGAATTACTTTCATTACCTGTTCCTTCTCGTAAGAATGAAGAAGCAGACAAGTGGCTATATATGGCTGGTAATGAAGTATTTAAAGTAGCAGTAACTCAACTGTCTAACTTGGTAAAAGAAACACTTCAAGAAAATCAGATGGATAAATCTGAACTTGATTGGTTGGTTCCTCATCAAGCTAACTTACGAATTATTAAAGCGACAGCAAAGAAACTATCAATGTCGATGGATCAAGTTGTTGTAACTCTAGACCGCCACGGTAACACTTCAGCTGCGACTGTTCCTACAGCGTTAGATGAAGCAGTACGTGATGGCCGAATTCAACGAGGTCAAACTTTACTACTTGAAGCATTTGGTGGTGGGTTTACTTGGGGCTCGGCTCTGGTTAAGTTTTAAATTTAGAGGTTAACCCTATGTGTGGTTAACCCTCTTAAATAAGCTTATTTAAAGGAAATAATATTCATGAGCAATTTTGCTATCGTTTTTCCAGGCCAAGGCTCTCAAGCTGTTGGCATGCTTGCTGAATTAGGTGAGCAACACGAAGTGGTAACTCAAACATTTGCAGAAGCATCTGACGCATTAGGTTATGACTTATGGTCTTTAGTTCAAAATGGACCAGCAGAAGATTTAAATCAAACTTTCCGTACGCAGCCTGCATTGTTAGCAACATCTGTTGCATTATGGCGTGTATGGCAAGAACAAGGTTTGGCTCAACCATCAGTATTAGCTGGTCATAGCCTTGGTGAATATTCAGCGCTTGTTTGTGCGGGTGTCATTGACTTTAAAGAAGCGATTAAATTAGTAGAATTGCGTGGCCAATTAATGCAAGAAGCGGTTCCTGCAGATGTTGGTGCAATGTATGCAATTATTGGTTTAGATAATGAATCAATTGCTAAAGCATGTGAAGAAGCGGCACAAGGTGAAGTAGTTTCACCTGTAAACTTTAACTCTCCAGGCCAAGTGGTTATCGCTGGTAACAAAGATGCAGTTGATCGTGCAGGCGTATTATGTAAAGAAGCGGGTGCAAAACGTGCTCTTCCTTTACCTGTATCAGTACCTTCACACTGTGCACTAATGAAACCAGCAGCAGATAAATTGGCTGTTGCATTAGAAAATATTGAATTCAACACACCAACATTACCAGTAATTAATAATGTTGATGTTATTGCAGAAACTGATCCTGCAAAAATCAAAGATGCACTAGTTCGTCAATTATACGGCCCAGTTCGTTGGACTGAAGTTGTTGAAAAAATGGCAGAACAAGGCGTTGAAACGTTATACGAAGTTGGTCCAGGTAAAGTATTAACTGGTCTAACGAAACGCATCGTTAAGTCACTTAGCGCAGCAGCGGTAAATGATGCTGCTTCACTTGAAGCTGCTAAGTAATTAAAGGGAAAATAAAATGATGAATCTAGAAGGCAAAATTGCCTTAGTTACTGGTGCAAGCCGTGGTATTGGTCGTTCAATCGCTGAACTACTTGTATCTCGTGGCGCAACAGTGATTGGTACAGCGACGTCTGAAGGTGGCGCTGCAGCAATCAGTGAATACCTAGGTGAGAACGGTAAAGGTCTTGCTTTAAATGTAACTGATGTAGAGTCGATTGAGTCTGTACTAAAAAGCATTAACGATGAGTTTGGTGCGATTGATATCTTGGTAAATAATGCGGGTATTACTCGTGATAACCTACTTATGCGTATGAAAGACGATGAGTGGACAGATATCATGGATACTAACTTAACGTCTATTTTCCGTTTATCAAAAGCGGTTCTTCGTGGCATGATGAAGAAGCGTAACGGTCGTATCATTAACGTTGGTTCTGTTGTTGGTACAATGGGTAACGCTGGTCAAACTAACTATGCAGCTGCAAAAGCAGGCGTAATTGGTTTTACTAAGTCTATGGCTCGTGAAGTTGCTTCACGTGGCGTAACAGTAAATACTGTTGCACCAGGTTTTATTGAAACAGATATGACAAAAGCCTTGAATGATGACCAACGAGCTGCAACACTATCAGCGGTACCAGCTGGACGTCTAGGTGATCCAAAAGAAATCGCATCAGCGGTGGTATTTTTGGCCTCTCCGGAAGCGGCATACATTACGGGCGAAACACTGCACGTAAATGGCGGCATGTACATGGTTTAATTCATAGAATTGATTTAAGGGTGACTTAGGTCAATTCTGAGTCAAAATTGCACTAAAAATCACGAAAATCGTGGTTTGACCAGCAATGTTGGCCTTGCAACTTTCTTATTAATGAATAAAATACAGCAAGTATCGCAAATCAGCGAATCTGTAATTAGGAAAATAAAAAATGAGTAATCTTGAAGAACGCGTAAAGAAAATCATCGTTGAACAACTAGGTGTGGATGAAGCTGAAGTTAAAAACGAAGCATCATTTGTTGATGACCTAGGTGCAGACTCACTAGACACAGTTGAGCTAGTAATGGCTCTAGAAGAAGAGTTTGATACTGAGATTCCAGATGAAGAAGCTGAGAAGATCACTACTGTTCAAGCTGCTATCGACTACGTAACTAGCGCACAGTAAGAAATACCCTCCAGGCGGTCATCTTGACCGCCTGAGTTTTTATACGCAACAAATCCCTATCTAATTTCAATTAATTCCGGAGAAATATATCGTGTCCAAACGTCGTGTAGTTGTTACAGGCATGGGTATGCTAACACCGGTGGGTAACACTGTTGAAGCATCTTGGAAAGCGCTGTTAGCAGGCCAAAGCGGTATCGTTAATATCGAACACTTTGACACCACTGAGTTTACTACTCGTTTTGCAGGTCTAGTTCAAGACTTTAATGCTGAAGAGTACATGTCTAAGAAAGACGCTCGTAAGATGGATTTATTTATCCAATACGGCGTAGCTGCTGGCATTCAGGCATTAGATGACTCGGGTTTTAAAGTTACTGAAGAAAATGCTCACCGTATCGGTGCAGCAATTGGTTCAGGTATTGGTGGCCTTGGCTTAATTGAAGCTGGCTACAAAGCATTCAGTGAAAAAGGTCCTCGTAAGATCAGCCCGTTTTTCGTGCCTTCTACAATCGTTAATATGATCGCAGGTCATATGTCGATTATTCGTGGTTTACGTGGTCCAAATATCGCAATTTCAACTGCTTGTACTACAGGTCTTCATAATATTGGTCATGCTGCACGTATGATCGCTTATGGTGATGCTGATGCAATGCTAGCTGGTGGTGCTGAGAAAGCATCTACAGAGCTAGGTATGGGTGGTTTTGGTGCAGCAAAAGCACTATCTACAAATAATGAAAACCCTCAAGGCGCATCTCGTCCTTGGGACAAAAACCGTGATGGTTTTGTTCTAGGTGATGGTGCTGGCATGATGGTTCTTGAAGAGTATGAACACGCTAAAGCTCGTGGTGCTAAGATCTACTGTGAACTTGTAGGTTTTGGTATGAGTGGTGATGCTTACCATATGACTTCGCCAACGCCAGATGGTTCTGGTGGTGCGTTAGCGATGGAAGCTGCGATGCGTGATGCTGGCGTAACTGGTGAACAAATCGGTTACGTAAATGCACACGGTACGTCTACTCCTGCTGGTGATGTAGCTGAAATTAAAGGTATTAAACGTGCTCTTGGTGAAGCTGGCTCTAAGCAAGTTTTAGTATCTTCAACAAAATCAATGACTGGTCACCTTTTAGGTGCTGCAGGTTCTGTTGAAGCAATCATCACAGCGATGTCTTTGGTTGATCAAATCGTTCCACCAACAATCAACCTTGATGATCCTGAAGAAGGTTTAGATATTGACCTTGTTCCACACACAGCTCGTAAAGTAACAGATATGGAATACGCAATCTGTAACTCATTCGGTTTTGGTGGTACAAACGGTTCACTAATCTTCAAGAAAATGTAATAACTTGTTTGTGAAGCTTAACTAGTTTCCAAGAGTCAGTTACACTTTAAAGGCGGTTTGATATTATATCAAACCGCCTTTTTATTTATTAGTCTGTTGGTTAGGAGTTGTCATGTTTTGGGTTAATGGAATGGAATCTGAATCACTTCCAATCAGTGATCGAGCAACTCAGTATGGTGATGGTTTTTTTACTACCATGAAGGTATTAAATAAGAAGATTTGTTTGTGGAAACTGCACTTAACTCGACTTAAAACCTCAGCAGAACGTTTAGGTATAACGGAGCCTGATTGGTGTGTACTTGAAGAGCAAATGATTGGACTTGCTTCTAAAGTAATGAATGGTGGCATTAAAATCTTAATAACAAGAGGAAGTGGTGGGCGAGGTTACTCTCCAGAAGGATGTACAAACACGCAAGTGATTGTGTCTACTTTTACACTGCCTGTTGATTATCAAGAATGGCAACAAAAAGGCATAGATTTAGGGATATCCGATATTCATCTAGGACTCAATCCACTTTTAGCTGGAATGAAGCATCTAAACCGCCTAGAGCAAGTGCTAATAAAACAATCAGTGAAGAAAACAGATTACTTAGATGTCATTGTTCTCGATATTAATAACAACATCGTTGAGACGTCGATAGGAAACATTTTTTGGGTTAAGGGTGATAGAATATTTACCCCTAATTTGTCATTAGCTGGTGTTGAAGGGGTGATGAAGACGCACATTAGTGAAATTGCTAAGAGTCATCATATCGACATAGAATCAGTACATTGTAATATTGATACGCTTGCAAATGCAGATGAAGTTTTTATCACTAACTCCTTATTTGAAGTTGTACCGATAAATAAGATCAAAGAAATTCATTTTACCAAACATACATTAACTCATTGGTTTCAGGAGAAACTGTACTCGTGTTGAAAAAACTAATTATCATTATTTTATTTTTAGCAGTTGCTGCACTTGGTGCGGGCTTTTGGGCTTATCAGCAGGCAATCAATTTTACACAACAACCTGTAATGCTAGAGAACGCTCAACTTGTTGAAGTAAAACCAGGGACAAGTTATCGAAAACTCATCCGTCAATTTGAAGAAAATAAATGGATATCTGATGCTAAATGGGCACGGTTTACTCATAAAGTATCGCCTCAGCTAACAAATATTAAAGCCGGTACTTATTGGGTTGAACCAAACCAAACACTTGCAGATGTATTAACTCAGCTAAAAACAGGTAAAGAACATCAATTCTCAATTACTTTTGTAGAAGGAAGTCGTTTTTCTGAATGGCAACAACAGCTGGAACAAGCTCCTTACCTAGATCACGAGCTTGAAGGAATGTCAGAAAAAGAAATTGCGAACAAGTTGGGTATTGAACGAACTAAATTGGAAGGCTTATTTTTAGCTGAAACATATCATTACACCGCAGGTATGAGTGATTTTGATATTTTAGAGCGTTCTCATAAAGCATTAACAACATTATTAGATGCAGAATGGAAAACAAAGTCAGCTAATTTACCGTTAAAATCTTCTTATGAAGCATTAATTCTAGCGTCTATTATCGAAAAAGAGACGGCAATTGACTCTGAGAGAGAGCGAGTTTCATCTGTGTTTGTTAACCGTTTAAAGCGTGGTATGCGTTTACAAACTGATCCGACAGTTATCTATGGTATGGGTGACAAATACGACGGTAATATTCGTAAGAAAGATCTACGAACACCTACGGCTTATAATACTTATACAATTAATGGATTACCGCCAACGCCGATTGCTATGGCCGGTCCTGCTTCAATAAAAGCAGCTCTTCACCCTGAAACAAGCCGATACTTATATTTTGTCGCTGATGGTACTGGCGGTCATAAATTCACTAAATCATTAGTTGAGCATAACAAAGCGGTTAGAGCTTACTTAAGAACCTTAAGAAATTAATCATGTCTAAATTTATTGTAATCGAAGGCCTAGAAGGCGCAGGAAAAAGCACTGCAATTAAGAATGTGTTAGCAACATTAGCAAAACATGGTATTGCGTCACCAGTCACAACTCGTGAGCCAGGAGGAACGCCTCTTGCTGAGAAAATGCGTGAACTGGTTAAACAAGGTCATCCTGATGAGCCACTAACGGATATGGCTGAATTGCTTCTTCTTTATGCTGCACGTGCTCAGTTAGTAGGCAACGTGATTAAGCCTGCTCTTGCAAGAGGTGAATGGGTTGTTGGTGATCGTCATGATTTATCTTCACAAGCATACCAAGGTGGTGGCCGTGGATTTGATCGTGAGTTAATGATGACCATGAGAAATACAGTATTAGGTGATTTTAAGCCTGATTTAACTATTTACATGGATATTGATCCTAAACTAGGCTTGCAGAGAGCATCTGCTCGCGGTGAGCTTGATAGAATTGAACAAATGAAGTTAGATTTTTTTGAGAGAAGTCGTGAACGTTATTTAGAATTTGCAAATAGTGATGAAAGTATTATTACTATTGATGCAGGGCAAGATTTAGAAACCGTGACAAATTCAATTATTACCGCTTTAGAAGCTTGGCTAGTTAAGAATGGCAACTAAATTTTATCCATGGCAGGAAAATTTGTGGCAACAATGGCAGCAGTTGATTCAGACAGATCGGCTTCCTCATGCCATATTGTGTGCTATGCCTGTTGGGGCAGGACGAGAAGCATTAGTTCAGTATTTTGCTGATACGCTATTGTGTTTAACGCAAGGTATTGAACCTTGTGGTTTTTGTCATAGTTGCGAGTTAATTAAATCACAAACGCACCCTGATCTGCATTGGATAAAACCAGAAACTGAAGGTAAATCTATTTCAGTGGAACAAATACGCCAATGTAATTCATGGGCTTTAGAGTCCTCACAATTCAACGCTAAGCGTGTGATCATCATTGATCCTGCAGAAAAAATGACAGAATCTGCAGCTAATGCATTACTTAAGACATTAGAGGCACCACCGAAAAATTGTCAATTTGTATTGTTGGCCGATTCACCTCATCAGTTATTACCAACAATACGTAGTCGTTGTCAGGTATGGCATCAATCGAAAATTGATGCTGAATCTATTACAATCTGGCTTAAAGAAACTGAAAACCTTTCAGTATCAATGCAGTCTATTGCTTTGAATGACTCACTCCCATTAGCAGTGAAAAGCTTTTATCAAGATAAGAAACAAGCATTACATAAACAGCTACTTTCAGACTTTGAATCCTGTGTGAAAAGTGATTTTTGCCAGACTGCTGATGTAGTTAAAACTGTTCTAAAACTTGAAAGTGAAGGCTTAACTTGGCTAAGTTACTTACTTGCTGATATTCAGAAGAGACAGATGGGAGTAATGCAGCCTTGGGTTCATTGTGACGAAATAAAGCTCATAGAAAGCTTAGCGAAAACATTATCGAGTAATGTGGTCTATAAGCAATACATTGCACTGAATTCGTTACAAGAGCAATTGGATAGTTTCCCTGGTTTAAATAAAGAATTACTACTAACTCAATGGATGTTTGAGTTTACTGGAGAGTTGAGTGTTAATTGATTCACACTGTCATTTAGATAAATTAAATTATGATGACTTACATGTAAATGTTGCTGATGTACTTGATAAAGCGAAGAAACAAGGAGTTGAGCAGTTTTTAACTGTAGGTGTTACCTTAGATGCTTTTCCAAATATGATGAACATGATAGCAGAACACCCAGAAGTTCATGCATCTTGTGGTATTCATCCATTGGATGTGGATTCTGCATTTGATTTATCACTTTTTCGTCAATATGCAGCACATGAACGTGTGGTAGCCATTGGTGAAACGGGGTTAGATTATTTTTATCAACCAGAAAGTGCGCCGCGTCAGAGAGAGCTATTTGAGCAACAAGTTGAGGTTGCTGTTGAGTATAATAAGCCTTTAATTATTCATACCAGACAAGCAAGAGAAGATACTCTAGCCATCCTAAAAAATGGTAAAGCAGATAAATGTGGTGGAGTAATTCATTGCTTTACAGAAGATTGGGCATTTGCAGAAGCTGCAATGGAACTTGGTTTTTACATTTCAATTTCTGGAATTGTGACTTTTAATAAAGCATCTGAGTTGAAGGATGTGGTTCGTCGTCTTCCTCTTGAACGCTTATTGGTAGAAACGGATTCTCCTTATTTAGCACCTGTACCATTTCGAGGCAAAGAAAATCAACCGGCTTACGTTAAAGAAGTCGCTGCTTATATTGCTTTACTTAAAGGGAAAAGTGTCGAAGAAGTAGCACAAACTACCACCACTAATTTCAAAAATCTTTTTTTGAACAAATAATTAGATATTGGTTGTAAAGTAATCGATAAAGGAGGCTTAGGTCTCCTTTTTTTTTATTTTACGGATTTAACCCTGTTTTTTATACCGATCACGATACGTAAACGTTTACGTTTGTATTATATTTGTACTATCTATTTTTGTTGCTAAAAATAACATTTCAGTTTTTGATTTTTTCAATGTAATACCTTTTAAATCAATATCTTGAGTTTAAATTTGTTTTTTATGGAAGAAATTTCTAAGCCTTGCTTTTGTGATCACTGCAGGGTTTTAAAACAATAAATGAAAACATGCTAGAAACTGGTTTTGCATAGGTCTATATTTAGCGCAGTTTGATTTGAGATACGATTATTTACAATTTATTGATTGCATCAAAGGCAAGGGGGATATTGCCGTAATTAATAAGTAAATAATTAAATCCAAATTGTAGTTATAAATATTAGGAGCAAAACATGTTTAAACACCTTTTTGCTAGCCTACAGAAAGTTGGTAAGGCGCTAATGCTGCCTGTATCAGTTCTTCCTGTTGCTGGTATTCTTTTAGGGGTTGGTGCAGCCAACTTTAGTTTCCTTCCAGAAGTGGTTTCTCACTTAATGGAACAAGCTGGTGGTTCAGTATTTGGTCAAATGGCTCTGCTATTTGCTGTTGGTACTGCACTTGGTTTTACAAACAATGATGGCGTTGCTGGTCTAGCTGCTGTTGTTGGTTACGGCATCATGGTTGCTACATTAAAAGTAATGGCAACTGTAATGGGTGTTGATGGCATTGAGACTGGTGTTCTTGGTGGTATCCTAGCTGGTGGAGTTGCTGGTTGGGCATTCAACAAGTTCTACCGTATTCAACTTCCTGAATACCTAGGTTTCTTCGCTGGTAAGCGTGCTGTGCCAATCGTAACTGGTTTTGCATCTATTGCTCTAGGTCTTATCCTATCTGTTGTATGGCCTCCAATCGGTGGTGCTATTGCAGCATTCTCTGACTGGGCTGCACATCAAAACCCAGTAGCTGCATTCGGTATCTACGGTGTTATTGAACGTTCTCTAATTCCTTTTGGTCTACACCATATCTGGAACGTACCGTTCTTCTACGAAGCTGGTTCTTGTGTGAACAATGCTGGTGAACACGTAAATGGTATCATGACTTGTTTCCTAACTGCTGATGATGCATCTCGTGCAGCAGGTAACGGTTTCGGTCAACTAGCTGGTGGTTACTTATTCAAAATGTTCGGTCTTCCTGCTGCTGCAATCGCAATTGCACACTCAGCAAAACCTGAAAACCGCGCTAAAGTAATGGGTATCATGGCATCTGCTGCGTTAACTTCATTCCTAACAGGTATTACTGAACCAATCGAATTCGCATTCCTATTCGTTGCTCCTGTACTGTACGCTATCCACGCTGTATTAGCTGGTGTTGCATACATGCTAACTAACGCATTAGGTATCGTTCACGGTCACACATTCTCAAATGGTTTCATTGACTTCGTTGTTCAATCTCCACGAGCTGAGAATATGCTTCTTCTTGTTGGTCTTGGTCTTGTTTACGCTGTTGTTTACTACGTAGTATTCCGCGCTGTAATCAAAGCAATGAACCTAAAAACACCTGGTCGTGAAGATGAAGATGACTCTGCTACTAAAGTAACAGGTTCTGAACTAGCTGGTGAACTAGTTGCTGCATTCGGTGGTAAAGAGAACATCACTAACCTTGATGCTTGTATCACTCGTCTACGTGTTTCTGTAGCGAATGTTGAAGCTGTAAACCAAGATAAACTAAAACAACTTGGTGCTGCTGGTGTTGTTGTAGCTGGTTCTGGTGTTCAAGCTATCTTCGGTACTAAGTCTGATAACCTTAAAACAGACATGAATGAGTGGATTAGCAACAACTAATTTATCATTGAAAGAATAAAAAAGGAGGCCAATTGGTCTCCTTTTTTTATTTTTGTTCTGGGAAGATAAATTCTTGGTGTGAATCTAACCATGTAGGGTATTTATTCATTATTGAATTAAACAGTTCTGATTCTATAAACTGAAATAACCAACGCTGTAAATTTTTGTATTTACTTTGGCGAAACCAGTGGATATCAACAAAAGCAAATTGACGAATAAATGGAAGAATAGCTAAATCTGCAAAACTGTATTGTTTAGAGAAAAGCATCGGTGAAGTCGTTAGTCTTTGTTCTAATTTATTTAAAAACAGCTCACCTTGTTCTCGGTAGTAAATTTCAGAGTATTCAGGGTAGCGATCAGCGTACTTATATTTATCTAACCAACTTTTGAAAATATCATCGTTCTCTCGAATCAATTGAAACATCTCGTTTGTTGCTGATAGCAATAGCTCAGAGCCTTCTAGCGCCCATTTCATAATATCTAAGCTCTCATCGATAACTTTACCCTTATTGGTAATTAACACAGGTACAGTGCCTTTAGGTGAGGCTTGAAGCATCGCTTCAGGTTTGTTTTTTAATATAATCTCACGAAGATGCACGGTTTTGTTTGATTGAACTATGCCAAGTCGTGCACGCATGGCATAGGGGCAACGTCGAAAAGAGTAGAGTGTAGTCATGATTTAATCCATTATCAGAACGGTATAAAAAAGCAGATCCGAAGATCTGCTTTAAGGTTAGCATTTTCTAGTTTCTAGTTTCTAGTTTCTAGTTTCTAGTTTCTAGTTTCTAGTTTCTAGTTTCTAGTTTCTAGTTTCTAGTTACTGTTCATTGCTTTACGAATACAGAAGGCTGCGCCACCCCAAGTGATCCCTAAACCAATAATCATCATAATGATTGCACCCGTTTCCATATTAAGCCTCCTTGCTTGATTTATTAATAATAATACCGACAACTAGCATTGCTGCAATTAAGCCCCAGCCAAGTAGCAGTAAATCTGATTGTGCGTAACCACCATAACCATCAGTTAGCGTATTAATAATATTGGTGCCTAGGATAACGACTAAGAAAGCAGGGCTTACGAATCGTAGGCAAATTTCAAACCATTTACCAACTGTAAATTCTGATACAGCGTTTACGTGTGAGCGAATATCTGCAAGTTTTACTAGCCAACCCATAATAAGTAGTTCAATCAAGCAGCTTGCAAGTAGAGCGATGTTGTTAATGAAATAATCAACAAGATCCAACAGCAGTAGACCGCCATTTGTTGCAAATGCCATTGAAATAATTAAACCAGAACCACAAACAACAGATGCCGCTTTTCTACGTGACCAATTTAGCTTATCGATAAATGCAGAGGTAACGGCTTCAATAATAGATATGTGAGAGCTTAAACCTGCCACAACAAGTGCTAAGAAGAATAATGGACCTAAAATATAAGGTATTGGCAGTAAGTTAATTGCCGCAGGAATAGTAACAAATGCCAAACCAACGCCTGCACTAACGACTTCAGTTAATGGCTTTCCTTGTTCTTGAGCCATGTAACCAAGAACAGAGAAGATAAGAATACCTGCAATAATAGAAAAGCCACAGTTAATTAGTACCGTCATAAAGGCGTTGTTATTAACATCTGATTTTTCAGGAAGGTAGCTTGAATAAGCAAGCATGATGGCGAAGCCAACACTTAGGGTAAAGAAGATTTGTCCGTATGCCGCAGACCAAACTTTTGGATCTGTAATTTTGCTAAAATCTGGCTGGAATAAGTAGTTCAGGCCATCCAATGCGCCAGGTAAGAAAACCATACGACCAATAAGAGCAATAACCATAATAAACAGTAAAGGCATCATAATTTTACTTGCTCGTTCAATACCACTTTTCACCCCACCAAAAATGGCTGCAAAAGTAATTGCCCAAGCAAGAAGCATAGGTATAGCTATATGCCATTGAATACTACCTAGCTTACTTGGTGAGTTGTCACCTAATTGTAGATATTCACTGAAAAAGTAAGCATTAGTATCTTGTCCCCAACTTTGTGAGAAAGACATGCTGAAATAAGAGATTGCCCAGCCAATAACTGCAACATAATAAACGGCGATAACGGCTGCGATCATTACCTGAAACCAACCTAACCATTCATATTTTTGGTTGAGTTTAGCGAAGGTGCGTGGTGCCGATCCTCTATATTTATGACCCATGCCAAATTCCATGATCATAAATGGAATACCAGCAGTGATCATGGCAAATAAATAAGGAATGAAAAAAGCACCACCACCATTTTCATATGCCATATAAGGAAAACGCCAGATATTACCTAGACCGATAGCAGATCCTACTGCTGCAAGAATAAATCCTGCACGAGAACCCCATTGTTCACGCTTCATAAATTACTCCTTTAAAAAACTTTTCCCTGAGAATTGAAGCTTAATTGGTATCATTTTCTAATAAGTTCAAATTGATTTTGCTTAAATTGGATGTATTTCCTAAGCATTAGAGTCAGATTACCTATTTATATATGTTAACGCAATATGACAAAAAGGTAGGTTAATATGTTTCAGGCAGTGTTTTGTGCTAGTTAATGGGGCATTTTTAGGTATGGTTCTTGATAATAAGTGGTTGTATGGGGTTATTTGTTGTTAAATAAAGGTTACATAATCAATCGTGTTATTTATAAAACCATAATTAAGTGGTGTAAATTTAGGCACTTTCACTGTTTTGAAAATGCCTAATCTTTCTTTTCATAAATAAGGGGCGATTAAAAACTGAACCTGAGCCCTAGATTAGCCTGAAATTGATTGACCCAGCTTCCTTCATATTTAATCGTACAAGAGTTTTTATCTGGTGTAGAAACACAACTGCTGTCAAAATTACTATCAACAGAAGTGCCTAGCCAGCGCCCTTCTAATTGCAATGCGAAATTGTCCGTAAAATGGTATTGAAAACCACCAAAAGCACCACCTGAAAATCGAATGTTTTCATCTATCCAATCAACATCCGCATACGTACCACCAATACTTAATCCGAAAAACGAACTGATATTCTTAGTTAATTGGTAATCTAGTGCACTTTGAAAGTGAAGATAGTGCATATTGGAACTTTGATTAATGCCTTCAATATCATTTGTCTGATTGCTATAAAATAAGCCGATACGGCCAGCATCGTAATCCGTTTCGATCGCTAATGAATAGGCGGTATTTCCTTTTAATTCGTATACTTCTCCTTCGGTATCTTCAATTTCACCACCTGAAGCATACCCAACTGAAGGAGTTATATGTATTTGGGCGAGAGAGGGCAAAGGGGTTAATATTAACAACCCTAATAGTGATAGACGCTTCATGTTTTCTCCTAGAATTCCTTTTCATAAAAACCACAAATCTGCATCTATTATGATGACATTGTGATGCTTATACCAACTTGCTGATTGAATAAGATCAATTCCTTGAAGATACTTCAAATTACTGTTAATTTTTTGTAAACAGATAATGCAGTTGTTTATTCGTTGTCTGTATATGGAAATAATAAGGAGTCGTTATGGATCACGATTTTAAATTTGCTCTTATTACTACAATTGCTGTTTTTTCAGGATTAGCTTTTTTGGGGCTTTGGTATTAATGGCGTAAGCGATGAGAGAGTATGAAAGGAAGAGCAATAAGATTAAATCCTATTGCTCTTTTTAGTATTTATTCTATGCAAAAGCTTGTGCTGGAAGGTATGACTGCCATGCATTGGTATATAGAGATTGAGAAAGACCTCTTAGTTTAGTGAATCGAGCTTCTTCAAATTCAGTAAATGTACGATTTTCGACAAAAGCAAGACGTTCCATACTTTGAATTTCTTCATAAATCTTATGTTCAACACCATTCTTAACATCTGCAATGTCTTTTAAATGAAGTTGTATTTCTGCAATGAGTTTTGTTTTAGGTAATTCAACCAATAATTTTATGTCTCTGTACCCAGATTTAGCCGGTTGAGAAAAGCGGTTAGTAACACTAACAACGGTTGTTTCTCTATTTAATGCTTCATATGCGGTAACTAAATCAGGAATTGAGTCAGCTACGACAGTCGCTCTTGCGATATCAGTCAGTTGATTAACCTGACCACTTAATTCTTGCTCAATTTTAATTTTTGCTCGTTCGTTATTTTTTACTCCCGCAAATTGAGTCTGGCTATTGGAAATAAGAGCAGTTTGTTTACAGATATTTTCTAACTCATGCTGAGCTTGGTGTGCTTTAGAGCTTAAAATATCAAAGTCATTGTAAGGTTGATGCGAGAAATGGTTCCAGCTATCAATGGACAGAAGACCATTTAAGCTGTGAAGTACATGGTGGTGATCGATCTCAGATTGATTGGATTCTTGGTAATCTGGCTCTATATGTTCAAGTAAAGAGGCCGCTTGTGCTTGAGGTCGTCCAAAGACTAAAACCATTAAGACTGCAGCACGGGCAAACTTTTTCATTCTGTTTCCTTTATGAAGTAGAAAGAAATAGCAACTAAGAGAACTATATCTTAGCAACACCTACTTAAGAAATATGGGCATAGATAGCAGTTTCAAGTGAGGAAATTTAATGTTGTTCGAGTTTGCGCTAACGGTCACAAAAGGCGTTTTCCTGACAATAATTTGATAATTTACTTATTGAAGTATTTTTACTCGTAAACTCTGTTATTTAGCCGCTAAATGTGTAAAATCGAGTATTCTTTTTTATACCTAAATTTAGAGTACAAGTAGGTTATCTATGACAGCAACAAACGAATTATTGCAAGACTTAAAAGCTCGTGGGCTTATTGCACAGTGCACAGCAGACGAAGAATTAGCTGAGCACCTTTCAACTGACTGTCGTACTCTCTATTGTGGCTTCGATCCGACAGCAGACAGCTTACATATTGGTAGCCTAGTACCACTATTAGTTCTTAAGCGTTTCCAACAAGCTGGTCATAAACCATTAGCTCTTGTTGGTGGTGCTACAGGCTTAATCGGTGACCCAAGTTTTAAAGCTGCTGAGCGTCAACTAAACACGAATGAAGTGGTTGGCGATTGGGTTAACAAAATTAAAGCACAAGTTTCAGCTTTTGTTGATTTTACAGAAGAGAAAAATGGTGCTGAAGTAGTAAACAACTTAGATTGGATCGGTCAAATTAACGTAATTGAATTTATGCGTGATGTGGGTAAACACTTCAGCGTAAATGCAATGATCCAAAAAGAATCAGTAAAACAACGTATCGATCGTGAAGGTTCTGGTATTTCATTTACTGAATTCAGCTACATGCTACTTCAATCATACGATTTTGCAGCATTGAACAAAGCAAAAGAGTGTACATTACAAATTGGTGGCTCAGATCAGTGGGGTAACATCACTGGTGGTATCGACCTTACTCGTCGTATGAACCGCAATAAAGTATTTGGTTTAACACTTCCTCTAGTTACAAAATCAGATGGTACTAAGTTTGGTAAAACTGAATCAGGTACAATTTGGTTAGATTCAAATAAAACATCACCATACGCTTTCTACCAATTCTGGTTAGGTACTGCGGATGCTGACGTATATAACTTCCTACGTTTCTTCACTTTCTTAACAGTAGAAGAGATTGCAGCTGTTGAAGAGAGTGATAAGAGTGTTCAGGGCCGTCCTGAAGGTCAAGGCATCCTAGCTCGTGAAGTAACTCGTTTAGTTCACGGTGAAGAAGGTTTAGCGTCTGCTGAACGTATCACGAAAGCGCTTTTCTCTGGTGATCTTTCTTCATTAACAGAAACTGACTTAGCACAACTTGCTTTAGATGGCCTGCCATCAACAGAATTAGAAGCATCTGAACAAACGATTGTTGAAGTTCTAACTCAATCTGAATTAGCTAAATCAAACAAAATGGCGCGTGAATTCATCGGTAACGGTGCAGTATCGGTAAACGGCGAGAAAGTTGCTGATACCGAAGCGGTACTTAAGAAAGAAGATGCACTTTTTGGTAAATACAGCGTAATCAAACGCGGTAAGAAGCTATTTAACCTATACATCTGGAAATAATCATTCCATTGTGGTGGAGTAGGGAAATAATTCTCTAGTCCATCATAGTATGATTATTTGAGATAATAAAAAGCGAACCTCATTATTGGGTTCGCTTTTTTTATATTTACTACGATTGGTATTATCCGTTAACGATGTTTTGGCTTACGTTTAGGACCTGAACCTGAAGGCTTATTTGCTGACGGTTTATTGCCGTTTGGTTTGCCATTATTATTAGGCTTTCCATTAGAGTAACCGTTGCGAACGCCATTTTTCTTACCACTTGATGTCGGCTTTTCTGAATGTGCATTCCCGTTACGATTATTATTTCCGTTACGATGGTTATTATTGCTCGTACGCGGATCACCATCAAATTGGCCTTTCGTATGTTTAGTCGCAAAGCGTTTGGCACCATGACGTCCAGTTTGACGACGTTCTGCTGGTGTTTGAGCATCTAAATCTTCTTCAGGAACAAGACAGTTCGGCTTATCGCCAATTAAATGTTTCTTACCCATGTTGATAAGCGCTTCACGGATCAACTTCCAGTTTTTAGGATCATGATAACGAAGTAACGCTTTATGTAATCGGCGTTGACGTTCACCTTTAGCTACTGGTACATCTTCACGCTTTTTGTATTTTACGCGTTTTAATGGGTTCGTTTCTGAATAATACATGGATGTTGCATTACACATAGGCGATGGATAGAAGTTCTGAACTTGGTCACATTCAAAATTATTCTTCTTAAGCCAAAGAGCAAGATTAAGCATATCCTCATCTTCTGTTCCCGGGTGCGCTGAGATGAAGTAAGGAATTAAATATTGTTTTTTGCCTGCTTCTTGGCTGTATTTTTCAAACATAGACTTGAAGCGATCGTACGTCCCCATACCCGGCTTCATCATTAAATCTAATGGGCCTTTTTCAGTATGTTCTGGGGCAATTTTTAAATAACCACCAACGTGATGCGTCACTAATTCACGAACGTATTCAGGAGATTCAATTGCTAAATCATAACGTACACCTGATGCGATTAGGACTTTTTTCACGCCTTTTACTTTTCGTGCTTCACGATATAAATCAATCGTATGTTTATGATCAGTATTTAGCTTTTCACAGATCTTAGGGAATACGCATGATGGACGACGACATGTCGCCTCTGCTTTAGGTACTGAGCAACCTAAACGATACATGTTGGCTGTTGGACCACCAAGATCTGAAATCGTACCGGTAAATCCTGGTACTTTGTCGCGAATTTCTTCTAACTCGTTCAAAATTGATTCTTTTGAACGGTTTTGAATGATGCGACCTTCGTGTTCTGTGATACTACAGAATGAACAACCACCAAAACAGCCACGCATAATATTGACCGATGTTTTAATCATGTCATATGCAGGGATTTTCGCTTTGCCGTACATTGGATGAGGAACACGAGCAAAAGGTAAATCAAACACAAAATCCATTTCTTCTGTCGTGAGTGGAATAGGCGCTTGGTTTACCCATAATTCACGGTCACCGTGGCGTTGAATTAGCGCACGTCCAGAGTATGGATTGGTTTCTAAATGCATAACACGGCTAGCATGAGCATAAAGAATACGGTCATTATTTAACTTCTCAAATGGAGGAAGTCGAACTGCCGTCGTTTTTGCGTCATGTCGTGATGGACGAACGGTAATAACTTGCGGCTTGTCTTCTTTAGCATCCGCTTTATTGCTCTCACATTGTTCTTCAGTTTCGTAAGGGTTTTGAGGAATAAAGACGGCTTGGCTCGGTTTTTCAATGCGGGATGAATCAATGATCTTAAAGCCTTCAGGTTCAGCAGGTAAATTCACTGCGGTACCACGAATGTTTGTCATTGTTTTTACGTCTTCGCCATTAGCAAGACGATGAGCAACTTCCACTAATGCACGTTCAGCATTACCAAAAAGAAGGATGTCACCCTTTGCATCAAATAATACTGAGCGGCGAACTTTATCAGACCAGTAATCGTAGTGTGCTAAACGGCGTAAGCTTGCTTCAATACCACCTAAAACAATCGGTGTGTCTTTGAAAGCTTCACGACAACGCTGCGAGTACACAAGAACAGCACGATCAGGCCGCTTTCCGCCTTCATTATTTGGCGTATAGGCGTCATCGTGGCGAAGTTTTTTATCTGATGTATAGCGGTTGATCATTGAATCCATGTTTCCAGCAGTAATACCAAAAAATAAATTTGGTTTTCCTAGCTTCATGAACGCATCTTTATTGTCCCATTTAGGCTGAGCAATAATACCAACACGGAAACCTTGAGATTCAAGTAAACGTCCAATAATCGCCATACCAAAACTTGGATGGTCAACATACGCATCTCCGGTAACAATAATGATGTCGCAGCTATCCCATCCTAATTGTTCCATCTCTTTACGAGAGGTTGGTAGAAACGGAGCCGTTCCATAGCATTCTGCCCAGAATTTCGGGTATTGATTAATTGGAGTTACGTTGTGCATTAGTTCACCTCAGAATTTGGAGGCCGAATTATACCGATTTGAGGTGGGATTAACCAGAAAAGAAAGCCCTCATTATGAGTAAGGGAGTTCTCGTGGTCGTTGAACTACATATATAAACGACATAAATAGGTGATAGAAATGGCTAAAAAGGAAAGTGCGAAAATGATAGCCGTATCTTTAATCATTAGTATGTGTCCGTATGGTTATAAATATTGATAAGCTAAATGTATCGTTAATTTATAAGATTTGCGTGAGCATTAGGTAAATTGTTTGTAAGGAAAATGCCTACCAGCCTATTTATTCTTAAAGATAAAAAACGCCAGTAACGTTGAATTACTGGCGTTTCAATAAGTTATCGATTTAACGTATTACGTGTACATTGGAACAAGAACCATAGTACCGATGATTACTGTAATTAAGCCACAGATAACTGGAACAGATGTACGTTTTACCACTTCAAATGGGCTGATTTTTGCCATACCAGATGTCGCAACGATAACGCCAGATACTGGTGAAATAGTACGACCAAGGTTAGATGCTTGCAGCATTGGAATGATAAGGAATGCTGGGCTAAGACCCATTTTACCAGCAAGCTGAGGAGCAAGCTCTACAAATGCGTAGAAAGGCGCATTACCAGAACCTGTTGCGATAGCAGCCGCAACGGTTAAACCGGTTAGTAGAAGCATTAGAGCCATACCACCCGCACCCGCTTTATCAGCTAAGTGAAGTAGGTTATCAATTGCACCAACAGACATTAGGCCTTGAGCAAATACACCCGCAGCAACTAATAGCATAACTACGCCTTTAAATGCATCAGCCATACCTTCATAACAAGATTCTAAATCTTCTAATGTTTTTTTACCGTTCAGTTTATTAGTCGTAAAGTTAACTAACGCACCAATAAAGATAGAACCAACAACGATAGTGTAAATATCTAAAGATAGACCAGGGATTGTCTCGCCGTTAAACAGGAAAACACCTACGATTGGTAAGAAAGGAAGAATCGCATAGTAAGATGGTGCGTTCACCTCCATTGCAGAAATATCGACTTTCTCCATTGGTGTGTTTTCTTTCTTATCAAGGTATTTATTCCAGAAGAACGCGGCTGCTGCCATAACGATGATTGCACAAATTGATACAGGAAGTACGGTTTCAACGGCGAAAACATGAAGAGGTAAACCTGATTTCTCTGCAGCAACAATGACGTCACCTGATGTAGGTGAAAGAATGATTGCTGCTGGTGATGCACACACTGCAACCGCTGCAGGGCGTGAGATACCCATTGCCGTCATCATCGGGAATAGGGTTGCCATTAATAGAACACCAAGGCCCGTAGCTGAACTTACAGCAAGAGACATTAGACATGCTACGATATAAGCAGCAACTAATAGAATGTAAGGTGACTTAATGAATGCCAGTGGTTTTGAAAATTGCTTAACAACCACATTGTTTGCACCGATGTGAGTCATGTAAGAGGCAAAACCACAAAGTAGCATGATTTGCATACCTAAGCCGCCGCCACGGTATTGAAGCATGTATTTTACATACTCAAGCGCATCTGTTAGTAGGCTACCTGTAGCCGTTACTTTTGCAGGAAGAACTGAATGGCCTAAAAGACCTGCAATAATTAGCAGTGCTAAACCCGCTGTCAGTAATACGCCTGCAGCTTTATATCCTTTTACGATAAAGTAACCAACAAATATGGTGATTACTAAACCAATTAATAACTCCAACATGGAATTTCCCTCTATTAAATTTCAAATATTCAAAAATTGTATAATTTACAAACATCTTCTTACACATTTCATCACACAAATTTACCTAAGTTTTATCTGTGGCACATCTGATACTTTGCATCTATATGATCTAAAACAAACAAAAAACAATTCTGTTAATAGCGCGATGAATAATTGTTATTTTTATTGTTAAAAAAGGATAAGAACTTGAAATTAAGCAAGGTATTTTTGAGATCTTAATAAGAATAGGTTGTTTTTTAACCGTGACTAGACGAAGGGAAAATAGCGTTTATACTAGCCTGATTCAAATTCCGTAAATAGAACTTCATTATGTTATTTCAAACTATGCAATATATCCTTATTCCTGCTTTGCTTGGTGCTCAAATTATTTTGACCATCATTTTGCATAAAGGGGATATTTGCCCAGGTCAACGTGGTCGCGTACATAAGTGGTTGCCTGCACTAATTTTAGGTTGGTGTGCGATTGCTGGTTTTGGTATGACTTACGCGCCGATATTTGCAATGAATTTTATTCCTGCAATCGCAATTACTGGCTTTTATTTAAGTGTAAAAACGGGTAAAACACGAGATAAAGGACCATTAATTGTTTTGGCATTGGCCAATGGTTTTGCAGCAGCAAGTTTTGTTAATTTAGCGCTTGGTTCAGGTTCCTTTACTCAATTATTTTATGCGTTGATTGGTCCATTTATTTTTGGTGCTCTACTTGCTCATTTGCTCTTAACTCTTGCTCGTACTCGTCTGCAAGCCTTCCATAAGATTTTACCAATTAGTGGTATCGTTGGCGGTATCATTATGGCTGTGATTTTACTTTGCCAAACATTAAGTGTTCATGAGATCTTTCTAGATCGTATGGCAGTGAAGTTAGCGATTGCTTTAGGTTTGATGCTATTAAGTATTGGTTTTTGGACTTATCACTTATTTAAACAACAGGCGATCAAGTGGCAATTTTTGCTAATAGCGAACGTTATTATGGCTATTTCTGGTTATTATCAGTTTCAGTTGTTTTTTGTGAGATAGAGCAAACATTCTGTTCGAAAATTGGTCTACTCTAAGTTTGTCTCTTAAGCAACATGGAGGGTATAGATTGGATTTAAGCAATGCACATGGCCTAGAAAGTGGAATTCTACTCGGCATCATAAATGAAAAATTGCGCTTGGAATGCCACAGTCTAGAAGAGTTATCCAGCATGTATGAGCTTGATACACAAGGAGTTCAAGACAAGCTCAGTAGTTTGGGTTACCAATATGACCCATTAACAAATCAATTTAAGTCATTTTAATCCCAACTAAATGACTCTGGCTCTGCTGTTTCGCAGTAGAGAAAAATGCTTGTAAATATTTTTTATCATGTTCGCTGTCTCTAACGGCAGCGAACAATCTTCGCCACAATCCTTTCCCTAACGGTTTACTCTCAATTAGTCCTTGTCGTGAAAACTCACTGATAGCCCAATTTGGTAGAGCTGCTACTCCTAAACCTGCTGATACCATTTGTACTAACATCAATGTGTTTTCGGCTTGTTTCCATTTTGCTGGCTCTACATGATTCGGTGATAAGAAATGCTTAACGACATCCAATCGTTGCTTTTGTACCGGATAAGTCAACATGGTTTGATCTAATAAGTCTTTTGGTTCAATGCTGTCTTTATTAGCAAGTGGGTGATTGGTTGCCATGATTAAGCGCATTTCAAAATCAAAGAGAGGTTCATAATGCACTTCACTGCGTGGCTGAATATCAGAGGTAATAACAAGATCTAAATCACCATTAACCAAAGCAGGTAAAGGCTCAAACCCAAAACCCGATGAGAAATCTAATTCCACTTCAGGCCAACTGATTTGATATTCTTTAATTGCTGGCATTAGCCATTGAAAGCAGGAGTGGCATTCAATCGCCATGTGTAATCTTCCATGTAGATCTTCTTTCAAACTGGCAATTTCGTATTCCGCTTTTGCTAACTTAGGTAAAAGATCATCGGCGAGTTTTAATAGGATCTCACCTTCAGAGGTGAACTTTACTGGGCGTGTTTTTCGTAAAAATACGCTGCTGCCTAAACGTGTTTCAAAATCTTTAAGTTGATGCGATAACGCCGATTGAGTGAGATGAAGTGCGTTTGCTGTTGCGGTTAACGATCCCGTATCACGCAGCGTAGTTAAGGTTTTTAGATGTTTTAATTCAATCATTACTGATCCTCAAGTTCCGTTTGAGTAAGTTTAATTATCTTCACAGTAAAGTGAAAAGACAACAAAGTAAACATCTAGACGGCTAAATGAAGTTAATCGATTTAAATGAAATTTGGTTTAGTTGAATATAATTCATAATCAAAGTGAAAGATTAGAAATTGTACAGTGAGAAAAAAAACGTCATTGTTTAGCCATCCAAACGGCTAAAGGAATTAGACAAATGACGACAGAATCGAAGACAAAGACAGTAACTCATATTTTAGGTTATCCGCGCGTTGGTGCTCAGAGAGAATTAAAATTTGCTCAGGAAAAATATTGGCGCGGTGAGATAGAACAGAAAGAACTATTGGCTGTAGGCAGTGAATTACGCCAACGTCACTGGAAAGATCAATCCGCTTCAGGACTGGATTTTGTGACTGCAGGTGATTTTGCTTGGTACGATCATGTATTAACCACAAGTTTACTCTTAGGACATGTGCCAGCTCGTCATAATAACGGTTTCCCTGATTTAGATACGTTATTTAAAGTAGGGCGTGGTCAATCTCAAAACAGCTGTGGTTGTGGTGAAGCCGCATCGGATATGACCAAGTGGTTTAATACCAATTATCACTACATCGTGCCGGAATTTTCTAAAAACGATAAATTTAATGTCAGTTGGTCACAACTTTTTGATGAGATTGCAGAGGCACAAAAGCAAGGACATAATGTTAAGCCTGTTTTATTAGGCCCACTTAGCTACCTTTGGTTAGGTAAAGAAGTGAATGATGAAGAGGTTGAACAAGGGTTTGATCGTTTATCATTATTGCCTCGTCTATTGACCGCTTATCAAGCTATTTTCTCTAAGCTTAGTGCGTTAGGTGTTGAATGGGTTCAAATTGATGAGCCAATTCTCGCATTAGAATTACCAAAAGCATGGGCGGATTCTTTTAAATTAGCTTATCAAGTGATTCAAAGTGATGTGAAATTACTCTTAACCACCTATTTTGATGGCGTAGAGCATCATTTAGATAAAATTACAAAACTTGCAGTAAATGGTTTACATATTGATGTTTCTGCGGCCCCTGACCAGTTAGATGCGATTGTGAGTGCGTTACCAAAAGAGTGGGTATTATCCGTTGGTGCCGTTAATGGCCGTAATGTATGGCGTGCCGATTTAGAACGTTTGCATGAAAGGCTGCAACCAGTAAAAGAAGCGTTGGGTGATAAATTATGGATCGCAAGTTCATGTTCATTGCTACATAGTCCAGTCGATTTAGAACAAGAGACGGAACTATCAAAAGAAACGCTGCAATGGTTTGCGTTTGCTAAGCAAAAATTAAGAGAGGTGACGCTGCTAGCTGATGCTTTAGATGGTAATCAAAATGCGATTTTAGCATGTCATCAATACAGTCAACCACTGCGTGAGCGTGAGAGTGCGGAGCATATTAATAAGCCAGCAGTACAGCAACGTTTAGCTGCTATTACGCCAGCATTAGCAGAGCGTGCAGAAGCGTATTCTGTTCGAGCACAGCATCAAGCTGAAAAGTTGGGCTTACCATTATTACCAACAACAACAATTGGTTCATTCCCACAAACCTCTGATATTCGTCAACAACGCAGTGCCTACCGTACAGGTAAATTGAACGAGCAAGATTATGTTACTGCAATGAAAGGGCATATTGCTGATGCAGTAGAGCGTCAAGAACGTTTAGATTTGGATGTACTCGTGCATGGTGAGGCAGAGCGTAATGACATGGTTGAATACTTTGCGGAAAATCTAAATGGATTTCAAGCAACACGATTTGGCTGGGTACAAAGTTATGGCTCTCGTTGTGTAAAACCGGCAATTGTAGTGGCTGATATTGAACGTGAAGCACCTATTACAGTGAGCTGGACACAATACGCTCAGTCGTTAACAACCAAACAAATGAAAGGAATGCTAACAGGGCCTGTCACTATTCTTGGATGGACGTTCCCACGTGAAGACATTACACGTAAAGAAATCGCACAGCAGTTAGCTTTGGTATTGCGTGATGAGGTTTCAGATCTTCAGCAAGCGGGCATTAATATTATTCAAATTGATGAGCCAGCTATTCGTGAAGGACTACCAATTAAAAAGAGCGATCAAAAAGCGTATTTAGATTGGGCAGTTGAGGCCTTTAAGATTTCAGCGGCAAGTGCTAAATCGGAAACACAAATTCATACTCATATGTGTTATAGCGAGTTTAATGAAATTATTGAATCGGTGGCAGCCCTAGATGCAGATGTGATTACCATTGAAACGTCTCGTTCAAATATGGAGTTATTGAAAGCGTTTGAAGACTTCAACTATCCAAATGAAATTGGACCGGGTGTGTATGATATCCACTCCCCGAATATTCCAAGCCAAGAGTGGATTGTTGACCTCATTGAAACGGCAGCAGCAAGAGTGCCAGTAGAGCGTTTATGGGTGAATCCAGATTGTGGTCTGAAAACTCGAAATTGGAAAGAAACAGAAGCGGCGCTTGAAAATATGGTAAAAGCAGCAAAGGCACTGCGTAAGAAGTGGCAATCAAACGCGGCTTAATTTGCAATAATATATTTTTAAACAAGAGCGAAGCCCGTCATCAGCTTCGCTTTTTTATTTCTGCTATCGAGTCGTAACCCAAAGAGCGTGGACCATTCCTGGGATCCAAAATAAAAGTGTCAATATGATATTGATGAGTAGATCTTTACCTACACCTTTGGCAAAGAAAACCCCAAGTGGTGGCAGTAACACACATAAAATAATTAAAACCAGCTTGTTCATATATTATCCTTAATAAAATGAAGTTGAGATTTCACGTTAGTTTGTTATTAGATTAATATCAATGTATTTGTTTGGTTATTAATATTATTCCCACTAATAACTCAGTTATCTTTTTTATTTATGCAGAATTACGAGCAATTAGCTCAGGGCTTAAGATTAAGCTTTGAGGCACACTGCCTTTATCATTGATTTGATTTATTAATCGATGACCTGCTTGGCGACCAATGTCTCGTATCGGTGAAGATACAAAAGTAAGTGATGGTTGAATAAGTTCAGCCTCAGGTACATCATCAAATCCAATAATAGCAACTTGTTGGCCAATGTAGTTATCTTTACCTACACTGCGATTAGCTCGATTTACGCCGTATACTGCACCAAAAGCTGTCGATGAATAGTGACAAAGAATCGCAGTAATCTTAGGGTTTTTATTAATTAATTGACTTACCGCTTCTGCCGATGCAGTTTGGTTTTTGTCGCACTCAACAACCCATTCAGATTTAAATGGCAAGCCAAACTGCATTAGGGTGCTGCAATAGCCGCCTAAACGCTCAGCTCGACTTAAAGAGTCACTTTGTCCACCAACATAAGCAATTTGTCGATGTCCTTGTTTAATGAGATATTCAGTGGCAATTTTAGCTGCTTGCATGTTATCAGGACCAACAAAATCGATGGGTTGATTTATTTTGGCTCGAGCAACACAAACAATGGGAAGGCCTACGTTTTTCACTTTATCAAGGTTAGGGAGCTCTGAATCACGAATAGGACAGAAAATGATCCCACCAATATCTTGAGCAATCATGGTTGCTAAACATTGGTCAAATTTTTCTTGGCTTGTGCCTGATTGAGCAAGAAAAAGCATATAGCCTTTTTCTTCTAATACTTCACTTATTCCAGCGGCAACTTCAGCATAATAAGGGTCACTGATGTCGCGTAAGATTAAGCCTATTAAAGTCGACTTTTGTGAGCGTAGGTTAGAGGCTGTGCGGTTTTTTATATAACCCAAATCTTGTACGGCTTGATTCACTTTATCAATCGTATCAGAAGATATACGTCCTTTTTCGCTTAGCACCATCGAAACCGTGGTTACAGAAACCCCAGCACGTTCAGCGACATCCTTTATATTTGCTTTTTTATTTATCATGATTCTTCTTTTAGTTGTCTTTGATAAAACGTTTCACCTAACAAAACCTTCTTTATATTCCCCATTCTATAGCATTTATATATAAATTGAAAAATTATATCGATCGTGATCACAGGAAAAGTGGTAAAACGTTTTACCATGTCTTTATCATGTGTATTGTGTCGATAAATACGAAAGCGTACTCAACAAATTTAAAGCTGTTGAATTACCTCCTGTTGTCTATTTGATTTATTTAATGGAGAAATCCTATGCAACAAAAAGCTAATAAAACTACTCTGTGGGAGTTCTTACAGAGCTTAGGTAAAACCTTTATGGTTCCTGTCGCTTTGCTCGCTTTTTCGGGTATTCTTCTTGGTATCGGGAGCTCTTTTTCTAGTGCAGCCTTAAAAGAGGCAATGCCTTTTTTTGATAATGTGATTCTTCAATATATCTTCATCTGGATGACAAAAATTGGTTTAGTGGCCTTTATCTACTTACCAGTGATGTTTGCGATTGCGATTCCAATGGGATTAGCTCGTGAAGAAAAAGGGGTTGCAGCATTTTCAGGTTTAGTTGGTTACGCCGCGCTTAACCTTTCAATCAATTTCTATTTAACCGTAACAGGTGCACTAGATAGTGAAGCTCTGCGTCAGTCATATGGTGTAACTTCTATTTTGGGTACAGAATCCATTGATACGGGTATTTTGGGTGCTGTTATCGTTGGTATTATTGTTGCGAAACTGCATACTCGTTTCTACACATTTAAGATGCCAGATGCGTTAGCTTTCTTTGGTGGCGCTCGTTTTGTTCCAATTATCTCTTCAATTACACTTGGCGTTGTTGGTCTGCTTGTTCCTTTTATTTGGCCTTATTTTGCAGCTGGCATTAACGGTATTGGTTATGCGATAGCAGGTGCAGGAGATTTCGGACCTTTCTTATTTGGTGCTGGTGAACGTTTACTGCTTCCTATCGGTCTTCATCATATTCTAGTTGCGCTGATTCGATTCACTGAAGCTGGCGGCACGATGGAAGTGTGTGGTGACACGGTATCTGGTGCTCTTAATATTTTCTACTCAGAATTATCTTGTCCAGACACACAAGGTTTTACACCGTCTGTGACTGCCTTCTTATCTCAAGGTAAGATGCCTGCTTTCTTAGGTGGTCTTCCTGGTGCAGCTCTGGCTATGTACCACTGTTCTAAAGTTGAAAACCGAAGCAAGATTAAAGCATTATTGATCTCTGGTGTTGTGGCTTGTGTCGTTGGTGGTATCACCGAACCTCTTGAATTCTTATTCCTATTTGTTGCTCCTGTTCTGTACTTTATTCATGCGATGCTAACGGGTTTAGGTTTCATGGTAATGGGGATGTTAGATGTCACTATCGGTAATACTGATGGCAACATTATTGATTTCTTAGTCTTTGGTGTGCTTCAAGGTACTGCAACGAAATGGTACTTGGTTCCTGTTGTTGCTGGTGTTTGGTTTACTATTTACTACTTCGTATTTAAGTTTGCGATTCTTAAGTTCAACTTGAAAACACCTGGACGTGAAACAAACGAAGTTCCTGTATCGGCTGAAGCTGAAACGATTCTAGCGACTGAAGGCGGGAAAGGGGCGTTAATCCTTTCGGCTCTTGGTGGTGCAGAAAATATTACTTCACTTGATAACTGTATTACACGTTTACGTTTAACCGTTGCTGATATGAGACTGGTAAATGATGCAGAACTAAAGGCTTACGGTGCTCTTGGTGTTGTGAAGCTTGATGAACACAGTTTACAAGTGGTTATTGGTACTCAAGTTCATATGGTTAAAAATGAAATTCAATCATTAATGGCAACGCCAGCTTAGTACGATGCTAATCTAAATCAGTTGTTAATCTATGTTTAGATTGGTATTCATTGCGGAGTTTATTTAACTCCGCTTTTTCTTTTTGTTTCTATTTCTGGTTTGTTTTTTGGGAGTATTTATCTATGTTCAATTTCTCTGAACAAATTAATCGTAAAGGCAGTTACTGCACTCAATGGGACTATGTTGAGGACCGATTTGGGGAGGCGGATTTGCTTCCATTTACTATTTCGGATATGGATTTTGCAGCACCACCTGCTGTGATTGAAGCCTTAAACTCTCGTATCAATCACCCTGTGTTTGGCTATAGTCGATGGAATCACAGTGATTTTAAAAATGCGGTTACCTATTGGTTTAAGAGCCGTTTTGATGCTGAATTTAATGATGAGCATTTAGTGTATGGCCCTTCCGTTATTTATATAGTCTCTCAATTAATACGTGAATGGAGTCAACCGAATCAAGGGGTGATTATCCATACTCCTGCTTATGATGCTTTTGACAAAATGATTTTAGGGTTAGGACGTACAATCGTCGCCAATAAGTTAGAAGCAACGGACTCTGGTTATCAGATTAATTGGGAGCAATTTGAAACACAGTTAGCGGATCCAAATAATACGATTTTGCTTCTATGTAGCCCGCATAATCCAACGGGAAGGGTTTGGACATCTGCAGAATTAACTCGTATGGCTTCGTTGTGTCAAAAGCATAATGTGGCAGTGATTAGTGATGAGATCCACATGGATGTTTCATTTAAGCCTCATACGCCTTGGCAGGGTTTTGGTACAGGGGAACGTTGGGCGTTAGTCAGTTCAGCATCAAAATCATTTAATATCCCTGCACTAAATGGAGCTTATGCATTTATTGCAGAAGAATCTGCACGAGATAACTACCTGTTTAATCTTAAGCAAGTGGATGGCTTATCATCACCATCGATCCTTGGTGTTATTGGTTTAATGGCGGCGTATCAAAAAGGAGCGCCTTGGTTAGACGAATTAAAAACCTATCTTTATGAAAATCATCATTATGTTGCACAAACCTTAGCAGAACAGTTACCGAGCGTTGGTTACCAAATTCCAGATGCAACTTATCTTGCTTGGATTGATCTCTCTTCGCTTTCTATTGATATGAATAAACTAAATCAGTGTCTTATTAAGAAACATAAGGTAGCGATAATGCAAGGGAGTACCTATGGTGAGGTTGGGAAATATTTTGTCCGTTTGAATTTAGGTTGTCCAAGAGAAAAAGTAGAAAAAGGGCTTATGGCGCTGATTTCTGCGGTTAAAGAGTTGACTGAATAAAAGTGATGCACCTCTTTATATTAGAGGTGCATATTCTTTGATAATTGCTTGTGCTGCCTGAAATTAAACAACTTTTTCTGAGAGTGCAGTTTGCATTGATGTGATTTTTACTTGAGCCAAGAGTAAGCCAATAAGTACAGCACTTCCTCCAATTAAGTGATACCAAGTTGGAACTTTACCCAGAAAAATAAAGCTGACTATTACAGTAAATACAGGCACTAAATTCATAAATAGCGTAGCTTGTGAAGATCCAATTCTTTGGACGCCTTGCAGCCAACACCATGGTGCAATAACAGAAGCAAAAGCGGCAGCAAATAGAACCATAGGTAGTGCGGTATGGTTGATCATATAAGAGTCACTTGTTAATAATAAAGGTAACTGAAGTGCAGCGCCAATAACGACTTGGCAAAAAACGGAAGTCCAAGGTGCCAACGGAAGTTTCCATTTATTAAGTAAAACGGAATATAAAGCATAAGCCAAACTTGAGATAAACATTAAGCCATCACCTTGTTTTATTCCATTTGATAATAAGCTCATTGGGTTTCCTTCACTTAGCATATAAATAAGCCCTGAAAACGAAATGATAGCGCCAATTAACGCTTGTTTTTTAAGTTTATTACCTAATAAAGGAACGGCTAGGAATAATCCAAATAAAGGCATCAGTGATAAAAAGACAGCAATGTTGGTTGCGCTTGTTGTATGAGCGGCGTAGTAAGCAAGGCATTGGTTTAGCACCATACCTAATGAAGCCAGTATGGTTAACTTACCTAAGTGAGCTTTAATCTGTTGCCTTTGTTGCCATACAGGTTTTATACAAAAAGGCAGCAAGATAAATATAGCAAAAAACCAGCGATAGAATGCGATAGCACCAGGTTCGATTGCCTCTGTTGCGAGTTTACTTATCACGGCATTCGTTGCCCAGATAAATACGGCTGTAATAGGAAAGAAGATAGTCATAAAAACCTCTATCAGAAATAGTTGATAGAATTGTCACATCAATAGCGAGCAGAGTTGTATGCCATTTAGGACACCTAACATAGCGAACATGACAGATAAAAAATTCTTGCCTCAATTAGATGAAAGCCTGCCAACGGATGTGTTTTTTCATTATTTTTTTCTTGAGGCAAAAACAGAAACGTTATCGCATTCACATCCTTGGGGTCAGTTACATTTGATTAAGCAAGGGCGACTTGAAATGGAAGTGGATAAGCAAAAAATGTTTTGTCCTGCCAATTATGCGATTTGGACGCCAGCGCATTTATTGCATCGTGCGTTTAATCATAATGATGTTGAATATTGTGCGATTAATATTGAATTTGAATTGAGTCAGAAGTTGCCTACTAGCGCTTGTATGTTTCCTTTAACGCCATTATTAAGGGCTATAGTAGATGATCTTGTTGAGCGTCAAACCACAGAAGTTCTTAGCACAGAAGATAAATATTTAAGTCATGTTCTGATAGAGCGTTTATCAAAAACCAATCCAATAGAAAACTATCTTCCTTTTACGGATGATAAATTATTAGCGCCTATTTTAATGCAACTACAAGAAAACCCAGCTGATGATTCAAGTTTAGAAATATGGGCAAAGCGGGTGTTTAGTACTGAAAGAACTTTGGCAAGGCGCTTTCAAAAAGAGTTGAAAATGAGTTTTAATGATTGGCGTCAGAGGGCTAAATTAGCGAAGGCTATGGTGTTGTTAAAAGATGCTATATCAATCAATGAAATTGCATATCAATTAGGCTATAGCCAAGGTTCCTCTTTTATTAAGATGTTTCGTAAACATACGGGAGTAACTCCTGAACAGTTTAGAAAAGAGCAGCAGGGAAAATAGATAACTATAGAGTAATCACTCTTATTGATTTTTATAATCAGATAGTTAGATTATTTTTGTATGAATATATTAATGCTGTGATGGGAAATGCAGTGTGAAGTATTCATCTTCTATTTGAAATGCTATAGTCAATGTTAACGTAAATTTTGAATGAAGTTGAAAGGATGTCTGAGTCTTTATTATTCCATAGAACCTATGAGCATGAATCGAGCTCTAAGTGGGTAGTGTTTGTCCATGGTGCGGGTGGAAGCTCAACAACATGGTTTAAGCAAATCTCTGCTTTTAGAAAGAATTTTAATGTATTGCTCATTGATTTACGTGGTCATGGACGTTCGAACCATTTCTCCCAAATCAAAGAATTCATCAATAAACAGTATTCTTTTAAAGTAGTAAGTCAGGATATTTTAGATGTACTTGATCATCTTAATATTAAATCTGCGCACTTTGTTGGTATGTCTCTTGGTACGATTATTATTCGAAACTTAGCTGAATTAGCACAAGATCGTGTGAGCTCAATGGTATTAGCTGGAGCGATTACTCGTTTTAATTTTCGCTCTCAGTTTTTGATTAAAATGGGCGATATGACAAAGAATATCATGCCTTATATGTGGCTTTATAAGTTGTTTTCTTATGTGGTGATGCCGCAAAAAAGCCAAAAAGAATCTCGACACGTGTTCACTCGTGAGGCTAAAAAATTGTGCCAAAAAGAGTTTAAGCGTTGGTTTAAATTAGCTGCTGATGTGAATCCGTTAATGCGTTACTTTAAAGATAAAGAATTAGCGATTCCAACGCTTTACTTGATGGGTGCAAATGATTATTTGTTTATGAAACCAGTGGAAGAGATGGTGGCAGTACACCAACACAGTCAGCTATTACAAATCCCTGAATGTGGGCATGTGTGTAATATTGATAGACCAAAAGAATTTAATAAATACGCAATAGAGTTTATTGCGGCTCAATAACAATGAATTAAAAATAAAAACGGCGATCATAATGATCGCCGTTTCTTATTTCAGTCTTTAAAGAATAACGGTTTTATTGCCGTAAACAAAAACGTGATCGTTCAATACTTTTGTTAGCGCTTTACTCAATACTGATTTCTCTACGTCACGACCAGCCATTGCCATATCTTCAGCACTAAAGTTGTGATCCACAGGGATAACATCTTGTTTAATGATTGGACCTTCATCTAAATCATTCGTCACAAAGTGTGCGGTGGCACCAATGATTTTTACACCGCGATCATAAGCTTGCTGATAAGGTTTTGCTCCAATGAAAGCAGGTAAGAAACTGTGATGGATGTTAATGATTTTTTTAGGGAATTGAGCAACAAAGTTTGGTGTTAATACACGCATATATTTTGCTAATACAACGTATTCTGGTTCATAAGAGTTAATCACTTCAAGCATTTTCTCTTCATGCTCTTCGCGTGATAGCCCTTCATGAGAAACATAGTGAAAAGGGATATCGAACTTTTCAATGAGGCCGCCTAATACATCGTGATTTCCCACAACTGCAGCAATATCGATATTCATCGCACCAGAATAGGCTTTAATTAGAATATCACCAATACAGTGTGCTTCTTTAGTGACGAGAATAACCACTTTTTTTCGTGGCTCAGTCACCAATTTACGATGACTTCCTGATGGGAGTGCTTCATCAATATCTGCTAGGAAAGTGACATCATTAAAAATGCCCTCTAGCTCTGTTCTCATAAAAAACTGACCTGTTACGTTATCAACGTATTCATTGTTATGAACAATGTTAAGCTGATGTTTGTAACAAATGTTGGTTATTTTTGCTATTAGCCCACGAGAATCAGGGCAATCCGTTAATAGTATTTTCTTTTCCATTTTATCTCTCGTGCTTACATAGTGTAATTATTAATTTTATTCACCTTATTCTTTTACCGATAAAAGAAGGGAGCGTAAAGGAGTTTTTACCATATCAAATCAAAACGCTAAGTGAATTTAGTATTATTAGGAGGGGTAAATTAGCTTCGATTCAGTACAAACTTCCCGTTTAGTTTCTTCTGGTTTCTTGGCATAATCTCTTTCTCTTTTTTATTCACGATGGATATCGGTTGATATGATTGCCAAGATTTTTTCGTCATCAGGTGCATTAGGTAAAGCCATTCCCGGTTTTCAACCTCGTCAACCCCAGTTGGATATGGCTCATGCTGTTCATGATGCAATTAAAAATGGTACTCAATTAGTCGTTGAAGCCGGAACTGGTACGGGTAAAACGTTCGCTTATCTTGCGCCTGCTCTGGTTAGTGGTAAAAAAACCATCATTAGTACTGGATCCAAAAACCTTCAAGAACAACTTTTCCATCGTGATTTACCCTTAATGGTGTCATCTCTTGGTTTTTATGGCCAAGTGGCTTTGCTAAAAGGTCGCTCAAATTATTTGTGTCCTGAACGATTGAATCGCCAATTAATTGAAAGTCATACCCCTCAAGCGGATCCTGAATTACTGACGCAATTAGTTAAAGTGAGAACCTGGTCTTCTGAAACCAAAACGGGAGATTTAGGTGACTGTGAAGCGATTGCTGAAGATAGTCCAATCATTCCTTCTATCACATCAACTAACGATAATTGTTTAGGTAAAGAGTGCCCAAGCTTTGAAGAGTGCTTTGTTGTTAAGGCGCGTAAAAAAGCACTTGATGCGGATGTTGTGGTTGTTAACCATCACTTATTTCTTGCTGATTTGGCGATTAAAGAAACGGGATTTGGTGAATTAATCCCTGAGGCCGATATTTTTATTTTTGATGAGGCCCATCAGCTACCTGATATTGCGAGCCAATATTTTGGGCAAAGTTTATCCAGTCGCCAATTAACCGAATTAGCAAAAGACATTGAAATAGGTTATCGCACTGAAGCAAGAGATATGCGTCAATTGCAAAAAGTGGCAGAACGCTTAGCTGGTGCCGCAATGGATTTGCGTATTATTTTAGGGGATACCAGTTTTAGAGGTAATTGGCGAGAGGCGATAAAATCACAGGCTGTTCAACGTGAAATTTTGCGCATCAATGATGCCTTTGAACTTGCTTATGATGTATTAAAATTGGCCTTAGGTCGCAGTCAATTATTAGATGCCGCTTTTGAGCGATGCACGTTATTGAAAAATCGTTTAGAGCGAGTATGTGATACGACAATAAGTGGTTACTCATATTGGTATGAATGTACTCCAAGACATTTTAGTTTACATATAACACCATTGTCGGTTGCTGATAAGTTTAAAGAGCAAGTGGCAGAAAAAGAGGGGGCGTGGATTTTTACGTCGGCAACGTTAGCGGTTAATGATGATTTCTCGCATTTTACGCAACGTTTGGGGTTAGAGCCGACAAAACAGTTTTCACTACCAAGTCCGTTTGATTATCAATCTCAGGCTTTATTGTGCGTACCTCGATTTTTACCTGAGCCAAATAGCTATGGTGTTGCTCCTAAGTTGGTTGAATTACTGGAACCCGTTATTAAGCAAAACCAAGGTCGCTGTTTCTTTTTATGTACATCACATCAAATGATGAGAGATTTAGCTGAACTCTTTAGGCAAACACTTGATTTACCAGTATTAGTTCAAGGTGAAACCACTAAGCAAAAGTTACTTACAGAGTTTATGGAATTGGGTAATGCATTGTTGGTTGCAACTGGAGCTTTCTGGGAAGGTATTGATGTTAGAGGTGATGCCTTAAGCTGTGTTATCATTGATAAATTACCTTTTACGGCACCTGACGATCCGCTATTAAAAGCGCGTATTGAAGATTGTCAATTAAGCGGTGGGGATGCCTTTTCTCAAGTGCAGATCCCTGATGCAGTGATAACTTTAAAGCAGGGTGTTGGGCGTCTTATTCGAGACACCAAAGATAAAGGGGTATTGGTGATTTGTGACAATCGTTTAGTGACTCGTCCTTATGGCTCGACTTTTTTACAAAGTTTGCCACCAATACCAAGAACACGAGATTTGAAGAAAGTGTCTGAATTTTTAGCACAAACGAATCAGACAGAAATAGAACAAGTAGAACAAAAAGCCATTTTAGAAAATTGAGGCATTAATGAGCGCAAAAATTTTAGCGGTTGATACCGCCACTGAAAACTGTTCTGTCGCACTAATTGTTGACGGAAAAGTCTATTCTCGACGTGCAGTGGCACCGCGTGAACACACCATTAAAATTCTTCCTTTTGTGGATGAAGTATTAAAAGAAGCGGGTGTGCGCTTACAAGATTTAGATGCATTAGCATTTGGCCAAGGACCTGGTAGTTTTACTGGTGTACGTATTGGTATTGGTATTGCTCAAGGTTTAGCGTTTGGTGCCGATTTACCTATGGTAGGCATTTCAACATTAGAAGCAATGGCACAAGCGGGTTACCGATTACATGGTGCTACTCAAGTTGCAGCCTCAATTGATGCGCGCATGGGCGAAGTGTACTTTGGTATGTACCAGCGTAATCAAGATGGTACTTGGACTTATGACGTTGCTGAAACTGTGTCTGCACCAGAGGCATTATCAACGTATTTACCAGAACAATCAGGTGAATGGTTAACGGTTGGTACGGGCTGGGACGCATATACAGAAGCATTGGCAACATTGCCTCTAGAGTGTAAAGCTTCTGATGTGCTTTATCCTGATGCTGAAGATATGGCATTACTTGCACAGCAAAAATTTGAACAAGGATTAGCACTTCCTGCAGAAGAATCAAGTCCTGTTTATGTTCGTGATACGGTGACGTGGAAAAAATTACCGGGACGCGAATAGGTTTTAATATCCAAGCGAGGAGTGAAAACCTCGCTTAGTTGTTTATTCAAAAGGTCATTATGGTATCGATTCAAGGGTTGCCGCCTGCGCTGATACAAAAACAGCAAGCAGTAGGAAAAAAGAGCCAAGTTAAAAAGGCGACTGGAAGTAAATCTCTAGTTGCGCAGCCATCAAAAGTGGCGACTGCTGTAACGACACAAGTTAAACAACTGAATGCATCTGAATATGCGAACTCTCGTGTTCAATATGACTTACCTGAAGGGCGTAATCGTCATGCCATGGAAGAATATATGGAAGTCATGCTTCAAAAGCGAAGAGAGGAACTTGCTCAATTAGTCGGTGTCGATCTCTATATATAACGCTAGCCCATACCTTTATGTAACTCAGATCTTATGTTAATTGGTATGACTTCAATCGTGAGAGGTTCAATATGAAACAAGTTATTTATTTTCTTTCTGTATTATTACTTGTAGGGTGTAGCTCTCTTCCTCAAGAACTTAAATCAACTCAAGCAACGACTCTGGTTGAATATAATGCTTTCTCTGATGCTGCAAATGCTGGGGAAAAAGTGGAAGTACGATTAGGTGGTGTGATTGCTCGCCTTGATAACTTGTCGGATCAAACTCGAATTGAAATTGTAAACCTTCCAATTTCTTCTGTTGGAAAGCCAGATATTTCCGAAGAACCTAATGGTCGTTTTGTTGTGTATGTAAATGGATTTATTGATCCTGTTACTTACGCTAAAGGGCGATTAATTACGGTGATTGGTCAGGCTGATGGTATTGAGCAGGCCAACGTAGGTGAATTTGTTTATCCTTTTCCAGTCATTCAAGCATCGGCCATTCATCTATGGCAAATACAAGAGTATGTAGTGACTAATGATTTGGATATGGACTATATGCCATGCGCTGGTGCTCGTTGTTTTCATCAAAGAAGTCACCTTGAAACCCGTCGTGGCAAAGTGGTACAGGAAGTGAAGTAAACGCTGATGTCATTGTTTCACGAAAGATCACTGCCTCTTTACCATGGTGAAATAGCCTTACTTGAAGTTAAACCTGAACAGGTCGATCAAACGATTCTGTTTTTACATGGTTGGCAAGATAATGCGGCGACGTTTCTTACCACAATGGAATCGTACGCAAAGACGAATCCAACCCACCATTTGATTGCGTTTGACTGGTTTGGGCATGGATTGTCCTCTCATAAAGGTGGGGATAATTTTTATCACTTTTTTGATTATATTGATGATCTTCACCAAGTTATCCTACATTTAAATCAACAATCCGTTATTTTGGTTGGACATTCTTTAGGTGGCTTAATTGCTAGTGCTTATTGTGCTGCTTTTCCAGAGAAAGTATCAGCTCTAATGATGATAGAAGCACTAGGGCCTTTGAGTGAAGATGAGAGCCAAATAACAGATAGATTGCGTCAAGGTATATTAAGTCGTCAGCGTTACCGAAATAAACCGCAAAGAAGATTAAAAGACGCTCAATCGGCTTTAGAGTTAAGAGCTAAAGTTAATCAGTTACCTCAGTCTCTTATTGAGCCGATGGTTTTACGTTCATTAAGAGTAGAATCTGAATATGTTCAATGGACCACAGATGCGAAAGTAAAGTGTGATTCTTTATATCGAATGTCGGAAACACACGCTTTAGCACTATTGGATAAAATTGAATGTCCAGTGTTTGCCGTAGTTGGGCAGAATGGCTATGGTCATTTAAAACAGAAAGAACACAGATATAAATTTATTGCGGATTTTACCTGTTATCACATTAAAGGTGGTCACCATTGTCATTTGGAAAACCCAAATTTAATAAGTGAGCACTTAACCACATTAATTAACACTATTACTACATAAATACTTCACATCTTTAAAAAAAGCCCTCATTCTTGTTTAAAAAAACATCGAATGAATAATTGTGAATAAAAATAGTTGACTAAAATTGTAGAGTAAATAGTCTACACCACAAAAGTGATAGTGATCACTGTCATAGAGTTATTGTCGTACTAGCAATAAGTCACATATAAGAATAGGAGAAAAGCGTGGATAAAGTTTGGCTTTCACGTTACCCAAAAGACGTACCAGCAGAAATTAACCCAGATGAATACACCTCATTAGTGGACATGTTTGAAAAGTCGGTTCATAAATATGCCGATCAACCAGCATTCATTAATATGGGCTCAGTAATGACATTCCGTAAGCTAGAAGAGCGTAGCCGTGCTTTTGCAGCTTACTTACAAAATGAACTGAAGCTTAAAAAAGGTGATCGTGTTGCGTTAATGATGCCAAACTTACTGCAATACCCAATTGCATTATTTGGTGTACTTCGTGCCGGTATGGTTGCGGTGAACGTTAACCCACTTTACACACCACGTGAATTAGAGCATCAACTGAATGATTCAGGCGCAGCTGCTATTGTTATCGTTTCAAACTTCGCTAGTACGCTAGAAGAAGTGGTTGATAACACACCTGTTAAACACGTTATTTTAACGAATTTAGGTGAGCAACTTCCTCGAGCGAAAGGCACTATCGTTAACTTCGTTGTTAAGTACGTGAAGAAGATGGTACCAAAATACGATCTTCCACATGCGACATCTATGCGTAATGCTCTGCGTAAAGGTCGTAGAATGCAGTACATTAAGCCATTTATTGAAAGTGAAGACTTAGCCTTCCTACAATACACTGGTGGTACTACGGGCGTTGCAAAAGGCGCGATGCTAACTCACCGCAATATGATCGCAAACGTAATGCAAGCAAAAGGCGCTTATGGCCCTGTATTGACTGAAGGCCGTGAACTGATTGTTACTGCACTTCCTCTTTATCATGTATTTGCGTTAACGGTTAACTGTTTACTGTTTATTGAAATGGGTGGTCGTAACCTGCTTATCACTAACCCTCGTGATATCCCAGGTTTCATTAAAGAGCTTCAAAAGTACCCATTCACGGCGATTACTGGTGTAAATACATTATTCAATGCATTAGTAAATAATGAAGATTTCCATGAGTTAGACTTTAGTAATTTACGTCTGGCTGTTGGTGGTGGTATGGCTGTGCAACGTGCTGTTGCAGAAAAATGGCAACAACACACAGGTTGTTACTTATTAGAAGGCTACGGTTTAACTGAGTGTTCACCACTGGTAGCGGCATACCCACATGATTTAACGTCATACAATGGTTCAATTGGTCTACCTGTACCATCAACAGAAGTTCGTATGATTGATGATGAAGGTAACGTACTAACTAACGATCAAGTTGGTGAGCTTCAAGTTCGTGGACCACAAGTAATGAAAGGTTACTGGAACCGTGCAGAAGCAACAAAAGATATGATTTGTGAAGACGGTTGGGTGAGTACTGGTGATATCGTTAAATTTGACGATGAAGGTTTCTTACATATTGTTGACCGTAAAAAAGACATGATTTTAGTATCTGGCTTTAACGTTTATCCAAATGAAATTGAAGATGTTGTAGCGCTTCATGGAAAAGTTCTAGAAGTGGCAGCAGTTGGTAAACCGCATCCAACTTCAGGTGAAGTGGTTCGCATTTGTGTAGTTAAACGCGACCCTAGCCTGACTAAAGATGAGTTAGTGGCACACTGTCGTAAACACCTTACTGGTTACAAAATCCCTCGTATTGTTGAGTTCAGAGATGATCTACCAAAAACAAACGTAGGTAAGATTTTGCGTCGTGAACTGCGTGATGAATATAAAGCAGAAGAAAACGCATAATTTAGGTACAATATAGAAATACGATAATGCCAGCCTAATCGCTGGCATTATTTTTATTTATAGAGACAAGATAGCTTAGTTTTACTGAAATTAAGCTATCTTGCCTTGGCATCTATTAAGGAAATACTGTGGAATTTGAAATCGTTACCCAGAGCCAGCGTTTAGCTGAGATCTGTCAGCAGGCAAGCACTAAACCATTTTTAATGTTGGATACCGAGTTTGTAAGAACCCGAACGTTATATGCACGTTTAGGTTTAATTCAAATGTTTGATGGTGAGACATTAGCGCTTGTTGATCCGGTTGAGATTGATGATTTAACGCCTCTTTGGGATTTATTGAAAAACGAATCAGTGACAAAAGTACTTCATGCTTGTGGTGAAGATTTAGAGGTATTCCAACATTACGCTGGTTGTATGCCAACACCTATGATTGATACACAAATCATGGCGGCATTTTTAGGTTATGGACTTTCTACGGGATTCGCTAAGCTGGTTTCTGACTACTTAGGTATTGAATTAGATAAAGGCGAAGCAAGAACGGATTGGATGGCTCGTCCATTATCCGATAAGCAACTTCACTATGCAGCGGCAGATGTGCATTATTTATTGCCATTATTTGAAAAGCTTCAAGCTGAGTTATCTCAAACTCAATGGGAAGATGCGGCTTATCAGGAATCAACACTTGCAGTTAAAAAACGTGAAAAGCAACCTGATGCAGAGAAGGCCTATTTAGATATTAAAAATGCGTGGCAGCTCAACCCTAAACAGTTAGCTATTTTAAAAATGGCTGCAAAGTGGCGTTTAGAAGAAGCGAGAAAGCGTGATTTAGCGGTTAACTTTGTTGTAAAAGAGCTGAGTCTTTGGAAACTGGCTCGATTTGGGCTTCGTAGTAAAGATCAAATGCTTAAAGAAGAATTTGATCCAAGAGAAGTTCAACGTCATGGTGGTAAATTATTACGTTTTACTTACTTAGCCGATGATTTGAATCCCAATGAATACCCTGAACCAGTAACACGTTTAATGGATTACCCAGGCTATAAGCAAATCTTTAAATTACTAAAAGATGAAGTGAAAATAGCTTCGGATAAATCGGGTTTAATGCCTGAGTTTTTAGCATCGAAAAAACAGCTAAATCAATTATTGTCTTGGAAATGGAAAAAGAACGCAGCACCAGAGTTAAAACCTGATGTATTAAAAGGGTGGCGTGGTGAATTATTAGAAGCGCGCTTTATGTCTGTGATTGAAAAGTAGCAGTTCAAAAATAAAAAAAGGTGACTCATGAGTCACCTTTTTAATGCACGTTTAAAACTGTATTGTCAGTTTAATGATCGTCTTCGTCAGGAAGAGTAACATTCAATTCTAAAACCGATAAATCTTCTTCTTTTTGTTCTAAAGAAACAGTAACCATATCAGGATTTACTTCAACATATTTACTGATCACTTTAAGAATATCTTCTTTAAGTTGAGGTAAATATGATGGTGCAGGGCCGCCATTTCGACGTTCTGCAACAATAATCTGTAGCCTTTCCTTAGCTATGTTAGCAGTGGCTTTTTTCTGTGGTCTAAAAAACTCAAGCAATGCCATGCTTAACCTCCAAATAGTCGTTTAAAGATGCCTTTTTTCTCTTCTTCTAAGAAACGGAATGATACTTCTTTACCTAATAAGCGATCGACAGCATCTTGATATGCTGCACCAGCGTTAGACTCTTCATCAAAAATTACTGGAACACCTTTGTTTGATGCGTTTAGTACTGATTGACTCTCTGGAATTACACCTAAAAGTGGGATGTTTAAAATTTCTTCAACATCACCCACACTTAACATTTCGCCTTGGTTTACACGAGCAGGGCAGTAGCGTGTTAGTAGTAGGTGTTGTTTTACAGGTTCTAGTGAGTCTTCAGCTCGGCGTGATTTTGAATCTAAGATGCCAAGAATACGGTCAGAGTCACGAACAGAAGAGACTTCAGGGTTCGTGGTAATAATCGCTTCATCTGCAAAGTAAAGTGCCATTAAAGCACCCGCTTCGATACCCGCAGGAGAATCACAAATAATGAAATCAAAGTTCATTTCGATCAGTTCATCAAGAACACGACGAACACCATCTTTGGTTAATGCATCTTTATCACGAGTTTGAGAAGCTGGAAGGATAAATAAATTCCCTACACGCTTATCTTTAATTAACGCTTGATTTAGAGTTGCTTCACCGTTAATAACGTTTACAAAATCGTAAACAACACGACGCTCACAACCCATAATTAGGTCAAGGTTACGTAAACCAATATCAAAATCGATTACCGCAGTTTTTTTGCCAGCCAATGCAAGACCCGATGCAATTGCAGAGCTAGAAGTAGTTTTACCTACGCCACCTTTGCCTGAAGTCACAACGACAATACGTGCCATTTTTATTATTCCTTTTTCTATTGTGCTATAACGTTAGGGTATCGATCTGAATACGGTCTTCAACCATAGTGATCATGACATTTTGATGCCAATACTCTTTGTCAATTTGATCGCTTAGCCAATAATTACCCGCAATGGAAATTAGCTCAGCTTGTAAGTTTTTACAGAAGACTTTTGCTTCTGCTTGGCCACTCGCACCAGCGATTGCTCTGCCGCGTAATGTACCGTGAATATGTATACTGCCATCTGCTATCACTTCAGCGCCTGGGCTTACGTGATTTAAGATCACAAGATCGGCATCTTTCGCATAAATTTGCTGACCTGAACGAATCGGTGTTTTTACGACTTTCGTTGGTTGCATATTTGCTTTTTGCGTTACTTGTTGAGGTGTAAAAGACGTCATTACCGCAAAGCCTGCAGCCGTCGCTTGAGCTTGCTTTTGTTTATCTTTACAGCCTGTAATTCCAACAGGAATCATGCCGGTACGTTCGACTCCAGATTTTAGCTCAACAAAGTTAATTTCATTCGATACATTTTCAATGTTAACGACAACGGGTGCAGAAGCAAAAAAAGAAGGCGCTTGTGCCACTTTTTGCTCAAGCATACTTAATGCTAAGGCAACGTCATCATTAGGCAAATGTAATACTGAAAGGGTGAAATTACTGCCCTTTAAATCGGCTGTTTTTGTCATACTATTCTGTATCTTGATAATTTTAATACCACAAATCTGATACCATGTTATAGTCACTTCGACTGTACAGCAAGTTATCTTATTGTCAGAAGTCTACTTTTTAGCAAGCCTCTCACCAAATAGACATTAATCATTTGAAATAAGTTGAGAGCAAGAGCAACCCTTTCAAAAAATAGGTTATAAAATGTTCTGTTCTATTTATAAAAGTACGAAAAAACAAGGTGCTTATCTTTATATTGAGAAAAAAGATGATTTTGCTCCTGTACCGCAAGAACTCATGGCGATGTTTGGTACACCAACCATGGTAATGGTGGTAAATTTAGAAGGCAGAAAACTGGCTTCAGTTGATGTAGAAAAAGTAAAAGCAACAATAAAAGAAAATGGATTCTTTTTGCAGTTACCACCACCACCAGAAAACCTGCTTGAAAAATACAAAAAAGATAAAGCAGCAAGAGAAGAGAGTTAATTATATGAAGAAAAAATTACTGCTAGGGATAGTCAGTTTATTTTTGGCAACATCAGCATCAGCAACACCTGAAGGCGACTTTCAAGATTACATTGTTGGGTTGAAAAATGAAGCACGGGAAATTGGGATCTCAGAACCGATTTTAGAACGTGCATTTAAAAACGTTGCATTTAAAGAGAAAGCAGTAAAATCAGATCGCAATCAACCAGAGAAGAAGTTAACTCTGGATGAATATATTCCACGAGCTGTGCCAAAATGGAAAATTAAGCAAGCGAACGATTTATATAAAAAACACTACAAAGTGTTAAATCGAATTGGTGAAGAGTATGGCGTTCAACCTCGATTTATTGTTGCATTATGGGGTGTTGAAAGTAACTTTGGTAAATTAACGGGTGGTTATAACGTTATTGAAGCATTAACGACGTTGGCTTATGACGGTCGTCGTGAAGCGTTCTTCAAAAAACAAACCATGGCTGCATTGACCATTTTACAGCAAGGCCACATTACACCTGAAAACATGAAAGGCTCATGGGCTGGTGCAATGGGTCAATGCCAATTTATGCCAACATCATTTTTATCTTATGCTGTTGATGGAAATGGTGATGGAAAAAAAGACATTTGGAATACACATGCCGATGTATTTGCTTCCGCCGCTAATTACTTAAAACAAGTAGGTTGGGACGATACTTATACGTGGGGACGTCAAGTGCAATTGCCTGAATCTTTGGATGCAGAGAGCCTAAAAGGGTTGTCTGAAGAAAAAGGTAAGACGTTAGCACAATGGCAAGAGCTAGGTGTTCGTCGTTTAACAGGTAAAGCATTACCTGATGCAGATATTAAAGCATGGCTAGTTCAACCGGATGATAAAGATGGTCGAGCGTACCTTGTATATAACAACTACCAAGTATTAATGGATTGGAACCGTTCGCATTATTTTGCGTTAGCGGTAAGTCACTTGGCTGATTCGATTAAGTAACAGAGCAGGGTTCAGATCGCTTCGCTCAAAGGATTCAGGGGAGTTTGCTGTGAGTTCATCGCTTACAACTAGCCCCCTGAAACCAGAAAGGGAGCTAGCGACCGGCCTAGTCCCTGCTCTTACTTTCCTTAAATATCCAACGGTTTTCCTTTCAGTAATCTTCTCACCCATAATCTTCCTGGATGCAATCCTTCAAGCACTGAATTTGGTAGTGGAATTGGGTCACCCATAATTTGTGATGCTAAGGCTTCAGCCAATAATGGTGCAGAGCTTAATCCTCTTGACCCCAGCGTTAACATGCAGAACAAACCTTCATAAACAGGGATATCTTTAGCTTCACGTAACCAGTGGCGTTTCTTATAGATGTTTTTGTATTTTTCTTGCATCTCTTCAAAACGTACCACGTTTCCGATAAATGGTAGGTGATCACGACTAGCACATCGAATGCCTACACGAGCTTGGTTATCGCTAGTATCAACGTCGTTTGGCCATACCTCGTTTGGAATACATTTTCGTAATCTCTCGCCATTTTCGATTTGATCTGACTCTTTAAATGCAAGATCCAAATCACGACGATCATAACTAGCACCAATACAATGAGTCTGATGTTTGCTATTTTCAGGCGTTAAGTAACCGTCATAACATAATACGGTTTTCAGATTTTTTAGTGATTCTGTCGTTGGAATATGACTGACTTGTCCACGAACAGGCGTTGCTGGAATGTCTTTAGTTTGCTCAAAATCAGTAAATCTGTGCCCATTTGCAACCACAACGGCTTGATGTTGGTAAGTATTGCTATTTGTTGATAGAAGCCATTGTTGTTCTTCGTTCTGTGTTAATGCGGTTATTTCTGAGTCACAATGTAGAGTGAACAGTGGGTTATTTGATAAATGTTCAAATAATCCGCGAGTTAATTGCTTTGGACATAACCAGCCACCTAATGGGTAGTGGACACTTTCCATATTAATCGGTAATCCAACCATTTGATTGGTTTTATCAATATCAAAAGAAGAAACAAGTTCATTAGGGAAATTTCCCTCAAGCATTTTATTTAGCTTATTGGCGGATTTTTCATCCCATTTTAACTGGGTAACTCCACACCAATCATGATCAAATTCTACGTGTTTGGCCGCTTGGTCGATGAATTGACGAGCAAAAATAAATCCTGGAGCAAAAAAACGAGAAAGGGAATTGAATTTCTCATTAAGCAGTGGATATACGGCACCTTGTTTGTTACCTGATGCCCCTTGTGCTGATTTCTCATCTTTGCAGTAAACACTCACTTTTACACCACGTCTAATTAAGGTTGTCGCTAATGCAGCACTAGCAACACCTCCTCCGATAATAGCAACGTCAGTGATGTTTTCTTTGGTTGAGCGGGCATACCATACTTCGTGGTTTGCTTTGGTTGTACGCTCCGTTAATGTGCCTGCAATCATTTCGCGTTTATGCCCAAAGCCTTTGACTTTCTTCATATCAAAGCCAGCTTCAATTAGGCCTCTACGAACAAATCCCGCTGCAGTAAACGTTGCACAGGTGCAGCTTTTTTTAGCTAGGCTTGCCATGTTATTAAACAGAGTTTGATTCCACATCTCAGGGTTTTTACTTGGTGCAAAACCATCGAGGAACCATGCATCAATTAACCCTTTATCGTCCATCCAGATCTGAGGCATGCAATCTTTTATGTCACCAAACCAGAGATCAAGTGTTATCATGCCGTCTTCTAGTACTAAACGATGGCAATCAGGTACGGCAGCTGGATAGTGTTCTTGTAACTGTTCAGCAAATTGAGCCAATTCTGGCCACGCTTGATGAGCTTTAATTAAATCAGATTTAGTAACTGGGAATTTTTCAAAGCTAACAAAGTGAAGCTCTTTTAAAGGAGCATCAGGATATTGTGAGCGGAATTCTTTGAACCATTGCCATACAGCAAGAAAGTTTAATCCAGTCCCAAATCCTGTTTCACCAATCACAAAACGACGCTGGTCATATTCTTGCCATCTTTGTGGAAGATGATTTTGTTGTAAGAAAACATAACGTGTTTCTTCTAACCCATTATCGTTAGAAAAATACACGTCATCAAAATCATTTGAGACGGGTGTTCCAGACTCATTCCATTCAAGGACTGCATTAGTGATGCTGTTTTGTGGTAAAATGTGGTTTTGTGACATAAATTTGTACCATTAAAGATAATCTACGTCGGATTTTAACGACTTATAGGAAAGCTGACCACTTTGTTGTGCTATCTTCGCTATTATCTACCAAGATTTATGACTTATTAGGAAAGAATCATGAAAAGAGCCGTAATTACAGGCATGGGCATTGTTTCAAGTATCGGTAACAATGCAGAAGAAGTATTAGAGTCTCTGAAAGCAGGTAAATCAGGCATTAACTTCTCTGAGCAGTTTGCTGAAAAAGGTCTGCGCAGTAATGTTTGGGGCGATTTGAAAATGAACCCTGCTGATCACATTGACCGCAAAAAAATGCGTTTCATGGGTGATGCGGCTGCATTTGCTTACATCTCAATGGAGCAAGCAGTAGCGGATTCTGGCTTAACAGAAGATCAAGTTTCAAATGAACGTACAGGTATTGTTGCGGGTTCTGGTGGTGCATCATCACTAAACCAAGTAAACGCAGTTGATATCTTGCGTGAGAAAGGCGTTAAGCGTGTTGGTCCTTACATGGTTCCACGTACAATGGCGTCAACGGTTTCTGCATGTCTTGCAACACCGTTTAAAATTAAAGGCGTGAACTACTCAATGAGTTCAGCTTGTGCAACATCTGCACACTGTATTGGCCACGCAGTAGAGCTTATCCAACTAGGTAAACAAGACGTAATGTTTGCTGGTGGTGGTGAAGAGCTAGATTGGTCTCTTACTATGATGTTTGATGCAATGGGAGCATTATCATCTAAGTATAACGATACTCCAGAAAAAGCATCACGTACTTATGATGCAGACCGCGATGGTTTCGTAATTTCTGGTGGTGGCGGTATGCTAGTTATCGAAGAACTTGAGCACGCACTTGCTCGTGGCGCTAAAATTTACGGTGAAATCGTAGGTTATGGTGCAACATCTGATGGTTACGACATGGTAGCTCCATCAGGCGAAGGTGCAGTTCGTTGTATGAAAATGGCAATGCAAAACGTAGACAGCGTTGATTACGTGAACACTCACGGCACATCAACACCTGTAGGTGATGCAAAAGAGCTAGGTGCAATCCAAGAAGTATTTGGTGCTAACAGCCCTGCAATTTCTGCAACTAAAGCAATGACAGGTCACGCACTAGGCGCGGCTGGTGTTCATGAAGCTATTTACTCAACATTAATGTTAGAGCACGGTTTCATTGCACCAAGCATCAACGTTGAAACGCTAGATCCAGCAGCTGAAGGTCTTGATATCGTAACTGAAAAACGTGATCAAGCACTGAACACAGTAATGTCAAACAGCTTCGGTTTTGGTGGTACAAACGCAACGCTAGTTATTAAGAAATACGAAGCGTAATAGCGTCATCACTGAAAACAAATAGTAAAAACCCAGTCACTTAAATTGACTGGGTTTTTTATACCTATTTTCTGTTATGGAAGTGATGATACCAATTCCATTAATTAGTTACATTGGTATAAACTCAAGCCATAAGTCAAAAGGATAGATGAGTAAGAGATGAAAATACTGATTGATGAAAATATGCCTTATGCTGCTGAACTGTTTAGTGGATTAGGCGAAGTTATTGCTAAATCAGGCAGAACATTAACCGCTGACGATCTGATTGATGTTGATGCATTAATGATTCGTTCAGTAACGAAAGTGAATGCTGAATTGATTGAAAAAGCCAATAAACTTAAATTTGTTGGTACGGCAACAGCGGGTATGGATCATGTTGATCAAGCATTGTTGAAAGAGAAAGGCATCTTTTTTACCGCGGCTCCGGGTTGTAACAAAGTAGGGTGGCAGAGTATGTACTAAGCTGTTTAATGGTATTAGCTCAACAACATGGTTTTTCTATTTTCGATAAAACCTTTGGTATTGTTGGTGCTGGGCAGGTTGGGTCTTATTTAGCTCAATGTTTAGATGCTTTGAATATTTCTTATCTTTTGAATGACCCAATTAAAGAGCAAGAGGGCGACTCTCGCTCATTTGTAGCATTAGATGAATTATTGGAAAAATCAGATGTAATCACTCTTCATACACCGATTACTCGTGATGGTGAATATCCTACGCACCATCTCATTGGGCAAAAGACATTATCAAAATTACGTAATGACCAAATATTAATTAATGCTGCCCGTGGCCCTGTGGTAGATAATCAAGCCTTAAAACAACGTTTGCTAAAACAAGACGGCTTTAAAGCGGTACTGGATGTTTTTGAGTTTGAACCAGACGTTGATATGGAATTATTGCCATTACTTTCTTTTGCTACTCCGCATATTGCAGGATATGGATTAGAAGGAAAGGCTCGTGGAACCACAATGATATTTAACTTTTATTGTGAGTTTTTAAAGCGCAGTGAAAGAGCTGACCCTCAAACATTATTACCGATAGCACCCATTCCGAATGTGACATTAAATCAACAATGGGATCATTCAACACTGCACAATTTGATTCAGTTAGTCTATGATGTGCGAAAAGATGATGCCGTATTTCGAAAAGAAATCGCAACCGTCGGAGCATTTGATAAAATGCGCAAAGACTATTGGGATAGAAGAGAGTACAGTGCTATCACGATCACAGGGACTCAATGCTGTGATCTTACTCCGTTACAACAACTTGGATTTACAATCGAGGAAGTCTAATGACTCAAGAATTTGATGTTGCCATTCTTGGCGCAACTGGTGCCGTTGGCGAAGCAATCGTAGAAGTATTACAAGATCGTAACTTTCCGGTTCGCAATTTATACCTTTTAGCGTCAGAGCGCAGTGAAGGTAAAACAGTTCGTTTTAATGGTAAAACATTAACCGTTGAGAACGTAGAAGAGTTTGATTGGAGCCAAGTACAAATTGGTTTATTTTCAGCAGGTGGTGAATTATCCGCTAAATGGGCGCCAATCGCAGCGGATTCAGGTGTCGTTGTTATCGATAACACATCACACTTCCGTTACGATCACGATATTCCATTGGTGATTCCTGAAGTAAACCCTGAAGCGTTAGCTGATTTCCGTAATCGTAATATCATTGCGAACCCTAACTGTTCAACGATTCAAATGCTAGTTGCTTTAAAACCGATTCACGATGCCGTAGGTATTGAACGTATCAACGTATCAACATACCAATCAGTGTCTGGTTCAGGTAAAGCGGGTATTGATGAGCTAGCGGGTCAAACAGCTAAATTACTAAATGGCTTACCAGCAGAGAACAAAGCTTACGATAAGCAAATTGCGTTTAACTGTTTACCTCACATTGATGAGTTTATGGATAACGGCTACACCAAAGAAGAAATGAAAATGGTGTGGGAAACGCAAAAAATCTTTGCTGATGATACGATTACAGTAAACCCAACATGTGTACGTGTACCAGTATTCTACGGTCACGCAGAAGCCGTTCATATTGAAACTCGTGCCCCAATCGATGCTGCAGAAGCAACACGTCTACTTGAAGAAACTGATGGTATCGAAGTCTTCCACGGTAATGATTACCCAACACAAGTAAGCGACGCTACGGGTAAAGACCACGTAATGGTGGCTCGTATTCGTGAAGATATTAGCCATTCAATGGGCTTAAATATGTGGGTAGTTGCGGATAATGTACGTAAAGGCGCTGCAACAAACGCAGTTCAAATTGCTGAAGTGTTAATCCGTGATTACTACTAATAATAATGCGTTAACTTGTTTTTTATAAAATAAAGAGCGTTATTTACTTTAAATTAAAAGCCTTAGTGAAAACTAAGGCTTTTTTCTTCCATAAAGCACACAGTTTTTGCTTAAAAACTACAGTTTTTTTATTATTATCCGATATAGTTACACAGGTATTGATTTTTCATTTTATTAAGAGGCATCTCTAGTGTCTGACGCATCACAAAAAATATTTAAAACGCTGACACCTTTAGCGTTATTCGTTGCCGCACAGTGCTCACAAGCGCAGGCTAGCACTATTCAAATCGTTGGTCCTGAAGGTAAGGACCAAACCGTTAGCTCACAGGTTGTAACTGAACCACAGCCAGCTAAGGTATATACTAAATCAGTACCCGCTGAAAAAGCACCACAAGCAAAAGCATCAACTAAAATTTATGGGCCGACTAGAGAAGACGAAACATTATGGTCAATTGCTAGCCGTGTAAATCCATCAAATACAACATCTGTGCAGCAAACGCTGCTCGCTATTTATCGTTTGAACCCACAAGCATTTGAAAATAACAACATTCATGGGTTAGAGCCAAATAGCCGATTACGTTTACCGACACTAGAGCAAGTTCGACGTGAAAATACTGATGATGCAAAACAGTTATTGCTTGCGCATAATAAAAAACTAGCAGCTCAAAAAGCGTCTGAAGCTCAAGTTAAAAGAACTGTTAAGACTGAAAAACCAGCACCTACACCAAAACCTGCGGTAACTCCAGTTAAGACTGAAGCTAAGGTTCAAGAGAAAAAACCAGTTAAAAAAGAAGTGGTTAAATCAGTTGCGCCAGTTGCTGAGCAAAACTCTACTGTGGTTGCTCTAAAGTCAGAATTAGATACCACTGAGCAAGAGTTCACCGCACTTCAAGAAAACAATCACCAATTACGAGTGCGATTAGCACAAGTTCAAAATGAAGTTGATAATTTAAAGAGTGAACTTGGTGATGAAGACCGTATTCGTAATGAAGTAGAAAAATTCATTAATGAACAAAAACAACTTGCAGCCGCTGAGAAAAAAGTTGAACCGACAGCGATGGATAAGTTGGCATCTAGCCCAGGTTTAATTGCCTCTTTGGCATTAATCCCAGGAGCTCTTATTGCTGGCTTGATTGCATTCTTCTTATTCCGTCGTAAAAAAGAGGAAGAAGAAGGTGAAGGCGAAGCTCAAGCAGAGCAACAACCAGCACCACTAGTTATGCCTGAAGATAATTTCAAAATGGATGATGATATCCCTGAAATTAGCTTAGATGACGATGATGATATTCTTAGCGATTTAAATAATGATGAATTCATTTTTGATGAACAGTCAGATTCAAATGATGACCTATTTGCTGAGTTTGAAACAGATAACGACAATACAGATGAAGACCCATTTGCTGAGTTAGAATCAGATTCTGATTTGGATTCTCTGAGTTTAGAAGATGAGAGTGAACTTGATTTAGAACTTGGCGGATTAGATGATCTTGATGATGATTTAGATATGTCATCAAGTGCTTTGACCGTAGGTGCAGAAGAGAAAGCGCTTGGTCTTGAAGAGATGGAAAAAGCACTGAATGACTTTGATAGTGACCTATTCTCAGAAAGTGATTTAGAAGCAGAAGATGATGATTTTGACTTATCGTTAATTGATGATTCAGATTCAGAAAAAGCATCATCAATTCCAGAACTTGAAGAAACTGAAGAGCTGGAAGGTGGTGAACTTGATCAATCGATGCTAGATGATCTATTCGCTTCAGTTGACGATGAAGATGAAGACGAATCCGTTCTAGATCAAGGGTGGGATCTTGATGAAAATGAAGAGACTAAGCTTGTACCAGAAACAGAAGAAGTAGAAGCAAAAACAGATTCACTTGAAGATGAATTGGATTTTGATGAATTACTTTCTGGTATGGCAGACGAAGAATCAGAAAAAGAATCAGATCTTGAAGATGAGCTTGATTTAGATTCTGAAGATGAAAGTACGGCATTACTTGATGAACTATTAGATGAGTCAGATGATGAAACAGAAGACGAGTTTGATTTAGAAGATAACAGCACTGCTTTATTAGATGAGTTAATTGATGAATCTGATGAAGAGCAAGACGATGATCTAGATATTGATGCTGATAGCACGGCTTTACTTGATGAGCTGCTAGATGATGAAGAACTTGATGATGAAGATGACATCACATTAGAAGAAGATAGCACAGCTCTACTTGATGAGTTATTAGCTGATGATGATGAAAAGAACGATAACTTTGAGTTAGATGAAGACAGTACAGCTCTTTTAGATGAACTTATTGGTGATGATGCTGATGAGGAAAATGAAACTCTGGGAAAGACTGGCGTTGATGCTGAAGTTGACGGTGTAGCAGCATCAGAAGCGCTTTCTGAAGACACCCCTAGAGATGAAGATTGGTTAATTGAAGATGATGAAGAAGACGAAGATGACATTCCTTTGTTTGAATCAGAGCCAGAAAATGAGCACGTTTCTGAGCTAGATTCAGAAGAGGATGAAATTACATCTGAAACTGATTTATTAGAATCAACAGAGACTCAAATGCAGGAAGAGGAATCAGTTGAACCTGTTTCTGAATCTGACATTTTAAAAGAGTTTGAAGAAGACGATCTTGATTCACTGCTAGGTGATGATGAAAGCTTGCTTGATTTAGAGGAAGAGTCTGCTGATCTTGAAGCATTAAATGAAGATGAAGCGCTGAATGAAGAAAGTGAAGATGCATTCTCATTTGACGAAGAACTTGAGCCTGAAATAGAAGAAACAGAAGTTTCTGAACTTGCAGAGCCAACAGAACCTGAAGTGATGGCAGAAGATGTTACTGAAGAAACAGTAACTCCTGAAGTTGAAAGCACAGAAGCTCTTGAAGAAGACGATCTTGATGAAGCAACGCTTGATTCGCTATTAGCTGGTGATGAAAGCCTACTTGATTTAGACGAAGAGTCTGCTGATCTTGACGCATTAAATGAAGATGAAGCGCTGAATGAAGAAAGTGAAGATGCATTCTCATTCGACGAAGAACTTGAGCCTGAAATAGAAGAAACAGACGTTTCTGAACTTGCAGAGCCAACAGAACCTGAAGTGATGGCAGAAGATGTTACTGAAGAAACAGTAACTCCTGAAGTTGAAAGCACAGAAGCTCTTGAAGAAGACGATCTTGATGAAGCAACGCTTGATTCGCTATTAGCTGGTGATGAAAGCCTACTTGATTTAGACGAAGAGTCAGTTGATCTTGAAGCGCTAAATGAAAACAGTGAAGACGAATTCTCATTTGATGAAGAGCTTGAGTCAGAAGCAGAAGAGACGGAAGTTTCTGAACTTGCAGAGCCAACAGAATCTGAAGTAACCGCAGAAGATACTGTTGAAGAAGCAGTGGCATCTGACGTTGAAAATACAGAAGTTCTTGAAGAAGCTACGCTTGATGAAGATGATCTTGATTCACTGCTAGCTGATGATGAAAGCCTGCTTGATTTAGAGGAAGATCCAGTTGAACTTACAGAATTAACTGACGATGAAGATGATAATGATTTCTCTCTAGATGATTTTGTAGAACAAAACGCAACGGACTTTAGCCAAAAGAGTGAAGAAAAAGTTCTGTATCTGAATTGGATTTAGATAGCGACGAAGAAGAGCAAGATACAAAGTTTGATGGATTATCTATTGAAGATGCATTAGCGGCTCTAGGTGATGATGACAATGAAATCGATGATTCTGCGTTTAACCTTGATTCAACTGAGGAAGAAACAGAAATCGCTCCATCTCGTGAAGAGTTTAATTTTACTTCGCAAGTATCTGATGAAGAGAAAGAAGCATTAACTCATCTAGATAGCGCTGGCTTAGATATCGACAGTATGCTTGAGGATGGTGGTAGTGATTGGAGTGGTTTCAGTCTTGATGGGCACTCTAATACAGAATCAGCTCTTGAAGATGAAGATTGGTCAGAGCAACCTAATGTTGAAAATGACCCTCATGGCGAGAATCGTTTTTTAAGTATTGAAGCATTGATTGCTGAAACTGAAAAGGGTGATAAAAATGACTTTGAAGAAGAAGATTTAAATCTAGATGTAGGTTTGGATGAATTTCCAGACATGCTAGGCAACGTTGCGGAACATGATGTTGATGTAAACAGCGATGCTCAAAGTAAACTAGATTTAGCAAAAGCATACATTGAAATGTCTGATGATAAAGGCGCTTTAGAGTTGCTTGAGGACGTTCTTCGTAGTGATGATGTTTCCTTAAAAATCGAAGCTGAAAAATTAATGAAACAAATCGGCTAACTTAAGAAACAATATTAAAAAGGCGGTGGCAGTGAGCTCCGCCTTTTTTTATAATGATGTCTAATTGAATTAAAAGAAAAGAAATCATGCGAATAGCTCTATGTATTGAATATGATGGTGCCGAATATTACGGTTGGCAACGTCAAAGAGATGTAAACAGTGTCCAAGAAGAACTGGAAAAAGCATTAACGATTGTTGCTAATGAGCCTATTGAAGTTCATTGTGCAGGTCGAACGGATGCTGGTGTTCACGGTACAGGACAAGTCGTGCACTTTGATACAACAAGTTCTCGCAAATTAGCAGCGTGGATGATGGGGGCGAATGCGAACTTACCAAAGAACATCGCCGTTCGTTGGGCCAAAGAGGTAAATGAGGATTTTCATGCTCGTTTTACCGCTACAGCTCGTCGTTATCGCTATATCATCTATAATAACCGTTTACGTCCTGCAATTTTAGGGCATGGTGTAAGCCATTATCATGATGCGTTAGATGCGAATTTAATGCATGAAGCTGGTCAATATTTATTAGGCGAAAATGATTTTACGTCATTTCGTGCCGTTCACTGTCAATCACGTTCACCATGGCGCAACTTAACGCACTTAAAAGTCACTCGTCATGGTGATTTTATTGTTATTGATATTAAAGCAAACGCTTTTGTTCACCATATGGTGCGTAATATTACCGGCAGCTTAATCGAAGTAGGCAAAGGAAAGCAAAAACCAGAATGGATTAAATGGTTATTAGAAGCTAAAGACCGAAAATTGGCTGGAGCTACGGCTAAAGCCGAAGGTTTGTATCTTGTGGATGTAGATTACCCGCTAGAATGGGAATTACCGCGAGTACCACTAGGTCCTTTATTTCTGGATAATGATTGATTTATCACTACGAAAAGTAGAGATGGATTCAATATTGAAAATAGGTACAACCAGTTTTTTATCTACACTGGCGGATATTTATGGTTTAATCTATTTAATTGAATTTTATTCTCTTGCGATGGTGCGAGAGATCACTAATAGAAAGGTCGTCCATGAGTTGGCTTGAAAAGATTTTTAATACAAGCAATATTGTTAGTTCACGTAAAGCATCGATCCCTGAAGGGGTTTGGACGAAATGTACGTCATGTGAACAAGTTCTTTATTCTGCAGAATTAGAGCGTAACCTAGAAGTGTGTCCAAAATGTGACCACCATATGCGAATGAAAGCTCGTAAGCGTCTTGAAACATTCTTAGATGCAGAAGGTCGTGTTGAAATTGGTGCTGAATTAGAACCAAAAGATGTTTTAAAGTTTAAAGATTCAAAACGTTATAAAGATCGTATCTCTGCTGCACAAAAATCAAGTGAAGAAACAGATGCTCTAGTGGTAATGAAAGGTACTCTATTAGAATTACCGGTTGTTGCATGTGCATTTGAATTCTCATTTATGGTGGTTCAATGGGTTCTGTTGTTGGCGCTCGCTTTGTTAAAGCGGTAGATGCAGCAATTGAAAATAATTGTCCTCTTGTATGTTTCTCTGCAAGTGGTGGTGCACGTATGCAAGAGGCGCTTATGTCTCTAATGCAAATGGCAAAAACAAGTGCAGCTCTAGCTCGTTTGTCTCGTAAAGGCCTACCATTTTTCTCTGTACTAACTGACCCAACAATGGGTGGTGTATCAGCAAGTTTAGCAATGCTAGGTGATATCAATATCGGTGAACCAAAAGCGTTAATCGGCTTTGCTGGTCGTCGTGTTATTGAGCAAACTGTGCGTGAAGATCTTCCTGAAGGTTTCCAACGTAGTGAATTCTTGCTTGAGCATGGTGCGATTGACATGATTGTTGACCGTCGTGAAATGCGTCAACGTATCGGTGGGTTAATGGCTAAAATGACGAATCAAGAGTCACCATTAGTTGTTCCTGTTGATGGTTCACACTAAGAATTAAATCAAATGGGACCAAGGTTGTTAGTTCTTACTTTAAAACAGCAACCTAAGTCATATATACTGTCACTATATTCGTTAGTGAAGTAGTTGAATTATGACAACATTTGATTCTCCGAAAGCCACATCTGATTTATCGGTGTGGCTTCGTTATTTAGAAAGCATTCATACTAGTGCAATAGATTTGGGTTTAGACCGTGTTCAGCGTGTTGCACAACGAGCAAAATTAACTAAACCAGCACCTACGGTAATTACTGTTGCAGGAACAAACGGTAAAGGCTCAACGTGTGCATTAATGGAATCTATTTTAATTAATGCCGGCTACCGCGTTGGTGTCTATAGTTCTCCCCACCTTATTCGTTACAATGAACGTATTCGTATTAATGGTAACGATTTATCTGATTCTCTTATCACTCAATCTTTTGCTGCAATTGAAGCGTGGCGTAAAGATATTTCACTTAGCCTTTTCGAATTTGGAACTCTTTCAGCTCTTTGGGCTTTTAAAGCGCATCAAGTTGACGTGGTTTTACTTGAAGTTGGTCTTGGTGGACGCTTAGATGCAACTAATGTTGTTGATCATGATGTATCAATTATTACAAGCCTAGCCGTTGATCACGTTGATTGGTTGGGTGACGATATTGAAGTGATTGGTTTTGAAAAGGCTGGCATTTTCCGTTCAGAAAAACCAGCTATTTGTGGTCAACCTAATCCTCCTTCAAGTGTCGCTGCTCATGCTGATGATATTAATGCTGAATTATATCAAGTTGGTTATCAATTTGATTATAAAGTCGATGCAGAAACTCAAACATGGTCATGGAAGAGTGGAGCATTTGATTTAGATAATTTACCATTACCAAATCTACCATTAGCTAATGCAGCAACAGCGATTATGGCATTAGGGGCTTCTGGATTAGAATTGAGTGATGTTAATATTGTTGAAGGCCTAACATTAGCAACGTTACCAGGAAGAATGCAGCGATTAACTCGTGGTAACTCTGAACTTGAGCCTACGATTATTCTTGATGTTGCGCATAACCCACATTCAGCGCACTATCTTGTACAGCAAGTAAGACAGCGTTTCCCAAATAAGAAAATACATGCGGTAGTAGGTATGTTGCATGATAAAGACATTAAATCGACCCTGAGTGAGTTCACGGGAGTGATTGATGTTTGGTATCCTGCATCGTTATCAGGTCCAAGAGCGGCTAACGCAAGTGAGTTAACTGCTGTTTTATCAAAAGAAATAACAGAATATTCATCACCTGTTGATGCTTTTAAAGTAGCATTACAGCAGGCTGAAAATGATGATTTAATTTTAGTCTTCGGATCATTCCACACTGTCGGTGAAGTATGGGATTATTGGAAAAAAGAAGCATGAGGAACATGAGTGTCTAGTCCATTTCAACGACGTTTAGTCGGAACCATAATATTGGTTGCTATTGGGGTAATTGTTTTACCTGATGTATTTGATGGTAAGAAGAAACATTATCAAGAAGAGTTTGCAAGTATTCCAATTAAGCCTGAACTTTCTAAAGATGTAGAGCAATTCGAAATCCAAGAACCTGTGGATTTTGATGCTGAACTTCCTGGAGAGCCAGTTGAAGTTACAATTAAATCGTCACCAGCAGAGCCTGAAAAAGAGACGTTAACGATTGTTGAGAAAAAACAGCCGCAACCTTCGAAAGTTGATTATGCAAAAAGTGCATGGATCATTCAATTAGGTGTATTTAGAAACGCAGATAACGCAAAAAATCTTGCTCTTAAACTGCGTAAACAAGGTTATCAAGCGCATACTTTCCCTAAAGATCCGAAACCAGGTGATTTAGTTCGAGTTGCAGTTGGTCCAGATGTTTCTAAACCTGATCTTGAAAAGCTGTTGCCAAAATTAAAAGAAATAACTGGCTTAAATGGTCAATTGCTTAAATTTACACCACTAAACCCATAAGAAAACGTTTGCGTAGCGGATTTTTCTGTTAAAATGCGCAGCAACAGAGAAAAGATAAATTATGATTTGGATCGATTTTGTCATTTTAGGCGTTATTAGCCTGTCAGCTTTAATCAGTTTGATTAGAGGTTTTGTAAAAGAAGCGTTGTCTTTGGTTATTTGGTTTGGTGCATTTTTTATTGCCAGTAACTTTTATCCAAAGCTAGCTGTTTATTTCACAAACATACATGATGAAATGATAAGAAATGGCAGTGCGATAGCTGCTTTGTTTGTGGCAACCTTAATTGTTGGTGCGGTTGTGAACTACGTGGTAGGTCAATTAGTACAGAAAACAGGGTTGTCGGGAACAGATAGGATTTTAGGTATTGTTTTTGGGGGATTAAGAGGCGTGTTAATTATAGCCGCTGTTCTATTCTTCATTGATGCCTTTACTTCTTTATCAGATTCAGAGTGGTGGAAGCAATCACAATTAATACCGCAATTCTCGGTAGTAATTGAATGGTTCTTCGATTACTTAAAGGATACATCAAGTTTTCTTCCTGGCGCTAAATAGCGCCAGTTTTTTAGCAAATTGAGGACTCTAGGACATGTGCGGTATTGTTGGAATCGTGGGCGCAACACCAGTAAACCAGTCAATCTATGACGCTTTAACAGTGCTACAACATCGTGGCCAAGATGCTGCTGGTATTATTACCATAGAAAGCAATCGTTTCCGTCTGAGAAAGGCGAACGGTTTGGTGAAGGATGTGTTTGAAACAAAACACATGCAACGCCTACAAGGTAACGTTGGTATTGGACATGTTCGATACCCTACAGCAGGTAGTTCTAGTGCCTCAGAAGCACAACCTTTCTATGTAAACTCTCCATTTGGTATCACTCTTGCGCATAATGGTAATTTAACCAATGCAAATGAAATACGTGAAACGTTATTTGAACAAGAGCGTCGTCATGTAAATACAACCTCTGATTCTGAAGTTTTATTAAATATCTTTGCACATCACCTTGATGAATCAAAAAATTACCCGCTAACAAACGATGATATCTTTAAAACTGTAGCGAAAGTTCATGAACAAATTCGTGGTGCTTATGCAGTAACGGCAATGATCATTGGCCATGGTATGGTGGCTTTTCGAGATCCAAACGGCATTCGCCCATTATGTTTAGGTAAGCGTGAAGTTGAAGGTCGCACAGAATATATGGTGGCTTCAGAGTCTGTAGCTTTAGATGCAGTAGGCTTTGATTTTGTTCGTGATGTCGCACCGGGTGAGGCTATTTATGCTCCATTTGAGGGGGGATTATATACTCAACAATGTGCGCATGAACCAAAGTTAAATCCATGTATTTTTGAATTTGTTTATTTTGCTCGTCCAGATTCGTTTATTGATAAAATTTCGGTATACAGTGCACGAGTTGAAATGGGTAAGCGTTTAGGTGAGAAAATTAAGCGTGAGTGGGATCATTTAGATATTGATGTTGTACTGCCCATTCCTGAAACATCATGTGATATCGCATTAGAAATCGCTCAGATTATCAATAAACCTTATCGCCAAGGCTTTGTTAAGAACCGCTATGTTGGCCGTACTTTTATCATGCCAGGTCAACAAGAGCGTAAGAAATCAGTTCGTCGTAAATTGAATGCTATTCGTTCAGAATTTAAAGATAAAAACGTTTTATTAGTTGATGACTCCATTGTGCGTGGAACAACCTCAGAGCAGATCATTGAAATGGCTCGTGATTCTGGTGCTAAGAACGTTTATATGGTGTCAGCAGCTCCTGAGATTCGTTTCCCTAACGTATATGGTATCGATATGCCAAGTGCAAATGAGCTGATTGCACATGGTCGTGAAGTTGATGAGATTTGCAACGAGATTGGTGCGGATGCTCTTATTTTCCAAGACCTTTCAGACTTAGTTGATGCGGTTGGTTGCGGTAACAGAGAAATTGAGAAATTTGAAACCTCTGTTTTCAATGCACATTATGTTACTGGTGATGTTGACCAGAATTACCTAGAGTACTTAGAAAGCCTACGTAATGATGATGCAAAACAAGACAACGAAGCACAAAACGTAGCAAGTCTAGATATTTATAACGAAGAGATTTAATTTCTTGCTTAATAAAAAAGCCTGTGATTTCACAGGCTTTTTTGTAGAGAGTAAATTAATCAGGTATGTGGTTACTTACAAAATCGATAAATAAACGTACTTTTTCTGGTTGATGATCTTTGTAATTATAGATCATATAAATATCACGAGGGTTTGCAGACCAATCACTTAATACTCTAATAAGTGAGCCTTCTTCTAGATATTGGCTGATCATAATATCTGGCATGAGTGTAATACCCAATCCATTCGAACAAGCCATGCGAATTACGTTAAGTTCACTTGCTTCAAAGCGCCCAGCGTCAGTAATCGTGACGGATTCACCATCTTTATTGGTTAAGCGCCAACGCATTAAAGGATTACCTTTTAATAAACTGTGTTTATGCAATTCTTGCGCATGAGTCGGTTCTGAGTTTTTTTCTAGATAACTCGGGCTAGCAACTAAAATGTCTTCTAAAGAACCAATTTGACGAGCAATAAGAGATGAATCTCGTTGTTTACCAACACGGAAAATAATGTCCCAATCGGTAGGATCAAGTTGCTCAGGTTGATTGCTCATGGTTAAGTTAATGCTAATGTCTGGATAAAGCAGCATAAACTTATTCAAAATTGGTTGGATCATGCGTTTAGTTAAGTTTGAAGGAGCTGCAATCTTAAGTTTTCCAGCTGCACCACGACACTCTTCTCCTAGATATTCACTGGTATTTACCAACGTTGCTAGAATAGGGGCGCATTCATCGTAAAACTTTTGGCCAGCTTCAGTAAGAGATAACTTTCTGGCATGGCGGTTGAGTAAGCGAATATCTAAAGAATCTTCTAAAGCTTGAATCCGACGAGTAATTGTCGCAACAGGAATTAGGGTTTTTCTTGAAGCTGCAGTGTAGCTGCCATTTTCAACCACTTGTCGAAACAAATTCAAATCATCTAATTTCATTATATTAAGATACTCTCCCGTTTTTTAGAGCGCTAAAGTGTAACAAAAATGCGTGAGTTGGTGTTGTTATAAGTCAACTAAAATGAAAATCTATAAATAAAAGTCCAAATTCACGGTTAATTTAGCATTTTATTAATAATGATAGCTAAAATTATTTGTGCTCACTTAGATCTCGAACTAAATTTATTTTAGATAATAAAAATAATAGGTACTGAATTTGGGTGCGTGCAGAGGGTAGTAGTATGTCAGTAGAGCAGGCAACAAAAAAAAAGGAAGGAGAGGGTAACGCTCCTGTAGAAGATTTATTGTTAAACAAAGATATTTTGATTGTTGATGATGATCCAATCTTTCGCTCAATGATTAGAGCGGTCTTAGAAGCTTATTCATGCAATGTTAAAGAAGCGAACAACGGCCTTGAAGGTTTACAAATGCTTAAGCATTCTTTACCTGATGTATTGTTGTGTGATTTAGCTATGCCAATATTAAATGGCATTGAATTTGTAGAGGAAGCGGTATTGGAATATCCAATGCTTCCAATCATTGTTATTTCAGGTAGTGGTGACATGCAAGATGTCGCTAAGGTGTTGCGTTTAGGAGCAAAAGATTTTCTTGTTAAACCAATCAGTGATGTCTCGATTTTAATTAAATCGCTTTCTTCTGCATTAAAGCTAAGTGAAGAAAGCTCGTTAAGAATGCAAGATTTTTCTAGTCAGTGGTTTAGAACATCAGAGCTTGATAAAAGCTGTAATGATGAACTGCATTGGCATTTAGAATACTTACAAGAAGAGCCGAACGTAGGACGAGAATTACTGTTTGAGTTGTTACCTGAAAGTGAGGCTCAACATGCCAATTGGAAGTTAAGTTATCGTTTATTGCAGTCAACGGATGGTATGCCTTTAATCTTTGATTATGAATGGCTATTGGATGGACGTTTATTTTTCTACCTTGTTGATTCACATTCCGGTGGGGAAAATGGCGTTATCTCTTGTTTATTGATCAGAGCGTTTTTTAATGATTTTATTCGAGAGCAGCAGATGTCAACAAATACTATATCGGCAATGGTGGCATCCATAGAAAAAGGCATGGGAACAATGGAAAATAGCCAAGCAATGTCTGGTGTTTTTGGCTATGTGGATTTGTCTGAGCAAGCGGTATTTATTTTGTCTGCGGGTCTGGATGCTATCTGGGAAAGTAATAATCAACGTAATGTTTTAAGAGCAAATAACCAATTAACCACTCATGCCTCAACCAATCAGGTTCATCGTTTTTCAGTGAAAGAAGGTATGAACAGCCTTTCATTAAATAACGTGGGATGCAGCAGTTTTAAGTTAGAATTGACATCGTTTTAGAATTGATTAAAGTCATTGTTGTTTACACTTCAATTAACTTTTTGATTCTTTAGAGGCTAATTTGCATTTTACCCGTAAAGTATTTTGGTTTGTTGCTGGATTAACATCGCTTATTATCGGTTTAATCGGTGTTATTCTGCCTCTTTTACCCACAACTCCTTTCTTATTATTAGCCAGTGCATGCTTCATGAAGGCATCACCTCGGGTAAATCATTGGTTGATCACCCATCCATCTTTAGGTCCTCCGATTGTTGAATGGCAAGAGAAAAAAACGATTAAAAAATCAATAAAGAAAAAAGCATTCTTTCTGATAATACTAAGTTTTGTTATTTCAATTGCTCTTGCTCCACTTTTATGGGTAAAAATAGGTCTATTTTGTTTTGCTATTGTCCTTTTGGTCTGTTTTTTAAGGATTCCTACCTCGGAGTAGATTTGTATTAACTCTTTGATCAACTACGCACCTTGTTTGGTAATACTTGCTCATGGATAAGAAAGTGAATACCATTGCCCGGTTAATTTATTTTTAAGCCCGAATAGAGGCAAAGCAGGTCAAATAACAATGTCTACAGAAACACTAACACTGATTAAGAACAGTATTAAATCAATTCCTGATTACCCTAAAGCTGGCATTATGTTCCGTGATGTAACAAGCCTAATGGAAGACCCAAAAGCATACCAAGCAACAATTCAATCATTAGTTGAAAAGTATAAGCAAGGCGGTTTTACTAAAATCGTTGGTACAGAAGCTCGTGGTTTCTTATTTGGTGCGCCATTAGCATTAGAGTTAGGTGTTGGCTTTGTTCCTGTTCGTAAACCAGGTAAATTGCCTCGTACAACAATCGCACAAACATATGATCTTGAATACGGTACGGATACATTAGAAATTCATACTGATGCGATCGTTGAAGGCGACAAGGTGCTTGTTGTTGATGATCTATTAGCAACGGGTGGAACGATTGAAGCAACGGTAAAACTGATCCGCCAACTTGGTGGTGAAGTTGAGCATGCCGCATTTGTTATTAATCTTCCAGAAATTGGTGGCGAAACACGTTTAGAAGGCCTAGGTCTAAACGTATACAGCATTTGTGAGTTTGCTGGTCACTAATTCTTCATATACACAGTTAATTACGTGAGATCTCTCTATCAAGGAAGATCTCATTTTTTTGCTGTGCTACGATTTAGAACTATTTTATTTTGGGCTGTATTCTATGAGCTATCAAGTATTGGCACGGAAGTGGCGACCACATCATTTTAAAGATGTTGTTGGCCAACCCCATGTGCTTACTGCGTTGGAAAACGCACTTGACCATAATCGACTTCATCACGCTTATCTATTTAGCGGAACACGTGGTGTGGGTAAAACCACGATTGCGCGTTTATTTGCTAAAGGTTTGAACTGTGAAGAAGGGATCACATCAACACCGTGTGGTGTGTGTTCTACATGTAAAGAAATCGACGAAGGACGTTTTGTTGATTTACTTGAAATCGATGCTGCTTCTAGAACGAAAGTGGAAGATACACGTGAACTATTAGATAACGTTCAATACAAGCCTGCGCGTGGTCGCTTTAAGGTTTATTTGATCGATGAAGTTCATATGTTATCTCGCCACAGTTTCAATGCTTTATTAAAGACATTGGAAGAGCCGCCTGAATACGTAAAATTCTTACTCGCAACAACGGATCCACAGAAGTTACCTGTAACGATCCTTTCTCGCTGTTTACAGTTTCACCTTAAGCATATCAGTGTTGACCAAATTCATGAGCAGCTAGACTTTGTTCTTGATAAAGAAGAAGTCTCAAAAGAAGCTCGAGCTCTTGGGCTTATTGCTCATGCCGCTGATGGTAGTATGCGTGATGCATTAAGTTTAACCGATCAAGCTATTGCGCTTGGTAACGGTTCAGTGACGGCTGAAATTGTATCGGCAATGCTCGGAACCTTAGATACCGATCAGGCAATTCGTATTCTAGAAGCGATTAGCACTAAGAATATGCAGACACTCATGAATTGCGTAAATGATCTTGCTGATATTGGTGTTGAATGGGATAGATTAGCGAAAGAGTTAGCTAACCAGCTTCATAAATTAGCTATGTATCAAGCGTTGCCTGCAACTCTAGATAAAACACAGCCAGATGCTGAACGTATTGAGCTTTTAAGTACACAATTATCGCCTCAAGAAGTGCAATTGTTTTATCAAATTGTACTGCAAAGCCGTAAGGACTTGCCATTAGCTCCAAATGAGCGAACTGGTGCAGAGATGATGCTATTGAGAATGGTCGCATTCCGCCCTGTACATGCTCAGGCATTAGAAGCACAGCCAATTGCAGTACCATCAACAGAGCCTCAAACAACAAATGTGGCACCAAGGGTACAACAAGCCCCTTCAGCTCCTGTTAATGTTGCGCCTCAAGCACAAAGACCAATGGCGTCTCAACAACGCCCTACAACGCCACAGCAAACACAGCAAGGTTATGCGCCAGCGAATGTGTCACCAATGCAAACTGAGCAGCCACCAGTGTATGATGCGCCTCCTATGGGAACGCCGTCAGGTGAATCTGCGTCACAAGCACCTCAACATTCTTCTTCAGCACAGCCTCCTATGCAAGAGATGCCAGCCCCACGAAGTGGACTATTAGGTGTTCGTAACCAATTGCGTAGTGCAAAAAACAATTTGACCAATACAGGTACTGGCTCAAAAAAGGCTAGTGCGGCATCCGATAAGAAAAAAACGAGTTCAGTGTTAGAGCGTATTGCTGAAAAGCAACATTTAGCGCCTCGTGCTCAGGTGTCGCAAATTGGAAATTCCGCAACACAAGAGAAAAAAACAGAAGAGCCGTATCGCTGGAAATCAACTCAACCAGAAATGAAAAAAGTGGTGAGTGATGTTACTCCAACGAAACTAAAACAAGCGCTAGAGCATGAAAAAACGCCTGAAATGGTGAAATTGCTTGTTGAAGAGTCATCAAAACAAGATACTTGGTCTGCTTTAGCAATGTCATTAACATTACCAAAGTTAGTACAGCAGCTTGTTTTAAATTCAGCATTTGTTGAGCAAGATAACCAAGTTAAGTTACATTTGCGAGCAGCGCAATCGCATTTAAATGGCGACAAAGCCAATGAGCTGATCACTCAAGCGCTAACACAAACATTAAATCGAGAAGTGACGGTAACAATCGATATTAGTGACGAAGGAACAACACCTTTAGAGCTGCGTGAGCGAATGTATCAAACTAAACTGCAAACGGCTTATCAGAGTTTGCAGCAAGATCCACACGTCAATTTCTTTATTCAGCGATTTGGCGCAGAGATGGATCAAGAAAGTGTGAGACCTATTTAACATAAGCGTTCATACAATCTAATTTAAAATTTAGAGTGGGTTGAAAACAAAAATTTAACCCCCATTTTTTTAGTAACAAAGAAGTAAACTTAAGAGAGAATAATTATGTTCGGTGGTAAAGGCGGCATGGGCAACTTGATGAAGCAAGCCCAGCAAATGCAAGATCGCATGCAGAAGATGCAAGAAGAAATCGCAAACATGGAAGTAACTGGTGAGTCAGGTGCTGGTCTAGTTAAAGTAACTATCACTGGTTCTCATAGTGTTCGTCGTGTTGAAATCGATCCAAGCCTAATGGAAGAAGACGAAAAAGAAATGCTAGAAGATTTGATCGCAGCTGCGTTCAATGATGCATCTCGTCGCATTGAAGAAACACAAAAAGAAAAAATGGCAAGTGTAACTGGTGGAATGCAAATGCCACCGGGCTTTAAAATGCCATTCTAATTTATCTTTATGATAAAGCTGAGATTAATAACGCATTATTAGTCTTGGAATAATTAGGCGGCTCAGTGGCTGCCTTTTTCTTTTTAGGAATATAAGAAACTATGCGAACCAGTGGTTTACTAGAACAATTAATGGAATCATTACGATGCCTACCAGGCGTTGGCCCAAAATCAGCTCAGCGAATGGCTTTTCACTTGCTTCAACGTAATCGCCAAGGGGGAATGCAGTTAGCTGATGCTCTTTCTCAAGCGATGTCTGAGATTGGTCATTGCTCGGAATGTCGAACATTTACTGAGGAAGATACCTGCGCTATTTGTTTGAATCCAAAGCGTCAAGCAAGTGGTGAAATGTGTATTGTTGAAAGTCCTGCAGATATTGTTGCAGTAGAAGCAACAGGGCAGTTTTCTGGGCGTTACTTTGTACTAATGGGACATTTATCGCCACTGGATGGTATTGGTCCAAGCGATATTGGTTTAGATTTATTAGATCATCGTTTGAATCGTGGTGATATCAAAGAAGTTATTCTTGCAACTAACCCAACGGTTGAGGGGGAAGCAACGGCACACTATATTGCTGAGCTTTGCCAAGAGCACCAAGTACCTGCTAGTCGAATAGCACATGGTGTTCCAATGGGCGGTGAATTAGAATTAGTTGATGGTACAACGTTATCTCACTCTATTTTAGGCCGTCAGAAGCTTTATTAGTTTTGAGAAATAGAGCTGGAATTTGGAGTAGTCCGCCTGCGATTACTCCAAATAGATGCGCTTCTGTTGCTACTTTTGCATTTATTAATGAGATGGTTGATGCACTGGCTCCAAAATAGTGCTCCCAACTGATTTTAGCAATTACACCTAGCAGCAGTAACCATCCGGTTTGACGTTTATTTTTTATGTCTTCGATGGCAGCCCAAACAAACAGCCCGTGTAATACGCCTGAGAGTCCAACATAAGCTTGTATTGGCGTAAAGAGTAGTGCTAGTCCAGTTAGTAAACTGATAGAAAACAGTAAAATCGATAATTTTTTAAGGGTAAGTAACTCTTTAAAAATATAACTAAAAAGGACGAGTGCAGCAGCATTCATTATTAAATGTGCTAGATTCGTATGGGTAAAGTTCCCTGTTACGATACGCCAAAGCTCGCCATGTTCTATCAGATAGCGATCCCATACCAATATATCCGATACCATACTAAATTGAGCAATACCAAGCCCAATTAGAATGGGAAGTAATAATTTAAACAAGTAAAGGTTCCTTGTGATTCGATTTTGTCTTCAATGTTTAAAAACAAAAAAAGCCTGTATATGTGAGTGGATCACACCCATCACCACGGATATTGAATTAATCATACTACAGCATCCAACAGAAGCTAAGCGCCCATTAGGAACAGCGAAAATTTTATCTTTAAGTTTGGCGAATTGTCGTACTTTTATCGGTGAGAATTTTTCAGAACATTCTGAGTTAAACCAATTATTAGCTGACGATAGCTATCATCATCAAGTGTTGTTTTTAGATAATGAAAGCCAAGCTATTGGTACAGATAAAGCTCTTCTTCAAAAGAAACAACGCGTTATTCTATTAGATGGTACGTGGAAAAAAGCATATAAAATGTGGCAGTTATCCACCAATTTGCATTCCTTACCTAAGGTGCATTTAAACACCGATTTATCTGGTAATTATCGAGTTCGTAAAGCGCCAAAAGACAATGCATTATCAACAGCGGAAGCGGGATACCACATTTTAACTCAGCTAGATAATGATTGTGTGGCGTCAAATAATGTTGAAAAATTTGATTCGATTTTAACGGCATTTGATAACATGATTGAGTTTCATATTAGCCAAATGCCAGAAGGTGTATTTGAGAAGAACTACCGTTCATAGCTTGTAATATATCAATCCAAGCAAGTAAATATTAATACTTATATGAAGTGGTATTGATTCTTAAATCGGAACAAAGAGTTGATTATATAAACGCTGAGCATAGCCATCGGTCATGCCAGCGATATAATCAGCAATTACACGGTGTGCATTAGCACCAGATTCTTTCGCTTCTCTCCATTCTCTTTTGTCGTTTTCTGGTAACAAGCGTTCAGGATCTGAATTGAGAGCATCAAATATCTCCATGACTATTTGTTGGCCTTTATATTCAATACGCTGCATTTCAGAGTTGTGAATTACGAATTGCCCAACAAACTTTTTCAATACTTCTAAGGCATAACTCATAGAAGGACTTAAAAAAGCATTCCAACGCAGCAATTCAGATTCAAACTCTGCTTCATCATTAAAGGTGGTCGGTTTAATGGTAATCGATGTTAATAGCGCATTTACGATACTGCCGATGCCGTCTTTACGTTGATACTGTAAGCCTGAAAATAGTTTATCGCTGATGGTTTCAATATTTGCTTCAAACCACTCATCACCACATTCTGCTAATTTACTCGCTACTGATTCTTGCCACTGATTACGAGTAACAATTCCCATCACAATGGCATCTTCTAGGTCATGAACGCCATAAGCAATATCATCAGCGAGTTCCATGATGGAACAATCTATAGATTTAAAGCGAGTTTTACGGTGCGTATTTTGACTGTCTTGTTGAAAACGGAAAGTAGAAAATAGCGCTTTATCGACGTCCGATAGCGGTTTTAAAATCCAATTTAAAATATCAGCATCATCACGATAAACCCCTTTGGGTGGATGCCAATCTATGGATTTTAAATGACGAACATTAGTTACTTCTTGTGGGCGTTCTGTTGAATGAACTTGATCAAGAAATGCAGGGTATTTTAAAACCCCTAACAAGGTTCTTCTGGCTAAGTTCATACCGAAATGCTCAGTATAGGGTTCTAACTTGCTTAAAATTCGTAGAGTTTGCCCATTACCTTCAAAACCACCATGATCACGCATCATATAATTTAGAGCGATTTCGCCACCATGACCAAAAGGTGGGTGGCCAATATCATGAGCCAAACAAATGCTTTCCATTAAGCTAGTTGAGGTTAAAAGGGCACGAAACTCAGGCTGTCTAAGCTTTAACTGTGCGACAACCCCTGTACCTATTTGAGAGACCTCAAGAGAATGGGTTAATCGAGTGCGATAAAAGTCATTGGCACTACCTGGGCCGTGCACTTGAGTTTTAGCTTGAAGGCGGCGAAAAGCGGCAGAGTGAAGAATACGAGCACGATCTCGTTGAAAAACGCTGCGCTGATCATTACGACGTAACTTTTGTTCGTTGCTTATACGATCTTCCCAGTGAGGGGATAGAGTAATTTCATTCGTTTTATTCATTATTATTGTTCTCGAAGTTATTTCTACCTCTATATCATTACAGGCTTGCTACAAAAAGATCAATGGTTTATAGCAATTCTAGATATTAACTCGACATTATTTATGCAGATATTACTGAATTAATTCGCTTATATATAAGAGAATATAGAGCAAGAACACACAGTTATATTTGTATTATTTTGTTCATGTATACGGATTGTTATAATGAAAACCACTTTGTTGAATGGAATAACAATATGAGTAGTGTTGCTAATTTGCTAGATCAATTTGAACAGCTTAAACACGCGTATCAAGCATCGCCGAATTCATCAAAAGATGAGCGATTGTTGCTGCTTGGCCAATTAAAACAGGCTTTATTATCTGAAAAAGAAAATATAACGAGCGCATTAGAAAAAGATTATGGATATCGAAGTCATTTTGACTCCACTATTTGTGATTTAATGCCGTCAATTCAGCATATTAATTACACGACCAAACGTTTATCAAAGTGGTTAAAACCCCAAAAACGAAGTGCTGGTTTATTGCTTTCTCCATCAAGATTACAAGTCGTTTACCAACCTTTAGGCGTGATAGGCGTTATTGTTCCTTGGAATTTTCCAATCTATTTAAGTATAGCGCCAATTGTTACAGCTATCGCAGCAGGTAATAGAGTGATGGTGAAATTGAGTGAATATACGCCAGAAACCAATCAAGTACTCCGTCGAGTCTTTTCCGATTTATCTGAGCATGTATGCATCATTGAAGGCGCCGCTGATGTGGCTGCTGAATTCTCTCAGTTACCTTTTAATCACTTATTATTTACGGGCTCAACTCAAGTGGGGAAACTGGTAGCAAGTGCAGCAGCAAAAAATCTTACGCCTATTACGCTTGAACTTGGCGGGAAATCACCTGTTATTATCGCTGATGATGCGGATTTAACATCGTCTGTTGATGCCATTATGCTCGGAAAATCAATGAATGCAGGGCAAATATGCGTAGCACCTGATTATGTCTTCATTCCTAAAAATAAGGTCGAAAAGTTTATCTCTTTGTATGTTCGTCGATTTTCACAGGCGTTCCCTGAAAAAAAAGGAAAACGAGAATACAGCCATATTATTAATCAAGCTCAGTATGAACGTTTAGAATCGTATCTTACGGATGCTAAAGAAAAAGGAGCGACGCTCACTTCGATAGAGTGTGATGTTCAATCCGAAGGACGTTCGTTTTTGCCACACCTGCTTACTGACGTTAATGACGATATGCTAGTGATGCAAGAAGAGATATTTGGACCAATTTTACCCATCATTGGCTATGAGGTCATTGAAGAAGCATTTGATTATATTAAGCAGAGACCGAGACCATTAGCTCTGTATGTGATGTCTTCCGATAAGCTGTTAATTAAACAAATTATTGCAAATACACACAGTGGTGGTGTGGCAATCAACGATACTATGATGCATGTTGCTGCTGATGACGCCCCATTTGGTGGAATCGGTGATTCTGGTATGGGAAGCTATCATGGCATAGAAGGTTTTATTACGTTTTCACATGCTAAAACCGTGTTATCAACGCCAACGTGGTTACCAAGAGCACGGTTATTATTGAAGCATAAAAAGTCAATGCTTAAAGTATTAGGCTTAAAATTTATGAAATAGGCCAGTTAGTCGGTTTTTGTTGTGGTTTAGCAGTTGGCAAATGAGGGGAACAGTCGTATGATCTGCTTCCCTTTTTTAATGTGAATTGCCCTTTATGTCTCAACATCAACCGGTTCAAGGCGCTTCTTGGATGCTTACCGCAGGACTTGCTTTTGCGATAGTAAACAGTATTGCTCAATATGTAAGTATGAATTTTGGTCTTCCATCGACCATGGTTGCTTTGGTTCAATACGCTATTGCTTTGGTTGTTATTTTACCTTACCTACGAACATTGGGTCTTCGTAATTCACTTCGAACTGAACATTTTGGTATGCATGCTCTGCGTGTATTCTTATCAGTTATCGGCATTCAGTTATGGCTGTGGGCCCTTGCTTATCCTGTTCCTATTTGGCAAGGTATCGCTCTTTTGATGACGTCTCCATTATTTGCAACCATAGGTTCTGGTCTATTTTTAAAAGAGAAAGTAGGAGCGGCTCGTTGGTTTGCGACTTTAGCTGGTTTTGTTGGTGCAATGATTATTCTAGAGCCATGGTCTGATAGCTTTACATGGGCAACATTATTGCCTGTTGGTGCGGCTTTCTTTTGGGCTTGTTATTCGTTAATGGTGAAGAAAATGTCGTCAAACGATTCACCATCGACCATGGTTGTGTATTTATTGGTTCTGATTACGCCATTTAATATTTTATTAGCGCTACCTGAATGGCAAACCCCAAGTGGTATGAATGTGTGGTTATTGCTGTTTTGTGCTGGTGTAATGACAGCATTAGCGCAATGGGCAATTGTAAAAGCGTATTCAGTTGCTGATGCTTCATTTGTTCAGCCTTTTGATCATGCAAAATTGCCATTAAATGTGTTAGCAGGCTGGATGGTATTTGGATGGGTTCCACCTGGTCGTTTATGGTTAGGTGCTGCTATTATTATTGCTTCTGTTGCGTTTATTACACAATGGGAACGCAAGAAGAAATAATCTTTATTGATAGAATTAAAATAAACCGTACCAATTTAATTGGTGCGGTTTTTTTTATTTAAAATTAATCAAATTGGTATAAATGCTTAATTATTTGCATTTTGAATATTATCTCTATGACCTTCGAAAAATAATTAAATAGGCTAATGATGCGACTTAATAATATTAAGGATTAATTATGAATCGAACCATTATTACAGCATCAACTATACTTTCCCTTGCTCTTTTTTCTAATGTTGCCACTGCCGATGAATATCGAAATGGGCACCGTGTTGCTTTAGAGGGAGATCCTAATATTGGTTATCCTCAAGTGTGTATTCGAATAAATCGAAAAGCTAATCGAATTCCTTTATTAGAAACTTATCAACAATTTCAACACGATTACCCTGATGACAATATCGTTCAATTATTAGAAAGAATGGTTCAGTGGGCTGATTCTGGAGCTGTTGGACATACATGGGTGGATCTTTTTTATAAAGATGATGAAGGAAAAGTTCAGTTTGATGGATATGGATTTGGTAGCGATGGCAACCAAGCCAGTCGAGAATTTAGTTTTCAAAAATGCGTTCATATTGAAGATAAAAACTACCAACAAATAAAGCAGGATATAGCGGACAAAGAAGAGTCGTTATATGTTGAGAGTAAAGAGATCGCTAAGTTATTTTTAGGTATAGGAAAAGATTGGAATGGAGGTAAATATACGCTATATGGTAACTGTGCTTGGTTTGCTGGTAATTTATTTAATTCCATCGTACCAAAAGATGAGAATGTTAATTTTGCACAAGCCTTTGACTGGGGAACGGTTGTACCCAAATGGTACCCATTAAGTAAATATAAAGATTTACCTGATCCGGGATATATAGCTGAAAGTATTTCAAGAACAGTGAATGGGGCAGGGTGGCATGATAACGAAGGCAGTGGTTATGGAAAGCTCACTGGTGATACCTTTATTACCGCTGATGAAAATGGTTTATTAAGCGGTCCTCGTAATATTTCTGATTACTATCCAGAACTGGGTGAGGATGCAAACTTTATTTCAGCGGGCTATTATTCTGAGTCTCAAGATAAAATGCATTTTTTTACTTATAACTTAAAGCAAGATAAAGAGATTATTGTAACGCCATATTCTTCAGATGTTACTTTTAAAAATATAGATCAAAAGTTTGTTGCAGCGTTCCATCATCCTAGTGATGACAATATTGGTATGGTTGTGACAGAAAATGGGCATATTTTATTAACAGATACATGGGAAGATACGGGAAATAAAGCGTTAGAAGCTTATGCAGGGGACATTACGGCGGCTTCAAATTATTTTGAAAACGGTAAGATTCTTATTTTGTTGAGACCTGATGGTGAACAATATGATGATTATCAATCAGATGGTATTCGATTTATTAAATACGATGTTGAGCAGGATAAAGTTCTTACTGAGCCTGCACTCGCTGAGCATTTAACAGGTTTCGATTTCTTTAAACAACAATAAGTTAGTTTGTAAAATCATACTGACTCAGAACATATCATTCTGAGTCAGTATTTAGATGGTTATTTTACAGCGTCTTCAAGAATTTTACGTGATACATCAGGTGTAATTGCTTGATGTTCACCTAAAGCAACCATTCCATGAGCTTCAAGCTGTTTGATAATAGCATCAATAGCAGATGCTTTATCATTACCATGCTCGGTTAATTCAGTTGGAGAGTTTAAGCTGTGGTAGAAGTTTTCAATTTCAATGATAGTACGTTCTGCTAAATCATCGGTATAAACAAGCCCAAATACATTCTTACCCATTTGTTCTAATTTAGCTCGTTTTGCTTCGATTTGATTACGAAGTAAAGACGGTTGAACGATAGATAAAGAGCGTGCGTGATCTACGTTATAAAGCGCAGTTAACTCATGACCAATCATATGTGTTGCCCAATCGTGAGGAACACCTGTACCAATCAAGCCATTTAGCGCTTGGTTAGCTGTCCACATCAGGTTTGAGCGCCACTCATTATTGTCACGGTCATCGTATTGAGCACCGAGAGTCAGTAAGTTGCGTAGTAGGGTTTCGGCATAGCCATCCTGTACCATTGCACCAGTTGGCATAGTTAAATATTGCTCACAAGTATGAACCCAAGCATCAACAATCCCGTTAATTAATTGGCGTTCTGGTAATGTCTTCATTGAATCAGGATCAAGAACCGCAAATTTTGGTTGTACTGCTGAAGCCATGAAAGGCAGTTTGGTTTGTGTTGATTTTTGAGTAATTACAGCACCAGAGTTAGACTCAGAGCCTGTTGCTGGCAAGGTTAAGATTGCACCAAGTGGAACGGCTTCGGTCACTGTGTGTTTACCAATTAAGATATCCCAACCATTACCGTCATATTTGGTTGCTGCTGCAACATATTTTGAACCATCAATAACTGAGCCACCACCAACAGCAAGAATGTAATCTACGTTTTCTTCTTTAGCGATAGTGACCGCTTTATCTAATGTTTCTACTGTTGGATTTGGTTCTACGCCCGAAAACTCAAGCCATGTATGATTGGATAAAGCAGCGACAACTTGATCGTAAACACCATTGTGTTTAATAGAACCGCCACCATAAATGACAAGCACTTTTTGGTCTTGTGGAATAGATGTTGCGATAGCTTCGATTTGACCTTGGCCAAAATGGATTAGAGTAGGGTTAACGTAAGAGAATTTCATTGCTGTACCTCATTTCTTCCAAAAAGGATGCTCTATTTTCTAGAGCTTATTATTTCAATAAGTGCATATTAGTAGCAGGTATGCGATCTATAAAGGCGAATTCCTGCTTTTTTATTGCCTATTTCTACAATTAAGCGTATTTTTTTAAATAGAATTGAATAGATGTGATCTTAATCAGATAAAGGATAATGAATGAAGTCTTTGGGCGAATTGATGCAAAGTTATGCGGATCATTGTGGATTTAATGATCTTGAAGGTATTAAAGAAACCGCTATTCCTGGCGTGTGGTTTTATCGCAGTAGTAAAGGAAATCAACGTCAGCCTTTTGTTTATCAGTCAGGGATTATTGTTCTTGGTAAAGGTCATAAGAATATTTATATAGGTAATCAGCCGGTTCATTATGGCCCTGATGATTATTTAGTGGTGGGCGTGCCGATGCCATTAGAGTGCGAAGCATTCCCAGAAAATGGAGATCCGCTGTTAGGTTTAAGTATTGATGTGGATTCCGCTTTGTTACACCGTTTAGTTAATGAGCTAGAAGAAGCAAAGTTTCAACCTTGTATACAAACCTCTTCAGATGGCTTTGGATTAACATCCGTAAAAATGGCGAATGATATGTTGGAGAGCTGTAAGCGATTAATGGCAGCATTACATACAGATCTAGATACAAAAATGCTAGGAGAGGCATTATTAACTGAGATTGTGTATCGAGTGCTGACTGGGCCAGAAGGTCACGTATTATTTAATTTAGCGCATCATGATAGCCAGTATGCTCGTGTTGCTAAAGCGATGAATAAGATGCATCAATCGTATGCAAATAGCTTAACTGTGCAAAATTTGGCGGAAGAAGCCAACATGAGTGTTTCTGCTTTTCACTCTGCATTTAGGAAAATCACGCTAGAGTCGCCATTGCAGTATTTAAAAAAAGTACGTTTGAATAAAGCAAAAGAATTGATTCAGTTAGAAGGTAAACGAGTGAATGACGCTGCTCATTTAGTTGGATATACCAGCACTTCTCAATTTAGTCGTGAGTTTAAGCGCCATTTTAATGTGACGCCTAAGGGCTGTTTGGTTTAGTGTGAATGTTTAAGGGCAAGACAATAAAAATTAAGCGGCCCTTTGATGTATTCGGAAATATCTAATTCGTGCGATGGGTTACAGTGTAAAGCGAGAGCAAACCCATGTAGGTAATCAGCTAATAGATCCAAGGCATTTTTTTCGCTGTATTATCGAGTTCAAGTGGCTCAATGATCATGCTAAAACGTTCGGTAAAAATATCAGCTGGCCCTTGCGATGTCATCGACAGCAGTGTTTCAAGTAGTCCTGTATACGTATTGAGTAAGCGTAGGTAACTTACACATAACAGATGTAATTCATCTTGCCAGTCAGTTTGTTCTTTTGGTTGATGTATCTCTTCAATTAATGACACTGTGATGGCTTCAAGTAGCGCGTTTTTATTGCTGAAGTAATAGTAGATAGCCATTGCATCAACATTTAGATGCGTGGCCAGTTTGCGAATACTTGGGATTTTTCCTTCTGATTTCATTAATTCTTTTGCCATTATCATTATGGATTTTTGGCTTAATTGTTTATTCGAACCACTAGGTCTTCCTCTTTTTTTCTCCTTGACAGACATTTAAATTCCTCGTTAAACTAATATTAATTTCTACAGTGTAGAATAATTATATAGAAAGAAATAATCAAAGCCAAGTAAAGACTATTAACGAATCAGAATCGAGGTATTGCATGTCAAACAGTGTATTTATAGCAACAAGTTTAGATGGTTATATTGCAGATAAAAACGGAGGCCTTGACTGGCTACATGCAATTCCAAATCCAGAACAAGATTCGATGGGTTTTGTTGAACATTTTGATCGTATTGATGCCATGGTGATGGGACGTAATACTTTGGATATGGTATTAAGTTTTGATGTTGAGTGGCCTTATTTAAAACCGGTTTTTGTTCTGAGTAATACCATGACCTCTGTTCCTGAAGGGTATGAAGACAAGGTCTTTTTAGTTAAGGGTGAGTTGAAAGAGGTTCTTAATGAGATTCATGCCAAAGGTTTTAAAAACCTGTATATCGATGGTGGAGTGACTATCCAAAACTTTTTAAAAGAGGACTTGATTGATGAGCTTATTATTACCACGATACCTGTGCTGTTAGGTGGAGGCTCACCATTATTTGCTGGTTTAGAACAACCGCTAAACTTTAAGTTTGTGAAGAGCGAAACCTTCCTTGGTGCGATTGTTCAGAACCACTTTGTACGTGAGCGTTGAAGATTTTTGAATCATTAGTCTAATCCTGAATCTCCTTATTTTTCCTACTTAATTCATCACTGTGTATTTCTTCTTTTTGAAGGTTTAGCAGTGATGACATATACAAAATAGCCTCTACTTCAATCCAATTTTTTGTCATAAGCAATTTTGACTGGTAGTAATCTTTTAGTGCTGTTGAATGTTTGTTTGATAATAATTTCATACTAAGCCTACTGTAGGTCGTTGTGATGGAGTAAATAAATTATTTCAAATTATAGGGAAGCTAAAAAGAGAGTGAATTTTATTATTTAGTTCCTATTATTGTGGTTTTTAATTGTAAATTTGCCATTTGTAGGTGTATTTTATTTAAATGGGGAAGTAAGAATAAAAAAGAGGTGATGTTTTGATTGAAGGTAAACTGGCTGCTTATTATTTTCGCATGGTTGAATTAGGTGTTCGAACGGAAGTTTTAATTACTTTAAATGAGGTGGCAGATCTCGTTTTCACGAGTGCAAGACATTGCCGAACTATTTTAAAAGAAATGAGCCAGTTAGGGTGGTTAGAATGGCATCCAAAGGTTGGTCGAAATCAACGTTCTGTTCTTTATTTAAATTACCACGTCAATGAGTTGAAATCAGAATTAGCTAAGACCATGATCTCTAATGGTAAGTATGAAAAAGCATTAGCTTTGATAGATCATGATCATGCTTTATTTGGGGCGTTACTTCAAAATACCTCAGGTGTGGTTCGACGTGAAGGAGAACTACATATTCAGCTTACTTATCCTCGTTCTTTTTCTGCATTATTACCACATTGTTCATTAAGAAATAGTGAGCGTTTTCTTTTACGACAGGTTTATTGCTGTTTAACTGAATGTGATTTTTCGGGAAAACTGTCCTCTCAATTAGCTCACCATTGGACTTATGATGAACAAGCATATCGATGGCGTTTCTATTTACGACCACAATTGTATTTTCATGATGGAAGTATAATTACTGCAGAATGTGTCGCTGAATTATTTCAAAAATTAAAAGAGTTGCCAGAGTATCAAGATGAATTAGAGCACGTCACCACTATTTCTGCTCCCAATACACATTGTATTGAGTTTAAGTTAAACCAACCGGATTTAGGCTTTGCGGGTTTACTTGCTGATGCTCGTTACTCGATTCAACCTGTTTCTCAGTTATCGTCATCAAAAACAAGTATTGGCAGTGGTTTCTTTCAAGTCGATTCTCTTTCAGATACACGATTACAACTACAGGCTTTTGAGCGATATTATGGTTGTCGTGCATTAGTTGATAGTGTCACGATATGGAAGGTTGCAATGGATTCATTAGGTAAAATTGCAATGAAGAGTGGACAAGTCGATTTAGATCAAAAGGTCACTTGTACTCATTATCTCGAAAAGAGCCAAGATAATAAAAAAATGAGGAGTAACGAAGTAAGAACAAGAATTGAAGATGGATGTTTACTTGCGTTATTTAATCACAGTTCAGGGTTATCATTATTACAACGAAAATATTTAAGTCAGATTTTATCTCCTAATAAGTTACAAGATGAAGTGATTAAATCAGGAGAAAAAATAGAAGCAGTCCCAGCCTATAATCTGCTTCAACATTGGATGAAAACACTTAACTCGCCAACAACAGAACTAGAGTTACCTGAAACATTGTCTATAGCAGTATTTGATCATCAAACGTTATTTCGATGTGCCAGTGCAATGATGGAGATATTAAGCCAGCTTGGCGTAAAGTGTCAGATTAATAGTTATTCTTTTGATGAGTTTTATAGAAAAGCAAAAGAAAAGACGTTGCTTGAAGATGTCATCTTAACGAGTCTAGACTTAGATGATAACCGCCCAACATCGATCTTTCGTTGGTTATTATCCAATCCTATTTTGCAGCAAAGTCTTTCATTAGAGACGAAAGAATGGCTACAATCAGAGTTAATTAATATTAGGAATATAACTGAATTAACATACTATTTAGGTAAATTAGAGCCTGTTTCTTCAAGTCTGATTAGTGATTATAAAATATTACCTCTTTTTCATCATAAGCAGACTTTACGTTTTCAAGATGTACTTAAAGGTGTTTCTATCACGGGGTGGGGGTGGCCTGCAATTCGAGATGTGTGGTCTGAAGATTAGTGAGTATAAAAAAGCCTGCAAGTGAGCAGGCTTTTGAATTTTTATAACAAGAACAATTTATTGTTTGTAAGTGTGTAGGAAGCGCTCTAGGCGACCAATCGCAGTTTCTAGATCATCAACTCGTGGTAATGTCACGATACGGAAGTGATCAGGTGTTGGCCAGTTAAAGCCAGTTCCTTGAACTAGTAGAACCTTCTCTTTGATTAAGAAATCCAGCACAAACTTCTGATCATCTTTAATCTTGTACATCTTAGGATCAAGTTTAGGGAACAGATACATTGCGCCTTTTGGTTTCACACAACTTACACCAGGAATTTGTGTAATAAGGTCATACGCTTTATCACGCTGCTCTAATAGACGACCGCCAGGAAGCAGAAGCTCATTAATGCTTTGATAACCACCTAACGCTGTTTGAATCGCATGTTGCATAGGTACGTTTGCACATAAGCGCATTGAAGCAAGCATATCCAAACCAGCAATGTAGCCTTGAGCGTGATCTTTAGGACCGTTTAAGAACATCCAACCACCACGGAAACCACATACTCGATACGCTTTAGATAGACCGTTGAATGTTACCGTTAAGATATCAGGCGCTAATGTTGCCAATGTAGTATGAACTGCACCGTCATAAAGTACTTTGTCATAAATTTCATCAGCAAAAATGATTAGGTTGTTTTGACGTGCAATTTCGACAACTTGTAGTAAGAAATCACGACTGTATACCGCACCTGTTGGGTTATTCGGGTTAATTAACACGATACCTTTAGTGTTTGGTGTGATTTTCTTTTTAATGTCGTCTAAATCTGGGTACCAATCTGCCCCTTCATCACACATGTAATGCACAGGTTTACCACCTGAAAGTGACACTGCCGCTGTCCATAATGGGTAATCAGGAGCAGGAACTAGCATCTCATCGCCATTATTTAACAATGCTTGCATTGCCATAACGATCAGCTCAGACGCACCATTACCGATGTAAACATCTTCTACGTCCAAATCTAATAGACCACGACGTTGATAATGTTGAACAACAGCTTTACGTGCTGAGTAAATGCCTTTTGAATCACAGTAACCTTGCGATGTTGGTAGATTTTTAATCACATCAACAAGGATTTCATCAGGGGCGTCAAAGCCAAATGGGGCTGGATTCCCAATATTTAACTTAAGAATTTTGTGGCCTTCTTCTTCCATTCGCTTAGCATGTTTAAGAACTGGACCACGGATGTCGTAGCATACACTGCTAAGTTTTGATGACATTCCAATATTTTGCATGGTGAAACCCTGATGATATAAAAACGATATAGATTCAAATTACACTATTTCTAATAGGCTGAGAACCAATTTTTAGAAAAAAATCATGTAAAAACATCTTCTGCCATATTTCTATCTAAAAATAGATAATTTCTCTTCTTTTAATTTCATCGTCTTTTTTGCGTGACTTAAGAATTTTTTAGGTATTGCTTTTCTTGTTTTAGATTTTCATAAACAAGCAAAATTTGATAAGAGTTTTATTTTTTAGACATACAATTGATGTGAATTATTTTTTATTTACAAACCTTTTGCTAGAATCACTAGTTCATACAAGGAAATAACAAGCAATTCCGCTTGTGCAAGTCGGTTGCCATGATGGCTGAAAACGATCAAGAGAGGTTAATTTGTCCACTTTTCAAGATGCCATTGAATCGATCCGTCATCAAATTACACAGGCAACAACATCCCATACAATTTCTTTAAAACTGGATTGGTCTATTGGTGAGCAGCTAATTGATTGGTTAGAAGCACAACCTGTATTTCCTAAGTTTTATTGGCAATCACGTGACGGTGAAGAAGAAGTGGCAGTATTGGGTCAAGTTAAGACGTTTACCGACCCTAGTGCCGCTCAAAAAGTTCTCGCTCCTCAGCAACGTATTTGGGGTGGTCGATCTTTTGATGGTCGAACTGAACGTAATCGTCGCTGTATGTCATCTTTCTTTTTTCTTCCTCAAGTAGAAATTACGCGTTTGGGTTCATCGTGGAATATTATGGTGAATTTGTCAGAAGATAATTCCCGTTTGCTCTCTACATTAAACAAAATGACAGAAGAGTTTGATGATTTATCTGAATTACATTGCCGAGTAACTCAACGTATCAATACGCCTGAAAAAGCGGATTGGTCAAACATGGTCAATAAAGCGTTAACTGCAATTGAAAATAAGCAGTTTGAGAAAGTGGTACTCGCTCGTAAAACGACATTGACGCTTGATCAGAATTTATCGTCTGCTCAGTTTTTAAAAGCAAGTCGCCAGTCAAATAGCCACAGTTTTCATTTTATGATGGCGTTGGATAGCGAGCATTGTTTTATTGGTTCAACACCAGAGCGTTTATATGTACGTAATGGCTATGCTCTAAAAACAGAAGCATTAGCTGGTACGATTGGGCGTGGCCATGACGAAGAAGAAGATAACCAATTAGCTTCATGGTTAATTTCGGATAAGAAAAATCAGTATGAAAACCGTTTAGTGGTGGACGATATTGTTCACCGTTTATCTAAGTTCAGTATTTCAATGAACGTTGCTGATACATCAGAATTGGTGAAATTACGCAAAGTTCAGCATTTAAAACGTCCTATTTCTGCTGAAATTAATGCGGAATGCAGTGACTCTCAATTACTTGATAACTTACAACCAACGGCAGCTATTGCTGGATTACCTCGTATGTCGGCTTTGGATTTCATTATTGATAATGAACCTTTTGCTCGTGGTTGGTATAGCGGTGCTGTCGGCTTCTTGAGTCAACAACGCAGTGAATTTTGTGTTGCTATTCGTAGTGCTTTGGTTATGGGTAATAAACTTCACTTATTTGCAGGTGCTGGTATTGTTCCGGGCTCTGAGCCAAGCAGTGAATGGGACGAGTTAGATAGAAAAACCTCTACTTTATGTACCTTATTAGAATCTGATACTAATGTGAGTTCAGATATCACGGAGTCGCAAGTCGCATGATGCAACCTGAGCAGCAAGTAATGCTAAATCAAGTTTGGGCTGAGTTAATTATTGAGGAGTTAGTTCGAAATGGAGTAAAGCATATTTGCATCGCTCCGGGCTCGCGTTCAACCCCACTAACTCTTGCCGCTTCTGAACATGCTCTTTTATCCATCCATACCCATTTTGATGAGCGTGGCTTGGGCTTTTTAGCTTTAGGTATTGCTAAAGCATCTAATGATCCTGTTGCTGTTATTGTCACTTCAGGTACTGCAGTCGCTAATTTATTGCCATCAGTTGCTGAATCAGGATTAACCAAAGAAAAACTCGTCTTACTTACTGCAGATCGTCCTGTTGAATTGATTAATTGTGGAGCGAACCAAGCAATTAATCAGCAGGGTATTTTTTCGTCACACGTTTGCCATTCGCTTCAATTGCCTTCTCCAAGTCAAAACGTGCCGGCACAGTGGTTATTAAGCCGTCTTGATCAAGCGTGCTTTGTTCAACAAGAGCAGGGTGGCGCTATCCATATTAATTGCCCTTTCCCTGAGCCGTTTTATGGCAAAAAAGACGATAGCCTTCTTGTTGATTATTTAGCACCAATTCAGAACTGGAAAGCGGATACTTCTTCTTATATACAACAAACACCTTACTTTTCTCATGTAACGTTATCACCTAACTGGATGCAAACGGCACGTAAGAAAGGGGTTGTTATTATCGGTAAAGTCTCTTTAGAAGAAGCAAATTGCGCAGCACAGTTAGCAAAAGAACTTGGTTGGCCAGTATTGGCTGATCCACAATCAGGTTATTATTCAGAGTGGGCACATTACGATTTGTGGCTACAAAATAGTGCGTGTTTTGAGTTGTTATCCGAAGTTGAGTGCGTTTTACAATTTGGTGCTCGATTAGTATCAAAACGTTTGGGTGCATGGTTGAAAAACTACCAACAGGCTTATTATTTAATCGACTCTCATAGTGAGTTATTAAACGAAAGTTGTCATGCACATGTTCGTTATCGTGCTGATATTTCAACTTGGTGCCAAACACACGCAGACAGCCTTGCTGATAGAGATTGTGTATTTGACCATGCGCCATCTGTTCATTGGAGTGAATCTCTTAAAGTGGCATCACAGAATGCATTGGCGCTGGCTCGTTCTATGGCGTGCAATAGCGAAACATTATCTGAATTAAGCTTTGCGCTTACCGTAGGCCAAAAAGCCAATGATTGCGATTGGTTTGTTGGTAACAGCTTGATAGTACGCCTATTGGACATGACTGGTGAGCTTAATCAAAAAAATGTATACACCAATCGTGGCGCTTCAGGTATTGATGGCTTAGTAGCTACAGCCGTTGGGGTTCAGTTAGCTAATGATAAACCGTTACTCGCTTTAGTTGGGGATACGTCATTACTTTATGATTTGAATTCTTTAGCGTTATTAAAGCAAGCGACGCAACCTATGGTTGTTGTGGTGATGAATAACGATGGCGGTGGTATTTTTGATTTATTACCCGTGAATGAGAAAAAGAAAGATGATTTCTATCGTATGCCTCATCAGCTAGAGTTCAGCCATGCTGCTGCGATGTTTGGTTTGTCCTACCATAGGCCAGAAACTCTAAGCTGTGCCATGTCAATGATTAACGATGGCTTAGAAAAGGGCATTCATTTAATTGAGATCAATACACCAGCAGGTCAATCTGGTGAAGAGCTAACACGTCTTTTTCAGACCATTCAGCATGCCGCTTTATTCTAATCAATTGGAAACCATGAAAAATACCACTCAACCTTGCGTGGTATTTTTACATGGATTGTTAGGATCAACGAAAGATTGGTCAAGCATCGCTGCAAAGGTTGCAAAGACGCATCCGGTATTATTAATTGATCTTCCAGGACATGGAAACAGTCAATCAACCTTATTGGATCACAATGAGGGATTTGAACAGAGCTGCCAGTTGATTGTTGAACAATTGGAAAAATCACCATATCAGGCCTTTATCCTTGTTGGGTACTCGTTGGGTGGGCGATTAGCGATGTATCTTCATGCTATGTATTCTTTGCCTTCTACGATAAAGGTAAAAGGACTGTGTATTGAAGGTGGAAACTTTGGCTTAGTTTCAGAAGAAGAAAAGCAGCTGCGCTTGGAAAATGATATTCAATGGGCAAAGCGCTTTGAAGAACTACCTATTGTTGATGTTTTAGACAATTGGTATCAACAAGCGGTGTTTTCTTCACTAAACCCTGAGCAAAGACAAGTTTTAGTAACCAAGAGAAGTGATAATCTTGGACCTGCAATTGGAATGATGTTGAGATCTACGTCACTTGCTAAGCAACCATATTTGCTTGATGCATTACATCGTAGCACCATTCCAATTCTTTATATTTGCGGTGAAGCAGATAAAAAATTTCAACACTTGGCTGAGCAAAGTCAATTAACGTATCAAATCATTGCTCAGGCAGGGCATAACGCTCATGTGGAACAGCCCGAACGCTTTACACATGTACTTAATACATTCTTACAACAATGGACATAAATCCCATGGCAAGAACTGTTGGCATTTCAGAAGAAGAACTTTACGCTCCAGTAGATTGGACAGATTGCACTGCGCAATACGAAGACATTCAGTACCACAAATCAGCGGATGGTATCGCAAAAATTACGATTGCTCGTCCACAAGTGCGTAACGCATTTCGTCCGGGCACAGTAAAAGAGATGATCGATGCGTTAGCGGATGCACGTTACGATGAAAAAGTAGGTGTGATCATTTTAACTGGTTTAGGTGAAGACGCATTCTGTTCTGGTGGCGACCAGAAGATCCGTGGCGATTACGGCGGTTACCGTGATGATAGCGGTACACACCACTTAAACGTATTGGATTTCCAACGTCAAATCCGTACTTGTCCAAAACCTGTGATTGCTGCAGTAGCAGGTTACGCTGTTGGTGGTGGTCACGTTCTTCATATGATGTGTGACTTAACCATTGCTGCTGAAAATGCACAGTTTGGTCAAACAGGGCCTAAAGTAGGTTCTTTTGATGGTGGTTGGGGTGCTTCTTACATGGCTCGTATCGTTGGTCAGAAGAAAGCTCGTGAAATCTGGTTCCTTTGCCGTTTCTACGATGCTCAAGAAGCGTTGGATATGGGTTTAGTAAACACGGTTGTTCCTGTTGCTGATCTAGAAAAAGAAACGGTTCGTTGGTGTCGTGAAACACTACAACACAGCCCAATGGCATTACGTTGTCTAAAAGCGGCGTTAAATGCTGATTGTGATGGCCAAGCAGGTCTTCAAGAGTTAGCGGGTAACGCAACAATGATGTTCTACATGACAGAAGAAGGTCAAGAGGGTCGTAACGCGTTTAACGAAAAACGTCGTCCAGACTTCGATAAGTTCCCTCGTAACCCATAATTCGCTGTTACAGATTCAATTAAGTATTAGAGGCTCCTTTGAGTCTCTTTTTTCTTTTATTGGTTGGAGTAAGAGATGAAAACAGCCAAGATCTATCAATACCAACTCCCTATGGACAGTGGAGTAATTCTTCGTGAACAACGTCTTCAGCAAAGAGATGGATTGGTCATTGAGTTAAGTGATGGAATACATACAGCAAGAGGTGAGGTAGCACCTTTACCTGAATTCAGCCAAGAAACGCTAGAACAAGCTCGTGAAGATTTAATTTCATTAACTCAATCATGGTTAAACAATGAAGAGTTGGATCTTGATTCAAACTGCCCATCGGTTGCATTTGGCTTTAGCATGGCTTTGTTAGAACTTGAAAAACAGTTGCCACAAGAAGGTAATTACCAAGCAGCACCTTTGTGCTCTGGTGATCCTGATGACTTGGTTGTTAAGCTTAATGAAATGAGCGGTAAGAAAATTGCCAAAATCAAAGTGGGTTTATACGAACCTATTCGTGATGGCATGGTTGTGAATATGTTTTTAGAACTGATTTCTGATCTCTCTTTACGTCTTGATGCTAACCGTGGCTGGACAGCAAAGAAAGCAGAGCAATTTGCTAATTACGTACATCCACAATTTCGTTCTCGTATCGAATTCTTAGAAGAACCATGTGCTACACCAGAAGAAAGTTTAGCTTTCTCTAAAGCCACCGATATTGCAATCGCATGGGATGAAACTCTACGTGATGATGGTTTTACTGTTAAAGCTCAAGAAGGCGTTACAGCTATTGTCATTAAGCCAACATTAGTGGGTTCTGTTGAAAAGTGTATTTCGTTAATAGAACAAGCACATCAATTAGGCATGCAAGCGGTGATTAGCTCAAGCATTGAATCAAGTTTGGCATTAACACAACTTGCACGATTAGCTGCTTGGAAAACACCAGAAACGATTCCGGGTTTAGATACTATCGATCTGTTTAAAATGCAGCTAGATACTTCTTGGCCTAATTGCGAATTACCAGTGGCACAATTGGCTGATCTCGAGGTGATATGGGAAAACTGATCTCACCAGCATTCACGACTTGGCCTTGGGTTAAGTGGAGTGAAGAGCGAGAATTAGACATTGCATTGCGTGATGGCGATAAAGTGTGGACATGGAGTGAAGTGTCTACACAAATCAATCGTTATGCTAATGGTCTTCTTCAGCAAGGCGTTAAGCGTGATGATGTTATTGTTGGCATTGCTAAAAACTGCATAGAATTAGTTTGGTTGCAGCTGGCCTCTGTTCGTATTGGAGCTCGCTTTGCCGCAATTAATCCAAAGACACCGAGCAAACAGCTACACCAATTAGTTACTAGCATTGCTGCTAATCATATTTGGTTTGGTGAAGGTCAAGAGACCATCTCTGGCACATGGCATCATTTGCAACTGATAAACGCAGAATATGGCGCAGTAGCGGCTACATGGCAACCAACTCGCTTAGCAACATTAACGTTTACATCAGGCTCAACGGGAAACCCTAAAGCTGTCGCGCACAGTGCAAGTAATCACTTACACTCAGCCGCTGGTTTATTAAGCTGGTTACACTTTGATGTTAGTGATTCTTGGCTGGTATCACTGCCTTTGTTTCATGTTTCAGGCTTAGCTATTGTTTGGCGTTGGTTACTTTCTGGCGGAATGCTGGTTATGCCAACAGAGCAAGGCTTGCTGAGTGATTTAGCTGGTGTTACGCATGCGTCGTTAGTTCCAACTCAACTGCAACGTATCTTAGATAGTGGTGAAACATCTCAGCTTGCATTAAAACGTGTTCTACTTGGTGGTAGTGTTATTCCAACCGAATTAACAATAGCTGCGCAAAAACAGGGCATCGAATGTTGGCTCGGTTATGGTATGACCGAAATGGGCTCAACCGTAACAGCAAAAAGAGCAGATGGTGAGCCGGGAGTAGGGAATGTTCTGCCTTATCGAGAATTACGCATTGAAGAAGGCGAAGTGTGGGTAAAAGGAGAGAGTTTAACTCTAGGTTATTATCGCTCTTCAGGCATTATTGATATAGCGAACGAAGATGGTTGGTTTGAGACCAAGGATCTTGGTTCTGTGATTAATGCTGAGCTCCATATTCACGGACGCGCTGATAACATGTTTATTTCTGGTGGCGAAAATATCCATCCTGAAAAAATAGAGCAAGTGCTACTGACACATCATGAGATCGATAATGTGATTGTTGTCGATGTACCTGATGAGGAGTATGGACAACGACCTGTTGCTGTTCTTGTTTCAAACACAGGCAAAATTCCTGCTAAGTTAGTCGAGTTTACTCAAGATAAATTGGCTAAATTTGAGCAACCGATAAGTTATGAGATCATGCCAGAACATTTGCTTATTTCTGGCATTAAAATTTCACGTAAATTGGTTAAAGAGTGGGTTGATTCACTGCCAATCACCGCGTAATTGAGCTACTTTTTCACGCATCAGTTTTGATGTCGCATCTTGTGGTAGTACGGGTTCTCCTGCTACCACTTCTACTTTAGACCAACAGCGACTAGGGCGTTTTAATATTGCTTTACCGCCATGGCGACTAAAGAAACTTCCCCATAAGCCTCGCAGCGCCATTGGAATGACTGGCACCGGTGAGCGTTTTAAAATGATATCCATACCTCGTAAGAAAGGACCGATTTCACCATCACGAGTTAAAACGCCTTCTGGAAAAATCAACACAATCTCCCCATTTGTTAATGCGTTCTCAACCTCCATAAATGCTCGTCGAATTGAGCTACTTTTAGTGGCATTAATTGGAATAACTTTCGTTAATTTGAAAAAGTATTTAATTAAAGGTAATTCCGCGTATTCCTCCTCCATCACGAATCGAATAGGACGAGGGCATGCACCACTGATAATAAAGGCATCCATGTAAGTGATGTGATTACATACTAACAAAGCGCCACCTTCATCTGGAATATGATGTAAATGTTGATGGCTTACTCGGTATCCCGTGTGGGTGAGGACCCATAAAACAAAGCGAATAATAAAAATAGGCACACGGAAAAACAGAAAGAGGGTGACAATCCCATTTAATATCGCAAGAAGAAGGAAAAATTGAGGAATACTTAACTCTATGACAGATAAGCAAATAATCCCAAGAATAGCACTTGTTACCATAAAGATGGCGTTATAAATATTATTGGCCGCGATGATCTGAGATCGATGTTTTGCTTGAGGTCGTTTTTGGATTAACGTGTATAAAGGAACGATAAATATTCCTCCAGAAACCCCTAGAAAAAAGAGATTAACAAAAACAGAGAAAAGATCTGGATGCGTTAAGATTTCAAAAAAATCAGTGGTATGTATTGGATTTGCCGGCGTCGCTAAAAAAAGATTGAAACCAAAAATAGTAATACCAAGGCTGCCAAGAGGAATAATGCCTAGTTCAACACGGTGTTTAGATAATACATCACAGGCTAATGAACCTACTGCAATGCCAACTGAGAACAACGCCAGTAGTACACTAACAGTAATTGCATTATCGTTTAAAAAATGGTGAGTGTAATTAGGAAACTGAGTTAAGTAACTTGCACCTAAAAACCAAAACCAACTGATCCCCATAATCGCTAAAAATACAGAGCTGTCTTTTTGGGCGATTGAAATAGTATTTCGTGTTTGCTGAATTGGTCGCCAGCGAAATGAAAGTGTTGGGTCAATGGCTTTTGCATAAGGGATGAAACGACTAGATAAATAGCCAAGTACTGCGAAAAGAAGCACTGCACCAGCGGCAATGTATTGTGCATTCTCTTGAGAAGCAATAATGCCAGCGCCAATGGTTCCAAATAGAATGGCTAAGAAAGTGCCTGTTTCAACTAATGCATTACCAGAAACTAACTCATCTTCTTTTAATTGCTGAGGGAGTAAAGCGTATTTTACTGGACCAAAAAAAGCGGATTGAGTGCCCATTAAAAATAATAAAATAAGTAATAGCGTGAAGTCTTTTAAAACAAAGGCAATAGCCCCAAAGAGCATGATAATGATTTCAGCGAGTTTAACTTTGCGTATAAAAGCCGATTTTTCATACTTGTCAGCCAGTACGCCAGCAAAAGCAGAAAACAGAAAAAAAGGAAGAATGAATAACCCTGCGGCCAAATTAATGAATAAATTAGACGATATAGGTAGAGAATCGACACTGGCAAAAGCAACAAACAATAATAGGGTGTTTTTAAAAATATTGTCGTTAAAAGCCCCTAGAGATTGAGTGAGAAAGTAGGGAAGGAATCGACGCTGTGTGAGTAGTTTGGCTTGCTTTGCCATAAAAAGTCCTTTTCACCAAAGAATATCGCTTAATGAAGCTTCCATTGATTGATGTAGTTTAGCAGCAGATTATCAATAAGTTTGTGACCATCAATCGGCGTTGCTGAAAAAAGTAGATCATCAAGACTTAATAAGGTTATGCCGTGAACACCAGCCCAGATAACTCGACTTGTTTCTACGATATCTTCGTGAGTTTTCGTACTGTTAATGGTGAAGATCATTCTTTCAAGGATCGACATCATTTGATTAATGCGGTTTTCTTGCCATTCAGGTAGGGCTTCACCATTCATATTATGTTGAAATACCAACTTCCAACGATTAGGTTGCTGCTGTGCAAAATCATAATAACAATAAGCAATGGCTTTTAGTGCCTCTTCAGGGGTTGCACTGTTTTCAATACCTTGTGAGATTTGAAGCATTAATTCATCAAGGGTTTGTGCGATAGAGCGAAGCAGTAATAAGTTATAGCTACCAAAAATATTGACTAATGTACTCGGTACATAACCAATGCTTTTTGCCAGTTTGCGTAAACTGAGTTCGTGATGACTATGCTCATTAAGAAACAATTTAACATTATCTAATGCCATTTCGCGTATTTCTTGATGAGAATGGTCGTTTCTGCGCGCCATATTAACCTGAGCTATAAAATTATGTACATTGTTCTTAATTTTAAATGTATGGCTATAATCTTCAAGTAAGAGTTATGTCAATTAGGAGTTAGTGCACATGTTTGAGACGGATAACTGTTTGTTTTAACACTCTGAAACATTCTATTGAAGATTAATGCTGCCATTGTTCCTCAATGCAAGCTATTATCAATCCAAATTAATTCCAAAAATAAGGAAGAGGTAATGAAACGTCTTTTATCTATTGTTGCCCTTATGTTTGTTTTTGTGGTTTCAGCACCACATGCAGAAGCAAAGAAATTCGGTGGCGGTAAGTCATTTGGTAAAAGCTTTAAAACGGCGCCTGCGCCAAAACAAAAACAGCAAAATACCAATACTATTGGTAAGCAAGACACAACAAAAAGTGCATCAGGCAAAAAAGGCCTAATGGGTGGCTTGCTTGGTGGTCTACTTGCTGGTGGTTTATTAGCAGCTCTATTTAGTGGTGGTGCGTTTGAAGGTATCCAATTCATGGATATTCTTATCATGGCAGGTATCGCATTCATTCTATTCAAGGTATTCCGCTCAATGATGGCTGCCAAGGCGGGTAGCATGAATCAGAGACAAGGTGCAGCTTATGCAGGCCCACAAGGTCAGCAGGACGCACAGCCTAGTTTCCGTGATAATCAACAATACTTCCAAGCTGATCAAGCTACAGCACAACCTACTGGTGGTTTTGGTGCAGCAAGTGCTGATGACGTTCCGCATAACTACCCACCGGGTTTTGATATGCAAGCATTCATCAATGGTTCTCGTGAACACTACCGTATTTTACAAGGTGCATGGAACCATAACCAACTTGAGACGATTCAAGAGTATGTTTCAATCAGTCTGTACAATGATCTTGTACAAGAGCGTGCAACCCTTGAAGGTGAGCAACATACAGACGTAATGTACGTGGATGCAGAAGTGGTTCGTGCTGATTATGACGCAAACCGTGCTCAATTAAGTCTTCAGTTCTCTGGGCGCTACCGTGATGCTGTAGAAGGTATTGAAGAAGACATTACTGATATTTGGCACCTTGAGCGTGATTTAACACAACCAAATGCGCCATGGTTAATTATCGGTATTCAAGCTTAAGCACTTAACTAGCTGAAAATTGATTAAAAAATATCCCTATAGTGAGTAATCCTATAGGGATTTTTTATAGGTGTGATCCAGCTCTGTTTTAATATTTTTCAGACAGTCTATGCTGAATTCAGTTAATAAATAAGAGAGATATAAATATGCCATTTAATAAAGACATCGTAGAAGAAATGAACCTTCTCAAGCAATTCCCACTAGAAAGCACTCAAGCGGGCTTAAAGGTTCACTCAGACGCAGCACCCGAAGCAATTGAAGCAATGAAGCGTCTTTTCAGTAAAGGATTGGTAACACAAGAAGATGGTGGCTATTTAACAAGCCACGGCATTGAAATCGCAGAGCAAGTACAAAGCGTTGTTCGTGTACTATCGTAAGAGTATTCTTCTATAAAAGAATTATAACGTCATTGACTCTAGTTCAGTGATGGTTTGAATAGCTTGTTCTGAGGTTGAACCGCATACATCAGGACAAGCACTAAATTGATGACATACCTTTGGGCGTTCTGCCTTACCAAAAAGCTTACATAAATTCTCTTCATTTAATTGCACACAGCGAACACCAGCAGGTTTACCATTTGGCATTCCCGGGATAAATGACGTAATACTTGGGGCAATGCAACACGCACCGCAACCTAATCGACATTCCATAATTAAACTCACGCAAAAAATAAAGGATGCGCAAGGTATCACTCTTCTATCTTTAGGTCAAAACTTGCTTTTTTGGAACAGAGTGGTATAAAACGGCCTCTTCCCATAATGAGTGTAAAGCAATGACAGAGCAATTTTGGCAACAAAAAAAATTAGAAGAAATGACAGAACAAGAGTGGGAATCTCTTTGTGACGGCTGTGGTAAGTGCTGTCTACACAAATTAATGGATGAAGATACAGATGAAGTTTACTACACCAATGTGGCATGTAGCTGGTTAAACAGCAAAACATGTGCGTGTAAAGATTACCCAAAACGTTTCACATCAGGTGAAGAGTGTCTAAAACTAAGTCGTGAAAATATCGCAGAATTTAACTGGTTGCCACTGACTTGTGCGTACCGTTTATTAGCGGAAGATAAGCCATTACCTAAATGGCACCCGCTGATCACAGGTTCAAAATCAGCAATGCACGCTGCTGGTGAAAGTGTAAGAAATAAAGTGGTTTATGCTATTGATGTGAAGAACTGGGAAGACCACATCACTAACCATCCGCATAGAAGCTAAGTAAATCAAGGTTTTTCAGAGGGTTATGTTCCTTGCTTAATCATACCCCTTAAACTCTTATTTATAAATATGTTGCTAATAGTTTCTAATCCAGGTTTTTACTCTTTGTTAGTTAACTTGACGTAACTTATCAAAATTCAACGTTACTTTTATGAATTAATAGATATTGAGTTAGTTTTTGATTTAGACAATAGAATATCTTTAGATAATTAGATAACATTCGGTTTGAATTGTTAGGATTAATTATGTCAAATTTTAAACTAAGTATAATTTTCTTTTTTTCAACACTTGTTGGGACTTTGCTATTTTGGGTTGCAGTATATATATGGTTTGATTCATCTATTATGTCACTTATTGATAATGCAAAAGCAATTTTTTGGAGTAAACCAGAAAATACCTTATCTTTTAAAGAGGCATCAATGCTTGGTCGATTAGTTGAAAAGAGAATCGTGCTAGAAGGTAGTGATTTATTAGGACAAATTTCAACGTTTTACACAACAATAATTACCATATTGATAACAATTATTACTGTTTTGGGCATATCGATTCCGCTATATATAAAGACCAATGCTGAAAATGTGGCTAAACAACAAACTAAAAATGAAGTGCGAACTTATTTTGAAGAGAATGTTGGTTATCATAATCAACTTGAAGCTGCTTTGCATAGGGCGGAACCCGAAATTAAAAAATCGATTATGAGTGATATAGATAAGCGAGCTACTATAAATGAAGACTCAATTAGTGAGATACAAGAGTCTTTAGAGCAAGTTGGTATTGTTATTGAGCGTGTTAAGCATTTTGATCCTGATGAACTTAGAGCTATAACACAAAAAATTGCTGCAATGGAAAAATATATACAACAGTTAGATCCTTATGAAAAAGAATTTTCACAAGGAACGGTTGAGGAGATTTAAAGTGGCTATTAGACCCCGAAAGAAGCGGCTTGATTTACCCCATGATTCAAATACATCAAAGTTTGAAATTCGTTCTCCAGTTCAGTTACTGCAACTTGTTCAAAATAAAGTAAATCCTGGCGATGATATTTTATCTATTATTGCTAAAGTATTTAATATTAGAGTTGAATATTTACCATTAGAGCCTGATGTATCAGGGTCTTTAAGTTTTGATAATACATTAGAACAATGGTTAATTAGCATTAATAGTTTACATCACCCAAGAAGGCAACGATTTACTCTTGCACATGAATTAGCACACTTTTTTTACATAAAAACAAACAAAAAAATTTTACGGATACTGTATTTTTTCGTTCTGAAAATATAAAAAATAATATTGAATTTGAAGCTAATAATTTTGCAGGAGCATTGCTGATGCCAAAAGATGAGTTTGTAGATTATATAAGAAATACATCTAATAATATAGAAAATATTTCAGAAAAGTTTAATGTATCAGCAATGGCAGTTAAAGTTCGTGCGGATATTATTAGAGGAAATAAATATGAATTCTAATTATTATCCACTTCTTAAAACTAGCATTTCAGAGCTAAGAGCTTTGAAGAGTATATATAGTCAGGACTTTGATTATATTACTCCAATATTTGAATTGACAAAGTCGAGAAAAAGTAAAAAAAATCAAGGTTGTGATGTTTACAAAAAAATTGATGAATTATCGGATATTATGAATAAAAAAACGTTTATTCTTGATTTAACTAATGAAGAGTCTTTAACCAATGAGCAAATAGAAAGTTTTTTTGATGATGATAACGCATTTTATAATTGGACAGACTTTATACGACGAATTGTAGAAGAAAAAAATGTATCAGTTATTCCCACAGTGTTAGCTTATGAAGATACGGATATGGATACATTAAGGATTCAAGCTGAGAGGTTAAGTAGGTCTTGTGAGAAAATTTGTATAAGATTAAGTGTAGACCTTGTGAGTGAAGAGATTACTGATAATCTTATACAATTAGCTTCTGAAATTGAAAATGTTATTGTTATTGTAGATTTGGCTTTAACTCGTCAGCAAGAATATGACCTTAAGCTGAGGGATGCAAGTGATTTAATTCAAGATATTATTTGTGTTGATGATAGCTTAGATATTATTTTAGTAACATCTTCTTTTCCAAGCTCAGTTGTTCAAGAAGTTCCAAAGAAAGACAAGATGTCAAGTGAGATACGAATGTATTCTCAAGAAATATTTAATGAGTTGCTTAAGGTAGATAGCGAATTAATTTATGGTGATTATGGCTGTATTCACCCTTATAGAGGCGAATCTAAACCTATGATTTGGGTTCCTAGGATAGACTTTCCATATCAAAATAAACTTTTATTTGAACGTTGTAGCCGAGATGATGGAGGTTATGAAGTTTGTGCAGAGAGAATTAGACTAACTCAAGAGTATGGAATCAATTATATTGATTCTTGGGGCTGCAATGAAATCGATTCTGCATCTATTGGAATTGTTAATGGAAAAAGTCCGTCTTATTGGATTTCAGTAAGGGCAAATATTCATATGACTAGAATGGCTCGTTTAGTGCGAAGTAAAGTTTCTTCATTAAATTAATGGTTGCCTTATTTCAAGCACACTTAGATCATGGATTGTTGTCGGTCCTATTTTTTCATTTTTGAATAGTGAAAAGATGGCACTTATTTTTTTATACAAACTAGCATAAGTAATTTCATTTAAATCTTTAAATGAAATGTAATTTTCAATATCATTGATTAATTCAATTCTATTGCTAGTTTTAGATGGTGATAAACTTTTAAGTTCAGCTGTGGATAATAAATCCAGTGTTAATCTTTTGTTGAGTTTTCGCTTTTCTTTTGCTTTTCGTTTACAAGATATGTACCCATTTTTTAATATATAAACGCCTATGTTTTTATTTAACATATTTATGTTTTTAAGGTGTTTTTCACTAATAAGTATGGATACTTTATTAAATACTTTGTAATAATCATCAATTTGGCTTTGTAATGTATATGTGTTATCTACATCACTTTTTATTTCAATAGCATGTGTAGTATTATTATTTATAATTAATAAATCCGCTCTTCTTTTTGAAAATTGAATGAAAACTCTGAAGATAAAATTGCTGTAGGCTCTTGCTCTAAAATAAAATCAATTAGTTTTAATTTATAGTCGAGTTCATTTTTTGTAGATTCAGTAAGCATACCACTCCTTTTATAACGAAAATTTTTAACTGTTAGCATTATACCTTGGTGTTTGAGATACGAAAGAGGTTAACTAGTAAAGATTATTTAGTTGTTTGATTTTACAACAACGAAGTTGAAACTTTAGGAAGAATCGTAAATTATGTATTTACATAGCTCCGTTGTAAATGTGTAAAGTTCCAATAAGTGCGCTATGATCTGTTTAAGTTTTATATCATTAAAATTAAGTAATTCATGGCCAATAAAGTAAAAGCACAAAAGCCCGATCGCAAAACCGCAATGCGTAACATCATTGAGTTGGTGAAAGCTGACTTTCCGTTTGATGCACCAGAAGCGCAGATATGTGGCGATACGTGTGTAGGTTGTCCACGAAAATTGATTGAGCTGGTTGAAAGTGAACTCTTGTATTGGGAATCTTATATTGAGCGTGGTGAAACGCCCAATTTCTCTGAGATTGATAAGTTCGCTAAACTGTGTAAAAACGTACGACGTGGCTTGGTAAGAAACGGAATTTTAGAACCACTACCAAGGTAACTCAGTACCATCAAAATTTAAAAATTGCCCGCTATTTTCAATGGATAGTTGGGCAATGACTTTCGTTAATCCCTTCACAGATTCTTCTGTTGAAATTAAAGCATTTGGTCCACCCATTTCCGTTTGAACCCAGCCTGGGTGCATTGCAATTACAGTAAATCCTTCTGGTTTTAAATCATTACTTAAGCTTTTTACTACAGAGTTTAATGCAGCCTTAGATGAACGATAAATATAACCTCCACCTGAAGTGTTCTCTGTCATGCTGCCGACTTTAGAAGAGATACATACGATGGTTTTATCATGACTTAATTGCAAGCTAGGGTAGAGCGCTTCTACGAGCTTTTGTGGTGCAATAGCATTGATTTCAAATACTTTCTTCCATTCCTCAACATCACAGTGCCCAAAACCATAACCTTTAGGGCCATAATAACCGGCATTATTAATTAGAATATCTATAGGAGTATGGCAAAGCGTTTTTGCTACATCTTGTATGGCAGTGTAATTAGTCAGTTCTAATTGATACAAAGAAAGTTCAGGATTGTCATTTTCAAGTTGAAGAAGCTCTTGAGCCGTTGAGGTATCACGATAAGTTGCACTGACTTTATGGCCTTGCTGCAAATAGTATTTTACAAAAGATAAACCAATACCACGGTTAGCGCCTGTAATGAAAATGTGTTTCATGAATATCCCTTATGTTGTTGCACGGAAAAGTTGTGTTTTTAGATGTAAACAAATTGTTTCTATATTTTAGACGTTAATCCTTGAGCCTATAGACTCATCTTAATACAATTCGCTTTGTATACTCAAATAGCAGAATGCCTTTTCTTAAGGTGAATAAAGACTATTGAGATCACTCCTTGCTCAACAATAAAAAGAATACAATTATGAAATTAGAAGCTATTGATTACACTGCTGAAAATGCAGCAGAGCTGTTTGTAAAGTCGCTAAGAGAAACTGGATTTGGAGTGTTAAAAAATCATCCAATTCAACAAGAATCAGTACAAAGTATTTATGATAATTGGTATGCGTTTTTTAATAGCCAAGAGAAAGAAAACTTTCAATTTAATGTCGATACTCAAGATGGTTTTTTTCCTGCTTCAGTATCAGAAGTAGCCAAAGGCCATACTAAAAAAGACATTAAAGAGTACTATCATTATTATCCTACCGGCCAATGTCCTGCTGAATTAAAAGCACAAATTCAAGAGTACTACGATAACGCGAATACATTAGCGATTGAGCTGTTGTCTTGGGTAGAAGAACATTCACCAGAAGAGGTATCAGCACTGTACTCACAATCTTTATCTAGCATGATAGAGGGAAGTGAAAAAACATTATTGCGTGTTCTTCATTATCCACCGCTAGAAGGGGATGAGGAGCTTGGTGCGATTCGTGCTGGAGCGCATGAAGATATTAATTTACTGACGGTGTTACCAGCAGCAAATGAGCCGGGTTTACAAGTTAAGACAAAAGAGGGTGATTGGTTAGATGTTCCATGTGATTTTGGTAATCTGATCATTAATATCGGTGATATGTTGCAAGAAGCATCGGGTGGCTATTACCCATCAACAACGCACCGAGTGATTAATCCTGAAGGTGTTGATAAGACGAAGTCTCGTATTTCTTTACCTTTGTTCTTACACCCAAAACCAGAGGTTGTATTGTCTGAGCGTCATACTGCAAATAGCTATTTGATGGAGCGTTTACGAGAGTTAGGCGTTATTTAGTTCTGAACCTCATCCAATAAAAAAGGTAGAGCCTAATAACTCTACCTTTTTATTTTTTATTACGCTAATTTGCTCTGTATTGCGATGGTTGGTGGAATGATATTGGCTTTCCTAAACTCTTGCATCACACGTAACGTAATGTCTGTTTCAAAGAGTTTTTCAAACTTAATATCTACCACATAAGCTTTACAGGTCAGTTGAATCGCCAAATAGTTATCGGTAATCGTCTGCTTTACTAATACCACAACCGGTTTTGGTAAGTGAATATAACGACTTGAAGACGCCGCTTCTTGAATGATATCTCGCGCTTTATTGATGTCTTGATCCATTCCAATATAGAAAGGGATCACCACCTGCATATCCAACCCACCGTAGTTGCCACTGACGGTGACTTCATTTAAGAATTTGTTATTTGGAATGGTAATAATATCGTCGTTCAAGGTTTGCATGCGAACAGAGCGAAGACCAATGGCGATAATGTCACCGTAGTGGCCTTCAAACGTCACTCGGTCACCCACTTGGAATGGACGGTCAATCATTACGGTTAAGCCCGCGATGAAAGAGGCGGTAAGGTCTTTTAAGGCAAAACCCACAGATACGGCAATCGTACCACCAATTAAGGCTAAGACTCGATCATCAACTCGAAAACTCAACATGAAAACCGCAACGGCTGTCGACATGTAAATAAAGAATTGAAAGAACGATTGCAGCTTTTGCATCAACATACGGCGTTGAGCAAATTGGCTACTTACCCCATCCACAATCGATTGAATGAAACGTAAAAATAACCATGCGCCTAGGATAATAAAGAAGGAGGCAGCAACACCACTCCAACGGATTAAACTGGCAAATTGTTGTAAATTGTCGATTGATTGAGGATCTTCAGCCAATGCAGTTGAGCTCACCATCAACGATAAGCAAAGTACAAATAAACGAATCATGTTATTTCACCAGTAAGTGTTGACGATGTAATACGTTAGTAATATGACGATACCAGTGGTCTGATATACGCGCTTTTTCATCATTCCATTCAATGTAACCACGGCTCTGGAAGTAGCGTAGTGTACTAATGACTTCCGCAATGCTTAGACGACTACAATCACACAGATCTTCAGGGGAAGCGACTTCCAACTGTACGATAGAGCGAAGTACGGCCAACATCGGTTTTGGCATGGTTTCTAAATCATCTGATTGTGGTGCTCTAAATAGGCGAATTAAAATGGCGTCGGTGTCTTTATCTCTAAATAGTGACAGTCTAAAGAAGCGCAGAGCAACCGTTGGGTTACCATCTGAGTAGTCCCATAAAATACGATAGAAACCGTTTTTAGCACGTTCTTCATCACTTAAATTATCTTCATCCCATTGTCTAGGTAGTACTAACCCATCAAACGAAATGGTGTTTACGTTATTGTCTTTTACGATACGCGAATCAAGTAACTGGCCAATTTCTTTCTCTGTCCATTTAGGCATAAACGTAACAAGATCAAACAACAGACGTTCGCCACGAGCACGGTCAATAAAACGCCAGCTTGATTTATCAATGGATAAAACAACTCGGTGACTCTTACGTGCACGTCTTAGTAGGTTGGTTAATTTCATTAGCTCAATTAACCCGTTTACTTTTGGTTTCACTAATCGTTGTGCGTTATCAAAAGCGATTAGATAGCATTGTTCGCTGTTTCTTAGGTGTTGTAAGATATCTTTTTCAGATGATTCTGCATCTAATCCTAGTAATTGAGCTAACTCTGGTAACAGTGCAGCGTAACCGTCGTAAGGGCAGTTAATGTAAATGGGTACTGCGTTTTTAGTTTTATTCAGAATGCGCTTAAGTACTGTTGTCGTACCTACACCACGCTCGCCAGACAGCACACATACCGCTGGGCTGTCAGTTAACAAGTAGCGTGACAGAGAGATGATTTCATCTTTAGCATAATCTTCGATAAGTTCGGATTCTTCAGAGCCAGGTGCAATATAGTCAAATGCTAGTGGACCTTTTACACGCACAAGGTTCGATTGTTCACGTGAGACTTCTGTTTGTTTAGCCACTTCTATTCTAAATAGGTAAGCAAGGGCATGACTGAATGCAGCGTATTGTGACAAAGTCGAAAGCACAAGATGTTGCAGTGTTCTGCCTATTAGCCACGCAGCACAGCAAGCGGTTGCTGGAATAGACATAAACATTGAATCTTTATTACGGATCGCCCATTGAACCGAAATAGGGTAGGTTTCGAAACGATCAATACGACTAAAGATAGTGTTGTTCCATTGCTTCAAGCTGATGATCGTCAGTAATACAAAGAACAAAGCAACAAAGGAGTTAATCCATGCATAAATGGTTCCTTGGCCTAATGTTCTTGATGAGATCTGTAAAATCACACCAGCGACAATTATCCCCCATACATAACGGCGAATCGTGGATAAGCGAAGTGCAATATTTTCTTTTTTATTGTGTTTGCTATTACGGAAAGCAAATTCAAGAATAAAACTTACCGCAATGGAACCACCTAAGATCCACCATGTGAAGATCTCTAAGAAAATCAGATGCTGTAAGCTTGGTAACGTTGAAATAATGCGTAATGTCGCTGTAATTAGTAGCAAGTATGCAATGGCTTTATGCGCACGACTGCAATACCAAATAGTACGGATCAGCAAACTTGGATTTGAAGTGCTCTTTAGTTTAGACACTTTAAAGTCGTGAATTAGACGATCGCTGTTACGCATCCACCAATTAAAGATAAACATGATACACAACACTTTAAACAGCACGCTAATCATAGGTACTGGTGAAATAGCTAAATCACTCAGTAGTTTTTTAAAACTGCGCAGTTGGTAGTGAATATAGTATTGAATATTTTGTTTTGTAATACGTAATTCAGAATAAAACTGAGTAACACCACGAGGACCAAATCCAGTGAGTTGGTCGCGTGTTTTTGTATCACTAAGTAGCAATAACTTCTCTTTGCTCACGTTTAACGATGTCAGTGAGCGATGATTTTGTTCTACCTTTGCCCAGTTTTTGTCTGTCGCATCATTTCTATAGTTAACTAAAGAGCCTTCTAATGTTTTTAACTGTTTATTTTGTTCAAACAGCGTTCGAGACATCAACTCTTTTACTTGTCGATATTCGTTATTTGAAAAAAAGTGCTGTTCGGGTAGCTGTTTAATATCGGCCGCAATCTTTTGTGCAGATTCCGAGATTGATACTGGGTTATAGGTATTAATACCCCATTCAGCAGAAGCTTGTGAGGAACAGAATAGAGCAAACGCTAAAAGCAAATGAGTAACAATATTATTCATAAGTAACGAAAAAGTCTCAATATTTATGACGAAATAAGACGTCATTGTTGATGATAGGTAATGCGTTGGTTTAGGAGAAATGTGATCAATGTAGCAATTTATCTATTTTTTTGTAAAACGCATCAAATCGGAAACAAAAGGCGTTATTTAGTTGTGATTTAATGTAATTAATTTCGTGATTTATAAAATATGTAATTAATGAAAAGAAATAACTTTCTCTGTGATCAAAATCTGTACTGAGCCCACACAATCAATTTTTGGCAGCATTATGTTCTATTTATTTTTCTATAATGAAAAATAGCTGATTTCGGAGAATTAAAATGAAATATCGAATCGTAGATATATCTAGTGAGCACGATAATGACATTTGCTACATCATTAAAAATGTAGGTGTCGAATTCGGTGCTGTTGGAGAAGGATTTGGACCTGGTGATGACGAAGTGTTAGAAATGAGTGCTCACTATAATCCAAAAGAAAAAAGTAAATATCTTATCCTACTACTTAATGACAGAGTGGTGGGAGGTTGTGGTTTATCGCCATTTAATAACAGTGGAACGATCTGTGAATTGAAAAAATTGTTTCTCCTACCAGAAGCAAGAGGACGTGGGTTCGGTAAAACTATTGCGGGGAAAATCTTAAAGTTTGCAAAAGAGGTTGGGTATACTCAGTGTTACCTAGACACGCTATCCAGTATGAAGTCTGCGATCTTTCTCTATGAAGATTTAGGCTTTAAGCGTTTATCTACGCCTCTTGATGGAACTGAACACAATGGATGTGATGTTTGGATGCTCAAGAATTTGACAGAGTGTGAAATAAAATAGCAAACGATTGCTTTTTGTTGGTGTTCCTGTATTATCCGCCAAAATTTTTAATCATAAAAATATTAATTAGGGATATATACATGCAGTACCTTCGTTATTTTCTTGCTAGTTTATTTACGCTTGTTTCGTTTTCTTTAGCTGCAGCACCAAAGCCTATTGTTTTACAAGGCGCCATGGATGTCGAAGTTAACTATATGGTTGAGCAGTTACAAAACAAACAAGAGGTAACTTTTGGCTCTTGGACGTTTTGGACTGGAACTATTGATGATTATCCAGTCATTGTGTCAAGAACTGAAGTGGGTATTGCTAATGCATCAGCATCAACAACTCTAGCTATTGAGAAGTTTTCACCAGGCATGATTATCAACCAAGGGACTTCTGGTGGTCATGATCCAGAGCTTTACCGTGGTGATATTGTTTTAGCCGTTAAGAGCTTCAATATGGGAGCAAATCGCTCTGAATTCTCTAAAGTAGAAGAAGGTATTCAACCTGAAAAATGGAAAAACTTCACAGTAACAATGCGATTAAGAGAAGATAATAAGTTTGTTGAGCATGACGCATTTTATTCAACTCCAGAGTTAGTCGACTTTGCTTATAAGAATGTAAAGCATCCTGCTCAAGGCAAAGTGGTTAAAGGCGTAATTGGTACCGCTGATGAATGGAACCGAGAAGTTGCTAGAATTAATTGGCTACACAAAACCTACCAAACTGCGGCAGAAGAGATGGAGAGCTCATCAGCAGCATTAGTTGCAGAGGCTTATAAAGTACCATTTATCGGTATTCGAATCTTATCGAACACAGATTTACATAATCAAGATTTTGATCCTGCAACGGCAATTACTAACCAAAAATACGTAATTGATTTTGTTAAGCAGTGGATTGCGAAGCAAAAATAATTACCCGCACATATAAAAAAGCCCTAGCATCTCTGTTAGGGCTTTAAATATCTTATTGTCACTTCTTTGTATTATTTATCATCTATTAAAAAGAAAGATAACTCATTTTTTTGTGATACAGCTAATTGCGAAAGTTCAGCAGCAGCTTGTTGTGTTTGGTTTATTGCCGATACGTTTTGGTGTACTAAATCAAAAGTAGCCGTTGTATTTTGAGCAATATTTTCTGTTACCGCTAACTGTTCTTGTGAAGCTGTTGCCACAAGAGTATTAACATCAGAGATAGATTGAACAGAAAGAACGATGTTATCAAATGAAGTTTTTACATCTTCAGACAGATTTATATACTCTTGAATAGCAACAACATTCGAAGCAATATTCGTATTGGCAATTTCAGATTGCTCTTGTAATTTAAGAATGATTTCTTGAATGTTTTTTGTCGATTCTTGAGTTTTTGCCGCTAAATTTCGGACTTCATCAGCGACAACAGCAAAGCCTCGTCCTTGCTCTCCTGCACGAGCAGCTTCGATTGCTGCGTTTAGTGCAAGTAAGTTAGTTTGTTCTGAAATAGAGCTGATAACCGTTGTTACTTCTCCAATATTGTTAGAGTTAATTTTAAGCTCTGAGATCATGTCCGCTGTTTGCTGAACAGAATCATTGATATTGCCAGCTAGCGAAATCGAAGAATTAAGAACCTCTAATCCTTTCGTCACATTATTGATTGCGTTTTGTGTTTCATTTTCTGCATGCAGCGCATTGATACTCACTTCTTTGGATGTACTCGAAAGTTCGTTTATCGCTGTTGAGATAGCTTCAACTTGGGTTAATTCTTGTTGAGAGTTGTTTGAAGTATCATTCATCACTAGTGTTAGTTCTTCGGAAGCCGAAGACACGCTATCAGAAAGTAATAAGCTATTTTTGATTATTGATGATAATTTTTGATTAAGGGCAATAGCGGATGCGTAAATCCCTGTTTCCTTGCCTGTAATTGTGAATTTTTCAGATAGGTTACCATTTGCGATATTTGATAGAATAGAAGAAATATAAGCGGGCTCTCCACCTATTGGTGCATAAATTAATCTTATTAATAAAAAGTGAACAAGAATCAGAGCGATACTTAATACGATAACAAATAATATTATTGAATCAATTAACATGTCTTTACTTGGTTGAGCAATAACATCGTCCCATTCATAACTTACAACATTCCAATTTATTGATGGTACTTCTGTTTTATATGCTGATACATATCGATTATCAATGCTGTAATTTAGTTCGTTATTAATAAAGCTTTTATATTCAGGACGTTCAGAAAATATATTTTTACCGATTAAGTGATCCCTACGAGCAGAGACAATATATCCACTGTTGTCGTAAACAAAAACCTGATTCTCAGGTGTAAGTTTACTAATGAATTCTTTAATTGTATCTAATTCAATTGTAATAACTACTGCAGCAATAATTTCATTGTTTTTATAAAGGGGACTTGAAAAGGCGAAAACAGTACGGTTAGTTGCGGCATCGTTATAAGCTTGTGTGATAATTTTAGTTTCACCATTAAATGTACGCTGATACCATTCTCTCTTCATTTCCTTTGCATTGAAATTAGGGATAAAAGCACCATTTTCGAACGTTAACCCATTCTTAAGTCCAATAGAGACTAAAGGTACATTCGTACTTTTACGTAATAATTCTAAACTCGTTGTTGCTTGCTTTATATCACTGATATTTCCATTGCTATCGAAATCGATAGATAAGGCTTCCATAGCAGTAAAATAACTGTTTATGTTCTCTTCTAATGAGATAGCTAATAAAGCACCAATATTTTTTTTATGTTCTTCAGTAGAGTTAATGTTGTAATTTTTAAATGTAAAATATCCTGTTCCTGTTAAAATTATTGATATTATAAATAACAGTGAAAATGTGGATATAAAAACTGTATTTTTTAATGTTAGATTCATGATGTGATCATCTTAGGTAAAATTAATAATATATTTAATTTATTTATAATTGAGCTGGGGCTTTTTGACTTTATTTATCTTTCTTTGGGAGTTGTTAATTTTTTCGAGTTTACTCTAATTAAATTAAATCTATCAATTTTAAATTTGTAAGAGAATTTATAGCTTCTATATAATTGTTAAAAACTAAATTTTGCGAATGTTATTAATTGTTTTCTTATTTTGATAGAAAATATGATGATTAATATATAGTGATTATATTTGTAAGGGAGTGATATAAGTAAAGGCTGGAATATAGATTATTTAGGTTAAAGAAAATAAGTGAGAGTAAAGTAATAACGTAGAGCAAAATCTCATTATCTTTGGTGTTGGGAGGTATAGTTAATGACGATATCTACGAATAAGTATGCTCTAACGTATGATTGAACTATAGATACGAAAAAGCCCCAGCATTTCTGCTAGGGCTTCAAAAGTGGCGGAGGGATAGGGATTTGAACCCTAGAAGGGCTATTAACCCTTGCCGGTTTTCAAGACCGGTGCTTTCGACCACTCAGCCATCCCTCCAACGCGATGAATAATAGGCGTTCCCCACCTTCATGTAAAGCACTCTTTTTAAATTACGCATCGTTTGCTTTAAAATCGAACATTTCGCTTTATTGTTAGGCAAGATTGATTTGATGTTGAATAAAAAATAAGAGATCGGTTTTTAAGTATCTATTGTTTTTATGTGTTTGTTTATATCGATTTTTAGTTATTACTTGAATAGTACGTATTTAGATAAGCGGCAGTGCTTTTTGATTATTACTAACAAAGAGAAGGGCTTTAAGACTTATTTTTTGGAAAGCAATTTTATTTGCGTATACGAAAAAGCCCCAGCATTTCTGCTAGGGCTTCGAAAGTGGCGGAGGGATAGGGATTTGAACCCTAGAAGGGCTATTAACCCTTGCCGGTTTTCAAGACCGGTGCTTTCGACCACTCAGCCATCCCTCCAACGCGGTGAATAATAGGCGTTCCCCACCTTCATGTAAAGTACTCTTTTAAAATTAAGTACTGTTTGCCGTAAATTCGAGCATTTTGTGTGGATTTACGGCATTTTCATTATCATTTTAAGATAGGGCGAGCATTAATTGCTTGGGTTGGGCGGTTATTACCGTTGTAGAGTTCTCTAAATTGAGCTAATTGTTCAGATGAAATCTCAATAGGATTTTTCATTACTAGCCAAGTCACACCCTCAGAACAAGGTGGTGTCGTTAATGAGCCATTAAAACGATAGTAGGCTTGATCATTTGGTAATAAGTTCGTTAGTGTTAATTTCTTATCAAGAGTGACTTCTCCTGATTCAGGCATTTGCGACCAGATTTTAGCAAGTTCTGGATTTGCTTTGCCTTCTTTAAACATCACACCAACAACGGCTAAGTTTCCATCTTTATCAGCATGAACTAAGTGCATCTCTAACGGATATGAGTGTCCTGCAATTAAATTCTCACTTGGAGCATGGAAGTGCAGTTGCAGTAGGCTAAATGTCTTACCTTCAACTTGAATTGATTGTGGGCTTTTTATGTTTACCTGCACCGTATGGCCATTATTAACGATGTTTTCACCAGCCTGACCATAATTAAACGTAATCGGCTCTAATTCGCTCTCAATGGCATTGGTAATGTCAATTGGAGATTGGTTTACGCCTGTTTGGCAAACGCCATGCCAGTGGTTAGGGCCTGTATCTCCTGTATAACCCCATTCTGATGCAGAAGCGAATGGCGTTGCTGAAAGAGCGCTTAGAACAGCTAATGTAGTAAATAATTTTTTCATGGTATTTATCTAGCCTTATTATTTTATAAAATCGAGTTTAGGCTAATACAAATGTACCTTGGTTAATAATGGTTTGAATGAAGTTTCGCAACCTGCTTCTAATTCTTTGAAATGCTTTGTTTGATTGTCTTAGTTTTAACGCAAATTTTGAGAATTAAAGAATTGGTGTGATGGATTTTTTGAAATCCGACTTTATCTGGAACTCGGAAGCTTTTTCATTTTCAACAGATACAAAAAAGGCATCGTCTTTCGACAATGCCTTCGTTGTGTTGGCGGAGCGGACGGGACTCGAACCCGCGACCCCCGGCGTGACAGGCCGGTATTCTAACCAACTGAACTACCGCTCCAATTTTTTGAAACCCAGACTCTATCTGAATCTCGAAAGTGGCGGAGGGATAGGGATTTGAACCCTAGAAGGGCTATTAACCCTTGCCGGTTTTCAAGACCGGTGCTTTCGACCACTCAGCCATCCCTCCAACGCGGTGAATAATAGCGATACCCATACTTGTTGTAAAGACTTCTTTTTAAAAATAAATTCGTTTGATTCAAATTTATTCATTTTGATGGCATTTAAAGCAAATCAATGCAAAGTTCGCTGTTTTTATTGTGTTGTACAGGGAGGGATATGAAGAGAGAGTAGTTCGATTTTTACTTTACAGTCTTTAGAAATGAGTAGGTAAGAATCGGAGAATTATTTAGAAACCCAGACTTTATCTGGATCTTGGAAGTATTTTCATTTTCAATAGATACAAAAAAGGCATCGTCTTTCGACAATGCCTTCGTTGTGTTGGCGGAGCGGACGGGACTCGAACCCGCGACCCCGGCGTGACAGGCCGGTATTCTAACCAACTGAACTACCGCTCCAATTTTTTGAAACCCAGACTCTATCTGAATCTCGAAAGTGGCGGAGGGATAGGGATTTGAACCCTAGAAGGGCTATTAACCCTTGCCGGTTTTCAAGACCGGTGCTTTCGACCACTCAGCCATCCCTCCAACGCGGTGAATAATAGCGATACCCTTACTTATTGTAAAGTATTCTTTTTAAAATATTTTCCGTTTGCTTTAAAAATATTCACTTTGATCGCAATTGCGACAATTTTGGGGGGATAAAGCAGTTGTTCGTATTTTATAGGCAAAAAAAATCCCTTCACAATTAAGGAAGGGATTAGAAATATACTTGAATTTTTAATTCATCTTTTATTTTTTAGGGTGATAAAAACGCTTCAATTCAGAGATACCTTGCATTAATAAAGACAGTTTTGGCTTCTCATCTTTTAAACGACGATAGTTTTCATCGTAAACTCGATAGTTACCAAAAGTATCAATAACAACGGTATTTTTTCCTGTTATTAGTGCTATATTTTTTCTGTCTCCAGCAAGTAACCAATTACGATCTTCTGTTTGGTCAAATAGGTTAATACCACTGCTGTAGCTATCTGCAGGGGTTGTTGTACCTAAAAACTCTTCCATTAAAGTAGGCGCTAAATCTAAATGACTGGATGTTGTTGTAATGAGTTCTGGTTCTACATTTGGCCAATGGATAAGCATTGGAACACGTAGTTGATACTCACTAAAGTTAGTGCTTGAGCCCCAACTGTTTGTTTGTGTTTCATCAAATTCCATACCGTGGTTTGAAGTGATGATAACAATGGTTTTTCCCAGTCAGGGGACTGTTTTAAGGTTGATAAAACCGCTTTAAGTTGTTTATCTGTTCTTTGTACTGCCTTACGGTAGTTTGTTTCAAATAGGTTTTGACTTACATTCGAAGTCGAAATCGGCGCAGCGTCATCGTATTCAGAAACAGATGTAAGCTCTAAATAACTAAACCAAGGTTTATCACTTGTTTGTCGACCGAACCAATCTTTCCATTGTGAAACTGCTTTTTTATCATTCATTTTTTCTGTTGATTGAGCAATTTCACCTTTGGTAAAGATGATTTGCTTATACAGAGATGAATTAAAATCATCGCCACTAAATAGACCAAATTGGTAATTTCTAGCGTGTAGCTCGGTTAAAATTGGTGATTCGATGTGTGAGTTTCTAAAACTATCTACGTAATTACCAGGCAGACCATAGAATAACCCGAATAAACTTGTTGGATTATTACTTGCACTGTAGTGGTTGTTATAGTTCAGATTGTTTTGTGCAAATCGAGTTAAATTTGGTGTGTCAGTATGATTTAGCGTATCTGCTCGAAGGCTATCAATCATAATGATTTGCAAGTTGTAATCTTTTTGCTTTGTTTTAAATGCAATAGGCTCAAGAGGGTAACGCATGGCTTCTGTTGCGCCACCAGTTCCTTCATTTTGAATTTGTTTTGCAAGTGCCTCGCGGTCAATGAATCCGTGCTTTTCTAAAAATGAACGAGCTGTCATAGGGTAAGAGAGCGGGAATGTAGCGCGCTGAGCCGTTACTGGACCATAAGCTGAGGCATCAGCCCAAGTATGAATTAAGTGACTACCAATAAAAGCGATGGCAAATGTGATCGCAAATGGACGACCAACATGTTTATGAGCAAGTTTACGTAGTTTATTCCAAACCCATTCAGATAATGAGAGTTGCAGTAGGAATATTACGGGTACCACAATGAACAAGTATTGCCATTGTGTATTTAAATTGGATTTATCATTGTTAAGTAACATATCCCACACTAGCGGCGTGATATGTAAATGAAGGTTTTGATAAGCGTATGTATCTAATAAGAGTAGAGTCATTCCTGCCGTTGCAATGATGACACTTAAAATACGCATAAGTCGTTGTGATGGCGTAATAAAGGTCAGCGGAAACAGAACAAGAATGTAAAACCCAAAGATTAAGAAACCAAAGTGACCTATCCAGTTTAATACAAGATAGGTTTGACCAAGAAAGGTCTCAGGCCATGGTGATTGCGCTATATAACGCGTACCAATAAGCATTGCTGCAATGATATTGAAAAAGCTAAACCAGTGACCCCAAGTAATTAACTTAGAAACTTTGTCGCCGTATGTATTCCCGCTATCAACCATGGTCTGTGAATTCTCGCTCTTAGTGAGTTTTTGGTTTATCTAGTGAGCTAAGTAGTGCTTGAGCAAATTTTTCAGCGATGATTTGGCGCTGTTCTGCTGGCACTTCTTGGTTTAGAACGTTTGTTGCAATGTTACCAACTAGCATTAGAGATAAATCAGCTGGTGCACGATGTTTGTCTAATACATCGACCATCTCTGTTAACATTTGTTCAATTTGTTTGTTGCTGTATTTTGAAGTAATAGCCATAAGTCTTTTCAGTCAGTTAATGATAGTGAAAGCGGCTTATGATAACCTACTATGTACGTCAACTAAAAACCTTTTCTATTATGAGTTTAACCCTTTCAAACGTAATTTTACATAAATTAGTAAAAAATGAGCAAGATGAACTTGAAGTTTGTCTAAGAAATCAAACTCTTGAGAACGAAGAGTTCACAGAAGCCCTTGTTTCTGAGTTACACCGTGTATTTAATTCAAAAGCGGGTAAAGGCTTCGGTGTTTTCAAAACTGAAAGTGAGTTTGGTCATTGGTTATCATCTGTTCGCAAGAACGAAACGCCTTTTTTAGAGTTTAGCAACAATTCCGCAGAGAAGTTAAAATCAGAGCTGATTAAATATCCATTTGCAGAAGAAGGTATTTTAGTTATTGCTGAATACCAATCATTGGCTACTGAATACCTGTTTGTCGCGGTATTACCATCAAATGAAAGTATGAAAGTCACTGAGCAACTAGATATTAGTGCGACTGATTATCTTGATATTGCAAAAATGGATATTGCTGCACGTATTGATTTATCAACTTGGGAAACCGATTCAGATTCGAATCGTTACCTGACTTTCATTAAGGGTCGTGTTGGTCGTAAGGTCTCTGATTTCTTCTTAGATTTCTTACAAGCTGATGTTGGTATGGATACTAAAGTTCAAAACCAAGTATTAATGCAAGCGGTTGAAGATTTTTGTGCTGACGAACGTTTAGACAAAGAAGAAAAACAACAATATCGCAAACAAGTTTATGATTACTGTAATGGTCAGCTTCAAGCTGGTGAAGAGTTAACAGTTAAAGAGCTAGCTAGTGAATTACCAACGTCTGAGTCAGGCTCAAATTTTTATCAATTTGCAGAAGAGCAAGGATATGAATTAGAAGAGTCTTTCCCTGTTGATCGTACCGCATTACGAAAATTAACTAAATTTGTTGGTGCTGGTGGTGGCTTATCATTAAATTTTGATGCAATGCTGCTTGGTGAGCGTGTTTTTTATGATCCAGAAACGGATACGTTAACAATCAAGGGCACTCCGCCAAATCTTAAAGATCAATTAACGCGTCGATTAGGTTCTTCTGAATCATAATTGTTGCTTATATGATCAAAAGTAAGCTGTCTATTTGAGTGCGTTTTGACAACTCTTCTCAAATATTTGATAGCTTGCTTTTTACAAAATGATACCCTATCTACTCTTTAATTATCATTTTTGGTTAGGTAGGGTTGTAATGAAACACACCTCTAAATTCTTTTCTATTATTATCTCTCTTTTGATGCTTAATGGCTGTTCTCTTCTTGAAGTAAAGTTAGAGTCTCAATCTGTGCCATTGACAACAGCAGAGCTAAATACACGTATTTTAACTCGTGAATACAGTAAGCATTTCTTTAGTGAAGTAGAATCTGCGGCAGATGAAATCGCATTAACTTACCCTAAAGATGACACCTTACATCAGTCTTATGTCTTATTATGGAAGATTCATGCAGAAGAAGGGCTTCAGCGTGCAGCGTACCAAGTATCTCCAAAAGTGGCGTTGATTGATACTTGGGTGTTTGTGGCACAAATGGAGCAATTTTTCTCTCCAGAAGGTAAAGGTGCTGAGCTCTTTGATAGCGATATTGATTACAAAACCAGTCAGGCTTTATATGTCGATATTGAAAACATGGCAGAAAAACTATTATCTGGCTCAGAATTTAAATCAGGGAAAGAGTTTGTTACTCAATTTGTAAAAGATCATGCATTTGATAGTTTAATGATGCGTAGAACACCTGCATTAAAGGCTTGGTTAGCTCATCAAAATATTGATGAAACAGAAGCAGTAGCTACACTAGGCACTATGCCTGAAGCACTAGGTGATGTGTCTGATCGTCTTGGTTTAGTTTCTGAACAAACGCCAAAAATTATGACGTGGAAAGCTGAATTGATTGCCATGAATAGTACGATTAATGGCAATGACGTGAACAAAACACTAGAGAGCTTACGAAATACATCGCAATCGTTCCAAGATTTCGTGAAAAATAACCCAGAATATATGCAAAATCTTGCCGAGCAGATGAGTATTCAGCTGCAGCCATTGCTTGATGATTTGGACATGAAAACCGATGATAAACTGAATCAATTAAGTGCAGAGCGTATTGCTTTAGAAGCTATGGTAGCTCGTGAGCGTAAAGAATTGGTTGATATGGTTGAAAGAGAGCGTAAGGCTATTGCAATCATTGTAACTCAAGAGCGTGAGAAGTTTACTCAGGATTTAGATCAAGTATCCCAAGATGTTTTAACTCTTGCTATGGATAAAGTGATCGATTTAATTAAGAGTACAATCATTTACTTCATTTTGTTTATCTTGGCTATTTTCTTTGCTCCTCTAGGGTTAGGGTATTTCTTAGGAAAAAGAGCGGCAGTTAAGAAAGCCACAGTGTAATAAACATAATCCGAATAATTAAGTGCTAGATACAAAAATGCCAGTGATCAATCACTGGCATTTTTATTTAATGAGTAAACTAAGAAATTATGCTGTTTTTGTTTCTACAGCGATAGCTTCATCAGTTTCTTCTATCGTTACCGTTGGTTCGCATTTATCAACAAACCAACCGAAGTATGAAGTTACAATCGTTACGATAATACATACGAAGCTTAACCACATGAATGGTGCATAAGACAGTGTAGCGACGCCTAAGATGCTTGCCATGTAGATACCATTATCACTCCAAGGAACCATACCTGAAGTTAACGTACCACCAAACTCAGCATTACGAGATAGGTTCTTACGTTTGTAGCCTAAACGGTCGTAGTTTTTCGCACAAATCTTTGGTGTAAGGATAAGCGATACATACATCGCCGAACCGAAGATGTTACCAAAGAAAGCAGTAGCAATCGTACTTGTTGCAAGAGAACCTGGACCTTGAACGCGTTTTTCAAATAGTTTAGCAACGGTTTCAAGAACACCTACTTTATCTAATAGACCACCAAAGCCTAGACCAAATACGATAACTGCAACTGAGCCAAGCATTGAAGACATACCACCACGGTTTAGGATCGCATCAATAAACTCAACACCAGATGAAATTGAGAAAGGTGCCCATGCAGTATTAAATGCTGTCAAGAAATCGATATCTTGTACCATTACTGCCCATACAATACCCAAAAGAGAACCAAAGCTGATCACTGGGAAAGAAGGCATTCTCATCGCCAATAGGCCAAGAACAATAACAACAGGAACAAATGAGAATGGAGAGATAACAAATTGCTCTTCCATTGCTAAGATAACAGAATCAACTTGGCTCATGTCTACGTTACCTGCAAAGTGGAAACCAAATGCAGTAAACATAATACCAGTGATGATGTAGCTGATAAGAGCAACAGGCAGCATGCCTTTAATGTGCTCCATAACTTCAACATTAGACATTGAAGAAGCAAGAATTACAGAATCTGAAAGTGGAGACATTTTGTCGCCAAAGTAACAGCCTGAAAGGATTGCACCAGCAGTAATTGGTGCTGGAACACCAAGACCTTGACCGATCCCCATCATTGCAATACCAGCTGTACCAGCCGCACCCCATGATGTTCCTGTTGCAAGAGCCGTTAATGAACAGATGATCATTGTAGCTAAAAGGAAGATAGATGGGTGAATGGCTTTTAGGCCGTAGTAAATAATGGTTGGAACAATACCACCAGAGATCCAAGTACCCACTAATGCGCCAACAGCCAAGAGAATTAATACTGCTCCTAGTCCATTGGAGATGCCATTTAGAGCTGCTTTTTCTAAAGATTTGTAATCATGGCCTAATTTGATACCTAACGTCATGATAATGAACCAGCCGATGTAAAGAGCTAGTTGAATAGGTAGATCAAGTTGTGCCGTGAATGAAAAGGCAAGAAGTAGAAATAGCCCTAAAGATATAATTACCTGCGTAATCGAAGGTAACTTTGTTGTTGCTTGCTTCATGTATAAAGCCTCTTTTTTGTATGTATGAATAAAATTCATACGATAAGGGGTTGTGTTTTCTAAACGAGGTGCACTTTACCTTATGATCAACAATAGATCGATTAACTCTGGTTTATTTGTGATTTTTATCTCTACTCTTGTTAATTTCACAATAAAAACGTAATTTTAGCGTTAATAAATGGTTTTAATTAATGGTTTATTTGATTTTAAAAATGAGTTGATGTTTTATTTTGTATTAAAAAATAGCATGAATAGTAACTTAACCTCACTTTTTGTCGGTGATTATTGGTTTAAACGTTTGCTTTCTTGGTTTTTGGTGAAACTTTATGAAGTGTAACTAGGTGTAAGAAGTGTTAAGAGCTTACTTTTGAAGGTTTTTGATGCGAATTAAAGTAAGGTGCATAAAAGTTATATTTATGTTGTTTCAAATTGTCTTTTACTAAAAAGATAATTATTGAATTGGTGGTTTATTGCGCTTTTTCTCTTATATCTATTCGTTCACATGTAAGGAAATAAGACGGCATTTATTTCAAATCATATAAAAATAGTGCTTGAGATTTTATTCTGTTCATCATATAGATGGAGGAAGCGTATTTATTTTTTAAGATTACAGGGAGAGTAGAATGAGAGTAGGTTTAGTTGGTTGGCGCGGTATGGTTGGTTCTGTATTGATGCAACGTATGGTTGAAGAGCGCGATTTCGATCATATCGAACCTGTATTTTACACCACATCGCAAGTTGGGATTCCAGCTCCAAACCTTGGTAAAGATGCAGGGCTATTACAAGATGCATTTGATATTCAATCACTATCAAAATTAGATGCCATCATTACGTGTCAGGGTGGCAGTTATACTGAAAAAGTGTACCCAGCACTTAGACAAGCAGGTTGGAAAGGTTACTGGATTGATGCTGCATCGACATTACGTATGAAAGATGATGCCATTATTACCCTTGATCCTGTTAACTTTGAGCAAATTCAGCAAGGCATCCATGCAGGAACCAATACATACGTAGGTGGTAACTGTACCGTTAGTTTAATGCTAATGGGATTAGGTGGTTTGTATAAAGCGGGTCTAGTTGAATGGATGAGTGCAATGACATACCAAGCCGCTTCAGGCGCTGGTGCGAAAAATATGCGTGAGCTGATTTCACAAATGGGCGTGGTTAATGATTGTGTGACTTCTGAGTTGGCAAATCCTGCGAGTTCAATTTTAGATATTGATAGAAAAGTGGCTGAGACCATTCGTTCTAGTTCTTTTCCTACCTCTGAATTTGGTGCTCCATTAGCGGGTTCTTTGATCCCATGGATTGATGTGAAGCGTGAAAACGGCCAAAGTAAAGAAGAATGGAAAGCAACAGTAGAAACGAACAAGATTCTAGGGCTTGAAAATGCTCCAGTACCAATTGACGGTACGTGTGTGCGTATTGGGGCAATGCGTTGTCACTCGCAAGCATTAACGATTAAGTTAAAGCAAGATGTTCCAATGGATGAGATTGAAGAGATCATCGCAACGCATAATGATTGGGTTAAAGTGATCCCTAATGAGCGTGATATTACGGCACAGGAATTAACTCCGGCAAAAGTAACAGGGACATTATCTGTTCCAGTTGGTCGCTTACGCAAAATGTCGATGGGTAATGAGTTTTTAAATGCCTTTACGGTTGGTGACCAATTACTATGGGCGCAGCAGAGCCACTTCGTCGTACCCTACGTATTATTTTGAACGAAAAAAGATAATTTACGGTTAATTATCTAGAATTAAAAAAGGCTTCCCATGAGAATTCAGGGAAGCCTTTTTTGTATTACGTAAATCGTAATTAATGCGTTAATTCACCACATAAATTCTGTTGCATCATAGTACGCATGGTTTCATAGGGTAATTCTTTGCTTAGAATATAATGAAGTTTAGCTAGAGCGGCTTCTGGTGTCATATCATAACCACTAATTACTCCAGCTTCAGCTAGAGCACAGCCTGTTGCATAGCCACCCATGTTTACTTTTCCAGATAAACATTGAGTCAAGTTAACCACGACAACGCCACGTTCAGATGCTTCTTTTAATTGTGCAAGAAGCTCAGGGTTTTGTGGCGCATTACCCACACCAAAGGTCAGTAAGATCATCGCATTGACTGGTTGGCGTAGTGTATTTTTGATCACTTCTGCCGAGATCCCAGGATACATTGTCACGACACCGATTGGTTGTGGTGTAATGTTATTTACTGTGAACTCACCTTCAGGCTGTTTGTTGATTTCTGCACCATTAATTTGAATATTAATACCAGCCTCTAATAAAGGTGGTAAGTTTGGTGAAGAAAACGCATCAAAACCATCTGCATGTGACTTAGTACTGCGATTACCACGGATCAATTTGTTATTAAAGAATAATGTTACTTCATTGATAGGGTAATTTGCTGCGATATGCAATGCATTTAATAAGTTGCTTTGGCCATCAGAACGAAGTTCTGCTAGAGGAATTTGAGAGCCAGTAACAATAACTGGTTTTCCAAGGTTCTCTAGCATGAAAGAAAGAGCCGATGCTGTGTAGGCCATGGTGTCCGTACCATGAAGAATCACAAATCCGTCGTATTTGTCGTAATTAGCACGAATATCGTCAGCAATACGTTGCCAGTCTTCAGGCGTCATGTCTGAAGAGTCAATCAAAGGATCGTATTCGTGAATGGTGAAAATTGGCATTTCTGCACGATGGAACTCTGGCATTTGTTTAAGTTGATGTTGCATGAATCCAGCAGCTGGAACATAACCATGATCATCAGACTTTATCATGCCGATTGTGCCGCCAGTATAGGCGATGTAAATGTGTTTTCTTTCCATAATAACAACGGTACAGAGTTATGGGAGGTGGGGGATTATACTGTGCATTTGGCATAAAGAAAGCCCGACATGTGTCGGGCTCGTCATGCTTTTAAAGATTGCTACAGTTTAAACAGAAGAGATATTGCCCTTTTGGATCATTAAAGTTATTTAACATGTTGATATCTGTTGCAACTTTATTGATTGTTGGTTGCAAAGCTTCAGGAGCGAATGAAAATAACTCAGTTCTGACGCTCGCATTTAGGTTCATGCTTAATTCTTCTAAGAATTGCTCCATTGGCGTTAGTGGCTCTTTTACCCAATATAGGTTGTATGATTCCATATTTGCTAATTGAGCAGCTGTTTGCACAGCATCATCAAAATCACCCAGCTGATCAACAAGACCATGTTTTAACGCATCTTTACCTGTCCAAACTCGGCCTTGAGCCACTTTGTCTACGGCCTCTAATGATAGGTTACGATGATCGCTGACAAGTTTAATGAAACGATGGTAACCATGTTCAATACCCAATTGCATAACTTGAGCAACATCATCATTTAAAGGACGAGTAATACTAACGCCATTGAAAGGAGAGGTTGAGATCCCATCACTGTGGATCCCCATTTTCTCTAAACTTTTTTCAAATGTCGTTAAAATGCCAAAAATACCAATAGAACCAGTAATTGTTGTTGGCTGAGCAATAATTTTATCAGCACTTGCTGAAATCCAATAACCACCAGAAGCCGCTACACTAGACATAGAGACAACCACTGGTTTTCCTGCTTCTTTTAATGCATCAATTTCATTACGAATGACTTCAGAAGCAAAAGCACTTCCTCCTGGACTATCAACACGAAGTACCACCGCTTTTACTTTATCGTCGCCACGAGCTTGACGAAGAAGTGCTGCTGTAGAATCACCACCCACTGTACCTTGGCGTTCTGTTCCATCCATAATGGCACCACTTGCTACAACAACAGCGATATCTTGTGCGTCAGGAATAACACTTGGTTGAACTTGAGACAAATAATCGTAATAGCTGATTTGTTTGAAGCTGTCGTAACCATTTGAACCAAATTGTTCAATTAAATCTTTACGAACTTCTTGTCGTGTCGCTAGTTTATCGACTAAACCCAGTTCTACCGTCATTTGCGATAGATCACCATTCACTGATTTTAATTTAGCGATGAATTGATCCATAGGCATTGTCAGTGTTTTTGGATCGATTTGGCGATTGGTCGCAACGTCATCTAAGTACGCATCCCAAAGTTGGGTTAACCAAGCAGAAGCTGATTCTTTTGCAGCATCAGACATGTCATTACGAAGGTAGGGTTCAACAGCAGATTTATATGTACCCACACGGAATACATGAGTAGATACGTTTAGTTTCTCTAGCAACTCTTTGTAGTAAAGCGTATACGCACCATAGCCACGCAACAAAACAGTACCATCAGGAGCCATGAATACTTTATCAGCATAGCTTGCAAGGTAATATTGGCTCTGATTGTAATAATCACCAATTGCATAAACAGGTTTGCCTGCGGCTTTAAAGGTATTTATCGCTTTAGCAATATAGCGCAGTTTAGTGAGGCTGGTTTCATTCATTTCTTTTAAATGCAGCACCAAACCAGACACATTATTGTCATGTGCTGCGAAACGAATTGTATCGACGATATCAAATAACACATTTTCTTGTGATTTTTGGCTACCTAAAACATCCGAAGTAATTCGTTCTAATGGCTCTCTAAATTTGCTTTCTTCAACAATTGGGCCAGATAAGTCGAGAATTAATGCTTTTGGTTCAACAATTTTATCTTCTGTTGATGGGGGAGTGCTATCTAAGAATGCGAAAGCAATGACGCCAATAAAAATGAGAAAAAACAGATTAAGTACGAGCTGGCGCGTAAAGGAAAGTAACTTCCATATCGCTTGAAAACATTTGCCTATGAAGTGGAATAACCCTTTCATATATTTCCTTATTATACATTTTATGATCTATGTCTATATCCTACTCTAAGTAGTAAATAAAGTAACTAGGCCGAAAGGTCTAAGTAAGAATTAGTACGATTTATGCGTAATAAGTAAAAGATTTGATGAATGTTGCATAATTGTAAAAAGGTAATTGTAACAAACGTATATTGATACTATTCTGGTCAGACCACAATAATTATAAGCGATGGATTGATATGAGCTACCCACATCTGTTTCAGCCGTTAGATTTAGGATTTACTCAATTAAAAAATCGAGTACTGATGGGCTCCATGCATACAGGTCTTGAAGAGAGTAATGATGGATTTAAAAAGTTATCTGCTTTTTATGCCGCAAGAGCAAAAGGTGGTGTTGGACTCATTGTCACAGGTGGTTTTGCTCCAAATTTTCGAGGGCGATTAACTCCATTTAGTGCGCAATTTAGTTCGTCTCGTACGGCAGAAAAGCATAAAGCGCTAACGCAAGCTGTGCATGATAACGGTGGTAAGATTGCCCTTCAGTTATTGCATGCAGGTCGCTATGCCATGCATCCACTTGCATTAAGTGCTTCAGACATTAGAGCCCCCATTGGGATGTTTACTCCATCGCAAATGAGTGAGCGTCAAATTCAAAAAACAATCCGTGATTTTGCCAATAGCGCTTATTTTGCTAAGCAGGCAAATTATGATGGTGTTGAAATCATGGGATCTGAAGGGTACTTAATTAATCAATTCATCTGTGCTCGTACTAATGTTCGTTATGACAATTGGGGAGGGCGTTATCAAAATAGAATTCGTTTTCCTCTCGAAATCATTAAAGCCATAAGAGAAAAAGTAGGTGCAGATTTCATTATTATTTTTCGTTTATCTATGCTTGATTTAGTTGAGCAAGGTAGCACATTTGATGAAGTCGTTGAGCTTGCACAAGAATTAGAAAAAGCAGGCGTTACTATATTAAATACCGGAATAGGTTGGCATGAAGCTCGTATTCCAACCATCGCCACCCAAGTACCAAGAGCCGCGTTTAGTTGGGTAACTGAAAAATTAAAAAATAAAGTATCGATACCTTTGGTTACTTGTAATCGAATCAATACGCCAGAAGTAGCAGAAAATATATTAGCAACAGGTCAGGCTGATATGGTGTCAATGGCTCGTCCATTTTTAGCGGATCCTGAGTTTGTCAATAAAGCGGAACAAAATAAAGCCGAGCTTATCAATACGTGCATCGGATGTAACCAAGCCTGCCTAGATCACGTGTTTAAGGCGAAAAGAGCGACGTGTTTAGTTAATCCGCAAGCGTGTTATGAAACAGAATTAGTCTTAGAACCAAGTGATAAAACGAAATCTATAGGTGTCATTGGTGCAGGAATGGCAGGATTATCTTGTGCGGTTTCATTAGCAGAGAGAGGTTATCAGGTCACGGTTTTCGAGCGTAATGAGCGTATTGGTGGTCAATTTAATTTAGCGATGCAAATCCCAGGTAAAGAAGAGTTTAAAGAGACCATTCGTTATTTTACTAATAAACTCGATCACCAGAACATTGTCGTGAAGTTAAATTACAGCGTTGAAATGGATGAATTACGTCAATTTGATGAAGTGATTGTGGCAACAGGTGTGAAACCAAGAGCTCCTCAATTGGAAGGAAGTGAACATCCTAAAGTGATTGATTATCAAACCTACATTAAAAACCAACCGACATTAGGCCAAAAAGTAGCAGTGGTTGGTGCTGGTGGTATTGGTATCGATGTTGCGACAATGATAACTGAACAGGAAAATCAAACATTAGATACTTGGTTGCAAGACTGGGATATTGATAAAAATATTGAATTTGAAGGTGGATTAAAGCCCCAAGATACCTATAAACCAACTCGAGAAGTATGGTTAATGCAACGTAAAAAAGGAAGTATCGGTAAAGGCCCAGGTAAAACAACTGGTTGGATTCATAAGCGCACATTAGAAAAACGTGGCGTGAATATGTTAGCAGGTGTTGAATACTTAAAAGTGAATGATGATGGTCTTTATATTCGACATAATGAAGAGGTTAAGTTGTTAGATGTCGACCATGTCATTATGTGTGCAGGGCAGGTGTCTGTTAATGAGCTAGCTGAAGCATTAACAATAAATGAAATTAATCATCATGTTATTGGTGGCGCTGATTATGCAGGTGAACTGGATGCAAAAAGAGCGATTCGTCAAGGAGTAGAGTTGGCTTCAAAGTTATAGCCTCTTAATAAACAAAAACTTGATAACTGTCTATTCATACAGGTATAGTGCTGATGTTATTCACAACATCAGCATTTTTTATGTCACGATTATTTATTGCCGAAAAACCAAGCCTTGGCAGAGCGATTGCCGCAGGCCTAGCAAAACCACAAAAAAACCAACAAGGTTACATCGAATGCGGCAATGGAGATATTGTGACATGGTGTATTGGTCACCTATTAGAGCAAGTTGAACCCGATGCATATGATGATAAATATAAATCATGGCGTATGGAGCATTTACCTATCGTGCCAGATCAGTGGCAACTTAGACCAAGAAAAGCCTCCAGTAAGCAATTAACGGTAATTCGAAAGTTGTTAAAAAATGCAACGCAGATCGTTCATGCGGGAGACCCTGATAGAGAAGGTCAGTTACTGGTGGATGAGGTGTTGGATTATTTAAAATTATCTAAAACGAAAAAAGCGGCGACTCAACGCTTATTGATCAGTGATTTAAACCTGCCTGCGGTGAAGCGTGCGTTGACTTCTATGCGTAGTAATCAAGAGTTTATTCCTCTTTCTATTTCGGCCTTAGCACGCTCTCGTGCCGATTGGTTATATGGTATGAATATGACACGTGCCTACACGTTATTAGGTCAACGAGGTGGTTATCAAGGAGTATTATCAGTAGGAAGAGTACAAACTCCGGTTTTAGGCTTAGTTACTCGCCGTGATGAAGAAATTGCTAATTTTGTACCAAAAGCGTATTACACGCTAGATGCCCTTATTCCTTATCAGAATGATCAATTAAACGACGGTGTTCCTTTTGATATCAGAGCAAAATGGAAACCTAGTGAAGCGTGTCAGCCATGGCAGGATGAAGAGGGACGAGTTCTTAATCTTAAACTGGTTGAAAATGTCGCTCAGCGCATAGCGAATCAACCGGCGACAGTAACTAAAGCTGAAAATAAAGAAACGAAACAAAATGCGCCTTTGCCATATTCTTTGTCATCACTTCAAATCGATGCGGCAAAACGTTATGGATTAAGTGCACAGCAAGTGCTAGATGCGTGTCAGGCATTATATGAAAAGCATAAGTTAATAACCTATCCACGTTCAGATAGTCGTCATTTACCAAAAGACCATTATAAACAGCGTGAGCAAGTGTGTGCTGCGATAGGAAATAATGATAAGCAATTATCAACAGCTGTTACAAAAGCCGACCTTTCACTGAAATCGCGAGCTTGGAATGACAGTAAGGTGGATGCTCACCATGCTATTATTCCAACACCGAAATCCAGTGGTTCAGCGGGCTTATCTGGCTATGAAGAGAAAGTGTATCATTTGATTGCTCGTCAATACCTAATGCAATTTTATCCTGCTGCGGTTTATGCTGAGGCTGAATTGGTGTTTGATATTGCTGGTGGGGTGTTTGTTGCAAAAGGAAAGCAAATGCTGTTTGCTGGCTGGCGAGTTCTGCTTGGCAAAGTGCAATCTCAAAATAGTGATGACGATGTAGCGAGTAAAGTTCCGCCATTATCAAAAGGTGAGGTTCACACTTGTCGAGAAGGTGAAATAAAACATCGCATGACAGAACCGCCAAAACATTTTACTGAGGCGACGCTTTTGCAAGCAATGACAGGTATTGCACGCTTTGTGGAAGATAAAGAACTGAAAAAAATACTAAGAGATACGGATGGTTTGGGAACAGAAGCGACTCGTGCGGGTATTTTAGATACATTATTTAAACGTCAGTTATTAACTAGAAATGGAAAGTCCATTCATGCCAGTGAAGCTGGTAGAGGGCTTATTCATGCTTTACCAAATGAAGCAACTTACCCGGACATGACCGCTCATTGGGAATTTCAGCTTCAAGGTATGACAGAGAAAACACACGCTTATCGACCTTTTATGTCGGAATTAGAAATAAAAGTGACTAATTTTATGCAAGGTGTTCAGCAAGGCCCGGTACCAGAGTCATTAAGAACATTAAAAAGTCCAGCTAAGCCACAATTTAAACGTAAAAGAAAAGCAAAGAAATCTTAAAATACGATCCCCATCATCGATTCATTTTTAAGAATACACTATTGTGCCCTGATATTTATTATTTATGAAAAGGCGCAATATGTTTAAAGATGTAATCGGTTTTGGGGTGGCAGGTAATTTCGCTGGTCATTTAGAGCAAGCGGGCGAAGCAACTGATTTTTTGAATGTTAAAGTTGAGAATAATATTCAACCTAAAGCATTGTTTCCTTTTTATGTCCCATCACAACATGCAGGCTTTCTATCTCAATACCCATTATCTTCTGATACCATTATTCCGCCAAATGATGCGGATAATCTGCAAATTGAACCAGAAGTTGCAATCGTCTTTGATATTAGCTACCAAGACAATAAAGTAGTGGCACTGACACCAGTTAAATTTGCTGCATACAATGACTGCTCAATAAGAAAACCCAATGCAAAAAAAATCAGTGAGAAGAAAAATTGGGGGGCGGAGACGAAAGGTATTTCTCAAGATTTCATCAAATTGTCATCATTTACTAAAGGTTGTGAGTTAGATAAATATCGTATTGCAAGTTTTCATATGAGAAATGGTGAATTGAATCGCTACGGTGAAGACAGCGCAGCAATTGATTACAGCTATTTTCATGAGCAATTAAATGATTGGATTATCGATAAAATGAATAATCAAAAAGATGAAGGACCTGCAGAAAATTTATCTATTTATTTGGCTAATGCTAGTTACCCTAAGCAGGCAATTATTAGTATTGGAGCGACAAGATACACTCCATACGGCGAGATTAACTTTTTAAAGTCTGGTGATCAAAGCATTGTTGTCGTTTATGATGGTGATAAATATACAAGTGACGAAATCGAAACAATGGCAAAAATGAATTCGTTTGAAAAATCAGGTATTTCTCTGTTAAGTCAACAGGTTATCTAAGAGTTATTCATTATTGTGATTCCTATAAAAATGTCAGTTGTCTGTTAAAACTGACATTTTTGGAAGAAATAGCACAAAAATGTATGTAATATAGTCTGTTCACTTCGTGTTAAAGAATTTATACATGCCGAAATTTAATTTAAAACATATCTTTCTTATACCAACACTATTCCTAGTGTTGATCGTAGGTTTTATTTTAAATAACCACATGAACTCCGTACAACGTCAAGTTAACCGAGAGTATGATCGTATTATAAATTCACTTCAACGTTCAATTAAAGTAATTATTTCTTTGGATTACAATATTTCGCAGCTATATAAGCAAAATCAAGGTAGTTTTTATAATCACAACTTTGAAATTAAGAAAGATAGTGGGCTTTGTGTTATTCGTCCAAGCGAAAATTTAGATGCAGTAATGGCAGAACAAGACATTTCAGTTGCAGAAGGACGCCTTGATTATAGTATCGCTGGTAAAAAAGATTTATGCGATCCATCATCTGAAGTATATGAAATTGCATCTAAGAAGGTGAGCCTTGCCCCTGTTATTTCTTTTATCCATGATTATGAAAGTTACCTTCATGGGATCTATTTCATTTCAAAATATAATTATATTATCTCTTCACCAAAAGAAATTGCTGAGAATTTATCGCAAAAAACGCTTGATGTTATTTATTCGCGCCCATACTGGAAAGACAGTATGAAAAACGACAGTGAAAAATATATTACGTTTACGCCTCCATATACCGATGCTTTTTTTGATGGACTTGAAGTATTAACTTTTTCAACGCCTATTTACTATAAAGGTATATTCAAAGGTGTATTAGTCATTGACCTTTCAGTTGAAAAACTTTTACGTTCATCAAATGAAATATCGCAACATATTCAGTTGTTAAACAGTGATGAGTATAAGAGATTTGAACAATATCGTTTTATGCAGCCAGTTAATTTAGATTTCACTGACTTTACGTATTTCTTATATTATAAAACATCGATAAAAGAAGAGTTGAAGGGTTTTCTTGTGCATGACTCTAATTCGTTAATTTTAACGTTAGTAATGTATATCCTCTCTTTACTATCTATGTTCTATTACCAAAGTCGAGTATCTCAAAAATACTATCGTGATTTGGCTAAACAAGATCCAATGACAGGCTTATATAATCGTCGTGGTTTTGAAATGAGCTTACAAGATCGTGTCGTGAAAAAGTACGTTGGTTTTGCAATTTACGATATTGATGACTTCAAACAAATTAATGATGTGTTTGGACATGATGTGGGTGATGAGGCTATTAAATATGTCGCGAGAATGCTGAATAAGAGTGTGCGTGATAGTGATATTGTGTCTCGATTTGGCGGTGAAGAGTTTGTTATCTGTATTAATGCTGAATCAAGAAATAGCTTAGAAAGTGTTTGTGAGCGTGTAAGAAAATCAATTCAGGATTCATCAGGAAAAGTAGTTAAAGGTGGTTTTACTGTTTCTGGTGGCGTAACGGTAATCGATTCACATCAAGAATTTTCATTTGAACATGTGATTAAGAAAGCCGATGCCTTGCTTTATAAGGCGAAACAAGATGGTAAAAACCGAGTTTACTTTTCATAAACTCGGTCATTGGTTCGGGGAAATATGCGCGAAAAAATAAGGCTAGCTTACTTTTCTAGCTCTTGATTTAGACGGGCAACGATAGGCTCTGATTTTTTATGACTTCGAATATCCATAAAAATATCTTTTGCTTCGGTATATTCTTGACGAAGATAAACGAGCCATTGCTTTACTCGATTTGAGTAATATTGTCCTTTATCTCCAGCCATTTGAAGCTTCGAATAATGAATAAGCAAAGCAATGACTTCAGGCCAAGGCATTTTTGAATGGTTGTGCTTAACTACGTTACCTAAGTTGGGTACATTAAAAGCCCCACGGCATACCATTAATGAATCGATTCCTGTTGCTGCAATACAGCGTTGGCCGTCATCATAGTTCCAGATTTCACCATTTGCGATAATTGGAATATCAATCTGTTGGCGAACTTGGTTAATGTAATCCCATTTAATTTCTTCTGCTTTATACCCATCTACTTTGGTTCTTGCGTGAATGGTTAGTTCATTCGCTCCAGCTTGTTTGATAGCGTCGGCAATAACAAAACATTCTTCAGGATTTTCCCAACCTAAACGAATTTTAGCTGTAACTTTCTTATCTTTACTTACGGCATCTCGACAAGCTTTAACTACTTGGTAGATGAGCTCTGGCTCTTTTAAAAGCGCAGCTCCGCCACGACTTTTGTTTACCGCTTTAGCTGGGCAGCCAAAATTCAGATCAATGCCGTCAGAGCCAAGTTCAATTGCTCTCGCAGCATTTTCTGCCATCCAGTTAGGCTCTTGGCCTAATAGCTGAAGACGAATAGGGGTACCTGATTTGGTTTTGCTGTCATTTAGCAGCTCAGGACAAATACGATGGAATACATGAGGGGGAAGCAGTTGATCGACAACGCGAACAAACTCTGTAACACAGAAATCGTAATCATTAATTTCAGTTAGTAACTCGCGCATTAAATGATCGAGCACGCCCTCCATAGGGCCTAGTATTACTTGCATATCCCACCTCTTTTATTGGAGGTGGGATTGTAGGGGAAAGGCAGCCTATGTCACTTACTTCCTTTGTTATAAGTAGTAATTATCGTTTCTCCCGTCGATGGGAAATAATTCAGTCGATAACCCTGATGATTTTTATTAGTGATATCTGATGTATAGTAATACATACAAGCTTGTGGTTTACCTGTAACAGGTGAGCCATACCAATATTCTATATCTGTACTAGAAGTAATAAAATCATCACCTTTATATTCAGAAATAGTTAAGTCTTGATTTAGTAATGCATTCCAAAGCTCACCACAACCTTCACCAGTAATAATGCCTTGATGGTTTGTTGTACCAAGTGGAAACCCTTCAGCAGATGGAAATATCTTTTCGTCTCCGTACTCTACAGCTACACCTGAACTGACTGATGGTTCACCTTGTGTTAACCAAGCAGCATGGTACAAATTAACTCCAGAGGTGAATTCGGCAAAGACACCTTTAGCTCTAGATTTATGAGCATCGTTTTGCAAGCTTAAAAATCGTGGTGCAGCCGTAACGGCTAAAATTCCTAAGATAACAATAACAACGATCAACTCTATGAGTGTAAATCCTCGATTTTTTTTCATAATGTTCTCAACAAGCAAAAATTAATAATAACGGCACTTAGGCTCTAATAATTATTTGCGCTATACTACGCCGAAAACTTAATTTAAAAAGTGAAAAAATAATGAAGTACCAATTAATTTCTCTAAGTGATGCAGATTTAACCTGCACAAATGTATTTCTTGAAGGTGCTGTGCTAGCCGCAAATATGGCAACAAAACCTTTAGAGCCAGAAGTGTGGTTGAATGGTCTTGTTGGTACTGATGTAACTTTGAATATTAAAAATGCAGTTATTCATCAAATTGAACAGCAATACACATTACTTAAACGTAATGAATATGAAATTGCCAATTTGATCGATACTGAGAACGTTGACTTATTGGCTGATTTCGCTGAAGGTTTTATGAGTGTTTGGCCTTTAATTGAAGATATGTGGGCTGAAGTAAGCATTGGTGATGGCACTTCTCGTATGTTATCAGCATTACTAACAACGTTAATGCTTGCACTTGATGAAGAGCAAACACAGGCTCAAATGAAAGAAGCGGGGATTGAGACTCCTCCAACTCTAAAAAGCATGCTTCCACAATTAGATATGATGATTCTTGAAGTCGCAATGGCTGCTGATGAGTTGCAGATTGGTTATAAAGGCCAGAAAGTAAATCCATATAAAGATATTGGCCGTAATGATGCTTGTCCGTGCAATAGCGGTAAGAAATTTAAACAATGCTGTGGTAAATAAAGCACTAAAAATAAAAAAGCCGCCACTAATACGTAATTAGTGGCGGCTTTTTACTATTAGCAATATTGCTATTATTTTTTATTGAAGAATTGTGCGATAACAAAAATAGCCAAAGCAATTAAGTTACCTGCAAAAATAATAACTAGCCACTGAGGCATCGTTAGCGTTAAGAATTGCCATACGATCTTGCTGCAGTCACCATAAGCTTCAAACATCCACGGTGCCCATTTATTTAATGGTGCCCATGAAGGGAAGGTTACAAATAAATCGCAGGTTGAAAATGGTGAAGGGTTTAATTGGAAATCAACATGCTCAAGCGCAAGCTTAAGCCCCCACCCAGCACTGATCCCCCATGCAATGAAACCACACCAACGAATAATAAGGTTATTTGGGTTTAATAACCCAATAATAGCGGCGCCACCTATCCCCATCATTGCAACACGCTCATAAATACACATAACACAAGGTGGAAGTTTCATTATGTGTTGAAAGGTCAGTGCGGAGGCTTCGAAAAAAATAATACAAAGTAGTAGCAGAAACCAAGATAGGCGAATGCGTGAGAAATGATTAAGGGCTTGCATTTTTATTCCTTATAAAAATAAAGGCCCCGTATCTACAGAGCCTTTGCTATCAAAAGTAGTTTACCTTATTAATGACCACTAGAAATCGCAGAAGTTGCACTTTCTATTGTTCCAGGTGCAATCCAACCAAGATCGTAGAACATTGCAGTCATAGGTTCAAGGAAGAAAATGATACCAAACATACCAACTAGTGCTAACACAATTGTATAAGGAAGAGCCATCCATACCATACGGCCGTATGATAATTGAATTAACGGAGCAAGAGCAGACGTTAATAAGAATAGGAAAGCTGCTTGACCGTTTGGTGTAGCAACAGATGGTAAATTTGTACCTGTATTGATAGCTACAGCTAGTAGATCAAATTGATCACGTGTAATAACACCATCCATTAATGCTGCTTTTACTTCATTAATGTAAACTGTACCAACGAACACGTTATCAGATACCATAGAAAGTAAGCCATTTGCTACATAGAACAGTGCTAATTGTGCACCTTTATCTTCTACTGCAAGTACAGCGTCAATGATTGGTTTAAATAGCTCTTGGTCAATGATTACAGCTACAACGGCAAAGAATACGGCTAATAGGGCGGTGAATGGCAGAGCCTCTTCAAACGCTTTACCCATAGAGTGTTCTTCAATCACACCTGTAAATGCAGTTGCAAGGATAATCACTGATAAACCAATTAGACCAACGGCAGCAAGATGAAGTGCTAAACCAACAATTAGCCATACCGCAATTAAACCTTGAATGATTAATTTAGCGTTATCGATATTAGTACGGTTTTTACGTTCTTCTGCTTCGTAGTCTTCTAGGATTTTACGTACGTTTTCAGGCAATTTTGCACCGTAGCCACAAATACCTAATTTTTCAACAGCGATACAAGTTAAAATACCACAGATAAATACTGGCGCTGTAATTGGAAGCATACGGATAATGAATTCACCAAATAACCAACCAGCTTGGTCCGCAATGATCAAGTTTTGTGGTTCTCCCACCATTGTCATTACACCACCAAGAGCGGTACCAACACCTGCATGCATTAATAAGCTACGTAAAAAAGCACGGTAGTCTTCTAAATCTTCACGTGTTAATTCATCAACATCGCTATCACAAGTATGATCATGAGTTTGTGAACCACCTTGGCCAGATGCAACACGGTGATAAATTGCATAGAAACCAACAGCAACACTAATTACAACAGCAATTACAGTTAAGGCATCAAGGAAAGCTGATAAAAATGCAGCGGTAAAACAGAATGCCACTGATAAAGCAGTTTTAGACTTAATACCAATGAGTATTTTAGTAAAGATAAATAGAAGCAATTGCTTCATGAAGTAGATTCCAGCAACCATGAATACGAGTAGTAAAAGTACTTCGATATTGGCTACTAGTTCATGTTTTACTTGCTCAGGGCTTGTCATACCAATGGCTATTGCTTCTATAGCTAATAAACCACCAGGCTGTAATGGGTAACATTTTAGCGCCATTGCAAGAGTAAAAATGAATTCAACAACCAGCAACCAACCTGCAGTAAACGGATCTACAAAGAAGAAGACAAGTGGGTTGATTACAAGAAATGAAAGTATTGCGATTTTGTACCAATCGGGGGCTTTACCAAGAAAGTTTTTGATAAATGCATTCCCTAGCGAAATAGACATGTGATGCTCTCTACATTATTACGATAATTCTAAAAATAAGGTTAAGTAGGGAGTTGATAATAATCGCCTAACATATTGTTATTAGTAAAGATAAACAACTATTTAGAAAAACAACAAGGCTTATTTTACTGCTTTACCAAATAACTACCTATATATACCTAACCTTATATACCAAACGCCTGAACTTTACTCTTAATTCCTTAATAGTCAATATTTGGAAAGAAGTAAATTGATCAAAATGTGCCTTTGCTCGGTTTTATTAATAAAACTAAAGAAATGTATAGAAAAAAGGTAGCAGAGTTCTTGATTTATTAGGGAGATTAAGGCTTAAAAATTGGAAATGTGTTTCTAAATTACAGGTAAATTTAATAAATAGTTAAGGATTTATTGAACTGGTGGTATGATGAGTGCAGTTATCTTATTTAAAGAACGGATTTTAAACTTGTATGGTTATTAAGGCAAAAAGTCCTGCAGCATTCGCTGAAAAGTACATTATTGAAAGTATTTGGAATGGTCGTTTTCCACCAGGCTCAATTTTACCAGCTGAGCGAGAGCTTTCTGAATTAATCGGTGTAACGAGAACGACATTACGAGAAGTATTACAACGTTTGGCTCGTGATGGTTGGTTGACAATTCAACATGGTAAACCAACAAAAGTGAACAATTATATGGAAACCTCAGGTTTGCATATTTTAGATACACTAATGACATTAGTTGATGCAAATAATGCCACTTCAATTGTTGAAGACTTATTGGCTGCTCGAACTAACATTAGTTGTATTTTCATGAGACAAGCATTCAAGACAAATAAAGAAGGCTCTTTAAGAACACTTAATCGTGTCATTGAATCGTGTGAACAGTTACTTGCTGCAGAAAGTTGGGACAGTTTCATAGAGGCATCCCCATTCGGAACAAAAATTAAAGCTGAAGTGAAAGAAGATAACGAAAAAGATCCTGCCAAACGTGAAGAGATCTTGATTGCTAAAACCTTCAATTATTATGATTATATGCTTTTCCAAGGTGTTGCTTTTAAATCTGGCAATCAAATTTATGGGCTTATCTTTAATGGTTTGAAAAAGCTTTATGCGCGAGTTGGTAGTTACTACTTCTCTAACTCTGAAGCTCGAGAGTTAGCTTTACAATTTTATCGTGACTTAAAGCTTATTTGTGAAGAAGAACGTAAAGATGCTGTAATGCCAAGAATGCGCCAGTACGGTATGGAAGGTAATTTGATTTGGAATGAAATGAAATTAAATTTACCAAGCAACTTTAGAGAAGATGATAGTTAATCCGATTTAAAATTGAATAAAGCAGGCACTTAGCCTGCTTTTTTTATATCTAAAATAAACAAAAAAACCTAAATAACTATGAAATGGTGTGTGGTTATGTATAATCGTACGTTGTATTGTTAATTCTGTGGTTATATAAGGTTGTCATTGTGAGTAAGTTAATAAGTCGCTCTGTTTTTTGTCTTTTGGTGTTATTCAATAGCAGTGCTAATGCAAAAATTTCACAATGGTCTCTTGGTGCCGCCGCTGCATATTCCCCTTCCTTTTATAAAGAGACGCCTTCGAATACAACCATTATTCCTATGATTGGTTATGAGGGGAACATCTATTCCTTAGAGGGTTTAGTGGTGGTTATCGCTTAAAACCAGTAGGTTCACCTCAAAATATAATATTTCGATTTGTCTATGATCCTAGAACGTTTAAGCCTAATGATTCAAATGATGCAGCAATGCAAAAATTAGATGAACGTAAGAGTACTGTGCTTGGTGGGGTGAGCTATCAGTTGATTACTCATGTTGGGATTATCGAGTTTACAGGAGAAACTGATGTAGGTCGTACTCATAATGGTCTTTATGCAGAAGCGGCTTGGCGTTTACCAATAAGAGGGAGAGGGTGGGCAATAACACCATCATTAGGGTATTCATATAATAGTGAGAAATTAAATAATCATTTATATGGAGTATCCAATGAAGAAGCGTTACGAACTGGAGTTGACCAATTTAATGCAGATTGGGATGGACAGTTTTTTATTGGATTATCTACTTATTTCCACATTACACCAAATGTTCGAGTGACTGGCGGTTTGCGTTATGTGAACCTTGAGGGGAACCTAGAAAATAGTCCAATGATTGAGCATACAACAAGTTCAACAGGTAACGTCGGTATAGCGTACGTGTTCTAGGAATTTTTATATATTATTTAGTTCGTTTTATTAATGAGTAAGAGCTTATGATTTATAGAAAAGATTACTATTAATAATAGTATTAATATTGGTGTATTAAAAAAACAATGATTAAGTAATTATTCGATAAAAACCTTGTCAGTTTTATCTTATTCAGGTGACCCTTAGTTAGTTTAAAGTTTCGAGCAATAATACGTTTCTAAATGTAATAAAATGAAAATAAAAAAAGACCACTTAGAGTAAGTGGTCTTTTTATATACTTTTTAAAGAGTATTATTAGATTAAAAACTCTTCTAGTTTTTTACCAGCATCAAGCTGTGCTTGAAGAGCTGAAGGAGTACGGCCTTGGCCTGTCCATGTTTTCTCTTCACCAGCGTGATCTTGGAATTTATATTTTGCAGGACGAGGTGCGCGTTTTTGTTTTGTTTTTACTGTTGTAGCAGACATAGTGTCTAATAGATCTTCAGGAGCGATGCCGCTGTCGATCATCATTTGACGGAACTCTTCAAGTTTAGCTTGTTTTTCAGCTAGTTGAGCGCGCTCTTCTGCTTCAGATTCTTGACGTTCTGCAACAACAGATTGAAGTTTTTCTAATGCTTCTTCTAATTGTTCTAAAGTCATTTCGCGAGATAAAGCACGTAGGCTGCGTAGGTTAAGCAGCGTTTTAATTGTATCAGACATATTTGATTCCATAATTATTTTGATAATATGATTATAATATAACAGAAAAATAATATAACAAATTTCTAGATAAAGGAATAAAAAAATATTAATGATATTAATATTAATAATATCCATTCTTAAGGATAAGACTGCTACTAAATAACTTTAAAATGTTTCATTCTAATTAGCTAGATAACTTAATGTTAAAATACTCAGATATAGTATTGCAAAATTGTTTTCAATCCGTACAATAACCGCACCTAAAAGGGTAGAGGCGCACCGCCTAAGAGTAAATTGTAAGAGGGTGATACTTATGACGACAATTGAAAGGAGTCGGTGCCGAAGTTAATTACGTTAATCGAGCGTATTAGCTGGGGTTATTTCGAAGAGGAATAACACTGCCATAGTCAATTTTATTTTTTAACTATGGAGCGCTACTGTAGGGGAATGTTATTCATTCACTTCCTTAATAACGATATCTATCGTATCTGCAGTAGATCTCCAACCAGACTGGTTGTTGTAGATCATGAACTTAGCTGATTTTTCAAATTCTCCAATTTCAATTTTGCCCCCGCTTATAGCTCTGGGTTTGGCAATTTTAACTCGCCGAGTGTTACTTTCTCTTGGTGTAGGTATCGTATTAGGCGCAATCTTACTGTCTAATTATTCCGTATCAGGAACCGCTTCTTATGTATTTAGTTCTGTCAAAGGTGTTTTCATCGATGGCGATTCTATTAATTCATGGAACATGAGTATTGTTGCTTTCCTTATTTTGTTAGGAATGACAACTGCTTTATTAACTCTTTCAGGTGGCACTCGTGCCTTTGCTGAATGGGCACAAACGAGAATTAAAAGTAAACGCGGTGCAAAATTACTTGCTGCTTTTTTAGGCGTGTTTATTTTTGTTGATGATTACTTTAATAGCTTAGCCGTTGGTTCAATATCCCGCCCTGTTACTGACCGTTTTTATGTATCACGTGCTAAGTTAGCTTATATTCTAGATTCAACAGCAGCTCCAATGTGTGTATTAATGCCTGCATCAAGTTGGGGGCGTACATCATTACTATTATTGGTGGCATTTTAGTTTCACATGGTGTGACTGAATATTCTGCTTTGGGTGCTTATGTTCGTTTAATTCCAATGAACTTTTATGCGGTATTTGCGCTATTAATGGTATTTGCTGTTGTTTGGTTCCAACTTGATGTTGGTCCAATGCGTCATCATGAAAATGAAGCCGCTCGTGGAAATGGTTTTGATGACCAGAGTGTTAATTCGGAATCAAAAGATTTAAATGAAGAGCTGAATATTGTTGAGAGTGAAACTGGTAAAGTTTCAGATTTAATCTTCCCAATTATTACGTTAATTGTCGCAACGATCTCTTTCATGGTTTATACCGGTGGCGAAGCGTTAGCAGCAGATGGTAAAGCGTTTAATATTTTAGGTGCATTTGAAAATACCGATGTTGGTGCTTCACTTTGTTACGGTGGTTTAATTGGTCTAGCATCTGCGCTAATTACTGTATTCCGTCAAGGTCTGTCAGCTAAAGATATAGGTATGACAATGTGGATTGGTGCGAAATCAATGTTTGGCGCTATTCTAATTCTGTTCTTTGCTTGGACTATTGGTTCAGTTATCGGTGATATGAAAACTGGTACATACTTATCTAGTTTGGCACAAGGTAGCATTGGTATTCACTGGATCCCTGTAATCTTGTTCTTATTATCAGGAATTATGGCATTCAGTACTGGTACATCATGGGGTACTTTCGGCATTATGTTACCAATCGCTGGTGATATGGCTGGTGCCACCGATATTGCATTAATTCTTCCTATGTTAGGTGCAGTTTTAGCTGGTTCAGTATTTGGTGATCACTGTTCGCCGATTTCAGATACTACGATTCTGTCTTCGACAGGTGCTCGTTGTTGCCATATTGATCACGTATCAACTCAATTGCCTTATGCATTATCAATTGCAGCGGTTTCAGCTGTTGGCTATATCGTACTTGGTTTTACAAGTTCAGTATTGGTTGCATTTGCAGGTGCAAGTGTTGCGTTTGTTTTAGCGTGTTTTGCTTTAATGATGATGTCGAAAAGACGCTCAGCAACAGCATAACTTGTTAGATTTTAAAATAAACCGGCTTTAAATGGCCGGTTTTTTATTGCTTTTTTGACGTTAAATCGCGATCATAAGTCCCTTAATATTCTTTATTTGGGGTGCATTTTGTCTCGTTTTACTTTACCAATTATTGATAAACACTCTCCATTTCAAAATGAGTTTGAACCGGTAATTCATGATTTAATTACTCATGTTCGCTCTGCTGCACCGAAATCCGTTCATAGTATTTATTTATATGGCAGCGTTGCTAGACGTGAAGCTATTGTTGGTCGCTCTAACCTTGACGTTACCCTTATTACATCTGCACCATTGACCAATAAAGAACAAACGCTAATTAATACCATTAAAATTCGTTTCCAATCTAAATACCCTCAAATTACCGGTGTTACATTTAACATTGGTGAGGCGGCGGATGCGTTGCAATTAGAGTCGATTTTTAGCTGGGGTTTTTGGTTGAGACATTGTTGTGTTTGTATCTATGGTGATGATCTATCAGAACGTTTTGGTGATTTTGAGCCTAGCTGGGAAATAGCGAAAAATATGAACATGGATATTGAAGAATGGTTAGGTGTTTATATTAAAAAAATAGCTACTAGCCAAGATATGGCCGTTCAGGTGGAGCAACAAAAAACTATCGCTAAAAAGTTATTAAGAAGCTGCTACTCTTTAGTTATGCATCGAGATAAAGGTTGGTACGATCATCCTGTACTTTGTGCTCGAAAATTTTTGGAATATTACCCAGAAAAACAGACTGAAATAGAACGCGTGGTTTTATTATTAAAAGGGCGTAAAGTTCCAAAACGTTCTGTTCTTGCTTTACTTAATGAATTTGGAGATTGGGTTGTGGCTGAATTTAATAAAATTGAACGAAAAATAGGTTAATAACTTGAATTCACCTCAACAGGGTTTTTTGCTTACACGTCAAACTAGAGAAATTAATAATCAAAGTTTAGTCGACCTCTGGGTTAAGTGTGATGATCATATTGCACACTTACTTATTGAGAATGAAGATGCAGTTACTTTCATATTAGAGGATAAGCGCTCTCAGTATGAAGCTTGCTTACAGAAAGAAAATATCCCTTTTCATATAAAACCGACGGCATTATCCACATTTAATCATGATTCCGTGCTCGGTTTGTATTTTAAAAATACCTACCAAAAACGAGCAGCGACTCAATTTATTGAACAATTACATTTACCTATATATGAAAGCGATATTCGCTTAGCTGATCGTTATTTAATGGAGCGTTTTATTTGTGGTGGTCTATCATTTATTGGCAACCCAATACAAAAAAAGACCATATTGAATATCGTAATGTAAAAGTCAAAACGACGGATCGTTCACCTAAATTTAGTATGGTTTCATTAGATATTGAGTGTTCAGAAAAAGGCATTCTATATTCCGTCGCTCTACATAGTGAACTCGATACACGTATTATTATGGTGGGCGACTCACAAGACAGTAATTTGTCTATTCAATGGGTGGAAAATGAAAAAGCACTGCTTGTTGCTTTAGAGTCTTGGTTTTATCAATTTGATCCAGACATTATTATTGGCTGGAATGTGATTAATTTTGATTTTCGATTATTAATTCAGAGAGCAAAATGGCACAAATTACCTTTTCGTATTGGTCGGGGTAACAGTTCGCTTTATTGGCGTGATTCCGATAAAAATCGGCAACAAGGTTTTTTATCTTTTCCTGGGCGCGTTGTGCTAGACGGTATTGATGCTCTGAAAACTGCGACTTATCATTTCTCTAGTTGGTCACTTGAATCAGTAGCTCAAGAGTTATTGAAAGAAGGTAAATCGATTAATGATCAAAGCGATAAAATGTCTGAGATCAATCGAATGTATCGAGAAGATAAACTTTCTTTAGCTAAATACAACCTTCAAGATTGTATTTTGGTTACTCGTATATTTGAACATACTCATCTCTTAGAGTTTTTGATTGAGCGAACGAAATTAACGGGGGTTGAGCTTGATCGTGTTGGAGGTTCAGTTGCTGCATTTACTAACTTGTATTTACCAAGGCTTCACAGAGCAGGGTATATTGCACCTAATTTAGAGAGTGAGAATTGGGTTGCAAGTCCTGGTGGCTATGTAATGAATTCTAAGCCAGGTTTATATCAATCTGTTATCGTTCTTGATTTTAAATCTCTTTATCCCTCTATTATTCGTACGTTTAATATTGATCCTTTAGGCTTGATTGAAGGATTAAAACAAGAAGTAGGTACAGAAGATAATCAAGCCATTGATGGTTTTAGAGGGGGACGATTTCATCGTTCTAAACACTTCTTACCTAAATTAATTGAAAATTTATGGTCTGCTCGAGATGAAGCAAAAAGAAATAATGAAAAGGCATTTTCTCAAGCAATAAAAATCATAATGAACTCATTTTATGGTGTGCTAGGTTCGTCAGGTTGCCGCTTTTTTGATCATCGATTGGCTTCTTCAATAACCATGCGTGGGCATGAAATTATGAAAATGACTCGTGAATTGATTGAAGAGGAGGGTTATGAAGTTATATACGGCGATACTGACTCTACGTTTGTTACTCTCGGGAATCAATGTCATCTAAAGAAGCTGACGCTATTGGTTCATCTTTGGTTGAAAAGATAAATCAGTGGTGGATTTCCCACTTATCTGAAAAATACGCAATTGATTCAGCATTAGATATTGAATATGAAACTCATTATCGAACGTTTTTAATGCCGACGATTCGAGGATCAGAAACTGGGTCTAAAAAGCGTTATGCTGGTTTAGTAAAAAAAGAAGGTAAGGAAGAAATTGTATTTAAAGGATTAGAGACAGTTAGAACGGATTGGACTCCATTATCACAAGAATTTCAGAAAACATTATTCCATAAAGTATTTCATCAACAAGATGTAAAAGAATACGTTCGACAATATGTTGATGATACTAAGCAGGGCAAGTTAGATAAGCAGCTCATTTATAGAAAGCGTTTGAGAAGACAGTTGGATGAATATCAAAAGAACGTTCCTCCTCACGTTAAAGCGGCACGATTAGCAGATTATCGGAATCAACAAATAGGAAAAAGGCCTCAATATCAATATGGTGGATGGATAGAGTATGTCATTACCACTGCAGGACCTGAACCGGTTGAATATATAAATAATCCGATTGATTATGACCATTATGTAGAGAAACAATTGAAACCGATCGCGGATGGAATTCTCCCTTTTATCGGTTTAGATTTTAATGAATTATCTAACTCTCAATTAGGTCTATTTTAAGAATTATTTTTATTGTATATTGAAGAAACCGGATCAAAGTCAATAGCTTTTTAATAGCAAAACTTTGCGGCCTAACGCATAATCAATATGCTTTTATCTGTTTTTTAAGGTAAAATAGACAGTTAGTTAAGACCTCTACATAGAGGTGGCTGTAGATTAAATCGGAGTGTCAGTTGTGATTAAAGTATTCCTTGTAGATGATCATGAGCTGGTTCGCACAGGGATTAGACGTATTCTTGAAGACGTCCGTGGAATTAAAGTAGTAGGGGAAGCTGACAGCGGTGAAGATGCCGTTAAATGGTGTCGAACAGAGCAGGCAGATATTGTTCTTATGGATATGAACATGCCTGGCATTGGTGGCTTAGAAGCAACCAAAAAGATTTTAAGATTTAACCCAGATGTGAAAGTTATAGTTTTGACTATTCATACTGAAAACCCATTTCCGACTAAAGTTATGCAAGCCGGTGCTGCTGGTTATTTAACTAAGGGTGCAGGTCCTGACGAAATGGTTAATGCGATTCGTATGGTACAAAGTGGTCAACGCTACTTATCACCAGAAATTGCACAACAGATGGCGCTAAGTCAATTTACGCCAGATGCTGAGAATCCATTTAAAGAGCTTTCTGAGCGAGAACTACAAATAATGATGATGATCACTAAAGGCGAAAAAGTGACGGATATTTCCGAACAACTGAATTTAAGCCCTAAAACAGTGAACAGCTATCGTTACCGTTTATTCAGTAAGTTAAATATAAGTGGAGATGTTGAATTAACTCATCTAGCTATTCGTCATGGTATTTTAGATGCTGAGACGCTGTAGTGCCTTCCTTTGATTCAAAAGCGTTCCTAAAATCTGTAACACATCAGCCTGGCGTTTATCGAATGTATAACGCCGAGGCTGACGTTATTTATGTAGGTAAAGCAAAAGACTTAAAAAAACGTTTATCCAGTTATTTTCGTAGTAATGTACCTTCGGAAAAAACTAAGGCATTAGTTAGCCATATTCATCAAGTTGACGTTACTGTCACTCACTCTGAAACAGAAGCTCTCATCCTTGAACACAATTATATTAAGCAATACTTACCTAAATATAATGTGCTTCTTCGAGATGATAAATCGTATCCTTATATTTTCATTTCACAACATAAGCATCCAAGGATCTCTATCCACCGTGGTGTGAAACGTAAAAAAGGTGAGTACTTTGGCCCTTATCCTGATTCTGGAGCCGTTAGAGAAAGTCTTCACCTCATCCAAAAGTTATTCCCTATTCGCCAATGCGAAGATTCGGTATATGCAAATCGTCATAGACCATGCTTAATGCACCAAATTGGACGCTGCTTAGCCCCTTGTGTTAAAGGGATTGTTAGTGATGAAGAATATAAAGAACAGACTGATTTTATTCGCTTGTTTTTGCAAGGTAAGGATAGGCAAGTTATTCAAACACTGGTCGAACAAATGGAGTCAGCCAGTCAATCCTTGAATTTTGAAAAAGCAGCGATCATTCGAGATCAAATTCAAGCCATGAGACGAGTGCAGGAGCAACAATATGTCTCTGATGACAGTGGTGATGATCTTGATGTTTTAGGGTTTGCAATTGAAAATGGCTTGGGGTGTGTTCACTTATTGATGATTCGCCAAGGGAAGATTTTAGGTAGTCGCAGTTTTTTCCCGAAGATACCAGCTAACACAGACAAAGAAGAAGTCTTTTTAAGCTTTCTGACTCAATACTACTTAAATCATACACAGGGTAGAACGATTCCTAATCGAGTGGTCACTAGTTTTGAATTTAATAGTGAAGATTTAGAAAGAGCACTCACTGAGTTATCTGGGCGAAAAGTTATTTTTCAATTAAATCCTAAAGGGATGAAAGGGCGTTATTTAAAATTAGCAGATACCAATGCATTAACAGCTTTAACCAGTAAATCAAATCATAAACTCACAATGTATCAGCGCTTTAAACAATTAGAAGAAGCGTTAGTATTATCTTCTATTCAGCGTATGGAATGTTTCGATATTAGTCATACCATGGGAGAGAAAACAGTTGCATCGTGTGTTGTTTTTAATCAGGAAGGACCAGTAAAATCAGAGTATCGACGTTATAATATAGCAGGTATTACTGGTGGTGATGATTATGCTGCTATGGCGCAAGTTCTTGAACGACGCTACAGTAAACAATTAGATATTGATAAAATCCCTGATATTATTTTTATTGATGGTGGTAAAGGGCAATTGAATCGAGCTTATGAGGTTATCAGTAAGCATTGGGAAGATTGGCCTAAGCAGCCATTATTACTAGGTATCGCAAAAGGTGTTACTCGTAAACATGGGTTAGAAACACTAGTGAAAATTAGTGGAGAAGAGTTTTCAATGCCAAGTGATTCTCCTGCTTTGCATTTGATACAGCATATTCGTGATGAGAGTCACAACCATGCTATTGGTGGACACCGAGCACAGCGTGCTAAAGTAAGAAAAACGAGTACCCTTCAAAATATTGATGGGGTTGGTCCAAAACGAAGACAAGCATTGTTGCAATATTTAGGTGGCCTACAAGAATTAAAAAGTGCAAGTGTCGAAGAAATAGCCAAAGTGCCAGGCATTAGCCATTCTTTGGCAGAAAAAATACATGATGCGTTGAAACACGGATAAAAAAAGCGCACCATACACTCGCGGACCAAAACTTAAGAATTATTTATGCGATTAACAATACCAAATATACTCACGTTTATCCGACTAGCACTGATCCCTGTGTTTGTTGTTGTGTTCTACTTGCCTTATGAATGGTCAGCTGTAGCTGCTGCAATGGTATTCTGGGTTGCAGGTTTTACTGATTGGTTAGATGGACTTTTAGCTCGTAAACTGGGGCAAACTTCTCGCTTTGGTGCTTTTTTAGACCCAGTTGCTGATAAAGTCATGGTGGCTGCTGCTTTAATTTTAATTACTGAGCATTATCATACAATTTGGATCACCATCCCTGCGATTACAATGATTGCACGTGAAATTATTATTTCTGCATTACGAGAGTGGATGGCTGAAATAGGAAAACGAGCAAGTGTTGCCGTATCTTGGGTTGGTAAAGTAAAAACTGTATCTCAAATGTTTGCGCTTTGGGTTCTTATCTGGCGTTACGATGATTGGATGATCTGGTTAGGTTATGCCGCTCTATATATTGCAACTATTTTGACATATTGGTCGATGGTGCAGTACTTAGCTGCAGCAAAAGATGATCTACTTAATGCAGATGAATAGATATAAATGAATTGAAAAGCGAACTTAGGTTCGCTTTTTTATATTTGAAATATTATTTTGCATAGTCAGCTGATATTACAGACTTTATCGTTTTGATTTTTTAATCTCAGAATGATAAAAGAGCAGTTATTCAGAAAAAAAACATCTTAAATAAGCCTGTTTTCGTTTGTTTTCTATTCATTTTGATCGCATTTTATTCAAACGAAACAAAAACAGAAAAATAGTGTTGACTCTAAGTGCTGAATCAGTAGAATGCATCCCGTACCCAAGAGGAAGGCGCTGAATTAAGTTGCTGAATACTTAAGGTAACAAAGGCGCCTTGGCAGAGTGGCTATGCAGCGGATTGCAAATCCGTGGACCTCGGTTCGATTCCGGGAGGCGCCTCCATTCTTTATGAATGATTATGCGACACTAGCTCAGCTGGTAGAGCGCAACCTTGCCAAGGTTGAGGTCACGAGTTCGAACCTCGTGTGTCGCTCCAAATTAAAAGTTACTGCAATTGCGGTAATTACAGATGGTGTTTTACTTTTCAGTAATCGGCATCGCGAGAAATTGCGTGCCCTGGTGGTGGAATTGGTAGACACAAGGGATTTAAAATCCCTCGGCGTTCGCGCTGTGCCGGTTCAAGTCCGGCCCGGGGCACCATCTATTAAAGTCTGACTCGAAAGAGCAGCAAATGCGACACTAGCTCAGCTGGTAGAGCGCAACCTTGCCAAGGTTGAGGTCACGAGTTCGAACCTCGTGTGTCGCTCCAAATTAAAAATTATTGCAATAGCGATAATTACAGATGGTGTTTTACTTTTCAGTAATCGGCATCGCGAGAAATTGCGTGCCCTGGTGGTGGAATTGGTAGACACAAGGGATTTAAAATCCCTCGGCGTTCGCGCTGTGCCGGTTCAAGTCCGGCCCGGGGCACCATCTATTAAAGTCTGACTCGAAAGAGCAGCAAATGCGACACTAGCTCAGCTGGTAGAGCGCAACCTTGCCAAGGTTGAGGTCACGAGTTCGAACCTCGTGTGTCGCTCCAAACAAGAAAGCCCGTTCAGAAATGAATGGGCTTTTTTACGTTTGTAATAAAACTAAAAGAGGTTCGATTTATGTTCTCTGAGTTGTGGGGCAGCTGGTAGAGCGCAATCTTACCAAGGTTGAGGTCACGCCTAATGCCTTGAAGATCGGGAACCTCGTGTGTCGCTCCGCTCATACCAAAAATTGGAAAGCCCGTTCAGAAATGAACGGGCTTTTTTACGTTTGTGATATAGCTAAAAGAGGTTCGATTCATGCTCTTTGAATCGAGGGGGCAGCTGGTAGAGCGCAATCTTGCTAAGGTTGAGGTCACTCCTAATGCCTTGAAGATCGGGAACCTCGTGTGTCGCTCCGCTCATACCAAAAACTGGAAAGCCCGTTTAGAAATGAACGGGCTTTTTTACGTTTGCGATATAGTAAATTAAATAACAGTGACGACCATGTCTTCGCTTAAGGATTCAATTTCAGCAGCAAGATCATTAATGTTTGCGGCTGCAGGTAACTTGAGGCTAAGAGTTGCAGTAAATACGCTTGTACCGCTAGCAGGAACGCCTATACGATGGCTGTCCATATCGATTAGCTCAATACCTTCATTTTGAAGAATATTGCTAATATCGTTAACGATACCCGCTCTATCTTCAGAGTCGACTTTTAATTTGCTGTGTGTATCTTGAACTGTGGTATCAATAACATCACTAAAGGTCACCATTAGATCATCTTGAGATAAAAAATAATCTTGGACGGCTTGTTTATGCTCGGAAGGGACTTCAATTTTAATTACGGCAGAAATATGTGTATCTAGATAGTGGATTTTACTTACTAGCCATTTGCCGCCTTCTTCATGAGTAACGGACGCTAGACGTTTGATAAGATCAGGGCTTGAAATTCCAACAAAAGCAGCAATAAATATACTTTTCATAATGGCGCCTCCAATTATTATTGGTAATTGAGGAGTCCAAATATGAACTCCCTTTAATAATAGTGTAGGCGTCTTGCGTTAAAAATAATTGAGAAACATCAATTATTCGATCGGAATAACAGATCGACTGCAAACTTTAGCACTTGTTTTCATTTTGTGAATTTGTGTGCTTAGTGAAGCTGATAAAGTATGCATTTCAGGTAATATTTGGTGAATTAAATGCAATTGCTGCAATACCATTCTAATTGAGTTTTCATCTTCATCACGCCATTCTGAAAGACGTTTTTCGATACTCTCTTCTTTAACGGTATTTAGTTTATCACTGCAATCAGTATTGTTTAGTTGGCATTGAATCTGATTTAAATGAGCGTGAATAATACGATGTGATTCAGCAACTAATTGATGCGTTTCTTCATCTTTTAAACGCATACGATGAGCCCAAGTGCGGAGATATAGCTTAACATCGCATGACACAGGCATAAAAAGCGGAAGGATTCATCGACAGCTGTTTGATATTTACCGGGTTCAATCAACATGTTACTGATCGCCGAGCTAAGTGCAGCCTCACTATTATGAGCTTCACGGCGTGATAAACGATACTGAAGAGAATCTTTCTTTCCTGCTCGATATTGAGAAATGATATTCGATAAGTAATCTTGGTGAGCATGCACCGTATCAGACATAACTTTATCTAGACGTTTTGCTTGCCAATCGGGAAGAATATAGGTTACCGCTAATACCGCAAGAGCACAGCCAACGAGTGTATCCCCCAATCTTGGTAGAATCACTGCGTAGCCTTCACCTAATTGGTTAAAGCAGAATAAAACAAGCATTGTAATAAAGGCAGTCGCAAATCCATAGTTAGCAAGGCGGAACGCAAAGAACAATACGCCAGAAATAACCATTAATACGAGTTGGCTATCTAGAGATGGAAATAGAACCAGTAGGGTGGTTCCTGCCAATAAACCAATTAAAGTCCCAGCAACTCGTGCCACAAGTTTTTCTTTAGTTGCGCTGTAGTTTGGCTGACAAACAAATAAGGTAGTGAGCAAAATCCAATAACCACGTTCTAATTCAAATGCTTGAATAATGCCATAACCAGCAGTTAAGGCTAACGCCATGCGAATAGCGTGTCTAAATAAGACTGAATCTGTAGTTAAGTTTGCTCTTAAGCGTTGCCACATGGCCTTAGGCGTGTGAGCGCCTTGATCTGCTAAGACTGTATCTTCTTCTGTTTCTAACGCCCTTTCTGGATTACTAATATTAGCAAATTGGCGCTCAACCGTTGCTAAGTTATTAAACAGGTAATCCAATTGAATAAGAGATAACCGCCATTCTGGTTTTTGTTGCTCTTTTAATGCAATAAGTGATTGCTGTAATTCATCTAAAGCAAAATAGAAGCGTTATCATGTTGATAAGGTAAACCAAGAGATAAACAGCGAGCAACTTCTTTACAGGCTAATGATTGGCTATGCAGTAAATGTTTAAAGCGGAATAAAATATCGCTGCGATTAAACGTATTAGCTAAATCTTGATAACGATAATGACTAGAACTCACTCGCTCATGAATGTCTTGTGCAATAAAATATATTTTTAAAAACTTATCGCTAGCACCAACCACATGACCACGCTTCGCTCTTGTTAATAACGATGCTTTACTATTATTAAGTGCAGTCACCATTTGAGCATTATTTTTGGCTTCTTGAAGGCGATAAGGCTGTGGAACTAGATTGGTTACAGGATGGAATAACTCACTTTTACTATTTAAGTACGTAGCCATGGTTTCAAATACAGTTGCTAGGTTTTGTTGAACTGGCTGCAATGGCCAAAATATTTGCCATGTTAACGAGATAGTGTAATACCAAGCTGCACCCCCTAGTAAAAGGGTTGGCTGATACCAAAGATTTGGACTTTCGGCAGCGCCTAGCATGGTATAGATAGCGATAAGTAGTGAGCCAAAAGCAATGCTAGCGTAGCGAGGCCCTAGAGCTCCAAGCATAATAAATGCAATGGTTGAGCAAAATAATCCAATAGCAAATAAAATTGGTGTATGAAAGAGAATTTCAATGGAGAAAGCGGCAATAGCAAAACAGATGAAAGTGAAGAATAAGGCCTTGAGTCTTCCGGATAGTTTATCGTCAGTTTCAGCTAATGCGGCCGCAATAATCCCAAGAATGAGTGGAGTAATTGCCGTATTTTGCTCAAGGTACCAACAAGGAATAACAGCACCAACAAGAGCGAGTAATACTCTGATACTATAATTGATGGTTTTATTGGCCCAATATTGGCGAAAAATCTGGCGATAAGTCACGATATTACTTTCTGCTTAGGGAAAAAACCTATCATAACAAAGTCATACGGAGAAGAAAGAGTCTAAATCTGAATCATTGTCTTAATACTGATCTGAGACAACAAAAAAAGAACCTGATATCCTATGACCTCTTCAGCAAATTCGTGAATGAAACACTCTCATAGTGTCATATTAATTAGGTAGTATTGAATCATGCAGATCAAAGCAACCCCTTTCGCTCAGTGGTTAGTTCAAGGTGACTTTTATCAACTTGAATTAGAGCAAGAGCAGCTGTTGTTTACCTCACATAAATATCAAGTATCTGTTCCATTTGATAAATGGAGTGGAAAAGTGACTTTTGAAAGAGGCCTTATTTGGGGAGCGCTTTGTTTTTATAATCGCAATGAACAAGTGGCATGGCGAGTATCTGGACTTCCATGGGAAGAGTGTGATGCCATAATTAATGCAGTGTTAAATGCTTATGCTGATTGGAAAGAATCAAAAGTATTGCTGTTAAATCAGCTGCAACCACAGATGATTGAATTAATCGAAAATTTTAGTGCAAACAAGCGCTTTTTAAAGCAAACAGAAGCTTTAATGATGGTCGAAAAGTTATATGATCTTTTCGAGCAGACGAAGATTTCCATTCCTTTAGCTGAACAGCTTCAACCTGATTGTATTGCCCCTGTTATTGATTGGCTTACTGAGCCAGAAGAACAATTAAAAGTCTTGAATGATAATTGGTTAGAAGAGCAAAAAGTAGAATGGAAAACGTTTTTTTCTGAGTGTGAATCACAGCCCCTAAATGAATCTCAGCAAAGTGCTTTGCTATTAAATGAAGATCACACCTTAGTTTTAGCTGGAGCAGGCTCAGGTAAAACAAGTGTATTGGTTGCCCGTGTAAATTATTTAATTCAAAGTGGACAAGCTCAAGCCGACGAAATTTTGTTATTGGCTTTTGGTCGTCAAGCTGCACAAGAAATGTCAGGGCGTATTATTGATAAACTCGGTTTTGAAATAGGCCAACGAGTCAAAGTCGCTACTTTTCATCAATTGGGCTTAGATATTATTCGTCATGTTGAATATCAACAGCCAAAGCTATCATGTTTAGTTACTGATGTTAAAGCACGTAAAGAATGGTTTGTGCATGTTTTGGATTCCGAATGGAAAAATGCAACAGCGATGAACCGTTGGAAGAAGCACCTTAAGAAATGGCCAATTGCTTATTTGCGTGGTGATGTCGATTTAAGAGAAGAATCGCACAATGAAAAGTTACAAGAATGGCTTTATAAACAAATTTGCCAATTAAATAGTCTGCAATTAGATAAGAAAAGCATTGTTGAAAAGATTGAGTTTCATCCTGATGCGCAGCGCTTAAAAAGTGAATTGAATATTGTTTGGCCATTCTTTAAGGCGTATGAAAGAACGCTGAAACAAGAAGATGCGATTGATTATGAATCAATGATTACTAAGGCTAGAGCATACATTGCTGATAACAAGTATGAATTGCCTTGGTCATTTGTAATGGTTGATGAATATCAAGATATTTCACCGCAACGTTTAGATTTGATTGAAGCCATTTGTCACACCGAAAATAAACATCAAACTAAGGCTACGCTATTTGCTGTTGGTGATGATTGGCAAGCGATATACCGTTTTGCTGGTGCAGATGTGTCGCTAACTACAGGGTTTGAAAATCGTTTTCAATCGACACAAATTGCTCATTTATCGACAACGTATCGTTTTAATGATCAAATAGGGGCGGTAGCAAATCGCTTTGTTCAAGAGAACCCTATGCAGCTTAAAAAAGAGCTAAATAGTTTCACTAAAAAGAAAAGAAAGGCAGTGAAAGTAATAGAGCATCAATCTATAGAAAAAGAGCTCTTATCATTATCTAAAAATATTCGTGATGGCGAAAAAGTCGTGATTCTTGGCCGTAACCATAATCATAAGCCTGATAGCTTTGACGAGTGGGTTAAGTTCTATCCTGGTTTGAATTTGGAATATAATACATGTCATGCTAGTAAAGGGACTGAAGCAGATTATGTCTTTATTGTAGAGATGACGGATGGACAATTCCCGATGAAAGAGCGAGCGGAGTCATTAGATACGGCTTTACTTCCTCATGCAGAAAGCTTTCCATATGCTGAAGAGCGACGACTATTCTATGTCGCTTTAACTCGTGCAAAGAAAAAGGTATGGATTGTTTATCATGGTAAACCATCTCCATTTGTACAAGAGATCGTGGATAAAGATTATCCAGTGATAATTGAATAACTTAAGGACAATAGAATAGCCGCTCGAAAATAGCGGCTATTTTTTTATTAAGCTAAACGCGTTCAGCTAAATAAGCATCATAATCAGGAATTTCGATTGATACTTCTTCTTCCATTTGAGGAGCAGAAATCATAAATTTGGCACTTGCACGGTTCATTGCTACGGGAACATTCCATACTGTTGCAATGCGTAGAAGCGCTTTTACATCAGGATCATGCGGTACGGCGTTTAGAGGATCCCAAAAGAAAATCATCATATCGATTTTTCCTTCAGAGATAAGAGCGCCAAGTTGCTGATCTCCCCCCATAGGACCGCTCAATAAACTCTTTATTGCTAAACCTGTTTCTTTACTTAGAATGCGGCCAGTTGTTCCCGTCGCATAAAGAAAATGACCTTGTAAGGCATCTTTATTCTCTTTTACCCAACGTAATAATTCTGGTTTGTAATTATCATGAGCAACTAATGCAATGTGTTTATGTGCAGGCATGACCCTTGTTGTTTTATTCATTGATATTCCTTATTCCTATTTTATAGCAGGGTACAATTTGTAGAGGGTACAACGTCTATACCTCAATTTTATGACAATATATAAGCGTTGTTTTAATTATTGTTCTCAGCTGATACGAAAAAAGTAGGACGATACTCTGCAGGTGAGAGTGATTCTTCGAGAACTTTTTTTGGTAAATGCTGCGGTGTTAATGCTTCAATTTTTGGTGATAACTGAAAAGACAGTGGGTGTTTATTAAGATAACTCACCGCTTGTTGAATACTCAGCTGTCCCTGTAATACCATTTTATCAGTGGGGGAGAATAACACGCGATTACGTAATAAACCGCGATATACTGCATGACTTAAGTAAGTAGAGACTAAACCCACTTGATTTTGCATTTTTCGGCTTGCGACTTCACTGATTGCCACCTCAATTGCGACAGCACCTCCAACCAAATAATCCAATTTTTCTGTTTGCAAAGCATCTTGAATTAAGTTGCGTTGTAATTCCTTACTGTTATCACCCCAGTACGTTGCACTGACGATAATATCGCTGTCTTTAATCGCATCATTAAAACCTTGGGTGACGGGTTTTGTTCCACCTCTAGTTTTAGGACCAGGGAGCCACCCAATATAAGTGATACCAGAATCTTTTGGGTGTCTTTTAGCTAAAAATTCACCAGTTTTATAGCCCATTTCATACCAATCAACACCGACTTCACCATGATGAACTGGGGTGGCTGGAGGATAGGAACTAATTAGCTGATTTACGGTAGCAAAAACAGGTATGCCTTTTGTAAGCGTAATAAGGTTAGCTTGAAAAGCCATAGGATCAACGGTACCTAAAATGATTGCATCAGAACCATTCAATACACATTGCTCGATTTGTTGAGTTTGTCGTTCAACATTAGGATAACCACCAGATTCATAGACGGTTAATTCAACATGCTGAGCTTTAGCTTCTTTTACCATTCCATAGTTAACAGATAACCAGTAAGAGTCTTTTAAATGTGGGTAGATTGCACACAATTTCCAAGGTGTTTTTGCGTGGGCAAGAGGCGATAAAAAGACAGAGAATAAAATAATGTATATAAGATGAAAAGTAAGCTTCATGGTATCTTCGCACTGGCTTTAGGTTGGTGATATGATACCTGCATTACTTCTTTTTCCAAAGTGTTTCAATATTATGTTATTTGCTTCTACAGGGATCGGTCGCAAGCTGCTTATCACATTCATGGTGATGATTGCGCTTATGGCATTTGGATCGGTTGTTGGTGTTCTTGGGTTTTCATACGTAGAAAAAACAGAAAGAACGGTAATTGATTCGGCAATACCTGCCGTTATTGAAGCGCGTTACATTTCAGATTTAAGCACAAAGATCATTTCAACATCTCAATTACTCTCACAAGTTGATTCTGAAGACGATAGAAAAAAATACGGTAAAGACCTGTTTGAGTCGATAGAGAGTCTATATCACCGTTTAAAAGGTTTAGGTGTCTATCCATTTGATAAAGCATTATTAGCTCGTTTAGATCTTCAAGTTCAAGACATTGTCGATAATTTGGCAACAATGGGTGAAAGCGTTGGTGAGAAAGTAGTCCTGCATCGAACGATTCAAGAGAAGAGCCAGAAGTTAACAGAAACCGCTCTTCGTTTGGAGGAGTTATCACGCTCGCAAGTATTAAATTCAAATACCGTTACGATAGCTAATGTCGTGAAAATATATGACTTAGTTGAAAATGGCGAAAAAGAAGCGGTTTATAAAGCACTGGATACTCTGGTAGAAACGGATTTGGATTTAGCAGAGCGTTTGCATGAATTACGCTTACTTACATTTAAAGTGGTCAATACGATAGATGATGCAAGAAACAGTCATAACATCAAAAAAGTAGAGAAATTACGACAAGATTTTACTCGTGATATGACCATTATAACTCGTAGGGTACAAGCGGTAGAAGATCCAAGTCGAACAAAGCAAATGCTTGATTTAGCTAATGATTTAACAAAGAGTGAGCGTTTGTTTAATGAATTAATTCAGCTGGTTGATATAAATCAAAAGCTAAAGTTGTTAGGTGATGAAAACGTTCATAAATTTCAAGAGCTTAATTTAACTATTTCACAATTACTTGAACAGGCAAATGATGTAACTCAACAAGCGGTCGCTGATGTTAACTTTGTATTGAAAGTCGTACAGCAATTATTGATATCAATAACAATGCTTGGTCTATGCCTCGTTATCTACATCATGTGGCGTTATGTTTATGCACGTGTGATTACACGATTAAATCAATATGAAGAAGCAATCACTAACGTAGCTAATGGGCAATTAGATATAGAATTGGATACTACTGGTGACGATGAGTTAGCTCGTATGGGACGTTCAATTCTTATTGCCAGGGATACAGCTCAAGAACTGAAAGAATATAAAGACAGCTTAGAATTACAAATAGCACAACGAACCCAAGAGCTTAAGTCGAGCAATGAACGACTTAATGTCGAGATTATTAACCACGATAAAGCAAGGGATCTTGCTGAGCAAGCAAACAGAGCAAAATCAGCGTTCCTTGCAACTATGAGTCATGAAATTCGAACTCCTTTAAATGGTGTACTTGGAACCGGTGAGCTGCTTCGTGGGAGCGGTTTAACTGCTCAACAAAAACAGTATGTTGATATCATTAATCGTAGTGGTGAAAACTTATTGGATTTATTGAATGACATACTGGATTACTCAAAAATTGAAGCTGGACATTTATCCATTCGTAAGAAGAACTTTAGTGTTCAATCAATGATTACGGATGTACATCATTTATTTAGCTCTCGAGCTCAACAAAAAGGAATTACATTATCGGTTAATGTGCCTGTTGATACCCCTGAGTGGTGGAGCGGTGATTGTTCACGTATTCGTCAGGTATTAAATAACTTTGTTGGGAATGCAATTAAATTTACTCATACAGGTAGCGTAACAATTCAGTTAAGCCTTATTTTGGACACAACACTTTTATTTGAAGTCATTGATACTGGTGTTGGGATTGCTGAGCATGAAATAGATACTTTGTTTGATGTATTCACTCAAGCTGAAGAGGGCATGAAAGTTAGTGGTGGAACAGGGTTAGGGCTAGCCATTAGTCAACGCCTAATTGAAGCGATGGATGGCGAGATTGGTGTCGAATCTATAGAAGGTCAAGGTAGTACATTTTGGTTCTCTCTTGAGCTTGATGAAGGTCAGCCTGTTGAATCATTGAATGATGATAAAACAGCAATAGATATTGCACCTGTTAATATTCTTTTAGTGGAAGATAATCCAGTCAATCAGATGGTTGCCATTGGTTTTCTAGAACGTCTAGGACATCATGTTATTGCTGTAGATACAGGTAAAAAAGCCGAAGAAGCCATTGAAAAGCATCAATTTGATTTACTTCTGTTAGATATTAATTTACCTGATACGGATGGTGTGACCTTACAAAAACGTCTAAGAGAAATTTATGCGACAAAAGACGACCACCAAGACGAACTCCCAATGTTAGCGGTTTCGGCACATGTTTTTCATGAAGATGTAGAGAGTTATCTTTCTGCTGGTTTTAATGGCTTTTTAGCAAAACCATTAGTTGAAAATCAATTAGTAAGCACATTGAATCGCATCTTAAATGATGGGAAGTCAAATTTGAAAGCTCCCGTCATTATTCCGAGTTTACAACTAGAGATGGAAGCTGGAATCGAAACAGAGGAAAATGAAATGATATTAAATGAAAAAGTATTGCAAGGTGATATTAACGTATTAGGTGAAGACCGAATGCGTAAAATTGTCGGTGTTTTTAAAACGTCTTCCAAAGAAAATTTAGAGGAGTTACAAACGGCAATTTCAAATCAAGATTGTTATCAAGTGAATCAATTAGCCCATAAACTAAAAGGTTCAGCAGGTAGTATGGGCTTAATGCAGCTACATACGTTATGTCACCAATATGAGCAATATGGTAAAAATAACGATATATCTTTGTGCAGAAATGACGAAATAAGTCAGGTTTATGGCGCTGCTATTTTGGCACTGGATGCTTTTTTTAAATAAGAAATAAATTGCGCGTTTAAAATAATGGTGAATGAAATTCATTTCATATATTCATGTTATTTATAATTATGTTTGTAATGTTATTTGATAATATCCAAAAAATATTAGTGCTGGTTTGCCTTAGGAGAGGTTATGAAGCTAATTGGACGTTTATCAATCAGTTACAAAATAGCAATGCCGATTATTGCTGTTGTTTTACTATTTAGTGTTATTTCTGTTTTGAATATTGTGAATTTAAATAAACAGACAGAAATGAATCACACGCTTGTTGAGTTAGTAGAACCTGTTAACGATAGCCTGGAAGATGCCTATCGCGATCTTTATCAAGTTATCGCTGCAACTCAAGGTCTTATGTTGTCAAAGTCTCAAGCGGATATTGATCATCATACTTTTGAATTCAAAGATAATGCGTATAAAGCCGTTCCTAGAATGAAAAAAGTACAAGATTTATATGACAACCAGATTCTGTCTATGAATACGGCATCAGAATTGACTGTTTTGGTAACGGCAACTCAAAGATGGATTCAACTTTACGAACCGTTATTTGAGCACCCTGAAACTGCTCAAGTTTATTATGCTCAAAATAGTGCAGAGCTAGAGAAACAATTTAAAGTCATTAGAAAACAACTAAAATCTATCAGTCGTTTAATTATGGCGGAACAAGTTAAGCTAAGAGAACAAAGTCAAACAGGTATAGAGTTTGGGAAACTGGTTTCTCAAGTTAGTGCGATTAGTGCGATTATTGTTGCTATGTTAGCCCTTTGGCTATCGATTAATTGGATCGTAAAACCAATTCGCTCACTTGAAAGTGCAATGTCAGATGTTGCCTCTGGTGAAGGTGATTTATCAAAACGAATTAGCATTGATTCTACTGATGAACTAGGAAAGTTAGCTCAAGCGTTCAATCAGTTTATTTCTAAAATTCACGGAACAGTACAAGAGGTTATAGCTTCATCTAATGCTGTACGTGCTGAAATGGAAAGTATTAAAGCACAAACTCAAAACGTAGCTCAATTCTCGATGAATCAGCAACAAGAAAGTGAAGTGGTTGCTGCTGCAGTGCATGAAATGCAAGTAACAAGTTCGACGGTTAATGAAAATGCGAATGATGCTGCAGAGGCGAGTCAAGGAGCGACAGCGGAAGCTGAGGTTACTGATAATATTCTTCAACAAACTGTGGGGTCAATTCAGAGCTTAGCGGATGAGATAAATCAGGCTGGCAAAGTGATTCAAACATTAGATACTGATGTTGCAAATATTGCCTCTATTTTAGATGTGATTAAAGGTATTGCTGAGCAAACCAACTTGTTGGCACTTAATGCAGCGATTGAAGCTGCTCGTGCGGGTGAACAAGGGAGAGGTTTTGCTGTTGTTGCTGATGAAGTAAGAGCGTTAGCAAGTAAGACTCAAGATAGCACTGGTGAAATTCAAAAAATGATCGAGCGCCTTCAACTAGGTGCAAAAGAAGCGGTACAAGCGATTAATGCGAGTAATCAGAGTGGTGTTGAAACAATAGAGTTAGCTAATCAAGCATCACAATCTTTAGCTCAAATTACCAATGCCATTATTGTTATGAACGATATGAATACACATATTGCAACGGCTGCTAATCAACAAAGCCAAGTGAGCGAAGATGTTAATAATAACGTTCAACGAATTACTGATAACAGTAGACAAATGGTTGAAATGGTAAACCAATCAGAAAGCGCTTGTGCTTTATTATCCGAGCAATGTGAGCGATTAGATCAATTAGTGTCACAATTTAGAGTGTAATATTAACTATAAGAATGAAAGGCTTATCATTGTTGATAAGCCTTTTTTTATAAATGTGTTATCACAATAACTTTACCTGTTGTTGAGTTATATGAAATAACAATGCCAGAAGTAAGCGGATCTGCTGTGTATTGGTAATGCTTATTTATGTAGTAGCAAGCGTCCTGAAAACTACTGTCTTCACTGCTATAACGTATTGATAGAAAATCAGAGTCAGTCTTTTTTTTATGAGAAACACTAGGTGGATCAATTAAGAGTGTATTCCAAAGATCATTACATCCTTTTTTACCTCTACCAATGTTATTTGGTTGTGCCATTGGGTTGTTTTTATTAATACCAATAGGAAAGCCATTTAGGTTTACATCAAGTTGATCATTAGCAAAACCTTGAACATCATTTCCTGACTGTAAATTGCCATTAGCAATCCATCGATATTGGGTTAATCGAACACTTTGTTCAAAATTTTGAGCAATCCCTTCTGCTTGCGCAATGTAGGATTCTGAGGTGTAGCTAAAAAATTTTGGAATAGCGATAATTGCAATTACTGCCGCAACAGTAATCGCAATAACGAGTTCGATTAAGGTAAATCCAAGTCCATTTTTACCCATACAATTCCTTTGATGTGGATAAATTTACTTATTAGTAATTGATTTTAAGAAGCGTTCTTTTGTAGCTTGATCGGCTTTCTCATACCAATAATGCAGCATTTGTTCTGCTGTATTATCACCTTGCTCATTTTTAATTTCTTTATGAGTTACGGTAACCATACCTTCTTTAAAGGCAGCAGGGTGCTCTGTAGTATTAAATTTTGCGACTTCGAATTGAATATTTCGACCAACTTGCATTCCGTTGTAGATCAATTGTGACTGAGCGAAAGGAATACTATTATTGTTTTTATCTATTAACTCCCAATTTAGATCGCGATTAAATGCTTTGGCTTTTTCTGGAGAGTTATAGGTTGGGAATTTAAAGCTTATTTCTTTATCTTCTGCAGAAAATGTCGAGACGATGATGTCGCTTGATACAATGATATTATCTTTACCTTGCTTGAATACAGGATTATATCTAAAAACAATTTGGTGTTTACCATTTTCTAAATCAAGCGTTGATGTTGTAGAAAAGAATGAACTCTCAAGCTTTACTTCTTGGTTATCAACAAGAATCAGTTCAACTTCGTCAGGTACAGTTAATTGAATAGCCGCATGTGCAGAAATAGATGAAAGAAGACAAAAGCTAGCAGCAAAAATAGATTGTATTTTCATTGGAGTACACCTGTTGTAATAATTAAAACAAGTGTACTCATATTTTAAATGGAATGAAATGATCCAAACAACTTGTTATGTCGGGAGGACGTTAGAATTTATAACTTAAGCCTAGGTATGACGTACCAAAGTCGTAACCAATACCATCCATGATAGCTCTAGCAATATTGTGACCGACAGTTAAAGCAAGGTGTTCAGTAAAATCATAACCGGCTTCAAAACCATAAGATAGGCCAAGAGCACTGCGGCTTTGAGAACCATTCGCGATGTAGCCTTTTCCACCATCTTCTAGATAGAAGTTAACATCCATATCTAAATAATAATAACCGTAACCAAACATACTAGTGATGAAAAAGTCGGAGTCAAAAACATAAGCTCGATACTTCAAATTAGCGCCGAAGAAGTGTGCATCAATATGACTTTTGGCAAATTCGTTATCATCAGCCCAATCGTAATCGAAGGCTCCCATGTTGTTGTATTCTAATTCAACAGACATATAGAAGGTTTCACTGATAGGAAAGTCATAACCTCCTTTTATGTTATAACCTTGATCGAGATCGGTTTGAACGCCAAGAAAAGTAACAGAAGAATTTTCTAGGTTAGTCGTTATGTAATATCCTGACTTATCAGCATGAGCTGAAATAGAAAATAAATAATAGAAAACTCAATAACTTCATATAATTATCCGTAATTTCAATGTAGCCATGGTTATTATTCATATTTGATATAATAAGTCCATTAAAATAACTATTCAATTACATGTTTTAACAAAAAGTACAACTCTTAGGTCTTTAAAGCGGAGCGAGTTTTTAGACGTAATGCTTAATATGTGAATTTTTCAGCATATTAGTCTTATATTACTAATGTAATATTTGATCATTCAGAAGAAGTGTAACCGTTTATGGTGTTCAACGTTTTTCTATTATGTTCGTGGTTAGGTGTTATTTATGAAATTTAAAGTTTGTGATGATGAAATATTTGGTGTTTTTGTAGTAAAAAATAGCAATATCCAGTTTAGGAGAACTTTAAATCATAAAAGTATTTTTGTTGGTTTGAATGAATACCAAAAACATATAAATATATACCAACGACCAATTCTTATTGTGACAGAAAGCCCTCATGTTGATGAGTTTGTCGTCAATGGCTTAAAAGACTTAACGACGGGCTTACCTGTAAATTCACGGCCTGTTAATGGTTTTTCTGGCAGTAAAATTGAAGAATATGGACTGTATATTTTACAAAGATTATCAATAACGTTGCCTGATGGATTATATCCTTTAGTCGTTATTAATGCGTTACAAGAACAGTGCTCTGAAGGACAGAACCCAAAACGATTGAGAACTAGAAATTTTATTAAGCTTTGGCCAAATAGAATGGACTATTTTGAGAGACGAATTCAAAATTGGAATCCTATTGCAATTATAAATGCTTGTACTGCAGGTGACTTCTATTTAAAAGCGGATTCTGGTGAATTAACAATGAAAGGGGCTGTCGATGGAACGAATAGAAGTGTGTTCAATCGGAATTTTAGAGAACTATTAGAAAAAGAATTCCAGTATGTAGAAACTCAGCGTTTAGATGACATTGAACCCCCTCTGATTTTTATGGGAGATATTAGCTTATCTGGTCTTGTTATGTACGTGATTGATTCCGTGTATAACAATACTGAAACCTTGATATATAAAACCTCTCATCCTTCGGCATGGCGAAATAAAGCTCCTTATGTAGGTAGATATAATCGAAATTTATATTATTTTAAGAAATATGAATTATAACTCGTGGTCAATATGTGGACGTGTGAATTTATTAGTTCATTAAAAACATAAGGTTATAACATAAAAAAGCCCCTAACTAGAGGGGCAAGAGTTTCCATCGCTTTGTTATTATTCTTTGAATCAATTAACCAAAATCACCGTTAACATAACCTTGTGTACGGTCATCTTTTGGATTAGAGAAAATGATTTGTGTGTCATCGTGCTCAACAAGTTCACCCATTAAGAAGAAGGCAGTTTTATCTGAGATACGACGAGCTTGTTGCATTGAGTGAGTTACGATAACAATGGTGTAATCTTTTTTGAGTGTTTCCATTAACTCTTCCACTTTATGCGTTGCAATTGGGTCAAGAGCTGAGGTTGGTTCGTCCATTAGGATGACATCTGGTTCCATTGCAATGGTACGAGCAATACAAAGACGTTGTTGTTGACCACCTGATAGACCAAAAGCGTGAGATTTAAGACGATCTTTCACTTCATCCCATAGTGCAGCACCACGTAATGATTTCTCGACTACTGCATCTAGCACTTTCTTATCTTTTACGCCTTGAGCTTTTAAGCCATAAGCAACGTTCTCGTAAATGCTCATTGGGAATGGGTTTGCTTTTTGGAATACCATACCTACTTTGATACGAAGATCTGCTACATCAATGTTTCCGTAAATATCGTTACCATCAAGGTTAACAAGACCTGTGATTTTTACGCCTTCAATCAAATCATTCATTCGGTTTAAACAACGCAATAATGTTGATTTACCACAGCCAGAAGGGCCAATTAGTGCCGTTACTTGTTTTGCTGGAATTGGCAAGTTGATGTTTTTAAGCGCTTGGTTTTGTCCGTAAAAAAGGTCTAGGTTTTCAATATTAAATTTGTTCATTGTATTTTCCTTATCAGCCGCAACTTATTGTCGTGCCACTGATTTAATTTGATAACGTTATATTTTAGTAAGATGCTTTATTAATTTTTCGAGCCAATAGCTTGGTTAGCATATTAATGACAAGAACAAGAACGATCAGTACGGTTGCAGTTCCGTAAGCTTGGTTCCACTCGTCGATAGTAAATAATTCAGTGGTTAACTTATAAAGGTGAACGGTTAGTGTACGCCCTGAATCCAGTAATGAATCGGGAATACGTGCAACCATACCAGCGGTCAAAAACACGGGTGCAGACTCACCAATAACACGACCAATACTTAAAATAACGGAAGTCAGAATACCTGGCATTGCACTTGGTAAAATTAAGCGCCAAATTGTATAAATTTTTGATGCACCAAGTCCGTATGAACCTTCACGAAATGTTTGAGGTACAGCCATTAACGCTTCTTCTGTTGTACGAATGATAACGGGTAGTATTAAAATACTCAGTGTTAAAGCACCAGATAAGATAGAGAAGCCAAGACCTAAAATACCGACAAAGAAAGTCATACCAAACAGACCAAAGATAATCGATGGAATGCCAGCCAACGATTCAGTACAGAAGCGAATCGCTTTAACTAATTTGCTTCCTACCTTTGCATATTCGGTTAGGTAAATAGCTGTCATGATACCAAGTGGTGCTGCGACAGCAATTGAAGCAAGTACCATGTATAACGTTGAAACTATCATAGGGAAGATACCGTGCTCTTCACCTGTTCGAGTGTAGTTATCTGTAATGAATGACCAACTTACGTGTTGCATGCCATTCGAAAGGATGTACCAGATAATCCAAAATAGGAAACCTACAGTAATAGCAGCTGATAACCAAATGAACCCTGAAGCAATTTGGTCTTTTATTTGACGCTGTTTTTTTAATTTATTCATGATCTTATTTCGCCGTTTCACGGTTTAAGTAAAGAAGAATGCCATTAAGAGACATGATAAATACAAGCAATACCACACCGGTAGCGTACAGAGCGTTGGCGTGAATGCCACTTGCGTATGACATTTCAATTGCGATGTTTGCGGTTAATGTTCGTGCTGAATCTAAAATTCCTTCAGGCATTGCTGGGGCATTACCCATTACCATGATGATTGCCATGGTTTCACCCAGTGCACGAGCGATACCAAGAATAACGCCGGTCATGATACCTGAACGAGCGGCAGGAAGAAGAATACGGAAAATCGTGAATATTTTAGAAGCTCCAAGTGCCAATGATCCTTCTCTGTATGTTGACGGTACTGCACGAATAGACGTTTCTGATACGGTGATTACAGTAGGAAGAATCATTACACCAAGAACGATAATACCAGCAAGAATGGTGTTACCTGCAGGGACTTGGAATATGTCTTGAATTAATGGAACAATAATAACTAGGCCAAAGAAGCCGTATACAACCGATGGTATACCAGCTAATAGCTCAACGGCAGGTCGAATAATATCAGCGACTTGTTTTGGTGCTATTTCTGCAATAAAAATAGCCGTTAAAATACCAACAGGAACACCAACTAATACTGCACCAAAAGTAGATACAATTGACGCGACGATCATGGTGAATACACCATATAATGCCGGCGGTAGCCAATCTTGGCCTAATACAATGCCGCTTACACCAGCTTGTTGAAATGCAGGAATACTTTCTTTAATGATGAAGTAAGCGATAGTCGCTAGTGAAACAATACCAATAACAGCACAACTTAAAAATAAACCGTGAAAAATACGTTCTCTCCAATCCACGCGCTTTTTTTCTCGTAGTGGATTGTTAGATGGTTTTACTTGATTTTCTGTGCTTTGATTATTCATTGCGATGGTCATAATAAATACTCACATGTCGAAAAATTCGAAATGGAAAAATGCCCAACCTTCGCAGGTCAGGCAATAGGGTAGAAATTAGTTAACTGAGATGTAGCCTTTCTTTTCAACAAGGTTTTGAGCTGTTTCAGCTGTCATCCAATCAAGGAATTTTTGAGCTTCAGCTGATGGTTTACCTTCTTTGTATAGAACAAGGAATGGACGAGATACTTTGTAAGTGCCGTTTTTGATGTCAGCAACACTTGGTTCTACGTTATCAATTGCTAGTGCGTGTACAGAGCTATCAACGGTACCTAAAGAGATGTAACCAATTGCGTATGGGTTACTTGCTACCATTGTTTTTAATGCACCGTTGCCGTTAGCAACTTGAGCTCGTTGTGAAATCGCTGATACTTTCATACCTGATACTTTTTTCTTCAGGCTCATGATGTCTTCAAATGCGCCACGAGTACCAGATGCAGTATCACGAGTAATTACAACAACAGGCTTGTCTGCGCCACCCACTTCTTTCCAGTTTTTAACTTCACCTTTATAGATAGCCGTTACTTGCTCTGATGTTAACCCTTTAAGTTTGTTATTTGGGTTTACAACAACAGCGATGCCGTCGTGAGCAACAATAAGTTCTTTAAGTGCAGGATCTTTCTCATCTGATTTTAAGTTACGAGAAGACATGCCTAAATCAGCTGAGCCATTTTTTGCCGCTTTAACACCAGCAGAAGAGCCCGGGCCTTGAACTTCGATAAATACGTTTGAATGGTCTTTCATGTATGTTTCAGAAAACACTTCCATAAGTGGAGTTACACTGCTTGAACCAACAGCAGAAATGGTTTCCTTTGCTAAAGTTGGTGCTGCTACTACTGAACTAATAATTGCTAGTGCGCCGATTACTGACTTTTTCATTTTCATTTCCTTTGTCTGGCATTCATGCCGTAATTAAGTTGACGAGGTCACTTTAGGAAAGTTATGTGACAGTTATATTTCACTTTTCTTAAATGTGTATTACATGGAGAGGGATTTTAGACTTGGCTTTGGTGTGTAAAACAGTATGCTTGGTTATTTCTTATTGTTTTTATTGGGGATTTTTTTGTGTTTAGGAAATAAAAAAAGGCGATAAAACATGTGTTTTTATCGCCTTCAAATTGAAAATAAACGTGTATTTAATGACTGCAAACTGAGCAATTAGGCATTTTAGCCAATTTCATTTCTCGCCAATTCATCGATAGGGCATCAAGAATAAGAAGTTTGCTGATTAAAGGTTGACCATAGTTAGTTAATACTTTTATCGCTTCTAATGCTTGAACAGAACCAATAATACCGACAACAGGAGACATTACTCCTGCTTCAACACAGGTCAATGCTTGTTGCCCAAATAAACTGCTTAAGCATTGGTAGCAAGGCTCATCATCTTGATACGTATAAACACTTACTTGGCCTTCCATACGAATCGCTGCACCAGAAACCAATGGTGTCTTCGATTCGTGGCATAAGCGGTTTAATTGGTTACGTGTATCAACATTATCAGTACCATCAAGTACTAGATCATGAGATGTAATGAATGAGCGCAACTCGTCATCAGATAGACGCTTATCTACAGTGTTGATGTGGCAATTAGGGTTAATTCGATTTAACGCCATTTTAGCTGACACAACTTTCTTTACACCGATGGTTTCATCACAGTGTAATACCTGACGTTGCAGGTTTGAAAGCTCAACGGTGTCATCATCAACAAGCGTTAGAGTACCAACCCCCGCTGCGGCTAAATATTGACTGGATGCGCAACCCAGACCTCCCGCACCAATGATCAGTATGGAGCTTGCTTTTAATGCTTCTTGGCCATCAAAATCAAAATTACGTAAGATGATCTGACGGTTATAGCGAAGCATTTCATTATCAGTTAATTCACTCATGAATAAGCTCTTAGTATAGTGATGCGTTGAAAAGTTCGATGTTAACTGTTTCACCTGCTTCAACGCGGCCACGTTCACGCTCTAATACAACAAAACAATTGGCAATACTCATTGAACTGAAGGCACCAGAACCTTGATTACCGGTCGTCGATACCTCAAATTGACCTTGTTCATTAATAGAATAAATACCACGTTGGTAGTCAGTACGGCCAGGGTGTTTTTTAAATGTAGATGTTGCTTTTGCAGGAATTGATTTTGGTGCTTCCCACTTTGTATGGCCCGCAAGCTTTGCAAGCATTGGCTGTACAAGCACATACATGGTTAACATTGCCGATACTGGGTTTCCAGGTAAACCACAGAAGTAAGAATTTGGTAATTGACCAAAAGCAAAAGGTTTGCCTGGTTTAATGGCTAATTTCCAAAAGCCGATCTGACCTAATTCATCCAAAATATCTTTAGTATAATCCGCCTCGCCAACACTTACACCGCCAGAAGTAATTACCACATCGGCTTCTTTATCTGCTTTTAGGAATACTTCTTTTAGAGTTTCTGGGCAGTCAGGGATAATACCAAGATCGATCGCTTCACAACCAAAACGTTCAATTAATACTTTAATACCGTAGCGATTACTGTCGTAGATTTGACCATCTTCTAGTGGTTGACCAAGAGGTTTAAGTTCATCACCAGTAGAGAAGAAAGCAACTTTTGGCTTATCTACTACGGGAATATCATTAATACCTAATGATGCAATTAACGGGATATCACGTGGTGTTAAACGGTGACCTTTAGCTAGCACAGTTTGGCCTTGAGATACATCGTCGCCAATAGGACGGATGTTTGCTTGCGGTTTTACATCAGCAAGGTTTAATTCGAAGGTAATACCTGCATCTGTTTCAGTGGTTAGCTCTTGCATAATGACAGCATCGCAACCCTCAGGGATTTTTGCGCCAGTCATAATACGAATAGTGGTTTGTGGCTGCCATTCACCTTCAAAAGGAATGCCTGCAAAAGATTTACCAGCAACAGGTAAAGTTAATGACTGCTCTAAATCAGCAATACGTACCGCATAGCCATCCATTGCCGAGTTAGCAAATGGAGGAACATTAATAGGAGAACGAATATCTTCAGCTAATACAAAGCCAATTGCATCAGCAAGAGCTAAAGAATGGGTATTTGATACCGGAGAAACTTGAGATAATAAGGTTTCTAAAGCGGTTTCTACTGGAATTAAACCTTGAGTTGCGCAGCAATCCATTAGGGTACTCTCTACATTAATCGTAATAATGATTGAACATTACCATATTTTGGCCTTTAACATCTAATAGACCTAGTAAAATCAGGGTGTATTTATTTGATAGAGGAGGTATCCTTAGCGAAGTTCAATTGATTATGGAATTTTGGAGTATACGATGTCATCACTTAGTGAATCAGCCATATTAGTGCGTGATGCCCTTGTTGCACGTGGTCTTGAGACGCCAATGAAAGAAAATGGTGTTAGTCGAGAAGAGAAAAAAGAGCGCATTGAAGAGCATATGCGTGAGATCCTAACCCTATTAAGTCTTGATCTTAGTGATGATAGTTTAGAAGAAACGCCACACCGTATTGCAAAAATGTATGTGGATGAGATTTTCTCTGGCTAGATTATGCCAATTTCCCTAAAATTACAGTGATTGAAAATAAGATGAACTGTGATGAGATGGTTCGTGTGAATGATATTACGTTAACCAGTACTTGCGAACATCACTTAGTGACAATTGATGGTAAAGCGACGGTTGCTTATATTCCTCGTGGAAAGATCATCGGATTATCTAAAATTAACCGTATTGTTCGATTCTTCGCTCAACGTCCACAAGTTCAAGAACGCATGACTCAGCAAATACTTGTGGCTTTACAAACCTTATTAGGTAGTGACGATGTGGCTATTACTATGGAAGCAACGCACTATTGTGTTAAGTCTCGTGGTGTAATGGATGCAACAAGTAGTACAACAACGACAGCACTTGGTGGGATCTTTAAGAGAAACCCAGCGACAAGACACGAGTTTTTAAGCGGTATTCGTTAAATACAGCTATCTTGTTAAATACTACAATAAAGTAAACATTAAAAACGCCAGTGACCTTGTCAAAGAGGTCACTGGCGTTTTCTTATGTGTTTTTAGAGTAATGGGCTGAACATAGAGAAGAATCGTTCGGTAAAGCGATTTCCCCAACTTCTATGACGCCATGTATCAAAACAGACTTGAGTTGATTGCTCTAGGTAGCCATCTAAAACCCATGATAATTGTTTTGTAAACTCAGGATCATCGACGATCAAACTTACTTCAAAGTTGAGCCAGAAGCTGCGCATATCTAAGTTTACGGTTCCAATAATACAATGGCTTTCATCAATAACGACCGATTTTGTATGTAATAAGCCACCATTAAATTCATGTATTTGAACTCCGGCTTTTAAGAGGGTTTCAAAAAAAGATTTTGATGCCCAGTTCACCATTAATGAGTCATTTTTCTTAGGCAGTATGAGTTTCACTTCAACACCACGGTGTGCAGTGGTTCTTAAGGTGTGCAATAAAATTTCACTTGGCACAAAATATGGCGTGGTGATGGTAATGGATTTTCTTGCTTGGCAAATAGCAGTAATAAGCACTTGTTGAATAATGTCATCTGGCATACCTGGACCAGAAGGAACCACTTGAGTTGTATGATTAAATGGGTCAATAGACGCAGGGCATTCCGGTAAATGAGGTAGCTCACGAATACCCGTTTCTACTTCCCAATCCCATGCATGAATAGTATTTAAAATGGCAACATTAGGTCCTGTAAGGCGAACCATTACATCAATCCACTGGCCAACGCCTGAATTTTGTTTGAAGTACTGTGGATCAACCAGATTCATTGAGCCGGTATAAGCAATACGGTTATCAATCACAACAATTTTCGATGCAAGCGTAGATCTAGGCGTCGAAAGAACATACGAAATGGACTAACACTTAGAGCTTCTACAATGTTGACACCGGATTGCTTGAGTAATTTAGGCCAGTGGCTCTTAAAGAAATCCATACTACCAGCGGAGTCAAGCAGCACATTGACAGTTACGCCTCGTTTTGCAGCTACAATTAATGCACTTGCAACACTGTCAGCTAACCCACCGTGATGCCAAATATAAAACTCCATATTTATTTCATGCTCGGCTTTTCTATATCAGAAATAATCGCATTGAGAATTTCTGAAGGGGTATTTAATAGCGAGAGTGTATCGCCACTTAATGCAGGGATCCCGAGGCGATTAGAACATAAATTGTGAATTGCTGAGATACGATGGGAAATCGAATGTGGTTGGTGATATTGGCAATGATGAATTTGTGCAAACCACTGTTCATAAGGCGTAAACATAGCTCGTGCACGCTCACCACGAGTTCGACCTAAGTTTAGCTCACCAATTAAAAAATAAGCCATGACCCCAATAACAGGAAGAATGTAAATAATCATAAGCCAAGCTAATGATACGCCTACGGGTCTTGGTTTGAAAACAACACGAATTGTTACGCCTGCTACGAGAAGCCAATATAAAACGAAGCTAACAATTGTAAGTGCTTGATAAAATTTATCCATTAGCGCTCTGTCAGTGAAAAAAGTAAGAGGATCTCTATTAAATCAGGAGTGATAAGAAAAGAGTAGATAGGAATGCAAAAATTTACAAAATAAAAATTATTGATGAAATTGTAAACATATAGGACACAAAAAGGTGTCACATGTTAAAAAAATGCAACTCTGGGGTTCCAATTTTATTCTTAAACTGTTTTACTTGCAATTGATGGTACGCCATTCCAATTTTTAGAATGTACAAAAATATGTACACAACATTTTTGGCGTAAATTTATTAACACAGCATGGATAGTTTGGAGATAAACGTGGGTATGAGCGCTTCTACGAAGCCCCGCGACAATTGGGGTTCAAAGTTAGGGTTTGTCATGGCGGCAGCAGGATCAGCTGTTGGCCTTGGTAATATTTGGAAGTTTCCATATACAGCTGGAGATAATGGTGGTGGTGCATTTGTTGCTATCTATCTGTTCTTCGTTATTTTTATCGGTTTTAGTGTGATGTTGACTGAGTTTGCTATTGGTCGTCGAACACAAAAATCAGCAGTAGGTGCTTTTAAATCTACAGATCGCCGTTGGACCTTTGCTGGTGTCATCGGTGTAACAAGTGGTCTATTGATCATGGGTTTCTACCCTGTAGTAGGTGGTTGGGCAATTGCTTACATTGCTAAAGTTGGTACGGGCTTATTAAACGCTCCAGAAGCAATTGGTGATAGTTTTGGTGGATTTATTTCTGATCCAATTCAACCGTTAATGTGGATGGCTTTTTATCTATTTTTAAATATCGTCATTGTAATGAAAGGTATTTCTGGCGGTATTGAGAAAGCAGGTAAAATATTAATGCCATTGCTTTTCATTATCCTGATTATTGTTTCAGTAAAAGGGTTAATGCTTCCTGGTTCAATGGCGGGCCTTGAGTTTTTATTTAGTCCTGACTTTTCAAAAATTGATAGTAACGTTATTTTGGCTGCTTTAGGCCAAGCCTTTTTCTCATTATCTTTAGGTATGGGTTGTATGATGACGTACGGTTCTTATTTGAAGAAAAAAGAAAATCTAGTACAAACAACAGCAATGGTTACAGCAATGGATACCGGTGTCGCAATCCTTGCTGGTGTAGCAATGTTCCCTGCAATGTTTGCATTTGGTATGGCACCAACAGCAGGGCCGGGTCTTGTATTTGTTGTGGTACCTCAGCTATTTGCTGAAATGGGCGGAATTATCGGTCTTCTTTTAGCTCTTATGTTCTTTATTGGTTTAAGTGTTGCAGCACTGACATCTTCTGTTTCTTTATTAGAAGTTGTTGTGTCTTACTTAATTGATGAAAAAGGGTTATCACGTGTTAAAGCGGTGATTACAGCAAGTTCGGTAATGGCTGTTCTATGTATCTTTGCTTCTCTATCTTTAGGTGGCGTTGGACCAACATTATTTGATACTGGTGCCTTTGATATTTTTGACTTGTTAACAGATAAAATCTTCTTAGCCGTTGGCGGTATGTTGGTATGTATCTTTGCAGGTTGGAGATTGAAACGTGAAGATCTAGAAGATGAGATCACTAATGGTGGTGAAGTGAAATTCCCATTATTTGGTCTATGGTATGTTTTAGTTAAGTTTATCATCCCTGTGGCAATCGCAATTGTTGCATTTATGGGGATTTCATCAGGATTTGATAGTGGTAAAGGCGCTATTATGTTGCTTGGTGTAGGTATTATTGCAGGTGCTGCACTGATATCGAAAAAATTCTAATTTAAGAAATTAGTATTGAAAATAAAAAACGAGAGCAAGTGCTCTCGTTTTTTATGTCTTTTACTCTACATCACCATCAATATAGAACCACTTACCATCTTCTTTAACAAAGCGAGAGCATTCTTTTAATTGATGCAATTGACCATCTTCTGAATAGATCGCTTTAAATGTCACAAAACCTTCATTAGCATTTTCTTTTGATAATGAAGAAGCGATAACTTTAAGTTTACGCCAATCTAACTCTACAGAGTCAATAATACCTTCTCTAAACTCTTCCGCATTACAAGAAGGGTGGTAGGTATCAATAATATATTGCACTAATTCTTTAACATGAGCACTGTAACGAGATCGCATTAAAAGTTCAGGCGTTATCGCTAGTGAATGATTGTTATGAATAGGCTCACAACAAACAGAATAATTTTTTTTTGTACCGCAAGGGCAATGATTTGATTTTGACATATTCAGACGCCTCTATTTTGCTATCTCATCTACCCATTTGGCAGATTCTTTATAACAAGCGGTAAATTCTTTTTCTGTAATATTTAGAGCTCGACAACATTCGGCTACGACGCTCCAATCTGCTTTTTCATAGCTCTCGATGGCTAATATCAGCTTTCCTAATAATCCTTTACGGTCAGTGAGCGCTTGTTTTATTTCAATAGAAATAGGTAAATGCTGAATCAGTGTTTCAAGCGGTTGATCTAGTAAAGGCTCAAGTAAAGAAAACAGTCCAACTAAAAAAGCTTGGCTTGGTTCTAATTCAATATCCGTTTTAGTTACGATTAATTCACACAATCTAGCACGGTGGATTGATAACGTGTATAGAGATTGCGGTTTGTGTTGAGTTGCATGAGCAACAGCGACTAATGATACAAATTGACGAAGCTTAGTTTCACCCAAATAGACTAATGCTTGCTTAAAAGAGGTGATTGGCTTGTCAATAATAGAAGATGAATTAACAAATCGCAGCAGTTTATAAGAAAGTGAAACATCTTGAGTGATGTATTTTTCTACGGTATTGAAATCGACACTAGGTGCAGAGATCTCTTGGTATAACTGAATAATCGCAAGTTGATTTGGTTGAATTGCTCGTTGCTGAAGCATTTCAGGTTTACTGAAAAAATAGCCTTGGAAATAAGTAAAGCCTGCTTCTTTTGCCTGCTCAAATTCTTCGTAAGTTTCTACTTTCTCAGCTAAAAACTTAATATTGTATTTCTCACAATGACGAATGAATAACTTTGCTTTTAGAATTGGCATTGTACGCATATCAAACTTGATGATATCAATGTACGGTAGAAAAGGGGTCCAATCTGGGTTTGGCTCAAAATCATCAAGAGCAAGTTTGTAACCTAGCTTGGCAAGACGTTTAATTGCTACTAATAATTCAGGACTTGGAATGCAGTCTTCTAGTATTTCAACTACTAAGTTATCTGGATTAAAAAGCGTAGGAACTAGATTTAATAAGCTTTGTTGAGGGAAATTAACAAAGCCTAATTTATCATTTGTTGCATTGCAGTATGAGCTTAAAAAATGATCGGATAAAAGTCGGCTCGTTGCTTCTTCTGCTTCAACAAGTGGAAAAGTGTTTTTTGGACCGTCTCGAAATAATAATTCGTAACCAATCGTATTTTTACTTAGGTCTAAGATTGGTTGACGAGCAACATATGTGTATATAACAACTTTTCTCTACAGCGTGTTGAATCGGAACTGCGCTCATAATAAACGCTTTACAGTAAAAAAACTATGTTTCTTGTTTGAGACATTTAAAGGCAAACGATTAAAAATAATTATTTAAACTCTTTTTTGTGAAGTGAGTAGATTTTATCTGAATACTCAAGAATTGAACCTTGGCTATACCAGTCACCTAATACAATGCGAGTCATCTCTTTATTATTGCTGATAAAGGTATGCGTATCTGGTCGGTGAGTATGTCCATGAATAAGACGTTGAACACCTTCTTCTTGCATTACACGTTCAACTTCACTTTGAGTAACATCCATGATGCACAGAGTTTTAGTTTGTTTTTTCTCTTTAATCTTATCCTGAACGTTTTTTACTATACGCTGGCGAATGAAAAGTGGAATTCGGTTGAAGACCCATTGAAGCCATGGTTTGTGCACTTTAGCTCTAAATTCTTGGTATTTTATATCATCAATGCACAAGGTATCACCGTGCATAATAAGAACTTTTTCACCATCAAGTTCGATAACCGTGTGATCATCTAAAAGTTCAACTCCTGTTTCTTTACAAAAGCGTTTATTAAGCAGGAAATCTCTATTACCTTGAATAAAGTAACATTTGACTCCTTTTTCCGTTAATGCCTTAAACTCATTTTTGATTGAAACATTAAATGGAGAATTATCATCATCACCAATCCAAAACTCAAATAAGTCACCTAATACATAGAGTTTTTCAGCATGAATGGCTTCATTCTGCATAAAATCAATAAAACAGTCCGTGATGTCAGGGCGAAGAGGGGATAAGTGAAGATCAGAAATAAATAAGATAGTCATAAATACTTTATTGGTAATGAGAAAATGCCAGCTTTGAATAAAGCTGGCAAAAAACAGAATTATTCTGTGATTGTTGTGCCTGTGATGAATACTTCTTCAACAGGAACATCTTGGTGTACGTAACCGTAGTTACCAGTAGCAACACCTTTGATTTTGTTTACAACGTCCATGCCTTCAACCACTTCAGCAAACACACAGTAACCCCAACCATCTAGAGATTCAGATTTGAAATCTAGGAATTTGTTGTCGTTAACGTTGATGAAGAATTGAGAACTTGCTGAATGCGGTTCCATAGTACGAGCCATTGCTAATGTACCTACTTTGTTGCTTAGGCCATTATTTGCTTCGTTTTTGATAGTTGCACGGCCAGTTTTTTCTTCAAGACCAGAAGTCATGCCGCCACCTTGAACCATAAAACCATCAATTACACGGTGGAAAAGAGTGTTGTCGTAGAAACCATCTTTACAGTATTGTAGGAAGTTAGCACAAGTTGCTGGTGCTTTGTCTTCGTGAAGTTTAACTGTGATGTCACCAAATGATGTATGTAGGATGATCATGGAATTACCTTTGTAATTGTATTTAAATAGAATTTGATTTTACCTAAGATTAATCAGAATCTACAGGGAATTTTCTTGCTATCAGCACTTAATATAGGTCTAATAGCTTATATATATCCTTTAAACAAATAATGAGTAAAAAAAGAGCATGTTGAAAATATATAACTCACTTACACGTCAAAAAGAAGAATTTAAGCCAATTACCGAAGGTAAAGTCGGTATGTATGTGTGTGGGGTTACCATTTACGATTTGTGTCATATCGGTCACGGTCGTACATTTGTCTCTTTTGATGTTATTTCTCGTTATTTACGTTTTCTTGGTTACGATTTAACTTTTGTTCGTAACATCACAGATATTGATGACAAAATCATTAAACGTGCCGCTGAAAATGGTGAAACATGTGATGCATTAACTGAGCGTTTGATTGCTGACATGCATGCTGATTTTGATGCGTTAAACATGAAACGCCCAGATGTGGAACCTCGTGCAACAGAGTACATTAAAGAAATCATTGCATTGGTTGAGCGATTAATTGAGCGTGGCTTTGCTTATGTGGCATCGAATGGCGATGTAATGTTCGAAGTGAAAAAATACGATGAATATGGTCGTCTTTCTCGTCAAGATCTTGAGCAACTTCAAGCTGGTTCCCGTGTTACATTAGAAGAAGCAAGTGTAAAACGTAGCGGAATGGATTTTGTTTTATGGAAGATGTCAAAACCAGGTGAACCAACATGGGAATCTCCATGGGGACCAGGCCGTCCAGGTTGGCACATTGAATGTTCAGCAATGAACTCATCTATTCTTGGTGATCATTTTGATATTCACGGTGGTGGTTCTGATTTGATGTTCCCGCACCATGAAAATGAAATTGCTCAATCTTGCTGCGCACATGATACACCATACGTAAATACTTGGATGCACAGTGGAATGGTGATGGTTGATCGTGAGAAAATGTCTAAGTCATTAGGTAATTTCTTTACTATTCGTGACGTTCTTGCTCATTACGATTCAGAAACGGTTCGTTATTTCTTAATGTCTGGTCACTACCGTAGCCAATTAAACTACAGTGAAGAGAATCTAAATCAAGCTCGTGCATCACTAGAGCGTTTATACACATCGCTACGTGGTCTTGATCTATCAGTGACTCCTGCTGGTGGTGAAGAGTTTGTTGGTCGTTTCTCTACAGCGATGAATGATGATTTTAATACACCAGAAGCGTATTCAGTATTATTTGAAATGGCTCGCGAAGTGAACCGTCTTAAAACTGAAAATATAGATACTGCATCTAAATTAGGTGCATTAATGCGTGAACTAGCTGATGTATTAGGTTTATTATCACAAGAGCCTGAAGCATTCTTACAAGGTGGAAGCAGCAATGATGATGTTGCGGAAATCGAAGCGTTAATTAAAGCGCGTAATGATGCTCGTGCAGCAAAAGATTGGGCAGCAGCAGATGCCGCTCGTGATGCGATTGCTGCATTAAATATTGTATTAGAAGATGGCCCTGAAGGAACAACGTGGCGTCGTAAGTAATACAAACAGTTTTATATAAAGGGCTGGTATTTCCAGCCTTTTTTATTACCAAATTTTTAAACTTTAATAGAGGACACATTTGTGGCACAAATGTATTTTTATTACTCTGCAATGAATGCAGGGAAATCAACAACACTTCTTCAATCATCATTTAACTATCAAGAACGCGGTATGAATCCTGCTATTTTTACGGCAGCGATTGATGATCGTTATGGTGTTGGTAAAGTAAGTTCTCGAATTGGTTTACATGCAGAAGCACACTTGTTTAATAAAGAAACGAATGTATTCGATGCAATTAAAGAGTTGCATGAAGCAGAAAAACTTCATTGTGTTTTAATTGATGAATGTCAGTTTTTAACGAAAGAACAAGTATATCAACTGACAGAAGTCGTTGATAAATTAAATATCCCAGCACTTTGTTATGGCTTACGAACTGACTTTTTAGGAGAGCTATTTGAGGGAAGTAAATATTTACTTTCTTGGGCTGATAAATTGGTTGAACTAAAAACCATTTGCCACTGTGGACGTAAAGCAAACATGGTGATTCGTACGGATGAGCATGGTGTAGCTATTGCGGATGGGGATCAAGTTGCTATCGGTGGTAATGAGCTGTACGTTTCAGTATGTCGACGCCATTATAAAGAAGCGCTAGGTAAATAGAGTTTACTTAATTAGCTTGTACGGTTTGAAAAGAAAGACCAAGTTCAGATAAATGAGCTTGGTCTTTTTATTTTTAAATGAAAGGATTAGTTACAAGTAGAAATACCGACTTCTTTCCATACTCCCCATTCACCAGATTTTGATGGTTCATCACCTTTTGTCCACCATTTCGCTTCCCATACTTTACCAGCTTGAGAAACTTGGTCACCTCCAGTATAGACTGCTGAAGCATCCCATGCGTTATCACAAGTTACTGGTGGATCACCAGCATCTTTAAGTACAGTAACAGTAACATTTGCTGTGTCTGATGCTTGAGCATCATTTGCTGTGACAGAGAAAGTAAAAGGTGTATCAACAGGGTAAGAGGCCGCTGTAAAGGTAACCTGAGAACCAACAACAGTTGCATCAACACCTGCAGGAACTACCCATGTGAATGTTAACGGATCATTCTCTGCATCAGTTGATGTGGATGCATCAAGCGTAACCACATCGCCTTTATTTACTGATGTTGGAGCAACAATAACGGCTACTGGTGGGTTATTTACCGGTTCTGTTCCTTCAACGGTTACTGATACTGCGACTGAATCAGATGCAGTAGCCCCTTTATCGTCTGTTACTTTTAGTATGAATTGAAGTGTTTCAGATTGAGTAAAAGTATCAGTAGCAAAGCTTGGGTTAACTGAATCTGCGCCAATTAGTGTTACGTTAGGTCCAGAAACTTGTGTCCATGCATAAGAAACAATCGAACCATCGCTATCCGAGGATAATGAACCGTCAAGTTGTACAGATGCAGGTGCAATAACTGAAACATCTACACCAGCATTAGCGACAGGTTTTTTGTTTGCAGGAGGCGTAACTGTACCATCACCAGCAAGACCTTCTTGCATTGCATTTAGAATGTCACCATTGTCAGCATCGATTTCCCATGCAAATAGACCACCTAAGCCTAATGAACGAACATAGTCCCCTTTAGCTAAAATCGATCTTTTATTGTCATAAGTAACTAAATCACCATTGCTTGGATCATAAGCGTAAGCCGCTTGAGCTACTTCATCATAACCAACTTCAACACCAGCTTTATCTACGTAGCGAGTTACCACATCTTTATAATCGATAACGCCAGCTTCCCATGAACCTGCCACTTTACCGTTACCAACACCTGTCATAGGATTTGTTGGATCTGTCATACTTTCGCGTGTAACACCTGTCCAACCACGTGCATACATAGCAGCACCAACAACCAGCTTCTTAGCATCAACACCTTGAGCTAATAACAAATCGATCGCATTACTTGTTGTGTATGCAGGTCCTTTTCTCGGTTCACCTTTATCATCAAGACCAGTACCGTCACATTCACCTTGAGACATATGTGAGCCACAATTCAGTGCAGTTTGGTGACCTACAACGTTATTCCAACCGCCGTAGAAGTCGTATGTCATTGCAAAGATATAGTCCATGTATTGTGATGCAGCAGCGTAGTCAACATCTTCAATTTTGTCATAACCAGCACCAATTGCTGATGTTAGCTCATAGGTTTTTCCTGTTTCAGCACTTAATTCATCAAGCATAGCTCTTAGCTCTTGCATTAATGCAACATAAGCAGGGCCGTCATTTACAGGATCACCACCAGTAGCACTTGCACCGTCGCCACCAGGGAATTCCCAGTCAATATCTACACCATCATAAAACTTCCATGTTTTAAGAAACTTTTTAACTGAAGCAACGAAAATATCTCGTTTTGATTTATCAACAAAATCGTAGAAAGGGTCAGATAATGTCCAGCCACCAATCGATGGAACAATTTTTAGGTCTGGATAGCGTTGCTTAAGTGCCATCATTTGGCCGTAAGTTCCTTTATAAGGAGTACTATGAACGTGACCAGATTGTGGTTGTGGCATTTGAACCGCTGCCCATGGATCATGAATAACTACTTCGTAATCAGGAGTACCTGCACACGCACGGTTAAGAGCTGCTAGGCTGTTTCCATTTTCAATCTCTCCTAACGATGGGTTAGGGCCACAAATTGGAATGAAACCATAAAGTATATGAGTTAAGTTTTGCGCGGGGATTTGGTCTACAGCAAATTTACGTCCATAAACTCCCCATTCAACAAAATAGGCACCTGAAACCATACCCGCCGGTGTAGTGTAATTACCGTTTGCTGGGTCGACATTCATTGGCAATGGATCTAAATGGCTGCCGTCAGTATCTGCTACTACAATTGATTTTGCAGCACTAGTGCTACATTCTTCAGTTGTACCTGAGCCATTACAAAGCTGCACCGTCATTTCATACTGGCCACCTTGACGAACCTGTAGAGTTGTTGACGCTTTTTGTGAAGCCGCAGGAGAAACACTTTCTTCATGAACAACAACACCATTTAATAGCACACGCCATTTTTCAGCAGGCTCTCCAGACCAACGATCCCATGTAACAGGAACTTCAGCAAAATCTTTTACTGTTACCAGACTTTTGTATGAGGTGGCTGCTTGATCGATCTCAATAATAGAAAAATCAGTTTCCATCCAAGAGATGATCGCTTGCCCTGGAGCCGCCGCAAAAGTTGGGGCTGAAAGGGCAAGAGTTACGGCTGCTGAGCACAGTCCAAGTTTCTTTTTAAACATAAATAACATCCTTGATAAATTAATCCAAGTTGGATTACTGCTGAAATTACAGCATCCATATTATCTTTGTTTATAATTTATAAATTGCCAGAAGAAGTGCTTAGTTTGGCATCAACCTTAGGTATTCACATGTTTTAAATGCAATTACAAAAAAAGAATGTTGGACTGCCCTAAAGAATGTCATTTTTTTATTGCTTTATAAAAATAGATGTTTATTTGTGCTTTGAATTTAGTTTTTAAGGTTTTTTGTTTAAAATCTCATCGATATTATATTTTTTTGTTGCGAAATTGTTGGATTAATATGTGGCTTATTGATGAGAAACTAGACAAAATAGTAGGGGATTCTACCTTTATTAAGCTTTGTATTCGTTCAATCCATAAAGGATAAATAATCTGGTTAATTATTCGGTTATTTGTGATGATTTTAAAAATTATCGGGTGTTTTGTGACAAAAATGTGGCAAATTACTTCAATGATTGATAATGTTGCCCACAATTCTTCGAAGGATTTAATCTTTTTTAGGCGTATTTAACGTTTTTTAGATTTAAATGATTGGCGAGTCGTTTTGCCCGAAGAATGTCATGGATGCAAATTGAATGTATTGGAGTTAATGCATGTATAAGAATAAAATTACACAAGCGATTTTGCTTGGTGGCCTGTCACTAGCACTTGCTGGCTGTGGAGATAAAACCGCAGAGCAACCTGTCAAACAAACGAAACCTGCTGAAAAACCTGAATCAACTGAAGTCGTATATGCAGATGTACAAGAGTTGGTTCGTGGTAATGGTACTGAGGTTGCGACTTTAGACCCTCATAAATCCCAAGGTGTTCCTGAATCTCACGTTATCCGTGATCTATTAGAAGGTCTTGTAAATCAAGATGCTGACGGTAATACGATCCCAGGTGTTGCAGAAAGTTGGGAAACAACAGATAACAAAAAATTTGTATTCCATTTACGTAAAGATGCTAAATGGTCAAATGGTGATCCTGTAACTGCTGATGATTTTGTATACAGTTTCCAAAGAGCAGTCGATCCAATGACAGCATCACCATACTCTTGGTATATGGAATATACTAAGATGGCAAATGCAAAAGACATTGTTGCTGGTAAGAAAGATAAGAGTGAACTTGGCGTTAAAGCGATTGATGCTCATACTCTAGAAGTTCAACTTGAGACTGCTGTTCCTTATTTCGTAAAAATGATGGGCCACACGACAGTGAAGCCTGTTCATAAAGCAACAATTGAAAAATTTGGAGATCAATGGACTAAACCAGGTAATTTTGTTGGTAATGGTGCATTCGTTGTTAATGACTGGGTTGTAAATGAACGCCTAGAACTTGTTCGTAATGAACAATACTGGGACAACAAAGATACTAAATTAACTAAGGTTACGTTCTTACCTATCGAAAATCAGGTTTCAGAAATGAACCGCTTCTTATCTGGAGAGTTAGACTTTACTAATGAACTTCCAGTTGAACACTTTAAACGTCTACAAAAAGAAGAACCTGATTCAGTTTCTGTTGTAGGTAGCTTATGTACTTACTACTACTCGTTTAATACTAAGAAAAAACCGTTTGATGATGTTCGTGTCCGTAAAGCGATTTCTTACGCTATTGACCGTTCTATTGTTTCCGACGTAATTCTAGGTCAAGGCCAAAAACCAGCTTATTTCTTAACACCTGAGATTACTGCTGGCTTCAATCCTGAACTTCCTGCTTATGGCAAAATGACTCAAGATGAACGTAATGCAGAAGCAAAACGTTTATTAACAGAAGCGGGCTTTGGTCCTGAGAATCCACTTAAATTTACACTGCTGTACAACACTTCTGAAAACCATAAGAAGATCGCTGTGGCAGCTGGCTCTATGTGGAAAAAGACACTTGGGCTAGAAGTTGTTTTAGAAAACCAAGAGTGGAAAACATACCTAGATTCTAAAGATCAAGGTCAGTTTGAAGTGGCTCGTGCGGGTTGGTGTGGCGATTATAATGAAGCCTCAGCTTTCCTAACATTAATGGTAAGTAAAAATACGACTGGTGGCCAACATTACGGTAGTGCAGAGTATGATGCATTGATTGAAAAAGCATTAGCATCAACTTCTGAAGAAGAGCGTAATGCTATCTATTTAGAAGCAGAGAAACTACTAGCTAAAGATATGCCGATTGCTCCTATCTATCAGTATGTTAAATCTCGTTTATTATCCCCACAAGTAGGTGGCTTCCCAACGGGCAATGCGGAAGAAAAAATCTACTCGAAAGATCTATATATTAAAGCTAAGTAATTATTAGCAAAATAAAATTATAAAAAATGTCACTACACGCAGGATCGCGTGTAGTGACTAGATCCATCTTTTAATATTTTTTGTCACAGACTGGAAGAGTGAATTATGTTTCAATTCATTATCAAACGGATACTTGAAGCAATTCCAACAATGTTGGTTTTGATCACCATTTCTTTTTTCTTAATGAGATTTGCCCCTGGCAATCCATTTTCAACAGAACGCCCACTTCCTCCGGAAGTTATGGCGAATATCAATGCAAAATACGGTTTAGATAAACCGGTATTTGAACAATATACGACTTATCTTGGTAATATCCTACAAGGTGATTTCGGTCCTTCATTTAAATATCAAGATTATACAGTAAATGAATTGGTTGAAGCAGCATTACCAGTGTCAGCTAAAGTTGGTTTTTTTGCGTTTATTTTTACGGTGATACTTGGGGTTACTGTCGGTACCTTAGCCGCATTAAGGCAAAATACATGGCTTGATTATACGATTATGTCCACCGCCATGGTGGGGGTGGTGATGCCATCCTTTGTATTGGCCCCAGCACTGATTTATCTCTTTTCTATTGAGCTTGGCTGGTTCCCTGCTGGTGGCTGGCATGATGGCTCATTTAAATACATGTTCTTACCAATTCTAGGTATGTCATTCCTTTATGTTGCGACTTTTGCTCGTATTACTCGTGGTAGCATGATTGAAACATTAAACAGTAACTTTATTCGAACTGCTCGTGCGAAGGGATTAAGTTATCGCTACATTATTATTAAACATGCACTAAAGCCTGCAATGTTACCTGTTGTTTCTTATATGGGACCAGCATTTGTCGGCATTATTACCGGTTCTGTTGTTATTGAAACGATTTTTGGTCTACCTGGAATTGGTAAGCTTTTCGTCAATGCAGCATTTAACCGTGATTATTCGTTAGTAATGGGGTAACCATTCTGATTGGTTTCCTATTTATCTTATTCAACGCAATTGTTGATGTATTACTAGCAATTATCGACCCGAAAATTCGTTATTAATAGGGAATGGACGCATGTTAACGAAAAAAGAAAATTTAGAAGCGATTGAAAAATTCTCTGAAAGTTTGGAGATTGAGGGTCGCAGTCTATGGCAAGACGCACGAATCCGCTTTATGCGAAACAAAGCGGCAATGATCAGTTTGTTTATTCTTACATTGATGACTTTGGCTGTAATTTTCCTGCCGATGTTTAGTCAATATGCTTATGATGATACGGATTGGTATGCACTACACCAAGGTCCAAGCATGTCACACTTATTTGGAACGGACAGCTTAGGTCGTGATTTATTTGTTCGTACCTTAGTTGGCGGACGAATTTCATTGATGGTTGGTATTCTAGGTGCATTAGTTGCTGTACTAATTGGAACGCTTTACGGAGCAACATCTGGCTTTGTTGGTGGTAAAGTTGACCGAGTAATGATGCGTTTTATTGAAATCCTATACGCTGTGCCTTTTATGTTTTTGGTTATCGTATTAGTAACATTTTTTGGGCGTAATATCGTTCTTATCTTTGTTGCTATTGGTGCAATTGCTTGGCTTGATATGGCTCGTATTGTTCGTGGTCAAACACTTAGCTTACGTAGTAAAGAGTTTATTGAAGCAGCACACGTGTGTGGTGTGAGTAAGTGGGGCATCATCACTCGTCATATCGTACCAAACGTACTAGGTATTGTTGCTGTTTATTCAACATTACTTATCCCGAGTATGATCCTAACTGAATCTTTCCTATCTTTCCTTGGTCTAGGTGTTCAAGAGCCGATGACTAGTTGGGGCGCCTTACTTCAAGAAGGTTCTCAAACTATGGAAGTGGCAATTTGGCAGTTAACTTTCCCAGCTTTATTTATGGTCGTTACCTTGTTCTGCTTTAACTATGTAGGTGATGGTTTACGTGATGCGCTGGATCCAAAAGACAGATAATCCTCTGTGTGGACAGTTAATTATTAAACAAATTTGAGCAGGAAAGAATTATGAGTTTATTAGATGTAAAAGATCTGCGAGTAGAGTTCACCACACAAGATGGTAATGTAACGGCAGTAAATGATTTAAACTTCTCACTAAAACAAGGTGAGACATTAGGTATTGTTGGTGAATCAGGTTCAGGTAAATCACAAACTGTATTTGCCTTAATGGGATTATTAGCTAAAAACGGTATTATTACTGGTAGCGCAAAATTTGAAGGAAAAGAGATCCTTAACCTTCCAGAAAAAGAACTGAACAGTATTCGTGCTGAACAGATGGCGATGATCTTCCAAGATCCAATGACGTCACTTAACCCATACATGAAAGTAAGTGAGCAATTAATGGAAGTGCTCATGCTACATAAAGGCATGGGTAAAGCAGAAGCATTTGAAGAGTCTGTTCGAATGTTAGAAGCGGTTAAAATACCAGAAGCTCGTAAACGTATTACAATGTACCCACATGAATTTTCGGGTGGTATGCGCCAGCGTGTGATGATTGCGATGGCATTGCTTTGTCGTCCGAAACTCCTTATTGCTGATGAACCAACTACCGCGTTAGATGTAACGGTACAAGCACAAATAATGGAATTATTGAATGAGCTGAAAAGTGAATTTAATACAGCGATTATTATGATTACTCACGATCTTGGTGTTGTTGCTGGTTCTTGTGACAAAGTGCTTGTTATGTATGCTGGTCGTACAATGGAATACGGCACAGTAAATGAAATATTTTACGAACCAAGCCACCCTTATGCTGAGGGGTTATTAAAAGCGATTCCTCGTTTAGATACGGAAGGGGAAATCTTACCGACTATTCCAGGTAACCCACCCAATTTACTCCGTTTACCTACCGGCTGTCCTTACCAAGAACGATGTCATCGTGTTATGGACCGTTGTAAGCAAGAAGCTCCGATCTTATTGCCGTTTGGTCAAGATCGTTTACGTGCTTGTTTTTCTGATCAGGAGACGTGGTAATGTCAGCAGATAAAAATTTAATTCTAGATGTAAAGAACCTTAAAGTGCATTTTAGTATTGCAGCGAAATCAGTATGGCCTTGGGCTAAACCTGCAAACTTAAAAGCGGTTGATGGTGTTAACGTTCGTTTGTATGAAGGTGAAACACTGGGTGTTGTTGGTGAATCTGGTTGTGGTAAATCAACCTTTGCTCGTGCCATTATTGGTTTAGTTGAAGCGACAGATGGTGAAGTAGTTTGGTTAGGAGAAGATCTGACTAAATTAGAAGATGAACCACTTCGTCAAAAGCGCAAAGAAATACAAATGATATTCCAAGATCCTTTGGCATCATTAAATCCTCGTATGACAGTTGGTGATATTATTGCTGAGCCATTACAAACTTTTTATCCAAAGTTAACAAAAGATGAAGTGAAGGATAGAGTTAAAGAGATGATGGCTAAGGTGGGATTATTACCTAATGTGATAAACCGTTATCCTCATGAATTTTCTGGCGGACAATGTCAGCGTATTGGTATTGCACGAGCGCTTATTTTAAAACCTAAGATGATCATTTGTGATGAGCCAGTATCGGCTTTGGATGTATCAATTCAAGCACAGGTAGTCAACTTACTTAAAGAGCTTCAAAAAGAACTTGGTTTAAGCTTAGTCTTTATTGCTCATGATTTATCGGTTGTGAAGCATATTTCAGATCGTGTTCTAGTTATGTATTTAGGTAACGAAGTTGAACTTGGTGAGTCTGACGCGTTATTTAGTAATCCTAAACACCCTTATACAAAAGCCTTGATGTCAGCCGTTCCAATTCCTGATCCAAAGCTAGAAAGAGCAAAAACGATTGAAATGCTAGAAGGGGATTTACCATCTCCAATCAATCCACCATCTGGATGTGTGTTCCGTACACGTTGTCCTCAAGCAACAGATGCATGTGCAGAAACAAAGCCTGAACTAAAAGGCAACGATGTACATGCAGTATCGTGTTTGGCGGTAACAGACATTTAATAAAAACCCATCATAATATTTATGATGGGTTAAAAAATGTATTTAAATTCAGCCTGTGACAGGCTTAAGCGCGATAGGCAATTTATATCGCGCTTTTTTTGTAGCTATTCCGCGTAAAAATAACCGATATTTACCAGTTGAAGTAAATTAGCGACTGAATGAGGGTCTAGTAAAAGCTGTTCAATATTGTTCAGTGTTACCTTATTAGCTTCACATAATGTAACCACATCATTTTTCATTTTTAATGGGAAAACATAACTTTCACCATCAATAAAAAGAGTCATGTTTTCTTCACATGATTCTACTTCATGGTAAAACGAGCGGACGCCTGCTACTTTGATCAATGCTTGACCTGAATGTAAGTAATTAAGCAACTCTTCAGTTGTCCACTTTTCAGAATCTGGAATGATATTTAAATGATGGCGAGAGTTACTTAAGTACTCTCCCATAAACTGCTTTAGCGTTTGTTCATCTGACATTGCGTTTAACATCATCGCTTTTAAGTCTGCAAAGCTTCTTGTTGTGATTTCGCTACCATGACTTTGTGTCGAGAGTTCAGGGTTATGATAATGAACATCACCTTTTTCATTTTCAATAATGAAGTCAGCAAAATTACTGATTAACTCTTGTTCTTTTGGAGAACGAAAACCTGCTGAATAACTCATAGATGGCTCTAAGGCGTAGCCATCATGTGGGAAGCCTGGTGGAATATAAAGAATGTCACCAGGCTCTAGAATTTGATCGATAATCGGTTCAAATCCAGTAATTTGTTTCAATGCAGAATGTCTATGTTCTTCTTGATATTCACCGATATCGCCAACACGCCAATGACGTTTTCCCTGACCTTGAATGATAAATACATCATATTGATCAATATGTGGACCAACACCGCCATGAGGCACTGAGTAGCTGATCATGATGTCATCAAATAACCAATTGGGCATTTGTTTAAAAGGCTTGAACAATTCTGCTGCGCCTTCGTGCCAGTGATTAGCTGCTTGGACGATAATAGACCAATTGGTCTCTCCAAGAGTTTCATAAAGCTCTTCAGATAAAGGCCCGTGCTCTGCTTTCCATTCGTTATTAGCGTTAGAAATGAATCGAGAATCGACGTCGTTTTCTAAGGTCAGTCCTGCTAGTTCTTCTGGAGTAACAGGATCTTGAAAGTTCTCAAATCCGCCTTTGATGATCACAGGTTTCTTTTGCCAATACTCAGATAGGAACTCTTGTAGCGAAAAACTTAATTGGTACATTATTTTTTCCAATAAAAATGCCCGAAGATCGGGCATTGGTGTTGCTTAAAAAGGGAACGACGTAATTAATATTTTACGTTGTTGTGGTATTGGCTTAGGATTTCGACCATTTTTTCCATCGTTTCTTTTGATGGTGGATTAACGCCTTCAAGAGGGTAGTCATGGCCTAAAGCTTCCCATTTATGGGCACCTAATTTGTGGTACGGAAGTAATTCTATTTTTTCAATGTTATTCATATCTTTAATAAAATCACCTAGAAGGTGTGCCGATTCTTCGTCATCAGTATAGCCAGGAACAATAACGTAACGGATCCATGTTTTTTGGCCAATCTTATGAAGGTAACGTGCAAAATCAAGAACTCGAGTATTTGATACACCAATGAATTCTTTATGGACGTCATCTTTCATCTGTTTTAGATCAAGCATAACAAGATCTGATGCTTCTAAAACTTCATCAATCACATCAGTGTGTTTACGAATATACCCATTGGTATCTAAACAAGTATGGATGCCTTCTGCTTGAGCTGCACGGAAAAAATCACGTACAAATTCAGGTTGTAACATTGCTTCACCGCCTGAACAAGTAATACCGCCTCCTGAGGCTTTCATAAAGTGACGATAGCTTTTTGCTTCTTCAATCAATTCAGCAACAGTCACTTCTTTACCATCATGTGTATCCCAAGTATCACGGTTGTGGCAATACATACAACGCATTAAACAGCCTTGCAAGAAAACAATAAAGCGAATACCAGGACCATCAACAGTTCCACATGTTTCAAAAGAGTGAATACGACCTACAGACATGACGACATTTCTCCGAACTATAATTATGGGGTTATTTTATTATAAAAGCGGTCAATTAAGTAGTAATGAAGAAGAGAAAGGGGAGATAAACTTTAATTTAATAAGGCAATAAAAAAGCCCCACCAAAATGGCAGGGCTCAATTCTACTTAATTAACGCTGAATTATAGTGATTCAGTGAAAGTACGTGCGATTACGTCTTTTTGTTGTTCAGTAGTTAGAGAGTTAAAACGCACAGCGTAACCCGATACACGGATAGTTAGTTGTGGGTAGTTCTCTGGGTGCTTAACTGCGTCTTCTAGAGTTTCACGGTTAAGAACGTTAACGTTCAAGTGTTGACCGCCTTCGATGTTTGCTTCGTGGTGGAAGTAACCATCCATTAGGCCAGCAAGGTTAGAACGACGGTTGTCATCGTCTTTACCTAGAGCGTTAGGTACGATAGAGAATGTGTAAGAGATACCATCTTGTGCATCAGCAAACGGTAGTTTACCTACTGAAGTTAGAGATGCTACAGCACCTTTCTCATCACGGCCGTGCATTGGGTTAGCACCAGGAGCAAAAGGAGCACCTGCTTGACGACCATCTGGTGTATTACCAGTTTTCTTACCGTATACAACGTTAGATGTAATAGTAAGGATAGATTGAGTTGGGATAGCGTTACGGTACATTTTCAGTTTACGGATTTTGCCCATAAACGTAGAAACTAGTTCACATGCGATATCATCAACGCGTGGGTCGTTGTTACCAAATTTAGGGTAATCACCTTCGATTTCGAAATCGATCGCGATGCCGTCTTCGTCACGTACAGGTTTAACTGTAGCGTATTTGATTGCAGATAGTGAGTCAGCTGCAACAGAAAGACCAGCGATACCACAAGCCATTGTACGACGAACGTCACGATCGTGAAGAGCCATTAGAGACGCTTCGTAGCTGTATTTATCGTGCATGTAGTGGATGCTATTTAGAGCAGTCACGTATTGTTTAGCTAACCAATCCATGAAGTGATCTAGACGATCCATTACTTTAGCGTAATCAAGAACTTCGTCAGCCATTGGCGCTTCTTTAGGACCAACTTGCATTTTCAGCTTCTCATCAACACCACCGTTGATTGCGTAAAGCATAGTTTTAGCAAGGTTAGCACGAGCACCAAAGAATTGCATTTGCTTACCAACAACCATTGGAGATACACAACAAGCGATTGCGTAGTCATCAGATTGTAGGTCAGGACGCATTAGGTCATCATTTTCGTACTGGATAGAAGAAGTATCGATAGATACTTTCGCACAGAAACGTTTGAAGCCATCAGGTAGTTGCTCAGACCAAAGAACAGTGATGTTTGGCTCTGGAGAAGGACCCATAGTGTATAGGCTGTTTAGGAAACGGAAGTTAGTACGTGTAACTAGTGTACGACCGTCAAGACCCATACCACCCATAGATTCTGTTGCCCAGATTGGGTCACCAGAGAATAGCTCATCGTATTCAGGAGTACGTAGGAAACGAACCATACGTAGCTTCATTACGAAGTGGTCGATCATTTCTTGAGCTTGTTCTTCAGTAATAAGACCAGCATCAAGATCACGTTGGATGTAGATGTCTAGGAAAGTCGAAGTACGACCTAGAGACATTGCAGCACCGTTTTGAGATTTAACAGCAGCTAGGTAGCCGAAGTAAGTCCATTGAACCGCTTCTTGAGCAGTAGTAGCAGGACCAGAAATATCGTAACCGTATTTCGCAGCCATTTGCTTGATTTGACCTAGTGCACGGTGTTGCTCAGCAATCTCTTCACGAAGTTGCATAGTTGCAGTTAGATCTTCACCGTTTTCAAAACGCTCTTGTAGAGACGTGAATTGAGCTAGTTTGTCTTTGATTAGGAAATCAATACCGTAAAGTGCTACACGACGGTAATCACCGATGATACGACCACGGCCGTAAGCATCTGGAAGACCAGTTAGAACACCTGATTTACGACATTTTAGGATGTCTGGAGTGTAGATATCGAAAACACCAGCATTGTGTGTTTTACGGTATTCAGAGTAGATTTTAGAAATTGAAGGATCTAGTTCACGATCGTATGCTTTACATGAACCTTCAACCATACGGATACCACCGTTAGGGATGATAGCACGTTTTAGAGGAGCATCAGTTTGTAGACCTACGATAGTTTCAAGATCTTTTTCGATGTAACCAGCATCGTGAGCAGTGATGGTAGAGATAACGTCAGTATCAAAATCAACAGGTGCGTGAGTTGCGTTTTCCTGTTTGATGCCTTCCATTACTTTAGCCCAAAGCTTGTTAGTTGCTTCAGTACCTTCAGAAACTAGGAATTCTTCATCACCTTCATATGGTGCATAGTTCTTTTGGATGAAATCGCGAACGTTAACTTCGTTTTGCCACTCACCGTCTGCAAAACCTGTCCAAGCTTTAGCAAATTGCTCTGCCATGATATACCTACCTTTTTAGTAGAAAAAATACGTACTATTAAAATGGGTTTGAGATACCCATATCCTTCGTCAGAAGGCAAAATAGTACACTCAATTTAATAACAATATAAATGATTACAAAATCTAGCTTATAAGCATATATATTGCGACTAACCACTCTATTTTTCAAGATTACCTTAAACTTTTTTTGCAAACCTTAAACTAAATCAATAAATTTTCAATTTTTTTAATAAAAAGGGGTAACATTTTTGGTTACCCCATAAGTATTATACGTTAGGTTTGACTACTATAGTAGTGCCTTGATGCCATATTGGCCTTCAAGCATACCTACAGCAAGCATTGCAATTAAACAAATTACTAATACGCCGCCAGGAATAACGATACGGTCAACAAAAGAAAGATTCTTAGGACGTTCTTTATCACCGATTAAACCATTGTTATCAAGAAGCATTGTCATTGCCCATGCTAAAACAGGGTTTGCAACAGCTGCAGCAAAGATACAAATACCTGCAGATTGTGCATCTTTGTTCTCTTTAACCATTTGAACACCAGCTTCAAGCATTGGTAGGAATACACCTACTAACAAAGCCATACACATAACTGGTGGCCATACTGCTACATCCATTGGGAAACCAAGGATAGCGATAATCATAACGATAGTACCAAGAAGGATAGCACCGCCAGGGATTGGACGCTTAGCAATCGCTGCTGGGATCATGTATGTACCCCAAGAAGAAGTGATGTTACCACCACCAACAGCGGTACCTACCATTTGACGGATTGAACACATAGTCATCGTGTCATCAACATCCATTAATACTTTTTCAGTACGACGAGGGTAGTTCAGTTCCTGGAAGATACGGTGACCAAGGAAGTCTGGAGACCACATAGCAACAGCAAGAATAGCAAATGGTAAAGACGCTAAGAAGTGTTGTAGGTTTGGTAAGCCAAGCATCCACCCTTCTTCAGTTGACCCCCACCAGTAAACAGGGTTTAGGTTAGGAAGACCCATTTCAGTTTCAAACTTAAGGTCAAAACCAGCACCTAGAGCAAGAGCTACAGCTAAGCCTGCAAACGCACAAGCTGGGATTGCTAACCAACGTTTGTTGATACGAGCAAGGTAAGCGTACAGAACAATGTTCACAGCTAATACAATCAAACCAACATAGCCAAAGTTGCCTTCTAAGCCTGTTGACCAAGATTGGATCTTACTAATTTGTCCCATAGCTCCGCTGAAGCCTAAGAAAACAAGTAGACCACCGGCAACCCCTTCCGAAGTCAGGTTAACCAGTTTTGAGCCACCTTTAAAGTAACTTAATAGTAAGCCGAATACACCTAGTAAAATGGCAAGAGCAAGAGGGTGTGCACCAGCTAACGCGATCGCACCGATTAGTGGGATCATAGGGCCATGGTTACCTGCAAGGTTAGCGCGAGGGTTAAAGAAACCAGAAGCTAAGATACAGAATAAGAAAGCAGGGATAAGCATTTCAACACGAGCAACTTCGATAGCAAAATCTTTGCCTAAAGTAATGTGAGGCCATGCTTGTGTTAGACCGTCAGCCCAAGACATCATTACAGCAGAGTACATTGCAATGATACCAATCGTACCCGCTAGAGCAGGAACAAGATCTTCTAGTTCAAAACGGAAATCACGACCTGGTAAGTTTAAACCAAAACGGCGTGGTTTCATGATTTGAAGTTCATGATCTAAGTAATCTGAACGGCTAGCGAACTCAGAAGCAGGGCGGTGTAATTCGCTATAGCTTTTTTCGTTCAGTTCTTTGTCTGTAGACATAGAATCCTCATATGGAATTTAAAGTAAATAATGAATCAATACAGTAGGTATTGAAGCTTGTTCTTGTTATTTTCGCCGAGTGTAGCACACGAAAATTAAGCCAATGATTGATCTCGATCACTATATAATTGTATATGAAAGAAAACTACAAAATGAGACCGTTAACACTTTGGTGTTATTATGTTAATGATAAAAATATCAATCAAAAACGCCTTAAATATCAATTCACTACAGTGTTTTTGATGCATTTTTTCAATGGTATCAACAATATTGAACTTGTTAATAATTCTTAATAAAGCATAAATAATAGCAGTAATTCGTTTACATGTAATACGTATTCTTTGTGCTATAAGCCGTATTTTTAAAGTAATAATGAACTAAACTTACTTGTTTACATAATGTTAATTATTGACTGAATATGAATTTTCAAATAAAGAATAATATACTGCTTCTCATTATTTAATTTGAATAAGAATTCAATCCTTGTTTAATTTACGTCCCTACAATATGCTTTGGTTAATAAATTGTTGCTTGTGATAATTTTGAGTGTTAAATTCTAAGAATAAAGTAAAAAGCAAACGATTAATGTGTAGCTGAATTAGGAGTATATGGCGCATGAAGGATGCAGTCGCGCTAGAAATAAAAGATTTACACAAGCATTTTGGCCAAAATGAAGTACTAAAAGGTATTTCATTAGAAGCAAATAAAGGTGATGTGATTTCTATTATTGGTTCATCTGGCTCAGGTAAGAGTACTTTTCTACGCTGTATAAACTTACTCGAAACGCCAAGTAAAGGCGAAATATGGGTAAATGGTGAGCTGATAGAAATGAAAAATAATCGTTTAGGTGAATCCGTTCCTGTTGATGAAAAGCAAGTTCAGCGAATTCGCTCACGTCTGGCTATGGTTTTTCAAGGGTTTAATCTTTGGTCCCATATGACGGTACTGCAGAATGTGATTGAAGCACCAGTACATGTATTAGGTATGCCAAAAGCACAAGCAATTGAAAAAGCGGAACAACTTTTGAAACAAGTTGGATTATATGAGCGCAGAGATTATTACCCTGGACATTTATCTGGCGGTCAACAACAACGAGCTGCAATAGCACGAGCATTGGCGGTTGACCCTGAAGTTATGTTGTTTGATGAGCCAACCTCTGCTCTAGACCCTGAATTAGTTGGCGAAGTCTTAGGTGTAATGCGTGATCTCGCTGAAGAAGGACGAACTATGTTGGTTGTTACTCATGAGATGGCTTTTGCTCGCGATGTTTCAAATCATGTAATGTTTTTGCATCAAGGACTAGTTGAAGAGCAGGGAGATCCTGCGAAGTTGTTTACTAACCCAGAATCAGAACGTTTACAGCAATTTATTTCATCTATTTATTAAACATATTGTAAAGCAAACACTACCAATAAAAATTAAATCAATTAAACGGAATAAAAGTTACAGGAGTAAGGAAATGAAAAAATGGTTATTAGCAGCAGTTGTTGCATCAACAGCACTAACAGGCGCAGCTCAAGCAAAAGAATGGAAACAAATCCGTTTTGGTATTGAAGGCGCTTATCCTCCATTTAGTTGGACAGAACCTTCAGGTGAGCTTAAAGGTTTTGATGTGGATATTGCTAATGCGTTATGTAAGGAAATGGAAGCACGTTGTAAAATCGTAGCTCAAGATTGGGATGGTATTATCCCTTCATTACTTGCTCGTAAATATGATGCAATTATTGCCGCAATGTCTATTACAGAAGAGCGTAAAAAGAAGATTGATTTCACAGAAAAATATGCACTTATTCCAAATAAATTTGTCGCTAAAAAAGGCACGAAATTAGTAATGACTAAAGAAGGCCTTAAAGGGGTTACTGTTGGTGTTCAACGTGCAACAACACATGATAAATACCTAACGGATAACTTTGGTAAAGGTGTTGATCTTAAGCGCTACGGTTCATTTGATGAAGCCTATTTAGATCTGAAGGCGGGTCGTATTGATACGGTTTTAGGTGATGCATCAGCACTAGAAGAAGGTCTTCTTAATAAACCTGGCGGTACAGAGTATGAATTTGTTGGTCCGTCACTAACTGATCCAAAATGGTTTGGTGAAGGTTTTGGTATCGCAACACGTAAACAAGATAAGGATCTAACTGAGCAATTAAATGCTGCAATTGATTCTTTACGTGAAAAAGGCATTTACCAAGAAATTGCTGCGAAATACTTTAACTATGATGTATATGGCGAGTAATTGTTGAATCAGCCTTAAGGAAAGAGGGTGGAATATCCCTCTTTCATTCTAATAGTTATAACAACGTCAGTGAAGGGTTCTTGATATTTATTGGCGTTGTTATTAAAGCGAAAGCTTGGAAGTAGTATGTTAGATTTACAAGGATATGAATCCTCCATTTTAGATGGAGCATTGGTCACGCTGCAGGTTGCGCTCCTATCTCTTCTTTTAGCCGTATTTCTTGGTTTACTTGGTGCTTTGGCGAAAATGGCTCCATATCGTTGGGCTCGATCTATTGCCACACTTTATACCACTATCGTTCGAGGAATCCCTGATTTAGTATTGATGATGCTACTGTTTTTTGGCGGACAAATGCTATTAAACAATGGGTTGTATGCGAGTAATGAATGGATAAATGAGTGGATGACAAACTCAAATCCAGATCATGAATGGGTTTCTTATCTTCCTGATTATATAGAAATTAGTCCCTTTATCGCAGGTGTCCTAACCATTGGTTTTATTTTTGGCGCGTATATGGCTGAGACATTTCGTGGTGCAATCATGGCGGTAGATCGTGGTGAAATGGAAGCAGCAAAAGCTTATGGTATGAGTGGCATAATGGCATTTCGTCGTATTTTGTTTCCGCAAATGATCCGTCATGCGTTGCCAGGTTTTGGTAACAATTGGTTAGTTCTACTTAAAACCACCGCTTTGGTTTCGATTATTGGTTTAGAAGATATGGTTCGTGTTAGCTCAATGGCTGCTGGAACAACTAAGATGCCATTTACTTTTTATATGACAGTTGCTTGTATTTTCTTATTTTTCACAGCAGTTTCAACTGGTGCGTTAAAACTTATTGAACGTAAATTTAGTATTCACATGAGGTAGATATGGATTTTTCAATTATCATTGAGAGCCTTCCTGTTTATCTTGAAGGCTTATGGACAACGGTGTGGTTAGTAGCGGTATCTTTGGTGATTGGTTTGTGTATTGCTGTACCAACAGCGATAGCAAGAAACAGCAATAACCCAGTTTTATGGTTACCAGCTTGGGCATACATTTACTTTTTTCGTGGTACGCCTTTATTGATTCAACTGTATCTTATTTATTATGGTATGGATCAATTTTTCCCTGTTAAAGATACTTTATGGGAACACGCTTCATTTTGTGCTCTTGTTGCTTTTGCTTTAAATACAGGAGCTTATACAGCTGAAATTGTACGTGGTTCTATTAATGGTTTACCACAAGGAGAAGTTGAAGCAGCCAAAGCGTATGGTATGAATCAATTCCAAACGTATAAACGCATTATTTTACCTAGTGCGTTACGTAGAGCATTGCCAGCTTATAGTAACGAAGTGATTTTCATGCTTCATGGTTCAGCCATTGCAGGAATTGTTACTTTACTGGATTTAACTGGTGCTGCACGTTTAGTAAATTCAAGATATTACGCTCCATTTGAATCCTATATTGCTGCCGGCATGTTTTATATGTGCTTAACATTTATTATTATTTTTATATTTAAGCAATTGGAAACTCGAATGCTCAGATTTATGAGGCCATTAAGTTAATTAGTTTATTCACAGTCAACAATTCCAACACAGTTATCGAGTAGATAAACAAACTAGGATAACCAGTTAGTTACGACGATTGGTATTAATATCCATTTAAGTAGATATCGTGTATATATGAATAGAATATTCGTTAGAGGAAGTAGTGATGAGTTTATCGTTGATATTGATAAGAGTCGTAAAGTTAGTCTTTATTTGTGCATTGTTTTTGAGTGTGTTTGATTTTATTGAACATGGGGAAATACTTTGGTATCAACGTTGGTTTTCATGATTTTGATAAGAAAAAGAGCACGTTAATGTGCTCTTTTTTTTGTTAAAAATAGATGGCTATTACACCGCAACATCAAAAAATAGGTGAACCCCCGTTAATTCACTTATTTCTTCCAGATAGTTTTTTAAGTGTGGTGGAAAATCTAGTCCTTTAACAACAGTTAAATTACGGATAAATGGGAAAAAGTTAATATCATCCCATGTGATTTGATTTCCTTTCTCTGAAGGAAGAGTAATGAAGTTCGCATTAACCAATAGTGGATTTAATGCATTGATATATTCATTACTGTTCGTCAATGCTTGTTCAAAGCTCATCCCAATGAACTCTTCTTTTTTCTCTGTAAACCAAGTAATGGCTTCAGGTCGAGCGAATTCAGGTAAATCAAGTTGAGTCCAACGAGAAAAAGTAAGTTTAGCAAACAGTGGTCTTGCTGCGTTTAGCCACTCAGAGATCTCTTCTTCGTGTGTTGATTTTTCAATGATTGGATGGTGATCATGCTCATCTAAATATCTTGCAATATCAAGACTTTCTGCCATATAGCTACCATCATTTTTCTCTAAAATAGGCACCATATTAGCTCCCACTTTTTCAATGCGAGCATTCACATCATCATTTTGAAGATAAACAAATTCAACGGGTAGCTTTTTTATACCTGCAACCATTTTTGCTTTCATACAAAATGGACAGTGATCAAAGATGAATAATTTCATTGTATTTCCTTAATACCAATCGTGCCATTGATTGGGATAAAAAAGCCCTCACAAATAGGTGAGGGCTAAACATATTATTTGAATGTTGACCAAATTGGTGCGTGATCAGAAGGCTTTTCAATACCACGTAATTCGTAATCAATGCCAGATTCTGTACATTTTACTGCTAATGTTGGTGTTGCCATAATGACATCAATGCGTAAACCACGGTTATCTACAAACCCTTTTGAACGATAATCAAACCACGAGAATTGATCGGTTACTTCAGGGTGAATATTACGGAACGTGTCTTCAAACCCCAATCTTTTAATGTTTGTAACCATTCACGCTCTTCTGGTTGGAATGAGCATTTGCCTGTTTTTAACCAACGTTTTGCGTTTGGTTCACCGATACCGATATCTGCATCGATAGGGCTGATATTAATATCGCCCATGACGATGATCTCTTCATCATTAGTATGGTGTGTATGCAAGTGAGTCATCAAATCTTTGTAGAATTGACGCTTATAAGGAAATTTTGTTTCGTGCTTAATATTGTCACCTTGCGGAAAGTAACCATTCATTATCGTTACTTTTGAGCCGTCTTCACGCTGATGAGTTGTCATGATCATGCGCTTTTGATGTTCTTCTGTATCCGTATCAAAACCATATTGCACAGAAATTGGTTCTTGTTTACATAGCATAGCCACACCGTAATGTGCTTTTTGGCCATGGAAGTACACTTTATAGCCCATCGCTTCTACTGCTTCGACTGGGAACATTTCATTATGAACTTTGATCTCTTGAAGACCAATAACATCAGGGTTGTGCTTATCAATGATAGCTTGTAATTGGTGAAGGCGAGCACGAAGGCCATTTATATTAAAGCTTATTACTTTCATTAGAATATTAACCTTTTGATTTTAAATAGATTTCTTATATTACAATGACTTATGTTTTCTCTCTACTGTGTATATAAACATATAACTCAATATAAAGGTATTTTTTTGAGTCATTTTGTAGTCATTTTTTGATTGTGGTGGGTTAATTCTTTAGGAACGTGAGCGAAGATTCGAAGTCTTGTGATTTAGTATTAAGATATTTAGGAGGTTTACTGTATTAAATATGTAAATTTGAATTCTGGAATATATTTACGGACAATTTTTACAAATATAAACTTTCGTTTTTCTCTTTATCAACTATAAGCCATAGCAAATGTCGTTATTGATAAGATAACTGCAGATGCTATGACTGATATTAATTAAGAATTATGAATATATTACATATATCTAAAAATGTTTATAAGTCATTACTTGGTTCAACCCAAGAAACTTGATTAAGTGTTGTCCCCAAAGAGCAACACTTCTGTTTTTAACTAGAGGAATATGGAATTTATTAAAACTAGTTCTCCAAGGTTCCCAAAGTAACCCTGTTGCACCTTGTGCCATTATATGAATATTTTTTGAATTTGCTTTTAGTGGAATTACTGTAGTGTAAAGAGATGTTCGTTCTACGCCGTTACCATCCCAATATTTTCGAGTTGATTTTTCTTTACCTTTGTCATCAAAATAAATTTCATCCCATTCTACTGTAAATTTAGCAACATAGGCTCCGTCAAGTTTTAAGTTTATTTCTCCTGACGTATAGATTTCATTTTTAGTCTCAACATAGTCAGTACGAGTTGTAATCGTTGCAGTTTGGTTATCTTTTAAAAAAGTTGTTGAATATGATATTGGGTAAGCTGTATTTTGCGCACTAAATGACATACCTTTTTGAATGATATCTTTAATTTCCTCAATAGAGGAAATTCCAGCACCGCTATGAATACCTCCACCAAGGACAACAAGGTTGTATGATGAATTTTCAATTATACTTTTTAATTCTGCATCTTGAGATATATCAACACCTTTAATGATTGCTGAGAAAGCTTCTTTTGCCTTAATATTTGTACTTGATGTTTCCATTTTGACATAAATAATACGTCCAAAATCAATATTATTAACGTATACAGGTGGGTTTTTATCATTAACCCCTTTTTTTACTAATTCAGACCAATTTACGCTATCGCTGATTAAAGTTGATGGTAGGGTTACACTATCCATTGTTGCTGAATAATATACCTGTTTAATACGGCATATATAAATTTGTTTATTTTCAGTCATTGAGAAATCAATGCTTAGTGTTGTAGAAAGTTTTTTGATTCCAAACCAAAGTGAGTAATTAATTGTGCTTCAGAGTGAAGCATATCTTCTTTATATGTTAAAATAGTGCTAGGTTGATATTTAGAACTATATTTGTCAATCCATAGTTTAGCTATATCATCAATTTTAGCCATAACTGAACTGTGTGACGGGTTAGCGATCTTGGCAATTGATTCTTCTGATGGTAAACCAAACAAATTATTAACTCTTATTGTTATTGGTTTTTTATCACAAGCTACTTCTGTTGGCATATTTTCTATTAATCTTTGGTTTGCAAGTAATATACCGCCTAAATAAAGTTTACTACCATTACCTGTAATTTCGGAAATATCAAACATTTTATCTTCGATATGCCGTTTGTTTTTTGTAGTGACTCTGAATTTATCATTTTCCCAAGTTCCTTTTGCAGGAATAAAATCTGTAATAGTTTCTCCATCATAGGATAAAACTTTATTCGGGTCGTATGATAAACCAAATATACCCTTATCTATATCTGTAATTTTAGAAGTAAAAGAGGTTGGAGTTGTTGATTTTTTAATTTCTGCTGTTATGTCCATATTTATTTTCCTTATTAAATATGCTCTGATTACGGTGAAGTATATAACCGCAGATCAGGTAACCATCGTATGTTCACATTAAATCTTTGATAATCAATTTTATTCTTACTTGATTCATGAGTTCTATACGATCTACATTGCCATCGATATAAACAGAAGGACAATACCTTCTTTCCGTTGAAACATAAGCTAAAAATCTAAAACTGAGATAACTGGCATCTCAATTGAATATACAATGAGCCTGGTTTTTTGATGTGTAAAATATCAATAGATACGAGTTTTTTATACTGTGAAGGATATCTAAGAGGAATGTAATTGATATGTTTGACGGTATATCATCCTATATTTTTTGGTTCTAAGTGATAAACTACTTCTATATTAGTGGTTATAATGAATGTTGCATCACAATGGTTAATGCAATGTTAGGCATTAGTTATATTATTACTAAATATAACTTTTGATTTAGAACAACTATTATTTGAATAAAAACTAACGGTAAATATAGATAAAGATGATGTTGTAGTCATTTTTGTGTCAGTATTAATCTTTATCTCTTGTAACTAGATGAAAGTAAACGCATTAAATAATTATTTAATATTAAATGAGATTACTTTCATCAGAATTTTAACCTTTTGATTTTTAATTGATTTCTTATTTTACAATGACTTATATTTTTTCGTTACTGTATATATAAACATATAATTCAATATAAAGGTATTTTTTTGAGTCATTTTGTAGTCATTTTTTGACTGCGATACAAAGGGTTTAGCTCAATGGCATCATTTAGATGATCTGGTGAAAAATGAGCGTAAACCATTGTTTGCTTAATATCCACATGCCCAAGGATTTTCTGTAATACAATGATATTGCCACCATTCATCATAAAATGAGAAGCAAAAGTGTGCCTTAGTACATGTGTTGCCTGTCCTTTGGGTAAATTAGGAAGGGCTGTGGTAAGCCATTTGTGGGTTACGCCATAGCAGCATGTAAATATTCGGCCAGATGTTGGTTTATAAATTTCACTATATAACTCTTCAGAAATAGGAACTGTTCGATTTTTTTTACCTTTCGTTTGAGTAAAAGTTATTTTGTATGGTGAGATTTGAGAACCTTGCAAATTAACAGCTTCCATTATGCGAGCACCTGTAGATAAACAAATTTTAAAAATAGCAGCCAACTGATCTGCAATAGGGCTTTTATTTATAATTTTAAATAACTCATCAATTTGCTCGTGAGTTAAGAACGCTAATTCATGCTCATTTTTTTTAATTTTCTTAATTCCATGAATAGGGTTAGGTTGGAGCCATTCTTTAATCTCGATTAAAAAATTAAACATGCTTTGTAGTATTAGTAGATCGAAATTATGAGAGCTAGAAGAAAGTTCTTCACCATGACGGCCATTATGCTTTGATATTGTTTTTCGAGCTGCGCGATATTGAACAAAATCAGCAGGGGTTAGCGTTCTTGCTAGGGGGTTTAGCATTTGTTCACTAATTATTTCCAACCGACGCTTAACATGAGCACCAGATTTAAGGTGTTTACCATGTAATTGAAACCATATATCAATAAGATCAGATAGACGTCGATTATCCAACTTTTCTGTAAGCCAAGGTTTATCGTTTGATTCAATTAAAATGAATTTTTCATAAGCAAGAGCTTCACCTTTAGTGGCGAAGCGCTTTCGAACTCGTTTACTTTTACGGCCTTGGGGGTATACATCACAAAGCCAAGGGTTCTTTTTTCCATCATCTAATTTACGAACTGTCATATATAACACCAAATAACTGTATATATGAACAGTATTTGATTGCGATATAAATTTCAATGTTTTAAATAAACGGAGACAAACATTCGAAGATTAATATTAATGTTATATTTGGGATTAATATCACACTTGCTTATCTATTTTTCTGTTTCTAAAAGGTTTTTTGTGATTTTGTAATGAGGCTTAAGTTAACTAAAGTTTATTGATCTTTTATATAATTTGATGAAATGTTTTAGGGGATATATTTGTTATAATTTTTGTGCCGTGCACGAGCAAATTAAGCTGTTAGACTTAAAAAAAGTACTTACCTACGTGCTGTAGTTAAGGCTTAATATTTAAGGAAAATTATGGCAATAGATTTATTTTTTCATTTCAATGTGACGCCTGAAATGTTGTATGCAATTGCAGCGATTATAACTGCGCTTAAGTAATGACAAGGTCTGGCCTTGCATAGTTTAATCATGCAAGGTCAGTGATTTAAATTATTTATCAGTTTGCTTTTTGATTAATTCTTTCAGTTCTTGAATATCATTCTTTAATTCAGAAACTTCATTTTTTAGGTTTGCGATAATATGCTGTCCTTGATCTTCTTCTGATTCTTCTAAAAACCATGAAGCAACAAAGCCTGTAAAAGTACCAAATAAACCAACACCAGCAGTCATTAATATAGCTGCAATAATTCGACCTTCGAAAGTTATTGGATAAAAATCACCATAACCAACAGTCGTGATAGTTACAAATGCCCACCATAATGCGTCAGTCGCATTTTGAATATTTGCGCCTTCGACGCCTTGCTCTAGTTGTAATACAGCAATTGATCCAAATATAACTAGAATAATAGAAACTGCTGAGACTAAAGAAAAAGTTCCTTGAGTTCTGTTTCTAAAAACATAGCTTAGCATTACTTTGGTAGAACGAACCGCACGAAGAAGTCTAAGAACTCGAACAACTCGAACAATTCTTCCGTAACGGAAAATATCTAGCATTGGAATACTAGATATAAAATCAATCCATCCCCATTTCATAAATGTTTTTTTATTTTCAGCTTGTTTAAGTCTGATGAAAAAATCAGTTAAGAAAAAGAAACAAATAAAGTTATCGGTGATTCTTAGAATTTCAACAATATCTGGTGATAAAGTAAATGCACTTTCAACAAATAAAGCGAGTAGTACATAAATTGATAATATAAGAGTGAAAAATTGAAACGGCCCAATTTTCGCCGCTTCATTCTTAGTTAGGTTATTCATAATTATTTAATGTATTTAACCCATGTTTCTTCCGTGATAATTTGAACAGGTAGTCCTTTTTGTTGATTGGATAAAGCAGCTTCTATTTTTCTTCCATGACTAGTAAATTTCCAATCACGACTTGCCATTGAACCTATAATTAAATAATCAAGAGCTTGAACAACATCTTTACGAGTATTTGCTTTGTGTTTTTTGGCTATCGACTCTATTGTTTTTCTATTTCCAGACATAAACTTACCTGTAAAACAGATGTGTTTATTTTCGATTGACTCAATAATTATATCTTTAGAGAAACAATCTGTTGCGGCACATTCTGCAAGACCAGTATCAGTAAATTGTTGACCACAAATCCCCTTAAGCATTAGAAGCAAATCTGCACGCTCTTCTTCATCGATTATGCCGTCTGCAAGAACGTTATTTAAACGTGCTTTAATAACATTACCAGGCCATTTCTCAGTTACTTCATTATTTTCCTTTAATAAATTAGTTAGTTTTATGATTTCTTTATCATTTAAATTATCATCAGAAGTTATGCCTTGAAGGAAACCCAATAATTGGTTTGTTAGAGCATCAATATTCCAAATATCTTGATATCCATATTGAATAACATCATTCATAACTTCTTGAATTTCGTTTAATTCATGCTGTTCAATAATGCCATCTTCTAATACATCTTCGATAATATCTTTAAGATCGAGAAAATCACCATCACTTTTGAGCGTGTCATCATTTTTTAGCCAAACATCCAAGAATAGGACTTCTGTATCATTCAATTTTGTGTCGGCTGTTACACCTTGCAGAATACCTCTTAAAGCTAAAAGAGCTTTAACTTTGTTTTCATGGTGACAGAAATTGGTATTTATCGGTTGTCCGTGTTGATCTAATTTTGTCATTTTTCCTAGCCTATATTTTATTAATTATTTGTATTTTATGGATGATGTGGGTTTAGATTTTCTGCCCAGCCCACACTACTTCACCGATGATTTCAAAATCAAAGGTAGTCATTTCTTTTCTTGTTAGTTCCCATTTCTCGTAAGTTTCATTATCACTCACAATACTTAAACCTGCTTTGGTGAATTGAAGGCGTTTGACCATCAATTGACCATCGAAACGGAAAACATAAATTCCATCACCTGTGAAATCTTCAATGCGGTTTACCATTATTACAGCTTGGTTCTGTAGCGTTGGAGTCATACTATCACCACGAACGGGCATCAAGAATATATTGTTTGGTCGTACACCAATTTCATTAGTGATGAAATTACGACTAAAAGCGATGCCTTCAGGCTGATTCTCTTGAACAACTAATGTTCCTGAACCTGCACTCACTTCTACATCATAAAAATCTAATTCAATGTACTTAGTTTCGCTATTTGTTAAACCTTCAGCGACTTGCTTTGCTTTGATAAAAATACGGTCAGGAATCTTTCCACGAATCTTCCAAGTTTGAACTGTGTTTCTAGCAACGCCTAGAGCTTGAGCTAGTTCTGTTATTTTTGATGTACCAGTTAGTAGTTTTAATTCATCAATTTGCGCGTCTAAATCTTTGCTCATTTTTATACTCAATTTATAAATAATTACAAATAAGCCTTGCAAGGTAATTAAATGTGATCAAGAATGATGACATAAAGTTAATTTGAAGTTCTTATTTAGCGTTATTTGTCGATATATGCTTTTATTTGGTCATTTAAGCAAGAATTGCACAGGTTGAAGTTAAAAACAAACGACATGATTACTTTATGAATGCATTTGTGAGCAAGTGCAGGAGAAAGGAGTGGGCAATCAACTAAGGTTCCAGCCAGTTGTGATTGCCCGTGAACAAAATGAAGCTAAGAGGTGATAGATGAAAGAACCTTATGTTCTAGCAATTTCAGCGCCTTACGTCACTGTTGAACGTTACGTTGAAATAACAAAAAAGAACAGAAACACGGTCTTAAAGCATATCCGTGAAGGAAAAATTCCGGTGATGCCTAAAAGTGGCAACAAGGAAATGACCCTTATTAACTTAGCTCTATTAACTAAAAATGAGGCAATAAACATGGATCAGTCAACAATCATTATCGCTATTGCTGCACCGTACGTTACGACAGAGCGATATGCAGAAATATCAGGTATTAAGCCCGGTACTATTGAAAGAAAGATTAGTGCGAAAAAGTTTCCAGTATTGCCTAAAGAGGGCTCACGTGAACTTAATCTTATTAACCTTGCTTTGTTAACTAAACATGCTTTAGAAGCCAAGTTTTAGTTTACGTTTCATTTGCTACCTGTTGAGTATCTGATATGTCCGATAAAACAACAATGTGCGATTTTCGCGAGTCCAAACAAAAGGCATTTGAAGAAGCATGTTATGCCTTTCGTGGTAATGAAAACATGACGGCAATTGCTGAGTCATTAAAAATGTCACCAACAATGCTTCGAAATAAACTTAATCCTGAACAACCGCACGTTCTTACCTGTGTAGAAATGGTTATGGTTGCCAAAGTTTCAGGTGATTACACCATCGTAAATTGTTTATTACGTGGACTTGGTGTTGTTACTGCGAATGTTCCTATTGATGCAAGTGAAGAGACTTTTGCTAAACGAGCATTAGAGAACTCTATGCATGCAGGGGACTTGGCAAAAGAAGCGCTAGATCATGCAGGTCAAACTCGAATCACTCACCAAAGCAAACAAACCATTATCAAAAAAGCCCAAGCCTCAATAGGAAACTTAGTCTTACTAATTAACGATATTGAAGGACGCACACCTAATGCGGTTTCTTATCTTTCTATGGGCGTGGATTTTATTACTTCTGGTGCACCATTGCCGGGATTTGCATAAGGATGTAGTCATGAGCAAGTTAACATCTCAAGATATTAAATTAGTTATTAACTCTCTCTTAGAAATGGCGTTTGATGCGCCTGAGTCTTTAGCCATTAATGTGAATTATCGTTCAATATTACCATCGCTACACGTTAACGTTTACGGTCAAGAGAATGAAGTGTTGATGTATCAAATGGTCTATTTCAATGACATTAACAAAGGACTTCAAGATTTACTTGAGGTTGAAGCTGAGCTCGCTGAGTTGATTATCAAAGCTAAAGATTATGCCGAGGTAGCAGTATGACTAAGGATAAGTTTTTAGCAAAAATGGTCATTGCTTACATGCAAAATCATGGGCAAGCCCCAACAGAGCAGCACCTTGAAGGATGGGCTGATTTGTATGTTGAACTCAGCGCTTATGGCGATCAGGAGGTGTGATTATGTTGCGTTTTCTTGCTGTGGTTTTAAATAGTGGCGGTGGGGTTGTTCGTGATGCAAAGACGGATGAAATACGAATAGAAGAGCTCGGTGAATTCGAATCAAAAGAGGTGGCAATTGATAACGCATGCGTCCAGTTGAATTGTGAACATATTACTAAAGGTGTGATTGTTCGTGGTGATCATACTGGTGGTTTTATGGTTTGTGATACGCAGGAGTTTGCTGAGTTATGAAATTAAATAAACAGGAACAAAAAGCTATTGATGATATGCGATCTATTTTGGATGCAATTACTCATTCAGAAGGTAGAGGTTACGTTTGTATGAGTAGTGGTGATTTAACAAACATTGAACGCGTATTAGGCATAAATCTTTGGAACTCCACTCTTAGTAAAAAACAGGTTAAGAAAACTATCAGAGGGAAAGAGCGTTCAGTAATGAAGGTTTGTTTTCAGGCTGGAGGTCAACATTCAGCAGAAAAGCATTGTTTCTTTCCATTTCAAGTAAAAGAAAAAATGTCGGTGAAAGTATGAATGATGAACGAGTGTACTTATCTGAAGAAACAAAAAGCTTAGGTCTTCACTGGATCCAACGCTTAAAGAAAGAAATCAATAAAAACAAATCCATCGTAAAACCAAAAGTGGATGGATTGAAAACTTATTGCTCAGACTTTCGTTATTCCAGAACCTTTCAAATTCAATCAAAAAGAGCATTGATGCACCGATGAAAGAGAAAGATTTACTCTATGTCGTGGGGTCAATACGACCCCAAGATGAAATTAAGAAAAATGATGCCTGCTTTCGAGCGGGTTTTTTAGGTTCAAAAATTCAGGTTCAGCCTTATTCTCAGCAAGAAATGCAGCTTTTAGAGGCAGGATTGTTCAAAAAACTGCCTGTTTATGATCGAGTCTTAAATCGAAAATCTAAACATGTCACTGAAGTTGAAATTGCCACAGAGCATTTTGAAAAGTTAAATCGACCACCTAAACACGTCCGCGAAGCGGCGGCGAGAATCGCCGAAGACTATAGGCTTGTCAATGGGCGCAAAAGTCCGACACAAAAAATGGACTCAAGAAAGTGGGATATTCGCAGCACTCTGCGAGTTCTAGGGCGTGTACTCCGTACCCAATTGAGTTGGCATCCACTGAGTCACATTTCAGTCAAGACGTGTTATATGGCTCTACAAGCCAAAGTACTGCTGCCATTTTGCATGAAAAAGGGAAGCGAAATGATGATGAATCAAAATTAGCGCCTGTTTCTTTTCAAGTTCAGCACCGAGAGTGGAGTGGTCAATATCGTGGCCAAGTGGTAACGCAAACACCAGTAAGTAATGCACCAGATGCAAATGCCGGAGAGCGTTTTTCTGAAAAACTCACCTCCAGGTCGGTATCTAAAATATTTGAAAGTGCGGCTTATACCTCAACATGCCATGGTGGCTTTACTACGTTCTTAACGTTGACGTTTAACAAAGAGCAGCGTTTGCGGATTTTTGGTGGTTTAGCTGACCCAAGTGATGTGAACTCAATTGGTGCTCATCACCCCGTTCGTTTTCGTCGCAATATGGTGACGTATAAATCATCGGAATTTGTAAAGCGAACCGAGTCACCCGTTTGTAATATCGGAGGAGCTTATACCTCGATTGCCATTGATGGCCAGATACCAAAATTAATGAATGCGAGTGGCGATATTGCAGGGGATTACTGTTTGTTATCTCAAAAGCCTAAAGCTGAATTTACCATTGATAAAACACTTGAAACGACGGTTGGCAAAGAAGTGTCACGCTTGCTCGATGGTTTAAAGAAAATGTATCAACGCGGTTGGCTTGCAGATCATACCGTGCAAACGGATAAACACTCGCATGCTAAATACAGCGATTTGACTCACGAACAAGTGCCACCTCATTTCAAATCAATACCCACAGAGTTCGGACCATCGTTCATGAAAGACGATTTTCATTATATTTGGGTAGCCGAGTGCCCAGCTAATGAAGATGGGGAACCAAACCCACACGTTCACGTTTTATTGAGATGGACTGTGGAACCGCATTTGTTCAGTGCATGGGCAAAACGATTTGAAAAAATTTGGGGACATGGCTTTGCGAAATTAGAGCGGATTCGAGAGCCAAAAGCCGCAGGCAGTTACATCATCAAAGCGGTGGGTTATGCGGCCAAAGGTGACAATGCTGAACAAGGATTAATTCGAGGTAATCGCTATAACATTGCGAAGTGCTCGCGCGCACCGGCTTGGGAATGCATCGCCTCTTTTGAAGCCGATAACATTACCGCAATTATTAAAGAATTGGGTTACCGATTAGAACGATGGAAAAAACCATTGGAGCGCACATTAAATCGATTGTCCTATCAGAAAAGGCAAACCATTAAAGCCAAAGCGACGGCCATCAAAAAGGGAGAGCCTGAAGACAAATTGAAGAAAATGCAAAGTCGCATTATTCGATTGGAAAAACAGGCGCTCAATGTGAAAAAAGAAATGAAGTCACGACAAGTGCATGTCTCCACGGCCAACAATTTTTCAATCTCGTTTGATGGCAAAGAAGCCAAAGATAAATTGGATGACTTTTTGATGTGGGCAGCTGGTGCGCGCGGTTGGGGAATGGATTGTCGTGATATGGATTTATCTGAGCTGAAAATGAAGCCGATGGTTTTTATCATGATCGTTTTATTCAATTCAAAGATAAACAAGCGTATTGGCAAGCCGTGTTGAATGACCCCATCCCCATTGAAACGCCTGATGAAAATGAATTGAGTTATTGGAAGAGTTTTACTGCGGATTATTTAGAGGGGCGATTAACCCCACTGTTACGTTAGAAAATGGAGAGCTGAGAATGTTAATTACATGCCCAAAATGCTTAACCAAAACACGTATTGCTACATCACGCGCTATTTCACCAGAAACACGCGAATTGTACTGCCAATGCTTGAACTTAAATTGCGGAAAAGTGTTCGTCGCACACACATTATTTTCGCATTTTATTGAGTCAACAGGTCAAAAGCCGGATGCCGAGTTACAACCTGAATTGTGTAAAGATGCAAGCCAAATGGATATATTCGACGAATTATAAAAAACGCAAGAAAACGATCTAAAAGGATCTCTAGAACGATCAGCTAGAAATGCAATTAGTTTAAATCAAACAAAGACTTGGGTTTAATAGAGTTGCATAAATAATTTGCGTTTATTTTTCGTTTTATTGTTGTGTTGAATTTTGGTGTGGAGGGGAGGGTGAGTCCGAGCGAGCCTAAATCGCTGACCCCTGCGATGAAATATTCAGGATTTTTGCATAACACGATTGGTTTTTATTTAACTTGAGAGAATGTCACGTCATGTGGGAAAGAGAGTACGAGAAAGGGCGTTGGAATGGCCTTGAATTGAACATCTTAACGACGTCCATCGATGGTGGCCAACGTCTTCATGTGAGTGAAATTCCTTATGTTGATTTACCTAGCATTAAAGTGATGGGAAGTGCTGCAGACAGCATTGATTTAGAAGTCTTGCTTGTTGGTAAAGCGTCTCTGGTTGAAGCCAATAATCTATTGGCGAGTCTTAACGCATCGCCTAAAGGAGAGTTGGAGCACCCATGGCTTGGTGAGTTGCCGCTTGTCTTTGAAACGTTTTCTCAAAAAATCAGTACCAAGCGTGGCGTGGTTGAATTATCTCTTAAGTTCTTACGTGATGGGAAAGCCCCACAGTTAAGTTCGTCGACGTCCATCACCGTGAGCTCAAAAGAGCAAGCCTCTGAGGTTGAAGCGAGTTCAACAAAAACCTTTGTTCAAGATGTTGAAGAGATGGATGCAGCTCAAGTGAGTAGCTTACAGGGGCGCTTTACTTACGCCATTAATCAGTTGGTTGGTATATCCACCAAGTTGAACGTGCCAAGCCAAACCCTCTCAGCTTTAAACCAAGAGCTCAATAGTGCTTTGGTTGCGATTTCAAGTATTGCCAATGCCCCTGAGCAATTCGCTGAACAGTTGAGTAAAACCGTTGATAGCGTTGCTGATGCGGTGCGCTCTGAGCCTGATTCTGAAAATGAAGCGATAGACAATTCAAGGGCTGCACAAAGCAGCATGTTGGCAGCAATTGATCCTAATGCCCCAAGTGCTCACTACAATGTTCAGATGGTTACCGCCGCAGTGAAAATGAGTAAAACCGTTGCAACGTTAGAGCAGGAAAAGGAATTTGATATTGTGAATGCGAAAGGGCAACCAAGCATCATGATGAGTGATTTGAAACAGCTCACCGTTGCTATTTCACAACGAATTAATGAAGTAACGATGAACTCAACATTGGAAAGTCTTGAACTGTTTTATGCGCTGACAGGCTTAAAAGAAGGAATAGAAACGCAATACAACAAAGTAAAAATGGGCAGTGAAGCACAACGTTTTATTGAACGTGGGCGGTATATTCCTGCGTTATTTTTAGCTCACCAAACATATACCGATACTGCATTAATATCGGCGCTGAATCCGCAAAAACATCCATTATTTATGAATGGCAAGTTATCCATGAGGGCGATGAAATGAAGTTAACCTTATTGATTGATAATAAGCCAACCGTATTTTTTAGCGCGAACCTTCGCTATTCCATCGAGCAGCTAGCGCATGAGTTTAACTGTCGCATTCCCGTTATGGTGATAGAGCGTCCATTGTCGATTGAATTTAAGTTGGATGGCCAACGTATTTTTACAGGGATGATCGATAGAGCGACGAACACGACCACAAGCAGTGAACATTCTATGGCGATAAGTGGGCGCTCTAAAAGTGCCAACATGATTGATTCACGCATTACGATGGATGCGCAATACGGCCAAACCATTGACCGCTTATTACATGCCATCGCAAAAGAATTTGGACTCGGGGTTCACTGCTCTATTGATAAGAGTGCATTAGTGCCTATTTCAGAATTTCAAATCAATGGTGAATCGCCGGTTGATAATTTTGCTCAGCTCATTAAAGAGCAAGGTTTTATTCTTGTTGAGCGTGATGGCGTACTTACGATTGAAAATCCTGCACAAGCCACACTTGATGGAGTAGCGCTTGAGGTGGGTAAAAATATTGAAGAGCTTGTGATTGATAAAAATTTCACTGAGCAATTTTACCATATTGAAGTTCAAGGTCAGTGGGATGATGCCAACGCGGTCGTGACTTATGCACCGGCGAATACTCAGCGACGAACGGTTTTTATTTCAGACCAACTTCAAACCGCAGAAGCTTGCCAATCACGTGCGGAATATGAGCGAGATTTAGCGATTGCAAAAGGATTGAGTGCATCCACATCCATTGGTGATGTGTTTGTTGAGTTAACTGGACAAGCCATAAACCGAACTATCCGAGTCATCGATAAAACACAAGATTTCAGTGAAATGCTGTTGGTCAAAACGTTGGATTTATCCGTAACCGAAACCAGTGCTGAAACTAAAGTGGAGTTCTTTAGACCCTTTAAGGAGAAAGCGAATGTTTAACCGGTTGATGAGTCGCATTAAAAACATGGTGGCGATTGGTAGTGTGACGGGGGCCAACACCAAAGTGTTGCAGATAAAAACATCTACGAGCAAAACCAATGATCGCATTAAACGGTTACATAACTATGGTTTTGTCAGTCGCCCTAAAGTGGGCTCTCGTGCATACCTTCTTTTTCTTGGTGGCGTGATGAGCCGAGGTTTTTCATTTTGCGTCGAAGATGAACGTTATGAAATGGAATTGGAAGAGGGTGAAGTGGCCATGATGGATGATAAAGGCAATGTGGTTCATTTTACGAAAAATGGCATTTCCATTACATCGCTTGGTGCGGTTGAGGTAAATGCCAAAAAAGACGTCACGCTAAAGGCCGATGGTAAAGCCATTGTGACGGCTCAACTAATTGAGCTCAATGGGCTGAAGGTGGTGTTGTTAGGGATTGTGATGGTTGTGCTTTTTCAGGTGCACCGCATGCTGTGGCATCAAAAAAAGTAAAGGCAGGATAAAAGATGGCTTCAAATGATAAAGATTTACAAGCATTTCTAGAAGAAGAGCTTAAAGCTGAAGGTTTTGTTCTTGATAGTGAATTTGCAATGGCTGGTAAGTTTGCCAAAGCGGTTGCAAAAGCCGTGGTAAAAGAAAGAACGCAAAATGCAGAAGTGATCATTGATAAAGGCAGTTCAGCAGGGACTTACAAAGTGTCATGACGTATTTTAATTTGAATGCCATTACTGCCCCGATAAATACCAAAGAAGGGCTCACTCATGCTGTACTTCAAAGTGTGTTGAATCATGCAGAAGCGACCAAAAATGATCGCGCCCGTATGGAGAATAGGGAACGTGGCGGTTGTTGGAATGATGAGTATATTCGAAGTATCGGCTCTCGTGATTGGACGCTTAAGCGCGAGAAAATGACAAAGCAAACCATTGGACGAGTAAAACGTTTTTATGAAGAGGCGTTGGCTTGGTTAGTTGATGAAAAACATGTGCAATCGGTAACGGTTGAGGTCAAGAGACTTGGTTCAAGCAAGTTATCGAGAAACGTCATATTAACGCTTAATGATGGGGCAAAATTAGAGGTGACACCATGAGCACACAACGCAGTCTAAGCGCGTTAATTGATAGAGCAACCGCCACATTAATTGCGAAAACAGGCCAACATAACCCGGCGATTGATGCTATTGCGTGCGCCATTGCCGGGGTTAGTTATGGTCAGTATGGATATCAAGATCAGCTCTTTCGAGAGTTGCATCCTGAAACTGCATCTGAGCCTTGGTTGTATTTACACGCTGAGCGTCATGATGTTGAACGACTTCTTCCTACGTTCGCTAAAGGTTTCATTCAATTTGAACAATTAGGTGGTGTGGTTTCTATTCCTAAAGGTTCAATCGTTATTGATATTACAGGCAGTGAATACCAAACCATTCGAGCTCAGTACAGTAATGAAGATGTGGAAGTGATTGCGCTCATTGCTGGTGTGTCTGGAAACTTACCAAGTGGCGCGGTGCTTCGATTATCAAAAAGTATTAATGGGGTGAACCCTGATAATGTACTTTGTCTTGGTTTTAGTGGCGGTGCTGACATTGAAGAGTTAGAGCATTGGCGTCAACGAATCTGCACGGCTTTCAATAAAGGTCAAGAAGTGGGACGACGAGACGATTATGAAAGTTGGGCGCGTTCAGCTCATGCTGATGTAGATTTTGCATGGGCGTTAGATAACACGCCTGAGCGTGGCATGGTTCAAGTCTACATTGGTGCGAGAGAAAATGATCCCACGTTATCTTTAGAAGTCATCACAACGGTACAAACGTTTATTGATAAAGAGCGGTTGGCAGGGTGCCACCCTTTAGTGGCTATTCCAACGCATAAAGCGGTCGATGTTGAAATTCAAAATGTTCAAGATGAGCAGGTGAGAGCGGATGTAATTGTGGCACTTCAGGAATTATTTAAAGACAAAATGGGGCAACGTGATGAATCGGTGAATCCACCAAAACAAGTGTCCATTACCCCTACTGAAATAGTGCTTGCCATTGCCCTATTACCAGTAATTACATCGTTAAGCAGCCAACCGAAGAGCAATTTATTGCGGACAGTGAAATTCATGTTTTAGGGGAGGTGACATGGACACCTCTGACTTAATTGTGGATTACAGTGAAGCCGATTTTGCTGATGCTATCCGTAATCTATTGCCTCAAGGGGATTACTGGCAAGAGGCGGATAATATCGAGCTAACCAATACCATTTTAGGGATGGCCGCCGACTTTAAAGTGACCAATGATGAAATCCAATTGGCACTGTTAACGGATTTTAATGAAAGCTTATTTGGTTGGAAGCTCAGTGATTATCAAGCATTACTTATTAGCTCCGGTGGGCAAGGAGTGGTGAGTGATACACGAAATAAACCCAACTTGATTTATGTGTCACTTGCCTCGAATGAGCGGTGTGAAAAAGCGTGGTTTGAATTTGAAAAAGTGCGTCTTCCTCATACTGAAATTCAGTGGATATATAACAGCACCATTACTGTTCACACTCAAGTCGCTAACGCAAGCCACACTCGAACCCTTTATCAATATGAGGTCACTCAATGAGTTTATTAATTACGGATGCAGGTATTGCCGCCTCAATTGAAGCCGAAGCACTTGGTGTCAATTATAAAATCACGCATATAGGGATTGGTCTTGATGGGTATGAGCCTAGTGCAGACCAAACGCAATTAAAAAGTGAAGTGGTGCGTGAAGCATTGAGTCGCGGCTCAGTTCCTGCGCTTGGTCAGTTGCATTTTGAAGCGGTGTTTGCAGGAAACACATCTTTTGATGGTAAAGAAATTGGTTACTTTTTAGAAGACGGAACTCTCTTTGCGGTTGATAGCCGTGATGGTGAAATCATGTCTCTAAAGCGAAGTAATACCATTATTACTGAATCGTTTGAGCTTAATCTTGCAGGTTCAAGCATTAAGAATATTACGGTTGAGCTAATGGGTGCTCCCTATGCCACTGAAGAATTAGCCGGTATCGCAAAAATCACGACAATAGATAAAATGAACAGTGATGATGATGAAACCATAGTCACCCCTAAAAAGCTGAAAGATAACACCGCAACAGATGACGATATTGATACTGAGTCAAATGAGCCTAAGTTCATTCAATTACCGCAACTCTGGCGTGGAATACAAAAGTTTGTTTTAGATAAATTATGGCTTCCATTAGCCGAGTTAATTTATCCGGTTGGTTGTCCTATCCCATACCCTGCGGCAGAAGCTCCGCCTAAATTTATCGCTTATATTGGTCAATCTTTTGATAAAACCGTGTTTACCAAATTAGCAGAGCGTTTCCAAGTGGCGTAATGCCTGATATGCGAAAAAATTACATTCGAGGTTTAGGGGAAGGAGAAACGCCGTTGTCTATTAAAGGGCAATCCGTTCAACCGTTGGGGTTTAGTCATACTCTATCGGCGGTATACCAAAAAACGACTCAAATTCGTTCAACAAGTCCAAGTTCAACCTCAACAGGAAACGTTACTTATAGTGTTCCTGATGATAACTGGTCTAGTACGACACCAACAGGTCGTTCAACACCTTACACTCGTGGTGTTGGTATAAGAAATCAATCAGCAAATAGCATCATGAGTGGAAATGGGTCCATTACTGGTACAGGTGTAGAAACTAACCCTAATTCGGTTCGATGGTTATACATAACGAGGGCAGCATAATGAATTTTTCAAACAAAGATAGAATCGCTCATTTATATCACTTTGATGAGAGCGGTGAGTTTACTCATGATGGTTCAATGACAATACGGGCTCATATGGGGCTGCCTGCTCAGAGTACAGAAATTGCCTTACCAAAACACAATAAAGAGCTTGAGCGTTGTTATTTTATTGATGGTGCTTGGGTTGTAACTTCGTTGTTTATTGGTCGCTTTTATTGGGATGAAAAGGCGCAAATACATTGTATTCACTCTTATCCTCAAGAGTTACCTGAAAGCTATTCTTTAATTGAGCCACCAGAGATGAATAAAGGATTTGTGGTTCAATTGGTTGATGATGAGTGGCAACAAATAGAAGATCATCGAGGCCAGTTAATCTTTGATTGCAATGATTGTACTCAATATGAAGAAGTTGGAAAGGTTGGCGAGATAAAAGAAGGCTTTACACTTAGTGAGCCATCAACGCTTTTTGATGAATGGATTGATAATCAATGGGTGACGAACAAAAGTAATAAATACATTGACGATTTTAACCAAATGGATGATATAAGACGTGATTTATACAGCCGAGTTTGTGATCCTCTTTTTGCTGAAGCTCGCGTAAAGCGGATGCAGGGAAGAGAGCAGGAAGCAATAGATATAGAGGTGCAAGCGCTTGCTGCAAGAGAGAAAATTCAACTCGATAACCCATGGCCATAACTCACTCAAATTCATTAAATAAGCCCAGTGTTATCACTGGGTTTTCTACATCTGGCATATAGAAAAGCCTTCAATATTAACTAACCTACGCGCGCGATACACTGGATCAAATTCATAGTCTGAGTAAAACATGTCTGAGAAAGAGATTGCACGTATTGACGCCGCAATGAACAACCTTGCAAGTTTGATGCGTGAGCAAAATAAAACTCTGAATAAGGTGTTAATCACGTTAACTAAAACCCAAACGATTCAAGTTGCCAACTCAAAAAGAATAGACAAGCTTGAATCAGATAGAACGTGGTTAGTTCGATTAATTTTTGGTTCGGTAATTGCGATTGCTCAATTCTTTGTGGTCATCGAACCGAAGAAGAGCAAAATGCACTTCCAAGTAGCAATACCCAAGTTCGCTTTCCTAATAGCAAACATAACTCAGTGCCAAGCAAAGCGGTTGATGCGACACCATATCCTTATGATGAAGATGACCGTGAGCGTTTTAGTTATTTTGCAGGCATCGTCATTGGTGTTGGTGCATCAATGGGTGTTGCCATTCGTTGGGGCGGTGATTGGGATAGAGATAATGAGCTCAAAGATAATAGCTTTGATGACTTAATGCATTTTGAGTTAGTGGGTGAGTAAGGAATTTATTATGGGGTTATTTAATAAAATTTTTGGTAGTGACTCAGCTATAAAATCAGGAATGGATTTAATTGCCAACACTGGAGATGCTTTGGTGTTTACGGATGAAGAGAAATCAAAACAAAAAATAGAATTACTTAAAGCTTATGAGCCTTTTAAGCTTATCCAGCGTTTTTTAGTACTTCTGTTTTGTGTGCCTTATGTTTTCTTTTATTCCATTGTCATCATCGGCGAGCTTTATGGATATGATTTCAAAAGTATCACTTCTATCATTAACGATGCCTTTCAATATCCTGTACTTGGAGCTGTGGGGTTGTATTTAACTGGTGGGCTAATTCCCAGTAAATACCGTTAATAAATCAACAATGGCTTATAGTATAGCTTTAAAAATATATAAACCATTCTTAGTCTCATGAGATTAAGAATATTCACAATATAATTACCTTATATCTAATCTTATACATATTCTTCGGAAACTAAGCATAAAAATCAAGTAAGAGAATCAATTTCTTACTTACCACTTTAAGTTACACTTTTTATTTTTGCTTGCTTTTTCGCATAAATAAAATGGCAATGATTGATTGTTTTATCTCCTTTAACTTACGTTACAACTTCAAAAGCAAAATTTATAGGCAGATATGCAAACATGAACAAATACACAATATTATTACTCATTACCTCAGCAATGACAGGATGTAATGATGGTTCAAATTCAGCAACAACTCAACCAGACCACCCTACATTGAAGGTTTCTGTATGTAATATGATTAATGATTCATCCATTGATTTAAATACCGAAGAAGGTCGTAATTATGCAAATGATAATACTTGCATAAAAATCGTTAGTGATGATTTAGGTACATTACTAAGTGAAACACCAACGCCATGGGTTAACGATTATTTATCATTTAATAATCGATATGGACAAGGATCATCAGTCGAAGAATTTAAGTTGAACAATAAGTATACATATTCTTACTCTGACTCTGGTTCTATTTTTGGTGTTACAAAATTTGGTTTTGCTGATTATGATGATATCACTCAAACGACTTCGGCAGATCAAGGATATGGTTCACAGGCTTGGAATTGGTGTGAAACAATGAATGAATATAAAGTTGCGGATAGAGATAATTGGAAATTACCACAATCAGTTGATATTTTTAATATACTAAATTCAGCTTTATCTAACGATGAAACCATGCGCTCAATGTATGGGTGGACTGATTTGGAACATCCAACAATCGATGCAACTACAGGGCTTGTTACTTTATTTGATTACTCAGAAAAAGCACCTTATGTGTGGGATACGACTCAACCATGGTATAAAGAAAAATCAAGTACGATAAAAGATGGGATGACTGTTATGTTAAGATCATTTGCAGTATCTTGTGTATCAGAACCTAAATAATACACTCATAAATAAAGCTTCTATATAAGAAGCTTTATTTTTATTTCGATTATATCGCATTAACCGTTATAAATTTCACACAATTCAAGTGCTGAAAAATCTAATTCACTATCAACTAATGAAGCTGCAACATTCATTAATACATAACATTGGTGTTGAGGCATTTTTTCTTTTATTGAGTGCGATACCGTTTGGGCGTAAGAATCCGCAATCATTTCAAGACTATCTTCTTTGTCTTTTTTATGTATTAAAACCATTTCAGCACCATCGGTTAATGTATCTAGTCGGCCTGAATTTTCCCATTTTTCACATAATGATGATGCTATTGCACTAAAAGAAAGGAATAAAGAAAAAATAATGGTGGTTTTAATAAAATGAATCATGTTTATTTATTGCTAGTTAAGTATTGGTCGCAATGATAAATTCTTTTTTCCTAAAGAAATGCGATAAATGTCTTGTTTTAAAATATCATGTATACGTTAAGGTGTTTAATCAACAAATCATGAAATGAGGTTAGAAAGTATCGCTAATTTTAGTTAATAGAAATTCCAAGAAAATGGACGTAATGAACATTGAATATATCTTATGATATGTTCTTTGTTATTTATGAATGGTTAGGAATTAACGATGTACGAAATAATGAACAAAGAGCGTAATATTACGTTCTTTAAAAAATTATGTATCATCCTTTTAGTTGGCTTTAGTACCATAGCGAACGCATCTAGTGACTGGAAATTAGATGATAATGTTAATAAGGAAAAAATTACATTACCTGCAACTAAATCGAGTTTTCTTGCTTTTAAATTAGAAATGTTTCACCTTTTACCTAGTCGAGATTGGGAACTAAAAGACCAAGAGAATGATTGGTTTACTGCTCAAAATCATGATTGTGAAATAAAAGTAGAATTGAGTGAAATGAATACTGTTTTATTAAGTTATAGAGGTGAAAAAAAAGTTCCTCTGATTGGTAATAGAAATCAGTATCGTTCTACTCCTACTTGTAAAAGTAATTGGCTTGGTTATTTATTAAAAGATATGAAAACAGCGCAGCAAATAGTTCAGTATACTGAAGAAGCAATTGCATTGAGCCGCGCTAGTAGTTAAATATTGTGATGTGAAACTTTTAAATGAGTCTACGCAAGCGTAGGCTCCAATCCTTCATACTCCTTAATTCTCACAACTTCCTGTCCAACAAAGTTATTCAATTCACACACCGATTCTAGTAACGGCACTAACTCGTTTTTGTAGAAGATGCGATCGACTTTGTTTAAGTCACTGCTAGAGCTGAACCCCTCTCGAACAATACTCATTAAATCCAATGGAATTCGATGACTGGCCAACACATCATTGGTGGTCATGCCTTTAATATCTTTAAATGCATCTTTGGCTTCAACTTGTCCAATTGGAGTTAGTTCTGGCGGTTTTCCATCTTTGCCTTTGCCGTTAATGAACAAATTCTTAAAAGCACCAAGGCCAGCTTGCTTTCTTAATTTGTCTTCAATTTCTTTTTCTTGTTTATCGGTAAGGTTTGGATCGTTCATGTAAAGCAAGTAACCTGCATGAGCGCCGTTGATGTAGTACTTACGACGAAACAAGGTTGCATCTTCATTGAGCCAGATAGAGCTCAGCGCACCAATGTATTGCGGCATACCGTAGATTTCTTGGCAAATATCGTACTCACTTAAATGAAAAACCTGACCATCTTTATAATCAATGCGGCCATCATCGTTATAGGCGTTTGGCTTATAGGTGTAACGACCGATGGTTTCTTGTGCCCGCATGTATAAGGCAGGTAAGTGCTTTAATTTAATCACTTCTTTAAAGGCGTTTTTAATCACAAGTAAATAGCCATTACCAAAGGTTAAGAAGTCATCCAAGAAGCGTTTAAAATCTCGCTTACTGAGTAGCGTGGATAACTTCACCGAGCTTGAAGCCATGTTTCTTTTTACGTACAAGGCAGAGCCGTGCATTGGATTGGCTCGCGCGGCTTTGGCCAAGGTATCTAAAGGGATAGGTGGCTCATACAAACCATCAATTAAAGCGACTTCCATATAACTGAGAATATCGCTCGTCATTACGCTTTCAGGGGTAGAAAAAGTTATCAAAATATCCTCTCTTATAGGAACGAAACGGTGGTTGAGTCATCGCGTAAAATATCGATAGGCTCCCAATGTAAAACGTGCATGGTTGCCCACGCTAAATCAGCGTGAGAGCCGACTTTATTACGTGCTGAGATAAAGGTAATTTGGTTGCTCATTTTGGTGGTGTGCTGTTTTATCATCAAAAATGAATGCACGACGTCATCCCATTCATCATCAAACTGAAGACGGCCAGCATTAATAATCTCGCGCGCTTTGTAGGCCATCATGCGTTTCATTTCTGGTGAATAATCTAAGGTAGTGAGTCCTGGATAAAACTTTCTCACTAACTCAGCAACGGCCGAGCCCACACCGCCAACATCAATGGCCAAATAGACCACGTTGTATTTTTTGCAAATGGCTTCAATGGCGGTGGCTTGGTCTTCATAGCTTGAGCCTTTTAAGCGAACGCGCTCAATAACTCGAAATGTACCGCCTTTGATGATGGGTTTGAGTGCAACCACCAAGCCTGCATCATCCGAGCCTTCACCTTGGCCGCCACCTCTTGGATCATAACCAACCAATACCTCTCGACGGCCAACAGGGTAAAGCGCTTCAAAATTCACATCACTCCATTGACTGGTATCCGTTTTACAAGCCAGTAGGGCTTTGATGCTAAAGAACGATGAAGAGTCATCTAAGAACACACAACGAAGCAAATTATCAAACACGGATTTATCAGGATATTTACGGTGTAATTTATCCATGTTGAAGAACGTGGCACCGCGCTCAATCGCATCATCCACAGTGATTATTTGACGGAAAATACCATCGCCACCAAGTGAGCCATTTTTTAATGCTTTATGACTAATATCGATATTAAGCTCTTTGACTCCAGACCATTTTGGATACGCTTCGTGCGCGGTGGTGGATGGGGTTGATAAATACGTGGTTCGATATTGCGCTTGGATGGACATGCCGCCTGCGTAATCATCGAGTTTTTGAAAGCTTGGGATCCAAAATACTTCGTCATAATACATATGACCGTTAAAGCCTTGGCTTGTAAAAATGTTTGTGGACATGAAATGCAGCTCAGCGCCATTGCTGAGAATGATGCTGTCTTTGCCTTTGAGTTCTATATCCCCAATCTCAAGCGCAAATTTGCGAATGTAGTTTTTGAAAATCTCTGCCTGTTTACGCGAGGCGGAAATAAAGACCTGATTGTCACCAGTTAACACCGCATCTTCAAACGCTTCAAACGAGAAATAATCACTCAACCCAATTTGACGCGATTTTAAATAAAAGCGTTGTTCGTTAATGCTGTCATCACACTTATGAGCATGAATGTCTTTTTGATATTGGAAGTATTTTTTCTCGTAATACTCAGAAAGCATTTCAGCGGTGATGCCTGAAATATCATTTTTGCTTTTGTTGCTTGGTCTGCCGCGTTTTTTCTCTGAGCCATTTTCTGATTTTGGACTTTTGTTTTTGCGTCGTTCAGCTGCGTCACGTTTGTATTTTTGCTCAAGCAGCATTTCAAGCTCTTTGAGTTGTGATTCGTGCTTTTTGTCTACCCACATCAAATACGCAATGCGCTGTCTGAGTATCAATTCAACAGGGGCGTCATCGCGCATCTGTTTCCATTTAAATTTTGAGATCCATTGTTGGATAGTGCGCGGAGCCAGTTCCAGTGCCTCGGCAATTTCTGCGGTTTTGTACTGGCGTAAGTAATACCCAAGCGCATGAGTTTGCGCTTGGGTATAGAGTGGTTTTTCAAGTGGTGCAGTCGGACTCATTTTCATTATTACAGTGTGCAATAACCAAATTAATCCCTCAGTAAGTCCATGTTCTAGATGCACATTCTAGGATTGGGATGAATACAAAAAGAGGCAGGATTTCGATAAATTAAAATCAGAAATCACAGGAGAGAGCAGCATGTTTCAGTCAGAGCCCATTTGTATTTTAACCGCAGGTGAAACCGTCGATGGTCGGTTTATCGAGCAAAAGGTGATTGACGATATTGTCGAGCTGTATGACCCAAAACGCTATAACGCACGCATCAATGAAGAGCATTGGGCATGGGGTGAAAAGTTTGGCTCGGTGCTATCGGTGGAAAAAAGAGGGGATGAATTGTGGGGTGTTTTAAAACCCAATTCATTGTTATTGAGCACGGTTGAGAAAGGTCAACTTCTGCATACCTCTTGTGAAATTACGCCTAATTTTGCCAATACGGGAAAAAGTTATTTAACCGGCTTGGCATTAACGGATGAGCCCGCATCGCTTGGCACCACTGAAATGCATTTATCAGCCAACTCGAAAGAGAAAAATAAGGACAAGGTCTATTTGAGCTCAGGGGCTACCGTAGGAAAAGAGCTCATCGAGGCCGAAGAGCCAACCACTCAAGATGACAAAAAATTGTTATCTCGACTTATTCAATTATTTCGCTCGCATGATGAGCCATCCGACCCACCAGAAGAAGAGAACGATGACATGAATGAAGAACTAAAAGCGCTATTACAAGCACAAACCGCGCAGATAACAGCGTTAACAGGTCAAGTGACAAGCTTAACTGCAACGATTAAAGAAACCCTTCCTCAAGAGACTGAGCCCGAGCAAGAAGAGCAAACCGAGTTAGCCACTCAGGTCGAAGCCCTATCAAGCAAACTTGATGATGTGGTGACAAAACTGAGCTCCATCACGGACGAAACCCCTCGACAATTGGCAGGGGAAGACAGCGAAGAAATGTATTTATAAGCATTGGCTTATCACGCTTTTCCTTCTTCTTAATCTATTTATTTAACTGGATTTTATTATGCAAGAAAAAACAAAACTGGCGATAGAGGGCTATAAAAAAGCCGCCGCAAAACAAAATGGGGTTGAGGATGTCACTGAAAAATTCAGTGTGACCCCTAATGCCACACAAAAGATTGTTGCTCAAATTCGTGAGAGTAACTGGTTTCTTGGCAAGATTAATATTGTGCCTGTGGCAAACCAAAAAGGTGAAGCAATTGGACTTGGGGTAACCGGCATGATTGCCAGCCGTACCAACACCAAAACAGGCAATGAGCGTAAAACCAAAGCCGTTTATAACATGGAACCGATGCCGTACCTGTGTGAGCAAGTGAACTTTGATTCACACATTCGTTACGATCAATTGGATGCCTTTGCTCATTTGAAGAATTTCAACAAACTTATCAATTCTCAAACTCGTGAGCAGATTGATATGAACAAAGTGACCATCGGTTTCTATGGCACATCTTGTGAAGCGAATACGGATCCTGAGACGAACCCAAATGGCGAAGATGTGTGTAAAGGATGGTTCCAAGCCATTCGTGATAATAACGCCGATGCCATGCTTGTTGAAGGCAAAACAACGGGTGAAATTCGTTTGGGTGAGGGCGATGAAACAGCAGGCAAAGGGGACTTTATTAACCTTGATTTAGCCGTAATGAACGTGAAAGGTTTATTGCATGATGCGTGTGCCAATGCCTCGGATTTAGTGGCGTTGGTTGGCTCTGATTTACTTTCTTATGATAAAGCCAAATTCTATGCCGCGCATGGTAATACTCCAACAGAGAAAGCACACATTGAAGACATGCAAGTGATTGGCACGTATGGCGGTTTAGCGGCGTTTTGTCCACCATCGTTCCCACCAACGGGGATCTTGGTTACTAGCTTTAAAAACCTATCTTTGTACATTCAAAAAGATTCCATTCGTCGCTCATTGGCGAAGAAGAACGACCGTCTTGATCAAATTGAAAACTTTGAATCAATGAACATGGCTTATGTGGTTGAACAATTACCAAAAGCGGCCGCGCTTGAGTTTGACAACGTGAAACTGTGGATTGATGGCGCGTGGGTATAACCGCGTACAACTGAACACCAACCCATGCAGGCGATCACTGCTTTATCAACCTATTGATGGGTTGTTATTAGTCAGTGTGAAGCCTGCACCTAAGAGGCGAATATGGAATTTGTTGGCAATAAAAATGAAGTGTATGACGCGGTATTGCCTGCAACCGAGCAATACCCCGAGCTTAAAATTTCAGAGTTTCAGCTTGTGTTTCATTTTTTGAGTAATGAAACAGAGGCGGGAATTTTACATCATGCCACGGTGGCCAGAGTCACTATTCATCGAGAGCTACTCGATACCATGGAAGAGTTTGATAACTTGGATGCGTTGTCAGTGGAGCGCTTTGGTGAAACTGATACGGGAGCCATCTTGTATAAACAAGCGGTGTTTGCGATGACGGCGAACTTCTTAGTTGAAAATCAATTGAGTATGAACGCCACCAAAGAAGCGGCAGAGCGACAAGAAGCCATTCAAGCCAAAGCGGATAATTGTTTAGTGCAATATCGCCGTGCCATGGATTTATTACTTAATGGTGAAGAAACCTATCGTTTTGAGGTGGTGTGATGAAAGCGTTGCAAAGTATTACGGAGTTATTTTCTCATCATGTGCTTAATGCTCATAGTTTTGATGTATGGGCAGAAGATGGGGAGTTAGTTTGTACGCAAGGCCAACTCGTGGATGGCTTTGATATTACTTACACCGTGAACGTCAATATGGTGGGCGTCGATATCGAGCCACAGATATTGATGATGCATCTGGTGTCATGGTTAAACAAATTTGATATCCAACGAGAAGAAAAAGGCTTGGCACCGCCATCCTTTGCCGCTGAGTTACTGGATAACGGCAAATGCGACATCAAACTCAAAGTGGATATTCAGGAAAGCTACTCGCTGAATGAAAACGCACAAGGCAATTGGCTACAAAATGAAACTCGGTATGAGTGTGTCAGCAATTTCACTCGCACATTAAGTGAAGATGAATTACCGCCATTAGAATTTATTGGTGGCCATGAACATGACTTTCCATCATGCAGTTAAGTAGTCCCGAGCAGCTCACGAGCATCATTGATGGCTTGCTATTAAGCGACGCTGAGCAGTTTGATTTAAATCGACGTTTAGCCAATCGCTCACGACAATACTTTCGCTCTCAAATACGGCTGCAACGAGACATTGAAGGGCGAAGTTATCAAAAACGAGCTCGAAGAAAAATCACATTAGATAGCAAAACCCATAAAGCCAAAGACAACAAAAACATGTTGATGGGATTTAGCCGAGCATTGAAAACCCAAGTGAATGATAAGGGCTTTGAAGTGGGGCTTGCTGGTGTGGTTGGCAACATGGCACGTGATCACAATGAGGGGAGAACGCTCTCATTTACGACAAGAGCGAAAGGGTATTACAACTCTCGAACCAGTCGATGGGAAGGCGGAACCAAAGTTAAACAGTTTTACCAAATGCCAAAACGAACGTTTATTGGTTGGACACCTGCCCTTGAGCGAGAGTTGCTTGCCATGGTGGCAGAGCAATTTACAGCAGGCGTGGAGAGTTAAATGCGCACTATCAAAATTAAACCGAAAAAGGGATTGCTAGTACGTGATCCATTAACCCGAGTACCGTTAAAAATGGTCGGTGAAACGAAACCTCGAAACACCTATTGGCTACGCCGAATTAAAGAGGGCTCAGCCATTATTATTGAGCCGAAGAAGGAGCAAACATCATGAGTATCAGTTTTTCAGAAGTGCCGAACAATGCTCGCGTTCCGGGTGTGTACATTGAAATTGATAACAGTCTTGCTAATAGTGCAGAAGAGCTGCAAAAACTGCTTGTGATTGGTAATGCTATTACTGGTGCGGCGGTGTCGCCCAACACCGTAGTGTTGTGTATGGATGAGGACTCTGCACGTGAGCAGTTTGGTGAATCTGATATCACAAGCATGCTGAAGTATTTTCGAAAGCAAGATGAAAGCATGCCAGTGTATGCGGTGAGTGTTGAAGCTGCCGATACAGCAAGCGCGTTGGCAGCTCTTGGGGATACGCAATATCATCATATTCTTTGCTCACTCAATGATGAAACCACCGTGCGTGATTTAGGAACGTTTTTAGATGAGCGCTATAAGGCATTAGAAATGATCCCGGGCATTGCTTATCTTCCAAAAAAAGGCACGCACGCCGAGCTTATTACTTATGGTGCAATGTCCAATTGCCCATTGATAAGCTTCATGTCGATTAATGAGTTAGCGGACTCATCAAACAAGCCATTATCTGATGCAGAAGCGGTGGCAGCATGGGCAGGTCAAGTCGCGCCTTCATTGGCAAATGATCCATGCCGACCACTTCAAACCCTAAAAATGAATGGGGTGTATTCCATTGCCTCCAGTGAGTTTGATTGGAATGAGCGCAATTTATTGCTGCATGAAGGGATGGGAACCTACACCGTTACCTCAACCAAAGAAGTGCAAGTTGAGCGACCAGTTACCGCTTATACGGAAAATGCAGCAGGGGCGGCGGATGACAGTTATCTGGATGTGATGACACCGGCTACCGCCATGTATTTTCGTGAGAAGCAACGCTCACTCATTCAAAGCAAATTTGGTCGCCATAAATTAGCCAAAGAGGGAACGAGCTTTGCTCCAGGACAAGCGATTGTGACCCCAAGCATTATCAAAGGGGAATTACTCACTTTGTATAAAAGTTTGGAGTATCAAGGGATAGTTCAAGATTTTGAAGGGTATAAAAAAACCTTGATTGTTGAGTTAGATGAAAACAACAAAACACGCATTAACTACCTAGACAGTCCGCAGTTCGTCAATGGCTTGATCATTACGGCAGGTAAAATTCAATTTAGAAAGTAACAGAATGATTGGGAGTCATTTATGAGTACAACAATAACCAGTCGTGGTTTTTTAGATGCCGGCTCATTGGGACGCTTACCGACTAAAGAAGGAGCAACCATTAACTTTGGTGGCGTAAAACGTGAAGCGGTCATGGGCGATTCAGGCGTTCTTGGATTTAGTGAAGAGTTTGAAGGTGCGCCTTTTATCAAGGCAACCATCGCGCATGCTAAGACCACTGATGAAACCAACATCAAAAATTTTACAGGTGAAAACATCACACTCAATACCAATAGTGGAAAAAGCTACACCTTGATGGATGCGTGGGTGAGTGAATCGTTAGAGCTTAATATCAAAGATGGCCAACTTGAAGTGCTGTTTTTGGGTACCGAATTAATCCCACAATAAGTGAAAAGGGGTTGGAATGTTAACGTTATTATTAAAGCGACAAGCCAAAGTAAGAAAAGCGCAAGCGATGAAAATTGAACAAGAGAGTGCGCTTAATATTCCCGTGATGGCTGCAACTGGTGCTCGTGATGTACTTGAGCATAAATCATGGGATGAAGTGCAACACATCTTAAAAACCGATTTGAAATACTCACGAACCTTAGCTGGCTCACAAGAGAAAATACCATACAAAAAAGAGCTTGTTAAAAAATACACCCCATTGGTGAGAAAGCTGCTTAAGTCACATGAGAGTCTTGATGGATTGGATGTGGTTTGGTGGTTTTATCAATGGCAAGTGGATTGCGGTTTATTGCTATCGGTTCATGATGCATTTAAACAGGCGATATTTAAAGGACTCACCACGCCGTTAAGTTGGAACTCAAATGGCCAAACAGCGTTTTTAGATGTGGTGTTTAAATACTCGCATGATGCACATAAAACCAAGCAATCATTTAATGCTCAGTTTTTACGTGATGCTGTCACCGATTTGATTGAAGGGCGATTAGCCACCAATGCCCCATTGAAAGTGAAAATGTTTCGTCTTGCCGGTGATTTATTGTTGGAAGCAGGCAATAACAAAGAGGCGTTGGCTTTGTTTGAAATGGTCATGAAAATCGACCCTAAAAAAGGCGGTCGTAAAATCAAATTGAAAGAATTAAGAGAAGAGTTCGGTTATGAATAAACAACTATTCAAAGTGAAATTAGCCATACCCATGGAAGTGGATGGAAAAGAAGTGGCAGAGTTAGAGCTTCGCAAACCAACGGCTGGGGATTTACGTGGTTTGAATTTGGTTCAAGTGTGTGAAATGCACTTTGATGCGGCCACTGTGTTACTTCCTCGTATTTCTAAACTTAATGAGCGTGACATCTTGAATATGGAAAGTGAAAACTTTGCACCCATCATGACGGAAATCGCCTCTTTTTTCGTGGATACGAAACACTAATTGAGCGAGTAGAAACCTATTATGCCGATCTCGCTATAGTGTTTCATTGGCAACCCAGTGAAATCGACGAACTCAGCCTTGATGATTTACTTTTATTTCGAGAAGAGGCGCGAGTTCGAACCGAGAAAGAGAGCCCTTAGCTCTCTTTTTTTATACCCAAAGAAAGGGATTGTTTATGAAAATGAATTTGTCAGTCGTCATGGACATGGTGAACAAAACCACCAAGCCATTAAAAGAGATGAGCAGCGATTCAGATCATTACGCTAAGAAAATAAAAAGCATTCAAGAGGCACAAAAAGACGACTCAAGCGCCATGGCGATGATCGCCTCTTATCAAAAAATTCAAAAAGAGTTGGATAAGAACGCGCTTGAAAGTGAAGAAGCCACTGAGAAATTAAATAAACTCCAAGCACAAATGGCGAGCACAAAAGAGCCAAGTGCCGCATTGACGAATCGGTTGGCAAAACAAACCGAGAAAGTGGCCACGCTCTCTGCGAAACAAAATAAATACGAAGAGACACTTAAAAGCACAAGCAAGCAGATGCAAAAAGCAGGGGTGAACGTTAATAAACTGGATAACGAGTTTGAGCGTTTATCGAAAAGCCAAATGCGTCATGCAAAGCGTGTGGATGAGGTGAGCAAAAAATACAAGCGATTGAAAACCGCTATGGCACCGATCCAAAAACTCAGTAAAGCCATCAAGTTGCCAAACCTTCGCACCGCAGCGGTTGGCAAAGGGGCGGCGCTACTTGGTGGCTTGAGCATGGGCGGACTATTTAATGAGATAAACAGCACTGCCTCTGAAATGGATAAGTTGGCCAAAACTTCAAACACCTTGAATCTACCGATTTCAGAGTTGCAAGCCATGCAATCACAAGCAGAGCACGCAGGGGTGAGCTCTGATACCTTGAGCGCTTCCATGGTGCGATTTACAAAACGCCTTGGTGTGCTGCAAGAAACAGGGCGAGGTGCAATGGGCTCATTTTTGAAAAATGGGAAAAGCCCGTTGTATCGAGAGTTGCAAAGTGCCGAAGATACTCAAGATGCATACGACAAATTACTGGTGTCATTTTCAAAACTAAAAACCACTCAAGAGCAAATGGCGTTTGCGGATGCGGCCTTTGGTCAAGATGGTCGTAAAATGTTAATCATGCTTCGTGAAGGGACCGAAGGATTAGGTGCAGCTCGAAAAGAGTTCAATGCACTTGGCGGTGGAGCGAAAGCTGATGATGCTGCCAAGGCCGAAGCGTATAACGATGCTTTGCAAAAAGTGCAAGAGAGTCTTCGCTCTATCAAGTTCGCCGCTCTGGCGCCTGTGATGCAGAGAATTACCGAAGCATTTACCGTGTTCTCGACTAAGTTTAAGAACGCCAAATGGCGCACGGACTTAATTGAGAAAATCATTAAAACGGTTAATGGCCTTTATGAGAGCTTTAAGTTCTTAGGCAATATTATTTTGTTCACCTCTCAACACTTCAAAGGGATCATTGCGACGGTCGCCATTTTTAAAGTGGCATTGATTGCATTAAACGCGGTCATCATGGCCAACCCTATAGGGTTAATGGTGGCGGCCATTGGTGCCGCAGCTGTCGCTATTACTTACTTGATTGATAAGTTCATTGGTTTTGATGTGATATTAAAAGCGGTAAATCAAGCCATTGGTTGGGTATGGGATGGCATTAAATCCATGATAAACATGCTGCCTGATGCACTCATTCCTGATGGTTGGAAAACCTCAGTGGAAGATGCCGGAAAAGAGGTGGATAAGCTCAGTACCAAACTGAGTAAGATGAAGGATAAGAATACGAAGCTAGGTATCACAACCACAGAAAGCCAACACCAAACCATTGCAACGTCATATCATAATCAGCCAAAACAAAGCTTATCAGGCAACATAATCCCAATGTCTAAAGCAACTCCATTAACCAACCAAACAGTGAAAAGCCAAGCCGAAGTGGCACTTACTATCAAATCAGATAAGCCAGTCACTATCGATAAAGCAAAAGGCGAGAAGGGCACAGATTTAAGCTTGAACGTGGGTAATATGAGTATGAGTTATTAACAGAACAAAGCTGAAAGTGCCGAGGAGTGTGACCCTCCTCGGTGTTGAGTTTTGAAGTGTGATAAATGAATTTGTCTGTATACAAGAGGGAAGGGAGATTCAGCCGATGATAAAAAATTCTCGCGCCTAAAATAATAATATTTATATGGAATGCGAATGATTCTTAATGGTATGATATCTTGTGGTTATAATAATTCTTAACTATGATAAATTAAGGAATAAATGTGAGTGACACAACAACCGTCAGGCTATCATGTTTTGGTTTAATATCTTCTATTGAGCAAGACTTACGTGACTTTATACTTAGGATAACGGAGCAAGTAGAAAGCCTCCCACAAGATATACAAGTTAAAGTATCTGAACGCTATATCAGAGATCATGAACAAGAAAAAAATAGTTCACCAGAGTTAATAGATTTACTCCAATATATTGATTTTTCAGATACTCAAAAAATACTGCATAAACTAAAAAAACATCAGGCAATATTAAGTGAAAGTATAATCGTATTCATATGCGAACACCTTGATTTACTATCTCCCTGTCGTAATCGGGTTTGCCATAGTAGGCCACTAGAATCTACAGACTTTTTCGAATTACGACAGTTTTCATCAGAATTACTTAAAAAATCACCTCCAAATACATTTAGACAAATTAAAAATGTTTTAAATAACCTAGATAACCGAGCATACCTTTCAACTGTTGGTACACCAAATTCATGGGATGAAAAAAAGAAACAAATTTTTCATAATTTACCTATGGTTGAATTCGATGATACTGGATTTTTAGGGCGAGTGAGTGATAGAGACTCTATCAATAAATTATTACATTCTGATACTAGAGTTATCACAATTGTTGGAGAAGGAGGAATTGGTAAAACAGCATTATCTCAACGATGTTTGTATGACATGCTTGATTTATGTGAAGAGTACTCAAATGACTCGCCAAGGTTTGAAATCATAACTTGGGTTACACTGAAAGCAAATGAACTTACAGTAAATGGAGCAAGGCAAATAAATAACGCCATTACGGACAGCATGGGGTTATTTCAGCACGTCAGTAACTTTTTAGCGAATGAAACTGAAACTGAAAGTATGGATGATATGCTAGATGAAATTTTATCTTATATGAGGGAGTTTAAGGTTTTACTTTGTATTGATAACTTAGAAACTATTTCTACAAGTAAAATTCGACATTTTTTAGCTAATATTCCCGATGGTTCTAAAGTATTAATAACCACTCGTATGGCTTTAGGTGAATTAGAGTTTCGTTATAAATTAGATAAGTTAGACAAGCGATCTTCTATTAATCTAATTAGAAATATGTCTAAAATATTGAACGTAAATGATTTAGTTAAGAAGAATAACGCACAACTAGAAGATCTTTGCTTGAGGCTATTTAATAACCCATTGTTAATTAGATGGTATGTTCGTTCATATGCTTATGGTGCTGATCCTAAAAAACTCATAAATAAAAATAGTGATAACTTTAAAGATGCTTTAAGTTTTTGTTTTGAAAACTTATATGAAAAGTTAACTGTTGATGAAAAGAAAATAATACTAGTAGTTGCTTGTATCGGAAAGCCTTTAACATTAGTTGAGTTGAGATTCTTTTTAGATGATATGCACAATATTGCCCTAGAAGAAGTTATTCACAGACTACGAAATTCGAGTATGTTGATGTCGTCAGATGATGATAAATTTGATGAGCAAAAGTTTATTCTAACTAACGTAGCTGAAAGCTATTTAAAGAGTATTAACGCGATAACGAAAGATATATATAACCTTGTTAAGGAAAGACGAGCTAATTTAAGAACCATCATAGCTGAGCAAGGCGTATCAAAACATAGTTATGAGTTTGATCCAAAAAATATTGTATGGGATACAAATGATCAAAAAATCTGTGCTACTTATTTAAGTGCTGCACTTACTTTATATGCAAATAGAAAAATAGAAGATGCTATTGAAAAGGTAAGACAAGCCAAAGCTCTAATGCCTGATTTTTCCGAATGCTACCGTGTACATGGTTATATTTTGCAAAAAGACCAACCATGGTTAGCTCAAGCTGAGTACGATACAGCCATTGAATACAATGAACAATCGATGATTGCTCGATATTCATATGCTAAATTTCTGAATAGTGAAGAGCAGTATGAAGATGCTATTGAACATTTGCAGTATGCTTTGAAAATTGAGCCAGATTCAATTCCTTGTAAAAGCCAGTTGGCATTTATTTTAAAAGTCATGGGAAACTATGAGGGAGCGAATAAAATTTATGATGAGATACTATCTGACAAAAAAATATCAAAACATAAGAAATTCAGAATCAGTTTATACGACCAATCATCTGATTGCCGAAGAAGAGCATCTGAACAATATATAAGCCATAAAGATCGGACTGAAGCAAAAAATAACTTATCTAAAGCTGTAGATATAATAGGACGTTCATTAGATGAAGATGACTACGATAAGTCGATTATTGATAAATTATGTAAAACCTACAAAGATAGCATATCGTATTACAAATTTAGTGATGACAATACAGTAAGTAATAATATTTTATTCATTATTGATACGCATATAGAAAAATTTAATATCGATTGTTTAAGAGAGCTGAAGCAGCACTTGAATATTTTATTAGATATAGATAAAACAGAAAATTCATATAAGTTACAACAATTTCTAATAAAATCTAATTCTCTTCTTACTAAAGAAGTTGGTTCTAGAGTCAATGGTAAGATTGTTAACTTAGTACCAGGTCATTGCGGAATATCATATGGTTTTGCTGAAGACTCTCAAAGCATTAGATACTTTTTCAGCCGAAGCTCTTTGATGCCAAAAACAATATTAGACAACCGTAATGTTGAAGAAAATATAGAAGTCTGTTTTACAACAGGTAAAAATGATAAGGGCTTCACTGCTGAAGATATTGAGATTTTAAACTAGTAGAGAAATAAAATAGGGCTTATGAACCTACATAATAAGCCCTAATTACAGCTGATAGCTATTGGTATTTTGAGTGTGTTTTTATGCAGTCTTACTATAATTTTATTGCTTCATTAAAAACATAACGTTATAAAATAAAAAAGCCCCTAATTTGAGGGGCTTTTTTGTATAAGAAGTTTAAGGTGTAGTCATTCTTGTGGCAATATTGTTTGTTTTCCTTTTTAACTAATTGAAAGTATTGGTTTTTGATATGTAGTTTATATTAAAGCTTATTACTTTCATTAGGTTATCAAGTCCTTATAAATATAATCAATCCTAGTTGAGCAAGGATCTCTAATATAATGATACTAACATTATTTGGCATTAAATCATGTAAGTTTAGTTTAATAATCTAGCGCTTGGCTGGCATGTCTCACAGCGCCACGTGCATTTTTGTTGACCTAAACCTGCTTTTATCCAAGCCATTGTGACGCTAGTAGAAGGATGACAAAAAGCCTCTTTATTACATAAGCTACATGTTTTCCATTGTGACGGTTCTTGCTGCTTTTGAACTTGTGCAATGTGCATTGTAATGCCTCTATTTCTATATTTAATAAAACAGAGTAACTGTATATTTATACAGTTATTTTGGCAAGGGGTATTTAGGGATAAAATTTATACCAATAGCTATTCAGATAATTGCGGAGGATAATTGATAGGTAGGTATTACAGGCACAAAAAAAGCCAACTCATTTCTGAATTGGCCTTCCGATCTCTTACGAGATAAATAATGGTGGAGGGGACGGATTCGAACCATCGAAGCTTTCGCGGCAGATTTACAGTCTGCTCCCTTTGGCCACTCGGGAACCCCTCCAGCGGGTATTTTTATACTTAATTAACTCTTTTCCCAAAGGAGTAATCAAGTGTGTTAACTGATGAATCAATTAACTGAATAATGGTGGAGGGGGACGGATTCGAACCATCGAAGCTTTCGCGGCAGATTTACAGTCTGCTCCCTTTGGCCACTCGGGAACCCCTCCAGCGGGTATTTTTATACTTAATTAACTCTTTTCCCAAAGGAATAATCAAGTGTGTTAACTGACGTATCAATTAACTGAATAATGGTGGAGGGGGACGGATTCGAACCATCGAAGCTTTCGCGGCAGATTTACAGTCTGCTCCCTTTGGCCACTCGGGAACCCCTCCAGCGGGTATTTTTATACTTAATTAACTCTTTTCCCAAAGGAGCAATCAAGTGTGTTAACTGACGTATCAATTAACTGAATAATGGTGGAGGGGGACGGATTCGAACCATCGAAGCTTTCGCGGCAGATTTACAGTCTGCTCCCTTTGGCCACTCGGGAACCCCTCCAGCGGGTATTTTTATACTTAATTAACTCTTTTCCCAAAGGAGCAATCAAGTGTGTTAACTGACGTATCAATTAACTGAATAATGGTGGAGGGGGACGGATTCGAACCATCGAAGCTTTCGCGGCAGATTTACAGTCTGCTCCCTTTGGCCACTCGGGAACCCCTCCAGCGGGTATTTTTATACTTAACTAACTCTTTTCCCAAAGGAGTAATCAAGTGTGTTAACTGACGTATCAATTAACTGAATAATGGTGGAGGGGGACGGATTCGAACCATCGAAGCTTTCGCGGCAGATTTACAGTCTGCTCCCTTTGGCCACTCGGGAACCCCTCCAACGAGAATTTTTATACTTAGCGAGAGTTTTCCCAACGACCTTGCCAAGTGCGGAGCGAATAATAGCAAACTTCGTTTTTCTGTAAAGCACTTTTCTTTGATTTTTGGTTTGAATGATGGGTTTTTCGTCAAAAAGGAGTAAAATTCGCCATATCGGAACAAAATAACTCAATATCAGTCATATAGAAGCAGTTGTTTTTACAGTTTATTTCGTCATCTTTACATTCATTGACGAACAAAAGGTCTTTACCTTGGTAAACTATGACCAGAAATTAATTCCATCATTTAGATTATAAGTATCAATATGAATAAAACTAAGTCTATCGCTCTTGTTGTTTTATTAGCATGCACTTTATCAACTCCTTCTTATGCTAAGAAAACAAGAGGAAATCAGTCGGTTGCTGTTCTTTCTGAAGAAGTGGCAACTCATGAAATATCTCAATCATTATCATTAATCGGAAAACTAAAGGCTTCTGAGTCTGTTGTGATCTCTCCTGAGGTTGCTGGAAAGATTGAGCGTATTGCAGTTAAAGCGAACCAAAACGTAAGAAAAGGGCAGTTAGTTGTTCAACTTAATGACGATAAGGCAATTGCAGCTATTAAAGAGGCTCGTGCTTATTTAAATGATGAAAAACGTAAATTAACTGAATTTCAGCGCTTAGCGAAAAAGAATGCCATTACTCAAACCGAAATTGATGGGCAAAAAGCTAGCGTTGATATTGCTCAAGCTCGTTTAGATGCAGCTAATGCTGATTTATCTGATCTTCATATCTCTGCTCCTTTTGCTGGTACTGTTGGTTTTATTGATTTTAGCCGAGGCAAAATGGTGAGTGCCGGTACGGAGCTGCTAACCTTAGATAATTTATCTGTTATGCAGCTTGATTTACAAGTACCGGAACGTTACCTATCAATGCTTTCTGTTGGTATGAATGTAGAAGCAACGAGTCAAGCGTGGGAAAACTCAGTGTTTTCAGGAAAACTGATAGGTGTTGATTCGCGAATAAATGCAGAAACGTTGAATTTACGTGTTCGTATTGAATTCCCTAATAAAGATCTGAAAATGAAACCGGGAATGCTGATGGCTGCGACGTTAGATTTCCCTGCTATTAATGCACCTATTATTCCTGTTCAAGCTTTAGAGTACTCTGGTACTAAGCGTTATGTGTATGTTGTAGGTGAAGATAACAAAGCAATTCGCACCGAAGTTACTTTAGGCGCTCGTGTTGAAAACCGTGTTGTCATCGCTAGTGGTTTAAATGTAGGTGATGAAATTGTAGTTCAAGGTTTAGTTAACATGCGTGATGGTGTGACGGTTAAACAACTTGAACAAAATAAAACTGAGGTACAGTAATCATGTGGTTATCTGATGTTTCAGTAAAAAGACCAGTGGTAGCCATTGTTTTAAGTTTGCTGTTGTGTGTATTTGGTGCGGTGTCGTTCAGTAAATTGGCTGTTCGTGAAATGCCTGATATTGAAAGCCCAGTTGTTTCGATCAGTACTCGTTATGAGGGAGCCTCTGCAACTATTATTGAAAGCCAAATTACAACGGTATTAGAAGACCAGCTCTCTGGTATCAGTGGGATTGATGAAATCGAGTCTACTACGCGAAATAGCATGTCTCGTATCATGATTACTTTTGATCTAGGGTATGATTTAAATACTGGAGTGAGTGATATTCGTGATGCGGTTGCCCGTGCACAACGTAGCTTACCTGATGAAGCCGATGATCCTATTGTATTTAAAAATAACGGCAGTGGTGAAGCCTCTCTTTATATTAATCTAAGCTCAAGTGTAATGGACAGAACCGAGTTAACAGATTACATCGAGCGTGTATTGGTTGACCGTTTTAGCTTAATTACTGGCGTGAGTTCTGTTGATGTCTCTGGTGGCCTTTATAAAGTGATGTATGTGAAGCTACAACCAGATTTAATGGCTGGACGTGGCGTAACGGCATCAGACATTACAGCAGCACTTCGTTCTGAAAATATTGAAAGTCCTGGCGGTGAAGTTCGAAATGATGCCATAGTCATGTCGGTTAGAACTGAACGTTTATATAATAAGGCAGAAGACTTTAATTACTTGGTGGTGAAAACAGCCAGTGATGGAACGCCGATTTATTTAAAAGATGTTGCTGATGTATTTATTGGTGCAGAAAATGAAAACTCAACATTTAAAAGTGATGGCGTAGTAAACGTTAGTATGGGGATCGTTCCTCAATCAGATGCCAACCCATTAGATGTGGCGAATTTAGTTCACGAAGAAGTCGCTAAGATCCAGCAATTTTTGCCAAAAGGAACTCGCTTAGCCATTGATTATGACTCAACGGTATTTATCGAGCGTTCAATTGCAGAGGTATATAGCACACTATTTATTACTGGTGGGCTGGTTATTCTGGTTCTGTATATATTTATTGGCCAAGCTCGTGCAACCTTGATCCCAGCGGTAACCGTTCCTGTTTCATTAATATCGTCATTTATTGCCGCTTATTACTTTGGTTTCTCTATTAACTTAATCACCTTGATGGCGTTGATTTTATCCATTGGTTTGGTGGTGGATGACGCCATTGTAGTAGTTGAAAATATTTTCCATCATTTAGAAAAAGGAGAGTCACCATTACTTGCTGCTTATAAAGGAGCGAGAGAAGTAGGTTTTGCCGTTATTGCGACGACCTTAGTGCTTGTCATGGTGTTCTTACCGATTTCATTTATGGATGGAATGGTTGGTTTGCTGTTTACTGAATTTTCAGTATTACTTGCTATGTCAGTTCTGTTCTCTTCATTGATCGCGTTAACACTGACACCTGTTTTAGGTAGTAAGATTTTAAAAGCAAATGTGAAGCCGAATCGTTTTAACTTATTTATCGATAAAGTTTTCTCAGCATTAGAACGTAGTTATCGTAAAGCAGTATCGAAAGCCGTAGCGTGGCGTTTGTTGGCTCCTGTGATTATTCTTGCGTGTATTGGTGGTAGTTATGGCTTGATGCAGTACGTACCATCTCAATTAACACCACAGGAAGACCGTGGCGTATTATTTGCTTTTGTTCGAGGTGCGGATGCAACAAGTTACAATCGCATGAGTTCGAATATGGATATTGTTGAAGAGCGTTTAATGCCATTATTGGGTAAAGGCTTTTTGAAATCATTCAGTATTCAATCACCAGCGTTTGGTGGTAATGCAGGGGATCAAACGGGTTTTGTTATTATGATCCTAGAGGACTGGGAAGATCGTGACTTAACTGCTCAACAAGGATTGGGTGTGATCCGAAAAGCACTTGCTGATATTCCTGATGTGCGTGTATTTCCAATGATGCCTGGCTTCCGTGGTGGCTCAAGCGAACCGGTTCAATTTGTCTTGGGAGGTTCAGATTACAGTGAGCTACAAAAATGGGGCGAGATATTAAAAGCAGAAGCGAATAACAGTCCATTAATGGAAGGTGCTGATATTAACTATTCAGAAAAAACACCTGAATTAGTGGTATCGGTTGATCGCCACCGTGCTGCGGAGTTAGGTATTAAGATCTCTGATATTTCGGATACCCTTGAAATTATGCTCGGTGGTAAAAGTGAAACCACATTTGTTGAGCGTGGAGAAGAATATGATGTTTATCTTCGCGGCGATGAAAACAGTTTTAATAATGCTGCTGATCTAAGTCAGATTTATATGCGAACGTCTTCAGGGGATTTGGTGACACTTGATACGGTCACTAAGATTAATGAAGTCGCATCGGCTATTCGTTTATCACATATTAATAAGCAAAAATCGATTACCTTAAGTGCTAATTTAAAGGATGGTGCAACCTTAGGTGACGCATTGAATTATTTGGATGCGAAGGCGATTGAGATATTACCAAGTGATATATCTGTTGGTTATACAGGCGAATCTAAAGATTTTAAAGAGAACCAATCTAGTATTCTTGTTGTGTTTGGCTTAGCTCTATTAGTGGCTTATTTGGTACTGGCAGCACAGTTTGAAAGCTTTATTAACCCGTTGGTTGTTATGTTTACGGTGCCAATGGGGGTATTTGGTGGTTTCTTAGGTTTGCTGTTAATGAATCAAGGCCTGAATATTTATAGTCAGATCGGCATGATCATGCTAATTGGTATGGTGACTAAAAACGGTATTTTAATCGTGGAATTTGCCAACCAACTACGAGATAAAGGCGTTGAACTTGAACAGGCGATTGTAGATGCCTCTGCTCGACGTTTACGACCTATTCTAATGACCGCATTTACAACACTTGCTGGTGCAATTCCATTGATTGTATCAACGGGTGCTGGCTATGAAAGCCGAGTAGCGGTTGGTACGGTCATTTTCTTTGGTATGGCATTTGCGACCTTGGTAACCTTGTTTGTTATTCCTGCAATGTATCGCTTAATTTCGGGGGGAACCCATTCTCCAGGTTATGTTGAGGATCTATTAAATAAAGAATTAGATCATGATATTAAAGGGCGAATTTCCCATTAATATTGGTTTTTAAGTAAATAAAAAGGCCATCACTTAATCGTGGTGGCCTTATTTTTTCTAAATAGAGATAATGTTTTTTTTAGAGTTTAGATTCTAAATCAGCCATTACAGATTCTTTATTTTCTAGGTAAGAATCTAAGCCATTTTTTCGCAAATCACACGATGGGCAATCGCCACAACCGTCACCAATCACACCGTTATAACAGGTTAGAGTATTATTTCGAACATAGTCTAATTTGCCATATTTATCAGCAAGGGCCCATGTTTCGGCTTTATTTAACCACATTAGTGGTGTTTTAATTTCTAGCTGGCGATCCATACCAAGAACAAGTGATTGGTTAATGGATTTTACGAACTCATCACGACAATCTGGGTAACCTGAGAAATCCGTCTCACAGACACCTGTAATGACGGCTTCAGCGCCTAATTGATACGCATAGATGCCCGCAAGCGTTAAGAAGAGAATATTACGACCGGGAACGAAAGAGTTTGGTAGGCCATTTTCTTGAAGTTCATGAGAAACAGGAATGTTGTCACGAGTAAGTGAACTAACGGCTAATTCATTTAATAAGCCGACATCCATGACTTTATGAGAAGCTGCACCAAGTTCAATAGCGACTTTTTTAGCTACTTCAATCTCTTGATTATGACGTTGGCCATAATCAAAAGTAATACAATGAACATGATCATATTGAGTTAATGCTTGAATTAAACAGGTGGTGGAATCTTGTCCGCCACTAAATACAACGATTGCAGTCGACATAATAATAGGAAATCTCAGTAGAGTTATTTATTGATATTGTAATAAAAAAGCCATCGATAATCGATGGCTTTGCGGTTAATACCAATAAATGGTGTTAAGCCAAACTGACGATATTATTATAACTTTGCTTTACAGTTGACCTGTTTTCTCAAAATTAGCCAATAGGGCTAAAGTTGGTGTTAAATCGCCAATATTATTCGTAACCCACTTATCGTTATAATAGGTATCAAGGTATCGCTCACCACTATCACATAATAGAGTGACAATAGAACCTTTCTCTCCACGTTGTTGCATTTCACAAGCGAGTTGTAATGCACCAAATAGGTTAGTACCTGTAGAAGCACCGGCCTTACGACCAAGAATGCCTTCTAACCAACGGGCAGTAGCGACACTAGCAACATCCGAGATAGTGCGCATTTCATCAATAACACCAGGAATAAAACTTGGTTCTACGCGAGGGCGACCAATTCCTTCAATCTTACTTCCAGCATCTAATGTTAGCTCTTTATTGCCTGTTTTATAGAAATCATGGAAAACGGAATTTTCAGGGTCAACAACGCACAGTTTTGTATTGTATTTTTGATAACGGATAAAGCGACCGATTGTTGCTGAAGTACCACCTGTGCCAGGGTTCATTACAACCCATGTTGGTTCTGGATGGTCTTCTAATTTCATTTGACGGAAAATACTATCCGCAATGTTGTTGTTACCACGCCAGTCAGTGGCACGTTCAGCATAAGTAAATTGGTCCATGTAGTGGCCATTCAATTCTTCTGCTAGACGGCGAGATTCAGCGTAGATTTCATCAGAACGTTCTACAAAGTGCGCTTGGCCGCCATAAAATTTAATCATTTCAATTTTTTTCGTTGCCGTTTTACGAGGTACAACGGCAATGAATGGCAAACCTAATAAACGCGCAAAATACGCTTCTGATACGGCTGTGCTGCCAGATGATGATTCGATAATTGGTGTGTTTGGACCAATCCAACCGTTAGAAATAGCATAAAGAAATAGAGAGCGTGCTAAACGGTGTTTAAGAGAACCTGTTGGATGTGTACTTTCATCTTTTAGGTATACATCGATACCTTCAAGCATAGGCAAATCAAGTTTAATAAGATGCGTATCAGCAGAGCGTTGGTAATCTGCTTCAATTTTACGAATAGCGTTATTTATCCAATTATGATCGGTACACATAATGATTTTCCTTTAAAAGTGACTATGTGAATAATTTACCGCTGTTCGATGAGAAAAACTTTGCTATATTTACTTCATATTGGCAATAAAATAGAAAAATTTTCTATAGTGAGGTTTTTATGGGGAAGCATGAGCTAGATAAGGTAGATACAACTTTACTTTCATTATTGCAAAAGGATTGCACGGTCTCATTACAAGAGTTAGCTGATGCCGTTAATTTGACCACAACACCGTGTTGGAAACGATTAAAGAGACTTGAAGAAGAAGGCATTATTGAAAAGAAAGTAGCGTTACTTAACCCTGAAAAGTTAGGCTTGAGCTTTAATGCGTTTGTTTTGATTAAAACGTCGAATCATTCACAAGAATGGTATAACCGATTTGTTGATACTGTGTCAGATTTCCCTGAAGTTATGGAATTTTATCGAATGGCAGGAGAGTACGATTATATGATGAAAGTTCTTGCGGAAGACATGAAAGCTTTTGATGGGTTTTATAAGAAGTTGGTTAATAGTATTGATGGCATATCAAATGTAACCAGCACATTTGCTATGGAGCCGTTGAAATACACGACTGAATTACCGTTATAATCTGATATTCAAATAAGCAGGTCAGGCAACGATAGCCTGACCAATAGAAAAGATGGGAATGCCTATTTTTTCTTCATTCTCATTACGCCTTCTTGCATAGCAGAAGCAACAAGTTGACCTTTCTGATTGAATATTTCCCCTCTTACCAGTCCACGAGAGCCACTTGCATTAGTGCTTTCAATTGAATAAAGCAGCCATTCATCCATTTTGAATGGACGGTGGAACCACATTGAGTGATCAATCGTAGCCACTTGGAAGTTAGGAGTTAATAAACTCACTTCATGTGGGTGAAGAGCCGTTGGTAAAAAGCCCCAATCAGATGCATAAGCTAATAAGTATTGATGAATTAATTGGTTATCAGGTAATTCACCGTTTGCTTTAATCCAGAGATGCTGAGTTGGTGCCGCTTTTTTCGGAGCAAGTGGATTCACAATGTTGACTGGACGAACTTCGATTGGTTTTTCACCACAGAATATTTTTTGTACCGCTGGTGGTAAAACGTGTTTGATCGCCTCAGCTAATTGAGTTTCTGATGCAAAGTTTTCAGGACCTGCGATTTCAGGCATGTGAGATTGATGCTCAAACCCAGGCTCATCTCCATGATAAGAAGCCGTTAGATAGAAAATAGGGCGACCATTTTGAATGGCTTTTACACGACGAGTACTGAAACTTCGGCCATCTCGTAAGTTTTCAACATCATAGATAATGGCTTTTTCAGGGTCACCAGGGTAAAGAAAGTAGCTATGAAATGAATGAACAGTTCTATCATTATCAACCGTATAGCGAGCTGCTGAAAGTGCTTGTCCAATAACTTGACCACCATAAACTTGTGGTAGACCTAAATGTTCGCTTTGTCCTCGGAAAAGACCCTGCTCTAATTGCTCTAGCTGTAGCAAGTTAAGTAATTCGTTAAGTGGTTGGTTCATTTTTTGGCCTGTATGATCACTCTCAAATAATAACTCTATTTTAAAGATATTCAGATTGAGTTCAATAAGTTAAATATAATGTTAATTAAAGATAAGTTTATATCAAATCACTGTAATAATAAGCTTATTGAGTCAGTTTTGTGTCAAAGATATCGAGAATAGAGAGACAGATATAAATAATCAGTCTATATTCAGCGTGGTTTTGAATGGCAATTAAATTAGAGAGAATAAAATGAAAAAGTCATTACTAGTAGCTTTATCAGTCGTTACAGGATTAACAATGGTCGGTTGCAATTCATCTGATAAATCAGAAAAAGAAACAACAGCTGCACCACAACAAGAAGTGGTTGAGCAAGTGGAACTTGTTGAGTCAGAAGTAGCACCAGTAGAAGCAGCTGCAACGCAATCAGTAACGGGTACAGTAGGTTACCGTGAGCGTATTGCATTACCTGCAAATGCGGTTGTAACTGTTACTTTAGAGGATATTTCTTTAGCTGATGCACCATCGAAAACTATCACAGAGCAAACGTTTGAAGTAGGTGAAAATTCATCTCCATTCGCTTACTCTTTAGAGTTCAATACTGCAGATATTCAAGCTAATCACCGTTATGCGGTACGTGCAACAATTAAAGTTGATGGTAAATTACGTTTTACTACAGACACGAACTATGCAGTAATTACTGATGAAGCAACAACGCTGAATCAAGATCTATTACTGAAGGGCGTTCGTCAGTAATTTAATGGTTATTCCTAATTCGAGTAAGTGATTACTTATTTGAATAGGTAGAGCAAGTAGTAATGTGACTTATTGCATTATTACTTGCTTAAAATTCATTATTTTTCCATTCTCACAAATAGCAATTCCTTCCTTTTCTAATCTTTCTTTTTGTTTATAGAAACTGTCACCAGATAACGAAATCTTCCCCTGAGAATTGACAACCCGATGCCATGGCAGAGTTGTGTCTTTTGGTAGCTTTGCTAATTTTTCCAACGTGTCTTGAATGGTTAGGGTAACCAGCAAGTTTTGCTAATTGTCCATAACTGATGATTCGGCCTTTAGGTATTTGCGCTAAGTTCATATAAATGCTTTGTGTAAATTCATTCATAAAGGTGGCCTTAATAAAAAGTGAAGTGGGTCAGTGATAAAGATGATGAATAACGCTACACTGAAATAGTAACAAAGTGAACAACTCTGAACCATGGAGGGAAAGCGATGTTTCTAGCGGTGTTATCAATTATTTTGAGTTTTGTTTTAGTTATTGTTGGTGTTTTAGCATTTGGAGTAAGTGGTGGAGACCTTCCATTATTAGCTTTAGCGATACCAATTTTATGGTTAATCCCTCAAGGAGGGGTTGCTACTTGGGTATTGTTAATTGGCTTATCATTATTTGGTTTTACGCTCCAATACCAACCAATGCCATTATCTATTTCTGTTTGGACTTTGTTTCCATTATTAATGGTGATCTTTTCACACCGTAAAAGCATACACTTAATCGTATTTATTGCTGCTGTTGTTATTGCGATGCAAGCTGGGATCATGGCTTTACAATATGAAGAAAAACTCGGAGGGAGTGCTTGGGCGACATTAGCTCAAATTGTTTGTGTAACTTTAGTATGGATAGCAGCAAGAAGTTGGAAACCAGTGAATAGAAATGCTTGGTGGCCGTTGATCCTTGTTATTCCTTTATGGATAGGGGGATTACAACATGCCGCTTTGGTGGCTTTATCAATTACAGGCTTAATCGTTTGTTTACAAAGTGTAGGACGTTCAAAGTATAGAAATTGGTTACCTATGCTATCTTGGCTTTTACCTGTTATTGGTTTTTCTACATTAATTATTTCGCCAAAGTTTGAAGTACCAAATTCAATTATGGTTTCTTGGCTAATGATATTATTAATTGGTTGGATTACTGATTTTATGATGCAGGTAGATGAAGAGCCTGTAGATTAAGGCTGATAGTAGTGATTATGTTGTATTCTATGCACTATAGAATACAACATAATAAAAATGAATCTAAAACAATATTAATTATAGTTGTTTTCTTAATTCATTACGTGTTTCGGCAGAAATTACAGACCAGTGCATTCCTTTTATAGCCCCTTCTAAAGACCATAATAATTCATCACTTACTGAACTTGAATGCGTTTGCTGTATAGCTTTATAAGCATTTACAGAGCCAGTATTTTTCAGTTCTTCAACTGTTGTAATTCCGGCTTTTTTCAGCATTCTTTCTGTTGCAAGTCGTAAATTAGGTAAATCTTTAATACGAGAAGGACCTGCTGATTTTTGTTTTTCTTTATCTTTTTTCGCTACATCTAAAGCAACAACTGCTTGAATCAAAATTGAATCTGGTTCATCCCAACATTCAGGAGATATAGCAAAATATTTTGTCACAACTGGGAATCCACGTTTTTTATAAACGTATGGTTCAAAGCCTTGTTCTTTAAATAAGTTAATTGTTTCGTCACTTGCTCTTAAATGAAGCTTATCTTGAACTACAAGAGCAAACATGGTGTCGTCAATGAAGATTCCAAATCCCCCAAACATAGAGCGAGAAGTGATCTTTCCTAGTGAAGATAGTAGACGAAGTGAGTCTTTTAATACTGGTTTATCCATTGCAATAATTCTCGGTTAGTAAGTCTATGTCACTAAACAACTGAGCCCGAGAAATAGTAGCAAGTTGAAAACTAAGTATTGTTATTTTAACGTAAAAATTAACAAGGGATAGAATCGACCACTTGCCGTCGGCAACCCCGCTACCTTATATAAATACTTAGGCCGGAAGCTTTGCGTCCTACATTTTCATGTAGTTTGCCATGTTCGTGACAAGATTGATGATATAGCAATCAATAACAAAAGTTTGAACGGAAAAACACAAAAGTGTGATATTGATCCAGAAAATACTTACATAAATTTGTTAAGTCGGTTCAACTTTTCTCAAAATTAATAATTTAAATGTTGATATTTATAAAAATTCAGAGATCAATAATCTGTGTTTATGTATTTTTTATTATTGAGAATTAGGTAAACAATATTTAATAATAAAAGAAGCCACACTTTAATAGTATGGCTTTTTTTTGAATCTCAAATTATGCGTTAGATTGATTATTTAAGGCGGTTTGAAACACTACTACGTGTAACAACCTCTGGTTGCATTTCAAATACGCGTCTTTCATGATCTTTATCTTTAATTCGCTCTAACAAAATCTCAACTGCTGTTTTACCTACACGGCGTTTAGGTTGATGGATTGTTGTTAATGGTGGTGAGAAATACGCAGACAATTCAATGTTGTCATAACCGATAACTGAAATATCTTCAGGTACACGTAAACCAGATTGTTGAATCTTGCTAATGGCAGCTAATGCCATAATATCGTTAAAACAGAATAAAGCTGTAGGGCGTTTATCTTCTTCAATAGCGAGAATCTTATCAACGGCTCTAGATGCAGAAGCACATTCAAAATCGCCCTCTAAAATCCATTCAGGATTAAAGGTTAAATTTGCATCGTTATGAGCTCTTTCAAAACCACGAACACGTTCTTTACAAGTCACTTTATCAGCTTGACCTGTAATGCACGCAATATGAGTGTGACCATTTTCAATAAGATGCTTCGTCGCTAAATAACCGCCTTCTTCTGAATTATCAATGATCTTGTCTGTACGCGGGCTATCAGGACCCCAGTCCATAATAACCATTGGTAGCTCGGTGTTCTTTTCAAGCAAGGTCAGTAATTGTTCATTTAGATCTGAACACATTACAAGTAGGCCATCTACTCGTTTTTCCGCCAACATTCTCAAATAGTGTTTTTGTTTTTCTAGGTCGCCTTCAGTATTACACATGAATAGCGTGTAGCCTTGCTTGTAACAATAGTTTTCAACACCATGCATTACTTCTGCAAAAAATGGGTTAAATGATTGTGTTACTAACATACCAATAGTACGTGTCGTATTACACTTTAAGCTACGTGCTACCGCACTTGGAGCATAGTTTAATTCTTCAACTGCTTCCCAAACACGTTTTTGTGTTGCTTCAGCAACAAATCGTGTTTTATTTATCACGTGAGAAACGGTGGTTGTTGAAACTGCTGCCAGCTTCGCCACATCTTTAATAGTAGCCATATATAAACCTTATAATAGGTAATAAGGGGCTATTTATTTTCCAACAAAAAAAGGTGTCGCTCTAAACTAGAAGAACTGATGGAAGATAAATAGGCCCTGGTTAAAAATGAAAAAAACCGCGTAAAATGCGGTTTTCATTTCAATACAAATTTTATCGTTTGCGATCACATTTTATCTTTAAAGCATAGTGCAAACAATTACTGATTTAATAAATTTTGATATTGCTTTTGATTTATATCACATATTTTTTAACATAAATAATAAAAGCAATTATCTTATATTATTCGCCAGCAAGAAATTTCACATCTAGCTTTAGGAATGTAACAAGTAAGCCTGTTACTGCAGCATAGAAACCAAATTTATCTCTTTCGATGCAAATTTCATTAAATCGAGGTGTCCAACTTAACAGTTGCTCATTAATAAAGGTTAGTTGAGCACTCATATAAGCTTCAAATTCATCTTCAGAAGCTTGCTGATTTGTCATCACAATTAAATTACCTAAAAAATCTAATTCAATGGCAATGTGGTCAGCTGGCTCATTAAATTCAGCTTTTTGTGCAATATTATATTTTGTAAGCCATTCACGCATATCTTGCGCAGGTTTTGCGTTTAGTAGACCTGATTTATCAATATACATAGAAGCGTACGGTAGTGCACTACTTTTATCTGAGCCTAAAAAGGCATCACAAAAGTCAGCAGAAAGTTCAAGTTGTGCATCTTCACGACCTTGCACGGCATTTAATTTTTCAATTAATGCATTAACTGAATCACTCAGTTCTGGTGTTTCAGCTAAATTAGATAGAAAAGTACGTACTTCAAAACTGCCATATTGCTCAAGTTGTTCTGTCGTTAATTCTGCTGATAGTAGGCTAGATAGCCACCAGTATATTTCAGCGCGTTGCTCATTAAACGCAGTAAGTTCGTTCATTTATCTTATGCTCCAAAAAAATTATTCCTAAATTGTACTGGATAAGTATGAAAAGGAATAGCACCTATCATTAACAGGGTGTATAAAGATGTTTGTAAAGGTTAAAGCTCAATTTTTATTAATAATTGTTTTGAATCAAATAAAATACAGAAATATCAATTGAGAATTGGCATTATTACAGATTATGAATAGAATAAGATAAGAACTATCCAAATAACCAAAAATAAAGAGAAGATTATGAGCTATCACATTTTAGTTGTTGAAGACGAAGTGGTAACTCGCTCTAAACTTGTAGGCTACTTTGAAGCCGAGGGATATCAAGTGAGCGAGGCTGAAACAGGTGCAGAAATGCGTTCTATTTTAGCTGAACAAAAAGTTGATTTAATTATGCTTGATATAAACCTACCAGGAGAGGACGGTTTATTGTTGGCGCGTGAATTACGTAGCCAATCCAATATTGGTATTATTTTAGTAACAGGACGTACAGATAGTATTGATCGAATCGTTGGCCTAGAGATGGGTGCTGACGATTACGTAACGAAACCAGTTGAGTTACGTGAATTACTTGTACGCGTTAAAAATCTATTTTGGCGTATGTCACTTGCAAACGAGCCAGTTGAGTTAGATGAGTCTAACGTTGTTCGTTTTGGTGAATGGACATTTGATATTCAACGTAGAGCATTATCAAATAACGGTGAACCAGTTAAATTAACTAAAGCCGAATATGAATTGTTAGTTGCGTTGTCTTCTTACCCTAATACGGTTTTATCTCGTGAACGTATTTTAAATATGATCAGCCACCGTGTTGATGCACCAAACGATAGAACAATTGACGTATTAATTAGACGCATGAGAGCAAAGATGGAAGTGGATCCTAAAAACCCACAAATCTTTGTTACTGTTCATGGTGAAGGTTACATGTTCGCAGGTGACTAATTTTACTTAATATAGTTAATTTTTTTGATTTGGCCGCTCATGCTATGAGCGGCTTTTTTATGCTTGAATTTTATGTTTTGTTTTTTTACATACGTAATGCTGATTAAATTGAAATGTTATAGTAATATCGCTCTTCCAACAAATAAGACAAGTGTCTAATAATAAAGATGTGGATTTAGGATGAAACAATATTTCAAAATAGCAGTGGTTGCTTCAGCATTGATGAGTGTGGTTGGTTGTCAAAGTACAAACGAAGAGACAACAGCAGTAGAACAAACATCAGAAATAAATACGCCTGTAGTTTCAACATTTGAGGCGCTACAGGAACAATATAATCTTGATAAAACGGTATTTGATTCAGCCGCTGAGTTTGAAATTTACTCAGAAGATTCATATAGCCTAATGATGGATGAATGGAATGAAGCAAAAGAAATTTATCTTGAAGTAGAGCAAGAGCCTGCATTAATAAATGAAGAGTATTCGATGTTCTCTTCTGGTTCTTACTCCGCAAAATATATCGCATTAATTAAGAGTGCTAATTTACAGTTAGATAAATTAAAAACGTATAAGAATAAAGCTGATACAGTTTTGTCTGATGCCATTGCGCAAATGAACTATATGCAATCTATAGATGTTGCAAAATATTATCCGCAAGACTTCTCTAGCCTATACAATCAATATAAAGCTTTGTTTGTAACTGTAATTGAAGAAGACATTGCTGAAGCTCAAACTGAACAAGCTGAGTATCTAACAAAAGCAAAAGTGATTGAGATTGATACATCATTAACAATTCATGTTAAGCCATTAGAAAAAGAATTTTCTCAATTGACGCAAAAAGGTTTTAAAGCCATTGCACCTATTAGTTATGGACAAACAAAAGCAGAACTGGATAAAACGAAAAAAGCGGTTCAAGCAAATAATAGAGATCAAGATTTAATTGCTGATGTAGTTGCTAAAACTCGTTTTCAATTAGATCACTTAAAAAATATGGCTGCTGAAGTTAAGCTATTAAAAGCAGTAAAGAATGGTCAATTTGAGCAATCGGTTTTAGAATTTGAAAATAAACTGTTATCGATTTCACAAGCAATAAATGGTGATGATTACCGTGATCAGCCATTACGTATGCAAACAACAGAGATCTTATCTGCTGTACAACAAATGCATGCTATAAATAATACCGCTGATTTAGAGAAGAAGATTAAAGAGTTAAATTCAGAAATCGAAACATTAAACGGTACGATTGAGAAGCAAACAGATGCAAGAGCAAATGTTCAAAAACAAGTTCTAGTATTAACGCAACAATTAGAACGAAATGATAATTTAATAAATAACTTGAACAGCGTAATTGCAACATATAAAGCAAAAGAAGACGCAGAAAAGGCAACAGTGAATAAAGAAGCTAATGAAGCCCCATCTGATGTTGAAAAGCAGACGTCTCCAGCGCTTGAAACAGTTCAGGCTCAAGAAGCGGTGAAAGAAGAAGGGACAACAACTACCACTGATAATACTGAAGTGGTGCCAGTAGAAAGCACTGAGACTAAAGTTGAGCCTGCTGCAATAGAGACAACAGTAAATGAGACTAGTGAGCAGGTAAAGACAACTGACACTGATATTGAAACGAAATAATTATTTATTTACGTTGTAGTAAAGCACCCTAAGCATTGGTTTAGGGTGCTTTTTTATTGGATATTTATTCGTTTCTGATACACTGCGGCTGTTCACTTTTTTGAGGTACATCATGACATCACCAGAACCTAAATTAACCCGTCTGAATAAATTTATTAGTGATACGGGATATTGCTCACGAAGAGAAGCCGATAAACTTATCGATCAACAACGTATTACGATTAATGGCAAGATCCCTGAGATGGGAACGAAAGTAGCTGATGGCGATGAAGTTTTGGTTGATGGGAAGCCGTTAAAAGAGAAACAAGATCGTATTTATATTGCTTTTAATAAGCCTGTTGGAATTACTTGTACGACAGAACGACATGTTGAAGGAAATATTGTTGATTACATTAATCATGAGCAACGTATTTTTCCTATTGGTCGATTGGATAAACCGTCGGATGGTTTAATATTCTTAACCAATGATGGCGATATTGTAAATAAGATCCTGCGAGCGGGTAATGCTCATGAAAAAGAATATGTGGTTCGTGTTGATAAGCCCATTACTGATGAGTTTTTACAAAAAATGGCCGCGGGTGTACCGATCCTAGATACGGTAACTTTGCCATGTAAGATTAAGCAAGAATCTCGATTTGTATTTCGTATCACTTTGACTCAAGGATTGAATCGCCAAATTCGTAGAATGTGTGAGTACTTAGATTATGAAGTATTCAAATTAAAACGTGTTCGTATTATGAATATTGATCTAGGTAAGCTTGCTTCTGGAGAATGGCGTTATTTAAGTCAAGCTGAGATGGACCAGCTAAACGGAATGATTGGAACATCAAGTAAGACTGAAGAAGCGTCTCGCAAAGTAAAAGAGATTGATGGTAAAGTTCGCGTATTGAAAAAAGCGAGTTCAGGAAGAAATCATCATTCAAATAATACGTTTAAAGAAAATCGTCGTGAAAAAGCCAAAGAAGGGCGTTTTAGCAAATCGGCACCTAAGCGTAAAAATGATCGCAAAGAGCAAGGCAAGCCACAATCTGAAATAAAAGTGTGGCGACCAAAATAGACCGTTTTTTCAACATGTTAGCTGATTTGTCAGCATTTTGGCGATAAAGTCTACAAACGGAGAGTTAAATACTAATTTTTATTTGACTCTTTTTTTAAATCAGTTACATTAAGCCCCGTAAAGAGATGGCGCCTTGGCAGAGTGGCTATGCAGCGGATTGCAAATCCGTGGACCTCGGTTCGATTCCGGGAGGCGCCTCCATTTCTTTATGCAATGCGACACTAGCTCAGCTGGTAGAGCGCAACCTTGCCAAGGTTGAGGTCACGAGTTCGAACCTCGTGTGTCGCTCCAAATTAAAAATTATTGCAATAGCGATAATTACAGATGGTGTTTTACTTTTCGGTAATCGGCATCGCAAGAAATTGCGTGCCCTGGTGGTGGAATTGGTAGACACAAGGGATTTAAAATCCCTCGGCGTTCGCGCTGTGCCGGTTCAAGTCCGGCCCGGGGCACCATCTATTAGCTTACTTGGATAAGCAACTTAATATAAAGAATGGCGCCTTGGCAGAGTGGCTATGCAGCGGATTGCAAATCCGTGGACCTCGGTTCGATTCCGGGAGGCGCCTCCATTTCTTTATGCTATGCGACACTAGCTCAGCTGGTAGAGCGCAACCTTGCCAAGGTTGAGGTCACGAGTTCGAACCTCGTGTGTCGCTCCAAATTAAAAATTACTGCAATAGCGGTAATTACAGATGGTGTTTTACTTTTCAGTAATCGGCATCGCAAGAAATTGCGTGCCCTGGTGGTGGAATTGGTAGACACAAGGGATTTAAAATCCCTCGGCGTTCGCGCTGTGCCGGTTCAAGTCCGGCCCGGGGCACCATCTTTTAAGAAGGCTCATCAGAAATGATGAGCCTTTTTTATTCCTGCAAAAACGTTATTCCACAATAATCCATACAGCTATCTTCATACCTATTTATTATTCGTTTAAGTGTTATTTGTTTTTTAACTTAAATGGTGAAGTTTATGAAATGTATGTGTATGAACGATAAGAAAAAATTATAATTTAAAGCTCACTAGTGTAGTGAGCTTTTTTATAAAAAAAACATATAGCCGTCTAGATGTAAACATTTCCAAACCGAGTGAGTTACTGTATAATGCGCGTCTTTATTTCCTATTATATCATTTTTGCTTCAAGGCGAACACTATGAACCTTTCTGCTAAAACTGTTGTTGTCATTGCTATAGGCGCTGCGCTATATGGTATTGGTGGTTTACCAATGTTTGGTATTCCAGTCTTCGCAAACACAACATTAAAACCCGCTATGGCTGTGCTGGCACTATTCTCTGTGCTATATGGTCCAATCGTAGGCTTTCTGGTTGGTTTTATCGGTCACTGGGTGACTGATCTATTTGCAGGTTGGGGCGTCTGGTTTACATGGGTATTAGGCTCGGGTATTGTTGGTATGATTATTGGTTTATTTCCAATCATTACTAAGAACCGAATTGAATCTGGTTTATTTGATAAAAAAGACTTTTTAATTTTTGTTGTATTAGCTTTTTTCGGCAATGTGTTCGGTTATGGTACTTCTGCATTTTTAGATACTATTTTATATGCAGAACCATTTACAAAAGTATTTATGCAACTGTGTATTATCGCAGCTGGTAATACGTTCTTAATCGCAATTGTTGGCTATTTTATTTTAAACAATTTAGCGAAGCGTAAAAAACAAAGTACTAATTTAACAGAGGCGCCATAATTAATGAGCGTAACCTTTTCTAATTTCTCTTTTCGATATGCGTCACAGGATAAACCGACGCTGAAAAATATTAATCTAAGGATAGAGCAAGGTGAAAAGATCCTAATTATAGGACCAAGTGGAAGCGGCAAATCAACATTAGGTCAGTGTCTAAATGGCCTAATTCCGCACACCATTAAAGGTGAATCACAAGGTCAATTGACGATTAATGATACGAATGTATCTGAATGGAAGATTGAGCAGTATACCGAAAACGTAGGTACGGTTTTACAAGATACAGACAGCCAGTTTGTAGGGTTAACTGTGGGCGAAGATATCGCTTTTGCACTTGAAAATCAGATGGTTTCAAGAGCAAAAATGTATCCGATAGTTCGTGATACCGCAAAGATGGTGGATTTAGAGACATTATTGAAAAAATCTCCTTATGATCTTAGTGGTGGCCAAAAACAACGAGTATCACTAGGTGGTATTCTTGTCGATGATGTTGATCTTTTATTGTTTGATGAACCTTTAGCGAGTTTAGATCCAAAAACAGGTAAAGCGACAATAGAGATTATCGATGACCTGCATAAAAATAGCGGTAAGACCGTTGTTATTATTGAGCATCGATTAGAAGATGTTCTGCATAGATCGGTTGACCGTATTATTTTAATGGATCAGGGAGAAATTATTGCAGATATGACGCCTGATGCGTTATTGAAATCTCCTTTATTAGAGAAGCATGGTATCCGTGAGCCGTTATACATCTCGTTATTAAAGCGAGCAAATGTTGCTTTGGACGCTTTAAAGCCGATTACGCCATTAAGTGAAGTAAACCCAGTTCAATTTCATAAAGAAGTGACTCACTGGTTTAAAGAAGAATCTTTCAATGAAGCGTTAGTGGATACAGATCAAGCGTTATTAACCATTAAGGATCTAACGTATTCTTATGATGGTGAAGTTAATGCACTTGAAAATGTCAGTTTTACCGTGAATAAAGGCGAGTTCGTTTCTATTCTTGGTAAAAATGGTTCGGGGAAATCAACAATCACTAAACTGATCATGGGAGTTTTGCAACCTGATCAAGGAAGTATCCTATTAAGTGGCTCTGATTTATCTGAGTTGTCTATTTATGAGCGTTCTCAGAAAGTGGGTGTTGTACTACAAAACCCAAATCACATGATCTCACATCATATGATTTATGATGAAGTTGCTTTCGGCTTAGTTAATAGTGGATTATCTGAAAGTGATATTGAGAAAAAAGTCCTGAATGCTTTAGAACTGTGTGGTTTAAGCCGTTTTCGTCATTGGCCAATTGATGCTTTAAGTTATGGTCAGAAAAAACGAGTCACAATCGCTTCAATTTTGGTATTAGAGCCTGAGTTATTAATCCTTGATGAGCCAACAGCAGGACAAGATTATCGTAATTATACGTCCATGCTTGGTTTTATTAATCAGTTGAATAGAGATCTTGGATTAACCGTTATTATTATTTCACATGATATGCATTTGGTTCTTGAGCATACGACAAGAGCAATTGTTATTGCAGATAGCCATTGTATAGCTGATGAGCCTGTTTCGCAGGTATTTAGTCAACCAGAGTTGCTAAATAAAGCAAATTTAACAGTAACAAGCTTATTTGAGTTAGCTCAGAAAGCGGATGTTGAAAATATTAATGGTTTTATAACGCAGTTTATTACTGAAGAGTGTGAGAGTACGAAAAATGTCCACTAAGAAGCAAAACTTTGGAATTAACTATGTAGATATTGATACATGGTTACATCGTTTAAATGGCGTAACTAAGTTTCTTCTTTTTATCTCTTGGATAACAGTAGTACTAACAACGTTTGATTTACGAATTATTATTCCATTAATTTTATTTGGTTTATTTTTATTAAAAGAAACAAAAGTACCATACATAGCTTATAAACCGTTACTTATTGGTACATTATCGGTTTTAAGTATGAATGCTGTTTTTATGTTCTTACTTGCACCAAATCAAGGAAATGAATTGATAGGTACAACGACAGAATTGTTTCCTATTTTTGGTCATTATGTAGTTACACAAGAAACGCTTTTTTATTTGATAACGGTAACACTAAAATATTTTAGTATGTTTCCAATCGCATTAGTGTTTGTTTTTACAACGCACCCAACAGAGTTTGCAGCAAGTCTAAATCGAATTGGGTTACCTTATAAGATTGCATATGCAGTGAGTTTAACACTTCGTTATTTACCTGAAGTGAAAAGCGATTTTGTTAATATCATGCATGCTCAGCAAGCTCGAGGTGTCGATTTATCAAAAAATGTTCCTGTATTTACACGAATTAGTAATTTGGCGAAAATCTTAGGTCCATTGATTTTCTCAAGCTTAGACCGTGCTGATGAAATATCGAATGCAATGGTATTACGAGGTTTTGGTCGTGGGAAAAGCAGAACTTGGTTTAGCGAAAAAAGCATAACTAAAACAGATAAATTAATAATGCTGAGCCTATTTTTGGTTGTTTCTTTAGCTATTACTAAAAAAATAATGGATACATCAATGTTTTGGTATCCTTTATCTTAATATTATTAATTAAGATAAAAAATAGGCGTGTTATACGCCTATTTTTTTATTTTCTAATTGACTAAAATGTTCGATAACATCACAACTGATATTCTCATGACTAAATACGAGCATGTCAGTTAGTTTATCTACCATCATTTCTGGTTCTAGTTCGCTAAAAATTACATTGTTTACTAATTGTTTTATTAAAATTTCTTCGTGCTCTAGAAAACCTCGGGCATCTATCTCTGCTGGAATATCACAAGGTAAGCGATCAAACTTTAAAAAGCCATATTATGATTAACTGAAGAAGTTAACAGTTGTTCAGGGAACCACTCTTCACCTGTAACGACTTCAATATCATTGCCATGTTCTTTTTGAATGCTTTGTAAATTTTGAATCAATTCTGAAATTTTCACGTTAATTTCTCAAGGCGATGATTTATATTTTTTAATAACGACACTATACTCAAATTATAAAGTTGATTGAATTGTTTTTTACTTCAATTGCTTATCTGTTCATCACATATATCAAAATTTATTCATTTAGAGAGCTATTTTGTCTAATCTTTTTTATTTTCAAAAAAAATCATTGAACTGGATATTTTCATTTTTATTTATAAGTTTTTTCTCGATTGCGGAAGAGACCAAAAATACAAATGAAGAATCATTAGAAACTGAAAAAAACTGGGGTATTGCCGGGGTAATTAGAACAGCAAGCATTCCTTATGAGACTGAATCAGAAACAGTTTCAACTTTCATTCCAATGATGTTTTTTGAAAATGAATACGTGTTTATAAACGGCATGGAAGGTGGCGTTTATCTTTATGAAGCGAGCGATTGGCAATTTAGTGCTTTAATGAGGCTACGTTATTTTGATTTGCCAAAAGAAGTGCAGAATAAAGCGGGTGGAGATGTTGTTGATACTGGCCTTCAAGTGCGTTATCAAATAAATGATGAATGGTTTTTTGACTCAGAAGTGATGGTAGACCCTGAGTTTCGTTCCTATTTAAATTTTAAGTTAGGGGCTGAAATTAGTTCTGGTGATTGGTGGTTTAATCCAACAATCGAAACTCGATTTAAAGAAGCTGAGTTTAACAATTATTATTACGGCCTGAGTGAGGATTCTAACCAAAGTATTGGTTCGGGAATTGATTTTAAAGCGGGCTTTATGTCTCGCTACCACGTAATTTCAAATCTTTACCTTCTTGGCGGAACTTATGTGTCTCGATTAGATGATAATGCATACGATAGTCAATATATTGATAATCGTTGGGAGTATGAATATTTTCTTGGTGTCGGTTTCTTTGCTGAAGAAGGTAAACCAACAAGAAAAAATATTGGTAATAAACCTTATTTGAGAGTTGCTCATGGATGGGCAACGCCATCTAATATTGGTGATATTATTCGTTTAGATTCAGAAAAAGATCCGCATAATAACCAAATGACTTCGGTATTTTATGGTTTACCTCTGACTGATGAGTTGTTTTCACTTCCTCTTGATCTATATTTAACGCCTGGTTATGTCCAACACTGGAAATCAGATGTTCAGAATCTTAGTTCAGAATTTGTTGTGGCCATAAAAGCTTATGCGACAATCCCTTGGCCAACGAAATGGCGTTTTGGTGTGGCTGAAGGGCTATCATATATCAATCACGTATCATATATAGAACAAACAGAGATGGATAGAAAAGGGTATAGAGAAAGTAAACTATTAAATTATTTAGATTTTTCTTTTGATATTAATTTGGGCGATCTTTTCAATAAAAGAGAATGGGACAGTGTCTGGTTAGGATATAGCATTCATCATCGCTCCGCTATTTTTGAAAATTCATCGCAATATGGAAGAATTAAAGGCGGAAGTAATTATAATTCAGTTTATTTACAATTTGATTTATAAATTTAATTTTCATCCTCATCTTTAATATAAGCGCCTAAATAGGCGCTTTTTTATTAATTACACTTTTTATAGTTTGTGACGAAAATATGGCGGATAGACAGTTTAATGACATCTAAATCAATGAGTTAACTTTGCTATATGAATGTATGTATTGTTTTTTGAGCTATATCATAAAATAGAATGTAAGTTCTTCTTTTTGCGATATATCGTATTTTTATTTCTTTGCGATGAAAAATAAGTGGGGTATTATTTTTTGGAATGAAGATCAAAATAATTAAGGGTTTGTGTAAAGGATTACTATGAGCATTTTTCAAAAAATTGCAGTGGTGATGTTAATACTGTCGACTGGTATTCTTGTTTGGTATCACTTTGATGGTGACTCAAAAACATTAACTATCAGCCCCGAAAAATATCAATATTATGCAACGGATGATCGCAAAGTTGGTGGTATTAGTGATTCGGTTTTAGTTCAAACTAATGATAAGCCAACAATTAAGTGTGACCTAAAGCAAGGTAAATATGCTTGGCCATACTGTGAAGCTGCAATTCATTTATCAGATAGTATTTTTGAGGGAGTTGATCTTTCAGATTATTCAAAGCTTGTATTAGATATTGATTATAAAAACTCGGATCCTAATGGACGTTTACGTGTTTATTTACGTAATAGTAATCCTGCATATACTAAGCGTAATGACGCTGCATCGTTGAAATTTAATGGGATTGAATATGAACCTGGTTTTAATACTGGTCCTAAAGAGATTAGCTTATCTGATTTCCAGGTACTTACTTGGTGGATAGCGGATTACAAAGTTGCGGTAGAACATGCGTCACCTGAGTTTTCGAATGTTTCTATCATTGAAATAGCTACCGCTTCAGGAGTGCGTGAAGGCCACTTCGAAATGACCATAAACAGTGTTGAATTACGAGGCGTTTGGATTAAAGAAACAACCTTATTAAAAACGATTCTAGGTGCATGGCTTGTTGTTATTATTGCCTATGTTTTATATGAACAGCGTGCATTGAATAAGCGATTAAAAGCCAGTACTTATCGTGAAAGTCGTTTACGTAAATTAAATGATACATTAAAAGAGAAAAATGTAGAGTTTGCAGAATTAGCTCATCGAGATTCCTTAACGGGTGCTCGTAACCGTAATGCTGTTCGTGATTGGCTAGAACGTATGTCGCAGCAAGTTCGCTGGGGCAAGCAAACCTTTTCCGTGATTTATATAGATATTGATTTCTTTAAAAAAGTGAATGATGACTTAGGACATCAAACAGGTGATGATATTTTACGAGAGTTTGTTTTAGTGATTACTGGAGCAATTAAAAGTACTGATTTTTTGGTTCGTTGGGAGGGGAAGAATTTATCGTATTTTCTCCAAATAACGATCTTCAACAGGCAGAAGAAAAAGCAGAGTATATACGTCGTACTGTAGAGCATCACTTATGGTGTCATAATGAACGCTTAACATGCAGCCTTGGTGTTGCTGAGATGAAGGATGAACGGATTACTGAAGTGATTGCTCGTGCTGATGATGCTTTATTTAAAGCTAAGAATGCTGGGCGAAATAATGTAAAAGCCAGTTCTAATATTGTTAACTCAAGTTCAAATATACATTATATGAATTAAGTTCAAACCCTAGCTACTGAGGCTAGGGTTTTTTATATCTAATGGCTTTTTGTGAGTTATTCTTTAGGAAGTGTTCTGTGATCAATGGGTTCTTTAGGCCCGAGGAATTTAGGCTGTACATTAAAAATATATAAATCTAATACTGCTTTGGTTCTTGCTAATACTTCTCTAAATCTAATTTTTGTATTCGCCCAGCCAGAAGGGGATGGAACAACTAAACAAACCGTATCCATATCGAAATGATTCGCAATGAAAACAGCTCGTTGGCAATGAAACTGTTGTGAAACGATCGTTAAGCTATTTGCATCAAAAATTTCTTTTGCTCGCTGAACGGAATCTAGAGTACGAAACCCTGCATAGTCTAATGTTATTCTATCTTCTGGTATTCCTGCTTTTAATAAGTCTCGCTTCATTGTCCATGGTTCGTTATATGAACGATGAGCATTATCTCCACTGAGTAAAAAATGCGAAACTTTATTTTGCTTGAATAATTCAATTGCAGCATCAATGCGATATTGGTAGTAAGGGTTTAATGTACGACGAATATACTTGCTCGTGCCAAGAACCAGAGCCGTTTCTTGCTCTGGAAGAGCTTCAACCTGTTTATAAAGTTGTGACTGTGTTGATAGCGACATATAGACATCGGGAGCCAAAATAGCCGATGTAGCAGCGATAGCTACGATCAAAACTATTTTTATCCACTTTTTAAATGTCTCTATTTTTGAAACTGCCATTATCCCTCAACTTTAATGCATCATGATCATACTTGACGATTTTTTTGTGCCCATATACCGATAATAATAAAGGTCGAAAAAACAATAGCAAGCATAAAAGCAGGTTGTATAGAACGCAAAGCAGATGTGAGAAATGGTGATGCTTTTACAATCAACAATCCATACCCAAAAGCGTTAATACCAATAAAAGCACAGGTACGAATTAAAAAGTGTTTTCCAGCTAAGAAAGCTCTTAATGCACGGTTAATATCACCACCTAGCATGACAAGTGCACAAGCAATCATCGCTACTGAGATATCAGATAAATAGGGAGTTAAATAACTGCCCAAGGTATTAAAAAAAGAAAGTATTTGGTTCATAAGGTGTATACGATTATTTATTCATATTAAATATATCGGCCAGGCTTAGCAAAAGTTGAAAAAAAACCAGAGCAATAGTTACTCTGGTTTATAGTTAAATCATGTACTTATTAGAATGCTGTTCGTTTGTAACGACGGTATACCGGTTTCCAAAAGTAGCTTTCAATTTTTTGCTGAAGCGCTTCATCTGTGATTTCAAGAGCATGGCCCTGTTCAATCGCTTTTTTAGCTACGGCAAACGCAATTCGCTTCGATACACTATGAATCTCTTCTAATGGTGGAAGAAGTGCACCAGTACCGTGAATAGCCAGTGGAGAGCATTCAGATAGTGCTCGACTTGATTCCATCAGCATTTCATCCGTTACACGAGTTGCTTTAATAGCTAATACACCTAAGCCAATACCTGGGAAGATAAAACTATTATTACACTGAGCAATTGGATAAGTTTGACCATTGTGTGCGACAGGATCAAACGGGCTTCCTGTTGCTACTAGTGCCTGACCATCAGTCCAACGAATGATATCGTTTGGTGTAGCCTCTACACGGCTTGTTGGGTTTGAGAGAGGGAAAACAATTGGTCGTTCACAATGTTTGTGCATCTCTTGGATTACTTCTTTACTAAATAAGCCAGGAGCACCAGATACACCAATTAATACGGTTGGTTTTGCATTACGCATAACATCAACAAGTGAGAAGTTAGGTTCCTCAGAAACCCAATCTTTTGTGTTTTCAGCTTTTTGTACAAGACGTTGTTGGAAATCTAATAGATTCGGCATACCTTCTTGTAATAGACCCCAACGGTCAACCATATATACTTGTGAGCGTGCTTGTGCATCAGAAATTCCTTCTGATACCATTTGTGCAATGATTGCTTCAGCAATACCACAACCAGCAGAGCCTGCGCCTAGGAAAGTAACTCGTTGTTCTGATAAAGAACTGCCAGCAGCTTTACAAGCGGCAAGTAATGAACCAACAGTAACTGCTGCAGTACCTTGAATATCGTCATTAAAACAACAAATTCGGTTTTTGTAACGCTCAAGTAAAGGCATTGCATTTTTTTGTGCAAAATCTTCAAATTGAACTAGGGCTTCAGGCCAACGACGTTGTACAGCTTGAATGAAATCTTCAACAAAATCAGCGTATTCGTCGCCAGTAACACGAGGGTGACGCCAGCCCATATACATAGGATCAGCAAGACGTTGAGGGTTATTTGTACCTACATCAAGTACGATAGGTAATGTATGAGCAGGGCTGATACCACCACATGCGGTATATAATGCCAGTTTCCCGATAGGAATACCCATACCGCCGATCCCCTGATCACCAAGACCAAGAATTCGTTCACCATCAGTAACTACAATTACTTTAACGTTTTGGTTAGCGGCATTATTCAATAAATCATCAATGCGGTTTTTGTTTTCATAAGAGATAAACAAACCACGGCCACGTCGGTATATATTTGAGAAGTTCTCACAAGCTGCACCTACCGTAGGTGTATAAATGATTGGCATCATTTCACTTATGTGGTTTTGTACTAAACGGTAGAAAAGAGTTTCGTTTGTATCTTGAATATTACGTAGGTAAATATGCTTATCCATATCATTTTCAAAATTCTGATATTGCTTGTAAGCACGACCTGTTTGTTCTTCGATACTCTCAATCGCCTCAGGAAGCAAACCTTCTAAGTTAAAATATTTACGCTCTGTAGTACTGAATGCGCTACCTTTATTGAGTAGAGGAGTACTTAGAAGTGCAGGACCTGCATAAGGGATATATAGGGGACGTTTGTTGTTATTCATCGTTAGGCTTCTTCAAATCGAGAATGAACCACAGATCCTATGCCTACTTTAAGCAAATATCAAAGCGTGATTGAAAATAAAGTGCGAATAGAGTCATGTTTTTATCAATCAAATCCGTTAAAGTAGTGAAATATTCTATTATCTTTCGGTTTATATGTCTTTATTACCAATTAATGCCTTATACGATGAGTTTTCATCTTTAGTTAACCATAAAAATTTAGTGGTTGAATCTGAAACAGGTTCAGGAAAATCCACTCATTTACCTGTGTGGGCAGCTGAACATGGAAGGGTATTAGTTGTTGAGCCTCGTCGTATAGCTTGTACTGCTTTAGCGGATTACCTATCAACTCAACACGAGCAAACAGTAGGTGATGATATTGGGTACGCGATTAAGCTAGATGCTCAATACACAGTTAAAAGTAAAGTGGTATTTGTAACTCCTGGGATCGCATTAAAATGGTTTATGGAAGATCGATTAGTCGATTTCAATATCGTTATTATTGATGAATTTCATGAACGTCGTTGGGATAGTGATGTATTACTCTCCTTATTAAAGCTACACCAGCAGCATCGTCTTATCTTAACATCCGCTACAATGGATAGTACTTCATTGGCTCAGTATATTGATGCTGATGTATTACAATCAGAAGGTAGGCAGTATCCAGTAACGCATTGTTATATTGCAGCTCATTCCCAATATATGCCTTCAAATAAGGATTTAGATATACGTATATTGAGTATATTAATGAATTTAAGTGCTCAAAATGAACATGGCGATGTATTAATTTTCTTACCGGGTAAAAAAGAAATTCAACAATGTATCCAAGTTGTACGAAGTAAATTCCAAGACGTTCTTATTCTTCCTTTATATGCTGGGGTGAGTGATGATATTCGTCAACAAGTATTGACCCAATCTGATCAGCAACGATTTGTATTTTCAACGAACGTTGCAGAGACCTCTTTAACTATCCCGAATATTACGGTTGTTATTGATTCAGGCTTAGAGCGAAGAACTCATCAACGAAATGGGCGAACAACGTTATCATTACAAGCGATTTCTAAAGCAAGTGCCTTTCAACGGTCTGGTCGAGCAGGGAGAACACAGGCGGGTACGGCTATTCATATGTATGGTGAATTTGCGTCATTAGAAAAAACAACACCACCAGAGTTGCAACGGGAAGAGCTAGTGGAGCCTATGCTAGCAGCAGCAAGTTGTGACTTTGTTTTACGTAATATGCCATTTCTAGAAGTGCTACCAATGGCATCTCTGAGTAATGCTGAATTAAAGCTTCAAGCGATGAAAGCATTGAATGAACAGGGTGAGATAACTGATTACGGGCGCCGACTTTTTCCTTTACCGATTGATACGCTATTTTCACATATGCTTTCGGTGATTATTGGAAAGGCTGAGAAAGAAACCATTGTTGATTTAGTTTCTGCTTTATCGGTATCAAACAAACTCTATTCAATATCTAAAAAACAAGATGCATTAGAGGAATTTACTCGTTGGAATCCTAAAGGTTGTGATCTTATTACGTTAATTTCTATCGTTCGCGGTCATTCATGTGAAGGCGTTATTGTTGATAAAGAGCTGCAATCTGAAGCTCGTAAATTATCAATACAGATCCGATATGAACTTGGTTTACCTGATTTAGAAGTCAGTAGTCGCATAAAGCGTGAAGAAGTATTACTGCAACTCGTAGAAAAATTACCAGAATTAGTTTTTGTTAGAAGAGAAAAGCGAAAAGAAGCATTTGGTAATGGGAAGCAAGAAGTTTTACTCGACCGCAACAGTTGTTTTCCATCATCGTATGAAGCTGCACTGGTTTTTGATCAGTTTTCTTTACCAGGAAGAGGCTCTAAGCAGACATTAACCATTGCGACGGCACTGGCACCGATTGATTTATCGTTAGTTTTAAATTCTGGATTAGCTGAGTGTCGAAGTGGAGAGGTAATAAATCAGGATGGTGAATTTAAAATAATACATGAATTCTTTTATGCAAATCGGAAGTTGAAAACGGAATTTGTCGCCCCTGATAATACCGATAATATCGCAGTGATCCTCAATCAAGTTGATAGCGGTTTACTTATGCCTCAATTAAAAGAAGCAAGAGAGAAGGAGATTGCCGCTTGGAAACTGTATTGCCAGCTAAATAATAAAGAAGTCTCTTCTGTCACATTTGAGCGTTGGTTTAAAGAGCAATTAGAAGCTCTTGGTGTGAGCTCAATTGATGAGATGGAATTATTTGATGAAACAGATTTTGTTTTTCATGGTATCCCTGAGTGGGAGCTTCAAGACTTTCTAGATTCTTATCCTCAACAGTTGGTATTACCTGAACTTGTATTATTAGTTGAGTACTTTCCATTAAGTAAGCGAATTTTGCTGCATTACCACAAAGGACAACGTAAAGGTGATGTTAAACGTTGGGAGTTACCAAGTTGGTCAGGTTGGAAATTGCAGTATAAGAAAGCAAGTCGAACAGTTGATATCAAATAGTATTAACATTATGAATGTATGAATAAAAATCTTAGTTATTAGGTATGCTTTTTGCATTAACAATAAAAAAGCAAACTAATGACAAAAGGTCGACTATGAAAAAATGGATGCTATTAATTGCATTGGCAATACCCTCTTTATCGTTCGCAAAAGAGTTAAATCGTATACATGCCTATGAAGATAGCTATATTTTAGGTTCTTATATTAGTGATTTGAACAAACAAACCTATATTGATGGTGGTTTTGAAGATGCTGACGGCCTTCATGATGTTGAAGTGAAATTCAAATTTTCATTTGCAGTACCTTTGTTCCCAGTTAGTCAAAGTTCCTCAATCATGTTTGCTTATACACAAAAGTCATTATGGCAGTTGGGTAACAGCGATATTTCATCCCCTTTTAGAGAAACTAACTATAAGCCACAATTTTTCTTGATGCATCAGTCAAATATGTTGATTTTTAATAATGCTGAATTTGGTTATATGCATGAATCTAATGGTCAAACAGCGAGTTTATCTCGTAGTTGGGATCGCATTTATGGCGCATTAGAACGAATTGATGGCCCTGTACAATATGGCGTTAGAGCTTGGTATGTCATTGCTGATGAAGAAAATAACGAAGATATTACGGATTATTTAGGTAATTATGATGTTTGGGCTTCTGTCGGTAATGATATTGGAACACTCAGTACTCGTTTCCATTATAATTTCGAAACCGATAAAGGTGGTGCTGAGCTTGGTTACACATTAAACGTCAATAAATTTGTTGGTTTATACGTTCAAGCATGGAAAGGGTATGGAGAAACTTTGATTGATTATAATCATGATCAAACCCGAATTGGTCTTGGTATTAAACTAATGCCGCCAAATTAATGCCAGTGCTATTTATTACGTAATAATTAAAGCTTCTGTGATCAAGAAGCTTTTTTTATGTTTGGAGAAAGGCCATCTATGATGGCGATCATTGCGAAAAATGATGATTTCAATTACGATCTGGCCGATTTTTTATTTGGGTACTCAGTATGATTATAACGATGTTGCTAAGCTTTGTTCTTATTGGTGCAGTATTATGGTGGTTTTATAGCCGTGGAAATGCTGCTTCTTTGAATCCTGTATGGATGATATTTGTTGTTGTAGTCAGTGTGATTGTTGTCTTTTCTTCAGGGTTAAGACCAGAAAAATACGCAGTACAGAATGAGTTAATTACAGAGCCACTAGGTCCTCTCTCTTATGAAGATAAGATGCGCTATTTAGAGGACCAACTGAAACAGAGCCCAAATGACGCTGAATTGTGGTTTGAAATAGGGCAGGGTTATCTACTGAATGGTGAATTAAACAATGCGAATATCTGCTTTGGATACGCAATTCGTTTAACAGAAGAGCCAACAGCCAATCAATATGCAGCAAAAGCGACGACTCAGTATTATTTACATTCTCAGATTATGAGCGATGAAGTAGAAGAGTTACTTAAGAAAGCGTTAGTTCTTGATGAATATAATCAAGCCGCTTTAACATTAATTGCTTCTGATCATTTTGTTACTTTCCGTTACCAGAAGGCCATTAATGCGTGGCAGAAAATTTTAGATTCTGAGCGAGTTGATGTTGATCGAGTGACAATTATTAACTCAATTAATGAAGCCAAGCAGTTAATGCACGCACGCCGTAATTAAACTTTATAAGTTGTACTAATAAATAAGAAACATAAAAAAAGCCGACTTAACTGTCGGCTTTTTATTTATTACTACCTGTTTAAGCTAGTCGTAATTACATTGGTTCGTAATCTCGGGCTTCACGTTCTTTTGCTTGTTCTTCCCACTCTGGAACAACGGTTTCTAAGAAGTGTTTCTTCTCAGCTTTCATCGCTTCCATGTCCATTCCTAATGCTTTTTGTGCTGCAGCTTTCGTTGAAATATCAGGAATAGCTACTGGCTCTGTAATGCCTTTTTTCGCAAGTAAGCGCACAAGTTTAGTTCGAGCGTCTGCTGCTTTATCGACAGCGGTACCTAACACTTCTAGAGCAACTTCTGGTGCGTGCATATGAACACCATGCGAAGCAATCGCATAATCCCAACGCCATTGTGCGTGGCGAATGTCTTGTAGGATTGGTGTCATTTCTTTTTCAGTAGCACCTGCATTCCATGCCGCACCAGCTTCAAAGTGAGCTGCAACAATTTGACGCTCCGCAGTCAGTTTCATTTTAAGTACTTGTGCTTTACGGGTTGCAACAACACTTTGAAGCATTTCTTTAGATTGAGTGTGACAATTTGCACAGGTATCTTCGAAACGATCAAATGGGTTGCCTACTTTATGGTCTGTGTACACCGTGCCATCTTCTTTGGTTACTTTAGGCATATGACAGTCAACACAAGTCACTTTGTTTTTGCCATGAATGCCATCACGCCATGTTTCATAACCAGGATGCTGCGCTTTTAACATAGGCGCTTTAGATACTTTGTGAGTCCAGTCTTTAAAGTCGATCTCATCATAGTATTCTTCCATTTCGTCAACGGTAGTGCCTTTGTCCCAAGGGAATTTTACGGCTTTAGTTTTACCTGTGAAGTAGTATTCTACGTGACACTGACCACACACCGCAGCTTGTTGATCAAGACGAGATTGATCACCAAAAGGTTTACCAATGGCATCCATTGCACGCTCAACGTGAGGTTTAGTTAAGGCAAGAGCAGGGCCACCATTTTTAAACTCTTCACTACGAGTATCATGGCAATCTGCACAGCCGATAGGGTTTTGGATTTCACTGCCTAAGCGAGCCCATTTTCCTGAGAAATAACCATCTTCGCCTTGTTCTTCGATAACTCGACCAACATCTGGGCTTTTACAGCTCCAACATGCCATTGGCATCGGACCTGAATTTTCATCGGTTGGGCCACCAGTACGAAGGGTTTGTCTTACATCATCGACAGCATAAAAGTGTCCACGAGCTTTGTTGTAGTCTTTTGCAAAACCGTAGCCAGCCCATAAGATCACCATATTAGGATCTTCAGCTAATGCATCTTCGATTTGTACACTATCAGAGGTAGATCGCCATGAATCATATTGATCGGCATGATCTTTTGCGTAGGCTTCATTACGAGGGTCAACTCGTTCATTGTTTTCAGAGGCAGCGAAGCTGTGGCTACTTAATAATAAAGTAGTCACCATTGCTATTGCAGCGGCTGAACGACGGGTCCATTGCTTTTTCACTATTGTATCTCCAATATTCTTTTAATTAATTAGCCAAGCGTTGTGAAAGCGACCATCAATCAGAATTGGAAACAGGTAAATTATATACTAATTAAGAGGTATTAATTTTTACATCAATATAGGAGTTGATTTACATCAAGTTACATAAGTGATCAATATCACCATTAAAGAGGTATACCTCTTAAGTGTTATTTGTGATTGTCTTTATTAAGAATGATTCTTATTTTCTTTAAATAACAGAGAGATATAAGTATCTGGGTCTATATCACAAAAGGAGTAGATAAGTGTAACAATAAAGACATAAGTTGTATTATTTAGACACATTTAATTATAAAATGTTTTTGTTAAGCGTTGTGGCTAACTATCCAATGAGAATTGATACCAAAGAAGAGCACTAGCTCTTTAACAACAATTACTCATCCAACTATTTATGAATTTGATAAATAGAATGGAAAGGGAAGGATATAAAATGGGCAAAGTCAAATTAGCCATAGCCACAATGTTGAAGCTTACCTTCGCATTTTGTCTATATGGTTTGTCTCTGAATGTTGCTGCGGATGAATCGCCCCAAGTAGAGGCCAACTCATCCAATCGACATGAAGTGACATTAATTCGTGATCGCGATTATGCGTGTACACAATGTCATAAAGACGAAAAAGAGACACTTAAAGGATCACACGGGGAAGAGTCATTTGCGATTCTTAAACGTGATGTGAATTGTGTAGAGTGTCATAAATCAATTGGGCCTGATCACCGAGAAGGCGCACCGCAAGTTATAAAATATTCGGCAGCACAATCAAAAGTCGGCACGGAAAAAGTGACCCTCTCGTTTGATGAAATTTTACAAGCTAATAGCCAATGTACTGATTGTCATACGCCAGATCGATTACGTGAAGATAGTTGGACACACGACGTTCACGCTAAAAACCTAACCTGCTCATCTTGTCATATCGTTCATGGAGAGAAAGAAGCTGTGCTTTCTTTTGACCATTCAGCGAAGATTAAGATGTGTGTTGATTGCCACGCTGATTTTAATCAGAAAGAAAATAAGCTAGGAGAATAGTATGAGTTGTTCTAGACGAAATTTTTTAGCTGGTTCAGGTGCGGTTATTTTTACAACAGGTGTAGCGACAACATCATTAATAAACAGTAAAAAAACCTTAGCGTATTCCATGGAAGATGGTTCAAAGCGTTATGGTATGGTTCATGATGAAAATGTGTGTATCGGCTGCACAGCATGTACGGAAGCATGTAGAGAAGTAAACCGTGTTCCTGAAGGGGTAACACGTTTAGAAATCATCCGTAGTGAGCCCAAAGGTGAGTTTCCTGATGTTGAATACCGTTTTACTCGTAAGTCATGTCAACATTGTGAAAATGCTCCTTGTGTAATGGTGTGTCCTACCGGTGCGGCATATAAAGATGAAACAACAGGCATTGTTGATGTTCATAACGAAAAATGTGTTGGCTGTGGCTATTGTTTGGCTGCTTGTCCGTACCAAGTCCGTTTCTTTAATCCTGTGACTAAATCGGCAGATAAGTGTGATTTTTGCCGTGAAACAAACTTAGCAGAAGGTAAGCAACCGGCTTGTGTTGAATCTTGTCCGACAAAAGCACTGACTTTTGGTGATCTCAATGACAAAAATAGCGAGATAAATGCCGTATTAAATACGAATCCGGTATACCGTGACAAAGTGGATCTAGGTACCAAGCCTAAATTGTATAAGATTCCATATTTAAAAGGGGAGATTTAAGATGAGTGCATGGGAAGCAGCGTTTAATTTCGACTCTTTAGTATGGGATTGGATCATTGCGATCTACCTTTTCTTAGCCGGTATGTCTGCTGGTGCGGTTATGATATCGATTTACTTAAAACGTAAAGTGATTGAAGGTAACCCTGCAGATAACGGCATTATCAAAGCAACCGCAATTTTAGCGCCATTTGGCATTATTGCAGGTTTAACCATTTTGATTTTCCACTTAACCAAACCACTCTCTTTTTGGAAAATTATGATTTTCTTTAACCCAACATCCGTGATGTCGATGGGGGTTATTCTATTCCAAGTGTATATGGCTGTGCTATTTGCTTGGCTTGGCGTAATGTTTAGAAAGGATATCATGAGCTTTCTAAAAGGAAAGTTTGGCTTTATCGATACTATGTTGCTTAAGATTGAACAGTTTGAAAATGCGTTAGAAATATTTTTAGCTGTGCTTGCTATTATGCTTGCGGCTTATACCGGTTTCTTATTATCAGCATTACAAACGTATCCAATGTTAAATAACCCAGTATTGCCGATTTTATTCTTGTTCTCAAGTTTATCGTCTGGTGCAGCGGCGTGTTTACTGTTTGGTATTTTAGGTTTTAAAGAACCAAGCCATAGCCATTCGGTGAAGTGGATCCATAGCTTTGAACGACCTGTTGTACTGTTTGAGTTGTTCGTACTTGTTACCTTCTTTACTGGTTTAATCTTTAGTGGAGGGCAAGGTGAAGCTGCTGCTTGGGCTGCTATTGGTGGTGGTTTTTGGGGCACATGGTTCTGGGTTGGCGTTATTGGTTTAGGTATGATCGCTCCTTTAACCTTGAATGCGTTTGCTCCAAAGGAATTGGCTCACGGTAAAGGGTTTATTTTTGTTGTGACATCATTAAGTTTAATTGGTGTATTAATGCTTCGTACGTTTGTGTTGTATGCAGGACAAATGACGGTCGTATAATGTGGTAATGCCATGCTTATGCCAATAATTATGAGCATAAGCATGGCTTTTATGTGAAAAATGTATGGAGCAATATGATTGCTGAAATTGGACAGTTTTGGTTAATAACCACTATGGTGTTGTCTGCTGTTGCTTGTGTGACAGCAAGTTACGGTATTTTTAGAAATGAAGACAATTGGGCAGTATCTATTTTCCCACTTTCATTGTTAACGGCTCTTTTCTGTATTTTATCCATATCTGCTTTAGGTTATGGGTTTTATATTGATGATTTTTCTATTCGATATATAGCCGAACACTCTAACTCTGCATTACCTGTATTTTTTAAAATTGCTGCGATTTGGGGTGGGCATGAAGGTTCATTACTATTTTGGGTATTAACACTCACCTTATGGGTTGGCTTAATTACATTAAAAAGAAAAAGCATTGAGCAATCTTATTTAGTAAGAGTTCTTTTAATATTAAATGGATTAATTGTTATCTTTTCAGCCTTTACTTTATTTGCATCTAATCCTTTTATTATTTATGCCAATACGCCTTTAGAAGGACGAGATTTGAATCCAATGTTACAAGATATTGGATTGATATTTCATCCCCCATTGCTATATCTCGGTTATGTTGGTTTTGCTGCTACCTTTTCATTTGCACTTGCTGCATTAATGATGAAAAGAGTGCCATCTAAATGGGTCGGCTATGCGAGAAACTGGACATTGCTTGCTTGGTCACTGCTTACTGCTGGGATCAGTCTTGGCTCATGGTGGGCCTATTATGAGTTAGGTTGGGGTGGATGGTGGTTTTGGGACCCTGTAGAAAACGCTTCTTTGTTGCCTTGGTTAACATCCACCGCATTACTACACACATTAATTGCTAGTCATAAGAGAAAGCTATTACTAAAAGCATCGATTATTTTGGCATTAATGACTTTTTGTTTGAGTATCTTAGGGACTTTTGTGGTTCGCTCAGGGGTATTAACGTCGGTTCATGCGTTTGCAGTAGATCCAACAAGGGGCATCATATTATTACTGATTTTGTTTATTGTAATGTTGTTCTCTTTTAGCCTTTATACAGTAAAAAGCAGACAAATTAACAGTGAACCTATCCAACGTTTTATCAGTCGTGATTTTCTATTTTTAGTGTTGTGTGGCTTATTCGCAATTGCAACGATGACGGTATTACTTGGTACGTTTTATCCTATGATTTTTCAGATATTAGGGTTAGGGAATATTTCGGTAGGGGCACCTTATTTTAATTTACTTTTTGTTCCAATGGCGCTTATTGCACTCGGTATGATGGCGTTATCTATTTTTGTGCAATGGAATAAGAAAGCAGAGATAGCAACAATAAAAAATACAGCCATATTCATTGGCAGTTCAGTTATTAGTGGAATACTGATTTATACACTTCAATATGATCGTATTTACGTTATTCCTCTTATTGTGTGGATCTTATCTATTGCCGTTATTATTGGAACGGTGTGGGAAATAAAACGATCTAAAGGTAAAAATATAAGCATGGCAATCGCGCATATTGGGGTGGCTGTGGTTATGATTGGCGCTGCGATGAACAGTTATCATTCATTTGAAACCAGTGCAAAAATGGAGCCTGGAATGAGTGCGAAACTTGCGAATTATGATATCCATTATAAAGAGACTGAGCTATTAGTTGGTGCTAATTATACAGCAGAGCAAGCGAATTTACGTATTTATGAAAATGGGAAAGAAATAGCGAATGTTCACCCTCAACGTCGACATTATCAAGTACGAGTGATGAACATGAGTGAGCCGGCAATGCTCTGGTTTTGGCACGGCGATATATACGTTACACTGGGCGAAAAATTAAAAGATGGAAGTTTTGCGTTACGATTGCAATATAAAGCGTACGTGAGATGGATTTGGTTTGGCTCATTGTTAATGTGTGTTGGAGGGGTATTCGCTATGGTTAAAAGAAAGAGAAAAACAGCATGAAGCAAATAGCTAAGGTTCTCACTGCTATCATTTTGTGTATTGCAGTTTTTTTTGTGTTATTAAGTGGGTTAGAAACCAAGGAATCCTCAGGTTCTACAGCAATGGTGGGGGAAATGGTTCCTGCTTTTAAATTATCAGATGTCACCGACGCCTCTACGTATTTAACGGAATCTATTTTTCATAATGATTCACTTACCTTGCTTAATGTGTGGGCGGCATGGTGTGGAATATGCAAAACAGAGCATCAATTTTTACATCAACTTAAAGAGCAAGGGATACCAATTATTGGTCTAGATTACCGTGATAATAGAAGTGCAGCAAAACAGGTATTAGAGCAAACTGGTAATCCATATCAAGCTGTTATTTATGATCCTCAAGGGATTTTAGCCATGGATTTAGGGGTTTATGGAACGCCGACAACCTTTGTTATTGATCAACATGGCAAGATATTACATCGATTTACTGGCGCGTTGAATGAAGAAAAGTGGCAACGTGAATTTGCTGATTTTTTTGAGGAAAAGTAATGAAGCATTCTTTTAAATCATTACTGTATTTATTCTGTTTATTGAGTGTGTTTTCAGTCAACGCTGCATTAGATAGCAGTAATGGCTTATTTGTTTCTGCAGATAAAGACGTTATTGAGAGCGTTGAATTATTTGAGTTCACCTCCCAAGAGCAACAAAAGCAAGCGATTGAACTGGCTAAACGCTTGCGATGTCCACAATGTCAAAATCAAAACTTAATAGAGTCCAACTCACCTATTGCTAAAGATTTACGATTAACTGTGTATCAACAGATTAAAGCAGGAAAGAGTGAAGAAGAAGTGATTGCTTTTATGACGCATCGATTTGGTGATTTTGTATTATATGAACCGCCATTAAATGCTAAAACATACGTACTTTGGTTATTACCATTATTGTTACTTGTCGTTTTTTGCATCATGGCGGTGAATTCAGTAAGAAGAAATCGTTAACTTGCTAAAGCGGTTTGTTCTTCATAAGACCAATCAACGCAACACTTAGCTAAGATTTCCAGTGAATCTAAACATTGTTGTGGTTGCTTGAGGTTTTGTTCTGCCAGAGCAACTGGAATTTCAGTGCAACCTAAAATGACAGCCTCTGCACCTTGAGCGAGCATTGACTCGAATACTGGTAGCATTAATGCTTTTCCTTTTTCTATATTTCCAGCTTTTACTTCGTAAATTCCCTGCATGACATCACGTTGTTGAGTGTCATCAGTTTCAATGATCTCAATATGATATTGGTTAAGTTTTTGTTGGTACATTCTTGCTTTCATTGTTGCCGTGGTAGCTAATAAGCCAACGGTTTTATATCGACGAGTTTGCGCTTCTTGAACAACACTATCGATGATACTGATGGTATGCACATGGCTAGTCGCACTCAGTTGTGGATACCAGTAATGAGCGGTATTACAAGGGATAACAATACATTCAGCACCAGATTGCTCAAGTTGCTCAAAGCTGTGTTTTAATTCAGGGTAAGGATCTTGTCCATGTCCCATAATAAAAGCGGTTCTGTCAGGGATTTGTGGAACGCTACTTACTACCATCGGAATATGTTCTTGGTCATTATGTGCAGGGGTTTGACTAATGATCTTCAACATAAACTCAACCGTTGCTAAAGGTCCCATACCGCCTAAAATACCTAATTTCTTGTTCATAATATTTACTCCTTTAATTCATCTTGCGATGGATAAGCTAAATAAATAATGTCAGTCGGTATGGTTTTTGTTAAATGCTAAGAATTGTTTCATCATGCCAAATCGGCATAGTGCAATGGTTGGAAATTTGATGTTTCTCTCGGTAAATATCTTTCTTGATGTTTTTTAAACATAAAAGCGAAATAACTTGATAATTTAAGCGAATATTTTGGCTTAGCCGACATAAAATTTTTTAAAGAATGGTGATAATGCAGTTTCGGAATAGTGATAACTATCTCAAATAGAATGGTTGTATGAGGTTGAAATGAATGTAGAAAGTAAATGGCTAGAAGATTTTTTAGTGTTAGCAAAAGTGAAAAATTTCTCACAAGCTGCGGAATTAAGAAATGTCACTCAGCCCGCATTCAGTCGAAGAATTCGTTTATTAGAAGATACTGTAGGTGCTGAATTAGTCGATAGAAAGAGTAAACCGATAGAGTTAACCCCAAGTGGTAAATTATTCCGAATAACCGCAAGAACCTTGGTCAATCAGATTGAAGCTGGAATAAGCCAAATATCAGATTTATCTCAATTAGGTGGGAATGTAGTTCAAATTGCAGCGGCACACTCTTTGGCTACAAGTTTAATACCTAAGATACAACGAGCGTTTAATGAGGGAGACTATAAACCGATTTTAAGTGTTGAAGCCATTGACGTAGACGAAGCAACAAAAGAGTTAAGAGAGGGGGCATGTGACATATTATTAGCGTTTGATGATGATATTTTACGTTTGCCACCTTATCAGTCTCAGCTTATTGCTAAAACAGAGCTGTTACCTGTGAGTGCATGTGATGAAATGGGAAAACCTATTTATGATTTTATATCTCAAGGCGCTGTGCCTTGGTTAACATATAGTTCAACATCTTACATGGGAAGACAGGTCGAGATCGTAAGAGACCAAGTGAACTTAATGCCTATTTTTTCTTCATCTATGACTGATATGCTGAAGGTGTTGGTACTAAATAAACAAGGTATCGCTTGGTTGCCTGCTTACAGTATTCAAGAAGAGTTAGCACAGAAAAAAGTCGCAATAATTGGTGACCAATCACTGCGACTTCCTATTGAATATTATGCGTATCGTTATCAAGCAAGGTTACATCCAGCCGGTGAAAAGGTATGGAGTATTCTATGTAATTTAGATACTTAGCTTACGGCATTATTTGCTTGATGATTCTTTTCAAAATTAATTTTTGGTACACAAAAGATTAATAATGAAGCTAAAATTGTTGAGCCCATTAAATCTGTCGGCCAATGCATTCCAAGCCAAATACGACTGAATCCTACACCAACCCCCCAAGTAAGTAATAAACCTGCAGTTATATAGTGGTTATGTCTAAGTAAGAATCCCCCCAAAATAAAATACAGATAGCAACGAAGATTGTGTGGCCAGATGGAAACGCATAGTTTGTTTCGCCGTGCCATTGTTCGATTCTGGCAGGGCTCACTTTTGAAGCGATACGTTCTATTAATTCATCTTTAAGCGCAGGTTCTAATTGATAGAAGCTAGCAGCATTATCAACTAGTCCAACTTCAGCGAGAGCATAGCTGTATGGGCGAGGCACTTCTGTTACTGATTTTAATCCTGTTTTAAGAGCGAAACTTAACACCAGCAACAAAGCAAATTGCATATATAGCGACGCCAATTTTTTTCTTGGTAGGCGTTTAATTACAGGAATAAGGCAAAGAACAAAAGTGGTGACAAGAAAAAATGGATTTCCTGCAGAGTTACTTAACAAATTGAGTAGTTCATTTACATTATTTGATAATGGAGTAAATAGGTCAGGTTTTGGGGTTAACAATAGAGTGCAAACCATCATTAGTGAAAAGAAACCTAGCGCAATGAGCTCGTAAATTCTGTTTTTAGGTGAAAATGAAAAAGTCATAATGAAATCAAATAGTAAATGAATTAGGGGTAGTGTAACTGCCAGTGGCATAGGCAAGTCAAGCTAAAGTAATAAAAAGGCAATTTAATAGAGTATTCACTCTATCTGATAACAAAGTCGATAATTTAAACACCTTGTATTAGTTACAAATGGTTTAAAAAACATTAACTATTGTCAGGGTATTTTAAAATAACCGTCAAAAAAACACTGGTCAGATTTCTGACGATACACATGCTGTTACACTTTTTTTCCTAAAAAATAACACAGCAAATCTCAGACATTTTCTTTTAAATAAAGTTCGGTTTGATTTGTCCAAAGTGGATATAACACAATTATGAATACAACATTTTCGCGTACGCTGCTTGCAACAAGTACTTTATTTATTAGTGCGACATCTATGGCAGCAGGATTTCAAGTTAATGAACATTCAGCTACTGGGTTAGGCCGAGCATTTGCTGGTGAGGCTGTTATTGCTGATAACGCATCAGTGTTAAGCCGAAATGCGGCAGCAATGATGATGTTTGATAAAGATGCAATCTCTGTCGGTATGACAGTTGTAAAGCCTGATGTGTCGGTAAAAAACGGTACTTATTATAAACCAAGTGGAAGTTTATCTGTGGATACGGGAATGAACTATATCCCTGGTTCTGCCTCTTTAACTTCTGAAGTTGTATCTCTTGATGATGTAGATGGTATCGCACCCACAGCAGTCGTTCCAAACTTTTATTATATACACCCTGTTAATGAGAAGTTTGCAGTTGGTGTCGCTGCATATTCAAATTTTGGTACAGGAACTGAATTTGAGTCAGATTATGCAGCCCCTATTTTTGGTGGCACCACTAAAGTTCAAAGTATGAACTTAGGGTTAAGTTTAGCGTATCGCGTTAATGAACATTTAAGTTTTGGTGGTGGCATTGATGTTATTTATGGTATGGGAGACCTGTACCGTGACGTTGATGGAAATGTTAATGTAAAAATGCATACACCACTTGGTGATGTTGATTTGATAAATAAAGGTGTCAAAACAACAGCCGTCGATATTCAAGCAACAGGTGTTGGGCTTGGCGCTAATATTGGTATGGTATACGAAGTTAATGAAGGTAACCGTTTTGGTTTAAGCTATAAATATAGCCCAGAGATAGAGGCTGAAGGCGATGTATCTTTTATGAAGCAAAGTTATGATGCTGTATATTTACCATTACCAGATATTGCTGAGTTTTCAGGCTTTCATATGATTACGGATAAAACGGCGATTCACTACAGCATTCAATGGGTGGGATGGTCGGCATTCGATACTATTGAAACAGAAAGTGCAACCGTTAAAGAATATAACTGGAAAGACTCTTACCACTATTCTATCGGCGCTACTCATTACCTAAATAGCAAATGGATTTTACGTACGGGTTATATGTACGACCAAACTCCTGTTGATGAGTTAACGTCGATTTCTATTCCTGATTCAGATCGTCAGTGGTTTTCTGCTGGTTTTACATATAATTGGAGCTCAAATACAGCCATTGATTTTGGCTTTACTTATCTAATTGGTGAGGATGTTGAAGTCCATGAGTTCATTGAAGAATCACTTCCTGCACCAGCGGTTACAGCAACCACACACGCTAATGCTGTGTTAGCAGCTATTCAATTGAGCCATAGTTTCTAAAATAACTCATAAAATTGCTATGCACCTCAATGATTCAAGGCTCTGATTATTCCGAGCCTTTTTTTTGTTTAGCAAACATGCTCTAATTACGCCTCATTTCTTATTTGGTATTTACATGGCTCCAGTTATCCGTCGAGCAAAAGAGATTGATCTCTATTGTTTAAATTCACTGATGTATAAATTACACGATGAACATCACCAACAATGTCCAGATTTATTCAAAACAGCTTCTGAAATTGAAGAAGAGAAAAGTATCGCTCGATATTTAGATGATCCTGAATGTATGGTGTATGTGGCGGAAATGGATGACGTTATTATTGGGTTTATTACTGGTCATTTTTGCGAATTAATTTCAACGGTGAGTAAACCAGTAATGATGGCAACCATAGATGAACTATATATTGAAAAAGAATATCGACGCGAAGGTATCGCTGAGCAATTAATGATGCGAATCGAGCAAGAATTAAAAGATTATGGTGTAAAAGAGATTTTTGTCGAAGTGTGGAATTTTAATAAAGGGGCATTGGAATTTTATAATAAACAAGGATTGAATGAGCATATTCATTATTTACGCAAGCCATTGAATAGGTAATTTAAGAATGAAAATGCCACTATTTAACATATTTGTATTTATTTTATCTCTATTTTCAATGCACAGTGCATCAGCCAATATTGTTCAACCAAAAGGTGCAGTATGCGTTATTGGTGATGGCAGTCATGTCGTTTTAGTTGAAGAATTAATTACTGGAAAATTATCACTGCCAGGTGGAACCATTGATAAAGAAAGAGGAGAGACACCTCAAGAGGCAGCAGAAAGAGAGGTATGGGAAGAAACTGGATTAGTTGTTACAGCTAAAGAGTTGCTTATCGAAGATGAAACAGCAGCAATATTTCGTTGTGTAAGTGAATCCGATATTGTTGCGTTTGATCTAGAAACCATTAATGGCTTATTTCGTATACCTTCGTGGTTTGCTCCTCATTACGGTATAGAAACCGAGGCGGTTTATTTAAGTGAAGTGTATAAGATCCCTGAAAATAAATATCGTTACCCTGAGCAATTGACGTTATTACAGCAATGGTCTTTAGATACTACGAGCGCAGAGAATAAAATATTATGGGTAACTAACCTTGTTGATCAGGCTCCTAAAATTCATCAGTTTGAATTAGAGTTACTTTCGTCACTTCGTGCGAAAATAGATCAATTACCGCAAGTTGTTACATTGAGTGTTAAAACGATATTCACTCTAATTAACGAAACTGGTAAAGAAGGCTTCTTTTACTTTTTCGTTATTATTGCTTTGGTTTATTTTGGTCGAAATTCGGCTTTAACCTTATTGTTTGGCATTATTTTATCGATAGTTTTAACCGGATTAGCTAAGCAAGGTTTAGGATTACCACGTCCTTTTGTTTATATACCACAACTGCAATTAACGGAAGCCGTTGGTTTTGGTATGCCAAGCATGCACAGTATGTTATCTGTTGTAATTTACGGAACCTTTTATTTAATTTTAAAAAGATTATCTTTACCAGAAAAAACCTTAAAACGGTACGCATGCATTTTCATTATTCTTGTTATAGGGCAGTCAATAGCGCGAGTTTGGCTCGGTGTTCATTTTGTATCTGATGCCATTGTTGGTTTGTGTTTGGGAGGAATGGTCTTCTATCATTTCTCAAATATGCAGAAAAAACATGGTGATTTATTATACAAAGTGATAGGGGGCTTACATTTTTGGTTACTGCTAAGTACGGTTATTAGTGGTATTGCGTTTGTTATGGCATATATAAATTACCTATACGCAGCAGCAATATGCTGGGGTGTTGTCGCTGCGATTATGTGTTCTAAGCCTAAAGTTATTACGGATGCAAAAGTAAAACTAATCGCCCTTATAACGATTGTATTAAGTGTAATGCTTGCTAGATATGGTGTGAGTTATTTACTAACACAAGTTGAAGCGAGTAGTCTGAATGTGTTGGTAATCAGAACGATCGGTAATTTTACTGTTATTTTTGGTCTTTTTGTTTATGCCGCATGGCTACCTAAAGTAATAGAAAATAAGTTCGCTAAACGATAATTAAAAAGGCCGCATCAGTGAATTACTGATGCGGCCTTGTTTGTTTGCTTATCTTATGGTTATAAATTAACTATTATGCTGTTCTAACCATTCAAGTGCTTCATTTTGAACTTTAATGCGTTTATTTTTACTTAGCTTTTTACCTGTATAATCACGGTATTTATCTGCATCTGGGAAGTCTTTTTCAGCAGCAAGGTTAAACCAAAAATACGCTTTGCTCATGTCTTGTTTAACTTCCTTATTGTTAGTGTATAAGAAACCAAGATTACGCATCGCTGTTGCATTACCTAATTCAGCAGCTTGAATATAAAGTAATTCTGCTTGATGAGTATTTTGAACAAGCCCTTTTCCATGAAGATATAAGTCTGCAAGGTTATTCATTGCATTACTGTTATTTTCTTCAATTGCTTTGTTATACCAATCAATAGATGTTGAATACTTTTCTTCTGATTCGTAGATTTTACCAAGGTTATAGTAAGCCATAGAACTTTGGTTTGCTGCGGCTTTCAAAAAATACTGGGTAGCAAGTTGTGTGTTTGCTTCAGTACCGATCCCTTTCGCATAAATAGTTCCAATTTTGTTTTGTGCTTCAATAGAACCATTATTAGCAGCACTGGTTAACCAAGTAATTGCTTCTTTATAGTTATCTTGATTTAAATAAGCCGTGCCTTTTAGATAATCACTATGAGCTTCACTGTTAGCTAGAACAAAAGGTGAGCATAATGAAGCAGATATAACTAACGATTTTAAAAGTATTTTCATTACATAACCAACGAGTTAACAAAATATTATTGTTTGTATGTTAGCAATAAAAGCACAGTACGGCGAGCGATAAGTTAATTACTCAAGAGAGAAAAGAGAGAGGTAGCATGATTTATCATGCTACCTTTGATAGAAGAACTATTTGTTTTGAACAGCAATAGCTGGCGGGAATATGTCTGATTTTCTGAATTCTTGCATAACACGTAAGGTGATATCTGTCTCGAACAGCTTTTCAAACTTAATATCTACTACGTAAGCTTTACAAGTTAATTGAATGGCTAAATAATTATCTGTAATGGTTTGCTTCACTAGTACAACTACAGGCTTAGGTAAGTGGATATAACGACTAGAAGATGCCGCTTCTTGAATAATATCTCTTGCGGTATTAATGTCTTGGTCCATACCAATATAAAATGGAATAACAACTTGCATATCTAATGCACCATAGTTTCCACTTACAGCAACTTCATTTAAGAATTTGTTATTAGGGATAGTAATAATATCATCGTTTAGAGTTTGCATTCGAACAGAACGTAAACCAATAGCGATAATGTCCCCATAATTACCTTCAAACGTTACGCGATCACCGACTTGGAAAGGGCGATCGATCATTACTGTTAATCCAGCAATGAATGATGCAGTTAAGTCTTTCAGTGCAAAGCCAACAGAGACAGCAATCGTACCACCGATTAGTGCTAACACACGCTCATCAACACGGAAGCTAAGCATGAAAACAGCCATACCCGTTGACATATAAATGAAGAATTGAAAGAAAGATTGCAGTTTTTGCATCAACATTCGACGCTGAGCAAATTGACTACTTATTCCATCTACAATTGATTGGGTAAAGCGTAACAGTAACCAAGCAACAAATACGATAACAAATGAGAAAGCAACACCGCTCCAACGAATTAGACTAGCGAACTGCTGTAAGTTGTCGATGGATTGTGCTTCTTCAGCAAATGCGAGCGAACCAAATCCGAGCGTTATAAAAAATATAAAAATACGAAGCATATTATTTCACCAATAAATGTTGACGATGAAGAACATTAGTAATGTGGCGGAACCAGTGATCAGAGATCCTTGCTTTATCATCACTCCATTCAATGTAGCCACGACTTTGGAAATAACGAAGCGTACTGATAACTTCAGCCATGCTTAAGCGGCTACAGTCACATACATCAGCAGGAGAGGCGACCTCCAACTGTACAATTGATCTAAGTACTGCCAACATAGGTTTTGGCATGGTTTCTAAGTCATCAGAGTGCGGCGCTCTAAATAAACGAACCAAAATTGCATCAGTGTCTTTATCACGGTGAAGTGATAATCTAAAGAAACGAAGTGCAACTGTAGGGTTACCATCAGAGTAATCCCAAAGAATGCGATAGAATCCATTTCTCGCTCGTTCTTCCTCTGTTAGGTTTTCTTCATCCCACTGTCTTGGTAGCACTAAGCCATCAAATGAAATTGTAGGTTGACCTTCAGATAGGGTAATTCTCGACTCTAATAATTGACCAATTTGCTTTTCATCCCATTTAGGCATAAACGTAACTAAATCAAATAGTAATCGTTCACCACGAGCACGGTCAATAAAGCGCCAGCACGATTTCTCAATAGCCAGTACCACTCGATGACTTTTACGAGCTCGACGTAATAAATTAGTCAGTTTCATTAAATCGGCTAAGCCATTCACTTTGGGTTTTACTAACCGTTGCGCACTATCAAACGCAAGTAGATAACAAGTATCGCTGTTACGCAGGTATTGAAGAATATCACGCTCACTTGATTCTTCATCTAACCCTAATTGTTTTGCCAGCTCAGGAAGCAAAGCAGAATAACCATCGTATGGGCAATTAATATAAATTGGTGTCGCGTTTTTTACTTTATTTAAAATACGATTAAGAAGGGTAGTTGTACCTACACCACGTTCACCAGATAGCACACATACCGCAGGACTTTCGGTTAATAAGTAACGTGAAAGGGCGGACATTTCATCTTTAGCATAATCTTCAATAAGCTCTGAATCTTCAGAACCAGGAGCAATGTAATCAAATGCTGCCGTACCTTTAACACGAACGAGATTGGATTGCTCACGTGCAACTTCAGTTTGTTTAGCTACTTCAATTCTGAATAAGTAAGCCAATGCGTGACTAAATGCAGCGTATTGCGATAACAGTGCAATAATCGAGTGTTGAAGTGCTCGCCAAGATAACCAAGCGGCGCCACAAGCGGTAGCAGCGATTGAAATAAGGAAAGTCTTTTGATTTCTTTTCGCCCATTGAATAGATAGAGGTAGAGGGTCAACACGTTCGATTCTTTCAAAAACCGTTGGTTTCCACTTTCTTAATGTATGAATAGTAAGGAGCACAAAAAATAAATACATTAGAGAGTTTATCCACGCATAGATAGTACCTTGTCCTAATGTACGAGAGGATATTTGTAAAATTACGCCTGCAACAATTATCCCCCAAACATAATGGCGAACCGTCGATAAACGAAGAGCGATAATTTCTTTTTTGTTATGTTTACTATTGCGATAAATAAATTCAAGAATAAAGCTAACAGCAATAGAACCACCTAAAATCCACCAAGTGAAGATTTCTAAGAATATTAAGTGTTGTAGGCTTGGTAATGTGGATACGATTCGTAATGTGACCGTGATTAATAATAACCACGCTATTGCTTTATGAGCACGGGTTAAATACCAAATACTTCTAATAAAGAAATTCGGTTTAGAGCCGTTTTCTAATTTTGATGTTTTAAAGTCGTTGATAAGTCGAGTGCTGTTTTTCATCCACCAACTAAAAATAAAGAATACACAAAGCACTTTAAAAATAACACTAATAATTGGAACTGGTGAAATGGTTAAGTCTTTTAGTAGGTTTTTAAAACTACGAATTTGGTAATGTAGATAATATTCGATATTGAGTTTGGTAATGGATAACTCAGAATAAAATTGGGTAACACCATAAGGACCAAAACCAGTTAATTGTTCTCGTGTTGTACTATTCGTTAGCTTAAGCAGTTGCTCTTTACTTAGGTTTAGTGAAGTCAGTGATTGATGAACTGTTTCTACTGCAATCCAGTTTTGGTTGCTACTGTCTTCTCTGTAAGTGGCTAATGCCTCTTTAAGAGCGGTTGCATGCTCTTTTTGCTGTAAAATAGTAGTAGAAAGTAATCGTTTTACTTGAGCATAATCGTTATTTGAAAAGAAATGCTGTTCAGGAAGTGCACGAATATCCGCCTCAATATTTTTCGCTTGAGCGCTAATCTCTATTGGTTGATTGTCAGTGAGATCCCAATTGGCAAAACTGAGCTGAGAGAATATCAACAAAAAAGTAAATAAAACGTAACGATAGAGTTTTTTCATACTAACCAAATAAATAATAATTTTAATTATACCTTAGCTAACTTATTGAAAAAAACCAGTCACAAAGCTAGGAATATTGAATAAAAACTGAATATGTTTTTTTTATTTATTTTTGTCGCATTTTTTTATAAAAAATAGCCCTAATTACTGTTTTGCTATCATGTATTCGTTCTCATTCTGAATAAAAATCATTAGAATAAGGCCTCAAAAAAACGTATTCCTTTTCGATGATATAGATATGTATTGGTTCTTATTTTTTTGTAGTGTTGTGTGCCTTATTTTGATGGTTCTACACTTTCAAACTACAGAAAAGAAAAAAAAGTTAACGATTCGACAAAATCAACAAAGTAGTCATAAGTCTCCAGTGGTTCCGTTTGATGATGAAGCGGATAAAAAGGACAAAATTCAACGAGCAAAAAATGGAAATATAACAGCCCAATTAGCTTTAGGGGCTGATCTTGAATTGGTTGACCAAAATGGTGCGATTAAATGGTACTTAAAAGCGGCTGAACAAAATAGCCAACAAGCCTTTTACGCTCTAGTGCGTTTATATGATGATAATTACGACGATCCTGAAGCAACAGAAAAGTCGGATTACTGGGCGGCTAGACTTGGTGATAGCCAAGGTGATATCAGTGCTTCTTTAACTCTAGGTAAATTGTATCTCACAGGTACTGGTTGTGAAAAAGACATAGAGTTAGGAACGAAAACCATTACTAAATTGGCATTACAGAACCATTTAGAATCTCAATTGTTTTTAGCGCAATGGTATCAAAAGCAACAAGATGGACATCCTGAAGGATTTTATTGGATGCTAAAAGCGGCTTATCAAGATGATCCTAAAGCAATGACAACAGTAAGCTCTTGTTATTACCATGGAATAGGGACGCAGAAAAACGTTTATAAGGCTATCTATTGGGCAGAACGTGGTGGTGAACTTAAAGCGCCTGAATCACAATACAGAGCTGCTCAATATAATCAAAAGGTATCTTCATCTCATAATGCAGTAGCTTATATTTGGGCTTATTTAGCGGTAGCGAACCATAACGAAGATGCGCATGATTTAAAGAATGAGCTAGAAGCAATATTGCCTTTAGAGAACTTGTTAAGCATTCAAAATGTAGCGAGAAAGCTACATGGTTTGATGGAAGAAAAACCAGTAAAGAAACATTCAGTGATTAAGTTATTAAATAAATTCTACGTGAGAGAAAACTATTTTCCACCAGAAGATATTGATGATGAATGTGCTATGTATGTGAATTAATACCTAGTCACTGTGATTGGTACAATAATAGAAACCATAGATACAAAAATGCCAGTCGATTGACTGGCATTTTTTTTATTCGATATTATCGATTAATCATCACGCATGATACCAAGAATGCTTAGTAGGCTGATGAAGATATTGTAGATAGAAACATACAGCGTAATCGTTGCTGAGATGTAGTTTGTCTCACCGCCACGAATGATTGATTGTGTTGTTAGCAAGATTGCACCTGTTGAGAACAGAATAAACATACCACTCATTGCTAGGTGTAATAACGGCATTTGTAGGAAGATGTTCGCTACCATACCAATTAATAGAACAACAAAACCAGCTAGTAATACACCGTTAAGGAACGATAGGTCACGCTTAGTTGTTAGTGCATAAGCAGATGCTGCCATGAAAGAAAGCGCAGTACCGCCAAGTGCAGTTAAGATCACATCACCCATACCGGCACCAATGTACATGTTAAGGATTGGACCAATGGTGTAGCCTAAGAAGCCTGTAAATAGGAACGTAAATACAAGACCCATGTTGTTGTTACGGTTCTTTTCCGTCAAGAAAAGTAGGCCGTAGAAGCCAACAAGCATGATGATGATACCTGGACGAGGTAGGTTCATTGCCATTGAAACACCAGCAACTACCGCAGACCAAAGTAGTGTCATTGATAATAAGAAATAAGTATTACGTAATACTTTGTTAGTTTGTAGAGCCGACTCTTGCGTATGAGTTTGGCTGAACATTTGATTATTCATCGTATTCCCCTTGGAATGTACTGACATAATTATATAGACAGTTATGGCGCTTATAGTTCCAAAAATCAAGATAGAATTGACTTTCGGTTTGAATTAATTGAGCTGGAAACCATTTTACATCAGTACATTAACTTAGCAGATGTAGTTTGTAAGCATCTGTAACAAAAAGCAGTAATTAAACGATCACTGCTTTAACTTGAGGATTTAGTATTTAAAAGTTAATGATGCAAGATCTGACTTAAGAACAATTGAGTTCGATCCGATTGTGGGTTCTCAAAGAAATCGACAGGGTTGTTTTCTTCTATGATCTCACCAGCATCCATAAATATCACTCTATCTGCCACTTCTTTAGCAAAGCCCATCTCGTGTGTAACACACAGCATTGTCATGCCTTCACTTGCCAGTTCAACCATTACATCTAATACTTCTCGAACCATTTCAGGGTCAAGTGCTGAAGTTGGTTCATCAAATAGCATCACTTGTGGATTCATACATAATGATCGGGCGATAGCAACACGCTGTTGTTGTCCACCAGAGAGTTGCCCGGGATATTTATCTGCTTGATCTGGGATCTTTACACGTTCAAGATATTGCATTGCTAGAGCTTCAGCCTCAGCTTTAGGCATTTTCTTCACCCAAATAGGAGCGAGAGTACAGTTTTCTAGCACTGTTAGATGAGGGAAGAGATTAAAGTGCTGAAAACACATTCCAACTTCTTTTCTTACCGCTTCGATGTTTTTTAGATCTTCTGTTAATTCTGTACCAGAAACAAAGATGTGTCCTCTTTGGTGCTCTTCTAATCGGTTAATACAGCGGATCATTGTTGATTTTCCAGAACCAGAAGGCCCACAAATAACGATCTTTTCGCCTTTTTTAACCTTTAAGTTAATGTTTTTTAAAACATGAAATTGACCATACCATTTGTTCATGTCTTCTAGTTGAATCATATAATCTTGTTGATTTTCCATAATTGCTACTTCCTTGAATTCTGTTAATTATCGCTTATGACCTGTATGAAGTTTATTTTCTAAGTAGATGGAGTATCTTGACATAGAGAAACAGAACACCCAGAAAACCAAAGCGACGAAGACATAACTTTCTGTTGAAAACCCAAGCCATTCAGGGTCGGTATTTGCGGCTTGACCAATACCTAGCACATCAAACATCCCGATAATAAGAACCAGACTGGTGTCTTTGAATAAACCGATAAAGGTATTAACAATAGAAGGGATCGTAATTTTCAATGCTTGCGGCAAAATGATTAAGCGCATCTTTTTCCAGTACCCTAAACCAAGTGCGTCTGCAGCCTCGTATTGACCTTTAGGAATCGCTTGTAAGCCCCCTCTGACAACTTCTGCCATGTAAGCGGCACTAAATAGAACAACACCAATTAATGCTCTAAAGAGTTTATCTAGCTCCATTCCCTCTGATAAAAACAACGGAAGCATAACGGAAGCCATGAAAAGCACGGTAATGAGTGGTACACCACGCCAGATTTCGATATACACCGTACACATACTTCGAATGATAGGCATTTCTGAACGTCGACCAAGTGCCAGTGCAACACCAATAGGAAGAGAAACGACAATACCTACAATGGCAATTACGAGAGTTATTAGTAATCCGCCCCATAAGTGAGTGTCTACAACCGGTAAGCTAAAAACACCGCCATAAAGAAGAAAGGCTGCGAAGATAGGAAAAATATTTACAAAAACTAACCAAATCGCAAATTTCTTTGGTGTGTGTTCATAAGCTAGTAGTGCAACGAAAATCGCTAATAACCCATAAAATAGCTGTGGACGCCACAATTCATCACTAGGATAAAAACCATACATGAATTGGTCCCAGCGAACGCTTATCATCACCCAACAAGCGCCTTCACTAGAACAGGCATCACGGGTTGTGCCAATCCAATCAGCGTTAATTAAGCCCCAAGAAATCACATTCCATAACCCGATGATTGCAAGGTAAGCGATAATAAGAGTTAGAATGGAGTTAATTGGGCCATTAAACAAATGTTTTTTAAGCCAAGTTACTGCACCAACGGTATTAGCTGGTGGTGGTAAATCTGGCTGAAATTGATGTGTATTCATAATTACCTCTCAACCAATGCAACTTTGCTGTTGTAAATGTTCATCAAAAATGAGGTTAATAGGCTTAGTGTTAGGTACACCGCCATGGTCATTGTGATGATCTCAATAGCTTGACCTGTTTGGTTTAGTGTTGTTCCTGCAAACACCGAAACTAAGTCAGGGTAACCAATTGCCATTGCTAAGGATGAGTTTTTAGTTAAATTTAAATATTGGCTAGTGAGAGGGGGAATGATGATTCGCATCGCTTGCGGAATAACGACCAATTTAAGGGTTCGTTTTCTTGGTAAACCAAGTGCCATCGCTGCTTCTGTTTGACCATGGCTCACGGCATTGATACCCGAACGAACTATCTCAGCAATAAAAGAGGCGGTATATACACTAAGAGCAACGACCAATGCAGCTAATTCAGGAATGATGCTAATACCACCACGAAAGTTGAATCCTTTTAATTCTGGATATTCAATAGATATTGGCATTCCAGAAATAAAATAGGCTAAAGTGGGTAAACCAAACAGAGCAAGAAGAGAGTAACGTAATACGGGTGTTTGCTGCCCTGTAATGCGCTGTTTGTTTTTTGCCCATTTAGATAAAAATAAAATAAATACAATCGCGGTAATAAAAGCGATACCAATTAAGTTCGAACCTTCTTCAAAAATAGGACTTGGAAAAAATAATCCACGAACATTTAAAAAAACACTTTCACCTAAACTTAAACTTTGTCTAGGAGAGGGAAGTGCTTGTAAGACGGCGAAATACCAAAAGAAAATTTGTAATAAAAGAGGGATATTTCGGAAAGTCTCAATATAAACTGCGGCACATCGACTAACTAGCCAGTTACTTGAGAGTCGTGCGATACCAATAGTAAAGCCCAAAACGGTAGCAAATAAGATACCAAGGACAGACACAAGAGCGGTGTTTAATAATCCGACAACAAACGTGCGACCATAACTGTATGTTTCATCGTACTCCACTAAAGAAAGGCCGATACCAAAGCCGGCTTCTTGATCTAAAAAGCCAAGGCCAGTTGCGATACCACGAGATTCTAAATTGGATAATGCATTGTTAACTATGGTGTAGAAAAAAAAGACAAGTGCAGCAACGGCTATCACTTGAAATAAAATCGCACGAAATGTTGGATTATATAAGATGTTTTTATTTTTAGATGACATACAACTACAACCTTAAATCCATTTATTAAAAGGGGTGAAGATTCACCCCATAAATTGTGTTTTTATATTTATAATTAGACTATGAGTTGATTAACGAATGGGTGCTGCATACATAAAGCCACCAGCATTCCAAAGTGCATTGACGCCACGAGAGATTTGTAATGGAGAACCTTCACCTACGGTACGTTCAAAACTTTCGCCATAGTTACCGACTTGTTTCACCACTTGGTAGCCCCAATCATCACGAATTCCCAATCCTTTGCCTTTTGGCCCATCAACACCAAGAATACGTTTAATGTTTGGATCTTTCGATTTCAGCATTTGGTCAGCATTTTTAGAACTGATACCGTATTCCTCAGCATTGATCATGGTATTTAAAACCCATTTATTAATGTTGAACCATTGATCATCCCCTTGGCGAACTACCGGACCTAAGGGTTCTTTTGATATTATTTCTGGTAAAACTTGAGCGGTTTTAGGGTTTTTTAAATTAAGGCGTAGAGCATACAAACCAGATTGGTCGGTGGTAAGAACATCACAACGGCCGGCATCAAAACCTTTAGATGTTTGTGCTGCAGTATCAAAAACCACTGGTTTGTATTCCATATTATTATTACGGAAGTAGTCAGCAAGGTTTAACTCGGTAGTTGTACCTGATTGAACACAAACCGATGCACCATCAAGTTCTTTTGCACTCGTTAATCCAAGCTCTTTCTTAACCATGAAGCCTTGACCATCATAGTAATTTACACCGACAAAATTTAGGCCTAAAGAAGTGTCTCGGTGTAAAGTCCATGTAGTGTTACGAGAAAGCACATCAATCTCACCTGACTGTAGAGCTGTAAATCGCTCTTTGGCTGTTAAAGGTACGTATTTTACTTTAGATTTATCACCTAGTACGGCAGCTGCGACGGCTTGACAGAATTCAACGTCGATACCTTCCCATTCACCTTTTGAGTTAGGGTTTGAAAAACCAGGTAAACCAGTACTCACACCACATTGTAAATATCCATTTTTTTGAACTTTTTCTAATGTTCCACTTGCAGCGAGTGCTGGAGCTGATAAAAGTGCCGCAGAAGTAGCAATAGCAGCAAACAGTGTAGTTGTTTTAAATTTCATCTGTGTTCTTCCTTGTTGTGCGTAATTTAGCTGGCTTATCTCAATCTATTGCGTTGAGTTAGCCGTTAGATAGAATGATTGCTTTATTTTTAAGCAACTGTATTTAAAGATAACTAAAGGTTAACAATTTGTGAAATTCAGGATAATGTAAAAACCAGTTGAACTATCGGTTTATTTTCATATTTACTGGTGATAAACACTGCTTTTTTGATTTTATGTGGTCATAGTGATCAGGTCTAATGAGTGTATTTGTTGTAAAGTTGTTAATTGTTATAAATTTTGAATGTGTTAACTAAACAATCATGGTTTACTGAATGCATACCTTATTTTTTAAAATCAAGGTATATTAAAGCTGTATATTCAAAGAGATATTAAGGAAGCGGATTGTAATGAGATATTTTCCCATGTTTATGGATATTAAAAAGCGACCAGTATTGGTTGTTGGTGGTGGTGAAGTAGCCTGTCGTAAGATAGATATGTTGCTGCAAGCTGAGGCAAGTATTACCGTTGTCGCACCATCAATTAAAGCTTATTTAATGAAATACGTAGAAGAAGGGAAGCTTGAATATATAAAGGGTTTTTATCATAAAAACTTATTAAGTAATGATTACGTACAAGTATGGGCAACAACAGACAATTCAGATTTAAATCACCAAGTACATGCTGATGCACATGACGTTGGCGTTCCAGTAAATGTTGTTGATGATACGGAATATTGTGATTTTATAACGCCATCAATGGTCAATCGAGGTCGTGTTCAGGTCGCTATTTCAAGTGGTGGAGCATCTCCGGTATTAATCCGAATTATTAGAGAACAGCTTGAAACTCAGTTATCAACAAAAGTTGCCATGTTAGCGGACTTTGGTGCTGATAAGCGAAATCTTATTAAACAGCATTTTAAAACTGTTGATGAGAGAAGAAAATTTTGGGAAACCTTTTTGCGATTGCCCGAAATCGAGAAGATAAATACTCGAAATGAATTAGAAGCATTATTTCAACAAGCATTAACGGTTGATGTTCAAATTAAGTCTGAACGGAATTGGATTGAGTATAATTCGGATACTGAAATGCTGACTCTAAAAGCACTGCGATTAATGCAGCAAGCAGAATGGGTTATTGCTTTTGAAAGTTGTCCTGCTGAATTCATTGAGCTTTGCCGTCGTGATGCGGAGCGTATTTATATTCGCTCTGAAAAAGAGATGGCGGATTATTTGGATAAAGCAAACGCTGAAAACATCCGAGTGACCATTTTAGTGAAAAAAGGCCAATTATTCAGTGATTCAAATATTCAGCATTATTTAGCAAATGATGTATATGTTCCTACATTATAGGTTTATTAATGCAGTATTTAACGATTAAAGATGCAATAGAAGAGCAAATTGATACTGGCATGTTTGAGGCTGGACAAAAGTTGCCTTCAGAAAGAACGCTAGCTGAAACATTTTCTACAACACGCATTACACTACGTGAAGCTCTTAATCATTTAGCCTTATCAGGTAAAATATACAAAGAAGAGCGTAGAGGCTGGTTTGTATCAACGGCTAAGTTAATGTTTAATCCTATGCAATGTATTGATATTGCGGAAACGTGTAAGGAGCAGAAAAGAAATTGCCGAATTGAGGCGCTTTCTTCTCATCGATTGTTAGCAACAAAAGAAATGCTGACCGTTTTAAAGTTGTCTCCATTTTCTTACGTCAAACAACAAGTTTCTCTTATCCATATTGATGGAAGAAGGGTAGCGGTTCAGTACCGATATATTCCAGAGGAAATGACGATATTATTAAGTCATGACGAACAAACGGACGTACTAACTCAATTATTGAATAGCTTTGAATATGATTCGGAAAAACATGAGATAGAGGTAGGGATTATTCCTGCATCTCAGCTTGAATCTGATGCATTGAATTTAAGTTCTGGAAGTATGTTGTTATCGATCAATCAAGTTGCCTGTAACAAAAGTCAGACTCCTTTTCTATTACAGACAATTCGTTGTTGCCATGATGCGGTGAAACTGAAAATTAGCCAAACTGCTTAATTTGTTCAATTAATTCATTTTCAGTTACGGGCTCTGAATCTAATTCAAAAAACGCTTCAGCTCCGCCTTTTAGCATATAAACTTGGGTACCACAGTGATCATAGTGGTACCACTTTCCATCAATACACACATCCGTATAGCATTTTGGGTTTCTTAGTAATGTCATAATTGCTCCTTGCAACATTTGCTTAACAACTTAAAGGTATCGTGCAATCTAGAGCATTCGTTTGATTTAAATCAAAGTACCATCAATTTTTTAACAAATTTGCTACCAAAGTATTACTTCAGAAGTTTTGGAGCTTGCGCACCTGCGACAGGGCGGTTAACTGAAATAGTTCGACCTTTCTTTAAACCTTTTTCGTAATCAGCAGTAATATTAGCCATCGCCTCTTTTAATTGCTGTTTAAACGTTTCGCGGTCTATATTTTTGAATTCTTTATCAATGTAGTCATTAATTTTGTTTGCTGAGTCTTCATCAGGGGCGATCACAGGTAATTTTTCTAATGCGCCCTCAATCCAGCCTGCTAAAAATGAATTTACACGTTTGGTGACTTCTAACTGTCCTGTGCCCGTTCCTGCAAAGCTGTTTTTAAATTGTCCCGTTTGTTCATTCATTTCACGATAAACGATGTCAAATGCGAAAGCTGCAAAAATAGCACGATCTGCCGAGCCGATGAATTCAACTTTCTTTAAGCCTTTATGATTAAGTAATACGGCTTCGACACCAAAACGGGTATTAATACCACGGATGATTTTTAATATATTGCTGCCTACATTAGCAGGAAGCAGATGGATACTTTGTGTCTTACCCATCTTGATAAATTCGATGTCATCTTTTTCAAGGCCATACTTAAGCATAAGGCGATGAGCCATTTTTATGGCTTGAGCGGCTTCATTCACATTTGCTGAATTACCGAGCTCAAGACATTTAGCTATCTTTTTAAGGGCCTTTTGCTTTGTTGATGACATGACTTTACCTTTCTTTTTTTCGGGGGCGATATTCTACCTTTCTCTGCTAGGTTTTGAAAGAAATAGAGTGAAATGATGAGTAGGAAAGTTCAGGCGTTAATGTGTATTTTAATGATGCAGATCACTATGTAATTACCATGTTTCTGAATGTGTGGTTTGTGGTTTATTGTGTTTGTAAATTGTTGATTTACAAAAATTAAATCTAATATTGCTCTGTGTGGACATGATAGTTGTGATTGTTATCACGGTACATTAATTAAAAGCGAATATGATGAATTAAGTCAAAATATGTAATTTTATTTTCTCGTAATTAATTGTTTTTATAATGGAGTACTAACATGATAAAGAATGCCATTGCAGTAGGTATGTTGCTTTCTGGTCTTTGCTTTAGCTCAATCAGTCTTGCTGATGATTTACCAAATATTAAAATCTTAGCGACTGGCGGTACTATTGCTGGCGCAGGTCAATCCGCAACAGGTTCTAGCTATACATCTGGTAAAGTTGGAGTCGATTCTTTGATTCATGCTGTACCTCAAATGACAGAAATTGCGGATATTAGTGGTGAACAAGTCGTAAGTATCGGTTCTCAAGATATGAATGATGAGGTATGGCTAACATTATCAAAGCGTGTAAATGAGTTATTAGCTCAAGATGATGTTGATGGTGTTGTGATTACTCATGGCACAGATACGATGGAAGAAACTGCTTATTTCCTAGACCTTACTGTTAAAAGTGATAAACCTGTAATTTTGGTTGGTGCAATGCGACCATCAACAGCAATGAGTGCCGATGGCCCGGTCAATTTATATAATGCGGTTGTTGCGGCAACGGACGAAGATTCTGTAGGGCGTGGTGTACTGGTTGCAATGAATGATACGGTATTTGATGCTCGTGATGTAACCAAAACCAATACAACGTCTGTAAATACGTTTCAATCACCAAATTTTGGGCCTCTAGGCTATATTCACAATGGTGATGTTCAATATCAACGTAGCCCTGAACGTAAGCATACAACTGAAGCTGAATTTGATGTATCAAAGTTAAAAACCTTACCTAAGGTTGGTATTGTGTACAACTATGCGAATGCATCAGCATTACCTGTAATAGCAATGGTTGATGCAAAATATGATGGTATCGTGAGTGCGGGTGTAGGTAATGGTAATATTTATCACTCGGTATTTGATGAGTTAGCTAAAGCAAGCAAAGAAGGGGTGGTGGTTGTACGTAGTGCTCGCACTGGTTCAGGTTCAACAACGCTTGATGCTGAAATAGATGATGCGAAATACGGTTTTGTTGCGTCAGGTACATTGAACCCTCAAAAAGCTCGAATTTTATTGATGTTGTCGTTAACTGAGACGGAAAACTACAAAGAAATTCAAAAGATGTTTCAGTATTACTAGAGGCATATAGTTTCGTATTTTAAATAAAAAAACAGCCAATATTAATTATTGGCTGTTTTTTTATTTGGAAGGATGAAATGTTTATGTAGGTTGGTATTAAATACCTAACTCATCAAATAAAGAGTCATCGAAATCTTGATTAGGCTCTGTTTTTTCTCTTCTTTCTTAGCGGAACGATGTTGGTCTAATAGATCGTCAGCATCGAATTCATCTTCTTGTTCAAATTCTTCTAATTGAATAAATTCGGTTTTATCCATAGCAAGTTCAAGATAGAAAATGTGATTATTTTCAGTCGTGAAGGTGACACGACGAGCTTGTGGGCGATCTAGGTTAGTATCAACCGATAAGATCACTTGTTTATTTAATGACAGCATCTTAGGTTGGTTTTGAGAAATCGTCGTTTGTAGTGTTTTACGGATCTGACCTGTGAAATCACCTACGATTTGGTTCATTAGCTCACCTAGCACGTCACCCACTTCATCAGAAGTATGTAAAATCGCTAATTCTTCAGCTGGCATGCCCATATTACGCATGTATTTTGTATATAGTTCTAATGCAGCGTCTTTAGTGAAGTTAGTTACAACAAGACCAGAAAAACCACCATCAAATAAAACAAAACAGCCAAAATCTGGTTTTAAACTTGTTTTAGTGATCTTTTGTACCATAGCAGAATAGGTTACAGAGCTTTGAGTAGCTTTACTTAACACTCCTGACATTGAGCGACATAAGGTTAATAGGATATCGTCCGTCGTAATTATTTTTGATTTTCTTATTGCTGGTTTCATAGCGTTCTCTATTAAAAATGTCACAGATAATAATTATCAAAGCAAAATATGTGCCTTTAAAGCGGCAAATATTTATCGGATATAGCATATACCGGATGTTTTATCCAATCGAGATGTTGTAAAGTGTGTATAGAACAACATTATAGAGCTGAGGGATCAGCGAGTTAAGGAGCATGGAGCAATGTTACCAGCGTTACAATTTCAATCTACGATTGATCCAAAAGTTGTAGATTATTTAGAGCAATTAAGCCGTACTGATTTTAGTGGTGATATAGAAACGACATATTCGAGTCGTTTAGCTGTTGCAACAGATAACAGTGTTTACCAACAATTGCCGCAAGCCGTTTTACTTCCAAAGACAACAAAAGATGTCGAGTGTCTAACGACCTTGGCAAGTAAAGAAGAGTATCGAACTATTCAGTTTTCTCCACGTGGTGGAGGTACGGGGACAAATGGACAATCTTTAACGCAAGGAATTGTTGTTGATCTCTCTCGTCATATGAATCAGGTATTAGAGATTAATATTGAGGAAGGGTGGGTGAGAGTTCAAACCGGTTTAATTAAAGATCAATTAAATGATGCACTTCGACCTCATGGCTTTTTCTTCTCTCCTGATTTATCAACCAGTAACCGAGCAACGATTGGTGGAATGATCAATACCGATGCATCAGGTCAAGGTTCGCTTAAATACGGCAAGACATCTGATCATATTTTGGCAGTTACTGCTATTTTAGCAAACGGAGAATGCTTAAATACGGAACTTGATGATGATAAACAGCCGGAGAAAATACGTAAGGTTTTAGATGTTACGGCTAAAGTGTGTCGAGATAATCGCCAGAAAATAGAAGATAAATTTCCGCCATTAAATCGATTCTTGACTGGGTATGATTTAAAAAATGCCTTAGATACCACTAATGATGAATTCGATATTACTCGTGTTTTATGTGGAGCAGAGGGCTCGCTTGCTTTTTTAACAGAAGCGAAGGTGAATATTACCCCTATACCTAAAGCTCGAACGTTAATTAATGTTAAATATGACAGCTTTGATGCGGCATTAAGAAATGCACCATTTATGGTAGATGCGAATGCGCTTTCTGTAGAAACCATTGATTCACGTGTTCTTAATTTTGCAAAGCAGGATATTGTTTGGCATACGGTGAGTGATCTGATCACCGATGTTCCAGATAAAGAAATGCTTGGTCTAAATATGGTGGAATTTGCCGGAGCTAATCTTGATGAGGTACAGCAGCAAGTTAATACTTTAATTGAAAAATTAGAAGCATTGCAGCATTCGGGAACGGCAGGAATCATTGGTTATCAAGTAACAAGTGATGTAGCAAGTATCGGAAAAATATATACGATGCGCAAAAAAGCGGTAGGACTGCTTGGGGCGACAAAGGGAGCGGCAAAACCAGTCGCTTTCGCAGAAGATACTTGTGTGCCACCTGAAAATTTAGCGGACTTTATCCAAGAGTTTAGAGAATTGCTCGACTCACACAAATTAAATTATGGCATGTTTGGTCATGTAGATGCAGGGGTTCTGCATGTGCGTCCAGCGTTGGATATGTGTGATCCTGAACAAGAAGCATTGATGCATACTATTTCAGATCAAGTTGTGGCTTTGGTCTCTAAATATGGCGGTTTAATGTGGGGAGAGCACGGTAAGGGTTTCCGATCTGAATATGGTCCAGAGTTCTTTGGTGAAGAACTATTCACGGAATTGCGTCGAGTAAAAACGGCGTTTGACCCATACAATAAGATGAACCCAGGAAAAATCTGTACACCATTAGACAGTAATGATGAATTGGTTAAAGTAAGTGGCACTAAGCGTGGATTTTATGATCGCCAAATACCTGTAGAAGTAAGAGACAGTTTTAATCAAGCAATGGAATGTAATGGTAATGGTCTCTGTTTTAACTATGAAACCAGTTCGCCAATGTGTCCATCAATGAAAGTGACGGCTGATCGACGTCATTCACCAAAAGGACGAGCAGGTTTAGTTCGAGAATGGTTACGTCAACTCTCAGAGCAGGGTATCGATCCCATTGAGTTGGAAAAAGAGTTATTAACCAAGCGCCCATCAATTAAACAGATCATAGATCGCCTTAAAAACACGTTTAATAAAGAAAGAGAATACGATTATTCTCACGAAGTTCATGAAGCCATGATGGGGTGCTTAGCTTGTAAAGCGTGTGCGAGCCAATGTCCAATAAAAGTGGATGTGCCAAGTTTTAGGTCACGATTCTTAAATATCTATTACAGTCGTTATCAACGTCCGATGAAAGATTATATGGTTGCAAATATTGAGACTATGTTGCCGTTAATGGCTAAAGCGCCAAAACTGATTAATGGTGTTTTAAAGCAATCAATAACAAAAAGTATTACGAAGAAAACACTCGGTTATGTCGATATGCCTCTTCTGTCTATACCGACATTGAAAGAGCGTTGTAGAACAAATGATATTGCAGAGTTTAACTTGAAACAGCTATCAGAACTTTCAGAGAAAGAGCGTCAGAAGCATGTACTCATCGTTCAAGACCCATTTACGAGCTATTACGATGCTGAAGTGGTCAGTGATTTTATTGAATTAATTCAACGTTTAGGCTTGAAACCAATGTTACTTCCATTTAAACCAAATGGAAAAGCGCAACATATTAAAGGGTTTTTAAAGCAGTTTGCTTCTACTGCAAAAACAAGCGGTGAATTTTTAAATCAAGTCGCTATGTTGAATATTCCAATGGTTGGCGTGGATCCTGCTTTAGTTCTTTGTTACCGAGATGAGTATAATGAGATTTTAGCTGATAAGCGTGGTGATTTTGCTGTGTTAACCGTTCATGAATGGCTATATCCTCGATTATCCTCATTTGATAAAGCGACAGTATTTGATACTAGAGCTTGGCAATTATTTGCCCATTGTACGGAAAAAACGAAATTGCCGAACGCGGAGAAGGAGTGGGGGCAATTTTTAGTCATTTTGGTTTACAATTAAATACGGTTCCAGTTGGCTGTTGTGGCATGGCAGGAACGTATGGGCATGAGGCAGAAAAATTAGCCTCATCCAAAGCGATTTATGAATTAAGTTGGAAAGGAAATCTAGCTAGTTTGGATAAGGAACGTTGCTTGATTACAGGTTATTCATGCCGTAGTCAGGTTAAGCGATTTGAAGGACAGCAGTTAAAGCATCCATTACAAGCGCTACTGACTAACATATAATGATCTAACTTTGCGCTACTTTGTGGTAAAGTAGCGCGAAATTCCTGTAACGAGTTAAATGCAAACGGACTGTGTTGTGTTTGTTAAAACTATTGTAATTTGATTTTTACAGGTTGGTATATTGTGTTTGTTGTTTTCATTAGAGTTGTAATATAAATGAGCAGTGCCGAATTAATTAGACGTATTCCGCAAATGAATGTTTTAGTGTTTACTGAAAAACGTGAACGCAGTACTCAAATTCGTCAATTTTTTCAAAAAGCGGGTTTTAAAAGCGCGGATAATTTTAATCTTGGCATGAAAGCATCAGATCTACCTGTCTATGATTATTATTTTATTGAATATCATTACTCTTCGCATGAAGTAATTGCTGAAATTGTAGATAACGCACGAGCGAATGCTAAGTTTGGTAAGCGACCTATTTTTATTGTTGATATTGAAAATGAAGATTCTCAAGTTGATGATTTAAATGCTAGAGAGTTATTTCCTGATTTTATTGTTAATAGTCCTATCAATTATGGATATATTGATGAATTAATTAAAAAATCATTTAATTTAACATTATTGATCGAAAAACTCATTGCGGAAGTAAAAGGGTCACAAGCTGCTTTTATCAAGCGAGCACAAACGTTTACTGGCACATATAAAAATAGAATGCTGTTAAACATGACGTTGGAAGAGCTGTATAAAGCAAAAGACTTTATGACGTTCAAAAAGGTTTATCAACGACATGATAAAAGCGAAATCATGCCACAAAACTTAATGGCGTATTGTCAAATGGTTGAAAAACCAAAAGCAATACCTGTTCTTGAGTTATTATTGCGTTCTAAGAAGTATTTATTTAAAGCTAATTTAATGTTGGCTGAAATATATGAAGAAGCAAAACAAAAAAGTAAGCAGCAAGCGTCGTTATCAAAAGCGTTTGAGAATAATCCAAAAAGTGATAGTGCTTTTTATTCGTATTTAACATTTATTATTGAGAATAATGAGCACTCTCTTATTCATAATATGATAATGAAACGTTTTTATCATATTGGTATTACACCAGTAACATTAAACAAAATGATTTTGGATATTGCTGATACGGTATATAAATCGAATCATCAGTTTAATAAAGAAAAGTATCGACGCTTTTTTGGTCAATTAGTTATAACGTTGAAAAAACGTGTATCAATGGATAAGCGTGATGAATTGCAAGGTTATATTAATATCTTTATAGCGCGACAATTGTTTAAACAAGGTAAGCGTTATAAAGCAAAAGCAATTGCAGCAACTTGTTATCATCGATTCTTATCTGAGCGTAAAGTGGCTTCAGATGAATTTCGTGTTGCTACATTTGGCGTTTTAGCTATGGCTGGTGAAGTGAAGTTGTGTGTTGCGTTGTATAAAGTGTTTGATCAAGCGAACCTCAAAAAGAATTCACCACAATTACTACAACAGTCGATGGTGCATTTCCAAAAACTAAATAAAGTGTACCAATGGCTTAGAGCTCAAAAATCAGCAGATGAAAACAGACTTCAGTTGATCAAGATAGGACAGACGTATCCGTATTCATCAGATTTAAACTATATGCTTCTTACTTTAACGCTAAAAGGTAAGAACTTAATGAAAAACCCAGAGAATATTAAACAGTGTCTAGCCATTATTCATAGAATGGAGCGCACTAATAACACTGCTGGGTATGAAAACGTAATGTCTTCTGTTGAACAAAACAAGAAAATATTGATTGACGTTTTGTTAGGTAGTGCATAATTTTTTACTTCTTTTTTGCTCAATAGGTTTTATCCATCACAGAGATAGGAAAGAGCGATTTAGCAATTTTCCAAAAATAGTCCACACTTAAGTTATCGAAGTAAGCGATAGCACGTTAGGGGGCTATAATGGAAAATAAAAAAGTAAAACAATACATGAGTGTACGACCTCTATATTTGACAGCGGATATGTCATTAGCAGCGGCGTTAGATCAATTTATTACTTCACAACATATTGGTGGTCCAGTTGTTAACGAGCAACGTGAGGTTATTGGATTTATTTCTGAGCAAGATTTAATTAAGTCTTTGTTAGGTGTGAGTTATCACTGCCAAGATACACATGTTGTTGCAGATGTAATGAAGACAGAAGTGTTAACCGTTACACCTGATGATGCGATTGTTGATTTGGCACAGACAATGACAGAAAACAAACCAAAGATTTATCCTGTGGTTGAAGGTGGCAAGTTAGTTGGGATTATTACTCGTCGCAACGTTCTTCAGGCTATAAGTGAATCAATAGGTCACTGTTTTAAACACCCAGTTTAATTTTCATCATCTCTTCTTATAAAAAGACACTTCGGTGTCTTTTTTTGTTTCAAATAAAAAATATTCTTGACCTTGGAGTTAACTCTAAGGTTTATAGTTAATGGTGAGAGTGAATTCAAACCTAACATCTAACAAAGGAATATCTCATGTGTACTACTCATAAATCGACGCACTGTCATGATCATAAGCATAACCCATCAAGCTCATGCTGTGCGAAGCCAAAAATATCAACTATCAAAGCGGAAAGTGCCGTTGTGGATTGTTGTAGTAGTGTTGATAAACCAACGAGTTCTGATTCATGTTGTGGTTCAGATCCTGGAGAATCAGACCCCTTAGTTGTCATTCCTCAAGCATCCGAGAAAGGTACGTTATCTCGTAGTTGGCTTATTTCTGATATGGATTGCCCAAGTTGTGCGGCAAAACTAAAAAAAGCAATTCTTGCCATTCCAGATGTTGTTGATGCGAACGTTGTTTTTGCAACAGAAAAACTTACTGTACGAACAAATGATGAATTAGTATTTGATGTTGTTGAAAGCGTTGCTAGAACAACGGGTTTTCCGCTAACCGATATTAATGCTAAAAATACATCAGAAAATGCAGCTCAGCCATTTTGGAAAAAGAACGCATTATTATTGCTATTGGTTGCTTTTTTAGTGGTTGCTACAGGCATTAATGTAGTAAACAAAGAATTTGGTACTATTGCATTTACCGTTGCAGGGCTGTTTGGTTTGATTCCGATTGGCCGTAAAGCTATTCGCTTAGCAAAAAATGGTTCACCATTTTCCATTGAAACCTTAATGACAGTTGCTGCTATTGGCGCTGTGTATCTAGGTGAAACCGTTGAAGCGGCAATGGTCATCTTATTGTTTATGTTAGGTGAACAATTAGAAGGCTATGCGTCAGCAAAAGCAAGAAGTGGTGTTAAAGCATTAATGGATTTAGTACCAGATACGGCTTTACGAATTAACAGTGACGGAACCAAAGAAGAAGTACCCGCATCAGAATTAAATGTGGGTGACCGTGTGCAGGTGAGTCCTGGTGACCGATTAGCCGCGGATGCAATTTTACTTTCTGAGTTTGCTTCGTTTGATGAAAGTGCTTTAACGGGTGAATCAGTACCTGTTGATAAAAAAGCAAACGATCCATTGATGGCTGGTTCTATTGTTAATGATCGTGTCATTGAAATTCAGATCACTTCAGCTCAAGGTGAAAATGCCATTGACCGTATTCTTCATCTAATTGAAGAAGCTGAGTCACGTAAGGCACCATTAGAGCGTTTCCTTGATAAGTTTAGTCGTTGGTATACACCGGCAATGATGGTGCTGTCGTTGCTAGTTATCATTATTCCACCATTAATGTTTGGTCAGTCATGGGATACATGGATTTATCGTGGTTTAGCTATGCTATTGATTGCCTGCCCATGTGCGTTAGTTATTTCTACGCCAGCAGCGATTACTTCTGGTTTAGCAACGGCTGCAAAGCGTGGCGCATTAATTAAAGGTGGCGCTGCTTTAGAAGAGTTAGGTCATATCCAAAATATCGCTTTTGATAAAACAGGCACATTGACGCAAGGAAAACCTGTTTTAACCGATATTCGAGTATTAACTGAAACCGAAACGGAAGAGAGTATTTTACTTCAATCAGCTGCGGTAGAAATGGGATCATCTCATCCGTTAGCAAGAGCTGTTGTAGTTAGAGCGCAAGAGCAGGGGTTAACGGTTATTGAAGCAGATAATCGTGAGACGGTTGTTGGTAAAGGTATTAAAGGAACGGTTAACGATCAACATATTGAATTATATGCACCTCAACAATTTGATGGCGAAGTTATTCCTGAAATTGAAAGCCAAATCGCTTTCTTAGAGCAGCAAGGTAAAACGGTTGTTTTGGTGCTGATTAATGAGCAGATCTCTGGATTATTAGCATGGCGTGATGAACTTCGTCCTGATGCTAAAATTGCTGTAGAAAAGTTGGTTAAATTAGGAATTAAACCAATCATGCTTACTGGTGATAATGAGCGAGCAGCAAAAGCCATAGCAGCAGAGTTAAATATTGACTACAAAGCGGGTTTATTACCTTCTGATAAAGTGAAATATGTTGAGCAATTAACCGCTAATGCGAAAACGGCAATGGTAGGTGATGGCATTAATGATGCTCCAGCTATGAAAACGGCTTCAATCGGTATTGCGATGGGGGCGGAACTGATGTGGCACTGGAAACTGCAGACGCTGCGTTAACGCACAACCGTTTAGAAGAGCTTGCACCAATGGTGGCACTATCAAAAGCAACACTAAGTAATATTCACCAAAACATTACATTAGCGCTTGGTTTAAAAGCCGTCTTCTTAGTGACTAGCTTATTTGGTATTACAGGTTTATGGGTTGCTGTGTTAGCTGATAGCGGTGCAACGGCTCTCGTGACCTTAAATGCACTTCGCTTATTACGTTTTAAAGAAAAAGAGTAATAAGAACGAAATAAATTAGTGAAGTAACTCAAATTAAAGCGCTCGTATTATGAGCGCTTTTCTATTTTTATGTGATGCCAATCGATTTTCTTTGCAATAATGTAATATGAAAGCGTACCATTTGAGGTGTTTGTCACATAAAGCTGTCATTTAATTGGGTAAAGTAACTTCATCAAATCAAATATAACTAATTTAATTAACGCGGCCCTACAAAACCGCAAGGAGCTAACCATGACAGCAGCAGTATTCCATTTAGGCGTAACAAAAGAAGATCTTCAAGGTGCAGAAATGGCGATCATCCCAGGTGATCCAGCACGCGTTCAGAAAATCGCAGAACAAATGGAAAACCCTAAGTTTTTAGCAAGCCACCGTGAATACACGGTGTACCTAGCTGAGCTAGATGGTAAGAAGATTGTGGTATGTTCTACAGGTATTGGTGGTCCATCAACATCGATTGCGGTTGAAGAACTTGCTCAACTAGGTGTTCGTACTTTCCTACGTGTAGGTACAACTGGTGCAATTCAACCTCATGTGAATGTAGGTGATATGATTGTTACTACAGGTTCAGTTCGTTTAGATGGTGCGAGTCTTCATTTTGCTCCAATGGAATTCCCAGCAGTTGCTGACTTTGACGTTGCAACAGCAATGCGTAAAGCGGTAGTTGACCAAGGTGCAAATGTACACACAGGTGTAACAGCATCAAGTGATACCTTCTACCCGGGTCAAGAGCGTTACGACACGTTCTCTGGTCGTGTTGTTAAGCGTTTCCAAGGCTCTATGCAAGAATGGCAAGACATGGGCGTATTGAACTTTGAAATGGAATCAGCGACGTTATTAACTATGTGTGCAAGCTCTGGTTTACGTGCAGGTTGTGTTGCGGGTGTAATTATTAACCGTACTCAAAAAGAAATCCCAGATCACGCAACGCTAAAAGAAACAGAAGCGCGTTCAATTAAAGTGGTAATTGAAGCTGCTCGAAATCTTCTATAATAGGAAGAGTACAAAGAAATATATAGAGTGCCGCTGGTTCATAGTGAATCAGCGGCATTTTTATATGAATTGAAAAACAGTAAAAAAGGCCCACAACAGGGCCTTTTTAGTATCAGAGAGGATCTTAATCGAAAATATTAATGACCACCGGCCGCTAAGAACCAGTTAAGAAGGTGTTTTTTAAGATCGCCTAATTCATCAGGGCCGATAATAGCTAAGCCTAAATCCTGTGCGCGCATAATGTCGTTATTACGTAGAGGACGGAAACTTACTAACATTGCACGAGCTTGCAGTCCACCAAGTAAATCACGTAATGATTCTAATTTGTAAAGTGTATCATCACCATCATCACGCATGCCTTTGGTTTTACATTCAATGATATGCAGTTTGTTATTCACGATACTAACCACATCAAGTTCATTACGAACGTCTTTTTCACCAATTTCACGATGCACTTGAACATTTAATGAATGGTCTTGCAGTGTTGGTAAATATTGCTGAATATCGACAACCGTGTTGTGAACCAATATTTCAAGCCATTCACCATTAGCTAAACGACGAGCTTCTTCGCAATCAAAAGTGAGTATGCCGTTTTCATAGGTCGCTAACCCTGTTTCTACAAGGTCAGTTAGTAGCATATTAAGCTCTTTATAACTCTGCTGTTTTTCTGTTACTTCAACATCTAAACGTTGTTCTTTACGACAGGTGGTTGCTAAGTAGTTTAATGTTGCTAAGCCCGGGCCTAACTCTAATGCGTTGCTTGCCCAGCGTTGGCATAGTTCTCTTAAGCGCTTATCGATACTTTCTGGTAATTCAGTTTCTGAAAACTCACAACGAGCCCCAAAAATAGCAAGATAATCACTCAAGCGAATATTATCAGCAACGTGTTTTTGTTTGCGACCATCTGGGTATAACCAGCATAATTTATCACTGTATGGCTCTACAACAAAGATTGGCCAATGATATGAACGGAACACTTCATAGGCAGAAAGAAGACGGTGACGAAGACCACAACTCGCATTTAATTTGATGTCACTAAAGTGAAGTTTCATTTCAGCAGCAAGCGCTTGTAATGACTGCTTGATTGCGTGGGTATCAACAATATTAGGGATTTCAAAAAATCAGAACTGATCCCTTTATATTTTAGAATTGACTCCAGTCGATGGAACATCTCTTTTTGAGTTTCATCGCCGATAAATACCATGTGTTCCCCTTTAACAGATAAGTCTAAAAGGGGGGTGATAAGACGTACGGGGTCTTGATCTAAAATGCCAACATGCGTAATCATTTAATAATCCTTGTAATGGCGATTACACATAAATGGAAGCAAGAAGGCATGTGTAATCTTTCGTTATATTTATGGTTTTGAATAATTTTGACTATTCAATACTACAGTTATGAGGGGGAGGATGATAAAAATCAAGCTATTGTTAGATATTCTTATTTGGGCTTAATAAAAAAAGACGATAGAATAGAGCTACATGCCTTACTATAGAAAGAGTTTATGAGCTATTTACCTTTAGATGAATACAATCGCAAGTGGATTTTTACTCATCAATCAATGCCGGTTGATGATGCCTTGCTACCATTAATAAAACCATTCACTCAAGCAAAATCAGCTCAAGTTTGGAATGACTTTATCAGCAGCAATAGCCCAACCGCGGATCATTTTGGCTCGAAAGAGTGGCCAATGAAGAAAAGTTCGTGGACAAATGAAATTGATTGGCAACATCGTTGGGACAGCGATAATGAATCATTACCTGAAGAAGTGTTGGAATTTATCGATTGGTCTGATGAAGTAACCGTTTATTTTTGTTATGAGAAATATAACTTAATTGAAACTTCATGGGGAACGTTTAAGAAAACATGGAAGAACTTCTTATTTTATGATGATTTACCATTATTAATTGGTAAGAAGAAATCACAAGTCTTATGGTTTAACTCTAAAGGCAAAGTGAAATTAGGAACAAGAAGTTAGGCTAGATTCGCCATTTTATTTAAAAGAAAAGCTCATTGTGAAAGCAATGAGCTTTTTTATATGTCATACCCGATTAATTGAAATTATGTGTTCGGGAGCGTGAATTTCAAGATAATGAGAAAAGCTATCTAGTTCATGCTTTAAGTTTTCGGTGTCGGCTTTATTTAAATGGATGATAAAACGTTGAAACTCATTGATATCCAATATCTGTTTATTATACATAATCCATTCAATAATCAGCTCTTGTGGAACAGAGGCGATATCACTCATCCTCTTAGCTGCATTGCGTAATTCTCGAGTACCGAAACGAGACCAACCAACAAAATAAAGTAACACTATGATCGCCAACGTGGCGCTTTCAATCATAAAAGTTACCTTTAAAATGTGATGATTTCAGTATACTTGAATCAAATACAATTAGAAGACGAATAAGATGTTGTTTGCACACCTTTGACAGAGGTGCGCAATTTTTCATCAGAGATATTCATTTCTCATATAACTAATTAAAGCATTAATGAGAATCTGTCTAATTGATTAGACGTAAGCCTGCGGGTAATGCGTCACCAAATAAGCGTTTAGAGTCTGCTTCTGTCAATGCTTGTTGGCTTGATACTAATTCAATCCAGCTTTGTGGGCAGCGATTTTTTTTCAATTTTTCGATGATTTTTTCTCGATATTCATCTGAAACATCGAGGGTTCTATCACCGGTTAAGCGAGCCATCATTACTGCGGCAAAACCAGCCATGGGCTGTTCTTTCCAATCCTGCTCTAATAATGTTGGTAGCCATTGAGATATTTGGCTTGGCGGCACTAAATTATGCTGACTTCCATAGAATGGTGAACGTGAACAAATTCGGCCTAATGCCCACCAATGTACTTGCGGTTGATTTCCATTTTTAGCATGGCCTAATACCCAAGATGCAATCAACATTTTATCTTCTACATCCAAATGTTCGAGTGCAGCGGCAAGTCGTACCATAGCTTCATAACTTTTGTTACTGGCTTCTTCTAATGTTTTTGGGTTGCGTAAAGAGCCAGGATGCAGGTATTTCGCCATATCAGCTAAAATGGTTTCTTGTTGCTCTTGATTTAAACCACCAGAGATCCGACGCCAGAATGTCCACCAATCGTTCCAAGATTGTTTCGATTCAAATTGAATACCTTGTTGATAGGTTTCCCATGCCTGAGATATCTTCCATTCATCAGCAGGGTAGCCAAAACCGGGACGTAAAGCGAATCCCGTCATTTTTAACCAGTTTTGTTCGTGTTTGTCAGAGCGACGACGACGTTTTTTACTATCAAGTAATGCTGTTGCAAGTTCACGAGACGTAATAAGATCCCACGATTCACGCTTACCAATTAGCTTTTCAATATTTTTATTAAAAGCTTTGATGGCATTTGGATTTTGTTTGCTACCGCCATAAGCCTCTTTAATGCTTGCTATAGCATTAGGTAGGCGAGGGGGAAGGCTAATTTGATCCGCAAGGTTAGCGCTTTTATTAGACGCTTGATTACGTACTTCAAATTCAACCAACCAACGCTGTGAATCGTCCTCAACAGAAACACATTCAATTTTAATGGTTCCGACTTCTGTAAATTGGCAAGCTAAGGTTACTTCAACGCGATCTTTTTGGTTTGCATGCAGTTCATCTTTTGATTTACTAGATTCTAGTGTTACCACATAAGGAGGTAGGCTAACAAAGCTAGAATCAGCTAATTCAGTGATCATGCCTGAGGTTGCAAGTTGATCTTTTGTTGTAGAAAGTAGATTAAAACGAACAGGTTCCCCAAGGTTAACGAGAAACGACGACTCGTCATGCGGATCTCTTCACCTTCCTCACTGCCTTTAGCTAATAAACACAGACCTTGAGGTTGTTTGTTTTTCTCTTCTAGCTGTAAATAGAATGAACGAGCTGAGCCTCCACCTATCTTTAATTGTGCACCATGACGTGCTTTGCCATAAGCAACTGCGCCATAAGCAACCGCTAGATCTGGATGAGGGTTTGATAGTTGGGTGACACTGTCACCGTTCCAGTTATTAAGTAGTTGAAGAGAACGTTCAGCCAATAATGGGCTATTAAAAACACCGCCATTAAGCAGCAAACCTACAGGTATTGCACGGTCTTCGTGATTAGCCAATTCAGCATCATCCCAACCTAATGCTTTTGCAGAGACTTCTTTATGATTATCTAAGAACTGAGCTAAGTGTTTACTGATAGCAGGATCAGAAGCATAAGGTAAACCAAATTCAACAACAGCAGTTTGACGTTGATTTGGACGGTCATTAAAGTCAGTCAGTGGTAAGAATCCATCCAATGCGATTTGGTGAACTTCTTCTTTGGTCAACTCGACTTTACGACTGCCACCTAATAATTTAGAACCAGATCCAAGTAGGGTAATGTGGCCTGATTCGGGAGCATTAGCAGATAGCAAACGCTCTTTTGTTTTACGTGTTTGTTGGATAAGCTTGGTTAACGCGGCTGCCGTCATTTTTTTACCGCTATCTAAGCGCTGTTCAGCCAAATGTGCTAGCGCTAAATCAATGTTATCGCCACCTAGCATTAAGTGATCGCCCACGCCAATACGATCAAGTGCCAATTCGTCGTTATTAAAGCGAGCTTGAATCAAGCTTAAATCGGTTGTACCACCGCCAACATCGCACACCACCATTAATGGGATGGTTTTTAAGATTTCTTTTGCCGTATCTTGATGGTGATGATACCAGTCGTAACACACCGCTTGTGGCTCTTCTAATAGGATGATTTTATCAAGGCCTGCCAGTTTTGCTGCCTCAATCGTAAATGAGCGTGCACTTTCATCAAAAGATGCCGGTACGGTAACAACCACTTCCTGAAGCTCCATTGGGGCATCTGGGTGGTGGTAATTCCACGATTGACGTACATGGTTTAAATAGCTTGCACTGGCAACAATAGGTGACACTTTTTCGACATCATCTGCGCCTGCCCAAGGAAGAATATCAGAGGTGCGATCAACTTTAGTATGGGATAACCAACTCTTAGCACTTACGACTTGGCGACCTTCTACTTTTGACCCTAATTCACGAGCCCACTCACCAATAATGGCGTTCTTTATCTCACCTTCAATTGCTTTTACATTCCAAGGCAGTGTCAGATCATTTTCAGTGATTTGACTTTGTGATGCATGATAACGAAATGATGGAAGTAGGGGTTTACGAGCCACTTCACCTGGTCCAATTAATTGGTCGATATTGAAGATTTCAATTGGGCTAGTTTCAATACCAAGAGAAATATCAGTATAAGCAACAACGGTGTGAGTAGTACCAAGATCGATACCAATTAAATAGCGATTAGAAGAACTCATAAAAACCCCGACGTAATGTTAGTCTTGTAGCTGTTAGTAATACCAATATTAATAATGAACATCTAATTAGTTACATTGGTATAAGAAGGCAACAGCAAAAATACAAAGGATATATAGTAAAAGAGTTCAGACTCCATAACGGTGACTGAACTCTTAAGATACGTAACTAGCGAAGAATAATATCCAAATTATGCTTCACGAACATCAAACTCAACGTGCCATTTCTCACCACTATCTGCAGCAATCGCTTCAAGATATAGAGTACCAAGCTCAGTGACTTTAGAGGCTAAACGAACAGGAACCACTTCACCTGCGGTACGTCCTTCAGTAACAGGTAACGTCACTTGAATTGCAGGTAGCTCTTCTAGCTCTTCAGGCATCCAGAAATCCAAATGTGTTCCTGCTTGGTCATCACGACGAGTAGTAGAACCATAGAATTTAAACTGCACAGGTTGACCAATCACTAAACCAAATTGTTGGCTAGGTACATCGGCATGCGAGCCTTCTTCCATACCAAATGGAGCAACACATAATGCTTCCATTGGTGGTTCCATTCCAGGAATTGCAGGCATAGAGCTTTCGATACCAACATAGTAGCTTGATGCAATACCACCACGGATACGAACCCTTTACCTGTACGTACAGAGCCGTAGTAAGAAGCACCCGCAGCAACCGCTAAATCAAGGTCAAGACCTTCAAGCAGTTTTGCATCTTCCGCTTCGCCATCAATTAACCATTGATTAATAATGCCAAGTAGGCGCTCTGCAAGTAGGTTTGATTTTAGAACACCACCGTTTAAAAGAATGGCCGTTGGTTTAATAAAATCAGATTCGTTTTGTTGACCAAATACTTCATCAGTTGCTGCTTGTTGACGAGTCAAGAAGCTAGCAAGGTGACGAGTTACCGCTGCATCTTGTGCATAAGGAAGACCCATTTGAGTTAATGCACCACGTGCAGATTGAACTGGGTGCTCAGTCACAGGAACAACAGGAAGAAGCCTTCAACTAAAGTTTGTTGAACTTCTTCTTGAGTTAATTCAGTTTGTAGCGTACCACCTAACAACTTAGAACCACGACTAGGAACCACAATCGGCACTGCACGTAATTCTGCGTCATTTAATAGTGCTTCTTTTGCATCACGACAAGCGTGTGTCATCACTTGAACTTGCCAAGGTTGTAACTGCTTACCTTCTTGCGCTAGCTTCATTTTTAAGCGATAAGCTAGAGCTAAATCCATGTTGTCACCACCAAGAAGAATATGGTCACCTACCGCAACACGGTTTAGGCTTAAATTACCTTCTTCTTCAGTAACAGCAACTAATGATAAATCCGTTGTACCACCACCGATATCGACAACTAAAATCACATCGCCAACCGATACTTGGTCACGCCATGAATCATCGTTATTTTTGATCCAGCTGTATACTGCTGCTTGTGGTTCTTCTAAAAGCGTTAAGTTACGGAAACCAAGATTATTTGCCGCTTCTGCTGTTAAATCACGAGCAGCAGGGTCAAATGATGCAGGTACCGTAATTGTAATGTCTTGTTCATTTAGAGGGTGCTCTGGATTTTGATGATCCCAAGCGTTTTGTAAATGCTCTAAATAACGTTTTGTTACTTCAAGAGGTGATGCTTTGATCACTTCTTCAGGACTGTTTAGTGGTAAGAATGCTTCACGACGGTTTACGCCACCGTGACATAACCAACTTTTCGCACTCGCAATTAAACGAATTGGTGTTTTACTACCAAGGTTGCGGGCAATACTACCAACAATTGCGTTTGGCTTGGTTGTCCAAGGAAGGCTTGTATCACCTTCTAATAGTTCAGCTTCATGTGCTTGATACATGAAAGAAGGCAGCTGCGATTTCTCTTCAACTTGACCTGGAGCGGTAAGTTGAGGAATAGGCATTACTTGAACGCTTGCCTCTTCATCATGTAAATCAACGTATGAAAGTACACAGTGAGTTGTACCTAAATCGATACCAATGCTGTATTTAGCTTGTTCCATTACAGTTCAACCTCTGCTGGAGCAATGATTGTTGCGTCATAACCTTCAGCTAGCTTTGGTAGCTTCACTTCTGCTACTTTCCAACCACGGTGAATTAATGTGCCATTAAATGGTGCTTCACCAACTACATTACCCGTTAGACGAATTTCCGATGGGTTAAAACCAGCAGGAATAGATAAACGAGACTCTTCTTCCTCTGTACGAACTGGAGTAAGAGTAAAGTAGTCAGATAATACTTTCTGACCGCCTTCATGAATAACACGAGCTGCAGCGCCAACTTCTGCATCTGCGAAGCCTTTTAGATCTTCTTGCATAAAGTCGATAAAACGAGCTTCTTTTTGTAATAAAGCTAATAGTTGTAAAGCAGACTCAGGCGTTGATGCTTTTACTTTTGGCTCAACTTCGATGATTTTTTCAATGATCTTTTCAACTTCAACAACTTTTTCGATTTCGACGATTTTTTCTACAGGTTTCTCAACTTCGACGATTTTTTCGACTTCAACCGTTTTTTCGATCTCTACCGCTTTACCTTTCTTCGTTATGTACAATAATGCAAATAGAGCAGATGTACCGAACAGGACAATGTGTCCTAAATCAAAGGTAGAAGGAATAGCATTCAAGTCAAAATTCATAATTCATTCTCTATATTCTAGGGTGCTTAGCACCAAACGTTTCTAACTAAATTGTGGCTAATAGTAGCATATTCAAGGGATAAGAGATAAAAAGAAGGGCAATCAAAGCGACGAATATATACTGAGTGATGTAATTTTGAACAGAATGAATCAAATCTGAGTAATAAAAATTAAATATGGGCTTTTGGTTTCGAAAATTTCAAAATTTTATTAGAATTAAAGGGTTATCAACCGTTGGAGAGCAGAGTGTTTAAGAGTAATTACTTTTATGTAATGACCAGTTTTTTGTTAGCTCTATCTCTAGGTCTATTAAGTATGAGGTTCGTTTATCTATCCGATTTGGATAATAATCAAAAGAATTTCTATAAAGAAGCAGATAGACAGTCAGCACTGCTTTCAATGTTAATAGAGAAAGATATTGATTTTATAGGTGCAGGAGCAAACTTCTATCAAGTTGGCAGTAAAAAGGATTGGTCTCAGTTTCCTTTGTTTGCGGATTCATTATTGCATCGTTCTAATAGTCTTATTTCACTTCAATGGATGGAGAAAGTTGAAGAAAAAGACATTGATGAACATTTTCAACAAATACATAAAAACTATCCTTTAGCTAAATTATATACGGTTCCAAAAGACCAACCTAAAACCTATGGTTATGTGATGAAAAATCATGAGCCTATTTATATCGCAACCGATATTTATCCAAGAGATGAGAAGAACACGCCTTTAATTGGATTTTATTCATCAAGAGAGCGTTTTAACCTTGTAGTTGAAGAGTTCTTAACTACGGGTCGCCCGAGTGTTTCAGATAAAATTCGTTTATTACAAGATAGCCTTGATCAAAGTGCACAAAAAACAGGCATGCTGGTTTATCATCCTGTATTTACTTCAGATAAAACATCGTTAAAAGGGGTAATGGTTGGTGTCGTAAGAATTACCAGTTATTTTGACCGTTTAGTTAATTCCACCTCGTTAGGTGAAGAGTTGGTTGTACGCATTATTGATACGGGATTTGATGCAGGTGATGACCCTATTATGTATCAAAGCAGTACGTGGAATAATTTCAAAGGAGTGGATTACACTACTAGCGTAAAAATCGAAAATCGCCTTTGGAAAATTGAATATAAATCCGATAATAAATTAACTGAATATCAAAGGCTGACGTTAGTTTGGTTGTTTTTTGGTATTTTAACCATTTCAATGCTTATTGCGGCACTCACTTCAGTTGTTACTCGAGATAAACAACGAATTGAAAATTTACTCGAAATTAGAACCAAAGAATTACGTTACATGGCAATGCATGATGATCTTACCGGATTATTAAACAGACGTGCTATACGAGATGTTATTACTCGTTACATAGAAGCTGAAAAGCCGTTTGCTTTATTGTGTTTTGATATCGATAAGTTTAAACAAATCAATGATACATATGGCCATCCCGAAGGAGATGAAGTCTTGCGACATATTGGGCACCTAATGTCTGACACATTAGGAAATAATGTCCACGTTTCACGTCTTGGAGGAGATGAATTCTCTATTGTGTTGAAACTCAACAATATTGATGAATTAACGTTAATTTCAGAGCAAATTCATGATCTCGTCGCTACATCCCCAACGGTGTTTAATGATTTCGAAATTGCTCAAACAATCAGTCTTGGTGCTGTTCTTTGGCAAGGAGAAACACTTGAAGAGTTGTTGAAGGCTGCTGACCAAGCGTTATATCAAAGTAAAACGATGGGGCGTAATCAAGTTACCATTCGAGGCTGAATTTTCAGCAATCAAATCCCATAGTGTCGCGCTTAGCGCTGAGTTTAGGTAGAATAGCGCTTCGCCTTTTATTGTGTACCAAGGATCTTCATGAACTTTAATCGTATCGTCTGTTTTGATTTAGAAATGTGCTGTTGGAATGAAAATGGCAAAGGTAGAACAGGGGAGATCATTGAGGTTGGTTTAGCTGAGATTGATCTTACAAAAGGTGAAGTGGTTAAGCGTGCGCAATATTATGTAAAACCAGAGAAAGATGAAATATCTCTATTTTGTGTCGATCTCACTGGTATATCTCCACGTAAAATTGAAAAGCAAGGTCGCCCATTAGCTGATGTATTGAAATCAATGGTTAAAAACTTTGGCGGAACGAATAAAATTTATGCTGCGTGGGGACATGATGAGCAAATCCTTGAAGCGGAATGTAAAGCAAAAGGAATTGAAGTTCCGTTTAATGAGTTTTTGAATCTTGCCACTATCTATCGAATTCGTTCTCGTAAGAAAAATGAACGAATGGGGCAACGTAGGGCAATGGAAGAATTGAATATCGAATGGGAAGGCCGTCAGCATTCAGGATATGTTGATGCGTATAACCTAGCCCAGTTAGCATTGAAAATATTGTAAAAACTTAAAAATAAAAAAGGAGCCAATGGGCTCCTTTTTTGTATCTGTTGATACTAAACTCGTATTACTTGTTATCGCGTTTGTATAGTTCAGTGAATGAACGCTGATAAGCATTTGCGATTTTAGTCATGATATTTTTAGCCATAGCGCCACCTTTTAATCTGATAAATAAACGAGATATTTCGTCTTTGTATGGCGCGCATTATAGATATTAATTTAATAATTTCTAGCTAGTAAAATTGTATTTTCAGATTAGTTTTCCTAATGTAATTAGTGTTATCTTAAGAGTGAATATAAAAAAGTTGGTTATTAAAATCGCAAATAAAAAAGGAAGCCAATCTGGCTTCCTTTTTAGTTTCAAGATATTTTATTAAGCTTGTGCGCTTTCTACCTGTTCATCAGTACTTTTCTGTCCTAATACTCGACTTGTAATCGTACCGGCTGTCATTGCTCCGCTTACATTTAGTGCAGTACGAGCCATATCAATCAATGGTTCGATAGAAATAAGCAGTGCAGCGATAGTTACGGGTAAGCCCATCGCAGGTAATACGATTAACGCTGCGAATGTTGCTCCGCCACCAACACCAGCAATACCAAATGAACTTACTGTGATAATAGCAACTAGAGATAAAATGAAGTGTCCATCAATTGGGATCCCCATTGTTGGAGCAACCATTACAGCAAGCATTGCAGGGTAGATACCAGCACAGCCATTTTGTCCAATTGTCGCACCAAAGGTTGCTGATAAATTGGCAATTGCTGGTGGCACTCGTAATTTTGTAATTTGTGCTTCAACATTTAGTGGAATCGTTGCTGCTGAGCTACGAGAGCTGAATGCAAATGTGAGTACAGGCCAAATCTTTTTAAAGTAATCGATAGGGCTAACACCAACCAGTGATACCAATAAACCGTGAACAACGAACATTAATAAAATGGCGATATATGAAGCTACGATGAAACCAAGTAGATTTAAAATGTCGGCCGCATTCGATGTGGCAACCACTTTAGTTAATAGCGCTAAAATACCGTAAGGAGTTAGAGCCATAATCATTTTAACTAATCGCATCACGATTGATTGTGCAACGTCAACAAAAGTATTAATAGGAGCAGCTAGCTCTTCCTTTTCTTGGCTTACTTTACGAGCAGCAATACCAGATAGAATGGCAAAAATAACAACTGCAATGATAGATGTTGAGCGAGTTCCTGTTAAATCAGCAAATGGATTGGTTGGAATAAAGCTAACTAGCATTTGAGGAATACTTAAATCACTTACGCTACCAATACGAGATTCAAGTACAGCAACACGGGCTGTTTCACGAGCACCTTCAGTTAGCCCCTCAGCTGTTAAGCCGAAAGTATGAGTAACAGTGATACCAATAAGAGCTGCTATCATGGTGGTAACAAGTAATACGCTGATAGTAACACCACTGATTTTTCCTAAAGAGCCTGATTTATCAAGTTTCACCACTGCAGCAAACATAGATACAAGTACTAGAGGCATGATTACCATCTTAAGTAGACCAACGTAACCACTGCCTACAATATTGACCCAATCAAGTGTTGTGCTAATTACGTCGCTGCCTCCACCGTATACTAGGTGAAGTCCTAAGCCATATAAGCTACCAGCAACAAGTCCGATCAGAACCAGTCTTGATAATGTGTATTCTTTACGTTGCTGTGTATTAATAAAAAAGATAAGACCGATAAATACGGCTAAATTGATGATAACGGCTAATGACATACTGCATTCCTGTTCATAAATGCGCCCATTTGTAAGGGGTAAGACGCAAAGCACTTTGATTTAGTAAGGATAATAACGATTCGTTGGTTAGGAGGGTAATTGATAAAAGTTATTCCATATAACTAAATGGAATAACCGGTTTGTATTAAGTTATAGATATTGTCGTTATCGTTTAACACCTAGAACAAAAGTATGTGATGCGGTACCATTTCAGCATAAAAATAAGCTAAATAAAGGAAAGTAAATGGAACATGAGTTTTGGCAAAAAAAATGGGCAAGTAATGTCATTGGTTTCCACCTGCCTGATACTAATCCAATTTTAACTCAATATTGGTCAGCTCTAGAGCCAAAAAGAAATGAAACTGTTTTTGTTCCATTGTGTGGTAAATCAATGGATCTTGATTGGTTAGCTGAACGTCATAATTCAGTAACAGGGGTAGAGCTGAGTCAAATAGCCGTTCGTGCTTTCTTTGCTGAACGTTTGTATACACCGACAGTGACACAATTAAGTAGCACTCTAGAACTTTATGAGTTTGATGAGTTCACTATTTATTCAGGTGATTACTTTGTTGCTCCTATTGAAGCCGCTGATTTAATTTATGATCGCGCCGCATTAGTTGCTCTACCAAAAGAGATGCGTGAAGAATACGTTCAAGTGTTACGTAGTCGATTAAAAGAAGGTGGGCGTATATTATTAGTAACGCTAGATTACGACCAAAATGAAATGGCTGGACCTCCTTTCTCTGTACCTGAAAATGAGGTGCAAGCGTTGTTCTCGGGAATGAAAATTACACGATTACAACGAGATGAAGCTGATGCAGAACACCCTAAAATTAAAAAAGGATTATCTCGTTTTGCTGAAGAAGTGTGGTTAATTGAAAGTTAATCAATAAAATGTGAAGTGATTTTGTATAAAGGCCACCAAGTTTGTTTGATGGCCTTTTTTGTTGTTAATGAGTTACGCATCATAAATTTGTAATTTGTCTTTAAACGCCAATTCGTATCGGAATGAACAGCTATCGAATGGGGCATTTAACCAAAGATGGTGGTGTGCTTGAAGGTAGACATTTCCCAGTATTGTTTGATACCGAAGAAGAGTTTGGAGAAGAAGATGGAACAATTCGGAACTTAACTATTCGCTACCTAGATGAGGTAAAAAAGGTGATCATAATGGTCGCCTTTATTTTTTCAAGCTATGTATTTCTTCTAAAAATTGCAGTACAGCAGGACGACTATTAGATTTCGAATGATAGCAAACAACATCTAACTGAATAGTCCAATCAGAGTATTCTGTAAAGGCTGGCACTAATGTCCCCTTAATTAATTCTTTTTCAACCGCATGCATTGGAACCCACGCAACCCCGATACCATTAATCGCCATTTCAATGAGAGATTCACTTAACGTTGTTTCAAACACTTGACTGAAAGGTACTGAAATAGATTTTGTAAGTTGATTTACTACTTTGTAGAGAAATGTATGTTCTGAATAAGAGAGTAATGGCCATGGAGTATTATCTTTATGATTTTTTAATAAATCCGGAGAGATAATAGGAATAATTTTTTCCTTAAATAAAATATGTTTTTCTAATTTATTTTCTAAGGAAATAGATGGTCTCATTCCGATCATATTATAAGCAAATAAAAGGTCACTTGAATCATCTAATAGAGTTTGAAAGTGATTATCGATACCTTGAACAGAAGGATTAATAGATATGTTGAGATGACTTAGTTGGTTATTAAATTGCGCCAAAAGATTTGGTAATAGATTAATCGCAAAGGAATGTAAACAGACAATTCGTACCGTATTGTCTGTTTTTAATGAAGCTAATGAAAAATCCTCTTTTGTTACTTTGATTTGGTTAAGTAGGTTTTCAGCATAAGGGACAAATTTATTTCCGTGTTCGGTTAAACCTATAGGGTAAGAACTACGATCAAACAATGGAACACCAACCCAAAGCTCCAAGGCTTGAATTCGACGGCTAAATGCAGATTGTGTTACGTATCTTGATTTAGCAGCAGCAGAGAAATTCCCTAGTTCAATTAGACTCATAAAGTCTTCTAACCATTTAAATTCAAACACTTAACAACTCATCTTTATCATTATGATTTATAAGAATACTATCATTCAAAATTAGCAATAGAAATCGAGATACTCACATTTTTTATATGGTTATTATTGTTTTGATAGTTCTAGCTCTCAAATATTCATCGAGATAAATATCAGGATATAAGGGAGGTGGAATGTATAAATAATATATGAAGTAGAGGGAATGATGTTTATTTTATTAAAGAATGCAAATGTATACGCTCCTCAGCACTTAGGAAAAGTTGATGTGTTGATTGGTTGTGGAAAGGTAATTTCTATTGAATCTGATTTGAATGTTCAAGGCATTGGTGATATTTCGATTATTGATTGTAAAGGGAAAACAGTCACTCCAGGTTTAATAGATCAACATGTACATCTGATTGGAGGGGTGGTGAGGGCGGTTTTTCTAGTCGAACGCCACAAGTTACATTTTCTAAGTTAATTCAGGCAGGAACAACAAGTGTCGTTGGGTATTGGGAACAGATGGTATTTCTCGTTCACCACGCGATTTATATGCAAAAGCTGCAGCACTTACAGAAGAAGGGATTACAGCTTATATGCATACTGGGTCGTATGAGGTGCCAACAAAAACGATAACTACATCCATTCGGGATGATATCTCTTTTTTACCTTCAGTTCTCGGTGTAAAGATAGCGCTAGCAGATCATAGGTGCTCATTTCCAACGTTACAAGAATTGAGTCGTATTGTTTCCGATATACGTATTGCTAGCTTATTAGCTAAAAAACGAGGGGTGTTGCACATGCATATGGGGGCTCTATCTGATCCTTTTGCTTCTGTTTTTGAGTTATTAAATATGGGGATACCCATTAGCCATTTTCACCAACCCATGTTGCTCGAACTGAATCTTTATTTAATGAAGCTATGCAATTTGCTCGCCGAGGTGGTTATATTGATATCACATCTGGAGGTAGTCAATTTATTGCCCCTGAGCTTGCGATTAAACAAGCGATAGAATCTGGTATAGATCCGAAATATATAACAGTAAGTTCAGATGGGAATGGTAGTCTGCCAAAGTTTGATATTGATGGAAATATGGTTGCGTTAACTGCTGCAAATGTTGATGGAAACTTATTGTTATTACCTAAATTGATTGAATCAGGTATTAGCCCCGAAATAGCTATTGCAATGTTAACATCAAATGTTGCAGATTCTCTGGGCATTAATAAAGGTCGATTACAGCTTGGTCAAGATGCTGATTTATGCATATTTAACGATGACTTTACACTTTATGGGGTAGTAGCAAAAGGTAAAACAGTACTGCTTGATAATGAATTACTTGTAACTGGAAACTTTGAATAAGGGATTAGATATGAGTTTATTTATTGCATTATGTGGATTGATTCTTGCGGGAAGATTAATTTTAAAAAACTATAACCCCCAAGGCGTACTCTTCTTTGTTGGTATCGTTATGATGACCATATCAATCTTTACTAACAATGCTACTTTTGTCGATAAATCGACGGGTTGGATAGGGTTTGATGTTTTTGAATATATAAGCATGGTTTTTGGCAAACAATCCGGTGGTTTAGGTTTAAAAATAATGCTTATAGGAGGGTTTGCCTTATTAATGTCAGTTATAGGAGCAAGTCAAGTAATGGTAAAGTTAACAGCTAAGCCATTAATGAAGCTAAATTCACCTTACTTGATGCTAGCACTTGCCTTTATTCTTGGTCAGATGTTATCGCTCTTTATCTCAAGTGCAACGGGACTTGGTTTATTGTTGATGGCAACACTTTATCCTGTATTGATTAGACTGGGCTGTAGTAAAGCGGGTGTTGCTTCTGTATTAGCGAGTACTTGCGCAATTGAGTTTGGTCCTGGTTCAGGAAACTCAATTTTAGCTGCTCAAACCGCTAGTCTAGAGATTACGGAATACTTTGTTGGGGAACAATTACCAATTATTAGCGTATTGATTATAGTTGTGGCAATTATGCATGCAATTACACAACGTTTTTTTGACCGTAATGACGAAAAAAATCAGACATTAGAGCTAATAAATTATGAAGATATTGAATCGGAACAAAGTGTTCCCTTCTATTATGTAATACTTCCAATGTTACCATTATTTTTTATGCTTACATTTAGCAGCCTTGGCGTGAAGACAATTAATGTGGGTATGGCAACTGCTATCATTTTGAGTATTTTTATTAGCCTTGTATTTGAATTTATTCGAGAAAGAGAAGTAAAACCTGTATTTGAAAAACTACAAGGAGTATTTGATGATATGGGAAAAGTTTTTGCTTCTGTTGTAACTTTAATTATAGCAGGCCAGACTTTTTCTATGGGATTAAAGTCAATAGGAGCTATTGATTCAATGTTACATATGGCAAGTAGCGTTGGGCTTTCTGCTGCTGTTATTATTTTGTTTATGGCTCTATTAACTTTCATTATTTCTGCATTAATGGGATCAGGGAATGCGGCCTTTTTCTCTTTTGCTCCAATGGTGCCCAAATTGCTCATAAAATAGGTGCGAATACTGTAGATATGATCTTACCAATTCAATTATCTGCAGGTTTTGGTAGAACAATATCTCCGATTGCAGGTGTTATCATTGCTGTTGCCGGTATTTCAGGTTTGTCTCCATTTGATATAGTTCGTCGAACTTTGATACCAATGGTAAGTGGTTGGTTATTAATGCTAATTTTAACTTTTTCTAAGGGAGGACAATTAGAGCAATTAATACCATTTTTGATAGTAATATTAGTTCTTTCTGTTGGTGTCGGTTGGATAATGAAGAGAAAGAATAATAGAACACAATTGACTCAGTAACTTAATAGTCATTAAAAACAAAAAAGGTGGTCATAATTGACCACCTTCGTTTTTATCATAAAGACAAAATAAATCTTACAAGTAAAGCTTAGCTAAATCACTTGCTTCTACTTCTTTACCTTCTAGCTGTTGGTTCCAGTTAGTACCAACTAAAACATCATCTTCAGAAAGAGTGATTAACCAATCTTCAACAAAAATATCTAGTGGGATTTCTGTTACTTCAAACTCAGCCCATTCTTCAACGTTGTGAAAAGCAGCATCTTCTTTATTAGACCAGAATGGCATTACTTCAGAGTTTTCAAATTCTGTTGACTCTACTGAAATCCAACCGTCTTCATTATAAAGACTCCACACTAATTGTGTTTCTTTTGTCTCTGAAATGAAAAGTTCTAAGTTTGCTTGAGTATCTGACGTTAATTTGCTCATGACAATGTCTCTTTTAGGATAAACATAAAGAATAATAAAGGAATATGAGAATATTGATACTTAAATTTATATGATTTTATGTTATAAAACTATCAGTTAATAATTTTATAACAACAAATTAACTATCGAGGTTTGGGGTGATAATCATTTTGTCCTATGATTAAAAGACTGAAGTGAAAATTAATTTGTTGATGCGGTTAAATGGATTTTAGGTGGTTACATGAAAGAGACACTAATACCTTCAAAAGTAGAAGTTAAAACGATAGAAGGTGATGCATACACTTTGAATAAATCTGGCGAACCAACAAAGATAAATGTTGGTCAGTCTATTAGTGCGGATGACGTTTTATTTACTGGCTATGATGCAAAGGTTGTTGTTCAGATTAACGGAAAGTTAGTAACTATCGATAAAAACTGTATAAGTTGCCTTGATGAAACAAAACCAGAAGATCCATTACAAGTAAAAAATGTTGAAGGTGATATTGAATTAGATCCTAATAAACCAACGGATGATGTTGATATTGCAGCAATCCAAGATGCCATTCTCGATGGAGAAGATCCTACTGAAATTCTTGAGGCTACAGCTGCTGGTGAAAATGGTACTTCTGCAAACAATGGTTTTATCACAATTGACTACCGCTATTACTCAAAAATAGCTGAGACTGACTTCAGTACTTCTAATGCTTTCTCGAATGATAAAGATAAGTTTATTGATATGCTTATCTCAGAAAGAAACTCTGAAGATATCCCTAATTTACCTACCGATCCTGATGTAGCCCCTCATACTCCTGGTTTTACTGTTGAAGATGTTGACACTGAGGCTAGCGGTCAGCTTATTGTATCGAATGCATCTAATAATGAAGTCTATACGTGGGCTATTACTGGAAATACAGTCAGTGAATTTGGTACTTTGTCTATAAACTCTGTGACAGGTGAGTGGGAGTACATTTTAGACAATGACGCTTTATCTGTTCAGTCTTTATCTAATGGCCAAATAAAAACCGACGTTTTTGAGGTTACTGTAACTTCTAGCAGTGGATTAAGCTCGGTTCAGGAAGTTACCGTTATTATTGTTGGTACTAATGATGATCCAATTATTTCAGGTATATCTACAGCAGAGTTAACTGAAGGAGATGTAGGTGACCCTAATCCAACAGTAAGTGAAGTTTTAACGGTAGAAGATATTGATGCAAATGATACGCATACTTGGACCATTTTAGAAGGTGGGAGTGGCGTTTATGGTGTTCTTACTATTAATAATGGGGTCTGGGAATATACGTTAGATAATTCTCGTGATGCAACACAAGCTCTTGGTCAAGGTGATGTTGTAACTGAAACATTTACTATTGAAGTTGATGATGGAAATGGTGGAACGGATCAACAAGAAATTGTTATCACGATCAATGGTACTAATGATGAACCTGTGATCAGTGGTACTAATTCTGGCCGGGTTGTTGAGGACTTAATTGATTCAGCTGAAGGTCAATTGATAGCAGTTGATGCTGATGCAGGTGATTCAATTACATGGTCTGTAACGGATCCAAGCCTAGGCATGTTTGGTTCATTAACTATTGATGCATCAGGAAAGTGGGTTTATAGCGTTGATAATAATTTGCTTGCGACTCAAGCATTGTCTAATGGAGAAGTTCAAACTGAGACTTTTGAAGTTGTTGCTGATGATGGTAATGGCGGCACAGTGACACACACGGTAACTGTCGAAGTTACTGGTACGAATGATCTTCCAGAAATCACGGACACATCTGTGACCACAGGTGCAGTTGAGCACCGTACAACAGAAAGTGCAACAGGCGATTTAATTCTTGAAGATGTCGATGCACTTGATACTCATACATGGACAGTTGAAGCTAATAGTAATGATGATTTAGGTACTTTCAGCGTTGATGCGAATGGCAAATGGACATTTAACCTAAACACCAATTCAGCGAGCGTGATTGCTCTTGGGGTGGGTGAAACCTTAGATATTACCTATGTAGTTCAGGTTGAAGATAACCATGGTGGCATTGACTCTCAAGAAGTGACCATTACCGTTACTGGCTCAAATGATGGTCCAGTTATCAGCGGTACCGATACCGGTGCCGTTGTTGAAGATACCGTAGCAGAAGCCAGTGGGCAGTTAGAAGCAACTGATGCAGATGTTAATGATACCGCAACGTGGTCAGTAACCGATGGTGCCGGTGTTTATGGTTCATTAACGGTAGATTCAACGGGTAAATGGACCTACGTTTTAGATAATACACTTACAGATACTCAAGCGATTTCAAATGGTGAAGTGAAGACGGAAACCTTTGAGATTGTAGTTGATGATGGTAATGGCGGCACAGTGACACACACGGTAACTGTTGAAGTTACCGGTACGAATGACCTTCCAGAAATCACGGACACATCTGTGACCTCTGGTGCAGTTGAGCACCGTACAACAGAAAGTGCAACAGGTGATTTAATTCTTGAAGATGTCGATGCACTTGATACTCACACATGGACAGTTGAAGCTAATAGTAATGATGATTTAGGTACTTTCAGCGTTGATGCGAATGGCAAATGGACATTTAACCTAAACACCAATTCAGCGAGCGTGATTGCTCTTGGGGTGGGTGAAACCTTAGATATTACCTATGTAGTTCAAGTTGAAGATAACCATGGTGGCATTGACTCTCAAGAAGTGACCATTACCGTTACTGGCTCAAATGATGGTCCAGTTATCAGCGGTACCGATACCGGTGCCGTTGTTGAAGATACCGTAGCAGAAGCCAGTGGGCAGTTAGAAGCAATTGATGCAGATGTTAATGATACCGCAACGTGGTCAGTAACCGATGGTGCCGGTGTTTATGGTTCATTAACGGTAGATTCAACGGGTAAATGGACCTACGTTTTAGATAATACACTTACAGATACTCAAGCGATTTCAAATGGTGAAGTGAAGACGGAAACCTTTGAGATTGTAGTTGATGATGGTAATGGCGGCACAGTGACACACACGGTAACTGTCGAAGTTACCGGTACGAATGACCTTCCAGAAATCACAGATACTTCAGTTATCGCTGGCGCAGTGACAGAAGAAACAACGCTAACAACAAGTGGTGATCTGTTTGTTGATGATGTAGATACTTTAGATTCTCATACGTGGACGCTTCTCTCTTCAAATAACGATCCGTATGGTTCTATTACTGTGAGCACAAATCCTGATGGCTCTGGTAAATGGGAATACACCTTAAATAATACCGCAGCTCAAGTGCAAGCATTAGCTAATGGTGAAAGTTATACGGTTGAATATCAAGTTCAAGTTGATGATGGGCAAGGCGGTGTTACAACCGAAACTATTTCGATAGAAATTACCGGTACTAATGATGATCCGATTGTTTCGGGTCAGTCAACTGGCTTAGTAAAGGAAGACACGGCAACGCAATCTGAAGCTGAAGGGCAACTGACGGTTGATGATGTGGATTTAATCGATGTTCATGCTTGGAGTGTCGATAATAACGCAGGAACTTATGGATCCATTGTTATTGACCCTGCAACAGGGCTTTGGACCTATAGTATTGATAATTCGCTACCAGCCACACAAGCACTTACAGAAGGTGAAAGTGTTGAAGATAAATTCACCGTTACTGTTGATGATGGTCAAGGTGGTACTGATACGATAGAAATCATTATTACTGTCGTTGGTACGAACGGTGTACCTATTATTGGCGGAGATACGGTTGGAGAAGTAACTGAGGATACCACGCTAACAACAACAGGTACGTTAACTGCAACAGATGAAGATGCTACTAGTTCATTTAACTGGAATATTGTTGGTTCAGATACGGGGACTTACGGTAAATTTACTCTTGATGCTTCAACAGGTGTTTGGCTATACACATTGGACAATGATGCCGCTCAATCGCTTGGTGCTGGTGATGACCCTATCAAAGAATACTATACCGTAGAGCTAAGTGATGGTGCTGGTGGTGTCATTACTGAAACGGTTGAAATTACCATTAATGGTACTAACGATAAACCAGAATTATCAGGACAAACATTAGGTTCAGTAAAAGAAGATTCTATTGAAACAACTGAAGGGCAATTGATTGTCGACGATGTTGATTTAACAGATACTCACACTTGGAGTGTTGAACCTGCGACGGGTAAATATGGTTCGATTGTTGTTGATGCGAATGGTAAATGGACATACACCATTGATAATTCGTTGGATGTAACACAGCAACTGGCAGAAGGAGAGTCAGGGGAAGACCGATTTGTTGTTACTGTTGATGATGGTCAAGGTGGAACAGAGCAAAAAGAAATCGTTATTTCTCTTGAAGGTACTAATGATTTACCAAGTATTGTTGATAGCAATGATACAGGTACTGTTACTGAAGATGGAGTTCAAAGTATATCAGACACGCTGAGCGTTGAAGATGTAGATTTATCCGATACACATAATTGGTTTGTTATTGGTGCTAATGAATCGAAATTAGGTCACTTTTCCATTGATGCAGCTACAGGTGAATGGACTTTTGTTCTCAAAAATGATGAAGCACAGTTATTGGCAAAAGATGAAACAGTAGTTGAAAGTTTTGTTGTTGTTGTAGGTGATGGAAATAATGGTTATGCGCAACATACTGTCGAAGTGACCATTGTTGGTACTAATGATAGACCTGAAATTACGGGTAGAACTACAGGTACTGCAGTAGAAGACATTATTCCTACCGCAACAGGTGCGTTAACTGCTGTAGATGTTGATTTTACGGATACACATACTTGGCTTGTAGATGGTGGTGGTGTCGGAAAATATGGCACGATGACCATTGATGCGAATGGTAATTGGGTTTATGCCTTAGATCCATCAAACCCTGATACCCAGGCTTTAGCTGAAAACCAGCAAGAATTTGAAACATTCACTATTGCAGTCGATGATGGAAATGGTGGACAAAATGCAATTGTTATTACGGTTGAGATTTTAGGTACTAATGATGTTCCAATCATTGGTGGTAAAACATCTCAAACTATTATTGAAGATGATAAAGCATCAGTTTCAGGTCAACTAACTGATGGTGATGTCGATCTAACTGATACACATACTTGGACTTTATTGACTGATCCTCAAGGACTATATGGTTCAATATCTCTTGATGAGAATGGGAAGTGGACATATACCATAGATAATTCCTCACCATTAACCCAAGGGTTATTAGAAGGACAAACGGAAAAAGAAAAATTTATTATTCAAGTTGAAGACCAATATGGGGCTATCGATACAATCGAAGTTGTCGTCAAAGTAAAAGGAACCAATGATGTTCCAGAGTTGTCTGGTGATCTAACAGGAATTGTAGAAGAAGATTCAGCAATCACTATGGTTAACGGTAAACTTGAGCCTGATGATAAAGATATTGGCGATACTTATACATGGACGCTTGATTCTAAAACTGGCTCATACGGAACATTAACACTAACTGCTGATGGTCGTTGGGTTTACAACTTAGATAATGATAAAGCATCGGTTCAAAGTTTATCTGAAGGTGAAGAAGTTCAAGATGTTTTTACCGTAACAGTAACGGATAGTTTCGGAGCATCAACATCGAAAGAAATTGTTATTGATATCGTTGGTGATAATGATCAACCATCAATCAGTGGTGCTACAACAGGTAGTACTATTGAGGGAACCCCAGGGAAAGACACAGCAACAGGTGAGTTAGCTGCAGTCGATATAGATCATTTAGATACGCATACATGGTCTGTAGTTACGCCTGATGGTGTATATGGTAGTTTAGTCGTTGACCCTAATACGGGTATTTGGACTTACCAGCTTGATAACTCTCGCCCTGCAACTATTGGAATTTCTTCAGGACAAATTGTTCAGGATAAATTTGTTGTTGAAGTTGATGATGGAAATGGGGGAACAAATCAAATTGAAGTGGTTATTGATATTGCTGGTACGAACAGTGCTCCGGGCATTATTGGTGATACAACGGGAGAGATAAAAGAAGACGCTGCTGTAAATGTGATTGATGGCGATTTAAATTCAGGTGATTTAGATACTCAAGATACATTAACGTGGGAAATTGTCGGCTCTACCGGTCAATATGGTCAATTTACGTTAGATCAAAATGGCCACTGGACATATACCTTAGATAACAGCAATAGCACCGTTAATGGACTAAAAGAAGGCGCAGAGCTTGTTGATACTATAACGGTTAAAGTGACCGATTCATTTGGTGAAGTTTCAGAAAAAGAAATAGAGATCACCATTGAAGGTACAAACGATGCGCCAACAATGTCAGGAGCGTTAACTGGTACGGTAGTTGAGGATACGACAACCGTTGTAGAAGGTCAGTTGAAGAGTGGAGACCCAGATGTAGGTGATATTCATGCATGGAATTTAGTTGATGGTGTGGGTCAATACGGTGCCTTAACTATGAATGCAAATGGGCGTTGGACTTATTCCCTAATGAACTCTTTAGCTGCGGTTCAAGCTCTTGGTCCATCGGATACTTTGACAGAAGTCTTTACTGTTATCGTAACAGACTCTCAAGGTGAATCAGTACAAAAAGACATCACTATTACAATTGAAGGTACGAATGATCTTCCAGAAATTACCGGCGGAACTACAGGGGAATATATTGAAGATGTATCTCTTGATGTTGTCACAGGTCAATTGATAGCAACGGATGTTGATGCGGGAGATACGACAACATTTGAAGTGAGAACCTATGTTGGTAACTATGGAACATTTTACTTAGAAGCTGATGGCTCATGGCGTTATGAAATCAATAAAGATTCAGCTGCGATACAATCGTTAAATGAAGGTGAAATGATCTCAGAGACCTTCACCGCGGTTGTTCATGATTCTAATGGTGGTTTTACTAACGAACAAATAGATTTCACTATCACGGGTACAAATGATCGACCTGTTGTCTCTGGTGATAATGCCGCAACGGTTATTGAAGACGCACAAGACTTCTTACCACCAGGTGAGACATTTAATGGTCAATTTACAAAAGTAACAGGCAATGTTGTTGCTGATGATATTGATTTAGGTGATGAAGTCGTTAGCTGGCAAGTTATTAACGGAAGTGGTGTTTATGGTATTTTCACTATTGATGAAAATGGTCAATGGACTTACTTGTTAGACAATACCGACCCGGACACTAATGCGCTTAACTTTGGTGATGTACGTACAGAAGTTTTCCAAATCACAGCAACAGATAAGCACGGTGGTATTTCAGAACCGTTTGAGGTAACTATCACTGTTGAAGGTAACACAGATCCTGATGGCGGCGGTGGCGGCTCATATGATGAAGTTATTGACATCGATTCAATCGAAGAAGGTGTTGATGGTGATGGAAATATTATTGGTGGCGGCAGTTCAGGCACGATAGAACTTCCTAGTGGTTGTGAGATTATTAGTGTAGATGGAACATCATCAATTGATGGTGGGTTATTTGGTTCTCTTACTGTCGATAATGATGGTAACTGGGTCTACGATGTTGATGATGATAAATCATATGTAGATTCGTTATGTGAAGGCCAAGAAGTAACGGAGCGATGGGCTGTTACAGTACAAACCGATTGTGGTACAGAAACGATTCTAGTTAACGTCACTATCACGGGTTCTAATGATGCTCCTGTGATTGTTGCCGATACACCTACAGGAGAATTAGGTGAGGTAGTTGAAGATGATATCCTTGAGGTATCGGGGCAATTAGAAGTTGTGGATCCCGATTCGTGTGATACTCATACGTGGTATCTGGTCGATGCAGATGGAAACAAGATCGGTACATTAGACCCGAGTGGAGAAAACATCGTTATTCAAGGTATCTATGGTGAATTGACCTTAGACCAATCGACTGGTGAGTGGACGTATAAGCTGGATAACGATAGTGAGATCGTACAGGCTCTCACACCAGATCAAATCGAAAAAGAATACGTACGAGTTGTTGTTGAAGACGATAAAGGTGCAGTGAGTTCAGATTCGACGATTAATATCAATATTATTGGTGTGGCCGATGATGCTCCAGCTGTTGCTGTTGTTGAAGAAATTGAATTCAAAGAAGATGGTTCCCCATTAACACAAACCGGCGTTTTGGATGATGTGGCAGGTTTAACACCAGAATTAACATGGAACTTAGTTACTGGTGATGGAACATACGGCCATTTAACGTTAGATAACAATGGTAATTGGACTTATGTTCTTGATAATGACTCATTAGCTGTTCAACAACTGAATGAAGGTGAATTAGTTACTGATACCTTCAGTGTTACTGTTGTTGATAAATTTGGTAAAACCGTCGTTGATGAAAATGGTGATCCTCTTGAAATGATTTTCAAAGTTGATGTCACAGGTACTAACGATGCACCTGAAATATCAGGACAATTGACGGGGACGATATCGAATACAGATTCGGATGGACGTATTTCAGGAAACTTAAACGATGGTGATGTAGATACCGGTGATACACACACTTGGTCAGTTGCTGACAATCAAGGTGATTATGGTCGTTTAATGTTAGTTAATGGGAAATGGACATATACATTAGACACAAGTTTAGATGCAGTTAAATTACTTGGCGTTGGAGAAACGTTATCTGATACGTTCCAAGTGACAGTAAAAGATTCACATGGTGAAACGTCAACCGAAACAATTACTGTAACTATTGATGGTTCAAATTTACCTCCAGAAATAGCTCAAGATGATCAGATCGTCATGGAGTTAAAAGAAGACGAAAAAATAACGGATTCTAATACGTTAGTTGTAACCGATCCTAATGGTGATGATGTTACTTTTGATGCCAAAACATTGACGGGTACTTACGGTGTATTTACGGTCGATGAGAACGGTGTTTGGACATATGAACTTGATAACGATGCAGCACATATTCAAGGTTTACGTGAAGGTGAAGTAGTATCAGAAACTTTTACAGTGTTTGCTGTCGATGAACATGGTGCGAAAACAGCTCAAGAAGTAACGATCAATATTACTGGTACTAATGATATACCTAAGATATCAGGAATGGATACAGCTTCTGTAGAAGAAGCAGATGGCAGTACAGCGTCAGGAAACTTTGTTACTTCCGATGTAGATGTTGGTGATAATGTAGTTGTCTCCCCTGGTGCACAAGGGAATTATGGTTCAGTCAGCGTAGATAACAATACTGGCCGTTGGACTTATACGGTAGATGGAAATGATCCAGCGGTTAACAGTTTATCAAAAGGTGAAACGTTAACCGATACGATCACTATTATTGCAACGGATGATGCAGGTGACACGGCAGAGATGACCATCACGATTACTATTAATGGTGAAAATGATGCTCCAGACCTTGTTGTGACTGTTCCTTCTGAGGTGACAGAAGATACCGATCTTAATGCTGATGGTAATCTTGAGGTAACAGGTAATTGGGATGATGGTGATCCTGATACAGCGGATACCCATATTTGGGAAGTACTAAGTGGCGATAGCTTGGGAACCTTAACTTTTGATCCTAACGGTGATTATAAATTAGTAATCGATAACTCAGCGTTAGAAATACAGCAGCTAGGCGTTGGTGAATCACTGGATTTAACCTATACCGTTAAAGTGACAGATGAACATGGTTTAAGTAGTACACAAGACATTACCTTTACAGTAAATGGTACTAACGATGACCCTGAAGTTGTGGATACCAGTATTCTTTCTGTTGATGTAGAAGAAGATGGCATTGGGACTCAGACTCAGTCAGGGCAGCTAGATATTACAGATATAGATTTAAATGATACAACGTTTGATTTCAGTGTCACTACATCACCTACAGATGCTTATGGTTCTGTAACCGTGGATGCTAACGGGAAGTGGACTTACGTATTAAATAACGATAAAGCTCAAGAGATTGGTGATGAAACGATTACAGAAACGTTTACGATTCAAATTGATGATGGAAATGGTGGTGTAATTACACAAGACGTTATCGTGAATATCACAGGTACCGATGATGACCCTATTATCGATACGACCATTCCACAAGTAACCGAAGGTACGGTAGTTGAAGATGGAACACTAACAGCAACAGGTCAAGTTGCTTATGTGGATCCAGAAGGGGATGCGATTAATTATAATGTGATTAATTCTCCCTCTTCACCTTATGGTACGTTTACAGTTGATGCAAATGGCGTATGGACTTATGAGCTATTGAATGGTTTAGCCCAAGAAATTGGCGTTACTGGTGCTCAAGAAACCTATACCATTGAAGTAACGGATCAAACTGGCGGAACAATACAACAAGTAATTACTATCAATATTACAGGTGAGAATGATAATCCTACGGTTGATGCATCAAGTATCATTATTGGAAGTGTTGAAGAAGATGGTACCGCTACCGCCAGTGGTCAATTAGATGTATCGGATGTGGATTTAACTGATACCAGTTTCACTTACACTGTTGTTTCAGGTCCAAATACCGCAGCAACACCTGGAGATGTTACTGGATTATATGGCGAGCTAACTGTTGATGCTAATGGTGAGTGGAGTTATCTTCTGGATAACGATAAAGCTCAAGCTTTAGGTGATATTGTTGCAACTGAAATTTTTACAATTGAAGTTTCAGATGGTAATGGTGGAACAGTAACCCAAGATATTACGGTAAGCGTGACTGGGCATGATGACCAGCCAATTATTGATGCAGGGGCAACTCAGGAAACGACAGGAACGGTTGTTGAAGATGGAGAGCTACATGCAGAAGGAACGATTACATATCTGGACCCAGAAGGTACATTAATTGGCTATACTGTTTCAACAACATCAACACCTTTATATGGCACATTCATTGTTGATCCTGCAACAGGTAAATGGGAATACGATTTAATTGATAGCTTAGCACAAGCAATTGGTGCTGATGGGGCACAAGAGTCTTTAGTTATTGATGTTACTGATGCGACAGGACAGGTAACACAGCAAGTCATTACTATTGATATTACAGGTGAGAATGATGCTCCAGTTATTACTGGAACCACTACCGCTGATGTCAAAGAGGGCGTTGTTGAGACGGTTTCTGGTCAATTAAATGCAACCGATGCAGAGAGTGATCCGATAGGATGGCAAATCTCCTCATCATCTTCAGCTACAGGTGTTTATGGTACGTTAAGCATCAATGCAGCAGGGTTATGGACATATGTTCTTACTGAAAACAGTACCTTGGCATTAGCAACTGATACGACAGATGTTTTCACTGTTGAAGCATCAGATGGAAAAGGTGGCATTACTCAACAGGTCATCACTGTTGCCGTAGCTGCTCCTAATGTGGTTCAAGGCGTTTCTGGCTCAGATATTTTAACTGGAACAACCAATGATGAATTGCTGTTTGGTAATCCACTAGATTTATCTGATGCGGGAACGGCTGATACATTCACATGGACAAATGCATCGATTGGCGGAGATTTAGCTCGCGATATCATTAAAGATTTTGACGTAAATAGCGACAGAATTGATTTAACTGACATTGCTAATATCACCACTGTTTGGGATTCGGCTACGCTTGCTTCTCAAATACAAATTTCAGAAGTTGATGGCAGTACTGAAATTTATATCAATGAAGCAGGGAGCACGGTTCAAACCATTGTTGTCGATGGTGTTACTCTAGATGAGTTAACTGGAGAATCAACAGCATCAATGACTGATGAAGAGAAATTAACGTCACTTACAAATTCAGGACATCTAGTTGTGTCTGAAACCTTTGGTAATGAAGCGAATAATACGCTATATGCTTCAGGTCAAAATGACATCCTAACGGGGGGTGGTGGTAATGATATCTTTTATTTCGCAGATGAAATTGCTGGTAGTTCAGCTTCACCAGCTCAAACATCTATTGCAGATTTTGCAGTTGAAGGCGTCGCAGTGAATAATGAAGCGGATATTCTTGATTTAGCTGAGTTATTACCTGATTCAATTCAAGCTAGCTCAACCATGGATGATATGTTGCAACACATTAATGTGAATATTGATGATAGCAACTCGCAAACTGTATTATCCGTTACTGATGAATTAGGAAATCAAACAGATATCACTCTAAAAGGTGTTGATAGTACGACACTAGGTATCAGTGATTTGGGCTCTATGAGTGACCAAGATATCCTAAGTACACTTTATAATGATTTTAATATGTTTAAAGTGGATTAATAACGTTTAAGTGAATATAAAAAGGCGAGTAGGTAATACCTGCTCGCCTTTTTTATTGATTTTTAATTGGCTATCAATAGCTTAATAATTAAAGTGAGTGCTATACAACTCGACAAGCAAAACCTTTAAGGTAGAAACCCTCAGGGTAAGCAGAATCAAGAGGGTGATCCGCTGCTTGTTCAAAGCGCTCAATAAACTGAACCGTACGATGAGCATCTAGTGCAGCATCAGCAACGATTTTTTGGAATAAACCCGCATCCATTAAACCAGAACAAGAGTAAGTTAATAGCGTACCGCCTGGGTTTAGGATTTGCATTGCTAACATGTTAATATCTTTATAGCCACGGCATGCACCTGTCAGCTGATTTTTAGATTCAGCGAATTTAGGTGGGTCCATAATAACAACATCAAATTTAATACCGTTATCACGGTATTCACGCAATAACTTAAACACGTCTGCATTTAAGAATTCAGCTTTAGATAAATCAAACTTGTTGATTTCAGCATTGTATTTCGCGGTGTCTAAAGCAAGTTGAGATACATCAGCATTAATTACGTGTTTTGCGCCGCCTTTTAGAGCGTATAAACCAAAACCACCAGTATAAGAGAAACAGTTTAGAACTGATTTATCTTTTACGTATTTACAAGCGCGTTCACGGCTATCACGCTGGTCAAGATAGAAACCTGTTTTATGGCCATTTACGATATCAACGCTAATTTTCACGCCATTTTCTTCAATAATCACTGATTCTGGTGGCTCTTCACCATGTAGAACCCCAGTACGTTGCTTTAGACCTTCTTTTTTACGAACTGACACATCTGAGCGCTCGTAAATATTACAGTCTGGGTAGCATTCAACTAATGCTTCAACTAATAGCTCTTTTGTTGCTTCTGCGCCAGCACTTAGTAATTGGCACACAAAGTAATCTTGGTAACGGTCAATCGTGATGCCCGGTAAGCCATCTGATTCAGCAGCAATTAAACGATAACCAGTTAAACCATCACGCTCAGCTAATACATCACGTAATGCTTGAGCTTGATTTAATTTACGAACAAAGAAATCTTTATCAATCGCTTCGTTTTTATTAAAAGTCCAAACACGAGCACGGATCTGAGACTGTGGAGAAAACGCACCACGAGCAAGCCATTCGCCGTTGTTTGCATAAATCTCAACTGTTTCACCTAGCTCTGCTTTACCATCGATACGGTCAATACCGCGAGAGAAGATCCAAGGGTGACGACGACGCAATGCTTTATCACGTCCTTTTGCTAAATAAATTGAAACAGTCATATTGATGCTCTGTTGATAAAAAGTGAGCCGATATTCTCTGTGATGCGTGTCATAAAAGCAATGAATAAAACGATTTATATAGTGAGGAAAGGGGAATAGAGGTGAAAATTAAATAAACCATGGAAAGCTTTAAACTTTCCATGGCTAGATTAGGGTCGTGATTTTATTTAATTTTAAACAGCTCAAGTTGTGAGCGTTGTTGTTCTGCTAGCTCTGATAAGAAGTTTGACGCTTTACTTGATTCTTCAATACCAGTTACGTTTTGATTAATGATTTCTTTAATACCAATAACTGTTCCTGTAATTTCTTCAACCGCATTTGATTGTTGTAGTGCTGCCGAAGCCATTTCAGTTGAGCTACCGTAAATAGACTGAATTGCAGCATTGATATTCGCTAAGTGATCGTAAGACTGAATTGATGTTTCACGAGTTAAGGTAATCGTGTCTAAACAGCCGTCTACTTTTTCTGTCGCATCTAATGAGTAAGATTGCAGTTCAGAAATGATCTTCTTAATGTGAACCGTTGATTGTTGTGTTTTCCCTGCAAGGTTACGAACTTCGTCGGCAACAACCGCAAAACCGCGTCCCATTTCACCAGCACGAGCAGCTTCAATCGCCGCATTCAACGCAAGTAAGTTAGTTTGTTCAGAAATATTATTAATAACTGTTGCTACTTCTTCAATACTTACACAGTGAGTACGTAAGTTTTCAACAACAGATGCAGTTTCACTTAATTGAGTGGTTAAGTCATCTGCACGTGTTTTATTTTGCTCAGCAATCTCTTGACCTAATTCACACAGTGTTGCTGCTTCTGTTGCTTGTAATTCTGTATTTTTCGCAGAATCAGCCACTAAGTTTGAAGAGGCTGATAGTTCAGTCACTGCAGCTGCAATTTGTTCTATCTGTGCGCTTTGTTCTTCTGCGTTACTTGAGCTTTGTGTCATTACACACGCAAGTTCGGTCGAAGAGGAGGCAACATCATTACTCTGTTCTCTGACAGAGCCAACCATATTGGCCATGTTTTTAATTGAAGCATCTAAATTTGTAGCAAGAACTGCAAGTTCGTTTGTGCCTGATAAATTAGTTAATGTCGTTAAATTTTGTTTAGCCATTGCTGCAATTGTTTTTGAAATAGCAGCTAAGACATTATTAATATTACGAGCAAGTAATAGTGCGATAAAAGTAGAAAGTACGGCTGCCCCAAACCATGACCAAATTTGAGTGTTTTCTACATTTTTACTTGCATTCAAAGAACGTTGATTTAGTGTTTGCGTGAATTCAACTTGACGCGCATTTACAGTTGAAATCACATTAGTAATATCTTCAACCATCTTTACACGTAGTTTAGACTGTTCAGAGTTTGCTTTTAAGGTATTAATACTTTCTTGGTATAGAGATAAATATGAACCAAAAACATTATCAGTAAAGTATTTAACCTCAGGGTATTTATTATATTGACTTAAAAAAGAAGTAATTGAAGTAAGATATTGTTCTGCTGTTTTTTGTTCGCTCAAATCTCTACCATTAACCATTCGACTTAAACTGTCATAAAAACGCTCTACGTTAGTGGTAAAAGTAATGCGCTCTTTTTCCCAATCTGATGCAGAACCATTATATATAGGACCAATAAAAGTAAGTACTTCAACCATTGGTTGCCAAAAAATAGGAGTGGCGATTTGAGCATCATATAACTCAGTTAATATTTTTACTGAAGTATTAATACTTTTTTCGTAATCAATTAATGTTTTTTGTAAATTAGCTATATCGGCCTTACCTGCATCACTTAAGACCTTTGATGACAGAATGTTCTCTTTGATATGAGTGTTTGTGGATACAAATGCCTTTTGTAATTCTTTTTGTTGCTCTTGCATAGCTTGTCCATTTTCAGACATTGTATCTCTATTTTTTACACGGATTTCTTGCCAATTGTGGCGTAGTTGCATAATTTCAGAACCAAGAGCGGCTCTTTCTGCGGTTTGAATAATATTATCTTCAACTTCATTGTTACGGTTATCTATTAAAAACGCAACGACAGCGAATAAAATAAGAGAAGTGAAAACTGGTGCAAGCAATAACGCTAGTAAAGGTTTATTTAGCGATAGTTTAAATATAAAGGAGTGGTTCATGTTTGCTCTCCTGAATGTATACGCAAATAAATATCATTATTTGATATATATTCAAAAATAGTGTTATTTTGTTATATAAATAAGTGCATTTTTGTAAAGCACCTGAGAGCGGAATTTATAGTAAAATAAAGATAGGAAGTGTGATGTATTTCGCATTTAATATCGGTTTGAAATATATCTAATGATAAAAATGTTACTTATTGTAAATAAGCGTCAAACGAATGTTGACACATATATTTAAATGGAAGGGATGAAAGCCATCTATAAATAAAAAATATAAATGGCTTAAATTTATTAACTATGCTTTTAGGCCATTTAATAGTAACTCTAAATCTTGGCCTTTTATTCGCAATTGTTCGATATTCGATTCAGAATCTTTGATCATCTGATGAACTTGATTTGACTGAGTACGAACATCTTCAACGGTTGAAGCGATACTTGCCGCAACTTCTCCTTGTTGAGTTGCTGCGGTTGCGATTTCATTATTACTTTGAGCTATCGTATCGTTACGCTCTGCAATGTTTGAAATATCATTGTGAACTTTATGCATTAATTCTTGACCAGTTTCAGCATTAGTCACCGTGTTCGACGTTAATGTTAATAATGACTTACTGTTATTTTGTAATGCTTCAATCATGGTCTGAATCTCAACCGTTGCTTGCTGAGTACGGCTTGCTAATGTACGAACTTCGTCGGCAACCACTGCAAATCCACGACCTTGCTCACCAGCTCGTGCAGCTTCAATTGCGGCATTAAGCGCTAATAAATTAGTTTGTTCAGAAATAGCGTTGATTGTAGTCACCACTTCATCAATTTTTGCAGCATCTGAATCTAATTCTTGAACCGCATTTGCCGCTTGATTAATTTCTTGTGCTAAAGCTTGAATAGAGCTAACGGCAGAATCAACTTGAGATTGTCCTAAGCGTGCAGATTCCATCGCATCCGTTGATTGAGAAGACGCTTCATGTGTATAGCTTGCGACTTCTTGGATAGATGTCGCCATCTCTTCTGCTGCGCTAGATAAAAGATCAAGTTGAGCTAATTGTTTATCAGAAGCATCTGAGCTTTTATAACTGTTTTGGCTTAATTCTGAACTCATTTGTTGGATTAATGCCACTGATTCCTGCATGGCTAACACTAGCTGTTGCTCACGCTCAGCCAATTTATCAATGGTCATAGCAATGGTGCTAAATTCATCTCTTACTGGGAAGAAGTTTAGACGTTGCGTAAGATCACCAGACTCAAGTGTTTCTAACGCTTTATTCATTGTGAACATTGCACCACCGATGAATGTCATAATGTAATAAACACCAATGGCCATTACCAATAAAATGCCTATGATTAATGATAATTGTAGGCTTGATAATGTAGACCATAGGGTTACATCGGAATTTGCATTTATGCTGTAGTTTCCAGAAGCAACATAAGCGGTATGCTCACCAGAACCCACAGTAAACTCTGCTGATTGAGACAGTAGGGTAATTGCATCTTGGCGAGATATATTTTGTTGATCTAACATAGAAGCAATAAATTGAACTTCATGTTCTAAGGTTTCAGACATCATACTGTCAGCGGCTGAGTTCATAATAAACATCAGGCTAAAAAGTGCCAAAGTTGGAAGTAAGAAGAGTAAATAAAATTTTTCTTGGATCTTGAGGTGAATAAGATATTTGTCAATCCAACGAAATGCCGTTTCTTTCATAATAAATCCGTATATATGATGAGGAGCGAAGGATAATATCTCATGATTAAGAAATTCTTATTATAATCGACACTTATAGGTGAAGCATGTCACAAAAATCATATCTATTTAATGTAAGGGAAAAGTACAGCGTGTAGGTTTTCGTTTTCATACCGCTCATAACGCGTTAAAACTTGGTTTAACCGGCTATGCACGTAATCAAGAAGATGGTTCTGTCGAAGTGTTAGTATGTGGTAATGAAGATAAAATTAATCAATTTCTTGAATGGTTACAGGTTGGGCCGCAATTAGCGAGAGTAGATTCAATAGAGAAAGAAGAGACACAATGGCAAGAATTAACCGATTTTAAAATGTATTAATTCTTGCCAAAGTTAAGCAATAAGAAGCGATGTTATAGGCATTTTGCCGGTTTCGGTAAACCCGCTAATTTTGTCGCTTGTTTTGCAGGTCCTAACTTAAATAATTGAAATAGGTATTTGCTGTTACCTTTTTCAGGGCCATGCTCTTTTTCCATTGCTTTTACAAGCATGCGAACTGCTGGAGAGGTTTTAAATTCATCGTAAAAGTTACGAACGAAACGTACTACTTCCCAGTGAGCTTCGGTCAGTTCAATATTCTCTTCTTTTGCTAGAAGTGGAACTAACTCTTCACACCAATCTGTGTGGTTTTTTAAATACCCTTGAGCGTCACGCTCGATTTGCTTACCGTTAAATTCCATACGACTGTCTTAATGGTTGGGATTAATCTATTCAGTTTAGCAAATAGGTATTAGTTCGAGCAATCGAGAATTATTACATTTAAGTAAAACAGATTTTTGTCTACTAAGGCTCGATAGAGACAAGAATGTGATAGAATTGCTTTAGTTATTAGAATAAATAAAAGATTCAGTAGGAAATATTTTGAGTCAATCAAATCAAAATTCAGCATCAACACTTAGAAAAGCATTAAGTGAATGTATGATGCGTGATCGTTTTCGCCTAAGTAAACGCATTCAAGGCGCATCTCGAATCAAAAAAGAAGAATCAAGACACGCCGTGTTTGATGAAATTGCATTAGATATCGCACAATCAATGCAAACGGCGAATAATCGTGAAACTGATCGTCCGACGATTTCTTACCCAGAACAACTACCTGTTAGCCAGAAAAAAGATGAAATTGCAGAAGCAATCAAAAATAACCAAGTGGTTATCGTTGCTGGTGAAACCGGTTCAGGTAAAACCACGCAGTTACCTAAAATCTGTTTAGAACTAGGTCGCGGTAAGTTTGGTAATATTGGTCATACGCAACCTCGTCGTTTAGCGGCTCGTTCAGTAGCAGATCGTATTGCTGAAGAGATGGAGACAGAACTAGGTAGCCATGTTGGTTATAAAGTTCGTTTTAATGATCAAGTCTCTGACCGTACACAAGTTAAATTAATGACGGATGGTATCTTACTGGCTGAGATCCAGAATGACCGTTACTTAAATCAATACGACACATTAATTATCGATGAAGCGCACGAACGCAGCTTAAACATCGATTTTATTATGGGTTATTTACGTGAGTTATTACCAAAGCGTCCTGATTTAAAAGTCATTATCACGTCAGCAACTATCGATCCTGAGCGTTTCTCAAAACACTTCAATAATGCACCAATGATTGAAGTATCTGGTCGTACTTATCCGGTTGAAACTCGTTATCGCCCAATTGTTGAAGATGGTGATGATACCGATCGTGACCAATTAGAAGGTATCTTTGATGCAGTAGATGAACTGTGTGAAGAAGGGCTGGGTGACATTCTGATCTTTATGACGGGTGAACGAGAAATTCGTGATACCGCAGAAGCATTAGAAAAACGTAATCTACGTGATACGGAAATTGTACCGTTATACGCACGTTTATCTGCACAAGAGCAGAATCGTGTCTTCCAACCACACGCTGGTCGTCGAATTGTATTAGCCACTAACGTAGCAGAAACATCTCTTACTGTTCCGGGAATCAAATACGTTATAGATCCAGGTACTGCACGTATTAGTCGCTATAGCTATCGCACCAAAGTACAACGTTTACCAATCGAAGCGATTTCACAAGCCAGTGCAAATCAGCGTAAAGGTCGTTGTGGTCGTGTATCTGAAGGTATCTGTATTCGTCTTTACTCTGAAGAAGATTTTATTTCTCGTCCAGAGTTTACCGACCCTGAGATCTTACGTACTAACCTAGCGTCTGTAATTTTACAGATGACAGCGTTAGGGTTAGGTGATATTCAAGCCTTCCCATTTGTAGAAGCCCCTGATAATCGCAATATTCAAGATGGTATCAAGCTACTTGAAGAGCTAGGTGCGATTAATTCAAATGCGAAAGACCCGAAGAAAAGCTTAACTAAAGTTGGTCGTGAATTAGCACGTCTTCCGATTGATCCACGTTTAGCTAGAATGGTACTTGAAGCCCCGAAATATAATGCATTACAAGAAGTGATGATCATTGCGGCGGCGCTATCAATTCAAGACCCACGTGAGCGTCCAAGCGATAAGAAACAGCAATCTGATGATAAACATAAACGCTTTAATCATGAAGATTCGGATTTCTTAACGTTTGTGAACGTGTGGGAACATGTAAAAGCAAAACAGAAAGAGCTTTCAAGTAATCAATTTAGAAAGCAATGTCGTAAAGACTTTTTGAACTATTTACGTGTACGTGAATGGCAAGATGTTCACTATCAATTAAGCCAAGTAATGAAAGAGCTTAATTACAAAGTGAACCAAGAAGCGGCAGGCTATCAAGGTGTTCATACTGCAATTTTAGCAGGTATGCTTTCTCATATTGGTCAAAAAGATCAAGAAAAGAATGAATACCAAGGTGCACGTAATGCACGATTCCACATATTCCAGCGTCTGGTTTATTCAAGAAACAACCAAAATGGGTAATGGTTGCTGAATTGGTTGAAACCTCAAAACTTTGGGGTCGAATTGTTGCGAAAATTCAACCTGAATGGATTGAACCATTAGCAGGACATTTGATTAAACGTAGCTACAGCGAGCCACATTGGTCGAAGAAATCAGCGGCAGTAATGGCTTATGAAAAAGTCACTATTTACGGTATTCCAATCGTACCTAAACGACAAATTAACTACGGTGCGATCGATGCGCCTGCGTGTCGTGAAATTTTTATTCGCTCAGCATTAGTTGAAGGTGATTGGCACACTAAACATCAGTTCTTTAAGCAAAACCGTAAGTTATTACAAGAAGTTGAAGAGCTTGAGCATAAGTCTCGTCGTCGCGATATTCTTGTTGATGATGATCAGCTAGCTGAATTCTACGATCAACGAGTCGGTGTCGATGTGGTTTCTGGTCGTCACTTTGATACGTGGTGGAAGAAAGCGCAAAAAGAGACGCCAGAGTTATTAAACTTTGAAAAAGAAATGCTGTTCCGTGGTGATGCAAGCCATGTAACGGATTTAGATTATCCAAACTTCTGGCATCAAGGAAACTTAAAACTAAAATTAAGTTACCAATTTGAGCCGGGACAAGACAGCGATGGTGTAACGGTACATGTACCACTACCAATTTTAAACCAAGTTGAGCCTCATGGCTTTGATTGGCAAATTCCGGGTTTACGTCACGAATTAGTTATGGCATTGATTAAGTCGTTACCTAAAACCGTACGTAAGAATTTCGTACCAGCACCTAATTATGCCGATGCATTTTTATCTCGTGCTGTACCATTTGAAGCGCCGTTGTTAGACAGTTTAGAGAAAGAACTTCGTCGAATGACAGGGTTTGAAGTGTTACGTGAAGATTGGAAACTTGAACAGATCCCAGATCACTTAAAAGTAACATACCGTGTTGTTGACCATCGTAATCGCAAGCTAAAAGAAAGTCGTGATTTGTATGAGTTAAAAGAAGGCTTAAAAGATAAAGTTCAAGAAACATTATCACAAGTTGCTGATGATGATATTGAGCAAAAAGGCCTTAAAACATGGAGCTTTGGTGAGTTACCAACGCTGTATAAACAAAAGCGTGGTGGATTTGAAGTTAAAGCTTATCCAGCGATTGTTGATGGTAAAGACAGTGTAGAAATTAAACTGTTTGAAACAGAAGAAGAGCAGCACAATGCAATGAAGGCAGGCCAACGCCGTTTAATTCTTCTTAATGTGCCATCGCCAATTAAGTATTTACATGACAATCTTCCTAATAAATCGAAATTAGGCTTGTACTTTAATCAGTATGGTCGTGTGATGGACTTGATTGATGATTGTATTGCTTGTGGCATCGATAAGTTAATTGATGAGCAGGGTGGTCTTGTTTGGCAACCTGAAGCCTTTGAAAAAATGAAAGAACATATTCGAGCAGAGCTTGGGGATACGGTTGTTGAGATTGCAAAACAAGTTGAAACGATTTTAACTACCGCTTTCCAAATTCAGAAAAAGTTAAAAGGGCGTGTTGATTTAAGCATGGCGTTTGCGCTTTCGGATATTAAAGCTCAGATAGAAAATCTTATCTTTAAAGGATTTGCAACGGAGTGTGGTTGGAAGCGTCTTCAAGATATCCACCGTTACATGAAAGCGATTGAACGTCGAATGGAAAAATTGCCGATCGATCCAAATCGTGACCGTATGCATTTGCTTAAAGTTGAAGGGATCACCAGTGATTATAAAGAATTACTGAATAAGATACCGAAAGGACAGCCAATCCCTGACAAAGTAAAAGAGATCCGTTGGATGATTGAAGAGTTAAGAGTTAGCTATTTTGCTCAACAATTGGGTACGCCATATCCAGTTTCTGATAAACGAGTCAAAAATGCCATTGCCGATTGTTAATGTATCGCCTACACTAGAATTAATTTCGGCATGTTAATTGCTTCAATAACAATAATATTAAAAAGAGCGTCAAAGGTTGCCGCTCCCTTTTGTAAAAATAGGATTTAAGATGAAAAAGACACTTTTAGCGTTAGCTTTAGCAAGCGTATCAGCAACAGCAGCGGCAGATTCACTAGTTTACGGCGGTGTACAAGTTGGTTCTGCTGATTACAGAAGCGAGAGCTCAACGGTATACGGTGCTCACATTGGTACAGGTCTGTTACCTTTCATTGGTTTAGAAATGGGTGCTTGGAACCTAGGTTCTTACGATTACGGTAGCCAAACAACAGACGTAACTTCTGTAAACTTTGCTGTTAAACCAAGCATCGATTTTGGTCCTCTACACGTTTACGGCAAAGCAGGTATGCACAGCTGGGAAGCAAAAGGTTTCCGTAAAGATGATGGCGTAGACCCATTCTTCGGTTTAGGTGTTGAATACAACATCATCCCAATGTTCACAGTAGGTGCTGGCTACAACAACTTCACTGTTGGTGACGAAAACATCGATTTCGCATCTCTTAACCTAACGGTTCACTTCCTATAATTACGAAATCTTTCGTTTTCATTATATGAAGAGATAAAAAATGGCGGCCAATGCGGTCGCCATTTTTATTTGGTCATCAGTAAAATAAATACTAATCGACTAATCGACTAATCGACTAATCGACTAATTGATATTCTTCTTTTAATACTTTGATGATTTCTGCTTTTGGATTATCACTCAATGTAATTGGTGCACCAGTAATTTTTGCTGCGATATCTAAATAGGTTTTAGATAGGTCCATCATCGCTTCCAAAGGAAGGGCATTTTCTTCAGCTAAAGCAAAGCGCTCTTCCATGCGGTTTTTATTTAATAAAATATCCGGTTCAGGGAAGTGATTTAATAGAAACTGACGGAAACCTTCTTTCGAGTTCTCGATAATATGACCTGAACGATATGCCTTAGTATCCCAAATACGAGAAGAATCAGGCGTACCAACTTCATCCATATAAATCAGTTTTTCATTACCTTGCGCATCTTCTACATAGCCAAATTCAAATTTAGTATCGACAAAAATTTGGTCTATTTTATTTAATGCTTTAGCAATAACGGCAAAACCTTCTTTCAATAATTTCTCGTAAGTAGCGATATCTTCAATACAAGAGAAATTAAATTTATCGTAGTTGTCCTCGATATTCTTGCGAGTGATATTTACATCATCCACTTCAGGAACCCCATCAATACCTTTTAAAATGCCTTTTGTTGATGGTGTTAAAAGTAGTTCAGCCAATTGCTCATCTTTTTCAAGACGTTCAGGTAGAGTAATACCACAGAATTCGCGTTCACCTTGAGTGTATGCACGCCACATAGAGCCTGTAATATATTGACGGCAAATAGCTTCAATCATTACTGGTTTTGCTTTTTGAACAATCCATACAAATGGGTGTGGAATATCAAGGATATGGCTATCTGCTAGTCCATTATCTTTAAATAATTGGAACCAGTGGTTAGAAATAGCATTTAGTGCAGCCCCTTTACCAGGAATACCTTTTAAATCGCCTTCACCGTGCCAGATACAGTCGAATGCAGAAATACGGTCACTGATCACCATGATAGCTAGGGGAGCATCAGGTGCAACATTGTATCCCTTTTCTTTAATAAGACGGCGACTGTCTTCTTCAGTTAACCAATACACTGAACGTACTTTACCACTATGCACTGGTTTATCAGTACGAATAGGTAAATCGTCATTAACTGCAAGCACTTGATCGGAAAGACTCATTGTAGAATTCCTATATAAAGAAAGTTTAAAAACTGAGAGCATCATACCAGAACTATTTGGGACTACCACAAGAAAAGCAAACGATTGCTATTTTTTCTGTTAATTTTCTAAGTTGAGCTAAATAGGTGCAATCAGTTAAACTGAGCAACTAATTAAAATAAAGAGAAGAAAGACGTATGTCAGCCAAAAAAATGATCGCTACTGCCATGTTAATTATATCTGGTAATGCGTGGGCAAGTATGTGTCCAGTGAATGTCGAAAATGATGTTCTTTTAACGCAAAACGGCGAAGTAAAAGTTGAGAAGTCACAGGATAAGTTACGAATTGATCAAGACGGTCGAGTTTTTGTGAACGGTAAAGAGTTACAGCTAACTCAAAAACAAAAAGAAGCGATAGAGCGTTATCAGCAACAAGTGTCGGCTTATATCCCTGAAATTGTCGATTTTACAGATAAAGGCATTGCCGCAGCTAATGATTTTGTTAGTGAAATTGAAACCTCATTTGATGCAAAGGGATCATTTGAAGGCGTTAAGACCAAAATTGATGAATATGGTCACACGGCCAAGCAAAAATTTTATCAAGGAAAAGACATGGTATTAGAGCATGACTTTTTCAAAGAAGTGGATACTACTTGGAAACAAGATTTTGAAGTGATGATGCAAAGCATGGATAAAGAACTTTTTGCGAGTGTATTTAACTCTCTGTCTTTAAAGATGCAAGAAGGGGAGTTGAACTTTACTGAATTACAGCAACAGTTCGCTGATGTGCAAGTTAAGATCAAAGAGAAAATGAAACAACACAGCACAGAAATGAAAGACGAAGCACAAAACTTATGTGATTCAGCAAAAGGTATTGCACAAGATGAACAACAGTTGCATCAGTTAATTCCTGAACTGCAACCATACCCAGTTTTCAGCATTTAATTACCGAATTCGTATTATTGAACTTAAAGAGAGCAAAAAATGTTAAATACTCATCAAACGATCATTTTTTCAAAAACAGTATGTCCTTTTTGTGTTAAAGCAAAAGCAATTTTGGACGATAAAGGCATTGAATATAAAGTATTAACCTTAGATGAAGATCTAACAAAAGAAGAAATGGTTGCTTTAATTCAAGAAAAAGAAAACATTGCAGTGAATACCGTTCCTCAAATCTACCTTGACCGTAAATATATCGGTGGACATGACGATTTAGTGGCGTTTTTTGAGCGTCAAGACACCGACATGGATTTAGGTGATTTTGAACTGTAGAATACAGTAAATTAACATAGTTAACCTAAATGCTTTGGGTTTAATGATAAATAAGAGTGATAAGTATGTGGAAATCTCTTCTAACATTAGTGGAAGATGACTCAGTTGTAGTATTACGTTTTCCTGATAAGTTTCAGCCGGATGAAGAACCGACATTAAAAAGCTTTAAAGATTGTTTAGAAGAGATTAATGCGTGTAATTTTTATTTTGATGAAAAAATCATTACAACGATTATACAAGATGTGAAAAACGGCATGATGGCTCATCATCAGAACCGTACGGTTGCAGCTCGACGTGATGCAGAAGTTATTATTGCGATAGAAGAGCGTGACATGAAAGCGACAATGGCTGTCATTGGTGCGTATGGTGGTCGTGATCTTGTAAGTAGTGATGTGATTTCTGGCTTAACTAGCATGGAGATTACCCGTGGTATCAGTAAAAATGCACTCAAGAAAATCATGTTTTTGAGTCGTAATTTACCTGCTGGCGAGAAAGTGTCGCTTGTTATCGCTAAAGGTAAAGAACCGATTGATGGTACCAACGCAAGTTTTGTTCCCCTAGTTGAAGATTTTCGTGAGCAAGCACTAAAGCCTCAGGAAAAAGAAGGGGAAGAAGATAAAGTAGACATGCGTGATCTGGGCGAAACCATCACGGTTGTGGAAGGCGATGAATTGATTCGACGAATTCCACCAACAAAAGGTGTTGATGGTTTTACCGTTCGTGGGGAAGTGATTCCAGCAACCGCGGGAAAAAATACCAAACTGCGAGCAGGTAAAGGAGCGATGATATCTCCTGATGACCCTGATCTGGTTATTGCTGCGACATCTGGAATGCCATGGATTAACAAAGATGGTGCAGATGTCGATAACGCACTTTGCTTGAATGCGGTTGATATTTCAACAGGTCACATTAAGTTTAAAGGTAGTGTGATTGTAAGTGGTGATATTGCACCAGATATGATTGTAAGAGCAACTGGTAGCGTAACTGTTGGTGGCTTTATTGAATCTGCTGATGTTCAAGCCCATGGTGATGTTATTGCCATGAAAGGCATTATTGGCCACCAAGTAGAAGCGGGTGAAGATTACACGTGTTTTGTAAAAGCAGGTGGAAAAATCACGGCTAAGTTTGTTCAATCAGCTGACTTACAAGCGTCGGGCGATATTGAGCTTGGTATTCATGCAATTCAGAGTTTCATCAAGAGTAAGAATTCTGTCACGGTAATGGATAAGAGTGGTCGTAACGGTTCTATTGTTGGTGGCGAAGTTTATGCTGGTTCTAATATCACAACCGTAAACTTAGGTGCAACGGCAGGTACTGAAACATTAGTAAAAGCATTTACTCGTTTTGATAAGTACAAAGAGAATATCGTTGCCTTAAATGCTAAATACAAAGAAGCACAAGAAAACACCATGAAAGTGGTGCGTGCAGAAATGGATTTAGCAAAAATTCCAAAAGCAGAGAGAACACCAGAGCAAGTCGAACGTGTGCAAAACATGAAAGAAGAATCGAATCGTGAAATTGCCGCTTCAATGCATCGTTTCCAATCTGCTGAGGAAGAACTAAGAAAACAACTAACAGAAAATGTTGTTAAGGTTACGGAACGAGTTTATCCAAAAGTGACTATTCAGTATTCAGATGAGCAAGTAACAACTAAACGTGAACACAGTCCCTGTAAGATTTACTTTAATGAGTACGAAATAAAGATTGATCCAATTGTCTCTAAAAATACGAGCTTGACGGATAATTAATCCTCAATTCAATTAGAATCAAATGATATAAAAACCGCTCATTGTAGCGGTTTTTGTTGCCAAAATGTGTGAGTGTAAAATATGTGTTAGAGCAATGATAAGGTAAAGAGCTAAGAATTATTAAGTGTGATCAATGTCCAATTTTCTACTTGCGATAAGAACAATATTCGGGATACTAATAATTAGAAACAAAAAATAATGCTTTTCAATAGGATGTTGAAAGTAGATGTTGGAATATATCGAGGCAATTCATGAGCAATAAAATAGAGTTTGATTACAGCTCGTTTCTTGTAAATTCAAGTAAGCAAAAATGGACGTTTTCGCAAGCGTTAAAGAGTATCATTCCGACATTTGGAACGGTATGGAATGCTTCTGTTCATGATGCAAGACCATTATCTGAAAGACTTCAAGCAGAAGCGCTTCAAGTGCTTTCTTCTCATATTAATGATGAATCAAATATTATTCGTTTAATTCGCCTAGCGCGTATTGAAGGGATCACCGATCTAGAAATTAAGCTGCCTTATACTTTGGATGAAGAGCAGATTAATTATATTCTTGAAAACACCTTCACAGACATTTCTCAATCAACTGATGATTTTGATTTACTCCATGTCCACCTAAATGAGAAAACACAGTAGCTGTCAATTTACAGTTATGCTCATCTACATTTAGTGTAATACGGTTAATTTTCTGTTCAGGGTTAACCACTGTGAATCGGAAAAATAAAAACAATTAGCATTCGAAATAATGGCGCTGGCTGTGCCTAATTGTTTTGCTTTTTCAATCGTTTCACTTTCCGTTAAACGATGAGATTCTTTTAAACGTACGAATTTACTTAGTTCAATACCATGCTTTAGAAGCGATTCGCTACTTGGCATTGTTGTATTTGCAGTAATAAAAATCCATTTATTTTGTTTAGACAGACTTTTTAAAATTTGAATAAACTGGCTCTCACACTGTGCATTTACTTGGCTTGCAGCGCTAGAGATGCGTTGAGAGATAGAATAATTAAATGAGTTTGAGTAAGTTGTAAAAGCCATTGCTGTGTTCATAATAAAATACCTGTTCATCCATACAGTGTGTATTTATACAGTACTTTTAAATCGGTTAATGATCAAGCTATTTTTGCTTGTTTATTGAGATCTCAAACGCAATTACAACAGCTTTGATTTTAAGTTATTGAAAGAAAAGGACTGTTGATTTTTACCTTACGTAATGAATTTATATAGTGAGGTTTGGTATACTGACGATAAGAACTTTTAATGGTTAAAAACTATGTACGACAAATCTTTATTAGACCCAATTTATTCTTTTCTGCAGTGTGAAACGCCTGACGAATGGATAGAAGAAGCAAGAAAGCCTGAAAACTTATCTGTTATTTTGCGTGACCACTTAATGTGTGAATTAAAAGCGGCACAGAGTGCAATGTATTTAATTCGCAAATACGCTGTTGATGCTGAAGGAGCAAAGGCATTACTGGATTGGTTCAAACCGTATGAAGAATTTGCTTATAAACATGTAGGGTCATTAGAGACGCTAAAGGGTAAAAGTAACATCTCTAAAAAGATCACTGCACGCGCTGATTCACCTTATAGCCAAGATCTGATTGATAAAATGGTGTTATTGATAAAAGAAGAGCTTCATCATTTTTATCAAGTATTAGAGATTATGGATCAGCGTGGTGTGCCTTATCAAAATATTAGAGCAGGGCGCTATGCAAAAGGGTTATTTACGAGAGTGATTACTCATGAGCCATGTACCTTAATTGATAAGTTGATCATTGGTGCTTTTATTGAAGCGCGTTCTTGTGAGCGCTTTGCTAAGTTAGCTCCGTTTTTAGATGATGATTTGGCTAAGTTTTACATTTCATTACTTCGATCTGAATCTCGTCATTATCAAGATTACTTAGCACTAGCACAGCAGGTTGCTGGAGGGAATGTGGATGAGCGTGTGGCATTCTTTGCTCAGGTTGAAGCAGATTTGATATTAACACCAGACAGTGACTTTAAATTCCACAGTGGTGTTCCAGCTTGAGTTTTATTAAGACAGACATAAAAAAGATCGCATTATGCGATCTTTTTTTTGGTTGGTATTGGTTACCATTTTTTCTTTGGTTGGAAAAGAACATCGATATCGTCGTCTTTATTCTTATCCAATTGATCTTGTAATTCTTGGTCTTGTTTTTTCTTGGTCTTATTATTTAATTCATCAAGCATTTCTTGTAAACGAGTGCGAGCCTTGTTTGAATAGCCATCGTTTTTGCTTGAAAGGGCATCAATACCTTTCTTAAGTAATTGACGAGCTGTACCAGCTTGACCACGCTGTGTTGCTTCTTTAGCACGTTTAACCACGTTTTCGATATTGATACGAACTTGAATAGATTCAAGGCGAGCGTTTTCAGCCACAAATACTTGTGTATTAACACGTCCTTTACGGTGTTCAGCACGAAGCGTATCACGAAGGCGTTTAACAAGTTTTAACATTACAATTGCTTGTTTATCGTTACTTGGCACTTTAAAGTTAGTGCTATCGCCACCTGTGTAATCAGTTTTTAACTGCTGAAGCTGTTGCTCCATATTTTCAATACGGCCTGGGTATGAGCGGTCATGTGGTTCAAGCTCTGAAATGGCTCTTAAAGCATCAAGAATACGTTGGTTTAAACAAACCAGTAACTCTTTACTGTATGGCAGATGATGCGCATTACTGATTAATTCTTCGGTAGAATCAATGATAACCATATGCTTTGCAGATTCTTGTTTTTTGGCAGATTCAATCTTTGTTCTATATTGAACAATGATGTTGTAGCCAATAATCAATGTAAGCAGAATCCCAAAAAGACCAATAATAAGAGCAATATTCATATTTTTATCATACATCCAGTAGTAATATTTTCCAGTGTAACACCTTGTAAACTAAATGAATAGCAGGTGATTAACTCCAAAAGCTTTTTTAGCGTATAGGGGAGTTATATACGGGTTGTCATTAAGATATATCGACACTTGTTCACATTTCTTTAATGTTTTTGCCTGTAATATGTTCGAAACATAATTAATAAACATAACACTTTGAAAATAGGTAGGAATAGGTATATAACTGTATCGTATAAGTAGAATTTAATGTAAAGGATTACAGGAAATCATAAAATGAAATTACAGCAATTAAAATACATTGTTGAAGTTGTGAACCACAGTTTGAATGTATCATCGACTGCTGAGTCGCTATACACCTCACAACCAGGCATCAGTAAACAAGTCCGATTATTAGAAGATGAACTTGGTGTTCAGATCTTTGAGCGAAGTGGTAAACATTTAACAAGAGTTACCCCATCAGGTGAAGAGATCGTTAAAATATCACGTGAAATCTTATCTCGAGTTGAGAGCATTAAATCGGTTGCTGGTGAGCATACGCATCCAGAAAAAGGAACTTTAAATATTACTACTACGCATACTCAAGCTCGTTATGCGTTACCGGACGTAATTAAAGGGTTTAAGAATCGATACCCTGCGGTGTCGTTGCATATGCATCAAGGCACGCCAAGTCAGATGTCCGATGCAATAGCCAAAGGTACGGCTGATTTTGCTATAGCAACCGAAGCGCTTCATTTATACCAAGATGCGATCATGCTTCCTTGTTATCATTGGAATCGTTCTATTGTTGTCACAAAAGATCACCCATTAGCACAACTGCAGCAAGTGACGATTGAAGATCTTGCCGCTTTTGAACTAGTTACTTACGTATTTGGCTTTACGGGTCGTTCGGCATTGGATAGTGCCTTTAATAAAGCAGGCCTAAAACCGAAAATTGTCTTTACCGCAACCGATGCCGATGTGATTAAAACCTATGTTCGCTTAGGAATTGGTGTTGGTGTAATAGCAAGCATGGCAATGGATGAAGAGCGAGATTCTGATCTTGTAGCCATTGATGCAAGCCATATTTTCGATGCGAGTACCACAACCATTGGCTTTAAGCGTGGTTCATTCTTAAAAAGCTACATGTTTGATTTTATGGAACGCTTTGCGCCGCATTTAACACGTCCAATTGTTGAACAAGCAACGATGCTGAAAAATAATCACGAAATTGAAGAGATGTTTAAAGACATAAACCTTCCTGTCCGTTAAGATCGCCCTGATATTATTTTCAGGGGCATATAATGCATTCTCAGCCGTTTTTAAATATAGACCGTTTGTTATCGCAGACGGTCTTTTTTTGGCAATTTTCTGCTTTTCATAGTTCAGATTATCCATGGCGCACCACGCATGAAAATTTAAGCCACTGGCTTGATGGATTAACTCTGGCTGAAGTGCAGGAATTAAAGCGAGTCCCTGAAAAACTAACGCAAGCATTGTCCGTTTTTATTCCAGAAGTTAATGACCTTTATGCATTAAGCCAGCTTGAGCAACTGCAAGCAGCTCCGCTAGTGATGCCAAAGGGATTGGATTCAGGAATTAACGGCCGTAAGTGGCAACAAATTACCAGCCTAAGTGCGTTAGGTATTCAATACTCACAACCTAAAGGTCAATGGCTAGAGTGGTGTGGTGGTAAAGGATATTTAGGTCGAGTCCTTAATGTGGCATCGGGTAAACCTGTCACCACATTAGAGTGGCAAGATACTTTATGTCATCGCGGTCAAGAATACGCAGATAAACACCAATTAAACATGACGTTTATTCAAGGTGATGCGTTGGCAATAAGTGCATCTGAACTGATTAAACCTAACCAACATGCGATAGCGTTGCATGCGTGTGGTGATCTTCACGTAAGTTTAATTCAAAAGGGCATAGATAAGTCGATAGATGCTGTTACTTTATCTCCTTGCTGTTTTCATTTAACTCAGTCATCGGTTTATGAAGGAGTGTCTGCATTATCAAAACAAGCGCAGATCCGTTTATCTAAAGAAGATTTACGATTGCCACTGCAAGAGACAGTAACCGCAGGGAAGCGCACACAGCATCATCGAGAGCAGGAAATGCAATATCGATTAGGGTTTAATGCCTTGCAGCAGTTTGTTACTGGCAATGATAATTATGTCCCTGTACCAAGCATTAAAAAATCCTTATTAAGTGATGGCTTTGACGCTTTTTGTCGATGGGCTAGTGAGCATAAAAAGCTGCAATTACCAGATGACGTTGATTTCTCTCACTGGTTAAACAAAGGGAAAGAAGCTTTTGTAGTGATGGAAAAGTGCGATTTAGTGCAGCAAGTATTTAAACGTCCATTGGAAGTGTGGCTATGTTTGGATCGTGTCTTATTATTAGAAGAGGCAGGCTATAAGGTTCGTATCGGAGAGTTTTGTTTAAAAGAAGATACCCCAAGAAATATTGTGATTCAGGCTAAGAAAGTGTAAAACTGGCATAAAAAAAGGCGCTAATTAAAGCGCCTTTTCTATGTCTTACAATTACTTCTGATTCTTAAAGAACCGCAGCAATACCTTTACATAGAGGAAGCATATTGTCTTTTGTCATACCAGCAACACTGATACGGCCAGAACCAACGATGTAAATTGCGAATTCTTCTTTCAGGCGGTTTACTTGCTCTTTAGAAAGACCAGAGAAAGAGAACATACCGTTTTGACGTTCAATAAAGCTAAAGTCTGCATCCACACCTTGCTCTTTTAGTGTTGTAACAAACAAAGTACGCATCTCTTGAATACGGTCACGCATTTCAGCGACTTCTTGTTCCCATTCTGCACGTAGCGCATCATCATTAAGAATATGCGTAACAACAGCAGCACCGTGAGCAGGTGGGTTAGAGTAGATAGAACGGATGATAGCTTTAACTTGAGAGAATGCATCCGCAGCAACCGTTGCGTCTTTAGCAACAAGAGTAAATGCACCAACACGTTCGTTATACAAACCAAAGTTCTTAGAGAATGAACTTGCTACAAGTAGCTCTGGGCAGTATTGAGCAAAAGTACGTAAACCAGCCGCATCTTCTTCAACACCTTTTGCAAAACCTTGGTATGCAAAGTCAAATAATGGCAGTAGACCTTTATTTGCACACAGTTTAGCTAGCTCTTCCCACTCATCAGCCGTTGGATCGATACCAGTAGGGTTATGACAACAACCGTGTAGAAGAACCACATCACCAGCTTCCGCTTGTTGTAAATCCGTTAGCATTGCAGCGAAGTCTTTAGATTTCGTTTCTGCGTTGTAGTAAGTGTATTGCGCTGTTTCAATACCAGCAGCAGTAAATACACCAATGTGGTTTGCCCATGTAGGGTTACTGATCCAAATTTTTACATCGCCAAGTTGACGTTTGATGAATTCACCAGCTACACGTAGCGCACCAGTACCACCTGGAGCTTGAGCTGTTTGTGCGCGTTTTTCAGTGATTACTTGTGCATCAGCGCCAAACAGTAGCTTTTGTACTGCAAGGCCGTATTCTGCGGTACCTTGAATGGTTAGGTATGACTTTGTTTTTTCTGTATCAAGCAATACTGCTTCTGCTTTTTTAACTGTGGTTAAAACTGGAGTTTGACCCGCTTCGTTTTTGTAAATACCAACACCAAGGTTGATTTTTTCAGCACGAGGGTCATTTTTAAATTCATCTGTTAAGCCAAGAATAGGGTCAGCAGGAGCGGCAGCGATTTTTTCAAACATAGTCATCATCCATGGTGTAAGTAAAATAAAAGAGTTAGCTTATTTATACCTGTTAATCCTGTAAGTTTGCAACGGTTAGGTAACGAAAAAAGCAAATTAAATGGATTTAGCAGTAAAAAAAGAATAAGAAGGTTAAAAAAGTACAACAGAACGGTATTTGAAACCATTCTGCTATACATATTTGTAACTTAATAGATCACTTGAACTTTATTTGAAGCCGTTACTGCATCCTCAATAGCGGTTTCTAAATTATCACGACGTGTAATCGCAACACCTAAACGTCGACGTCCATCAATCTCTGGTTTACCAAATAATTTGATTTGAGTTTGAGGCTGCGAAAGCGCTTCGGTTAAGCCATCAAAACGAATATTGGTCGAAGTGCCTTGACCTAAAATTACTGACGATGCCGAAGGACCGTATTGTGTAATTTGATTAATTGGCATTCCAGTAAATGCACGAACATGAAGGGCAAATTCAGACATTTCTTGTGAAATAAGTGTCACAAGACCTGTGTCGTGTGGGCGAGGGGAAACTTCATTGAAGTAAATGCTATCGCCTTTAATGAAAAGCTCTACACCAAATAAGCCATAACCACCAAGCGCGTTTACCACTTTCTTTGCCGCATTTTGTGCTTGTTTTAATGCAGCTTCAGTCATCACTTGTGGCTGCCATGATTCACGGTAGTCACCATCTTCTTGACGATGACCAATTGGCGCACAGAAATGAACACCATCAATAGCACGAACGGTTAATAATGAAATTTCATAATCAAAATCCACAAACCCTTCAACAATGACACGTCCAGCACCAGAGCGCCCACCATCTTGCGCATAATCCCAAGAAGTACGAATGTCTGCTTCTGTTTTGATAACGCTTTGACCTTTACCAGAAGAGCTCATTACCGGTTTAATAACGCAAGGCATACCGACAAATTTCACCGCTTCAATAAGTTCTTCATAGCTATCAACAAAGCGATAAGGAGACGTCGGCAGTTGTAATTCTTCAGCGGCTAAACGGCGAATACCTTCACGGTTCATGGTTAATTTTGTTGCGTTAGCTGTTGGAACAACATTAAGGCCTTGTTTCTCTAATTCAACTAACTTATCCGTTGCAATCGCTTCAATCTCGGGGACTACAAAATCAGGCTGTTCTTTATTAATGACTTCTTCTAAGGCTTTGGCATCAAGCATATCAATTGCGTAGCTGCGGTGAGCAACTTGCATTGCAGGAGCATTAAGGTAGCGATCAACCGCAATCACTTCAAAACCAAGACGCTGACATTCAATAGCCACTTCTTTACCTAGTTCACCAGAACCAAGTAATAATACTTTTGTTGCAGAAGAAGACAGAGCTGTACCAAACATATGAAATTCTCATGTAATAAAGAAAGATGGCGCTATCATACTAAAATTAATCAAATACGCAAACGTTTGCTATTTATTCATTATAAATACTAGGGAATTAAAGGTGGAAGCCAGATCACGTTATTGATGAATTTCTTGATAATGAGAATGAGTAAAATTGTATTCATTTATGTGACTGGTATGCTGCATTTTTGAAATTAAACAGTACGCTGAATTATGGATGAGCAAACCATGTATGTCTCTCATGAAGTTGAGTCACAACAATGGGCGTTTTATGGCCTTTTAGAAAATAAAAAATTTGTCGTAAGTGATTGCATTGATATAAAAAATACGCCAAATGGCCAAGGTAATCCAACGTGGTTATTAGAGCAAAAAAAAGCGAAAGAGAACGCTCCTGCCGTTGATCTTATATTAAAAAAAGGCGCTATATTTGTCGGTAAAACTCAAATGGACGAATTTGGGTTTGGTTTACATGGACACAATCCACACTATGCATCAATACCAAATAAAAACAGCGAAGGGCGCTTTATTGGCGGCTCATCGAGTGGTGCAGTAGCAGCAGTGGTTAATGGCGATGCAGATATTGGTTTAGGCATTGATTTTGGTGGTGGTATTCGTGTTCCTGCTTTATATGCTGGTTTATATGGATTTAAAGCATCAGTCAGCGCGGTAAACATGCAAGGTATCGATTGTATTGCAAAAGAAGATACTTCATTGGGCTGGGTAGCAAAAAATTTATCGGATATACGAAAAGTGGCAACCGTGCTTACCCCTATGTCTCCATTAGTGACGGTGGAACGTATTGTCGTCCTTGATAGTTTATTTGCGGATATTCCAGAAGAAGCCAAAACAAAATTAGAGACATTAATTAAATCTTCTCCTTATGAAGTGATACGCAGCAAATCGATCAGTAAAATTATTACCACTAAGGCGGCAGAGAGCTTCAAAGTGCTTTCAGCAACGCGAGGTTTGCGTAATTTAGAACTGTGGTATGAAAAGAACAAAGCGGCAGTAGGTAATGAAATAAAGATGCAGATGAAGTGGCTTGCGTCTTTAAAATATAAAGATGAAAGGATCGCTTTAGAGCAGAGAGAGTTAGTGATCTCTGTTTTAGAATCCATCTTAGATGAAAAAACACTGTTACTTATGCCAACAACAGCCAATATTGCACCACCAATCACGGCAACGGATGAGCAGTTATATAAATTGAATGCTCAAATCTTAAAATACACCTCGTTGGCAAGCTTGGCGGATTTACCTCAGCTGCATTTACCTTGGTTTACTGTGAATGATTCTCCATGGGGTATTTCATTAGTTGGGCAAAAAGGAATGGATAGACAATTGATTGATGTGGCTATTCGTTGGCAGGGTAATCAATAGACATTAAAGATGTTAATCAAATAAAAAGGAGGCCAACAAAGCCTCCTTTTAAGTCATCTATTTATAGAATAATTTCTACTTCTTATAAAGAAGCGTACTCTAAAGTTACATCTGGATTGAGTGCTTCTAATGTACTTTGTGTAATCGCAAGGTGACTAATAGCGCCTTTGTGATCTTCAACTAGCGCAGCTGATTTAACCGTTAAGATGTCTTCACGAGACATATTTGCATGAACCAGCGCCACTTGTAGTGGTGGTAAGCTTGGGTTAAATGCCGCATTTTCAGCATACATGCCGTAATACACTTCACCACTTTCCATCTCAAGCGCAATACCACTTAAGTTATGTGAGTAAGGCGCATGACTGCGGTTTGCCGCTTCTAATGCTTTACGTAATAGTGGAGACTCAGTTTCTAACGCTAAGTTGTGCGAAAGAGGAGCAAGTAATCCGCCTTCAATGCCTAAATCTTTAGGACCAAAAGACTCAGGTAAGTATTCTTGCAGAGATTTTTCATTACGCTCAGGAAGTTGAACCATTAAAGAATCAGCGGTTGTTAGCTCATTCATAAATTGACGACAGTGACCACAAGGACTGAAGTTAATTGTGATGTCAGAAATACCCGTTTCACCTTGGATCCACGCGTGGCTAATTGCCGACTGTTCAGCGTGAATAGTTTGACCAAGTTGAACATCGTTGTATTCCATGTTTGCGCCAAAATAAAGGTTACCAGTCAAACCACGAGCAATCGCACCGACATAAAAATTGGAAATAGGAGCAACAGAGAAAGCAGCAGCAAGAGGTAATAATGCTAAGCGTAATTCTTTATCGCTTAGCTGGCTGTCAGCTTGTAGTGATTGAAATTGTTCCTTGCTAATTACACCTTTAAATTCAGTATTAATTATTGGTGTTAATGAAGTACGCAGGGCTTCAGGTAAGTTAGCTAGGGCTTCTTCTAAGCGTTGTTGTAGTCTTGTCATTAGTAGGGTGATCCTTTTAAGTTCTTATAGGATCATTTTAGTGACAATTGAGCTGGAAACATAGATCAAAATCACACTCATTGATGTAAAGTTACATAAATTACATCAATGAGAGAGAAGTCACAGCATATTGGTGCTGTTTTGAGCGCGATTATTTCATCATTACCATGAAGGAGTAGATAATCGGTGCAACGAGAGAAGTGATGATCCCACAAATAACTAGGGCTAGTGAACTGAAAGCTGCATCTTGTGGATTCTCTTCAGCAGCTTGAGCTGTACCCAATGCGTGAGAAACATTACCCATTGTTAGACCGCGAGCAAGTGAGCTTTTAATACCCAACATGTTATAAATTGGGTAAGCAAAAATAGCCCCCATCAAACCAGCCAGAAGTACTAAGATTGCTGCGATTGCCGCTTCACCTTCAAGCTGACTTGAAATAGCCATAGCAATTGGCGTTGTCACTGATTTTGGTAAAATACTCGCAACCAGTTGCATATCGGCTCCCATCCAAACCGCAAGGAACGCACCAGAGATCATTGAGAACAACGAACCAACGCTACATGCAAGCAAGATGATTTTCCAGTTCGCTCGAATATGAGGTAATTGCTCATACAAAGGATAAGCAAGAGCAACCACCGCAGGCTGTAACAAGTAACTTAGGAAAGCATTATCAGCATAATAGGTTTCGTAAGGTACATGCAGAACCATCAAGATAGGAATAACAATACACACACTCAGTAATAACGGGTTATTCACTGGGTGAGGGAAACGTTTTGCAAACCAACGAGCAGAGTAAAAAACGATAAGCGTAAGAATGACCCACATTAGCTATTACCTCTATCAATTTTGTCGATAAAGAGTGCCAAGCAAACCAATACTAATAATGAACCACCGCCGTACTCACAATAATTGGAATTGCATTGTTAAGTAGCAAATCAAAATGGGTCATTAAACCTACCGAAATAGGAATAAACAAGATCAGCATATTGCGCATAAAAAATTGGCAACCTGTGGCTGTCCAATCTGGTTTGCAAATACCGATAACCATAGCGGTGAATAAAATAAGCATTCCAATAATGCTTCCCGGAACAGATATGTTCAGCCAAGATTGAATGCCGTTACCAGCAAACAACGAGGCGAAGATCCAAGCGAAAGAATAAAGATATTTAATCATGATATTAATTGTTGTACGTAGTTATACACGGCTTTTAAAATAGCCACTTTTTTGTCATTACCTTTGGACTCAAGGTATAGATTTTCAAAACTCGCTTCATAATCTGGCAAGTGAGTTTGAAAATAGTCTTGAAGGTGAGCGTGCCATCTTAATTGCTCAGCTTCGTTTAATGTGTGCGGGAAGTTACGTGCACGGTATCGGAATAACAGTGGTTTGATACGTGGGTCTGTCACGTTTGGTTCAAAGTCAATTAACTGTTCAGGCGTTGATTGACGAATAATATCAATGGTCGCTTTATCAGCATGAGAGAAGAAACCATCATAAAGAAGCGTATCCACATTGGTTGATTTTTCGTAGTTTGGCTCAATACTGTACAGCTCGATCAGTTTTTGTCTGATCTCAGGGTTTTCACGTATCACTTTAAGATTACGTAAACACGCTTCGCGGTCAACATTCAAATTAGCGGCATTTTCAGCAGTTAATGTTTTTGCAGGCGCAAGAACAGGGCACTTATTTAAATGCACTAATTTAACAGGAACAGGAAGCTCATCAGGGCCAAGATCAGAACGTTTGGTATACATACGCTGATGCAGTTCTTCAACATTCAACTCAAGAAAAACACTTGGGTCTAAAGCCAAATCAATGGTAATAACTGCATTGTTATTAGTTGGATGCCAAGCCACAGGCACAATCCAACTGATGTTACCTCTATCTACACCAAACATGCCTGAAACATGCATAAGTGGTGTCATTTCAACTATGTCGATTAATGTCGCTGCTTTCTTCTTGTTACGCATAGAAAGCAAATAGTTAAACATTTTTGGCTGTGCTTGTTTTACTTTTTTAGCTAGCTCAATGGTTGCGATAACATCGGCCATTGCATCGTGGGCATTGGCGTGTTCAATGCCATTAGCAACAGACAGGTTTTCCAGTTTAAAACTTGGTCTGCCTTCTTCATCTTTAGGCCAATTAATGCCTTCAGGGCGAAGTGCATAAACCGCACGCATTACATCTAATAGATCCCAACGAGAGTTGCCGTTTTGCCAGCTCCAACCGTAAGGTTCAAAGAAGTTACGATAGAGTGTGTAGCGAGAAACCTCATCATCAAAACGAATGTTGTTATAACCTAAAGAACACGTATTAGGCTGTGATAATTCATGATGAATTTTGGCAATAAATTCTGGCTCAGAAAGCCCTTTATTAACGGCTGTTTGTGGCGTAATACCCGTAATCAAACACGCTTCAGGTGAGGGAAGGTAATCAACCGGAGGACGACAGTAAATAACTAAAGGCTCACCGATAATATTGAAATCTTCATCAGTGCGGACACCAGCAAATTGGCACGGTCGATCAAGAGAAGGGCTAGTTCCCCATGTTTCATAATCAAAGAAGAAGAAGGACGGGTCATTACTACTATTCATGGCTATATTCCAAAAGTATCGTATTCATATAATATGCCTAATTAAACAAGGAGTTAAAGTATTAAAAGTCTATCTATTCAACGTGCCATATATAGATAAATAGCGCTTAATATTCACACTTTCGTCCAAATCGGTGTCCAATTTTGACTTTTAGTGCGTCCAAAAAATCACTTAAATTCAACGAAAATACTGTCCGAATTTAATTCACTAACCACATAGCCCAACTCAATCAGCAATTGGCGTAATGGTTGTACTAAAGCATAGACTGCTTGGTCTGTTTCATCTTCTATTTCAAGATATGAGATATCAATCACAGTGTTTAGTTTACCAAGCTTTATTGCATCATTAATAGCGGTAAACGAACGAATTTTTAAATTTTCAAATAAATGCTGCTGTGCCTGCAAAGCCATTAACTTTGCTTGCTGTGCAGTAATTAACCTTTCAGGCTCGCTATGCAGGATCAAACTCTGCTCTAAGCGGTTCACAATCTCAGAGTTAACCGAGCGGCCATTAAGTTCTGCAGCTTTATGAATTTGATCTTTAAGTTCAGTAGGGACACGAACATTAATCTGTGGTGGTCTTGCCGTCATGATTTAACCCAATTTATAGAACAATTTGACAATGGTAGCCAATTGCTACCATAATTCAATAGTAGCCAAATGGATACCATTTGAAATCAAATTAAAGATTGGGGTGGAGCAATGAATCAAAAGACAGCAAAAAGACCGAATCCATACGGATTAAGATTATCGGATGACTTAAAAGCAGAGCTAAAAGGAAAAGCAGCAGAATCACAACGCTCATTGAATGCTGAAATCATCTATCGACTAACGCAGTCACTTACTAAGCAATCAATTTAGGGCAAGAACATGGCGATTTTAGACAAGCAATTGAAAGCCATTCATAAGCAAAACTACACAGGAACGCCAGAACTCAGTGATGGTGAAGGCTTAGTGGCGCGTATAACCCCAAAAGGAAAGATAACCTTTCAGTATCGATGCCGATTCAATAAGAAAAACCTAAGAATTAGAATCGGGCGTTACCCAAACATCAGCATTAAAGAAGCGCGATGCATTCACCATGAGATGATCGAGTTAAGAGAGCAGGGCAGAAACCCAGAAATAGCGCTAACAGGTGAGACAGAATTTGTAACCTTAAATCAGTGTTTAGATTACTGGTTTGATAATCACGTAAAGCATCTAAAGAAAGGAACAATTGAGCTGTATGTGTCAGTAGCCAAAAATTACTTCTATGATGCGTTCCCTGAAATGAATGTAGAAACCATAACAGCGCGAGAGTGGATGGTGTGGTTAGATAAAATCGCAGAGAAGAATCCTAAAATGGCCAATTCAATCTTTGCCAAGATGCGAGCTTGCTTAAATTACTGTAAACATAAGTTCTTAATCGATAATACAAACTTTGAGCGGTTGCATCAGCGCCATGTAGGAACGCCATCAGAAGTAGGAACAAGAGTGCCAACATGGGATGAACTCAGAGAAATTTGGGTAGCCATCGAACGAACGCAAGCAAGTACCGCCAATAAGACACTGCACCAGCTGACTATGTTATGGGGTAATCGACTTTCAGAACTGCGATTAGCAAGAAGAAGCCATTTTGATATGGAAAGAGGGATTTGGACCGTACCTAAAGAGTTAAGTAAAACAGGTAAGCCGATCCGTCGCCCAATACCAACTAAAGTGAGAGCAATATTAGAACGAGTAATGGCAACCTATGATGATGTGTTGTTCCCTGGCTTTGATTTGAATATACCGATAACCATATCCGCCGCGAACAAATACATTCGTCGTTTACGAGCGACGTTAAAGCTTGAGTATTGGCGAACGCATGACTTTAGACGCTCGTTATCAACAGGGGCTTCAGAGCTTGGTGTTATGCCTCATGTGGTGGAGAAGATGCTAGGCCATGAATTAGGAGGGGTTTTATCCGTATACAATAAGCATGATTGGTTAGATGAGCAGTTAAAGGCGTATGAGTGTTATGCGGAGAGGTTAATTACAAAAATGTAAATGAGGCTGCTATGCACTTATGCATTATTAGGCTCATCGCAAAGCACCTGCATAAACGCAGTAAATATCTAGTATTTGTACCAAGGCAATTTAGGATAGGAGCCTATTCACATTTTGTTTATCGCAGTTTACCATATCTAAGCTAATGATCGAACTCCAACTTCATATATCTTTACTTAACATAGTTAGCTCTGGTGCAAAAAAACTACGTGATACAATAGGTTAGGTTTATTATCTGCATTTAATGAGGGCTTTAAAGTGAATTTTGTAATTGGCGATACAGAGGCACTGTTAAGTGCGATAGATTTTAGTGATAATGATATTGTTTTCTTAATTGGTTCTCCTCTTTCATGTTCTTATGGAGAGGTTCAAGGTATTCCTGGCGTTAAAGATATGCTTGAATTAATTGAAGATAAAGTATCGGAAAGATCACGGACTAAAAGCTCGTATCATAAGGCCGTAGAACACATCCAAGCTGACACGGAAAAGTATCAAGCCTCGTTTGAGTTTTTAAGGTTAAATACTAGTCCTAACACAGTTAACGGTATCATCCGCAAAGCTGTATTAGCGGCATGTATGGATGATACGCAAGGTATAGATATTAACGATGTTAACGCACTTAAGAAGTTGCAAGAAAAATCTGAATTATGGTCTATACCGCCAGCAACTCAAGGGCTTGCAGAAATACTCAATAACTCCAGTAATGTATCAAATATGGTATTAACACCAAACTTTGATCCGTTGCTTTCCATTGCATTAACTAAATTAGGTCAATCTCCCACAAGAACCGTGCTACACGGTGATAGTAATATAGAACAATTTCAGAGCACTAATGTAAATATTGTTCATTTTCACGGGTACTGGTTGGACACTGATACCTTACATACTTCAGCTCAGCTGACTATTGAAAGGCCGTTATTTAAACAGTCTTTAATGAGACTTTTAAATAATAAAACTTTAGTTGTTTTAGGATATGGTGGGTGGGATGACGTCTTTACTCAAGTGTTGTTTTCTATTATTAAAGATAATGGGCCAACTTTGACATTCTCTGGTCATTCTATGAATCAAACGAAGAAACTATTTATAGTAAATACTCCAATCTTCTAGAATCGGTAAAGCCAGCTCTTCAAAGAGGGCGTTTTAAAGCTTTTAGCGGGATAAATTGTCATGATTTTTTACCTATTCTGGCTAGCGAATATGCCTCTAATAATTTGAATAATGCTCCACAGGAGAACCCGAAGAATACAACTATTAATAATTCTCTGTCTGAAAGTCACTCATTCGAAGATAATAGTGTAGCGCTCGTAGCATGGAAACATTACTACGATCAGGCACATACGTTCATCAGGAGTACTGAAAGAAGTTACTTGATTCGTAGTTTCGAGGAGCATAAATGTCTCAACATTACCGCCGAATGGGGGATTGGGCACAAAGAGTTTGTGTGTACACTAAACTCAACCAGTGACTATTCTGAAGCCCTTATTTACAGAATAGATCTGACAGATGTTAAAAGTAAGGATGCATTACTGGAAAGAGTTGAGAATGAAGTTGGTTTCCCACTACAGGTTTTTATACAAAAGCTTCCGAAGCAACGGCATATCATATTTTTTGATGGCGTAGAAGGAGGCCCTAGTAAGACAGCGGAAGCATCAACTTTCTTATTTGAGCTTGAAAATATAATTTCAATTTTGACTGACTTCAATGATAAGTCTCGAGTTATCGTTGCTAGTAGAAAGTTATTAAGAGGCAGTTTCACTCAATTAGAGCTTTCAAGGTTGGAATCTTTTGATTCAAAAGAATTTATTAAAAATCATAGCAGCCTCTCGAAGCCATTAGATAGTAACACTATAGATGCCATCATAGAGATTTCTAAAGGTGTACCATCTACAATAGAAAGCTGTTTAAGAGATTCTGAGTTTTTTTCCCCTGAAGAGCTCTATGAAGAGTACTTTATGCCAGAGTCGCATAGTTACGATGGTAATGAGGAGTTCCCTCAGGAAATTGTAAAACGAGTAGAGTTCTTAGAATCTAGCCAAGAACAACTGCTAAAAAGATCATACAAATTATTGGAAACCTTAGCTGTTTTAGAGCATGGCGATACTTTTGCTAACTTGAGAAAGAGCAATTCAGACTTCTCATATAACAAGAAGCACCTTGAAGCACTTTTAGACTTAGAACTTGTAGAGATAGAAAAAGTAACTCAAACAATGTTAGCTGAAAATCAGAATTCAGGTGAGATAAGATTATTAAAACTACCAGCAGCAGTAAGGGGTTATGTATACAGTAAGCTAACACTGAGGGCTGTCTATGAAATATCCAAAAATGTTTCAAATGTACATTTAGGAAATGACTGGCGAAATGGGAAAATTAACTTTTGTAGATTAACTAAAGATCAGTTTATAGAAAACGATAAAGTAATAGGTAGCACTCAAGTGCTATTAGTGCAACTGTTGAAATGTGCTATTGAATTGGATATAGGGCGGGATATTGACGCATCTTTTAGGGCCTGCCGAGAGTTCGGTCGACAAGTATTAGGTGCCAGAAAATACAAAGAGATAGTCTCTTTTTCTAAACAGGTCAAAGCAATAGCAAATGAATCGGATAAGATAGAGTCTTTAGCATTTTTTGATCTACTTGAAGGTAGTTCATCAAGAATGCTATCTAAATCTTCTCAAGCTGAAAAATTGCTAAAAAAATCTTTAGATGAAGGCAAGTACCTTACTAAATTAGAAAAGATTCGAGCTCTAACAAATTTAATGTTTCTCTATGAAAAGAAAGACGATACAGATGAGACTATAAAATATGCTCAAAAGATCATAAAGCTTGATGCTACTAACTCAAACGCAGCACTGACACTTGAAAGTCAATTAGAAAGCAGTAGTATAAACGAGCTTAAGAAGTTGGAAGTTAAGTTCCGAAACAAAAAGCGTTTTATTGCCGCTAATAATGCGGCACTAAAGATTAGTGGCTTAGAAAATACTGAGCAAGCTAAGATGCGTTGGTTAGATAGAGTTATCGGTTGTCCTGGGAAAGACCAGTATAATAAGCTAAGAGCTGTTACAAAAAAAGCGAATTTGTCTTCCAAGAGTGAAGAGTACAAACCGACCAATATTGAGTTGAGTTTATTACACTCATGCTATCTGTTTAGCTTTTCTCAGGGAATGACGTCTATGTTTAACGATGCCCATAAGATTTTATGGAAGTACTATACTAGTATAAAACATTACAATACTCTGTTTAATCTGTATCGACATAGCTCCCTGTACTGGCGTATATATTCTGATATTGACAAAGAAAAAGTCTATAGTGCATTTATTACGAAGTTGATTAGTAAATTATTACCAAGTTCGGTAGACTTGACGGTATATGAAAATGCATATGCAGTACACAGAGCTAACTTACTTACTACAGAGCCAGTATAAAGTTGATTTTAATCTAAGACTGTAGGCAGTATAAACAATAAACACTGTGTTAAGATACTTTGCTATACGTGAGCTAATTCATGATTTGATTAATCAAGTAAATTATCTTTGCTTGTTATAGTTAATTGGTAATCGAAGGACCAAAAGCTTCAATGCAATTGTCCTTCGATTACTTCAAGATATCTCTAGAGGTATGTCCATTATTCTCAACAGCTTTTTTATGAAGAACCAATCTTCAACTTCCACTCTTCAACAGCAGAACGTAACCATCTAAGTGGCATTCTTGTCACAGACGCTAGAAAGCCTCGGTTCTTACGCCACATATACACAGCTGCTTTACTGGTAAGGCAAAACATATCTAAAACCTCATCATGGCAAATTAACTGCTTTGATGATTTAGGGTAATCAGCACCAAGTTCTTCTTAAATCTCTTTGCTTGGAGTAGCCGATGGTAAAGGCTTTACTGAATACGAAAAAGCCATATTTGTAGGATAGTTATTTTCCATAATGAACCCTTATTCTTTGTTGAGAATGAATACCACATATAAAAAATTAATTCCCTAAACTTAAAGAAGACATTAATGGGTTTATACGTTTACAACCATCATGCAAGCATAAGATTTGCATTAACTCTCTAAATGGGAGAAGAGCTTCTTCAATGATACTTTCACGAATGATAAGACTTTTATCATCATCCTTTATTACAAAAGCCGCTAGGTTTTGTTCTAGTATTAAGAAGTCTTCGTGTAAGTCAATTCGCAGTGCTAAGTCATCAAAAATATCACGGTAAGAAATAATGCTATTTTGTGGCTTACTGTCTATTATTTCAGTTAAATAGCTGAGAGTTAAAATATGCCAAGAATTAAACATCCACAAACATGAATATTCTTTTTTGTAGCGTAGAACATATGAAAGCTTAGGATAAACTTGAGATGATAATTTATTTTTTTTCATCCAATTAGACCAAGTTTGATAGTCTTTTTTATATAAATTGTCTGTATTTAATAAAAACCAATTCACATTACGTTTGAGTTGTTTTTTTAATTTGCATCTGTTTATGAATTGTTTTTTTGTATGTTCAATTCTTCTTGCAAGTCTTGGGTATTTTAACCAACTCCAAGTAGCTTGCTCATTTTCATTTATGGAAGGAGTTTGAATAATTACACTTCCACCAAGTTTCGCAATATCATCGGGGATTTGGTTTTGCTCTAAGAGGAATGCTATCCATATAATGTGTTCGTTTAAATTCCCCTTAAGCAATGAATACTCTTGGGTTGATGCTACTTCAAAGACTTCAGTTAATTGAATTTCTTTCTGAGTAAAAACAGATACATTTTCACTATACTGAGTCCCTTCTATTTTATGTTTAAAGTATTGAGTAAGGTCAGGAAGGGTGATTCGTTTGTCGAACATTAGTTTTGTCATTGATAATTTAGCACTGCGCTGCCGTTTTTGGTGAATACGAACTTTTTCTTTTGCTAAAAAGACATTATGGTTCTGAATTAGCTCATCTCGGCACCATTCGTAAAGCCAAGTACTTTCGACGGCATACTCATTTAAGTCTTTTATCGCTTCATCAATATCTTTCGATAGATACGAACTCAAATCATATTCAATAGAGGCTATTTTGTTCTGTTGGTAGTAAGCAGTTTTATCGTGCTCATTTTTATGCGTGACGCAAACTTCTATAGCAATAGTACCAATCTCAGTTTCAATAGTAACGTCTGCATAATAACGATCCATTTTAGTTTCTAATTGAGCTGAAAGAACTTTTAAATTTATCGCTTTGTTAGTAAGGAACTCATCTTTATATAGGAATGATACTTCTGGAAGTGTTATATATTCTGCGTTTAAAAAATGGTGTTGCGCAGCTAAATGAAGCTGAGTCATTAAGCAATTTCGATTTTCATCCTTAGAGTAGTGAGAAAAATGATTGCTACGACTGGATGAGCAATTATTTTTAGCAACAAGAGCGTCATTACATCCGGAACAGAAGCAATTACATTTCAATCCATTAGGAACAGAATCGATATGTTCAAGCTTGTTTGTATCTCTACTTAATGCGTAAATTAACATTGCTAATGCCCTTAGAGTTTAATCATTTTAGTTTATAGCATTAAGAGGAGACTGGAGTTGTGAGTAGAATCAAATAGTGAATCGCAATCATATAGTTAATAGGTACTTCTAGAGCCTAAATCCTTACCTACGGGGCTACATCCGAGGAATGAAAATTTTTCGAACTCTATGGTCACCCCAACAACTGAGAAATAAGCACTTCGATTGCTTCATTTTGAATTAACGTGATGCGTAACGCTAGCTCAGTAGGCGTAGAGTATGATTTATAATTGGTTAAAATGAGTATTTCATTAGAAACTTTAATAATACGTTAGATGCTTTATTGTGTGTTTATTTAAAAATATTTATATTAATCACATATTTATAGGTGTTGTTACCATATAATTATTCTTTGTATTTTAAAAAAGATAAATAAAAATGAACATAAAACCAATTACGATATTACTCTCAGCTGCAATGGCTCTTTCTGGCTCGGTTCAAGCTGAAGTATTAGAAACTGGAGCTAAAGGAGAACTTAGTTGGGGACAATATACTGAGACAGGTGGAAACTACAGTACAGCATGGGGACAATATACTTACGCAGGCGGAAACTACAGTACAGCATGGGGATATTCTGCAAGTGCTATGGATGAATATAGTACAGCTTGGGGAGAAGGCGCCAGTGCAGAGGCTCCACGTAGTACAGCTTGGGGATTGTATACGAAAGCATTAGGTGGATATGGTACCGCGTGGGGTAAGTACTCAGAAGCTATAGGTGATGGATCTACAGCTTGGGGCGACTCTACGAATGCGGTAGGCAAATATAGTACAGCGTGGGGCAACAAGTCAATTGCTCAAGCTGAATTTAGTACAGCCTGGGGGGAAGGAAAGGCTATCGGAGAATATAGTACAGCTTGGGGAAATAACGCTCAAGCATCTGGTACTGGCAGTACAGCTTGGGGGCGGGACTCTGTGGCTTTGGGCGATCGTTCAACTGCATGGGCAGGAGGTGATGCAGAAGGCGTAAGTTCGACATCATGGGCAGAGGGGCACGCGCAAGGAACGAGGTCTACATCTATAGGGTTCGGTACAAGAGCATTAGCGACTAATTCTATATCACTCGGAACATATAATTGGGTGAATGGGAAAGACTCTATCGCACTAGGTAATTATGTTAATGTAACAGGTGTTGCCTCTGTTGCTATTGGTTTAGGTCAAGTTTATGGAATCATAGTTGACCCTAGCGACGTACCAGAATTAGCTGATGATAGAACTTTTGCCGTTATGGGGGGAAAATGAAGATATGTAATGATAACAATGTATGTATCGATGATCTACAAAGTGAATTACAGTCAGTTAAAGCGCAAAATGCCGAGTTATTACAGAGGTTAGTTGCGTTAGAAAATAAATTAAACTGATTTTAAAGTTAAAAAATAAGTAATATGAAATAGATTTAAATAAGAGATAGTAGAGTTAGATTTTTCATCTATCTCTTTGTCTCTTATTTTTCATCTGCCTTTCGATATCCAACAGGGATTCAATTTGATTTTGAATTCTTATCTATATTTTAAGCCTATTATCTGAATCATTGCGTCCTAATTGCGTCTTACATTATGCCAAGATTACTTATTTTAAATAAAATCAGTAAGGTGAAGAAAAATTAGTGTGCCGCTTGTAAATATATTTTTTATTTGCAAACGGCATTTATTTTCGATGATTGAGGTATAACTACTCGTGTTATATTGATAAGGCAACTGTTCGGTACTAAGTATGATCTAAACTAATTTTGGGATTGATTAATACGTAATCCATTATGTTACGACCAATAGGGGCTGCATATTTTCCCCAACCAGCATTCTCTAATACCGCCGCAACTAAAACTTTGGGCTTATCTAAAGGAGCGAAGCTAGTAAACAAAGCATGATCACGAAGGTGTTCAGCGACTTCTTCAGAATTATATTCCTCACCTTTATCTAAACCAAATACCTGACTTGTCCCTGTTTTACCGCCAGCTTCATAAGCTAAATTTTGAAATAATTTTCGAGCAGTACCAGACACAATTACTCGATGCATTCCTTCTTTTGCTAAATTCCAATACTGTTTTTTAGTGTGATTAACTTGCGGGAAATCTTTAAATATTATTGGTTTAAACTTCCCATCTTCCATGACTGATTTTAATAAGTGTGGTCGGTGAACAATGCCTTCATCTGCTATAACCGCAGTGGCTTTTGCAATTTGCATTGGGGTTGCAGTCCAATAACCTTGTCCAATTCCAACAGGGATAGTATCGCCTTTATACCAAGCTTGGTGATAGTTTGTGTGTTTCCAATCCCGAGTAGGCATATTGGCAGGGCTTTCTTCTCTTATATCAATCCCCGATGGTTTACCATAACCAAATTTATTCATCCATGTTGATAATCGGTCTATTCCCATATCGTATGCAACTTGATAAAAGAAGGTATCTACTGATTTTTCAATGGCTTTTACGACATTAACTTGACCATGACCCCAGCGTATATCATCTCTAAATTTACGACTTTTTGAGTGTGGAATTCGCCACCAACCAGGAAAGTTGGTGGTTGTATTCGGTGTGATGACTTTTTCACTTAATGCAGCTACTGCTATTTGTGGCTTTACGGTAGAGCCTGGAGGATAAATACCTAAAGTTGTTCTATTTAATAATGGAAGATCAGGGTTGTTTAATAATGCATTGTAATGTTTTGAAGAAATGCCATGAACAAATAGATTTGGATCATAGCTAGGGCTCGATACCATGGCCAACACAGAATCATCTCTAGGGTCTAAAACAACAATAGAACCACGGCGATGATAATCTTCCATTTTATGAGTGATTGGGTTTTTTTTTTTATTTTTAGTTGATTGTAGGCGTATAGCTGCAAACCTAAATCAATATTTAATTTAATGTCTTTACCTGGTATTGGTGCCACATAGTCAAGAGTTCGTACTATGCGTCCATGGCTGTTTATTTCTACCTTTTGATAGCCAGATTTACCATGTAATGTGCTTTCATAATAGAGCTCAATACCTAACTTTCCTATGGCATGAGTTCCTTCATAATTTGTGTATCTATTGTCTTTTTTAAGAGTTCGAATATCGCGGTCGTTAATCTTTCCGACATAGCCTAAAACGTGAGTGAGGCTTTCACCATATGGGTAATATCGTTCAAGATAGGCGTTAATGTTAGTGCCATTATAATGAAATTGATTCACAGAAAATTTCGCAATTTGTACTTCACTCATTTGCTCTATGAGAGTAATAGGCTTGGTACTTCGGGTTCGATGCATTAATTTTTTAAATTTTGCTATGTCATGGTCACTTAAATTTAATAATTTTTGTAATGATGTAAGAGTTGCGCTGATATCATCAATTTTTGCCGGGGTTAACTCTAGAGTTGAAACGGGTATATTTTGCGCTAATACGACGCCATTTCGGTCATAAATGAGGCCACGATTTGGTGCTACAGGAATTATTTTAATACGATTTCTATTTGAGCGAACCTGATACCTATCGTGATTTCTTACTTGTAAGTGGTATAGATTAAAAACCAAACCGCCAAGAGCAATCAACATAAATAGAAAAGCAACGATCACGCGCTGATTAAATAATGATGTTTCAAATTGGTGGTTTCGAAATGGTATTTTTTGTTTAGACATGAAAACTCTTAAATGACATCAAATGCTGAATACTTCTCTTTAATATTAATTAAAATTTGCTATGCGTGAGAATGTAATGAATATGCTGTCAATATACTTACTTAAGATCTCTTTACGATGTTATTCCTTTGTTTTGACAAGAAACTGACATTAGAGGTTAGGTAATTCTAGTGACCGAGTTATACGGCTTATCAATCTAATGCCATTAATTATTAATATTTATTGGTAGTAAAAATAGTTCATTTATATTGATTGAATTGTGAACAAAATCTCATTGAAAAAATTCGCCAAAGTCATCGATTTAATTCTTTATTTGATTCATTTTATTCGGAGTATTATTCGATTGCTCCAAAACAATAACTCAATATAAGGGTAACAATAATGAAAAAAATAATATCATCTCTTAGTTTTGCTTTAGTTCTTATCTCTACATCTTCTTTTGCTGCCGATAACTACCTTTTAGAGCCGGAACTATCCTCTGTTAGCTTTACAACAATCAAAAATCAATTTGTTGTAGAGCCAGCGACGATAAACACGTTATCAGGCGAACTAAACAAAAGCGGTGAATTTACTATCGATGTCGATCTTAAAGGGATAAGCACTGGCATTCCTATTCGAGATAACCGATTAAATGAGCTGTTCTTTGAATCGGTGAAATACCCAGAAGTGGAAGTCAGCGGTAAAGTTGATTTATCAGCATTATCTAGTGGCCCTAAAAAGCTAGTGATACCTGCGAAAGTAACCCTATACGGAAAAACCAAATCAATAAACTTTCCAGTGGTGGTGCTAGAAGAGGGGAATCATGTGATGGTTAGCTCTTCTTCTGCGGTCATTATAGGGGCTTCTGATTTTGGGATCCAAGTGAAAACTTAACCAAACTTGCAGCAACGGTTGGTGGGATAAAAATATCAGACAGAGTACCTGTCTCGTTAACATTAATCTTTAAAAAATAAACATTCATTAACATTTGCAAAAGCTTGGCGGAACCCAAGCTTTTGTTGTTTTTGGGCATTGCTTATAAAACTCAGAAATGCATTTTGCCTGTTTTATAAGCAAGTTATTGTAATTTAAGCATTAGAAGGTGTTTTATCTTTAAAAATCGTGTCTTAAAAATGAAAATTTGAAATAAATTGAAATATTTAAGTGTCTAATTTGTTAACCATCACCTATATTTATTCTCAATGGAACTTGGTTCGTATAAAAAATTAATAGTGAAATCAAGACATAACAACATAGGAATAATTATGAATAAATACATGGCAGAGTTTATTGGTACATTTTGGCTTGTACTGGGTGGTTGTGGTAGTGCAGTACTAGCGGCAGCGTTTCCTGAACTAGGTATTGGGTTTGTTGGTGTATCACTGGCGTTTGGTCTAACAGTATTAACCATGGCGTTTGCCATTGGTCACATTTCAGGTTGTCACTTAAACCCAGCAGTATCAGTTGGTTTATGGGTAGGTGGCCGTTTTGATGCTAAAGACTTAGTTCCATACATTGTATCTCAAGTTCTTGGTGGTATTGCGGCAGGTGGTATTTTATACCTAATCGCAAGCGGTCAAGCAGGTTTTGATCTAGCTGGTGGTTTTGCATCAAATGGTTTTGGTGAACACTCTCCAGGTGGTTACACAATGACAGCTGCACTTATTACAGAAGTAGTACTAACTGCAATGTTCTTAATTGTGATCATGGGTGCAACAGATAGCCGTGCTCCAGCAGGTTTTGCTCCAATTGCAATTGGTCTGTGTTTAACACTTATCCACCTTATCAGTATCCCTGTAACAAATACATCAGTTAACCCAGCTCGTAGTACAGCAGTAGCGGTTTATGTTGGTGATTGGGCAACATCACAACTTTGGTTGTTCTGGGTTGCTCCGATTGTAGGTGCGGTAATTGGTGCACTTATCTATAAAGTAATGGCGAAAGAATCATAATTGCTGTTTCATTATAAACACATACAAAAATGCCGATGATTAACGTCATCGGCATTTTTATTTTTACTTCTGGTTCATCTTTTCCATTTCTGCTAAATCATACTGCCTGATATCGATTTTTGCGTAATCGTTGCAGTGTTCACAGGCGTAATATTTTGCACCGTCGCAGTATTGATGTTGCAGAACCATCGCTGGCTTTCTACACCAGTCACAATAACCTTCTAAATTAAACATAAGACTTCTTTCTCTTTATTCTATTAAGATTTATACGTTAAATTATTGTTGTTACATTTTGATAACATATAAAAGTGTTGCGAAGTATACAGAACGAGAATGATAAGTAAAGTCTGAGGCTCGGATTCCGTGTACGTTATCGTTTAATTGAATTATAAGCCTTATTAATTTCAGCAAGCATCACACCATCTGCACCGTGGTCAGGGTGATGGAGTTGAGCCAGTTTTCGGTATTGTTTTTTAATTTCGCTGCTCTCACTGGCAACAGTTACCCCTAATAATTGATGTGGCGTAAACTGTGAAAGTGGTTTCTTACCATCTAACTCAATAGTTAGTCTTTTAATGGTGGCTTCTTGAGCATCTGCACGGATCTTTAATTTGTCATTACTGTCTTGCAGCTGCTTCATTTTTTCATTTTGTAATGATTTAGCGAAACTGGTTTTAAGTGGATCGTCATTTTTAGTTCGCTTCATGGTTTGTTTAAGACGTAAAACTAAGAAGGCTAACACCACAATCATAATAGCGATTAACAGGTAGCTGCCAAGAGTAATTAGAGCCGTTGGTTTTTCCATCTGAGTGATGATGATGGTTTTTGGCTCTGGCTCGACAACTTTCGGCTCTTCAGGCTGTTGTGCTGATTTCAGCTGTTTTTTTTTTGTTGCATCTTAATTTCTTGAAGTACACGCTCATAACCAAGCATAGCTTCGCCATGACCATTATGAGATGCAATTTGGTACCACAAAGACGCGTTATATAAATCAACAGAACCAGAAAGACCGTATTCGTAAATCTCACCTAAATAGAATTGTGAAGGTGGGTGGTTTTGCGTAGCTGCACGCGTAAACCAATAGATGGCTTGTTTAATGTCCTGAGCAACTCCGTAACCATTTTTGTAAATTTGTCCAAGGTTAAATTGCGCAGAGGTAAGGTCTTGCATCGCTGCTTGTTTATACCACTGAATAGAATAATCGATGTTCTTAGGACGGTTAGTACCTGATTCGTATTCCATTGCTAATTTTAATTGAGCACGAGCATCACCAGATTCCGCTTTATCTTCAAGAGAATCAGCATGAACGGCGAAACTAAAAAGTAGAACAACAGCAAGTAAAACAGAACGGATCATAAATATAAAATTATTAACAATAAAAAGGCGGCGACAGTGTAGCGAGAGGGGGATAGAAAAGTAAAGATAAAAGGAGAGATAAGAAGATATGTAACGATGAATTTGCAGATTTACAAAAAAGCAGCCAACCTTAGCTGCTTCTTTGTTGTTATTTTCTTTTTATAGTGATTGGTTTACGTATATGGTTTTTCCATCTTTAATCGTTTCTAAAATCGAAATGTCTTTTATCTTCATTGGGTCAACGTCAAGTAGGTTATCATTTAAGATCACCAAGTCGGCACGCTTTCCAACCTCAATAGACCCCTTGCTTGTCTCTTCAAAGTTCTGATACGCCGCATTAATGGTTATCGCTTCTAACGCTTGATATGGCGTGATTTTATGGTGCTCACCTAAGGTTTGATTACTGCGTGTTACACGATTTACTGCACTCCACATATTGGTCATCATGTCTGGAAATAGTACGGGTGCGTCCATGTGAATGGTAAACATCAGATCATTTGAATTTGCCCAACCCATAGGCGAGATATTGGATGCACGCCAAGGGCCTAGCACGGAATCACGATGCCAATCTCCCCAGAAGAAGGTGTGAGCAGGGAAGAAAGAAGGGATCATCTCATTTTTCTTCATGCGTTTTATTTGGTCTAAACGTGTAGTTTGAGCATGGATCACCACAGTTCGACGATCTTCTTTGCCATATTTCGCATCAGCAAGTTCTACCGCATTTAATAGAATATCTGCCGATGCATCGCCGTTACTGTGGCTTAGGATTTGAGCATTCATTTGATAGGCAGTATCTACCCATTGATTCATCTCCTCTTGGGTTAACACTGGGTAGCCGTGGTAATCATAAGCGTGACTGTGTGGTGGCTCAAAATATGGAGTTGAAAGGTAAGCGGTTTTACCTTGTGGTGAACCATCGCCCACCATTTTAACTCCTGCGAGTGTTAAACCATTAATGGATGATTTCATCGGCATGACTTTTACCGCTTCTTTCAAATCCACCCATTTTGCATAAGCAAGTAGGTCAATTTTTAATAAATCTTGCTCTGCCATGGTTTTCATTGCATTAAGTGCCGGAAGTGTTGCTAAGCCTTCTTGTGTGGTGGTAATGCCATAACCAGCGTATAAATCCTGAACCTTACCAAAACGGCGGATAGCATCTTCTTGGGTCATTTCAGGAAGGTTTCCCAAAATCGGATAAATTGCAGACTCTTCTAAAACGCCAGTGAGTTCGCCATTATTATCACGGCGTAACACGCCACCATCTGGGTTCGTGCTTTGCTTAGTGAATCCAATGAAATCGAGCCCTTTGCTGTTACAACTCGCAAGGTGTCCTGATATATGCACAGCACAGAAGGGGTACTCTTTACTAAAGGAATCAAAAAATTGTTTAGTAGGATGTTGTTTTTCTTTTAGCTCGGCATCGTCATAACCAAAAGCCACATGAAGGCTGTTGGTATCAAGATTTGGTTGATTAAAGTAGTCCGTCATTATCTGTTTAATGTCATCAAACGAGTTCACCTTTCCCATTGGGGCAGGGTAAAGGAACGGACTTTCAATTAAAGGAAGATATTGAGCAAAATGGCCGTGACTGTCGATAAATCCTGGCGCAAGAGTTTTGCCTTTTAAATCTCTGATTTGGGTATTGGTGCCTTTTTGATTAAGGATCTCTTGGTTATTGCCAACAGCGACAATGATGCCATCTTTTATCGCAACGGCTTCAGCACGATCAGATTCACCTGTCACGGTAATAACGTCACCATTGGTAAAAATTAGATCGGGTGAAGCCAACACAAAAGGTGAAACAAGAAAGCCAGCTAATAAACTTAATGGGAACGTCTTCATAATGTCCTCTCAAATTTTAAACTATGAACTGAGTAGGATTTTTTCATGGAATACCAAAACAAAGAAATCGATTATGATAGGGTATACCTAACAGATTGGGTGGATATATAACAATCGAAGGAGTGATTGAATGCATACATTAGAGCAAGTGAGCGCTTTTGTTGCCGTGTATGAACATGGCTCATACAGCAGTGCTGCACGAGAGCTTAAAAAATCTCGAACCACAGTGCGTGAACACGTAGTGACCTATGAAGATTTATTAGGGTATTCATTGTTTGTGATAGAAGGCAGAAAAGCGCTCCCCACAGAGAAAGCCGAGCAGTTGTATCATCGTGCTAAGTTAGTTGAAAAACAAAATCGCTCTTTGTTTGTGCAAAGCCAAGCCTTGTACGATTCTAACGTTCATACCATTACGATTTACTATGATGTGATCACGCCACTCAGTTTAATTACACACATTGAAAACCGTGTGATGGATTATAACTCAGACATCATTATTAATTGGAAGCACCGAACTCGACAAGAAGCGATGGATAAACTCCAAGAAGGTGAGTGTGATATTGCCATTATGCCGTATCGTGGACAGCTGTTTGCAGAGAAAGAAGTTACATGGAAAGCGATAAAACCCATCCAAGTTGGCTGTTATGCAAGCGTCAATTCACCTTTGGCATTAATTGATGATTTAAGGCTTGAAAATCTGATGCTAGAGACACAATACGTCACCGAGAACTTTGCGACCTTAAAACTGAATTTTGCATCGATTCAGGTTTCCCCAAAAATGCACACCGTTAGTAATAACGATCTGTTGTGTGAGTTAGTAAAACAGCATGGATGGACAATTATGCCAAGGCATTATATGACACCATACGTAGAGAGAGGCGAACTTGTCGAGCTCAATTTAAAAGAGCTTGGTAACAATCTTTCTTTTGGTCTTAATGCTTTTTATTGTTATGGAAAACCAGATGCAGAAGTGTTTGGGCTTATTCTCGAGTGGATTGAAGAATGGACTGAGGCGTTGCTGCGTTGTTGATTGCTTTAAATTGAATTTGAGTCAAACCTAGAGCGAAAGGGGATGTTTGTTTATTCGCAATGAGAAAGCCAACTTGCTTGATATCGTTCGCCACGAGTTCAGGAGCGTGATTAAGCAATCGCCCTCTAAAAACAGCTTGAAAATTGTGTAAGTGAAATGTCTTTTTCTGCTGCTTTCCTTTAATGGTGGCAAAATCGTGTTTGTATTGAGTGCGATCATCATTCTTCCAGGTGGTAAGTCTTAATTGATAGGTATGCCCATCACCCGTAAACATGAGTTCTATTGTGTTTACCTCTTTAGATAGAGATTCAATAGAGCGCTTAATTGAGCTGAAACCACCATTGTTTTCTAATGATAATTCACCTTGAAAGCGACATGTATTTCCATCGTAGTGAAGCTGTCCAATAGAAATACCACCCATTACGTTGTCATTTATGGCTAACCATTTTTGATGCTCGTTAGGCTGTGTAAATTCAATAATTTCAAGATATTGGTCATTCATCTTAACTTTCCTTTACACTATGATTTGCTGTGATCATCGCTAAACATTGGTTGGTGAAATCAGAGTAGTTTGATGATTTGTCGAATTCGATTTTAAGTGAACCATGAAACATCAAAGTAACGGTCACATCTTTATAGCCTAGCCAGCAGGTATATCCATCGTAATCATGCCATGCGGATATCTCGTCTAATATATATCTATTATCCAGTAACTTTCCAGATGAACGAACGCAATCAAATACTCTAAGAAATTCTTTAATCGTCAGCCTGTTATCCATATGTAACTCCTCGTTCATATACAAATAAAAGCACTTTTTTATTACTAAATTAACTACGAGTTTGCCCTATACCTAGATCACCATGTCGATTAACTAGTTTGAATTAGTTGATCTTTTTATGAACCACAAAGTGCTTTCCTGCGTAATTTCTCTGTAGGTCGGTAATGATTTGGTTCTTAGTATCGAGCGATGACGTTATGGAGAGCAAGATGAAAAAATCTCAGTTGCCAGAAAAGATATGCGCTGTTTGCCAGAGACCATTTAGTTGGCGAAAGAAATGGGAGCGAGACTGGCCAATGGTTAAATATTGCTCCAAGCGTTGTCGGTCTTCACGACATCAAAGTGAATAATAAATCCACACATAAAGATTTAAGATAGAGGATGATTATGAATGCCACCGCTGACCGCTTACGACTCATTTTAGGTGACCAATTAAATGCTAGCCATTCATGGTTTCAACACACCGATCCACAAACGATTTACGTGATTGCAGAAATGCATCAAGAAACCGCCTATGTAAAACACCATTCTCAAAAAGTGTGTGCTTTTTTTGCTGCGATGACCCAATTTGCAACTGCATTAGAAAGTGCGGGGCATCGAGTGATGCATTTAACCTTGGACGATACAAAGCCATTTGAAAGAATAGACGATCTATTAAATCACCTTATTGCTGAGCACCATATTACCCATTTTGAGTATCAACTCCCTGATGAATACCGTTTACGCAGCACGCTAGAGCGCTATTGCTTGTCATTATCAATATCTTCTCAATTTTATGAAAGTGAACACTTCTTTCTATCTGAAACACAAATTGAAAAGGAGTTTAAGCCGAACCATCATCATCGCATGGAACCTTTTTATCGTAAGATGAGAAAGCGCTTTAATATACTGATGAAAGAGGGTGAACCCGTTGCAGGCAAATGGAACTTTGACAGTGCAAATCAAAACAAATTAAAGGCAAGTGAGTTTGATTGTGTACCCACGCCATTATTATTCGCTAACGATGTCACTGATATTCTTAAGCGCCTGGAACGTCATAATGTGACGATGATTGGACAAGCGAATAATCAACTATTGTGGCCAGTAAATCGGCAGCAAGCGAATGAGTTATTAGTGTTTTTCTGTCGCTATTGCTTACCGTTGTTTGGGAAGTTTCAAGATGCTATGACATGTAAACTTGATGATATGCTCACGCAGAAACAATGGAGCTTGTTTCATAGCCGTTTATCCTTTGCTCTTAATGCAAAAATACTCAGTCCTATGCAAGTGATTGATGCTGCTATTACGGAATTTAATCAACGTCCAGATGCCATAGATATTGCTCAGATAGAAGGTTTTGTTCGTCAAATTTTAGGGTGGAGAGAGTTTGTTCGTGGGATCTACTGGCGCAATATGCCTGATTATCAAAACCTAAATAAACTTGAAGCGTCATTATCATTACCAAGTTGGTTTTGGACAGGGAACACAAAAATGAATTGTATGCATCATGCGATACAACAGTCTCTTGATTTCGCCTACGCACACCATATTCAACGTTTGATGATCACGGGTAACTTTTGTCTATTAACAGGTATTAAACCTGACGAAGTAGATGAGTGGTATTTAGGGATTTATATCGACGCAATTGAGTGGGTTGAAATGCCAAACACTCGTGGCATGAGCCAGTTTGCAGATGGTGGCATTGTTGCCTCTAAGGCTTACGCTGCCAGTGGTAACTACGTGAATAAAATGAGTGATTATTGCTCTGATTGTCACTATAACGTGAAGCAAATAATTGAACCAAAGGCATGCCCACTAAATGCACTGTATTGGCACTTTATGCATAGACATATTGATGCGTTTAATAACAATCCTCGCACCAGAATGGTCTATGCAAATTGGAAGAAAAAATCAGGAGAACAGCAGCAAGTTATTTTAGAGAGAGCGAAATTGTTGCTATTGAATATTGAGGAGTTATAGGCCTTATTCGCTAAAACTTTGAGGAATGTATATTAGTGTTGTTGATGACATAGATTCAATATTCAAACATAAGTAATATCTGTGTTGAAGTTTATAAATAATTATGGAGATAAATGCAGTGGATGATGAAGCTGTCAATGTAGATGTTCAAGTCAGAGACTTTCTGGATGAGCATGGGAGGTTCAAGGTAAAAAGGCATACGGAAAGAATGCCATTCCTACCATTTATTCAGAATTTCGCATCTGTTATCGGTGGCCCACAAAGTCCTCGTGAAATGATTAAAATGATGGAAAAATGTTCAGGTATATCAGCCAATATTTCTAATAGTTCTTTAGATAACTTATCACGCTCTGGTGTAGGAAAATCTATTGCCACCAAGTTTTTCAACTTTATTGCTTCTTTTCGGGAAGATTTTTTTACTCGCTCATTAAAGGATCTCCCTCAACGACCAGTTTCTATATATGAAACGTATATAGAATGGAGAGCTGCTCTAGTAGGATTGGTTATGGCGAATGAAAATGATGTAGGACATTTTCAGCTTGTGATTGATTTTTTAGGTAATAGGTGTAATCAGGCAGAGCAAGCTTTCTTAGTATGTAAAAAGTTAAAAGATCATGGAATGACCCCCCTTGAGGCTGCATTTAGGTACTATGATTATCTAGATCACAGTATGTACCTTGAAAGGAAGGATATTGGAGTATTAAAAGACCTACTTGTTCAATATGTTGAGCAAGGGGAAGCTGCCATTGAATCTGACCAATATGCTTCAGTTATAAATTTGGATTTGGATTTTTATTTTAACTTGGCTGCTCATTATGAAGTGCATATGCTCATGGTGTTGTTCGATGATATAGAAGATTTGAAATTAGTAAGATCAGATATCCTTGAAGCTGGGGTTTTGGTTCCAATTATAACTTTGTATAGGAGAGAAGATTCATTAAATACTTACTTTAGCGCTTTTCTTGAATTCCTGAAAACTTTCGTTGAGGAAGGAGAGTATACAGATTATAAATTAGCTCGAAGTATACCTATATTACAAGGTGATAAATTTTCATCTAGCTCCCTTCAGGAAAAAAAGCTTAATCAATTAAAGGACTGGAAGAAGGGAGTAAATCTTCCTAGTTATGACAAATTGGGTCAATTCATGGTTAACTTGTGGGGGGGGGATTCTATATTGACCGATTGCTTTACTAAGTGGGGGTATATCTGTTTAGCTATTGATAGATATTCGACTAACCTTCAGAAAGATTGTGATTCAGAGATTATAGATTTATGTATCGCACGGTACAAAATTTACTGGATAGAATGCCGAGAAAAATATTTATTTAAATATTGTAACTATAACTGATCTTTTACTAGCTGTTTAAGATCATGGCGAAAGTTGTCGAATGCACGAATATCACTTGGGCTACAAGGTATAGTTAGTTTTCTTCCACTCGGTGTTACAAGTTTATGATGTTTCTTGCCTAGTTGAACATTGAAACCTTGTGTTAATAGCTTTTTTACTAACGTGTTTATATCCTTGGAACTGCTATATTTTTTCATGTTTCTTTCCAAAGTGGGCCGAAGCCCACTATTCAGTAGTTTAGTTGAGTATTATTTTTTAGGTGGGTTGTTATCGCGACCTTTACCTGATGGATTACCTGTTTTACTTGGAAAACCTGCTTTTTTATTTGACATATTGAAACTCCTTTTTGTTAATTATGTTTCGAGGAAGAGTATGACAAAGTGGAGGAGGAAGTGTTATGGGGTATAAAGCACAAATTTATTTTTTTACTTGATCTGTAATAATGGGCGCTTAAAAGTGTTCTGTTCCAATTATACTGGACATTCAATTAGTTTTTATATTCCAGTTAACTTATAACAAATCATGGATTTATGACGCGAGAAGTCAACATGAATATTAACTAGAAAAATGGATGTAGCTAATACCTACATCCATTTTTTTATCATTCTAAGCTATAAATAAATTTTAGCTTCAGCCTAAAATATTGCTTTTCTAAATGTGCTGTAAAGAAGTTCTTACTCAGTAGAACAATCATATTTGTTTTATATATTCTTTGGTTATTAAGTCCTAAATCATCGTTACTGCAAATCCAACAGCTTTAGCCGTATTAATAAAATGACGTGTGTATATTTTATCAATAGGGTATTTCTTTCCTTTCGATGCGTTAATCCCTATATCTCCATCATATATGCGATATCCCCGATCGGGGATAAAGTAGGTCTTATCCCTTGTCGGGGATAAAATGATACTCAAAAATCAAATACAAAATGAATTCAGCTTAAGCTTATATATTTATTGAATAAATTAAGTGAAAAATACGATGGTAGCGACATATTTTAATTATTTCTTTTTAGAAGAAAGTAATGAATAGAGTATAACTGGAGTAAGAATATATAAAGGTAGTTGTCATGCGTGTTCCGTTTGGTTTAAAAAATAATAAAATCTATCACGTTCAGGATGTTCCTAACGGTTTAAATTGTGGCTGTGTCTGCCCAAATTGTCATCACCCTCTGATTGCCAAAAATCAAGGACAATATAAATGTGCGCATTTTTCGCATCATTCAGGAACAGAATGTTCGGACTATCAAGTTATGAGTTATCTTCATCGGTATGCTCAACAACTTATTGAATCAACAAAATATATTGTTCTACCAGAGTTCTCTTTCACTCCAGAGGTAATTCTTTTAGATAACTCTATGTTAAAAGGAAAAACAATATTTAAGCCAACAAGAAAAGTGAATTTAGATTTAGTTCAAAATGAATACGTATGGCAACGATATAGGATTGACTCTTTTGCAACATTGAAAAGTAGAGAATTGTTTATTGAAATAACCGTTACTCATGAAAATGATGAAGAAAAAGTTGAGGCTATACAAGCTGCTGATAAACCAGCAATAGAGATTATTCTTTCTGATTTACACAACAATATACAGTTATTTTCTGATGAAGAGATTAAAAAAGCTGTCTTCAATCCTAATAATGTAAAGTGGATTCATCACCCTAGGGCAATGAATGAAGTTAACGCAGAATTAAATAAACTGAAAGAAGAGCAAATTAAAAAAAATAAATTAATTAAAGCTCAGCTAGATGCTGATGAACGCAAAAAATTGATTGAAACTAAACGAAAAGAATTACGGCTGGAAAACAGAGATAAAGCGAAACTGCGTTATAGAGAAGAGTTAAAAGAGGAGCTAGATTGGTTATCGAATGTTAATGCTAGCTGGATTAAGGCTTATGAATTACAAAAACGAGAGTTGAAACCATATTTCTTAAATTGGGTTAATTTGGGCGAATGTCGAGAATTAATTGGATTTCCAGTTAAAGGAGATTGGATATTTGAATCTTGTTGTGAGCACTGGCAGGCTCTTTTAATTACTCGCTTGTTTCAATTTGATGTAAATGAAGGAATTAATGCTAATACATTAAAGAAATTTATTGAAAAGCATGCTCAATTAAATCCAAATATGCGACGTTTGAATATAGCCCAGTATAAAGCAAAAGAAAAAGCCGTTAAGAATGGCTCAACCAAAAATTGGAAAGGAGCATGGTATTTAGATTGGGAAGAAAATAAAAAAATAGAGTCACCATATTCTCCTATTATTAAATACTTAGAGTTTTTAGAGATGAGTGATTTACTAGGTAGGATTAATGATAAAAATGTTTTTTTCTTAAAGGATAACTCTCTTAAACAATACTTCTTGCGAATGAAAATTAAACAACAAGCATATGAAGAATCGAAGGAGCAGGAGAGAAAACGTGAACAAGATAGAGTGGATTTAATTATCAGAAGGAATCAAATAACAAAAGAGCAACAGAAGCAAAGGGCTGCAGAGATGATTAAAGCTGATGAATTTGTTTTTTATCATCATGAAGGCAAGGGGATTCGATGCCAAAATTGTTTTTTTATTACTCCTGAATTTGAGAACTATAAAAACGCGGAGTGCCCTACATGCGGTAAGTGTGCAGGATTTGTAGGAGAGATTATTACTCAAAACTTTATAGATAAAGCTGTTCATATATACCGATGTGATAATTCTCCTCGTAAGAGTTTATTAAACTTCCCAAAGAAATCTCGTTGAATGTTCGATAAACAAATCACTCCCCATCAACTTTTTTGCAAGCATCATAAAACATAGATAAACTGAGTTAACTATTCCTAATTTTCATAAGATAATGCGATGTTACTTGAAGGTATTGAAACACTTTTAGTTTTAAGTAAAGAGAAGACAATGAGTCGTACAGGCAGCGTACTGTACCTTAGTCAATCTGCGGTGAGTAAGCGTATTACAAAACTAGAAAAGCGCTTAGGGAAAAAATTAATAGAGCCTAATGGCCGTTACGTCACGCTCACGGCTGATGCTAAATCGCTAATTGACAATATCGCTCCAACGTTTAGCGAACTTTGTGGACGCATATATGAACAACAAGCTTTAGCGAATGATTCTTTGCTTAGAATTGATTGCTCTGAAACGCTTGTGGCAGGGTATTTCAGCCAAGCGCTATCAACATGTTTTCATGATGATCCAAATTTGACCGTCACAACGAATCACACGCCACGAATTGTCGAAAACGTAAAATCAGGAAAAGCGACGTTAGGCCTTTGTGCTGGGTATTTACCATCTGGACATGGATTATTAAGCTTCCATCTTTTCGATGAACCATTTTATGTTGTTAGTAACAAACATTTGGATAAGCTACCTAATGAATTGATAACAACGGATCTGACAAACAGTGCGAATACTCATCAATCAGTTATTTTAGAAGTCTTAAAAGTGAACCCTATAATGGAGCTAGATTCATATACCGCAGCAGCCCATTTAGCATTACAAGGGACTGCTCCGGCACTGATTCCTTTTTCGGTAATAAAAGCATTAAATATAGAAGAGCGATATTTATATCAATATAGCGAACTCAAACCGCTTTTTAGACCCATCTATATATGCACTAGACAAAATAATTATCGATTAGAGCGAGTTCAGAAAGTCATTACCGCAATTTCTGAACACATCAATATTAAGCTATGAGGCGTTATTCACATATAGCGATGCAATCGACTTCAATCTTTAATCCAAAGTGCAATTCTCTGGTTGGTACTATGGTTCGCACCGGTTTATGATCCATAAAGTATTCTTTGCAAATATCATTAACCGTGTCCCACATATCAATGTCTGAAATGTAGATAACCAGTTTTAATACTTGTTGAAGATCGCTTCCTGCTTCTTCAAGAATGGTATGTAAATTATCTAATACACGGCGGGTTTGTTGGCTTATATCACCGTTTATTTTTTCTCCTGTATTTGGGTTAATTGGTAATTGGCCTGATACGTAAATTAACCCATTATGTACTATTGCTTGAGAGTAATGTCCTGCTGCTTTTAATGAATTTTTAGTTTGAATATATTTCATTATTAACCTCTCATATCATTGATTAAATGTTCAATTGAGTTTGTTGCTTTGAGTCCGTTTCCGGTTACGACACCAACGGTAAGCTCGTCTGGTTTGATTTCTTGCGTTTTTATAAGCTGAGCGATTCCTGCAAATGCAGTCGCTGATGTTGGTTCGATAAAGTATCCTTGTGCTCCCATCTCTTTTAATGCTGATTGGATTTGTTGTTCACTAACACTAATAAAATTCCCATTCGTTTTTTTGACAAATTGAACGATCTCATTCATTCGTGATGAACGCTTAATCTTAATACCCTCAGCAATGGTATTTTCTGAAGTAATGTTGATTTCTTTGTTGTTAAAGGTTTGAACAAACGGCTGAATGCTTTCACTTTGAATACCAAAAAGGCGAGGGAGTTTGCTTATTTCTCCGCCTTTTAATAATTCAGAGAAACCGATATATGCTCCGGCAAGTAAACTTCCATTCCCTGCGGGAACAACAAAATTATCAGGGGCTTTATACCCACATTGTTCCCATATTTCATAAGCAATGGATTTGACGCCTTCGATAAATAGGGGATGCCAGTTATGCCCAACATAATGACTTCCATGAGTGACGCTGCTCTCTATTGCAGCTAGAGCAACATCTTCTCTTGTTCCTTTTACTTCAATACAGTTAGCGCCATATAATCGGGTTTGTGTTGTCTTTCCTTTGGATGTTCCAGCAGGCACAAATATGTTGCATTGCATGTTTCCTTTAGCGGCATAACCGGCATAAGCACTTCCTCCATTACCGCTTGAGTCTTCTGCAATGCTCGTTATTCCATGGTTATTAAGGTAGTTGATTACAAGAGAGGCTCCTCGATCTTTAAATGAGCCTGTTGGTTGTAGCGAATCGAGTTTAACCAGTATTGGAGTTCCTGATATTTCAGCTTGGCAAAGAGGTGTGATGGCTTCATTGAAAGTGATATTGATATCGTCTTTTTTTACTGGGAAAGCACTAGAATAGCGTCTAGGTGTGAATTCATTTTCTATGAGATCTTTTTTACTAAATGACGTTTGAGGTTTAACCCATAGGGCAGAGCCACATTCACATTTAATGAGTTCAGGTTTCGGTGCGTATTCTTTATTACACGCCATACAGATGTATTTCATGGATGGTCACTTCTAAGTTTGATGAATTAGAATAAATATTCTACGGGCGATTTTTTTATTTTATAAAGGAAAGCTCGGTATTCGTTCTATTCTCAAATGGAATAGGAGGGGGTTATTCAAAGTAACTTTTATCTTGAATAATGCTTCAAAATTTATTTAAAAGTATTACAGATTACCCTGCTAACGAACGATGTGTTGTATAGTTTGTGTGGGTTTGGTATGGTGTACGGTGTGTGAGGTAAGAAAGTATGAAGCTGAGTTAACTATAACAAAACAAGGTGACTATCACTTGTTAGTAAACCACAGTGCTAAAACGGTGGTGTAGAGTTATAAAGAGGCGACTAAACTGATTAAATAATTTAGGTGAAGAAGTACGATATGTCAGGTTTAAATAAAACAATTATTTTACGAAATGCTTATGCTCATAATTGTGTTGAAATTTCTTCTTATGCAAGGAACTGTCTTGAAAAAGTGAGTACTGAGCAGGAATTGTATTTTGCTTATGATGATATCAACCGTTTCATTAAAGATAGAAAAAAAAATCTAAACCTTAAAGTGAAGTTTAATAATCTTAGAAGAGAATTATTGAATAAAGCTTATCAAACGAATAACCCTGATATATCTAAAGATGTAAGAAAATTAGTATCAGAAGTAAGTGATATTGATGAGTTACTAGCGATAAAAGTTGATATTTTGAATGTTATACAAGGTAAGGCATATCTTAATGAATTAACCATATTAAAAAAACAATTTTCAGAGAATAGAGAAGTTTCGGCATATTTATCAGAAATGGAGAAAAAGGGATAAGTAATGACAATATTACAGAGATTTCTCAGAATATAAAATCCTTACAAGAAGTATTAAATATTGACTTACCAGCGGTTGATTATACTTTAAAGAAAGCTTTGTTAGGGCTTACTGAAGCTGAATTAAATGTAATATTTAGTTGTTTAATGCATAAAAATTCTTATTCATCATACATGAAGAAAATTCCTGTAGGCAAAGTGAGTCTTAAATTTTTTGCAGCCCATTTTTCGAGTGAAATTTGTTTATATGGTAATTCAACGCTTGATAATACATTAGGGAACTTTGCATCATATCAAAGCATCCGTTTTCAGAGTGCAATTCAACTTGGTTGGAAGAATAAGGAACCAATAAGTGAGTTCCTGAACGATTTAAATAAGCACAGTCAGATAAAAAAAAGAGAACAAATATTAAAAGGGATTAAAACGTTAGGCACGAGTACCTTTGACTCTGCAGATATTTTACTAAGTCACGTTGTACCAATTATTGAAAGATCTTATCAATACTCAAATATAGATATATATGGCGTTGATGCTATTTTAGAACAAGAGCTTAAGGTAGAAGAGACAGATCTTTTGATTGAAAGAATCTTACCTTATTTCAATCATATTGCTTACGAATGGGATTCAACTTTCGTTCGCAGAAATAAATTGCAGGAAGCGTGTAAAAAAAACTTATTTACGACAGAGCAAATGCATCAAGTTGAGTCGACATGGCAAGATTGTAGTAAAAACCCAAATAAACGCTATGTGGATGTAGCTGCTGCAATTATAGGAGTAGATAGTGGAGAAAAAATCGCAGATAAAGCGGTTGAGGAAATTAAGTTCTATCAAGAGTCTGTAGAAACATTAAGAAAACAAATTGCAGGTGAGCTCTGCGGAAATAGAGCTAAAGGTGGTGTTGATGCTGAGAGATATAAAGGCGATATATTTGAACGATTAAACGTAATCTTCTTTAATAAAAATGCGAGCTCAATGGGCTCTGATGTTAGAGCTTACACCACGGATGACCTAGGTTTAAAGAATCACCAACTTATTGATATTGTTGTTTTATCAGAGAAAGATAAGGCCTACTTTGATTCATTGAATAATTTTGAAGATAAAAATGCGTTTATTTCACTACAAGACGATCATTGGCAAGCAAAGTGTAATAACAATGCAGCAGAAAATATAAATAGTCTTAGCAAGTATCAAGGAACAGGGTTTCTTGGAAGCCATAGTGAAAAGGACATTCTTGCTGCATTGGGTAATAAATCTTCATGGTCAGAGAGACAAGTCGAAGCGTTTAGAGAAAACTACACTGATACATTAAATGCTTATGGGATCAGTGGTGAAACTTTCACTGTAGAAGAAACAATAGAGATAGCAAAGTGCTCACCAAGTGGGCTCTCTGATGAAGCTCAGTCAATTATTTTGAAGCGGATTGATGATGAATTAAAAGATGTTGGTAAGAATGTTGTTAATGCTGCGATTAATGCCGCTTTAATTGGTGGCGTTGTTTCTGCTTTTATTGAAGCCATTAGTTGTTATCAAGAAAAAGTACCATTGAAAGTGGCAGCTAAGCGAGTGGCGACACAAGCAGCCTTAGGGGCAACTAAATCAGCGGTTAGAGCTGCTCTAGTTACATTAGTTACGGCCTATGCAAAGAAATATGCAGCTCAAAAAGCGATGGGTGCAGTTGGAGCTAAAGCTCTTGGTAAAGGTGCTGGGATGGCTGCTGTATTTGTTATTGAAACTGGTTGGGATTTATTTCAATACCAACGAGGAAAGATTGATGCAACACAGCTACAAGCAAATGTAGGTAATAATGCCCTTGGTCTAGGAGCGGGAATAGGTATTGTCGTTATGATTGGTACTGGTGGTCTAGGTGCCGTGTTAGGTGTTGTCGCAGGAGGCACTATTAGCATATTGAATCCCGTCGGTCGATTTGTCGTAACTGATTATGAATCAATATTGAAATATGATCCTTATCGTGGAGATAAATTATCAAACTTTGTTGCTAGGTTTTCTCAGCAGCCTGAACAGGTAATGACATGATTGAAAACATAGAAAAACAGTTTGAAAATGCACTAGAGCGTTTTGATGAGTCAGCTAAAACAGCAAAAGAAGTGGTGGAGTCATCTAAGAGTATTGATCTTGGCCTTGATGAAGAAAAACTGGCAGGATTGTTAGATCTAGTCGATCAACGTATCAATAAAGTCGCTACTGATATTCGAAGTGAAATGGCTGAAGAGCGAAAGTTAATCATCAAGCATGAAAAGAAATCCTTAATGATTAATATTGGTATTGCAACTATGGCTGTTGTTGCGTTTATTTTTAATAAAATACTAAGTTAATAAATGAAATTTATCGCTGTATTTTTATTGATGGTGTAATAAGTTTAGGTGTATAAGGCAGAACTACCGCAAAGAATACAGTAATAAATAATATAAGAGCTAAATTTAAAGAGCAGTATGGTTAGTTTATCCGTACTGCTCTTTAACTACGATTTATTAAAGATAACGTTTCTCTAAGTGTGCTTTAAAGAAACTTGCATTTAGCACATCACCCGTTGCTTGCTTCACTAAATCATCTGTTGAGAATAGTGATGCCTTGCTCCAGATATTATCTGATAACCAAGTGAAAATAGGGTTTAAATCACCGCTTAGTGTGGCTTTCTCTACATCTACGGTTTGTTTCATTGCTGCCATAAATTGAGCTGCGTACATTGCGCCTAATGTGTAGCTTGGGAAGTAACCAAAGCTGCCATCTGTCCAGTGAATGTCTTGCATACAACCGTTTTTGTAATTGCCTTTGGTGGTTAAACCTAGGTATTGCTGCATTTTTGCATCCCACAATTCAGGGATATCTTTGTAGCTGATGTTACCATTCATTAAATCACGTTCGATTTCATAACGTAAAATAACGTGAGCAGGGTACGTCGCTTCATCGGCATCGACACGGATAAAATCAGGTTTTACACGCGTGTAGATTTTTTGCAGGTTATCTGTTTCAAAGATCTTTTGATCCGCATTCACAAAGTTCTTTTGTACTAATGGTGATAGTTGAGAAATAAACTCAGCACTGCGGCCTAACTGCATTTCAAAAAACAGGCTTTGAGATTCGTGAATTCCCATTGAGCGTGCTTCACCAACGGCAAGGCCAGCAAATTCTTTTGGTAAACCTTGTTCGTAACGAGCGTGTCCTGTCTCGTGAACGGTTCCCATCAAAGATTGCACAAAATCGTTTTCATCGTAACGCGTGGTAATACGAACATCAGTTGGTACGCCGCCACAGAAAGGGTGCATGCTGACATCAAGACGACCATGGTTAAAATCAAAGTTTAAAAACTTCATTACGTCCAAACTTAACTGGCGTTGTTGCTCGGTTGGGTAATGACCTTGAGGCAAATAGATAGACTCTGTTGCTTGTTTTTCTTGTATGTCTTGGATGAGCGTTGGTAACCATGATTTAACGTCATTAAATACCACATCCAGTTTTGCTGTGGTGGTTCCCGGCTCATATAAATCAAGCATGGCATCATAAGGGGTTAGACCTGTGATCTCCGCTCGGATTTGTGCCTCTTCTTGAGATAGGGCAACCACTTCTGCAAAGTTTTTACTGAAACCTTCCCAGTCGTTTTCACTGCGCTGTGAGCGCCAAGCGTGTTCACATTTAGAGCCTGCTAACGATTGTGCTTCTACTAGCGTTTCAGGAAGGGCTGTGGTTTGTTGCCATTTTGATTTCATTTCATGTAGGCTTGCACGTTCGTTATCAGACAGAGATTCTGATTCTGCTTTATCAAACCATTCAGCTAGTTGTGGTTCTGTACCCAGTTTATGAAGATGTACAGAAAGCTCGGCCATGGCTTCCGAACGAGCGTCGTTACCGCCTGATGGCATTACAGCGGCTTGATCCCAACCGCAAATTGCAGATAAGTGTTCAAAACGAGATATTTTTAAACTGTGAGCAACAAGTTTCTGATAATGACTCATGAGGCTAGTTCCTTGTAGGTTTTTTTAATTAAGCCTTATGATATCGCGATTGTCTTAAGATGGGGAAGTGAGTTATTAAGTGGTTTTTAAAATATCAAAAAATGACCCCGAGAGTTCGAGGCCAAATGAGAGAGAAGCTAATTCGAAAAGGATGAGAAAATGTATTAGCTAATTTTTACGGGCCAACCGTAAGATGTATATTCTTCTGCTAATTTGGTTGCAATATCCAAAGAGACGGTTGCCGAAATCCACCTTCCAATCCCCATGATTTGATATTCAAATTTTACATGATTCATTGTTGTTTACCCCGTGATATGAATGCGTGTACTTTAACCGTATATCACACAAATAACTTTCCGATTAAGGTCAAAAAGATCTATATATGGCCTATTTTATATAAATATAATGAATCTATGAAAAGGGTAAGAATGAATAGAGTTAAAGCTCTAGGTGTTTTGGTGGAGGTTCTTACTTGTTGATAATTTATTCAGTAAGATCTCGTAAAAGTCTTTTACTTATTTTGGCGCTTAATTGAATTGCACTCTTATTTTAGCTTCCGTATGCTGATTAACAGAAATAATTGATTAATTTGTTAATAGAAGAACCACGGAAGGGGCTCGTAACTAAAATAATATGTGGTGTTAAATGTCTTCTTCATTAAAATTCATTAGCTTTAAATTTATAAACTTTTTCTTTTTGCTTGTGCTTGTTTCCTTGCCTATTCTGGTTATTCGCTATGATGTATTAGTGTTACAAAATACTATCTCAGAACAATCGGCAACTGAGTATGTAGAGCAACTTTTATTACTTGCGAGTGTTTTATCTTTTGCTTATATCGGTTGGGATAATGCGGCATATCGTCGTGCGAGTTTTTTAATTGCGGCTTTCTTTTCTTGCATGTTAATTCGTGAGTTTGACGCTTTTTTTGATCACCTTGTTTATCATGGATTCTGGACTGTTCCTGCTATTACTGTTGCACTGATTGCGATTGGTTACGCATTAACGGATCGTAATAATGTGTTATTGGGATTATCTAAGATGATGAAGCAATCTCACTTTCCTGTATTGTGTTTAGGATTAGCTATTTTGCTCGTATTCTCACGCTTGTTTGGAATGGGAGATATGTGGCAGCAAGTGATGGGTGATGGTTATTTAAGAGTCGTGAAAAATATGGTGGAAGAGGGTTCAGAACTGCTTGGATATACTGTTATTTTTTACGCTTCAATTAATTATGTATTCTCTTATATCCGAATTCCAAAGCGCCAGAGGGCTACCAAATTAACCATGCTTAATTGTTAATATTGTATTGCTGCTTGTTCTTCAATATATTGATGGAAAGAAGCGACATTTGAAGGCTCGCTTAAATTAAAAATGGATATTTTATGATAATGGATTTTTGGGCATTTTTTATTGCCATATTGCTGCTAACAATGACACCTGGTTTGGATACGGCGCTAGTTATTCGTAATACAACACGTGGTGGTTGGAAAGATGGCATAACTTGCAGTCTTGGTATCTGTTGTGGGCTGTTTGTCCATGCAACCATGTCGGCGGTTGGTTTGTCTGTGGTTTTGGTGAGTTCGGCTGAGTTGTTTACCGTGGTGAAAATCATTGGTGCGATTTATCTTATCTGGCTTGGTGTGCAATCCATAAGAAGTACTTTTAGTCACTCACAATCCATAGACATGAGCAGCAATAAAAGCCTTGAAGCGCCGTCATTAAAAGTGTCGTTTAAAGAAGGGTTTTTATCTAATATCTTGAACCCAAAAACCGCAGTATTTTATTTGGCGTTATTACCGCAATTTATTAATCCTGAGTACAGCGCGTTTGCTCAATCATTATTGATGGCGAGCATTCATTTTATTATTGCGATGATATGGCAGGGTGGCGTTGCTTTGTTGGTGGAAAAAGCCAAGCAGTTGATGTCTAGCTCTGTGGTTAAAAATAGAATTGAAAGGGTGACAGGAGCGGTACTTGTGATGCTTGGTGTGAACTTACTTGTTTCTAAATAATTTTTTAAAATGCCAAGCTTGAGATAAAAGATGAATGAAAGCGTGCCATGCCTATTATTGAATACGCATGGCACTTTTTGTTTAGCTGTCTTTTGATCTTACTGAGTCAATGACATCACCAATCTTTTTAGTGATGGGATTACCTTTATTTGGTTTTTTATCTTTCTTCGCAAAGTGAACGTGTACATCTTGCTGTGCGAATGGAATCGAAATGCCTTCCTTATCAAAACGCAGTTTTACTTCACGAGTAATGTCCCAATACACATCCCAATAGTCATCGGTTTTTACCCAAGGGCGAACAATAAAATCAACAGAAGAAGCACCTAATGTGTGGACTCTGATGTTTGGCTCTGGTTTTTTCAGTGCTGCAGGGTGTGCGTCTACAATTTCAGCTAAGATTTTTTCTGCGTGCTCTATGCTGTCTTCGTATCCTATCCCAAATACCATGTCCACACGTCGTACTCTTTCATGGGTGACGTTTTTGATCACATCTCCCCAAATCATACTGTTAGGTAGAATAATGATTTGATTATCAAAGGTTTTGATGGTGGTGTTTACTAGGCTCATGTGACTTACTTTACCTGATACGCTACCGGCTTCTACTAAGTCACCGACATCGAATGGACGATAGATAAGTAGCATCATGCCCGATGCGAAGTTAGATAAGGTATCTTGTAGTGCGAAACCAATAATAATACCGGCAACACCGAAACCTGTTAGTACTGGTGCCAGATCCAATCCGATTTTTGAAAAGGCGATTAGGATACCAATAAAGTAAATGAGCTTGCTCGACATGGATACAAAGAAGTCTTGCATCAATTTACTCATGCGTAAATGAGGCTGAACAACGGCTTTTAGTACCACACGGCTTGTTAAACGGGCAATTAAGCGGGTCGCAAATAAGATCAGAACGAAGACTAGGAATTTTAATAGCTGATCAGGTGCGTGTTTAAGTAGCCAGTTACTGCCAGAAGATATCCAATTACTTAAGATAGCGGCAATAACAGGGAACTTAAGAATATCTTCTGTTAGGTTACCCGTTGTCGAGAAGAGCTGACGCTTATAGTCGGTGGTATTGATATCCAATTGATCGGCAATACTGATCAGTTTTTCTAACCCTGATGTAGAGTTATACACTTTACGCTCAAAGAACAGGTGATCTAGAGTTAATGATGATTTTTCAGATTCAGAAGAGTGTTGAAGTTGGTCTGATAAACGTTGTTCACGGCTAGCATCAAAACTTAATGATGCTGAAAGAAATTTGATTTTTTGATCAATGAGTAATTTGAACGCTGCAATCTGAGCTTCGTTAGACTCCCCAAGATCGGCTAACCATTGGTAGTTTTCAAGTTGGTCGCTAAGGGATAGATAATAGTAATCTCGGGTTTCTTTTAATGTATTTTGCAGCGCAAGCTTATTTTCAATATCAGCTTTATCAAGTTGAGCTTGTTTTGTTTTAATTCTTTATCTAAATAAGCAAAAGAGCGCTCAGCATAACCGATTTGATTATTAACTTCTGAGATTAAAAGGGCAGAAGTGGTTTTATCGTGATTTTGGATTAGTTTTGATAAAACAGATCGCAGTTCATTATTTTTTTCGACTTGTTGAACTCGAATAATAGCCAATTCACTGCCGCTAAATGAGTTTGACTCTGTTTTTAGTCGTGCAATTTCCGCATTAATTTTCTCTAAATGACTTAAGTCTTGTGCTTCGCTAGCAAAGGAAAGTGAACTAAAGAAGAGTAAGATCCAAATAAAATGTCGCATAGAGCCTCGATAACTGTAAATTAAGCTAGGCCTATTGTAGTGAAATTTTATCAAGAGTGGCAGGATAACTTTTTAACTGGTAGTCACAAAAATGAAAAAGCAGCCGAGAAAGCTGCTTTTAAATTGGGTCTATCATTTATGTAGCTCTTTATATTCGTTAATAAGTCCTTTGCAAAAGGAAATAAAAAAGCCTATGACTAAAACTAAAAGTACTGAGCCAAATATAAGAGTTAATATGTCCATATATCACCTCACTTAATGTATAAGGTAATAATAGCAGAATAAATTATATATTTGTGAGATTTGGTTTACATAAATGTTTCAAATTGTCTCTGAAAATTAACAGAGACAATTCATTGGAACGCTATATTCTATTAAAAACTTGTTCGCTTTCAGTCTCTTTCTGTTTACTGAAGAACAGATGAGTTTCTTCAATAATAATATGACGAAGAGCGATTAGACCAATTAGGTTTGGAATAGCCATTAAACCGTTAACAATATCAGCAATAACCCAAATAGTGTCTAAATGCATGTAAGCACCAGATGCCACTAGGCTAATAAAGATTATTTTGTATGGTAAAACACCTTTGCGACCAAATAAGTAAGTAACACAACGTTCACCGTAATAGTTCCAGCCTAAAATAGTGGTGAAAGCGAAGAACATTAAACCGATAGATACAAGGTATGGACCAATTTGCTCAGAGCCTAGGCCAATAGCAAATGCTTGAGTTGTCATTAGTGCGCCTGCCGCATCACCTTGCCATACACCAGTAACCACTAGAGTTAATCCTGTCATGGTACAAATGATCACGGTATCAAAGAAGGTACCTGTCATCGATACAAGGCCTTGTTTTACACAAGAGTCAGTTTTAGCGGCTGCCGCTGCCATTGGTGCGCTACCAAGACCTGATTCATTTGAGAATACACCACGAGCCACACCTGATTGAATAGCTAGCATGATTGATGCACCAACAAAACCACCAGTTGCAGCAGTACTAGTAAACGCAGACGTAATCACTAATTGAAATGCAGCTGGTAAAGCTTCGGCTTGCATAATTAAAACAGAAGCACACGATACAACGTAAACTACCGCCATTGTTGGTACGACTTTTTCAGCAACTTTAGCGATAGACTGAATCCCACCAAGTGTTACAACTGCAACAAGCACCGTAAGGATACCGCCAGTTAACCATGCAGGTGCATTCATTGTTAACTGTGCTGAGTCAACAATAGCGTTAATTTGTGGGAACGTACCAATACCAAAGCAAGCAACACCTAAAGCGAATAGGGCAAACAGTTTTGCTAACCATTTATTACCCATGCCGTATTCAAGGTAGTACATTGGGCCGCCAACCATTTCGCCTTTGCTGTCTGTTTTACGGTATTTAACTGCAAGTAAACATTCGGCATATTTTGTTGCCATTCCAAATACAGCAGCAAGCCACATCCAGAAAAGAGCACCAGGACCACCCAGTTTGATGGCAGTTGCTACACCTACGATGTTACCTGTACCAATGGTTGCAGATAGGGCTGTACATAACGCCGCAAAGCTTGAAACATCACCTTTACCTGTACTTTGGTTCTCTTCTCGTGAAAAAACCATTTTAAGCGCAGTTGGTAAGTGGCGAAGTTGGAAAATACGTAAACGAAACGTAAAGTAGATACCCGTACCAACCAATAAAATCAAAAGAGGTGGACCCCAAATGAAGTTATCTATAGTAACAAGCGTGTTGTGAAAAGTGTTCATGGTTTCCCCTTAATAAAACATATAGAAAGGAGAAGAGAGAGTGGTGTACCAAAGTCAAAAGATCGACAAATAGTATAGAGCCGAGATTAATCGGATCACTTTCTCCTCTGTCCTTTTGCCTGAGAGTTTCACCGTTATCATTTTTCAGATAAGGGCTTGCTCCTTCGGCGGCCGATTTAACGGCTCTCTCCAGAGATTCCTCCAACTACAGTCCTCACCTTATTCACTAAAAAAATGAACTCGGCACCTGAAAGATTTACTTCTTCGGCGGGCGTAACCTTGACGGTTTTTGCCACTCTCCTGCAGTCTTCATCGGATCAACAAATTGTGTACTGTATAACAGCAAGACGCTATGTTAGCTAAGTCACATTTTGTTGTCATGCATTTTATTTCAAAAATTCAAAAATATTATAAGAAACCGATTTCTTTGTTCAAAATAACGACTAAAACTCAAGTATTTAGAAAGCAAAAATGTGCTAAAGTATAAGAAAAGTGAGGTGTACTATGCTAAGAATTGCGGTCATCATTTTATTATTCGTATTTGCTGCTGTACTGTTCAAGTTCAGATCAAATGAGAAGGTTCAAAAATCGGTTATTTATACCTCTGTCGCAGGACTTGTCATTTATGTGGCATATGTCATGATTTCAGAGCTAATTCGATAAGTTGTCTTATTTTTAACAAAGAGTATAGGTAATAACACTATACTCAATAAAATCTATTTGCTTGGGGTTATCACGTGAGTGTAGAAAATCAAACAAGAACATCTGATGAGCACGATGAAGATGTCATTATTATTGAAGAGAAATCAAAAGCGAGCCATTGGGTAGCAGGGGTAACCTTGATTATCGGTGCGGTTGCCGGTGGTTTAATTGGCTCTAGTATTTCAGAAAATAAATGGACAGAAGCCTACACTCAATTAGAAACTCAAACTAAGCAATATCAATCACAGTTAACTCAAGCAAAAGAGAAGAGTGCTGAGGTTGATGTGCTGGTTGAAAAAGAAAAACAGCAAGCATTAGAAGCTCAAAAGCAAACGCTTGATGAAGAGAAAGCACAAGCGATTGTTGAAGAATCGAAAAAACATGCGACATTAACAAAAGAAGTGGGGGCATTGAAATCTCAAAAAGCCTCACTAGAAATGCAAGTTGAAGAGCAAAATAAGCAAATTGATAAATTAACTAATCAAGTTGATTTACAAGTGACGATGCTGACGCGTGCAAAGCAGTTATTCCAACGTCAACTTCAGTTGAAAGAAGAAGCAAGTGCACTTGAGGTTAAACTTGAAGTAACAACATCAAATGAAAAACGCTTAGCGAAAGAGTGTGAAGTGTACCTTGAAGGTAAAAGCTGGGATGTGAAGTCAGATGTTTGCCAACGTCAAGAAGCAGCGAAAAAACTCATCGCTCAATATAATGATGAATTACAATTGCTACAGATGGATATCAAAGAAATTGATAGCATTAGTGAAAGCATAGGTATGTAATCGTTATTACTTCCACTGTTTGAAGAAAACCACAATTAGTTTGTGGTTTTTTTTATTTTTAGGAAATAACGATTTAATTTTTAGTATTCAACACCATTACGCTATTTTTATCTAAAATGAATAGAAAGATAATGGTAGGAGAGATATGTGAGTAATCAAACGGCTAAATTTGTTCATGGTTCGACCATGAGACATATTTTAGTAATGTCGGGAGCATCTTCTATTGGTTTAATGGCACTGTTTGTCGTTGACTTATTAGATATGTTTTTTATCAGTTTATTAGGACAAGTTGAGTTAGCCGCTGCCATTGGTTTTGCTGGAACGATAATATTCTTTTCAACCTCAGTTTCTATCGGTTCTTCTATTGCTATGGGGGCTTTGGTATCTAAAGCGCTAGGGGCAAAAGAGAATGAAAAAGCACAACAATTAGCGAGTAGTACACTGGCGATCGCCTTTATTGTGAATACCGTTGTAACGATTGTCATGTTCTGCTTTATTCCTGAATTGCTGTCAATGATAGGAGCAAAAGGGTTTGTTGCTGAGCGTGCTCAAGCGTATCTTTCAATTTTATTACCAAGTACCCCAATTATTGCCATTGCTATGGCTGCGGGTGCAGGTCTTCGTGCTGTAGGCGATGCTAAACGTTCAATGTTAGCCACATTATACGGTGGTATTGTGAATGCTATTTTAGATCCAATTTTCATTTTTGGTTTTGGACTTAATGTTGAAGGGGCGGCGATTGCATCGGTAATCTCTCGAATTACCGTATTGGTTTTCTCTTTATACCCATTAGTGAAAACGCACAATTTAGTGAAATGGCCTGAATGGTCGATCATAAAAGATCATACACCTGCCATTATTACGATTGCGGCTCCGGCTATTATTACGAATACGGCAACACCAATTGGTAATGCGATTGTGACATCAACCCTTGCACCATTTGGTGAAGATTTTGTTGCAGGTTTTGCGGTAATTGGACGATTAATTCCCGTTACGTTTGCGGTGATTTTTGCGTTGTCTGGAGCGGTCGGTCCAATCATTGGACAGAACTTTGGGGCAAAACGCGTTGATAGAGTAAAAGACACGTTGCGTAATTCGCTGTTCTTTACTGCGATTTATTGTATTGCGGTGTCATTGATCCTGTTTTTACTGCAAGATTACATTGTTAAAGCCTTTAACTTAGTTGGTGATGCGTCGCTGATTATGATGACATTCTGTAGTTTTGTGGCTATCACCTTTATCTTTAATGGCGCAATGTTTGTGGCAAATACGTCATTTAATAATTTGGGTAAACCTTTATATTCAACGGCACTTAACCTAAGTAAAGCAACCATTGGTACTTTGCCTTTTGTGTACTTCGGTGCGCAGTGGTATGGCGGTTTGGGTGTATTATATGGTCAAGCTGTAGGTAATGTGGTGTTCGGTATTATCAGCTTAATCGTGTTAAGAATGCACGTGATCAGTATGGTGAGAGAGCATTGTGAAACCGTATGCACAGAAGATGCATTAGCAGACATTAGTGTCACCATGACGCCGTTTTGTAATAACGATGCAGTCATTATGCAAAGTGGAGCAGAAACCGACGAAGAGTTAGACGTTTCAGTGGCTTCAAAATAAAAGAATGGCGGAGTGTAGGTACTCCGCCATTTTTATTTAACGCTCTTTATAACGATTACTTACGTAGTTTTCTGCGTAAGAAACCAAAACCTAATAAAGAAGCTAATGCAAAGAAGTTAAAGGATGCGCCTTTCTCATAATCAAGTGTGATCACAATTGGGTCATGATCAGATGCTGAATACATGTCATTGTATTTCACCATGTCTCCCGTGTATTTCGGGCTGTATTCAAATAAGTTACTTTCAGTGGCGTTAATGTGCCAATCTTCAATTTCAGCAACACGTTTTGCCAGTGACTTATTCGCTAAAGCGTGGTCAAGATTTCCTAATTCACCTGAGTAAGTGTAAGAGAAAGTATCCGTTCCATGCAGTAAGGTATTTAAGTTAATGTAACCATAACCTTGAGTGATCTGGCTGCCTGTTGTTTCATAAGGCAGGGGTTTACCATCTTTATCTGTGCCTAATGTGGTGTAAGAAGCGGTAAAGATGTCACGGTTATATTTCTCTTGGCTGTAATCCGTAAGGGTTAATAGTGGATCTTCCATGCCATAAGCATTCATATCGCCAAGAATTAACACATCGCCTTTTACGCTTTCTAGCTCATCACCAATGGCTTTTGCTGCTGATACTCTAAAGCGGTTACAGTTACCTTGTAGATCTGATGGGTCTTTGTCTTCTTCAAAGTTTTGCCATTGCTCAATACACTCAGAGCCTTTTGATTTTAGGTGGTTTACAACAACGGTTAATGGTTCTTTAGCGTCTTTAACCATGAATTTTTGAACTAGGCTATGACGTTGGTATTTGTCATAGGCTGGGTTAAATTCAATGGTCCCGTTATTGTCACGAGTAATGGTATTTTCTGCAATGTGTTGCTCTGGTGTTTTGATAACACGAGCTTTACCTTTTAGTTTTACTTCACTAGGGCGGTAAAGAAGGGCAACCATAATGGCATCAGAGCCTAGGTATTCTCCTTGGTATTTGTCTTTGTTTTTGATCTCTACGTATTTGTAGTGATCTTCTTCGTCTTCAAATTGAGCATTTAATGCCGTGGTTAGATCGTTAATGGCACTGTTCTCGCCAAAGCCGTTATTTTCAACTTCCATTAAACCAATAATGTCAGCATCAATAGCCACTAATGCCGAGAGGATTTTTGCTTGTTGAATCGCAAAGTCATCAGCACTTGTTGCACCACGGTTTTGACCTGTTGGGTTCGCATCGCCACCAGCAGCAACGGATGTGAAGTAGTTTAATACGTTAAAACTAGTAATGGTGAGATCAGCATCGTCAATACTTGGTTCGTCAGTACGCTCTACATTGAATAGGGTTTCACCATCTTCATCGAAAGCTTGAGTGATGATATTCTCTTGTGAAATGGTATTGGTGGTAACAAGGCGATATTGACCGTAAGAGTAGGCGATAACACCTTCTAAACCTTCGATTCGAGCACCAAGGCGTAAGTATGAATCAGCGCTGCCATCTTGATTGGAATCGGTTGCAAAATCAGGGAAGTAAGGTACTTCTCCATTAGGTGCTTTATTATCAGACTCTATAGTGATTTGGCGTTTGGCATTCTCTTCAGCAAGTTGAATGGCTTCAGGGCTTTCAGCAGCAAAGAGCTGTGTAGGTTTGAATAGTGGTTCACCATGAGAAAGTACCATGTTGTTGCGTTTACTTGCGTAGTCAAAGCTGAAATTACGTGTGATACGCAAATCTGAATGTGAAGTGAGTTTGACTTGCATACCTTCATGACGCTCAAGGGCTTGCGCAAGTGTTTCGTTTTCATTAATGGTTAGTTCGGTAACGGATACAGGAGCTTGATGGCCTTGAACTAAGAAGTTATTGGTATCAGGTTTTAATTGCGTTTGACCGTAATATTCTTGAACTTTGGCTTTTACACATACTAATGCGCCGGGTTGAATCTCTAACGCTGGTGCACTTCCTGTGCTAACAAATATGCCTTCCGAGCTGTTAGGATCAAAATCATCGTTGAGACCCTGTAAGTAAAATCCTTTTAGTAAGCTTTCGCCACGAGCGGTAACAACACCTTGAACAAAATACTCATCATCTGAAATAAAGCCGCTAGAGATAAGAGGGGATTTGTCTCCGGTTCCTTGAATTTGGTTTATTTCTGTAAATACGGGGGTTGCGCCTGATTCTGTTTGACATGCAAATGCCGGAGGTGGTGTGACGCCTTCTTGATATGCCCCTAATCCGTCAATGTTGTCTTTTGGTTTTTCAATCCACATGTTGGCATCAAACGTTGTGCTTGGGGTTAAATCAGCACGAACAAAACTCTTATCTTTACCCCAATCAACATCGCCATCAATGCCTATGCGATCATGCTCTACACCATCTTTAAATAGCATGTAAGTCTCATCACCGTTGTGATTTACAATGCTTTCAATGCTGTCGGTAACGGCTTTGATTGGGTCTGATGCACGGCCATTAGAGATGACATAAACACTTTTTGCATTAAGAGTGATAGCCGATAAATCTAAATCGTTTTTCCAGTCATTGAGACCGTTATATTTAGATTTAAGTACATAACCTGAAAGGGAAACTGGGCTATCAGAGGTGTTACTGATCTCCAATGATTTGTTGTAACTTCCGCCTTCCACGTATTGAGAGATGATGATGTCAGCAGAAGCGTTGCCAGATAGCGCCAAGCCAATCGCCATAGCAAGAGAGTTTTTTATTTGTGTTGTTTTCATTTCACTACTTTCCATAGTTGAGTTATATGAATTATTTATAGATATTAGAATTATCTATAAATAAACATCTCATATTGATGTGTCACAAACATTACTTTTGCATTAAGAGTGAGATATTGATCTTTTTGATAAGTCACAAATCTGGCAGAGCTCAATGAAATAACAATTATGGTAATAGTGGATATTTAAACAGTGAAAGTGATAGTTCTCGCATTTCATTGTTTCTGGAGATGGATCGAAATAGAGTGATGTTTGTTTAATTTTTTCGTTAGTTGTTTGTGGGCTTATGTAATCATGAATTAAAGGAATAATGATAATAGGTCAGGATGATGAAAATAAAATTACTTGCAGCTTTGGTTGCGCTTGGGTTGACCCCACTCCCCACATATTCACATGATGAACCAAATACTGCATCAATAGATGTCGTTCTTGCTACTCAATATGAAAAAGGAATGGATATTGAAGGGTATTGGGCAAGTGAGAAGTTAGATGGTATTCGAGCATTATGGACAGGAGAAAAGTTAATAACACGAACAGGTCACACGATATATGCACCAGGTTGGTTTACTGACCCATTACCCGATCATAAGATTGATGGAGAGTTATGGGCTGGAAGAGGTGGATTTCAACAAGTAGCAAAAACAGTGTTAGATAGTCAACCTGATGATGAATTATGGAAAAAAATTCGCTTCATGGCATTCGATCTACCTAGCTCTGCCGGTATGTTTCCCAAACGATATTATGAGCTATCAACCATAGTTAAAAAGCTCGATCACCCGCACTTAAAATTGGTTGAACATTATCCTATCAGTAATGAAGACTCTCTATTAGAAGCATTAGATGATATTTCTGCGCGTAATGGTGAGGGAGTCATGTTAAGAAAGGTCAGTGAAGTTTATAGACCCGGACGCAGTGACGATTTAATTAAAGTGAAAAAACACCAAGACAATGAAGCCATTGTGATCGGCTATACCGATGGGAAAGGTAAGTTTCGAGGTATGGTGGGCGCAATGATTTTACGTATGCCAAATGGAATAGAATTTAAAGTTGGCAGTGGTTTGAGTGTAGAAGTAAGAGAAAACCCACCTAAATTGGGTTCTACGGTGACTTATCGCTATAACGGTTATACGGATAACGGAATCCCAAGGTTTGCGCGATACGTTGCGGTAAGAAAGAATTATTAGAATAGAAAGAGCCTCTTATTATCTTCTATTAGAAAGGAATATGATGAGAGGCTCTATTGTTCTGCTTTATTTTTTATTTAGTGGTGGTTCAATTTGATAACGTCTTTACGCTGTCTCGAACCATGAGTGTAGGCTCTAGCTGAAAAACTCGATTCGTTTCTGATTTTGTTGCTATTTTTTGTAGTAGTGAATCGACCGCTTGCTGACCTAATCGGTGTTTTGGTTGATGAATGGTAGTAAGTGATGGCGTGATGTATTTAGCCATTTTAATGTCATCGTAACCAACAATTGAAATGTCATTAGGAACTGAAATGCCTTTTTTGCTTGCGCAATTGATCATTCCCATTGCCATCATGTCATTACAAACAAATAATGCCGTTGGTAGTTTGCCTTTAGCATGAATTTCGTTGAAAGCCGCTTCACCGCCTTCACATTCAAAATTGCCTGAAGCAATCCAGTCTTTATTGATTTCTAATCCGGATTCTTCCATTGCTTGCACAAAACCACTTAAACGCTGTTGCGCTTGCAACTTATTGAGAGGGCCTGTTAAACAACCAATTTCAGTGTGACCTTGTTCAATAAGGTGTTTTGTTGCTAGATAGCCACCGTGGTGCGAGTTGTCTTGAATTTTGTCGCTTGGAAAATCAATCAATCCCCAATCCATTACAACGGTAGGAACCGGTTGATAACGAGAAAAGAGCTCAAGCACTTGATTTTCGATTTCGGTACACATTAGTAACAAGCCATCGACACGCTTTTGTAGCAAGGTATCTAAGCTTGAATGAACACGCTCTGCGTCACCTTCGGTATTACATAAGATGAGGTTATAGCCTTTTTCATAGCAGCGACGTTCTACCCCTTTTACCACTTCACCAAAAAATGGGTTCGTTGAGGTTGTCACTAACATGCCAAAGGTTTTTGTATGATTGACTTTTAAGCTGCGGGCGAGGGCAGAAGGCGCATAGTTTAGTTCTGCTACTGCGGCCATGACACGTTCTGAAATGTCTTCGCTAACAAATCGAGTTTTATTTAAAACATGACTCACTGTTGAGGTTGAGACACTTGCATGTTTGGCTACATCTTTGATTGTTGCCATAAATTCAATCCTTGTTTATATCGTTGCCTACATTAAATACAAATGCAGGCAACGATATTTAATTATCAATGCTCTAAGAGAAAACGCTCGACTTCAGTGATTGAAGGTATTGACGTTTGAGCACCCATTCGAGTTACAGATATTGCGGCAGCAGCGTGGGCAAACTTGATAGCTTCATCCAATTTACGGCCGGATTGTAATCCTGTTAAGAATGCACCGTTGAACGTATCTCCTGCGCCTGTTGTATCTGTCGCTTGTACTTTGAAACCTTCCACTTGGCGACCTGAACCATTTTGGCTTATCCAAACTCCTTTGCTGCCAAGGGTGATCATTACGGTTTCGATGCCTTTTGCATGAAGAGCATCAGCTGCCTGTTGAGCGCTCGCCATATCCGTGACTTGAATGCCAGTTAATAGTTCGGCTTCTGTTTCGTTTGGTGTAATGATATCAACAAGTTGTAATAAGTCATCACTTAATTGATGTGCAGGGGCAGGGTTTAATACCACCTTAGTACCTGCTGCTTTGGCTATTTTTGCTGCTTTTTCTATGGTTTCAATAGGCGTTTCAAGTTGCATTAATAGGGTATCAGCGGCTTCGATTAATCCGTGATGAGGAGCAATACGATCTGCCGTTAAACGCGCATTTGCTTCTGCTGAAATACAGATGCTGTTTTCGCCGGTTGCAGCTACTTGGATCATCGCAATGCCGGTTGGTGTGTTTTCTTCAATCATTACCGCTTCGGTATTAATGCCATCAAACTGAAAAGCTTCAATCATCTGGTGACCAAAACTGTCATCACCCACGCTTGCGATAAATGCGATATCAGCACCTAAACGTGCCGCCGCAACCGCTTGGTTAGCACCTTTGCCACCAGGAATAACGGAATAGCTGTGACCGTGTAACGTCTCGCCTGGGCGAGGGAATGATGCAACTTGAAGAACGTGGTCTGCGTTTACGCTACCTAAAACAACTAATTTATTCATAATGTGCCTTGTTTCTTATCTGTGACCGGAATGTGGTCTTAAAACTTATGGGTAAATGGGCGTGATTAATTCGTACATTTAACGATAGGTTTTATAGGGTTCTAATGTTTGAAAAGAGGGAGCACTGATACTGGTTGTTGTGAGCGTATCAATGCTCCGCTTTTATTACTTTATCAGTTGATTACTTTATAATAACTTTTAGGTCAACAGGAATGAATTTCTCAACCTTTTCACCTTTAAGAACTTTAGCCGCTGTTTCTACACCAAGTGCACCAATTAGGTCTGGTTGTTGTGCGATAGTTGCGCCAAGTAGACCACGATTAACCGCTGCAATACCATCTTCTGTGCCATCAAAACCGACGATTAATACGTCTTTACCTGATGCTTGAACTGCACGTAGAGCACCTAACGCCATTTCATCATTTTGAGCAAATACCGCTTGAACATCAGGGTTTGCTGCAATCATGTTTTCCATTACGTTAAGACCTTTAGTACGGTCAAAATCAGCAGGTTGGCTACCAAGTAGAGTCAGATCACCATTATCCACTGTTTTCATGAAACCTTTACCACGTTCACGTGCAGCAGAGGTACCAGCGATGCCTTCAAGTTGGATAACGCGTGCTTTTTCACCTACTTTTTCCATGATGAATTTACCTGCCATCTCACCACCAGCAACGTTATCAGATGCAATGTGACTAACTACTTCACCACGGCTCGCACCACGGTCAAGAGTTAATACAGGAATACCAGAGCGGTTAGCCATACGAATCGCATTTGAAACGGCATCAGAATCGGTTGGGTTGATAAGAATTGCTTTTACGCCACGAACCGTAAGATCTTCAATGTTTGAAAGTTCTTTACTTGGATCGTTTTGAGAATCAAGAACAATCAGTTTGTAGCCTAGGTCTTTTGCTTTTGCTTCAGCGCCTTCTTTCATGGTCACAAAAAATGGGTTATTCAATGTTGAAACGACCATTGCCATCGTATCTTGAGCTGCCGCTGTTGATGCGAAAGAGGTAGAAAGTAGGGCTGCAGAGATTAGGGTTGCTAACTTTTTCATTCTATATTCCTTATAAGGGTGTAGGGCGGCACAAGTCAAACATGGTACGCTTGGTTGTGCCTATTTTTGTGTTAACAGCAAACGAATTTATAGGGGTATTCGTAATAAGTTATTGTATAAATAATAAGGTGTTACTTGTTTTTATTGTCCACTAATACTGCCAGTAGGATAACCACTGCTTTGGCAATCATTTGGTAGTAAGAAGAAACATCTAATAAGTTCAGAGCGTTGTTTAAGAAGCCGATGATAAGCGCACCAATTAATGTACCCATGATGCGACCTTTACCACCCGCAAGGCTTGTACCACCAAGTACAACCGCTGCGATAGCGTCTAGCTCGTAGCCCATACCTGCTGTTGGTTGAGCTGAAGAAAGACGAGAGGTTACGATTAAACCAGCCAGTGCAGCAAGTAGACCACAGATAGCGTAAACACCGATCTTAACGCGATCCACATTGATACCAGATAAGCGAGTTGCTGATTCGTTACCACCTAGAGCATAAACGTAGCGACCAAAACGTGTGTGGTTTAGTAAGTACCATACCGATGCAAACACGATAACCATTAACCAAATTGGAACTGGGATGCCAAGTGCGTAACCTGTACCGAACCATGCAAAGCTGTCAGCAACATCGGTAAAACCAGTAGAGATAGGGCGACCTTCTGTGTAAACCATTGTTACACCACGCAGTAGCGTCATGGTTACTAGCGTTGCAATGAAGGCTTGAACTTTACCTTTTGCGATAATAATACCGCTGATTGCGCCCAGAGCTGCACCAGCAAGTAGTGCTGTAGGAACCGCAATCATTACCGGAATTTCAAGGCCAATCATGGTTGCCGCAAAAGCACCACAAAGGGCTAATACAGAACCAACGCTTAAGTCGATACCTGCCGTTAAGATAACTAACGTCATACCTACCGCAATAATCGCGTTAACTGAGGTTTGACGCAGGATGTTTAAGATATTGTCGACAGTAAAAAAGTTGTCGTTCAAAAAAGAGACCACGACAATCAAAAGCAGTAGCGCGATTAATGATTTTTGTTCAATCAGCCACTCTTTAGAAAAAATGCCGCCTTTCTTTTGTTGTGTTTCAGTTGAAGTCATTGATTTGGTGCTCATGCTGTTACCTCTACATTTTGCTCAACAGTTTTACCTACTGCACAAGCCAATAATTTTTCTTGGTCGGCATCTTTTGCCATGAATTCGCCACTAATACGGCCTTCATGCATAACTAAGATGCGGTCACTCATTCCTAGAACTTCAGGCATTTCAGATGAGACTAAAATGATGCTCATGCCTTCCGCTTTAAATTGGTTAATTAATTGGTAGATTTCTTTTTTCGCACCAACATCAACGCCACGTGTTGGTTCATCTAAAATTAAGACTTTTGGACGAGTCATTAATCCTTTAGCGATGGCTACTTTCTGTTGATTACCACCAGATAAATTACCAATGATTTGATCACGAGTAGGGGTCTTAATGTTGAATAGACGAATAAAGTCTTCAACGGCGGTGACTTCCGCATAATGATCTAATTGAATGCCTTTCGATAGTTGATCTAAAGAACAAATCGACATGTTTTCTTTAACGGACAACCCAAGAACCAGTCCATCACCTTTACGGTCTTCAGAGATGTAGGCGATGCCATTGGCTAATCCATCACGTGGTGAAATAGGGTTAATCATTTTGTTGTTTAGCTTGATAGCACCACAAGTCATTGGCAGTGCACCGTAGATGATTTTCATTAATTCAGTACGGCCTGCGCCCATTAAACCTGAGATCCCAAGGATTTCCCCGCGGTCTAATGAAAAGCTAACATTATGAACACCAGGACCTGATACATCGAACAGCTCTAGGGATTTTTCACCATGTTGAACATCAATACGCGGGTATTGCTCATCAAGACGACGGCCTACCATCATTTCAATTAGTGTGTCTTCATCGATATCCGCAACGACACGTTCACCGATGAATTTACCATCACGCAGTACTGTGATGTCATCGCAGATCTCGAAGATTTCTTTTAGACGGTGCGAGATATAAACAATGCCACAACCTTCATCACGTAGTTCATTAATTACTTTAAATAGCGATTCGGTTTCGGTATCCGTTAACGCATCTGTCGGTTCATCCATGATGATAACTTTGGATTTGAACGACAGTGCCTTAGCAATTTCAACCATTTGTTGTTCACCTAAACTCAGTTCACCTAATAGTTGACGAGAGTGGTGTTTTACATTCAAACGTTTAAGTAGGGCATCGGCATCTTTGTACATTTCGGACCATTTGATCCCACCAAACGCATTGGTTTTTTCACGGCCTAAGAAGATGTTTTCTGCAATGGTCAATTCAGGAATTAGGTTCAACTCTTGGTGAATAATACTAATACCAGATTCTTGAGAGTGTTTAGGACCATTAAAGTTAACTGCTTTGCCTTCGTAACGGATTTCACCAGCATCCATTGCGTAGATGCCCGTTAGTGACTTCATTAAGGTTGATTTACCCGCGCCATTTTCACCCATAAGGGCCATGACTTTACCGGGATAGACATTAAGACAAGCACCATCCAGAGCTTTCACTCCGGGGAAGGCTTTCTCAATGCCGTTTAATTCTAAGATAGCTTCAGTCATAACGTATCCTACTTAAAAAACAACGCCAGATTGAAAAATTACATTGGCATAAGGGGTACATTCACCAGTTCGAACGATCGCTTTACTCTCACGAGTATGGATTTTGAATTCTTCATGAGGAATGTAAGAAACAGTGATTGATTTACCACATTGCGCTTCTTCGGCTGCAATGAGTGTCATTAGCTCATCGTGCATTTGTGGGCTAACGGTTTTAAATTCTTCGGCAACAATTACGCCTTCAATTTGCATTTCAGCAAGTGTTGCTTTTACGGTGTCAATAAAGGTTGGTATGCCTTGAATTAGAGCAAGGTCAATACGTTGTGAAGCGTCAGGAATAGGAAGGCCAGCATCACAAATGGTGATCTCATCAGTATGACCAAGTGTTGCGATAACGTATGACAATTCAGAATTTAGCAGCGTATTTTTTTTCATGAGGACACCTTAAGTTAAAAATGCAATGAGCGTTTATTGTCTGTTTTATGCTCATCGAAACGTTTGCGTAAACGTTTCGATAGTGAATTTAGAGCAAGAATTGACTCATTGCATCTAGGAATGTAACTAAGTGTGATCAAACGCAGGAATCTAATTGATGAAAGACTGAATAAGAGATCTAGCGCAAAGTTTCATGGAATGAGCTTAAGTGAATGTGATTAATATTAATGGATAATAGGTATGACGGTGACTTGGGAGTCAAGGAGAAATAAACCAGATAGCTTTTATAGATAAAGCTACCTGGTTGAGAAGTATTATTTGAGTTTGAACTGACTTAATAGGGCGGTTAGTTGTTGGTTTGCAGATGATAAGGAGTAAGCCTCAGCCTCACTTTCATTGCTGTTTTGAGCAAGTTGCTCAACGATTTCTCTGATTGAGGACATATTTTTAGCAACTTCAATAGTGACAGCACTTTGTTCTTGAGTTGCTGTTGCTACTTGAGTGTTCAAGTCATTGATTAGTCTTACCATATTACCAATTTCGTCAAGATTATTAGCAACAAGTGTAGTTTGCTCGGTTGTTCGATCGCATGATGTTTGTGTATTCGACATCGCGCTAATGGCGGTTGTCATACCTTGATTTAGTCGACTTACTGTTTGCTCAATCTCTTCTGTGCTCATTTGTGTACGTGACGCTAGAGTTCTTACCTCATCGGCAACGACAGCAAACCCTCGGCCTTGCTCGCCGGCTCGCGCAGCCTCAATAGCAGCATTAAGTGCTAGTAAATTAGTTTGGTCAGCTATATCCCCAATGACTTTCAAAATATTGGTAATTTCCTGCATGTTACCGTTGATCTGACCAAGATTAATAGCTGTTGAATTCGTATCTTGTCCCATTTGCGATACTGTATTGCTTGTCGAAACCATCGCAATACTGGATTGCTCAACTTGTTCATTGGTTTTGCTTGCATGAGAAGCAGCATCCGCCGTCAGTTTTGCCATATCGGCGGCGGTAGCGTTCATCTCTTCAATCGCAGTTACCACTTGCTCTGTTTCTGCTGAGTGTGCAATTAATGTATTTTTACTGTGATCCGTTTGATGTTTCAATTTATCAATGCTGGTGGAGATATTCTGAGTTGCTTGTTCTACGTCAAGCATCATGCCCTGTAGATTTTCAATAAATGTGTTTACACCTTCAGCAATTTCTCCCAAGTCGTCTTTGTTTTCTACAGGCAAACGTCGAGTTAGATCGCCATTACCTGAAGCAAGATCGCTGATCACCTCTTTAAGCTGTAAAATTGGTTTGTACAAGAAGTTAATTGCAAGTAGAAAAATAACGCAACTAATGATGATAGCGATGATGACAGTGAATATCATTGACTCAGCCGTTTTATCAACATTGCTGTAAGCTACATCTCGATCTAACCCAATAAATATATACCATTTAGTGTCGTCGAAAAGCTCAATTTCACGAGTGATACCAATGCGTTCTACACCATCTAGTCCTGTGTACTCTTCATAATCGATATAGTTGATTAACATACGATCTTTTAGTGGATTTGTTTCAGCAATCCTATCGCCGTATTTAACGTTTGGTGTGGTTGACACTAATGCATCAGCATTTGGATCGTATAAAACGGCTAGCAGTCCTTCACGCTGTGCAATTCGGCTTAAGCGTTCCACAAGGTAATTCATAGAAATATCACCGCCGATCACACCATCAGAAAATTGTTTTGCAATAGTGATAACTAGCTCTCCCGTTGTGGCATCAGGTTCTGGTGGTATGTATCGTACCGTATTTTTTTGCATGCCAGTTTGGTACCAAGTACGGGTACGAGTGTCAAACTTGTCAGCAGTGACAACGCCATTTTGCCAAACGCCAGTGTCACCCATGGTTGAGTAGCTTGTCCCTGATTTTGTGCCAACGAAAATTTCACTAAATCCAGTTAGATTTTTTGTGTAATGTGCAAAAGCAACATGATCCAACAGTGTTTGACGATCGTATTCTTTACTTTGTGCATCGATCATCTTGGCTTTTATCTGAAGCCAGTCAGAGATGTTATCCGCCTCATAATTTGCCATTTCTTCCAATTGATTGCGTACACTTTGTGCAGAACTGTTGTCGAATAAGTTATAACTGATCCCTGAAAGTGCAGCTAGAGCGCTCACCATAAGCAAACCAGTGGTTGCTAATAGAGCGTTTTTAAATCCTAATTTTTTGATCAATTTGCTTCATCCTTAATGTAATTTAATGATTTTTTTTATTGAGTTGAATTATTGTTATTTCATGTCGTTTTATCGAAAAAAACTATTCGCTCACTATATCGGCAGAAATATATAAAAAAGCATTGAATATTTTGTGACGATTGTAAGGAAATGTAATTTTCCTAGTGATGGATATGTTAATGTTTTTATTTGAAGTTTTTTTGTAACTAATTACAGAACTTTTATAAAGAATTGATGTGTTTATGGGGTCAATAAATAATTGTGGTGAATTTAATTGATATATTGAGTGACTCTCAATTTTTTATATTCAATGACAAGTTATTAGAGTGACTTAGCATATTTATTGTTTGAAATAGAAACAGTAATGATGAAGAAAAAAGACCTATATAAACTTAGTATTTGTTAGTGGATATATCGTTTATGTAAGGATATAAGATGAAAAAAGGATTATTAGGTATTATTGCGGTTGGTTTATTTGTTTTTATTACGAGTAATATGAACAATACGGAGAGAGTTCCATTAAATACGCCATTACCTGATAATCCTTCATTTAATATATCAAACGATTTTGATGGTGATTGGAGTGGTAAACGTATTGATATTAGTGGTGATAGTATTTGTCGCCAAACAAGTGTTGTCGGTACCATTCAAGAAGGGAAAGTGTCGTTAAGACTGGTGTATAACAATACGACCCTAAAAGGATGGATATCTGATCATGGGGAGTTAGCCTTGTATGCTGATAGTCAAAAGTGGGGCTATCGTTTCACTGGTTTAGCTAGAAATAATCGTATTGAAGGTGAATGGAAAGTAACAAACGCACCGTGCCGAGGTACATGGTTTATTGAAAAACAATAGAAGAAATGATTCATATCGCAGTCGTGAAAGATCAATTGCTTTGAATAGCTACAGAATTTATTACGTAATTAATTCACTTAATCGCATCGAAATAGGCTAAAATGATCGGCTATTTTTTAGCTTTGAGTTCTTTATATACATGACCACTACGACAGCACCTGCCAATTTTACAGAACTTGGCCTTATTTCGCCTCTTTTAGCTCGTTTAACTGAGTTGGAATATCAACAGCCAACACCAATTCAAGCACAAGCTATCCCAAGCGTGCTTGCTAGACGTGATTTGATTGCAGGAGCAAATACAGGTTCTGGTAAAACTGCAACGTTTGCTTTGCCTTTATTGCAACAGATTGCTGAACTTCAATCGGGTAAAGCACAAGCGAGCAAAGGGAACTTTGTTACTGGTTTAGTATTAGTACCTACTCGTGAGTTAGCGAAACAAGTAGCGGATAGCATTAAGTCTTACGCTGTGCATTTTAATGGTGCAATCAAAACCGTTTCTGTTTTTGGTGGTGTATCCGTAAATACTCAAATGCTTGCATTACGTGGCGGCGCAGATATTTTGGTCGCTACTCCAGGACGCTTACTTGATTTGATTTCAAGCAATGCAGTTAAGCTAGATAAAGTGAAAACGCTAGTGCTTGATGAAGCAGATAGAATGCTGAGCTTAGGCTTTACTGAAGAGCTTAATGAATTATTAGCATTAGCCCCAAAGCAAAAACAAACATTACTGTTTTCAGCAACGTTTCCTGAAGAAGTTCAAACATTAACTCAAGCGCTATTGAATAATCCTGTAGAAATTCAATTACAAAGCGCAGATGCAAGTACCGTCGTACAACGTGTCTTTACCGTGAATAAAGGTGAGAAGACATCGGTTCTTGCTCATTTGATTCAAAAGAACCAATGGCGACAAGCGCTTATCTTTGTAAACGCTAAAAATGCGTGTAATCATCTAGCTGATAAACTGGCTAAACGTGGTATTGCAGCGGAAGTGTTCCATGGTGATAAAGGTCAAGGTGCTCGTACTCGTGTTCTTGAAGCATTTAAAGCGGGTGAGATTGATGTTTTGATCGCAACAGATATTGCTGCTCGTGGTTTGGATATTGAAAAGCTGCCTGTTGTGATTAATTTTGATTTACCAAGAAGTCCAGCAGATTATATGCACCGTATTGGTCGAAGTGGCCGAGCTGGTGAAGTTGGTCTAGCATTATCTTTGATTGATTATGAAGATTACCATCACTTTAAAATCATTGAGAAGAAGAATAAAATTCGTCTTGATCGTGAACAAGTTGAAGGGTTTGAAGTGAATGAAGAGGTCACGGAAGCACTTTTAGCTGCGATTAAACCAGTTGCTAAGCCAGCAGGTACTGGTAAAAAGAATAAAAAGAAATACAAAGATAACTGGTAAATTAAGTTAGTTATTTGAATAAATAAAAAGCACTCGGCAGTTAATTTGTCGAGTATTTTTGTTTTAATCATTCTGTTGTTATAAGAGGGGAATAAGATGAAATACTGGTGGATTCTATTTTCATTATTCTTATTTGGTTGTAATGAAGAAGCCCGTGAGATTCCAGATATTAATCAAGCAGTGTCATCAATATCTCAAGAAAATAAACCAAATTTTGATGTTGGTTATGCTGATTTAAATTCAGATGGATTTGATGATGCAATTGTAATGTTGAAAGGAATGAATTGGTGTGGTTCTGGTGGATGTACCGTATTAATCTTTCAAAATACGGGTTCGGATTTTACATTCATATCTAAAAGTACAGTAACGGGCTCACCGATACGTATTGCTGAAACAAAAACGAGTGGATGGAACGATATAATCGTATGGTCAAAAGGAAAGGGAAGTGTATTAATGCGCTTTGATGGTAATAGTTACCCTAGAAATCCATCAGTGCAAAGTTTGGTAAGTGAAGACCAAGAGAAAAATGCAAAAATCATTTTAGAGTGATAATCATGCTATTTGATAATGGAGGAATACTATGTAAACCTCCATGTCTTCCATTAATATCAATATAACTGATTGAATTAGTGGAAAGAGAACTGCATACCTAATTGATATGTGATTTCACTCTCGATTCGTTCTGCATATTTAAAGCCTGCAACTAATCCAAAAACACGCCCAAATTGAAATACGTTTTTAATTCCCAAAGTATCTTTAGATTCATCTAAAAATTCATGTTGATAGGTTGCATCCAGTAGCCAGTGATTTGCTATTTGTGTTTTTACTCCGACTTTACAGTAGCCTGCACCTTCTGAGTATGATCTTGAGTCACGTTCAGCATGATAGTTTACCCAACCACAAGAGGCCGGAACTGATAATGTTGGTGTTGAGTAAAAAGCGTAACCAAGACCGGCCTTCCAAGTATCAACATCTGAACTGATTCTGGTTGCGAAATCGGCGTATCCATCAAAAAAGACTTTATCTACAAGGTTTGCGTTAACATCAATATATAGGCCTCCTAATGTTTTTTTCTCATCATTACTGTATTTATCGTTAAAATACGGTGATAGAGCTTCGGAAGAGTATTTAGCAGATTGAAAACCAATACCAATATATGAAAAATTATTGGCTATATTACTTGAAGCAAATGCTGGAACAGACAGCAGCGAAATTAATAGTAGTTTTTTCATTATAATTGTACCAAGTGAGTTATTGCTTTGGTGTATAACTTTGTCCAAGGCATGTTACTTTTGTATGTAATTTGATACAAGTGATTGAACTATTATTTAACGACAGGTTTCTGAGTAAATAGCGATATAATGCTATTTGGAATAAGAAAGATTATAGAGACAAAATGAGAAAATTTTATACAACGGAAGGAAATACGTCTTCCAAAAAACAAAAAGAAGCTTATCCTATTCTGGCGTTATGTGAAAAGTGCGTCACAGAATATATCGTTATTAGCGAAGGCGATAGAACATATGATGAATGTGCCAAATGTGGTGCAAGTGATTAATCACTCTGCGAGTTTGTTATTTATAGTAAGAATTGTAGTTAAGGAAATAAAATGAGCGCAATTGGTAATTTAATTTGGTTCCTTTTTGGTGGCGTTTTTATGGGGCTAGCATGGTGCTTTTTTGGGATCTTAGCCTTTATTAGTATTATTGGTATTCCTTGGGGACGAGCGTGTTTTGTTATGGCTGGATTCTCTTTCTTCCCATTTGGTAAAGAAGCTATTTACCGTGATGAATTAACACGTTCTGAAGATATTGGTACAGGTAGCCTTGGTTTTATCGGTAATGTTTTATGGTTTATCTTTGCTGGCTTCTGGTTGGCACTTGGCCATGTTATGTCTGCTGTTGCGTGTTTTGTTACTATTATTGGTATTCCGTTTGCTATTCAACACTTAAAATTGGCTGCAATTTCAATTGCGCCTATTGGTCAAACGATTGTAGATAAAGAAGTAGCAGCGGCGGCTCGTCGTGCAAATGGAGAAGCAGAAGCAAGCAAGTGGCGATAACAGAATAAGGTAGGGAAGTTTTTTAATTAATCGTCTAGTTACTTATTACTTGCTATTGAGACTTTTTTTACTAAAATCGCGCAACATTTATTCTGTAGTGATTATTTAATGAAAAAACGTGTTATTAGCTCAATGTTTGCTTTAACAACGCTGTTAACGGGCTGTGTTACTTTTCCGACTAAAGAGTCTGAAAAGGTCGAGGTTATTTGGGATGAAGTAAAAGTAGTTGAGAATTGCCAACGTCTGGGAATCGTTTTTGGTTCAGAAGGGCATTTTTATGATTACTGGCTACATGCTGATAAGGATATGGTTTGGGGAACATTAAACCAAATGCGTATCAAAGCTGCGGCGTTAGGGGCGGATACATTGTATCTATACCAGTCTTTAGATTTTTCAAGCTCTGTGACCATGTTTGGTAACGCTTATTTATGTAATACAAAAGAAACGAAATAAAGCGTTACCACGTAAAGAAAGTGAAACTAGATAACTGGTTTCACTTTTTATTTGTCCGTTGGTTCTGAAATTTGATAAAGCTTGTGTTCATCACAAGTTGTTTCGCAATTACATACTTTATCAACACCAACATTATTTAATCCTCCGCAACTTCCTTGGATCTCTTTACGTCCAAAAATCACACCTAATGCCATTAGTAAAATGACCAATACAAAAGCGCCAAAAGTAATTAAAACGGTATTCATGCTTTACATCCTAATACAGTGAATGTTTCTTTTAGTCGTGAGGGTGCTGTTAACTTCGGCGTCATAACATTTTGTTTTTTGCTACAACAACCTTGTTTTGTATTTTTACAAGGTCGACCTTGAGTCGCATCTGTAAATTCAGGCAAATTTGTAAATGCAGCGTTATTTAATGATGCATTACCTTTAGCGTGAAATACTCGAATGTTCGATTGAAGTAAGTTACCAAGCATCTTTTGTCCAATGTTACGAACGACAAGAGCATCAATTTGTTGGCTTTTTAATAATGAGAGTAGTGATTTTTTTCCACCGCAGCCCGTACTATTCAGTGCAGGGTTTGGTGTTATTTCTGAATGCTCTTGATCCGTAAATAGAAACGATTCTGCTTTAGAAAAGTGTCCTGCGATACGACCATTTTGGTATGGAATAGCAAATTTCATTATTCAGTCTCCACTTGGAGCATTAAAGCCTGACCTTTAACTAAACAACTGCTTACTTTAAATCTTGCTTGTTTCACTATGTTGCCGAAGGTTTGACGTGACACCATCATTTGAGCGGCTGCGTCTTGTTGACTTAAGCCTTCAAAATCAGCCAATCGTAATGCTTCTAATTCTTCAGCAAGTAATTGAACTTGAGGTAATTCTGTTGTTGGTACGCCATTAGGTTTAAAGCAACTGTATGGTGCTCTACTACAAATTCGACGACATTTTTTAGGTCTAGCCATCAATGCTCTCCATTAAATTTGATGAAAGTATAGGCTTGTTACTGGCATATGCCAATAATTATTTTTGGCATATGCCATGAACTTGACAGCGAAGATTAAAAAACAATCATAGAAACGCATTTTTTTATTTTTGTGTAAATCACTTATCTGAGGGTAGCGACAAGAGGCAATTTATTCGTTAATATCGCCACAATTAAAATAAATAATTGGCTATAAAATATGAAAATATCTGTTGATGGTGGTTCGTTTAAAGTATCGATTGAAACTGAATTTGAAGGCTTAGTTTCAGAAGCGACAACTATCTTTGATGACACTCGTAATCAAGCTGGTTCAAATGACAGAGCGATTTTACGTTTTTTACAAATCATTATTGAAAACCGTGAAGATAATGATGCAATTGGTTACGCAACAATGGGTTTATTAGGCTGGTATAACGAGGTTATTTACCCAGTAGAAAATCAAGACATCGTATTAAATCTACCAAAAATTTTGCCGCATTTATTAAATCCAACAGGTGATTTAACAGCAAAAAGTGCAGCAGAAATGAACGCATTTAATCATTAATAAAACGATGAACCAATCTACTATCCAACAAGTGATTGCGAATTTCACTTCGATTGAACAAGCACTTGAGCATTTTGAGATTGAGTTCGATAGCAAGTTTATTAATGAGTATCGAGTGCCATTAATGAAACGTTTTAATGGCAACTTGATTTTAGCAAAACCTGACGACTGGTTTTCAGCTCGCCGAGCACTTAAAAATGCGTATTGTAAAATACAAAGAGGGCGGCTAGACCCACATACACGTTCGGCGTGTCGTGGTTGTACAACTTGTCAGCGTCGCTAGATTTCAGATAAAAAAACGCCCCGAGTGAAAATTCACTCGGGGCGTTTTAGTTTTAGATATTACTATTTAGCATTTAGTTTATTCATTTGAGCTTGAAGCTTATCTAGCTGTTGCATTTTCGCTTTTAAGCCAAGTGATTGTGCACTGATAGCTGCAGGGTTCATTTGAGTACTCATTTGCATTGGGTAATCAGGTAGAGTATTAAAGAACTCCGCTAATACGTCTTGCATTGGTACGAATAACCACATGTTATCTGCCATCCAACGTAAGTACATGCCTGATTCATGCGGTGCTTTTTCAAATGGGTCCGCACGTAGGTGGATGATTTGAGGCCAGTTTGGTGACAAACGAACTGCATCAGAAATATTACCTTCCATTATTGCGAAGTTCAGTTTCCAATCTTGCCAGCGAACGGCATTCAACTCACCATTTGCAGTGAAGTAAAGCAGTGATTCACGAGGACCTTTATCTACTTTTCCTTCAAAGAATGGTTTGAAATCGTAACCATCGATATGAACTTTGAACTCTTTACCGTTGGCTTTATAGCCTTTAGCAAGTTTTTCTTTTACGTTTGGAACACCAGCAGCATCAAGTAAAGTTGGAAGCCAATCTTGGTGCGCCATCATTTCATTGATTTTTGTTCCAGGTTTAATAGTTCCCGGCCAACGAACAAGTTGTGGTACACGCATACCACCTTCCCATGTTGTGCCTTTTTCACCATAGAATGGTGTAGCACCGCCGTCAGGCCATGTTACTGTTTCTGCACCGTTATCGGTTGAATATATAACGATCGTGTTATCAGCTATACCAAGCTCATCCAGTTTATCAAGTAGGATACCAACTTGGTCATCGTGCTCAAGCATACCATCAGCATAAATACTTACGCCTGATTTACCTTGGTATTTTTCTTGTAGACGAGTCCAAACGTGCATGCGAGTTGTGTTGTGCCAGATAAAGAAAGGTTTATCTGCTTTTACCGCTTTTTCCATAAAGGCAAGTGAAGAATCTAAGAACTCTTCATCTGCGTGCTCCATACGCTTACGAGTCATTGGACCCGTATCTTCAATCTTACCATCAGCATAAGATTTAATTACACCACGTGGGCCATAATTTTTACGGAACTCAGGATCTTTAGGGTAGTAGTAAGTTTCTGGTTCTTCTTCGGCATTTAGGTGGTAAAGGTTACCAAAGAATTCGTCAAAACCATGATTAGTTGGAAGATGCTTATCTTGGTCACCAAGGTGGTTTTTACCAAATTGTGCCGTCATGTAGCCTTGATCTTTAAGAAGATCGGCAATGGTTGGAGCCCAATCAGGAATACCATGATCAGAACCTGGCATGCCAATGGTTAATAGACCCGTACGGAAAGGTTCTTGACCTGTAATGAAAGCAGCACGTCCAGCAGTACAAGATTGTTGGCCATAGTGATCAGTGAACAATGCACCTTCATTCGCGATACGATCGATGTTAGGTGTTTTATAACCCATCATTCCTTGGTTGTAGGCGCTAATGTTCCAATAACCAACATCATCACCAAAAATAGCAAGTATGTTAGGTTGCGCTGCTGCCATTGCTGCACTAGAGGTTGCAAGCAGACCAACTCCAACAGCAATCTTACTTAAATGATTACCCATAAATAACTCCAAATAATAGTTATAGTCGTGTTTAATTCGCGGAGATCATAAATAAATATTTTTAAATCGTCGCTTTATAGACTTTATAACCAAAAGTTATCTTGTTATTTATCTTATTGAATCTATAGGTATTTTGCTTTATTTGTTCACGCTTGTGACTCAGGTGAATTGAGAGCTTTCTCAAAGAGTTTGAATTGGTAACTCATTAAAAATCTTAAAATAACGACTAGCATAACGAGACCAGCGATACACATCACTCGCAATAGCTGCTTCAAAAACAGTTTTAATATCTGGTTGCTTTAAGGCCCGACGAAATGCAAAAAGTTTACTGATTTGTTCAAACTCTTTAGGGGTGAACCCTGTTGTTTCTTTAAATGCATTTCTAATGGTTTTTTCTGAAATATTTCGTTCTTTGGAGAGTTGTTTAATTGCCTCAGTTGAGGACATCTCCATCATATAATCAATGCATTTAGGAATAAAATTGCGTCTTGGTAAACGACTTCTTCCCATTAATGCTTGGCGACGCATTGGAATTGGATGTAAAGATAAAAGCTCAACAATATGCATCAATAAGGTTGCACCTACATTGGAATGATTATTTGGAAACATATTATTTGCATTACGAACGGCAATTTTTATTTCTTCTGCGTATTTTATATCTATCCCAACAGGTACTAAACTACCGCAAAGTTGATGAAACTGTTTGTTATCGGTATTGATATCACATACTAAAATAGGGCTGTGAGCTGGTATTTGTAAACAAAATGGTTGCTGGCTTTTTTCTGAAATTAACGCAAATTGATGCTCCTCACATAGAATTCCATTGAAAAGCATTCCAGCATTATCTACATCGAGTAATAACAATGTTTTTGGCTGTGATGTAGAAGGAAGGTGAAAACTGAATAAAGATAATGGATCAGGGCTTTCAAATAGGTAAAAATTTACATTATTTCGTTTTAGAGATTTAAACGTGAAACAGGCGTCATTTAATGGAAAACTAAATTTTGTGATCAATGCTTGTCCATGAAATATTGACCATAATTTTTCACTGAACTCATCAAATGTAAAGTCTGCATTTGTCTGCATGGGTTTCACCTTTATGTATCTTATAAATAGCAAAATAGGGCCCATATGAGCCCTAAATCTTATTCATGTTATTTACTAGCGTTAGCTACTTTTTCCATGTTTTTCATCTGTTCCATTACTTTGTCGACAGAGAAGCTTGGAATTTCTTGACGTGGTGGGAACTCTTTAAAGCTTTCAATCATTTTTGCTACTTTTGCTTGAGTAGGGACTAGCAAAAATACATGATCAAAAACCCATGAATCATATCCAAATCCTTGATCTGCTTTTTCGTATGGATCTACTTGTAGATCGAAAATCATAGGAATACGTAGATTCGTAAATTCACGAGTCCATACTTTCCAACCTTGGTTTTCTTGGATCTTGAAGTGCATTTTCCAGCGGCCGTCACGCATAGCCAGTAGTTCACCATCATCAGACCAGTAGAAGAACTCTTGGCGAGCACTTTCTTTTGATTTACCTGTTAGGTAGTTAACTTGGTTATAACCGTCTAGATGGTTTTTATACGTTTTGCCATTATCCGCTGTGTAGCCTTTAAGTAGCTCTTGCTTAATGTCTTTATTACCAGCGATTGCTGTTAGTGTTGGTAACCAGTCTTCACCAGCAAACATGCCATTAAGTTTTGTGCCAGGTTTGATGTGTCCCGGCCATTTAATGACTGCAGGTACACGGAAACCGCCTTCCCAACCTGTATTTTTCTCACCACGGAATGGACTGAAGGCCGCATCAGGCCATGTCGCATTCATTGGACCGTTATCGGTTGTGTAAATGATGACAGTGTTATCACTGATGCCTAGATCATCGACTTTATCAAGTAGGTCTCCAACAATGTTGTCATGTTCAACCATACCATCTGCATAATCACCAAGTCCGGTTTTTCCTGAATTCTCGGCTTTGACGTGAGTTTTGATATGCATTCGAGTTGCGTTGTACCAAGTGAAGAAAGGTTTGTCTGCTTTTACTGCTCTGGTCATAAAGTCCATCGCCGCATCCATCGTTTCTTCATCAACCGTTTCCATGCGTTTACGAGTTAGAGGACCTGTATCTTCAATTTTTCCATCTGCGTATGAATGAATAACGCCACGAGGCCCAAAGTTTTTACGGAAGGTTGGGTCTTTAGGGTAGTCTGCGTTTTCTGGTTCTTCTTCTGCATTTAGGTGGTAAAGGTTACCAAAAAATTCATCAAAACCATGGTTGGTTGGCAGCATGTCATCGCGGTCACCAAGGTGGTTTTTACCAAATTGACCAGTAACGTAACCTTGGTCTTTTAAAGTTTGAGCAAGAGTGATGTCTTGTGCTTGTAAACCCTGTTTTGCTCCTGGTAATCCAACTTTAGTTAGACCTGTACGGACTGGCATTTGACCAGTGATGAAAGCTGAGCGACCAGCGGTACAAGATTGTTGACCGTAATAAGACGTAAAAAGGGCTCCATCATTTGCAATGCTATCGATATTTGGCGTTTGGTAGCCGAGCATACCTTGGTTATAAGCAGAGATGTTTCCGTAACCAATATCATCACCAAAAATGACAAGGATATTCGGTTGAGCAGCAGCATAAGCTACTTGGATCCCTGATAAAGCAATGCCTGTTGCAATGGCGGTTTTTTTTACTATTTTGTTCATCGCTATCTCCTGAAGGAATGATTTCAGCTAGATAATATTGGAAAGGGATCTGCATTATCCTGCAAATACGGAAAAAACGATGTACTGAAATTGGTTATTAAGTTCATAACTAGTGGTTATGTAGTTAAAAAGTAAAATTATTGTTGTATATTCCGTTGTCAGTTTTAGGTTTATGTACTATACCTTTAATGATGCTCTTTTTATCAATGGAAACAGGAGTTTATATGGAAGTCAAAAAAGGAACGAAGCGTAGATTAACAATACTAAGTGCAGTGTTAATGGGAGCTTCGGGGTATACATTAGCAGCAGAGAAGCCAAATATTCTGGTTATTTGGGGCGATGATATCGGTCAGTCTAATATCAGTGCGTATACTTTTGGTTTAATGGGATATAAAACACCAAATATCGATAGTATTGCTAAAGAAGGCATGATGTTTACTGATTATTATGGTGAGCAATCATGTACCGCTGGTCGATCAACTTTTATCACAGGACAAAGTGTTCTACGTACAGGTCTAAGTAAAGTTGGATTACCTGGTGCAGATATCGGTCTACAAGCTGAAGATGCAACGATCGCTGAAGTACTTAAACCTATGGGATACATGACAGGGCAATTTGGTAAAAACCACCTTGGTGATAAAGACGAATTCCTTCCTACAGCACATGGCTTTGACGAATTTTTTGGTAACCTTTACCACCTAAATGCTGAAGAAGAGCCAGAAAATATTGATTATCCAAAAGATCCTGAATTCCGTAAAAAATTTGGCCCTCGTGGTGTAATTAAATCTTTTGCTGATGGAAAAATTGAAGATACAGGTCCTCTAACTCGTAAACGCATGGAAACGGTGGATGATGAAACGGTTTCTGCAGCTATTGATTTTATGGGACGAGCGGTAAAAGCGGATAAGCCATTCTTTGTATGGTGGAACGCAACTCGTATGCACTTTAGAACTCACGTAAAACCTGAATTACAAGGCTCAACAGGCATTAGTAACTATGCTGATGGTATGGTTGAGCACGATAACCACGTTGGTGAACTTTTAAAAACAGTGGATAAACTAGGTATTAAAGATAACACCATTGTTTTCTATTCTACCGATAATGGCCCTCATATGAACTCATGGCCGGATGCGGGTACAACACCGTTCCGTAGTGAGAAAAATACAAACTGGGAAGGGGCATATCGTGTTCCTGCAATGGTTCGTTGGCCAGGAAAAATTGAACCAGGTGTAGTATCGAATGAAATTATGCACCACATGGATTGGTTACCAACTTTTGCAGCAGCTGCTGGTAACGATCATATTAAAGATGATCTGAAAAAAGGAACAAAACTTGGTAATAAGAGTTTTAAAAATCACTTAGATGGTTATAACTTCTTACCTTATTTAACGGGTAAAGAAAAAGAAGGCCGTCGTGAAGAAATTTTCTACTTCACGGATGATGGTGATTTGGCTGCACTTCGTTATAACAAGTGGAAAGCCGTATTTATGGAGCAACGTGTGAAGGGTACGCTTCAAATCTGGGCTGAACCGTTTGTAACATTACGTGTGCCTAAACTGTTTAACTTACGTATGGATCCATATGAAGTCGCTGATGTAACGTCGAATACTTATTATGATTGGTTGCTAGACCACGCTTATATGTTTGTACCTGCACAAGCCTATGTAGCAAAATATTTAGAAACATTTGAAGAATTCCCACCTCGTCAAAAAGCAGCAAGCTTTAGTCTTGATCAGGTAATGGAAAAACTTCAACAGCCTCACAGTAAGTAACTTAATTTATCATGGCAGTTCTTAATTAAGAGGGCTCTTCGGAGCCCCTTTTTATATAAGTGTATTGCAATAGAAATTATGAAGGAACACGCAATATCAATGAGTTAAATGGAAAGTTTGCGACAAGTGAACTATATCTAACTCATTGTTATTTGTTTACTTTTGAAATCAGAATAATGGTCAAAATGTATAAGGATATATATGGCTAAGAAAAAACTTACCTACGTATTTTTGGTAATGTGGGTGAATATTATGTTGTTTTCACCTGCTGTATTTTCTGCTGATTTTGTTGGTAGCGAATCTTGTATTGATTGTCATAAAGAAGCCGTTGATGCTTGGCAAGGTTCGGATCATGACATGGCGATGAAGCATGCGGATAAAAGTAGTGTATTTGGCGATTTTAATGATGCTACTTTTGAGTTCGAAGGCAAAACTAACCGCTTTTTCAAAAAAGGCAAAGAGTATTGGGTCAATATTGAAGGGCCTGATGGCCAATTTCATGATTATAAAATTAGTTATACATTTGGTTTCGAACCATTACAACAATACATGGTTGAATTTGAAGATGGGCGAATTCAATTAATTCCATTTGCTTGGGATTCAAGACACAAAAGTCAGGGTGGCCAACGTTGGTATCATTTATACCCTGATATGGAAAAAACCGACGAATTTTATTGGACTAATACAGGACAAAATTGGAATTTCATGTGCGCGGATTGCCACTCAACCAATGTACAAAAAAATTACGATTCAGAGAAAAATAGTTATGAGACTTCATGGTCAGAAATAAATGTTAGTTGTGAAGCGTGTCATGGCCCTGCGAGTGAGCATATTAAATGGAGTAAAAAGCAAGAGGGTTCTATTGGGCTTCATTATGGTTTTGATCGTGATCTGAGTAAGTCAGTAAAAGAATGGGTATTTAAACAAGGTTCATCCATTCTTCAACCAAAAGCCATTAACAAAACGGATCAAATTACTGTATGTGCTCAGTGCCATAGTCGTAGAACTCAATTAAATGAGGCGCAAGCGCATACAAAAGGTGATCTCGAGGAGCGTTCATTACTGGATAGCTACCTTCCAAGTCTAATTACTCCAGAGCTTTATCATAATGATGGTCAAATTTATGATGAAGATTATGTTTATGGTTCATTTATGCAGTCAAAAATGGCCAAAAAAGGGGTGACATGTACAAATTGTCATGACCCACACACGACAAAATTAAGCATCCCAGAAGAAGCAATATGCAGTCAATGTCATATCGCATCAGAATACACACCAGAGAAACACACCTTTCATTTAGCCAATACGGAAGCCTCTCAATGTACGACGTGCCATATGCCTGAAACGGTTTATATGGGAGTTGATGCAAGGCGTGATCACAGTTGGCAAATACCAAGACCAGATCTTAGCAAGAACATTGGTACTCCGAACGTTTGCACTCAATGTCATGAAGATAAAGATGATGTTTGGGCTGACGAGCAAGTTGGACAATGGTTTCCTGATTCTCCGTATAGAAACCAACAACACTTTGCCGTGGCATTCTATGCATCAGATATTCATTATAGAGGAGCCGGTGATGCATTGTCTTATACCGCTCAAGATGCGAAACAAGCAGGAATAATCAGAGGCTCTGCTTTACAGAGACTAAGCGCTTTCCCAAGTAAAAATACCTTAGTAGCTTTAGGACGAGCGGTTAAAAATAATGATGAGCTAATAAGGCTAGGAGCCATTCAAGGGTCTGCTGGCTATGAGGCATTTGATCGTTGGCAAATTATCTCTCCTTTATTAACCGATCCTGTATTAGCGATTAGAACGGAGACAGCAGGCGCTTTAGCGGCTTATTGGCCTGAATTGAATCCATTACAAAGAGAGCAGTTGGCACCTGTACTAGATGAATACATCGAGATTCAAAAATTTAATTCTGACAGGGGCTTTGGTCGAACAAACTTAGGTAATGTGTACCGTGCTCAGGGAGAGCTAACTAAAGCAGAAGACGCTTATTTAGGCGCAATCGAGATAGAACCGTATTTTGTGAATAGTTACGTCAATCTTGCTGATTTATATCGTTCTCAAGGTAATGAAAATAAGGGATACGAGATATTAAGAAAGGGCATTAAAGCGCAACCTAATTCAGGAGCACTTCGTTATAGTGCAGGATTATCACTTTTACGTTTGAATCAAAAAGCGGAAGCAGCAGAGCGATTTAAGCAAGCGACTCAGATAGAAAAACAAAATGCCCAATATTGGTATGTTTATGGGTTATCAATGGAATCCTTTAATGGTAAGCAAGCGGCCGATGCATTGGGGCGTGCTTTTACCATTAGTGGTAACCCTCAGCACTTATTCGCACAATGTGACATGTTATTGAAATATCAGTCAAATAAAGCAAAAGCATGTATTAATGAACTACAGAAATACGCCCCTGCGAATGTGATTAATTCATTAAACCAACGTCTTAATCAGGTGAGCACCCATTAATGATGTGTATAACCAATAGTTATAGTTAATTTACTTACAATGAATATGGATAACGAATCGTATCGGGTTTAGGAGGAAACATGAACCAAACGCAACAAGCAATAAATACACTTATGTCACAGGTTGAGCAATCAGTTATTGGTCAAGCTCATGTTGTTCGTTCATTAGTTATTGGGTTACTTACTCAAGGTCATGTTTTGCTTGAAGGTTTGCCTGGTACGGCAAAAACACGCTCAGTAAAATCGTTGGCTGATAATTTACATACATCATTTGGTCGTATTCAGTTTACTCCAGATCTTTTGCCTTCTGATGTTACCGGTACTGAGGTTTATCAAGAGCAAAATGGTAAACCCCAATTGAATTTCCAGCCTGGCCCGATTTTTAACAGTATCGTTCTAGCGGACGAAATCAATAGGGCGCCTGCGAAAGTTCAAGCAGCGCTTTTAGAGGCAATGGCTGAAGGAACGATCACCGTTGGTGATAGAACACATACTTTGCCTGATTTGTTCATGGTATTAGCAACACAAAACCCCGTAGAGCAAGAAGGGACATACCCATTACCAGAAGCGCAAATGGACCGCTTTATTATGAAAGTATCGTTGATTATCCTGATGATGATGCAGAGCTAGATATTATTCGTTTAGTAAGAAGCGAAGAAAATCTTGATAACAAACCATCGGATAAAGAGTGTTTAGAAAATGATACGACTCCTAAGCCTGATGCTATTCAATTAGATCCGTCGGTAGTTATGCAAGCGAGAGCTGAGCTGTCCAAAATTGAAGTTTCAGAAATCAGTGAGCGTTATATTGTGGCGTTAGTGATGGCGACACGTAAGCCTGAGCGTTACGCAGAATCTAATTTATCTCGTTGGGTTGAAGTTGGTTCAAGTCCACGAGCATCTATTGCATTAGATAAATGTGCCCGTGCTTATGCTTGGTTACAGGGCCGAGATTATGTAGAGCCCGATGATATTCGAGCAATGGCACACTCAGTTCTCGGTCATCGTGTTACGTTAAGTTATGACGCTTTAGCGGATGGAGTGACACAAGAGCAAGTGATAAATGAATTATTGGATCACGTTGTTATTGGGTAGGGCTTTTGATGACAGAGAAAAGCACAGACGCACGCATACACTGTGAATATAGCAAACTGGTAAAATTACAGTCTCAAGCTGGTTTTTTTAGTTTGCTTCCTAACCTAAAATCAGGGACGGCATTGTCTGGTCGTCACTCTTCAGTATTTCGTGGACGCGGATTAAATTTTGAAGAGTTAAGGCACTACAATTAGGGGATGATATTCGAAATCTTGATTGGAAAGTGACCATGCGAACAGGCAAACCTCATGTTCGTTCCTATACCGAAGAGAAAGATCGAAATTTTATTATCTGTGTTGATCAACGCAGTAGTATGTTTTTTTCATCGGTCGATACGATGAAATCGGTTGTCGCGGCGGAATTAGCCGCTTTAACAGCATGGCGCATTTTACAAGACAGTGATCGTGTTGGTTTTGTTATTAATGCAACCGAGAAATTACATTGGTTGACGCCAAAACGTTCTCAAGGTGATTTACTCCATCGATTACAATTGTTAGCAAGTTCGAATCAATCTTTAAATGTGACGAGTACCGATGTTGATTCCGTTAGTTTTACACAATTTGTCACCCTGCTTGGTCGTTTAAAACTAAAAGAAGCCACGATTATTATTTTGAGTGATTGGAGTGGTGCAATTCCTGATGATGTTACTCATTTAAAACACCTTCAAAAGCATAATGATGTGCTTGGTGTTCTTATCTCTGATCCTTTCGAATCAATGTTTCCTTCATTAAATAATGAATGGGTTGTTGGTGATGGGGATTTTCAAATTAACCTAAATGATGCCAAAAAGTTTGATTTAGCGAACAAAGGACTTGCTGAGCATCAGTCATTGAAAAAAGAACAACTTATTCAATTAATGGCAGCAAAAGGACTTCCTACTATAGAAGTGGATACGTCAGGATCTCATATTGAGCAGTTCAAGCGTGCAATAGGAGGACGTCGATGAGCGTACATCAGCCACCTAGCAGTTATATATTAAAAAATTAAGTGAAGTTACAGTTCCTGAACACGTCAGTTGGTTTCCTCAGACCATTGGATGGAAAATTCTCGCATTTGTATTGCTTGCATTTATTGTCTACAAAAGTGTGCTATGGCTAAAACGATGGTGGACAAATCGTTATCGTCGTGAAGCATTGGATGTGATTTTATTACTGCGAGATTCACAAGTACCTAATCAATCTATCAGTTATGAAATATTTGAAGTGATGAAAGCGGTATTAGTGTATATCGACCCGAGTCGCTCTAATCAATTTGGAGATACTTTTTTGAAGGCACTTGATTCATATGGAAGAGATGACAAAGAGACATTTCATTCAGAATTAGGTGAAAAATGGATGCGCTCATTAGTTCAATCACAAAAAGCATTAAATGAACAAGAAATTGCAGCCTTATTTGCGTTGTGTATCGATTGGTTAGAAAGTCACAAAGATATAAAAACGGCGAGCCAAGATATTAAAAAAGGAGAGGATTATGCCGTTTGATCAACTTGAATTAGCAAATCCATATTGGTTATGGATGCTTCCTTTACCACTGATAATATATTGGTTTATACCTGCATATCGAACACGTCAATCAGCGATTAAAGTGCCATTTTTTGATGTATTGGTTAAAGCGTTAGATGAGGAACCATCAGAAGGTGCGAGTCAATTAAGTGCAAGTTTATGGCAAAAAACATTTTTGGTTGTGTCGTGGTGTCTGCTTATTTTTGCTTTAACAAAGCCTACGATATTAGGAGAGCCACAAACCCGTGAAAGTTTAGGTCGTGATGTCATGGTTGTGGTGGATTTATCTGGTTCAATGGCTGAGCAAGATTTTGTCTCTAAGCAATCATCAGATTCAGGCGCAGTAAAGAAGATTTCACGTCTAGAAGCAACAAAGGAAGTATTAGCCGATTTTGTTAAGACACGTAAAGGGGATCGTTTAGGACTTATTTTATTTGGTGATGCCGCCTTTGTACAAACGCCATTCACGGCTGATCAATCCGTTTGGCTTGAATTGTTGAATCAAACAGACGTTGCAATGGCAGGGCAAAGTACCCATCTAGGTGACGCTATCGGCCTTGCGATTAAAGTGTTTGAGCAGAGCAGCGAAGATAAAGCGTCAGCAGAAGAAAATGCAAAACCACGAGAAAAAGTCGCGATTGTCTTAACGGATGGTAACGACACTGGCAGTTATGTTGAACCTATTGATGCCGCAAAAGTTGCAGCAGCGAAAGGCGTGCGTATACATATGATTGCAATGGGTGATCCACGAACTGTGGGTGAACAAGCATTGGATATGAACATCATTAATCGTGTTGCTAAAGAGTCTGGAGGTAAAGCATTCCAAGCGATTAACCGTGATGAATTAGAACAAGCTTATGATGAAATTGGTGAGTTAGAACCTCAGCTTTATGAAAGTACGACTTACCGACCAAAGCAGTCAATTCACCAATACCCAGCAATGCTAATTGTTGCGATGTATTTGTTTGCCTTTGGTTTCGCCACTATTAGACGTCATTTTTCATCGTCTTCAAAAAAAGCAGGAGAAAAGCATGTTTGATCTTCTGATGTGGCAACAAATTGTCAATGAATTTCATTTTATTCGTCCACTATGGATATTGGCCTTGATTCCATTAAGTATTGTTATTTATTTACGTTGGAAACAAGACAGTAAAAATGAGTGGCAACAAGAATTACCAAAACACCTTCGTTCAGTGCTAACGGTCAATGATGTTGGTTGGAAAAAACAACTACCACTAAAATTATTGGCTGTTTCTATGCTCGTAGCCATTGTGGTTTGTGCTGGTCCTACATGGGAGCGTGAGGCTTCGCCATTTGGTGAAGATAAAGCCGCATTGCTTATTGTATTAGATAATAGTGAATCCATGTTGCAAAAGGATCTAGCTCCGAATCGATTAGAGCGCTCTAAGCAAAAAATTCGAGATTTGATTGCATTACGTAAAGGTGGGAAAACAGGGCTTGTTGTCTTTTCGGGAACTTCACACTTGGCTATGCCGTTAACCAAAGATAACTCCGTTTTTGCGCCATTCTTAGCGGCGATTCAGCCAGATATCATGCCTATAGAAGGGAAGAATGCAGAAAGTGCATTACCACTCATTGAGCCTCAATTAGGGACAGAGAGTGCGGGAACCGTGTTATTAATTACGGATGGCGCTAACCCTGAAACCATCGCGGCTTATGAGAAATACTTTTCTAAGAGTCGTCATCAGCTGCTTGTGCTTGCTGCCGGCAATGAAAACAGAGCGAGTGACAATCCGATGGATTATGCCTCATTAAAAAAATTAGCAAGTAAAAGTGGTGGAAGCGTTATAAGCGTTACTGTGGATGATAGCGATGTTCGTAGCTTAAACAGTAAAGTCGAGCGACATATGCAATTAAATAATGAATCAGCTATGCCGTGGAAAGACATGGGTTACTACCTACTATTTCCTGTTTCATTACTTATGTTGTCATGGTTCAGAAAGGGGTGGTTAGTGAAATGGTGCTTTGTGGTGGTATTGGTTTCCCCTACATTTTATTCAGTGCCAACGTATGCAGAAACCGTAAGTTTAAAAGCGAAAACTCAAGAACCTGTTAAAGAAGTGACTTTATGGGAAAAAACGACAGATTGGTGGATGGATTTGTGGTTAACCCCGATCAACAAGGGCAATGGTATTTTGATAAATCAGAATATTTAAAAGCAGCAAAAAGTTATCAAGACCCATTAATGAAGGGTACTGCGTATTATTATGCAGGTGAGTATAAGTTAGCTCACAGTGCTTTTATTGCTGTAAAATCTGATTTAGGAATGTTTAATGCTGCAAATGCGTTGGCTCGACAAAGAGAATATGTTGCTGCGAGAGACATCTATCGTATGTTGTTAAAGAAAGATCTCGATCCTGATTTAAAAGAAAAAACGCAGAATAATTTAAACGTCATGCAAGGCATTGTTGATGAGGTCAACCGGATGAGTGAAAGCCAAAAAGGCACAACAGATGGCCCAGAAGAGTCATTTGAACTGGGTGATGATAAGCCTAGAACCGGTGATGGTGCAGATGAAGAAGTGGACTCTTCTTTAATGACGAAAGAAAGTTTAAATGCAAATGAGATCTTAGGAAGTCAAGAGTTGGCAGACAAATGGCTTCGTCGTGTTGAGGCTGACCCAAAATATTTCTTGCGTGCCAAGTTTCAATTACAACTTCGTGAACAAACAAGTAATACACAAATGCAAAATGAAGAGGTGAAATAATGTCTCAGCATAATGATAAACGACGTTTAATACACCTTCTTGTGTTTATGATAGTACTGCTTATTACGGTAAGTTTTAGTGCAAGATCCAATGCAGCGAACAAACTTGAAAGTGCTGATAATGTCTCGATTAAAACGTGGTTAAGTGAACCATCAAAAACAGATGAAGAGCAGAGAGCATATGCCATTAATCAACAAATTATTTTGTATATAGAAGTGGTTACTCCAAGGTGGTTTACAGGCGGTACTCGCATTGCTGCAATTGATATTCCCAACGTTGCAGTTAAACAACGTAATCAGCTTGCGACTAATTTTACAGAACGTAAAAACGGAGTAACTTGGACACACCAACGCTGGGAAGTGACATTATATCCTCAAAAAGCAGGTACTTATGTTATTCCTCCTACGGCGGTAAAAGTGCAAGTATCAAAAGAAGGTGTAGGTAATGTCTCAGGAACCATTTATACCCAAGCTCAAACATTTAAAGTAATTAAACCGTCTGGGTTACTTGATGATAAACAACAATGGGTGTCTGGTTTAGATTTTACCGTGCAACAAAAATGGGATACGTCTAATTCAGAACTCGAAGCTGGCGATTCGATAACTCGTACGATTACGATTAAAGGGGCTGATACACTTGCAATGTTGATCCCTGAGATTTTGCCAGCGACATCAAGCACGCACTATCAAACCTATAATCAACCACCTAAATTGAGTGATACACAAACTCGAGGTGACTATTTATCTCAACGAGAAGAATCTTCAGTTTATGTATTACAAACTGGTGGAGAAGTTACGTTTCCGGCTCTTGAGCTAGTTTGGTGGGATGTTGATGCAGGGGAATTAAAAACGATTAATATTGAGGGCGAAACTTTTGCGGTATCACATACTTTGCGTTCTTGGTTTATTGAATATTGGAAACCATTCGCAGCTTGTGTATTCATTCTTCTAATTCTAATTGTCGCAGCGATTAAAACACTGCGTTATTATCAAACTCATCCACTTCCTGCATGGCTCGTATATTCTAGAGCGGTAAATCAAGAGGAATGGGGAACGGTTAGAATGCTGCTTTATCGTTTATTGAGAGAAACAGATAATCTCGTTGAGCTCAAAGCGTATGAAAGCAAGCAAGAATGGCAGAGTGAAACAACACAATTTCAAAATGAAAAGGTGACAATGTCACTATCTAAACGGTTGTGGAAAGCAATTAATCGTAGAGATACAGCCAAATATCAATTAGGTGAAATAATTAAATTTAAGAAAGCTTTGCCTCAGCTGAATAAGTGTCGAATAAGCAAAACGAAAAAGTAAGATAATCAACACAGAACTGATGGACTGCACTTGTTTCATCTGCTCAGTTATATAAAGTGAAATCAGGATGAATCAGCCGTGTCGGTTATTATGAAAAGCACAGAACTAAACTTGATCCCTATTTTTGTCGCCATCTATGAAGAGAAAAACCTCTCAAAGGCGGCAATAAGAATGAATATTAGCCAACCTGCGGTGAGTAAAGCATTAAAACGTCTACGAGAAATCTATGATGATGCACTTTTTCATCGAAATACGACGGGAGTAGAACCCACCGTTTTTGCTTCAGATATTTACCCCGCAATGTCTGCAGCACTTAAGAATTTTACTTCTACGTTGTCAGCATCAAGAGAATTTGATCCTAAGACATCCAATCGAATTTTCTCAATTGCGGTTGTGTCTACGGTGAATTATTCATTAATACCAAAATTGGTGAAACAGCTTCGTTCATCTGCACCTAATATTTCGTTAGAAATACATCCTCAATTTACTGAAGATCTAGAGTCAGACTTACGTTTACAGCGTTACGATCTGGTGATTGATATGGCTATTCGTGGACGCACTATTTTAAAATCTGAGGTAGTTTATACTGAAAGATTAAGAGTCGTATGCAGTAAAGATCACCCAAGAATAGGGGATTCAATTAGCCTTGAACAATTCTTAAGTGAAGAGCATGTTGCCGCGTCTCGTTGGCATAGCCGAAGCAGCTTATTGAATGCTGAAGATATTGGAGAATTAGAAGCTCGTAATATTGTTATTCGAGCAGCTGGTGCCTTTGAAATGATGCCAATTATTGGGTCTACTGAGATGATTGGGATGTTACCTCAGTCATCTATTGATGATTTAGGCGATTACTACAATTTGAAATCTTTAGATTTACCTTTGAATCGTCAACAACACGATTTATGTAGCATTTGGCATCCAAGTCGAAGTAATGATAGTGGCCATCGTTGGTTGCGACAACAAATTCAAAAAGCAGCTAAAAATGTCTTTTAAACAAACAGCGCTGAATTTTCGGCGCTGTTTTTATTTGTGAAGAATTAATTTTGAATGAAGACTTTTAGTTAGTTTAGTTTTTATCTCTTACTAAACGTAATCCCATATCCGACATGATAATAGACTGACTGGCAAAATCACGTCGATAGTTTTCTGATTCATCTGCATCGTAAGAAAAGCTACTGCCGCGAACTGATTTATGTACTAAACCACTTGCTTCATCACGTGCGTTGTTAGGGTTATTTTTTGGTGAAACGCGATAAAAATTATCATCATAGGCGTCACTTACAAACTCACCAACGTTCCCCGTCATATCATACAAGCCTAGTTCATTTGGTTGTTTCATTCCAACTGGATGCGCACGGTTATTGGCGTTTTTAGAGTACCAAGCCACATCATCAATATTGTTTGAACCACTATAGATATAACCTTTACTTAAATTTCCTCCACGAGCAGCGTATTCCCATTCAGCTTCGGTTGGTAGTCGATAAGTTTCACCTGTCAGCTCATTTAATTTTTGAATGAAAAAATTAGCCTGCTGCCAGCTTAAGTTATTAACTGGAACATTAGGATCTTGGAAATAGCTAAGAGAAGAGCCCATTACTGATTCAAAAATTTCTTGAGTAACTTCGAACTTAGAAATATAGAAATCATCAACAAATACAGAATGTTCTGGCTTTTCGGATTTTTTCGCTTCAGGGGCGTTAGAGCCCATTTGAAACTCTCCACCTTGAACGGACACCATGTTTTGCTCAATTTTTTGAGTGATAGGATGTGGAGGTGTGTTTGTACATCCCAATAAAGCAAAGCAGAGGAGTGAAATAGATAAAAAAGTTTTGTTTTTTGTAAAAAAGAGACGTTAAACATGACATCCTCAACAGTTATTTTTGTACGTTTATCATACAGTAACTTAACATTCCAAATTGGAATAACGTATATAACTAATAGAGTAGTTCTTTTTGTTTATTATAGAGTTAGAACTTACTTAGCAGCAAAACTATAAGGGTGGTTTTCTCTTTGGCTAGGTAAGTTCTACTTAACCAAATTCGTAAAATAATAGGAATCAATATGATCATTACTCAAGGCCCACAATTTCAAGGTAAAGCATCAAAACGATTACATGTTATGGCCAAGCCTATTGGTGCTGTATGTAATATTGATTGTTCTTATTGTTATTACTTAAGTAAAGAAGATTTACTTGAGTATAAAAAGGGTGTTCACCACAAATGGATGACGAAACGCTTGAAACTTATATTCGTCAATATATTGAAGGACAAAACACGCCAGAGATTATCTTCTCATGGCAAGGTGGTGAACCGACGTTATTAGGTCTTGATTACTTTAAAAAAATTGTTGAATTTCAAAAAAATATCAGCCTGAAGGGATCTTGATTTCTAATGATTTACAGACAAACGGTACGTTATTAACCGATAAATGGTGTGAGTTTCTTGCTGAAAACAATTTTTTAGTTGGTTTGAGTATTGATGGACCTGAAATGCTACACAATGCTTATCGCACCAACAAAGCGGGGCGCGGTACGTTTAAGCAGGTGATGAATGCCGTTGAATTACTCCATAAACATAATGTGAAATTTGCCACGTTAACGTGTGTGAATAATTTAACGAGCCGAAACCCTCTTGAGGTATATCGATTCTTACGTGATGTGGTGAAATCGCCACAAATGCAGTTTATCCCAATCGTTGAGCAAAAAACGTTTAGAACAGTTGCACCTCAAACTGAGCAAATTGCAGCACAGTTACGTCAAGGCGATAAACGTTTAATTCCAGGTAATAAAGAATCCATTATGGAACCTTGGTGTGTTTCAGATGAAGCGTGGGGTAATTTCTTAATTGCTGTATTTGATGAATGGACTCAGCATGACCTAGGTAAAGTATTTGTTCAGTATTTTGAAGCCAGTGTTGAAACATGGATGGGGCGTAAAAACCCATTATGTACATTAGGTGAGATTTGCGGAAAAGGCTTAGCAATGGAACACAATGGAGATGTGTTTGCTTGTGACCATTATGTGTACCCTGAATATAAAATCGGAAATATTCATAATGAAGAGCTGGATACATTAGCGTTTAGCCGAAAGCAACAAGAGTTTGGTTTTGCCAAATCAAAAACGTTAACGACTCAATGTCAGAAGTGTGAATACAAATTTGCGTGTCATGGTGAATGTCCTAAAAACCGTTTTATTAAAACACGTGATGGTGAGCCAGGATTAAATTATCTGTGTGCAGGTTGGAAGAAGTTTTTTGCTCATGCTGATAAATCAATCGCTTATATATTGAAAATGCTAGGGAATCCTGTTCAGCACGGTAAATACAGTGACGCGAAGATGCAGCAAGTTCACCAAAATGCTTTTCCTACTAAGTTTTAATAATCTAAGTTTTAATTATTTAATCTTTAAGATCGTACGTTTAAGAGTACCTTATGAAAAAATAGTCTGCATTAGTTTGTTATCCATATTGGGATTTTCTGCGCCTTCATTTGCTAGTGACAGTGTTCAGCAAGCTCCGACAGTGAATCAAGCACAAAAGATGAGCCCTGAGCAAGAATTAGCGTATAGGGCTCAAAATAAAAATGAAACGATAGAAAATAGAGCAGATGCATTACGCCAATTAGCTCGATTTCCTAACCAAAACAGTTTGGTTGCGGTCGCTAGAGGGCTAAAAGATCCAAATCCGGTTATCCGAGAAGCGGCAATTACAGGATCAGAGTTATACAAGTTATCTCATCGTTGGAGAATGATTTCACCGTTATTGAGTGATTCTGAAATGAGTGTTCGTCTCGCTGCTGGTATTAATTTAATGCGTGAATATCGTTCTATGACGGCAGAACAACAGGTTCAAATGGAACCTGTATATAAAGAGTTAGTTGATACTCTAACATCGCAAAATAGACAGGATACTCAACTGCAATTAGCAGACATATACCGCTGGCATGGTGAGTGGACTAAAGCCGATGTTATTTATCAAAAATTAGTTAAATCCGAACCTGAAAATGCAGAAGTATGGTTGAATTTATCTGATAATTTCCGTGGCCAAAATCAAGATGAACAAGCGCTAGTTACGCTAAATCAAGGTATAAAGCAATTACCTAAAGAACCGAGCTTATTTTATTCAAAAGCATTAACTCAAGTGCGTTTAAATCAAAAAGAAGACGCCGCTAAATCGATTCAGACAGCAGCAACATTAGCGGATAATAATAGTTATTATTGGTATTTGAATGGTGTTCTACAAGAAAGTATTGATGTGAAATTAGCGACTGAATCGTTTGAAAAGGCGTATTTAATTTCTGGTTCGCCAGAGCAGTTATATGCAGTATGTGATATTTATGTACGCTATGGAAATGAAAAAACAGATGCTTGTTTAGAAGAGCTAGCAAAGGTAGCGCCTGAATATGTAATTGAACAATTAAAGAGAAACGTAAGTAATAACAATTAATATAAGTATTTGATTAAAAATAAAAAAGTCGAACATATCTAATATGTTCGGCTTTTTTATTATTTTAGAATGGAAAGTTAGTGCATGATTTGCAGTTCATCTACTTCCATATCGATACGAGTAGGATTACGTTGAAGCCACAGTAGGCGACAAGTTAGTAGGATTGCAGATGTCGTTAAGCCACCAATAAAGCCAAACCAAAAACCATAAACGCCCATTGGTTCTCTAATCCAATCTGTCATGCCAAGAACATAACCTGAAGGCAGACCAACTATCCAGTAAGAGACAAAAGTACACTTAAAGATGGCATTCATGTCTTTATAACCACGTAGGGCACCAGCTGCAACAACTTGCACGGCATCAGTACATTGATAAATAGCAGCTAATAGCATTAAACTTACCGCTAAGGTAATTACTTCTTGGTTATCTGAATACAAATAAGCAATTTGTTCTCTGAAAATAAGAGTTAGAATAGCTGTACAACATGCCATCAACAAACCAAAAGCTAGACCGCAATAACTTGCTACTTTTGCTCCATCGAGATCTTTCTCACCTAATTTATGACCAACTCGAATACTTACCGCAACAGCGATACTCATCGGGATCATAAAAATTAATGATGAAAAGTTAATCGCAACTTGGTGAGCGGCAACTACCGTAGAGCCTAACGGAGAAACCAGTAATGCAACAGCTGCAAATAGGGTCACCTCAAAGAAAATAGACAAAGCAACAGGAAGGCCCAGTTTGAAAAGGCGATAGATCTCTTTTCTTTGTGGTTTATTCCAGTTTTCATATAGGTTTACGCGACGCAGTTTCGGAGCGATAAACGTATACAAAGTCATGGTTAAGAACATCAACCAATAAACGATAGCAGTAGCAACACCACAACCAACACCGCCAAGAGCAGGAGCGCCAAGCTCACCGTAAACAAACATCCAGTTTAATGGAACGTTAGCAGCAAGACCAATGAAGCCGATAATCATTGCTGGAGTGGTTAGAGATAAACCTTCACAAAAACTACGCAGAGTTTGGAATAATAAAAATGCTGGCGCAGCCCACAATACAGCATGTAAATAGCCTTGAGTTTTTTCGTATAGCTCAGGTTCTACATCCATTGCGGCAATAATAAAGCCAGCATTATATAACACCAGCATAATTGGAATTGAGGTTAATAAAGCAAGGTAAACACCTTGGTGGATCTCAAATGGTACTTTTTTTGATTTTCCTGAACCGTTTAGTTGAGCTACAACAGGCACAAGGGCCATAAGTAGACCAACACCAAACAATACAGAAGGTAGCCACACACTTGCAGCAATGGCTACAGCAGCCATGTCAGTTGCGCTTACGCCACCAGCCATTACTGTATCAACAAAGCCCATGCCTGTTTGTGCCACACTTGCAATTAATACAGGTGTAGAGAGTTTAATTAAACGAACGATTTCTTTTTGGTATCTGTGCACTGCGTCACCGTATCAATATATTTGTAAATAAGGAGTTTAATTTATCGATTCATCATCACATAAGGATGTAATGAAGAAAAAAGGTCTGATTGAGTGCTTTGAACAGAGGAACTGTTAAAGGTAAGCAGAAAGGCGTCATTATATAGAAAACAGTGAGCTTCACAAAATGAAATATTCCAAGTATTGTAGATTATTGTAATAAAGTTGAGTTAATTATTTATAGTTCAAATGCTTGATAAAAGATTATTGGAGAAGCAAATGTTTACAGGTATTGTCGCGACCACTGCAAAAGTCGTTAATATTGTAAAAAAAGACAAGTTTCAAACTCATATTATTGAAATTCCTACTCCGTACCATCAAGGTTTAGAAATTGGTGCTTCAGTTGCTCATAATGGTTGTTGTTTGACCGTAACTAAGATTGAAGGCCAACAAGCGCACTTTGACCTTATCGAGGAAACGTTACGTTTAACGAATCTTGGTTTATTAGAAGTAGGGCAAGAGGTTAATATTGAACGTGCAGCTCGCTTTGGAGATGAGATTGGTGGGCACTCAATGTCTGGCCATATCGTTGATGTAATGGTTGTACGTGAAATTAATAAAACCAGTGAGAATTGCCAAATATGGTTTGATGTTCCTGCACAATGGACAAAATACATTTTACATAAAGGCTATATTGGGGTTGATGGGATCAGTTTGACGATTGGTGATGTCGATGAAAAAGGATTTAATGTAAATTTAATCCCTGAAACTCTAGAGCGTACCAATTTAAGTACTAGAATAATTGGCGATAAAATTAATCTAGAGATTGATCCGCAAACACAAGCGATTGTAGATACTGTTGAGCGAGTGTTAGCGAACCAACAATAAGATCAGCTAAAACAATCCATCTTCATCATTATTGATAGAAAGACTTACCGATTGAGTATATGGGTTAATCTCCATGTTAAATTCAATGGCACGATGACAAGATGGACAGTCATCGTATACTTTTTTATTTGATTGAGATTGGTCGATAACCATATCAATTGAGTGATGGCAGTTAGGGCACTGGATATTTTTATTAATGTAATTATTCACAACAAACTCCTTTTACTGTCCTGTAATCGTAAATGCCAGTTTTAATTAACTTTTATAGAATTGGCATAACGCATTAATGAATATCCATTTAATAGTAGAAAAAAGAGTTTGTTTCTGCAGTGAATTAAGTAAAAAAGTTGATTGATGCGATGTTTTAAGCCAAAGAGTTTAACATTAAACAAAAAATGAGATGGCAAGTACCATCTCATTGTATTTGCTAGGTGAATACCTATTGTCATTCATTTAAATTTAGCTTATCGATCAGTTGTTGTGCATGGAACATGTATTCACCACCAAACATATTGCAATGATTTAATACATGATAAAGGCTATATAAGTGCTGACGAGTCTCAAAGCCTTCAGAAATAGGGGATATGGATTCATAACCTTCAAAGAAACTGTCTTGAATCCCTCCAAACAGTTCAACCATTGCTAAATCACATTCAGCATCTCCCCAATAAGATGCGGGATCGTAACTTATTGGTCCCTTAACACTTAAAGCAATATTGCCATGCCATAAATCACCATGCAGTAATGCCGGTTTGGGTTGGTGGTTATGAAGAATTAATTTACTATTTTTAACTAGGGTATCGATATCCCCAAGGACCATCCCTTTTTCTTTGAGTAGTTGAAGTTGCCAGCCAATGCGCTGCTCTGCAAAAAAACAATCCCAACGACGGTGCCAAGTATTTACTTGTAATACATTTCCAAGATAATTATCACAGTCAAAACCGTATTCGAGTTGGTCACCCCATAGATGGTGATTCGCAAGACTGACACCTAATTCATAAAAAGCGTCTTTATCCATACTTTTGGTTGGGAGGTAATTAAGAACTAAAAATGAATGTTCTTTGGTTGTTCCTATATGGATTGGGGAGGGGACAAAGATATGATCTGATTTATCAAGTTGAGTGAGGCTTTCTATTTCAGTTTCAAATATAGGAAGTTCTGCTTTTTCATTAATTTTGACAAAATAACGCTGACTTCCATTACTTATCATGTAGCAGTCATTTATTTCGCCACCATTCACACTCTCACGTTCTGAGATACTGAAAGGTTGTTGAGTTACTTCAGAGATTTGTTTTGCAATAGCTTGCCACATAATATTACCTCACAATATCTGATAAACAGACACTAAGCATAGTATATTTGAGATAAATATCTGTGAGGTAAGACTAAAAAACACCTCAATGTGAAAAGCTTATAAGCAATTCGTAAAAAGGAAGTAATAAGCGTGAAGAAAATCAATTAAAGAGTTGATCTATCTGTCAAGCTTAATGGAAAGCGTTTGAGTGTCGATCTCAATTTTGATAAATTACTGGTTAGTTAATAATAAATTACAACTAAATGGACAGAATATGATTGTCAACACTGATGGATACCACGCATTAATTGAATATTTGACTGAACACCTTTCAATTTTTGCAAACCAACAAGGTGATACAGGAGAAGAGACGGTTGAAGATATCGTTAATGATCTTGTTGCTTCAAATTTGATGGTCGTTTTTCAGCAAAATCCTGAATTGGATCCTGATGTTAGATTTACACTGCTAAGAGAAGCTGATGCTGTTGTTGATGACTTAGGGGAAGTGTTAGCTGGAGCATGGGTTCAAAAAGCGACAAATGAACAAGTAATGTTTTTAGATGATTATATTGGTCTAATTAAAAACTTATTTGATAGCGCATTTAAGTAATTCATATCATAAAGAACGAAAGATCGTGAAGCTAAGTGAAGTAGGGGTATTTCACTTAGCTTTTTTGTTTATAACACTCTTCGAACTTGCCAGAATGCTTTTTTCCAATAAGGATTATCTAAGCTAGAGATAATCACGCCTTTGGATGTAGATGCATGCATAAATTCTCTATTTCCAATATAAACACCAACATGCCTTACTTTTACACTGGTTTTGAAAAAGATTAAATCGCCTTTTTTAGCATTAGCTAATGCGATTTGAGTGCCAGAAGTTGCTTGATACTCTGTAGTTCTTGGCAGCGATAAACGATGTAAAACATCAAATGCGTTTTGAGTAAATGCAGAACAATCAACGCCATTCTTAGAAGTACCCCCGTATTTATACGGAACTCCTTGCCATTGATAAAAATAATCTTGATAAGCATCTGATGATGAGAGCTGTGGATGTTGAGTGGTGATCTCTTGTTTTGATAACTCTGCCACTGGAGGAGTTGAGGAGCACCCCAATAAGCCAACAACAGTAAATATAGCGAAAAGGTGACGAAACATAACAAGCCTATATAAAAAATGCAGATAACTATTTTGAATGAATTTCACGGGAATTAACATCAAAATAGAGAATATTGAAAGCTAATTATAGTACTTTCTCATTTTTCATCTCGACTTTTATGTGAAATAAACTGATTGATTGTTAATTAAAAGTTTTGTTTTGTGATGTTAAACTGGTTAAATTAACTACATTTGAAATACTTTGTGACATTTTGCTCTTTTAATGATTGTAACAATCAAGTAACCTTTCTGTGAATTTTGGATGTACTTACTTTTAACTAAATCACACAATATTGTTCATTGTTTCTAACGTTTAATATGATTTGTTTAAGGTAGGTCAAAAACAAGGAGTTACAGATGAGTTCGTCTGCATCACAACAACAGCCTAAAAGGCCTTTATTTACTCGCTTTCTTGATTCTGTTGAATACCTAGGAAACTTACTACCACACCCAATTACTCTTTTCGCAATCTTTTGTGTGGCCATTCTCGTTTTATCCGGTATCGCAGGTTATTTTGAGCTATCAGTTATGGATCCTCGCCCAGAAGGAGCGAAAGGACGTGCCGCTGATGGGATGATCCACGTAGTAAGCCTGTTTAATGCAGAAGGCTTACAATTAATCGTAACTAACTTAGTGAAAAACTTTGTTGGTTTTGCTCCATTAGGTACCGTACTTGTAGCGATGCTTGGTGTTGCTATTGCAGAACATTCAGGTCTATTATCAGCGGCAATGCGTGGTATGGTAATGGGTGCGTCTAAGCGTATGGTTACTGTAACCGTTGTTTTTGCTGGTATTATTTCAAATACAGCATCAGAGCTTGGTTATGTTGTACTTATTCCCCTTGCTGCTATGCTTTTCCACTCATTGGGTCGTCACCCATTAGCCGGTCTTGCTGCTGCGTTTGCGGGTGTATCAGGTGGTTATTCTGCAAACCTTCTTATTGGTACGGTTGATCCACTGCTTTCAGGTATTACTGAAACTGCAGCGCAAATGATTGACCCAACTTATACTGTTGGTCCTGAAGCAAACTGGTACTTTATGTTTGTTTCTACTTTCTTTATTGCTATCACTGGTGCATTTGTAACAGAGAAAATTGTTGAGCCGAAACTGGGTAAATACAATGATGAAGAAGCATCTGAAGATCTGTCTAATGATTCGATGGGTAAACTTACGGATGTTGAAAAGAAAGGTCTTAAATTAGCTGGTATAGCTGTTCTAGTCGTGAGTGCATTACTTGCATGGACAATTGTTCCTGAAGATGGTGTTTTACGTTCAGCTACTGGTACCGTCGCTGGTTCACCATTCCTTAAGAGTATCGTTGCCTTTATTTTTGTATTCTTTGCTATTCCAGGCTTTGTTTACGGTAAAGTGACTGGTTCAATGAAGAATGATCGTGATGTCATCAATGCAATGGCTACATCAATGTCGTCAATGGGCATGTACATTGTTCTTGTATTCTTTGCTGCGCAGTTTGTTGCTTTCTTTAAGTGGACTAACTTTGGTCAAGTGATTGCGGTTGGTGGGGCGAGCTTCTTACAAGACGTTGGTCTTACTGGTCCTATGTTATTCTTCGCATTTATCTTAATGTGTGGCTTCATTAACTTAATGATCGGTTCAGCGTCTGCACAATGGGCAGTAACCGCACCAATCTTTGTTCCAATGTTAATGCTAGTAGGTTATGCGCCTGAAACAATTCAAGCTGCATACCGTATTGGTGATTCAACGACGAACATCATTACACCAATGATGAGCTACTTCGGTCTTATTCTTGCTGTAGCAACACGTTACATGAAGAATCTAGGTATCGGTACTCTGATTGCAACTATGCTACCTTATTCAATCTGCTTTATGTTTGGTTGGAGTGTTCTGTTTTACGTGTGGGTATTTGTATTTGGTCTACCAGTTGGTCCTGGTGCAGCTACGTTCTATACACCATAATTAATATAGAAATTTAGCGAGAAATACATAATCTATAAATAAAAAAGGCGATCTTTGGATCGCCTTTTTTTATTTCTTCCTAAAGGGTTGAGTCAGCATTTTATCTAAGCGTTGTTCTCTTTCTTTTCTGAAAAATCCCAATCCAATCTTCATATCCTGATGACCATCAATGGGCTTTACTAAATAAGTATTTCCAATTCGGTCCCAAATAGATAAAAAGAAACCATAATTATTATGCATTTCAGAGATGTGAACAGAGTGGTGCACTCGATGAAAATCAGGAGTAACGAATAACCCTCGAATGTATCGATCAAGTGTACGTGGAATAAATAAATTACTGTGATTAAACATCGCACTGACGTTCAAAACAATTTCAAAAATAATGACGGCTTCAACTGGAATACCAAGTAACCCTATCGCTGCGATTTTAATCAACATAGAGAGAATAATTTCAATGGGGTGAAAGCGTGTTCCTGTCGTGACATCAATATCTTGATCTGAGTGATGCATACGATGTAATCGCCACAGTAAAGGAATGCGGTGAAACGCTCGATGCTGCCAATAAATCAGCCAATCCAATAATAAAATGGATAAGAGAATCGTTAAGAAAGTAGGCGTATTGAGGTAATTAAATAAACCAAATTGTTCCTGATTTGCGATAAGAGCAGCATCAACGGCTAATAACGGTAAGGTTAAACGAAGGACGATACTGTTGAAAAAAATTAAGCCTATATTGTTTAACCAACGGAACTGTTTATTTTGAGTGAGTGCTTTACGAGGCCATTTGTATTCAGCCAAAGCAAAAATGATGAAAGCAGTAACAAAAAATCCAAAACGTAACGTGTCACTGTATTCAATCCAATTATTTTCCATTAGGAATTTCTCTTTAGAACTTGTTATTACTCATACTGTAAGTAAAATGCGCTTTTTTTTCCATATAAATAAAATTGCTTGGTTGTTGTTCATGCGCATTCATAAAGTTCACCAGTTACATAAAGAAAGATTAGCTCGTTCTTCTAAACCTTTTAATGCAAGAGGGGCGAATGTGAATCGCTGTGAATTTTGCCAAGTTCATAAAGACCACTGTATCTGTGAATATCAACCAGAAACCACATCAGATGCTGCTTTCTTACTTATTATGTTTGATACAGAGGTATTAAAACCAAGTAATACAGGCAAATTGATTGCTGATGTGATCCCAGAAACGCACGCCTATCTTTGGTCGCGTACTGAGCCAAGTGAAGAAATGTTAGCATTGTTAAATAATGAAGCTTATCAGCCTTTTGTGGTTTTCCCAGAAGAGCAAATTGAAGATAAGTCATTAGTGCGTAACGAAGTGATTATGGAAGAAGGGAAAACACCACTATTTATCTTATTAGACGGTAGCTGGCGTGAAGCAGGAAGAATGTATCGTAAAAGCCCATATTTACATCAGTTACCCGTTCTTTCTTTTAAGAGTGAGCAACTTTCTAATTACATTATGCGTAAAGCTTCAAAAGATCATCAGCTTGCTACTGCAGAAGTTGCCAGCTTGGTACTTGATCTGTTTGGTGAACAACAGAACGCAAGACATTTAGAGCACTGGTTTGAATTGTTCCGAGAGCATTACCTTTATAGTAAGCGACCAGTAAAAGGTGCAGAACGAGGTATGGGGTTAAAACGTTTGATTGAATTTCGTACAAATCTGAAAGTAAATAACGAAATCTAATACCAGTTTGAGGTTCAATTCACACTAAAAACCGATGAATATCGGATAGGTCACAGTCTGTATAGCTAAAAATTAGGTAAGATAACACCATAAAAATTTAGAATAGATTAGGACAAGGATACCTTATGTACTACGGTTTTGATGTGGGTGGAACCAAGATTGAGTTTGGTGCGTTTAATGAAAAACTTGAGCGTGTCGCAACTGAGCGAATTCCAACACAAACTGAAAATTACTCGTTATTAGTTGATGATATTGCATCATTGATTGCAAAGTATGATGCAGAGTTTGGCGTTGAAGGTAAAGTCGGTTTAGGTATTCCGGGAATGGAAGATGCTGAAACTGGTGCTTTATTAACAAGTAATGTTCCGGCAGCAAAAGGGCAATTTTTACGTAAAGATTTAGAAGCAAAAATTGGTCGTTCAGTAAAAATTGATAACGATGCTAACTGTTTTGCATTATCAGAAGCATGGGATGAAGAGTTAAAAGATTCACCATCAGTGATGGGATTAATTCTAGGGACTGGTTTTGGTGGTGGTTTAATTTTTGATGGTAAGGCCTTCTCGGGTTACAGCCATGTTGCTGGTGAATTAGGTCATTCACGTTTACCTATTGATGCATGGTTTCATTTAGGTGAAAACGCACCATTACTTGAATGTGGCTGTGGTAACAAAGGCTGTATTGATAACTACCTTTCTGGACGTGGCTTTGAGCTGCTTTACGCGCATTACTATGGTGAGCAAAAGAAAGCGATTGATATTATTAAAGCTCATGCTGAAGGTGATGCGAATGCAGTAGAACATGTTGATCGTTTCATGGAGCTCTTAGCAATCTGTTTCGCTAATTTATTTACTTGTTTTGACCCACACGTTGTCGCTCTTGGTGGTGGTTTATCTAACTTTGAGTTGATTTACGAAGAGCTACCAAAGCGTTTACCAAAACATTTATTATCAGTAGGTCGCGTTCCTCGTATTATTAAAGCGAAACACGGTGATTCTGGTGGTGTGCGTGGTGCAGCATTCTTGAATATTAAAGACTAAGTTCTACGAAAATAAGATAGAAATTTAGATACAAAAAGAGCCTCATGTTGTTTGTTATTACTAACAGATAAACAGAGGCTCTTTTTTGTAATGCGTTTAGATTTAATTAAGTAACTTAACGTTAATTAGCTATTAAGCACAGCATTTTTTGTATTTCTTACCGCTACCACAAGAACAAGGATCGTTGCGGTTAGGTGTTTTCTCAAAGCGAGTTGTCTTAGGCTTGTTTAATACGCCTTCAAGCTCAAGAATATTTTCTTCTTTCTCTGCATTCACTTCAATGTTAGCAAACAATTTATGCTCAGCAACTTGGGCTTCAACTTCGATTTTACGCTCTTCTGTTTGAACAACTAGAGTTAATGGTGCTTCTTCAGTACCTAACTTAACGTCACGCTTAGTGTTGTAACCAGAAAGAACGTGGTTTTGACGAGTCTCGATACGACCTTTGAAGAACATTTTAGACATCTTGGAGCCTTATAATTTTAGAACACAGTATTTTAGGCATGTTTATACTATAAACAGGTGGAGTGATAAAGTTTAAAAAAAAGTAATCTTGATTTACTCATTCAAATACAGTTCCGCCATCCCATCGAGTTTGCTTTTTACTTCTTTCCAGTTTGGCATCACGCTGGTTAATAAGCGCCAGAAACGTTCACTGTGGTTGTATTCTGCGATGTGGCAAAGTTCATGTAAGATCACGTAATCAATGCACTCTTTAGGGCTTTGATCAGGTGAGGGTTGTGATTACTTTGGGTTTATTCGGTGTTTTTTATTGGCGCAGCGTGGGCGGTGTCGTGAGGGCTTTGGGACAGAAGCGAGATGCGTGTTTGGCATAATGTTAGGTGTTTTCAAACAGGTTTGACTCTTATGGTGGATTCAGATGATTGGCATTGATAAAATTACGAAATTAAGAACTAGGATGGACGTACGAGAGCAATGCGATTTTTTACTAAGAATAGAAGTTCGAAGAAGAGAATAATTGAAGAGTGGGTATATGAACGTGTTGCTGATGAACTGAGTGTTGGAGAAATACGCAGAGGCTTGTGGACCAAAGCTCGTGGATTGTCTGAAGGTGATAAAAATAAATGTGAGAGCATTTATATACAGCTCAGAGCGGAGTCGATTGTTGATGAAGCGAAGATTCTTAACGAGGCTCGTGAAATAGTTGCTCGTAAAGAAGCGAAGAGAGATATAGAACGAGCAATGGAACAGCAAGAACAAGTCTCAGGTCCTTGGGAGTCTCAATTGCTATTATCTATTCATAATGAAGATTATGACAAGGTACATGCGGTCATTTGTTCTGGTGTGACTATCCAGAATGAAGAGTTTGCAGAAAAGTGCAGATTTCTACTTACCAAGTGCAGCAGCCAAGATCTGGTTAAACTAGTAACTTTTTTTCTGAAACAGAGTAACTACTAGTTCAGAGGTATGTCAGGAAGAATACTAATTACGACTTTCGGAACTAGTATTGTCCAGAGATATGCTATGTGTACAAATCATATTTTGATTGATAGCAAGAGTGTTCCTTGAGCATTAGTTTAAAATACACCATGCAGTGAGAGAAGTTTGTAGAGGCTCGTAAGGTTAATTTTATGTCTATTAAATTTGTGACTATTGACGGGATTGTGCGTCCAATTTCGGTGAATAGAAAAACAACAAGAAACGCTACAACATTATTAAATGTTAAGAAACCAACAGGTTTTAAATCTAACTCAAAACAATATAATTCAGTTCAGGCCTTTACGGTTCCAAATGCAAAGTGTCCAAATTGTGGTGATAATGTTTTTTATTATGAGCATCCAAATGGGGCAAAAGTATATTTTGATGAGTTAGGACCACCATGGCCGAAACACCCTTGTGTAATCGAGCGTCGTACTTCCACTAAGCACAAAATTTCGAAAAATAAGCCAGTTTCGGCTAATTGGATGAGTAGTTATTGGAAGCCGCTAATTTTAGAAAAAAAAGTAAAGCTCGCTAATGGAGAGGGGGTTAGGGTACAAGCAAAGACTAGTGAATATTCTGTTAGATTCCTTTTAAAAAATCAGTTGTTGAAGCAAAAATTTTGCAGTGGGGATGATATAGAACAGCTAATTATGCTGTCAAGAAAGACCGAAGACAAAATTCGACCTAAGGTAGAAATTGCGCTTACAAGCGGGCTTCAGTCATGGACAATGCTAGGGGAACTGGTGGAGCAAGTAAATGAGACCAAAGTTTCCCAAACTACGACAGTGCAAGAGAAAAAAATCTTTGACCCACTCGGCAAGTTAAAGATCCCATTTTATCTTAACATTGAAGACAAACGTGTTCATATATCACTTTCATATGATGGACAGGATATTCAATTTATCCGTAGTGCTAAAAAAGCGATCAACCAATGGTTATTAAAGGGTAGTGAACACTTAGATGCATGGGTTGAAGACACGAAGAAAAAACGCCATTTTCGTGTATATGTTGTTGACCCGAAAACAGGTGTTCATATTGAACAATTATTTCGGAAATCTGAAAGCAGAGATCAGGAGAGTCAGGTTGAACAACTAGAGTTCATTTCGCTATCTAAATTACCAGAGGGTAAGGTGAAACTTGAGTTTAACGTTCCCAAGAAAAAGTTACGTTTGAATGCGACCGTTGATATTCAAAATTTAGTACGATGCATATCTTTTGAGCAGTTATTGACATCTGAAAGTAAAGTCGGAGTCGAAAATCTTATGAGTTATAAAAAAACTATATTATTCAATGGTGTACGATATGATGGCAAAGATATACATATCGACATGCTAGATAGTTTAGAATCTTAAATTGTATTTTTTGAACTTAATACACAGGTCTTGTAGCCGTTCATTAAACAGGTCTACATCTAGCTCTCTATCAACTATTGGGATGGCAATCGTGTAGACATATTGTGAGTCTGAGACCTTGGTAGATGTTGATGACTGTAAAACCTCACCACATAAACGGGTAGACTCATTCGTGAAATAATTAAGTCTGATAAGATCAATTAGGCTTAATTATTTCCTTTATGTTAGCCGGCTTTCAATACTGATGGTTTAAGGGGCGTAACTTTAGTATTCAATCATCAACCACTTCAACAGATTTATGCTGGGCACCATAATAAGTACCCTCATCAATGGTGTAACGCAGCATTACACCACAGTTAGGGCACTCGAACTCTTCGTTTGGCTCAATGCGTTCATCTTCAATTTCGACACCAAGGTATTCAATCGTGCTTTCGAGTTTAGCATGTCCCATAAGTAACTGAATATCTAGACGATTCTTGGTTTTGTCGTAGTTCAAAGAAGCTTTAGTTCGACGTAGAGAATGTGTGCCATATTGGGTTTTATCTAACCCAATATTGGTTACCAAACGGTTCACTAGCGTAGTGTAGTAATGGTATGGAATTGCCTGTCCCTTACTTCATAAAAATGCACTTTAAGTAAGGCACAAATCAAAGACAATGCCCTATCTCATGATATGATTGACGGAATATTTCTTGTAGAAGAACACAGTCATGAAAAACGATGAACAACAATATCTTAAAGAGCTTTAAGGTAAGCTTTGGAATGCCGTAGACAAGCTATGTTCAACATTAGACGCTGTAACCATCCCTTAAAATACGTTTCTGATGCGTTTAAGCTGCGTCAGGAAGAAATCAAACCAGACCTCGCTAATCCAGAGCACGAATACTACCTAGATCCAGCCGACTTCTCAGAAGAAGAGTCGGCAGTTCTAATAAGATAACGGCCCTCGTGTGATTGGTGGTGCCGATCTTGAGAACGACGGTAAAGTTAAAAAAATCACTTCAGTTGGTCACTTGATTGATAACGCTCTTGATGGCATCGAGCGTGACAACCCGAAACTAAAAGGTGTACTTAAGAAGTCATACTCAGCGCTAAAATTGACCAAACAAAGCTGAATGAGCGAATCAACCTGAGCGCTACCATTCCGTTTGTTCATGCCGACCTAAACTGTAAAGATATCCTTGGTCACGTATATGAATACATGCTTGGTCAATTTGCGCTTGCAGAAGGTAAAAAAGGTGGTCAATTCTACATAATGCCATCTACATATTTACAGTCAAAATGCCACCTTCCTTTGGTAGCATAAACTGTTACTACGATTTACCTTTCTCAATTACTTTCTGAATCTCTGAAATGTAAGAGTTCAACTCTTCCAATACATCAGATAAAAATCCTTTATCGATGCGAACATACTGGCCATCTTGACGTACTTTTATTGAACCGTCGTCGATGAGATATTTGATTTCTTTTATCGGTTGCCCATCATTTGTAGTGATTTTTGCGTCATTATGAGCGCAACTATTTCTTAACTTGATGAGTTTTTTAATCATTGGAAATGATTGAGAATTTTCCAAACCAATCAATGTTGTCATAAACAGATGAACACGCTCTAAACCACTGCCTTTCAAGTCGTTTAGTTTCACTGGTGTTTTATGTTCTTGGGAATAAAAAGAACAAAATTTTTCTAGTTCGTGCTCATAAGTTGCAATTAGTGTCAGCAAAGCAGAACGTCTCTGAAGACTTGGGAAATAGTTTTCAGCGACATCATCCAAGATTACATCATCAATGTGCTCATAGAGTCCTTGATAATGGTTGATGTATTGATAAATCCCTTCTACAGGACAAATTTCTATTTTTTCAACGGATGGACCTGCTTTCTTATAAGCTGTAATACTGGTATCAATGGCTTCTTCTGTGTGGTTGATAAATGCACGCATTAGGTTGTAAGTAAAACCAAATGAATACAGAGGTTTTGATATTGTTGGAAATACTAACTGATCGAGTAAACTCATTGTATTAATCCCTATTCATTTAAATATAACTCTGCCATGCCATCGAGTTTGCTTTTTACTTCTTTCCAGTTCGGCATTACACTGGTTAATAAGCGCCAGAAACGTTCACTGTGGTTGTATTCTGCGATGTGGCAAAGCTCATGTAAGATCACGTAATCAATGCACTCTTTAGGCGCTTTGATCAGGTGAGGGTTGAGCATCAGCGTACCTTTGGCTGAGCAGCTTCCCCATTGTTTTTGCATCGGCATAATGCGAAATGAAGGAATACCTTCTACCCACGTTGCCTGCGGCAAAAGCGCAGCTAAACGTTCATGGAATATGCGCTCTGCGCGAACGCCATACCAACCAGACACCAGTGCTTTAACGAGCTTGGGCTTATCTTCGTTAAAGCGGTTGAGAGTAACTAACAACTTGCCTCGCTCCATCTTCACTTTGGAAATGGCATCTCTGTCTTCAACCACCTTTAACACATAGCGGCGGCCTAGATAGAATTGCATCTCACCACTCACGTAGTGCTTGGTTTGTACATATTCTAAATGGCTTCGAAATTCCGTCAGGGCATTCCAAATCCATTGAGCGCGTTGCATGACCGCCTCATGGATTGCTGATTTTTCAGTATCTTGAGGCGCAGTCACAGCGACTCGACAATCTGGATGCACTCGGATGGTGATTTTCTTTTTCTTAGCTTTCCCGTTTTTATCTAAAGCAAATACCTTGCGGATCACCTCATAGGTAACTGCTTCATCACCATAGATGAAGCTGTACTCTTCGGTGTTGCCTTCTTTATGGTTAACCGAAGTCATGCTTAGTGACCTGACTTATTGTAACCAGAGAGGCCAAATCGGGTGATTTGAATGACATCCGTGATAATGGCTTGTGCCTTATCGATACCCACATCAGCGAACAGCAGTGGCAGTAGCCCCAAACGGATCTGGTTTTCAATTTCTGATGGGTTAATTGAAAACTCGGCAACCGCTTTACGCACAATTCCATCAATGTCTAACGCATACTGAAAGTATTTATCTTCAAGAGCGGGGTCTTCCGTTAGTGGTGATGGTTCGCCTAGCACTTTCCGAAACAGCCCAAAGTAGGCTTGAACATGACGTTTGATTTTAGGGTCAAGCTCTGCAAAGCGATCCGTTGGTAATCCTGCCACATCGCGGTCTCTGACCTGCTGCTCGAAATCCGCAAATAGAAGATACTGTTTAACGGGGCTATCAAACATCTCCTTGGTTTTCTCAATAGCTTGCTTTAACAAGTTTGAGAAATACTCTTGGGCATACGGATCATCCGCCAAATCTTGCTCAATCATCTTGGTTACACGACCTGTGATGACATCCTTTTTGTTTTTGGCCTCATCATCGGTCATTTGCTCTGGTTTGGCATCTTTACCCATGTTACCAACCAGATAAGCGCCTTCTGGCTCTTCAATCGACACACCTGCAATGTGCTTATCTAACATGGCGCGAATATTTTCCGAATACTCGTCGTAGTCCACGGTTTCTTCTGCATCTGCGCGTACTTGTTGGCGCAGTTGGCTCATGGATTTCAGCGTGCTCTTGTATAAATCTCGCTTATTGTCGAAACTCTTATCTTCAAAGTAGGTCGCCGATTGCAGGGCAACCTTTAGGCAGTTAGCAAACGCGGTCAGCGCATCATAAAAATCATTACGCAGCTTTAAGTTGGTATCCGTTAATTGACCATCAATGGTATCAATTTTAGGTGCCAAAGCCTGACGCAGTGCTTGTCCATCTTGCTTATTCTTCACACAAGAAAAAATTGCCCAAAGGTCATCATACAAACCTGGCAACTTCTTGTACTCGGTATCCATGCGGTTATACAAGCCTTTGAGATCATCGATATCAAAGCCGCCTTGGGTGCGTTCAGCCAAGTCTTGGTACTTTTCAATGGTGATATCCAGCTCTTTGAGGATGCCACGGTAATCAATCAAATAACCGAACTGCTTTTTACTGTGCAGGCGGTTAACCCGTGCAATGGCTTGAATAAGGTTGTGCTGCTTTAACGGCTTGTCGATATAGAGCACGGTGTTTTTAGGCTCATCAAAGCCCGTTAACAGCTTATCGACCACGATCATAATGTCGGGACCTTCATCCTTTTCAAATTCTGCAATGATGTGCTTGGTGTAGGCTTTTTCATCGCTCCAGCCTTTCTGTGCGACGTTTTCTTTCCACCAATTTTGCACTAAATCAGTGCTTTCATTATCGACGTTATCGTGTCCCTCACGAGTATCTGGTGGCGACATCGCAACCACTGAAGTGACTTTACCGATTTGATCGAGAAGCTTCTTATAGCGGATCGCAGAGGCTTTGGAGTCGCAAGCCAGTTGACCTTTCAAACCTTGCTGCTTAAAGTTTTGGAAGTGATCAGAAATGTCGTGCGCGATTAACTCTAAACGCCCTTCGGTTTGGTAGATCTGACCTTTTTGTGCGAACTTGCGTTTTAGATCGCTGCGTTGCTTTTCCGATAGGGTATCGGTAATGCGGTCGAACCATGCATCAATGGCTTTGTCGTTGGTGCTCAAATCAGGTTTGCGTTCTTCGTACAACAACGGCGTAACGGTGCCATCTTCGACGGCTTGCTGCATGGTGTAAGAGTGAATGATCTTACCGAACTTGTTCTCGGTTTTATCATCTTGCAGCAGAGGTGTACCAGTGAAACCGATGTAAGCGGCTTTCGGCAAGGCTTGCTGCATTCGGATGTTGTTCTCACCGTTTTGGCTACGGTGCCCCTCATCCACTAATACGATAATGTCTGGGCTATCGTTGTAGCATTCAGGTAGGTTAATCGCTGTACCAAACTTGTTGATGATCGAGAAGATGATACGTTCATTGCCTTTACCAATTTGCTCGGCAAGGCGTTTACCTGTGGTTGCCATTGCCTCTTTTTTATCTTTATCTGACAGTGCGCCGCCAGAGGCAAAGGTGCGAGCAAGCTGATCTTCTAAATCCACACGGTCAGTCACAACCACAACGCGGCATTTCGCTAACGCTTTTAGCCAAATCAGCGCTTTTGACAGAAACACCATCGTAAAAGACTTGCCCGAACCTGTGGTATGCCAAATCACACCGCCATTACGTGCGCCTTTGTCATCAAAAGAGGTGATGCGTTCCACTAAAGCTTTAATGCCAAATACTTGCTGATAACGAGCTACAATCTTGCCTGCTTTTTTATCAAACAGGGTAAATAAACGGGTTAGCTCTAGTAGTCGGTCATGGCGCAGTAAGGATACCAATAAGCGATCTTGGTCTGTCACCACCAAATCACCGCCTGCAATCAGTGATAGGTATTCGTCTTTGATTGCTGGCGTGCGATGGCTGAAAATCGCATTCAGTTGCGCGTCATTCAGAGGGGTGTTCTTAAGGCGTTCAAAGGTGCTTTCAGTAATTTCTTCTTCTTTCCATTTCGCCCAGAATTTCTCAGGTGTGCCGCACGTACCGTATAAACCATCATGACCATTGATGGATAACAACAGTTGGCTGTAAGCAAACAGATGAGGAATTTCATCCACTTTTTGGTTGCGAATGTTTTGCGAAATACCCTCAACAATGGTTGGTTTGCCGTTGATGCTGCTGTCAGGGCGTTTTGCTTCTATCACGACCCACGGCAAGCCATTAACGAAACAGACCACATCAGGAATGCGTTTACCTGTACCACGAGCGTTCTCGACTTCCATCTCTTCGGTGAAATGGAATTGGTTGTTTTCTGGCGTATCCCAATCGATGATTTGAATGGTTGGGTTGGCTTTTTTACCATCGACAAACTCAGTGACGCTAATGCCGTAGGTTAAGGCGTTATAGAGCTTTTCATTGGCGGCTTTAAGTCCTTCATTCATCGCAGGGTTGGCAAGCTCTTGCACGATTTTATCAATTGCCGCTTGCGATAAATGTCGCTCTTTACCCATGAAAGAATAGGTTTTAAAGCTCAGAACCTTACGTAAGATTTGCGGCAAGATCACCGTGGTTTTGTTGCCACGCATTATCATGCATTCACTCGGTGGAATGAATTGGTAGCCAAGGTTAGTGAGCAAAGTTAACGCGGGGATTTTTGCGCTTTGCTCTTCTTTAAAGTTGGGAGTGTGGTGCTTAGGTTCACTAGGAGATAATGGTTCCATACTTAGCCTATGACGTTGTTCTTATTGTTTATCAGGGCTTGTAAACAAGCCCTGTATTGGTTGTCAAAAGATGCGCTTGTTATGCGACTTCGGTTTCAGGAACCTTCACGCGACGCTTACCAGTCAACAACTGCTGCATCAGCGCCTTTTTCTCTTGCTTGAAATGCAAAAGCTTGGCTTCTAACAACTCGATATCTTTGTCGGCAGCGGTTAGAACTGAGGCGATTTTTTCCTGCTCTTTTAGTGATGGTTGAGGTAATTTGATTTCTGAAAAATATTTATAACTAATGATCTTTCCATCACGAATACCTTCAAGTCGACTCTTCATTGCTTGAATAAAAGAAAAAGACTTTAAATGATATTTGTAAAAGTTATCACTTACTTCTATTTTCGGATATAAAATCACATAAGCGGGGCTACAAATACCTTTGTATTTAGAATATTCAATACCACCTTGGAAGCTTCTTAAACTAATAATGAAGTCTCCTATCTCAACAACTTTGTAGCCTGCAATACTGCCCTGAGTCACTGAAACATTGTAATCAATCAGTTCTCTTGGAACAGCACCTTGATCTTGCGTGATCGCAAGTATAGGTAGATCTGAGTTATGTTTTTTATTAGACCTTGTCGCAAATATACTGCCTGCTTGAACATAAGCCCACTCCCCCTCAAACGCCTTACCCGTTTCAGGGTTCACCAAACGCGTCTTACCCGTCAAAAGCTGCTGCATCAAGGCTTTTTTCTGCTGCTTGCTGGTTTCAATCAGCTTTTCAGTGGTGCTAATCGCTTTGTCCCATGTTGAGAGGATTTTGGCAATTTTGCGTTGTTCTGGGTACGGGGGACATTAATATGTAAACCAGCGACTTCAGATGAATTGATAGCTGGGTAATTAGAACCTACAACTAAAGATTCAATCTGTTGTGTAACTTGGTGACTAAATAGTGTTTGATATACGAACCCTCCTGAAACATTTGTTTTTGGAGTTAGCACCGCAAAGCCTGTGGATGCAATACAATCACTAAAAGAGCCAGTTACCCTAGCGAAATTTTGAAGATTTGGTCTTACTGTTGCGAGTAATATATCCCCAGTTTGCAGCACTCTTCTTGCCCTTGAAGGTGCTGAACTAAAGATACAGCGTTCTAGATTACGTTCAATTTGTCCCTTTGATACGTTAGATAATGAAATGTAGGAAAATTCGTAATCACCAGGAGTTTTTTTCCCTAAAGATTTTTTATCAATATCAACTAAGGACGATAGGGTATGCCTTTCAAAAGCACTATTCATAACCCAACTCCTCTAGGTAGCCCGCCATTTCTGCTTCTAGATCGGCTAGTTCAGTTTGCAGCGCCAAACGCTCACTGCGCACTGCCATCAAATCGATCTCCGCTTCTTCTTCAAACGTATCGACGTAACGAGGAATATTCAGGTTGTAGTCGTTCTCACGGATCTCATCGAGCGTTGCCACATACGCGTATTTATCCACGTTGTCGCCGCTGCGGTAGGTCTTCACGATCTTGTCGATGTTTTCTACTGTTAGAACGTTTTGGTTTTTGCCAGATTTGAACTCACGCGACGCATCAATGAACATCACATCCTTGGTGTCTTTCTTCTTCTTAAAGATCAAGATTGCCGCTGGAATACCCGTGCCAAAGAACAGTTTTTCAGGCAAACCGATCACGGCATCCAATAGGTTTTCTTCGATCAGTTGTTGACGGATTTTGCCCTCGCTTGATGCACGGAATAGCACACCATGAGGCACAACCACGCCCATTCGACCGCCCTTGCTTGTTGGAGTAGCAGGCTTTAGGGTTTCAATCATGTGCGAGATGAAAGCGTAGTCGCCTTTGGTTTTTGGTGGCACGCCACGACGGAAACGACCAAAATGATCGCTTTCTGCATCTTCATGGCCCCATTTATCTAATGAGAATGGAGGGTTGGCTGTTACGACATCAAAGTGCAGTAGACCGCCTTCAGTATCCTGAAGCTTAGGGTTACGAATGGTGTCACCCCATTCAATACGGTGGTTGTCTTCACCGTGCAGGAACATGTTCATTTTTGCTAATGACCATGTTGAGCCAATCGCTTCTTGACCAAACAGAGCGTACTGCTTAGAGCCGCCAAAGTTTTTTTGAACTTGCTTACCACACTTCATCAATAGTGAGCCTGAACCACACGCTGGGTCACAAATGCTGTCACCTTGTTGTGGCTCTAGAATGATAGAAAGCAGATCTGATACCTCTGGCGGGGTATAGAATTCGCCTGCCGATTTTCCGCTACTTGCGGCAAAGTGTTTGATCAGGTATTCGTAAGCGTTACCAATCACATCCAGCGAACCAACACGGCTTGGACGTAGGTTTAGGGTTGGCTTACCAAAGTCTTCTAATAGGTGGCGTAGGATGTCGTTCTTTTGCTTCTCATCACCCAATTTATCGGTGTTAAAGCTGATGTCTTGGAACACGCCTTTTAGCTTGGTGCCGTTGGCTTCTTCAATCGCGTGCAGCGCTTGGTCAATGCGAGTACCGTTACCTGCGGTATTACGTGCATCGTACAAATCCCAGAAGGTTGAACCTGTTGGGATCTTGAATGATTGGCTGGCAAGCATGGCTTCAACCATCTCTTTGTTGTCACCGAACTGTTTAGTTAGTTCTTCGACTTTGTCTTGGCGTACATCTGAGATGTATTTTAAGAACAACATGGTAAGGATGAAGTCTTTGTAGATAGATGGGTCGACGGTGCCGCGGAAAGTATCGCAAGCAGACCATACGGCTTTGTTGATGTCGTCTTGGTTGATTTGGGTATGTGGCATGAGTTACCTAGCTGTTATGTGTCACGCTTATTTGTTGCTAATTAAGCGAATGAAATATGGGGATATAATACGTGATTGCGGTGTTTTTTTATAGCGTTTGTAGGTAAAAAATGCCCCTAAAGAGTAGGGGCATAGAATGGTAAGCTGTTTGTTATGAGCTAGCTTTATATTGAATGTTTACACTCTCGAACTCAACGGAATGATCGTCACTTTCTGACCAATATCTACCGACTCTACTTCTGGTTGCACTTCGATTAAGCAATTGGCTTCACTCATTGAACGTAAAATACCTGAGCCTTGCTTACCTGTGGTTACGACTTCCATTTGACCATTTTGGTTAATAGAGTAAATACCACGGCTGTATTCAGTTCGGCCAGTGCGAGAACGAATAAACTCTTTTGCAATTGCAGTAAAGGTTTCAGGCTGCCAATTATCTTCGCCTTGAAGTTTGCGAAGTGCAGGCTCAACAAACTGTAAGAACGCCACCATTACTGCTACAGGGTTACCTGGTAAACCGAAGAATGGAGTATCGCCAATATGACCAAAGGCAAGAGGGCGACCCGGGCGCATATTGATACGCCAGAAATTAATATTGCCCAGTTTGTCTAAAATCGTTTTGATGTAGTCTGCATCACCAACCGATACACCACCAGAAGATAAAATCATATCTGCTTGTTGTGATGCTTGAGAAAGCGTTGACTCTAAAGCAGCTTCACTGTCTTCAATGATACCGAAATCAATTACTTCACAGCCTAATTTTTGCAGTAATGCCGTTAAAGTAAAACGGTTTGAGTCGTAAATAGAGTTGGCTTTCTGTGCTTCACCCGGTGCTTGAACTTCATCGCCAGTCGAGAAAATAGCCACTTTTGTTTTAGCGATAACAGGAACAGAAGCAATGCCTAAAGACGCAAGCATACCTACTTCAGGTGCGGTAATACGTGAACCTTTAGCCACACAGATCTGATTGATAGCCAGATCTTCACCGGCTAGACGAACGTTTTGGCCTTTACGAATGCCTGATTTACCCGCATCGAAGCGTACTTGATCATCTTCTTGAGTCGCTTGTTCTCGCATGATCACGGCATGACCATTTTCAGGTACTGGCGCACCCGTCATGATTTTTGCTGCTTCACCATGTTGAAGAGGGCGATCATAGCTGTGACCTGCCATGATTTCGGCAACGATCGTATAGCTTTCACGCTCTAAATCATCACCACAAATCACATAGCCATCCATTGCTGAATTGTTATGTTGGGGAACATTAATCGGTGATAAAATATCTTGAGCGGCTAATGCATTAATCGACTCAACTAAAGAAACATTACTTTGTGAATTTAGTGGAGTAATCGCCTCTAAAATCTTTGCTCTGCCTTGGCTAACAGATAAAAACGCAGGAGATAACTCATCACAGTTAGCGGATAGGTCACTTTGCTGTTTATGCTGATGTTGTTTGACGTAGTCAACAATGAACGAAGTGATTGAATCGGTATCATTGATGTCCATTTGAGGCAGTTCAGATTCGGCTTTTGAATCAGAGGCAATCGCAATGATGTTCTCATCTTCTGGGAAAATCCAAGGCTTGCCGATTTCATCACGATGCAATTCAATCTTGGTGTATGGCAGTTGTTTAAACCCTTCAATAAGAATTAAGTCTAATTCAGTTTGATCGAGTTTATTGATTAACTGCTGACACGTTGTTTCTTCATCGGGTGTTTCAGTGATCAAGGCATTGCGAAAGCGTGAACTGATCAACATTTGGCTAGCGCCCGCTTTACGTAAGCGGTAACTGTCTTTACCTTCTTGGTCGATATCAAAATTATGATGAGCGTGTTTAATGACTGCGACTTTTAGTCCCATATCAGTCAGTTTAGGCAGCAGTTTTTCAAGTAATGTTGTTTTACCTGTGCCGCTATAAGCAGCAAAACCCAATAAAGGGATAGACGCAGACGTTAAGCTCATAATAAAGTTCCAAATTGTTCAAGTTCTTGAGGACTATTCAAATTGATAAACGCGTTAGGATAGTCAGAAAAATCAGCAAATACAGTATTACACTCTTTGTATAATAGGATGATTTTTCTGTCTCCACGCGTTAAAAAGGCATCAATTTTTGGAATAATACGTTTGTGCATTAAAGTGACAACAGGTTGCATGTACTCACCATCGTGAGCCACCACAATATCAGTATCTTCTTTGACGGCATTACAAAGCAAAGAAACTAAATTGTTTGGTAGGTTAGGGGAATCACATGGAATAAACCCAACCCAGTCAGAATTCATATTTACAAGACCAGAATGCATACCTGCTAAAGGCCCTGGGTATTCACTAAATTGGTCAGGAAAGGTGACGGCGTAACGTGAGTATTCTTCAATACTGCGATTAGCATTAATGGCAATTTGATCAGTTTGAGATGTCAATGTGTCTAGAGCGTGCTCGATGAGTGGTTTATCTTGAAATAAAACAAACCCTTTATCTTTTCCACCCATACGACGAGCTTGCCCACCCGCTAAAATTACCCAACTAGTTTGCTTTGGCTGGAGCATACTTATCCTTGCTAACAATCACTTTTAATGGGGTTGATTCTATCAGCTTTGCATCTGAAATGGTCCATTGACGATGACAAATTTCAGTTAAGGCATTGGTTTGGTGGCTGGTAACGACAATACTAGAGCCACGATCAAGTAGATCTTTAGCCATAATTACTAATAAATCGATGGACTCTTGGTCAACACTGGCACTTGGTTCGTCCATTAGTAAAATAGACGGTTTTAATACCCAAGCTCGAGCCATAGCGACACGTTGTTTTTCACCACCAGATAAAACAGAAATATGTTCGTCAGCTAATGTCTCAAGTCCAACCATACGTAAGGCGTTGATCACCATATTACGTTTGTTTTGCTTGCTCATTGCTGTGTATTTAACACCGTAAATGACATTGTCATAAACCGTACCATCAAAAAGAAATGGATTCTGATGCAAATAAACGATTTGGTTGTTACCTGAACGGCCTAGTAAACGAACAGACCAGTGAGGTTGATCAAGGTTGATCTTACCCGTTGTCGCGGTTTGCAGACCCGATAAGATTTTGAGTAGAGTGGTTTTACCTACGCCATTTGCGCCACGTAAATAAACAGATTCTTTTGGCCCAAGAGATAAATGAGGGATATGAAAAAGCACACGATCGTTAAATCGCATAGATAGATTATCGGCAGTTATTCTAATTGTCATCGTTATATGCCTACTAAGTACGTAAATACCCTTTACCACGAGTGATAGAGAGTAAAAAGTTTAAAACGAGTGCTAAAACTAATAACACCATACCAAGAGCAACACCCTGTGCAAATGCGCCTTTTTGGCTTTCCATTGCAATCGCAGTTGGAATATTTCGAGTAGAGTTGAAGATGTTACCACCAACCATCATTGAACAACCTACTTCAGTAATTATACGAGAAAATCCAGCGATTACAGCGGCTAAAATAGGGAAGCGAGTCTCCCAAATTAAGCTGCCAAATGCGCGTGGAAGTGAAGCACCAAGCGTGAATGAGGTTTCCCAAACACGACGGTCACTGTGCTGAAATGCACCATGCATCATAGCGACCATAATTGGAAAACAGATAAATATCTGTCCAATAACCATTGCTTCTTGGGTAAAGAGTAGTTGCCAGTCACCTAATGGGCCAGCACGAGAAAGCATCATATACAGTAGCAACCCAATAACAACGGTGGGCACGGATTGCAATGTATTCATAATAGAAAGTAATAGCCACCGCCCAGGAAAAGATCCATAAGCAAGCGCAAATGCCAACAAAAGAGCAGGTAATAATACAACTGCCATTGCAAATAGGGATACAGAAAATGAAACACCTACGATGCTCCATAATGCAGTATCACCACTAAACAGTAATTGAATTGCCTCTTGAGAGGTGGCTAAAATAGTCATGTATTATTTAGCGTCCGCTGTGAACAGTTGTTTACCATTCAGTTTGAAGCTATTAATCATTGCCTGACCTTTATCGCTTACTAACCAATCACTGAATGCTTGCGCACCTTTTGTGTTTAGGTTTTTGTAACGCTCAGGGTTAATTAGAATTACTTGGTAAGGGTTGAATAGACGTTTATCACCTTCAACCATGATCTCAAGATCAAGTTTGTTCTGGTAAGCTAACCAAGTACCACGGTCTGTTAAGGTATAAGCTTGTAGTTCAGAAGTCATGTTTAGTGTTGGACCCATACCTTGACCAACTGCTTTATAACCACCGAAGTTTGGTTCAATTTTAGTTTGAGCCCAAAGATTCAATTCTTTTTTGTTTGTACCAGAATCATCGCCACGTGATACGAAAGTTACGTCAGATTCAGCCATTTTTTTGAATGCTGCAGTAACGTCTTTCATACCGTGAATATGAGCAGGGTCAGCTTTAGGACCTACTAGCACAAAGTCATTGTACATCAGTGATTTTGGCTCAACACCGTAGCCTTTTTCAACAAAGTTTGCTTCAGCTTTTGGTGCGTGAGTCATTACTAAATCAACATCGCCATTTTCGCCCATTTTCAATGCTTTACCAGTACCAGCAGCAAGAACTTGAACTTCGTAGCCTGAATCTTTTTGGAATTCTGGAAGAAGGTAATCTAATAAGCCTGAGTGGTAAGTACTTGTTGTCGTTGCTAAACGTACAACGTTTGCGTCATTAGCGTATACGTCAGTCGCAGAGAAAGAACCTAAAGCCAGTGCAGCAACTGCAGAAAATGTCTTAATTTTATTGTTCATGTTATATCCATGTAATGAAGTTTAACTTGCAAAGCATAATGCTCTGAAGTGAATAGACTCGTACCCACTAAAGCAATCACTATGCCAAGTATAATGCCTTTAAACACACACTTAACGTAATGATATTTAAGTGGTTGAATTGGATTCTTACATAAAAACCTTATAAAAAATGTGATTAGGACAAAATGTCGCAATAGAAAGGATACATTTTGCGAATAACAGGTTAGAATAATTAGGACATTTTGACCCACATAACTCTTTAGATCTTATTAGGAATAAATATGGTTGTAAAATCAGATTGGAATGCGTTTTCAGTTCTTGTTGTTGATGATGAAATTGGTATGCAAACCATACTAAAAAAAGCATTAAGTAAACAATTTGGACAAGTGCATACCGCAGGTACGATTGAAGAAGCAGAAGAAATTCGACAATCTCACCATCTTGATTTAATCATTCTTGATATTAACTTACCAGGTCAAACAGGTTTAGAGTGGCAAGAAAGCGTTGCATGTGATGCGCGTAATTACGATGTGATTTTCATGACAGGTTATGCGGAGTTAGATACGGCGATTCAAGCGCTTCGACTTGGCGCATCTGATTTTATTTTAAAGCCGTTTAATCTTGAAAACATGCTACAAGCAGTTAAACGATGCATGGATCGTCGTTTAGTTGAGCGAACCAACTTTGCTTTAAAAAGAGAAGTTGAGAAGAAGAATCCGATTGAGATCATCGGTAATGCAGAGAAAACGTTACAGTTAAAGAAAATGGTAGCTCAACTTGCTCCATCTAATGCAGCTGTATTAATTGAAGGTGAATCAGGAACAGGTAAAGAGTTAGTTGCTCGTGGTTTGCACCAATTAAGTGAACGCAAAGGGCCGTTTGTACCATTAAACTGCGGGGCTATTGCTCCTGACTTACTTGAAAGTGAATTGTTTGGGCATACTTCTGGTGCGTTTACTGGTGCTAAGAAAGGGCGTGAGGGTTTATTCAGAGTAGCGAATGGTGGGACACTGTTTTTAGATGAAATAGGTGAAATGCCAATTGGAATGCAATCATCGTTGCTGCGAGCGTTAGAGCAAAAAGCCATTAGACCTGTAGGCTCTGAAAAAGAAATTCCTGTTGATGTTCGTATTGTTGCTGCTACTAACCGTAATTTATTAGAAGAAGTGGAAAAAGGAAATTTCAGAAAAGATTTATTTTATCGTTTAAATGTTTTGACGGTTTCTCTACCAGCATTACGAGAGCGAAAAGCGGATCTTGCATGTTTAACTGAGCATTTTTCGCAAATGATTGCGAGTGAAATGGGAGTAAAACCTGTGCATTGGGCTCATGAAGATATCGTCGCAATGGCAAATTACGATTGGCCGGGTAATATCCGTGAGCTTAAAAATATGATTGAACGTTGTATTTTATTAGGCAAGCCACCTGTTGAACATTGGGCTGAATTACAAGGTGATGAGCCAATTCATCAAGACGAAGAACAGAATAAAAATGATGACGCATCAAGGAATAAAGAAGGCGAGTGTACTTGTATGCCTATCTTAGATACTTACCCAGAAAAATGGACATTAAAAGAAGTGGAAAAATCACACATCATCACTGTCGTGGATCTTCATGATGGTAATAAATCTGCAGCTGCAAGGCAGTTGGGGGTTGCTCGTAAAACTTTAGAGCGTAAGTTTAAAGAGTGGAGCGAAGAAAACGCATGACGCTATCTCCGACGGTTTGGAAAAAACGCATTAAAACCATGGTGCGTTACCGCTTACTTTGGTTGAACTCGGTTCCATTATTCTTAACCCTATTAGCTCTAGTGATCATTACAGCATTTTGGTCTACACATTATACTTGGCAAAATGCACTGAATGATGTTGGCAGTAAATTATCTGTTGCCAATAACAGTATTGATTTTTTACAGCGAGAGCAAAGCGCGGAATTGAGAGGCTTTGTAGAATCGTATTATTTTCAAAAAAAGTTTGAAAATAAAGCGCCTGATTTTGAGTCGTGGGTTTCGCAACAAGCGGGTAAATACAACTCTGATTTTATTGCGTTACATCCAGTTTCTTATATGAATGAGCTGCCTTCTTCTTTAGTCAATGATATGAAGATTGGTATGTCACGAACCTTCTTTCAAGTCATGTCTGAAAAAGAGTTAGCGGATATTAATCCTAAACTGAAACAACAGGTTTGGGTGACTAACAAAGAAGATAGAAGTATAGAAAAGCGTGGTTTGATTAGCCGAACGTTAATACCAATTTTTGATAATAAAGGGAAATTAACTTGGATTGTTGATAGCGGAATTATATTAAATAACAGCACATTACTTGTCGATAGAATCCGTGATTTGATCTATCCATCAGGTGATTTACCGTCCAATAATATAGGGACAGTAACGTTATTTTTAGATGGACTTCGTATTAGTACCAACGTTCCACTGCATACTGATTTTGCAAATAAAGAGTTAAACCAAGGCCGTGCTATTGGAACCAAAGTATCTCCAGAAGTGAAAGCACAAGTTATTGGTGCTGGAGAGCGATGGGTAAATAGAGCTTATGTTTACAATGATTGGTACATTTCAGCATATCAACCGATTAAAGATATGAATGGAGATGTGATTGGAATGCTTTATACCGGCTATTTAGAGTGGCCGTTATTAAAACAGTATTTACAAAACTTGCTTGAAGCAGGGATCACCATTCTTATTACGTTATTATTGTCGACATTTTTTGTGCATCGAGGAGCTCGAGATCTATTTCAACCGATCGAAAAAATTCACTTTGTAGTGAAGTCTGTCCAATTAGGTAAAGATGTTCGAATTGGGGATTTAGGGTTGGATAATAGTCATGAACTGGCCAGCTTAGCGCAGCAGTTTGACAATATGCTTGATCAACTTCAGTTACGAAATTTAGAGATCCAAAGGGCATCTAAAGAGTTAGAGTCAAAAGTTAAGTCAAGAACGGCAAGTTTGCATGAAAAGACAGTGGAATTAGAGCAATACATAAAATTGCTAAAACAAGCTCAAGATAAGCTGGTAATGAGTGAAAAATTGGCATCACTTGGTGAGTTGACTGCCGGTATTGCTCATGAAATTAATAATCCTACAGCTGTTATTCTAGGTAATGCAGAATTAATTAAATATGAATTAGGTGAAGAGGCCCACGTAATAGCTGAAGAGCTAGAAACCATTATGGAGCAAATAGACCGAATCCGTAATATCACTCGTAGTTTATTGCAGTACAGTCGACAAGGTGGGATTCAAGATGAGGTGACATGGCAATACATTAATCCAATCATTGAAGAAAGCGTTACCTTAGTTCGTACAGGGGCTCACAAACGAGATATTGAGGTTGAGTTTGATTTTGAGCAGCCACCAAGAGTGGAAGTGAATCGCCATCATTTATTGCAAGTATTAGTCAATCTGCAAATGAATGGCATTCATGCAATGAACAGTAAAGGTAAACTTATCATTCGTAGTCGAACTTGGTGTCATGAAGGAGTTGAGTTTGGTGCGATTATAGAAGTAGAAGATTTCGGATGTGGTATTGCTGGAGAACAACTAAATCGAATTTTTGACCCGTTCTATACAACAAAGCGTGATGGAACAGGGCTTGGTTTATCTGTTTCTCAAAGTTTATTAAGTCAAACTGGTGGTGAAATTAAAGTGAGATCACAACTTGGAAAGGGAACCGTCTTTACGATCTATTTGCCAACAAAGACAGAAGAACAGCAATATCATAATTTGGTAGGTTGAGTAGCAAGCTAATTAGTGTTACACGACTCACAAAATACGGAACAACTTCAAAATTTGTACTTTTTCTGACCATTGTGTTCACAAAAACTGTTGAAATTAAGTCAGTGATATTAGATAGTTAACACGTCCGGTTATGACCCCGAACAGTTCCAAATTAAGCCACATTTTGAGACGTGTGGCTTTCCTTTCTCTTTTTATCTTATTGATAAATCATCAAATTCCAATCGAATTTTCAATCTTTAAAATCAATCAACTAACACAATATTATTGCTATTATCGTATGTAACTGTGCTTTATTTTGCTCGATAAGTTGAGCGGCATAGGATGGCGTAACTGCATGATACTGCCCTTGAATCCTAATTGTAGATGCTTCCCATGCATGGTCTTTATACATACCTGTTTGAGTGTATTGAATTATCACTTTCATTTCTTTCTCCTTCTTAAACACAAATTTAACAATATATGAGGTGAGAATGATGTGCTACAGCTAAAAATGAAATGTTAGATTGAATAAAAAACAAACGATGATTTATATGTAAATAGTAAGTTTGACTGCGATGGATGAATCAAAGATGAATAAACCTCTCACCATTGGTTAAGATAGTATTCGTTATTATGGCCTCAAGTAGCTTAATTCATTTTACTTGGAGGTACACTATGAACCCATTAAGCATTGTTATTATTACTTTAAATGAAGAAAAACGTATTGGCCGTTTACTTGAAGATTTAACAGAGCAAACATTCAAAAATTTTGAAGTAATTGTTGTTGATTCAAATAGTTCAGATGCGACGTGTGAGGTTGCACAATCCTTCTCTGCAAGTATTCCTGATTTAACCGTTCATAAAATGGAGAAACAAGGGGTCAGTTTAGGTCGTAATACAGGAGCATCACTTGCTAAACATGAACGTCTATTATTTTTAGATGCTGACGTGCGTTTGTCTCCAGACTTTCTTACTAAAGCATTAACTCAACTTAATGAAAAAGGACTTGAAGTAGCAGGCGTATATATGGGCTCGAAAGGGTTACCTGTTGCTCATAAACTTGGTTATATGACGTTTAATATTGGTCTGTTTCTAACTCAATTTGCATTTCCTACCGCAGTTGGAGCGTGTATTTTTTCGACTAGAAGAGCGCATAAAGATCTTCTTGGCTTCGATGAAAATATTACGTTATGCGAAGATTGTGATTACGTAAAAAGAGCAAGCAGAACTTGGCGTTTTCGTTTTCTTCCAATGACATTTGAGTTTGATCCACGTCGTTTAGAACAAGATGGCTTTTTGCGAATGGGGTATACCTATTTAAAAGCTAATGTTCGCCGTTTCTTGTTTGGAGAAATGCGCAATAACGAAATGGAATATAAGTTCGGACATTATTCAAATCAAAAGTAATTTATACGTAAAGGTAAATTATGTTTGATACGATGACTTTGTTTTGGGGCGCATTATTTGATGCGCTCATAGGACCTAATGTATTTGTTCCTGGGGAACCTTTTTTAATTGCAGCAGGCTTTCGGCTTCATCAAGGTATTTGGAGTGGCGTCGTTGCTGTCATTTTAGGCGGTTTTTTAGGCGATCAAATTAGCTATGTTATTGGTCGCCGATTTGGACGAAATGCTCAATCATGGTTAATGAGGTGGCTGCCAAAAACACGACGTCCTATCGCTCGTTGCCGCTTGTTATTGCAAAAGAGAGGTACAACTGTTCTTGTTTTTTCTCGCTTGTTAGGACCTGTAGCGTGGATAGTTCCTTTTATCGCTGGTGTTAATCATATTGGTTGGGGGCGATTTACATTATTGAATTCTATTGGTTTGCTACTCGGTGTTACTCAATTTGTCTTATGGGGATATTTATTATCTTATGGCATTGATACGCTGCCATTGTTAAAAGAAGCTGAGCTTTTTGTTATAGAGCATATACAGTCTATTCTGGTGCTGATTTTCTTGAGTATTTTTTGTTCATAGCTAAACGTTATCGATGGCGCAGACTCGGATTAAAATTCACCTTTGCCCTTATAGCGGCAGTGGCTTATTTAAATTACAGTCATTTTTTTTGGACAGCCGATGACTTAATCAAAGATGTTAAGGATAAACCTTTATATTTTGATGAAACACGCACCGTATTCAAAGCATTCCCTGGAGAGTCGTCCTTTTTTGATGCACAAGCGATTAACGTTGTGTTTATCGGTAACAATCCTCAGACGATAATGAATCAACTTGGGTGGATTGAAAACAAAACTTTTTCAAGAAATGATATTAATTTAGTCGATTATTTTTTACTTATGAGGAATAAGACGCCACCAGTATCCGATTTGTTTTGGGATGGGCGAGTTCAAGATATGGCTTTTCAATTACCAGGAAATTTATTAAAACGAAGTCATATCCGTTGGTGGAATGCTGGAAGAAATAGCGGAGAACAACAGGTTTGGTTAGGTGCGTTAAGTTATGATGATGGTCTTACCTTTACTCCATATCGAGGAATTGTGACTATGCTGCACAGCATTGATTCAGATGTAGATAAAGAAAGAGATAAATTTAAAAGAACGATCGATTTATTTTCGAACAATCTATCTACATCGAAACAAGCTTATTCAGCACCTGTGAGTAAAGATGAAGAACATGACTATTATTCCGATGGAGATATATTGGTTATCAAGACTCGTACGTTACCTATTGGTAATAATGGATAACGTACGAGTTTATTTATTTAGCCACAAGTGGAAAGGTGAGAGTTGCTTTTAGGCCGCCCATTTTACTTCTACCTAAAAGCAATGAACCACGATAGCTGTGTGCCATTTCGTCTACAATATTTAAACCAAGTCCTGTTCCTGGAGTTGATTCATCCAGACGAACACCTCGTCGAATTACGTGCTCTAGTTTATCTTCTGGGATGCCATTTCCATCATCTTCGATTGTGATTTCAATGAGATTGTCAGCAGCATATTTTGAATGGACACGAATCATAGAATTTGCCCACTTATAGCCATTTTCGAGTAAATTACCTAGCATTTCATCAAGATCTGTTGCTTCTACTGCAATATTGTCATCACTATTAAGTTCGTTAATTAACATGATTTCACGGGCAGCATAAACTTTATCAAAAGCCATTGATATGGCATCAACACGATCGGATGGAGAGGTTGCAACAGATAAAATATTCATTGATCCAGCCATGCGAGCACGGCCTAAATGGTAGTCGATGTGCTCTTGAAGCTTATTAATAGGCAGAGATAAGCGCTTTTTATCCTCTTCGCTTAAATGTTCTAACTCATTTTTAAGGACGGATAGTGGTGTTTTTAAAGAATGAGATAAGTTGCCTGCATGATTACGAGCACGATCCAGCAATTCTTGATAATGAAATAAAAGCGCATTGAGATCCGAAACCAAAGGGCTATTTCTTGAGGGTAGTGTTGGCTTAAATTTTGTTGTTCTCCTTTACGCAGCTGAATAAGTTCAGATTGCATTTTAGCAAGTGGGCGTAAAGACCAACTGACTTGAATACCAATAAGGAATAAAACACCGCTAAATAGCAATCCTAAGATAACCCAAACTTGTCCTGTTAATTGGTGTAATGTTTTTTCTAAGGGATCTTCATCCACACCAATGGTTATTGTTATTGGTGCTTTAATTTCTGGAAGGTATATGTGTTTTTGAATATAGATAAGTTTTTCGTCTTTTGCTCCTTTTACCGTAGGAGCGATATCTAAAGAATTGTCTTTAAACTTGAGCTTTTTATCCCATAAAGAACGAGAACGCAGTTCATCTTTTTTGGTACTTGCAGTCCAGTATAGACCGCTATAAGGCTGATTAAATCGAGGATCAGAAAGTCGAGAGAATAAGACCAATTTTCCTTGTTCGTTGGTTTCTAAATTCGCCGTGATTTCATCCATAGATAAGGCTAATTGTTGTTTTACATCTTTAATAAGATAATCATTGACCAGTTTTGGAATACCAATGCCAGCCGCTAAAATCATTGAAGATAGCCAAAAAGCCGCAGCAAGAAGCAAGCGGCTTTTTAAACTTAATTTTTTAAATGTATGCTGAAGACGACGGGGTGCCTTTTTCATCGTTATCCTTGATTTGCTCTATGAGTTTAATTGATAACCAAGACCACGTACGGTTTTGATGATATTTGGCGCTATTTTTTTACGAATTCGGCCAATAAATACTTCAACGGTATTTGAATCACGATCAAAATCTTGCTTATAGATATGTTCAACAAGTGTCGTTCTAGAGATCACCTTATCTGGATTGTGCATGAAATAAGCAACGACCTTGTATTCCAATGCTGTCAGGTTTACAGCTTGGTCTTGCCACAGAACTTTGGAACTGCGGGTATCTAAGCTTAAATCACCAATTTTTAAAATAGGGGAGGCATTGCCAGAGGCTCGACGTAATTGAGCACGAATGCGAGCAATCAATTCCACCATTTCAAACGGTTTAGTTAAATAGTCATCTGCGCCTGCATTTAAGCCCTCAACACGTTGTGATAACGTATCACGAGCACTTAAAATAATAACGGGCGTGTTAATGTTTTCATCACGAATGCTTTTCAGTACTGTTAGACCATTTAATTTTGGTAAACCTAAATCAAGAACAATAGCATCCCATTCCTCAGTTGTTGCTCTATATAATGCATCAACACCATCTTGTGATAACTCAGGAACCCAATCGGCAGACTCTAGGGTTTCTACAATTTGTTCGCCTAAACGTAAGTCATCTTCTACAACTAAAATTTTCATTATTATTGTTATCTCTATTTATATAATTGTGGATTGATTTATTTAAGTGCTGCTCGAATATCACGACCTTTAATTTCTGTGATAGCAAGGTTAGCCGCATTGTATTCAACTTTTAATACATTGTTATTGTGTACGATTTTTAATTCATAGGTCCATTCATCATCGTCTTCTTCAAGTTCTACCTTGATGATTCGGCCGTTAAAGTCTTGAGCAACAGTGGTATACAATTCAGAAAATGGTTTAATTAGCCCTAATTTAACCGCTTCATATACTTCATCTTGATCTTCGTCTATCTCTATTCGTGTATCTGCCGTTTGAATATCTTGGACTAATTGATGCCCATTTTGATGATTATCGGCCAATACATTCTGAGAGAATATAGAGAGAAGAGCGGCGAGGTATATGACAGATTTTTTAAGCATGATTTATCCCAATAGTTCGCTATGAGATTAAGTATAAAGCAGCGAATATGAATATAAAATGAATTTTACAGGAGATAAATGAACCATGAAGAATATAATTAACGATTAAAAAACAGCCTACCCAGAATGGATTATTTTGATAAAAGTGTAAATTTTTTGGTTGTTTGTATTATTTTATGGTTGATTTTATAACTATCTGATTTTTAGGCGTAATGTTCGTTTTTTGTGATTATATTCATATTTTTTTCACTAGAAAATCGGAAAGTTGAAAAATATTTCACTGGTTTTACGTTTTTTAAGCTGCTAGAGTTCCGTCCCTCACGCATCAAGTGAGATATTTATGTCTACAAATAGTAAGCAAACTAGCGACAAACTTGTTCCAACCCTCACAATAGGATTTATCCTTCTATTTCTTTTAGCTGCCTTTGTTGATCTCTCAGCATTTACTGCAACTATTCAATCTTTGTTCATGTCGGTTTCGACCATGTTCGGCTATTGGTGGCAGTGGCTAATGATCATCACTTTTGTTTTAGCTCTTATCATTGCGATGAGCCGTTATGGCAAAATTAAGATGGGCAGTGAATCAAACCCACGATAGGTACCTTTCGTTGGGTGGCAATGATCATGTGTACTCTGCTTGCAGGCGGAGGCGTGTTTTGGTCAGCAGCTGAACCTATTTTCCATTTCATTACACCATCACCAAGCTTTTCTGATGTTAAAGGTGGCACGTTGGCAGCAGTTGCTCCAGCTTTAAGCCAAAGCTTTTTACATTGGGGATTTTTAGCATGGGCTGTGCTTGGCACATTAAGTACGATTGTTCTTATGTATGCCCACTATAACTGCGGTGTAAAACTTCGTCCTCGTGCATTGTTGTATCCTATTTTGGGTGACAAATTGGAGAACCATTGGATTGGTTCGGTCATTGATGCTTGTTCTATTATTGCTGTAGCAGCAGGAACCATTGGACCTATTGGATTTTTAGCAACACAGTTAAGTTACAGTCTGACAGTCCTGACAGGGCTTGAAAGCTCGCTGATGAGCCAAATCATCATTTTGACCGTGATTGTTAGCATTTATTCTGTTTCGGCCTTCTCTGGCATGGACAAGGGCTTACAATGGTTGAGTCGTATGAATGTTATTGGTGCTGTTGCATTATTAGTTGCGATCTTAGTTCTTGGTCCTACCGGTTTTATCTTTAAAGAGTTTGGTATGGCTTTTGGTACTTATATTCAGCATTTACCTGAAATGAGTTTGAGTACTGCAGACCCTTCTTGGAATTCGTGGTGGACGTGGTTCTTCTGGGGATGGTTTATTGGTTTTGCTCCAATGATGGCTATTTTCATTGCACGTATCTCTCAAGGCCGAAGCATTCGTGAGTTGATTATTACGGTAGCAATTATTGCTCCAATTGCGACCAACTTTTGGTTTTCATCATTGGGTGGAACAGGGATTTTCCTTGAGTTACAAACTCCGGGTAGCATTTCTCAACCATTGCAAGAAGCGGGCTTACCTGCGGTGTTATTAGCATCATTAGCTCAATTACCTTTTAGTTTCTTATTGATACCTGCATTCCTTGTACTTACAACGACGTTTGTAGCAACAACAGGTGATTCAATGGCTTATTCTATTGCAATGGCAGTAGAGGGCACTGATACACCGTCAAGATATCAGCGTCTATTTTGGGCGGTTATGATGGGTGTGGTTGCCGGCGTTTTATTGATTGCAGGTGATGGTGGATTAAATGCACTTCAATCCTTTATCGTAATTACAGCTGTACCGGTTTCTTTCTTGGTTGGTGTTACTTTTATTACCGGACCGATTGCGGTTCTACGTATGAAGAGTGCAGAGCTTGAAAGTAAATCATCGGTAGATTGCACAAAAAGCGTTACGGTGTAGTTATTGATAACGACCCAATAAAACGTTTTGATTGAATGAGAGGCTTATCGCAGAAACTGTGGTAAGCCTTTTTTATTATGGATAAACGACTATTTCAGGAGTGAATGTATGCCAAATAAAGAAGCCGTATTGCAGCAGTTATTTTTACGTGAAGTAAAAGGAACGCCAATTGTTGAACGTAATGAACTTTCTCATTGTGATATTCAAGAAAAAAACTCGTTACATGGTGTCAGCAAAAAAGAGATTTTTCACTTGAAGAAATCTTTGAATCACACTGGATAAAAACGTGTACGGCTGGCTATATTACGGAGCTTATATTTAGTCAAAATGGGAGCTTAATTGAGTTTACTTTGTTTGAGCGATTAAAAACGGTAGGGCATTGGGAACTCATTGATGGTTTGCTACACATATCAATTTTTAAGAACGAAAATCAATATGACTTCGTGGTTGTGGCGAATTCATCTGTAAATATTCATTCAGCAATAGAGTACAAGAATAATGAATTGCACTCTTATCTTAAGTTAGCTCAAACACGAGTATTAGATCAATATTAATCAAGGGATGGTTTATTGATAAGTAAAAAACTGATTTATATCAAAGAGATTCTTTGTTAGGGTTGGTGTAATTGATATTCAACTTATTACTAAGATATTTATGAGCACACTTATTTCAAATAGAAATAAACAATTTAGAGCTAAGCTATTATTATGCTTAGTTCTTTTAAGTGTGTTTATCTGTTTTAGTCAATTGATTGGTGTAACTTCAAGTTGTAAAGAACACTTGATTGAGGCGCAAATAAAAGTACACCAATTAGAGGCGGTGACAGGAAGTGATTCTCAGCCGATAGCGCCTAAATGCGAATTGGTTGAGCACTTATTATCCTTTGAAAATAGCATGCACGATTTACTTTTAGGTGCTTGGTTATTCATAGCGATTGCTCTCGTTGTTATCCCTTTACTCCATTCACCTCCAATCTTTATTGAACCCATAGAACGACAAGTTCAGAAGGTTCGGCGTCGGCATCTTAGATTCTGCGTTTTTCTAGAATAAAAACCTAAGTAATACTAATTTCAGTGATTGCTCGTTAACTGTTACAAATTACACCGCTTAATAGCTGTGTTTAGTGTGATGAGTGCGAGAATGGAATTGGTATAAATTTAATTAAATATTTTTATTTTATACTTAGGAAATGACAATGAAAAAATTAGAAAAAGCGATTGAAATTATTAAATATCTTCCATTTTATATGTTGTTTGCACCATTTTGGTTTTCAAACGGAGTTGTTGATAAGTTTTATGGGATTTTATTTGGAACTCGACAAGGTGATAGTTGGGATGGGTGGAAAGAATATATAGCAGGTACGTGGTCGAAAAAACCATTAACAGACGCGATATTTGTACCTATGTATGATTATTTATTTCCTGTATTAATCGTGCTTCAAATTTTACCTGTTGTGTTATTAATTACCTCGTTCTTGAAATTAGAAATCTTATCGGATAAGCCTAAAACATTATTGAAAGCAGGCTTGTTATCCTCTTTGTTTGTAACGGCATCAATGGCTGTTACACAAACATTAGCAGGAGCCTCTGACGTCCAATATTTATTTCAATTCTGGGCGGTATCATTATTGGCTTTCTGGTATGTAGAAAATCAAGATAAGCAGTTAACACTAGCTACGGCATAGTAAATAAAGCCCTTTAATTCTATAGAGTTAAAGGGCTTTTCTTTGTTTTTAGGTATGATGTTTTGAATGAAGTCAATTATGTATTTTACTGTTCAATTAATAATAATGAAGTAGCTCGCAGATTGTTTTCATTAAAATACAAAATTGCGACACTTATCATTCGGTATAATTTATGTAAATGAATTGTGTAATTCTTGTTTGTAAAATTGTTCTAGGTATTTATCAAGGACAGATTATTATGAAAAAGAGTTTATTAATGATCCCATGTTTTGGACTACTTGCTGCTTGTGGCGGTAGTGATGGTGGTGGAAGTGATGAGACAGATCCTCCTTATGGATTTTGTTCTAATGGTCAGAGCTTAACATGTACGTATTCTGTTTCTGAGCTCGAATTGACCTATACTATGTATGTTGAACATGATGACGGTCTGTATTTTAGAGGTGATTTTTATAGTCAATATAAACCACCAGTTTATCCATACGAAATGACGGTATCTGATATTGAACGATTGGAGATCCTTCAGGATGGTGTGTTACATAAAAGGGATGATTCGACATCAATAACGTTTTCTAATTTGGATACATCAGGTTCAAATTACGAGTTTTATTGGTATCGTAATAATGAACTCGTCGGATATAGTTCGGTTGATAGACTTCCTGAACCGACAAAAAATTTCACGTACGAAGTATTTAATAATACTAGCTTAGTTACTGCACAATGGGATGCTGTTCCTGATCATAAATATTCATTTGAAATGGCCTTTTTAAACTGTACCTATCCTGATGGTGAAAGAAATATTAGTTTTGATGCATCGGTTCCTAATTATAGTATTTCACAACCAGAATCATCATTTACTATTGATGTTGAAACTCAATTTGGAGAAAAGATAAGTGAGTTAATGTCTAGCTATCAAAGTTGCTATATTGCAGGAAGAATAATTGGAGATAGTCAGACAATGATTCCAACTCAACATGTGGGTAATATTAAACTTAATTTTGCAGCTAATGATTCTGTTTTTATGAATTTATTTTAAATAAGAATGGAAAATGGGCCGCGAAACGGCCCATGTTTATTATATTTGATTATACTTTTTCCCAAACACCAGTTGTACTTGTTGCAGGGTTATCACCTTGGTTCCACCATTTAGCTTGATAAGTCACGCCGTTAACGACAACTTGATCACCTGTATTATAAACTTTGTTTGCATCCCATGTATTTGTTGGGTCTGTCGGATCCGTTGGTTCAGATGGGTCTGTTGGTAGTGTTTCTACTACTCGAGTTTCAGGCCAATTTGCATGAGATCCATAGAAGTTAGTGACACATTTTTCATAATCACCAGGAACAAGCGCAGAGTAGGCGGTTTGGAAGCCAACTAATTCACACTCAAAAGACGCACCTTCTGGACGATCTGGGTAATATTTCCAGTTACCATCCCAGTTAGTGTAAAGCACATCCGTAGCACCATTTAGGTTCAAGCTACCGTAAGGAGTTTGCTGCCAACAAGTATTCTTCTCATCGGCTTCTACTGGGATTTCGTAATGTGAAGACAGTCCTTCCCAGTAACGAATACGGTTAACTGGTTGTCCTTTATCCTTATTCTGTTCACCACATTCGATACCACCATTAATTACGTTGATAGTCGTACCAAATCCGTAACCAATTCCTGCATCTGTTTCACGTTGTGATGGTGTCCATGTGCGATCAATAACGTGAAGCATTGCTGGTTTTGGCGCTTGCGGTGTTAAGAAGAACCAAATAGCAGATGCTAAGTTTAGCCAAGAATCAGCAACTAAACCTGGATTGTTTAATAATACAGTCGCATCGCCGTCATACATGACTTCCGAGAAAGCACCGTAGTTAAAGTGGTAAGAAAGCTGTTTAGCACCGCGGCCAAAGTAACCTTGACCTGCTGCACACGGCCAACGCTTGTTTTGCCAATCATTTTGACCACAACCTGTTGTATAACCTTCTTGACCTTCTGACCATCCCATTTCACGAACGTGAACAAGCGCTTGCTGCCATTCTTCAAGTCCTAATGGATTGTCTGATACGTTATCTACAGCAATATGGCCACCTGTTTCTTGTGAGAAATGTGCAAATGCCGTTACAATGGATTTTTTACAAATAGCGTCAGCATCGCGTCCATCGGTATAGTCACCACAGAACGCAGGGAATTTACCAATAGCACGTAAGAAGCGAGTATAAGTATATTCTGGAGCCGCCATTTGGGTTAGGAAGAACCATTCAGATTGCGGAAAAACTCGTTCAACACGTTTCACGTTATCTGGGTTAGTAGGAACGCCCGCATCAATGGCTTCAACAACGCTATTAGGACGAGTTTCTAATGCTTTAGCCCAAACATCGTACATAGGGTCTAATGTTTTCGCATCTTCAGCTGCTTTAATTTCAGCTTTAGATACAACATAACCTGTTGGATTATCAGGGTCAGGCTGAGGGTTCATTGTAAAACTATTAGCTGCAAAACTGCATGCTAGCAATGAAGGTAAAAGAGCGAGTTTAAACATGATTAACGTTCCTTGTGATAATTTTAAAACGAAATTAAGTTGGAATAACTATAGGAGTTTTTAGTAGATTTGGTTATCTCATCCGTTATATCTGTTTTAACAATGCGAGTTGTTTCAAATAGTATGAAATATAAACAAAAGCACATACACAATGTGATTTATGAAGTAGAAAGGGAAATGTATTGATGGTAAGTATTCGCACAGCAGGAAAAGCCGATTTGACTCGAATTTTTGATATTGAAACTGAAGCTTTTGGTGATCATGGTTATCCATCTTTCTTTATTCGACAAGCATTTGATTGTTGGGCTGATGGTTTATTAGTCGCTAAAAAAGAGGATGAGACGCTTGGTTATGTATTGCAAGTACCATCAAGTGTGGTTAAAGGTGATGCTTGGATATTAGCGGTCGCGGTATCAAAAGCAGCACAAGGTTGTGGCCTTGGGAAAAAATTGCTTGAAACGGCAATTGCAACGGCAAAAGAGTATGACAGGCTATTGTTAACCGTATGCCCAAAAAATAAAAAAGCATACGCACTATATCAATCCTATGGATTCTATTTATTGAAGGAAGAGCAGGACTATTTTGGTCTTGGCGAAGATCGTTTAGTACTTGCTTTAGATATAAATTAAATAAAGATTAGGGACTATTATGACATCAATAAGCGTACTGGGATGTGGCTGGTTAGGGTTGCCTTTAGCAAAACACCTCATTGATATTGGTTTTATGGTCAAAGGCTCTATAAGAAGTTCGAGCAAAATAAGTGAATTAGAAAAAAATCATATTAAACCGTATTTATTAGATATCGATGCTGTCGAACAATCATGGAGTCAATTTCTAACCTCTGATGTTTTAATCATTGCGATACCATCAAAAAATATCGAAGGCTTTACCGCTTTAATTCCTATTATTGAAGCCTCGTCGATAAAACATGTGCTATTTGTAAGCTCCACATCGGTTTATGAAGACGCGAATCGAGTAGTTACCGAAGAAGATGCAACCATACCTTCTTCTGCATTATCACAGATTGAACGTTTATTTATGCAGTCGACCAAGTTCACAACAACCGTAATTCGATTTAGCGGACTTGTAGGGTATTCACGGAATCCAGGACGCTTTTTTGCCAAAAGTGGGCGCTCTGTGAGTAACCCTGATGCACCAGTAAATATGATCCATCAGGATGACTGTATTGGGCTGATCACTCAAATTATTAAGCAAGAAAAATGGAATGAGATCTTTAATGCGTGTGCTGATACTCATCCAAGTAAGCGTGAGTTTTATACACAAGCAACGCAACGTATTGGCGTTGAAACACCAACGTTTATCGAATCCAATGAACAAACATTTAAAATCATCAGTAATCATAAAATAAAAGAAGCGTTAGGTTATGAATTTATTCACCCTGATGTGATGAACATTACGTATGATAGCTAACAGAGACCAAATAGGGAGTCATCATGAATCGATTATTAGCTGATAACCCATTAGTTACTACCGAGTGGCTAGCAGAACATATTAATGATACTAATCTTGTCATTGTTGATGCTTATATGGCGAATATTGTTGGTAAAGAACCGATTGTTTATGACGAGTTTTGTTGTTTACCGAAGTCGCGTAAGCTTGATATTGAGTTGGATTTTTGCGATCACGCTTCTTCTCAAATTCATGCATTACCAACAGAACCACAGTTTACAAAAGCCGTTCAAGAGCTTGGTATTAATTCAGATTCTATAGTTGTGATATACGATAACCAAGGAATCTACTCATCTCCACGTGCTTGGTGGACATTTAAAGTAATGGGGTTTGAGCACGTTTATGTATTAGATGGCGGCTTACCAAAATGGCAAGAAGAAAAGAGGGAAGTCGTTACTTCTTACCAACAAATACCTTCTTTAGGTAATGCGGTTGCTAAGCCGAATAGGCATTTAGCTTGTGATTCAGATGATATTCTTCACGTTATCGATACAGATACCGTCATTTTAGATGCACGTGGTGAGATGCGATTTTTAGGTAAAGCAGCTGAGCCTCGTGAAGGGGTTCGTAGCGGTCATATTCCAAGTTCTAAAAATCTCCCATTTGTTATGTTGTTAGATAATACGACCTTTAAAAATAAAGAGATTTTGAACTCTATTTTTCAAGAAAGAGTACCATCAAATATAACAAAGGTATTTTTCAGTTGTGGTTCAGGCATAACGGCTTGTATTTTAATTTTGGCAGCGGTTTCAATTGGCTATAAAAATGTCGTTTTATACGATGGTTCATGGGCTGATTGGGGAAGTAATCACAATTTACCGATTGAATAATGAGTTTGTTCTTTGAAGAGTCAAGAGTTAGATAATGCGACAAAGTCTAAGAGATAAAATAATTGCGGTTTGTGATAAAAAAATAGAACAAAAGGGAGATAACGTTGGTGTCTCTTTTTATGCTTTTTTTGCTAATAAAAATGATGACTCTGAGCTGTTAATGGAAGCGGCGACATGGTGGATATCAACACATAAATTAGATCACTTTGAAAAAGCATACAAAATAAAAACGATGGTTTTAGATGGAAAGTAAAATGAAAATAGAAATACATCAAGGCACAGTGGCAGACGTTCTTATTGTTGATCAACAAATCCCTGAATTTGATAACCGAAATACACATGAGAAACTGACACAACGTCTAAATGATAAAAAGCACCTTATCTTAGTTGCTGTCTCTGAAGGTATTCCAGTAGCGTATAAGATGGGCTACCAACTTTCTGACTCTGAATTCTATAGTTGGCTAGGTGGTGTCGTCCCAAGTGCAAGAAAGCAAGGCATTGCAACTCAGTTAAGAGTGACCCAAGAAGAGTGGGCTAAAAAGCAAGGTTATGAAGCGATCAGTGTTAAATCGATGAATCGCTATCCTGCCATGTTGCAACTGCTTATCTCTAGTGGATATCACATTTCAGGCTACGAAGATGAAGGCTCAAGCGACAATAGTAAGATCAAATTTTTAAAGAAATTGTAGTGGTAGTTAAGTGAAACCATCATGATGGTCTAAACTGAAAGAGTCTATTGCAAGTATGAGTCATGGATTTATGAGATAAGGATAATGTTATGGATAAAATCATATTTCAACGAGTAACTGATTGTGAGTATCCGTCCTTATTCTCTATTTACAAAAAGTACTTGAAACCAACGATAGAGGAAGCGCTGGGTTGGGATGAGTTGTACCAACAACAGCGCTTTAATCAGTCATACCAAAAAGAGTGGTTTGATTGGATAATGTATAATGGTGAGCGCCTAGGGATCATTTGCACTAAGCCCGACGCCATTAGAAGTACGATTCATATTCACTTATTGATTGTTTTTGAAAAATACCAAAATAAAGGCGTAGGCACCGCAGTTATGAAGTGTTATCAAAAACACTATAGTGACGCTGTCACAAAATCTTGCTTATCAGCATTCAAAGTCAATAAATCGGTTATCAACTTTTATCTTTCGTTAGGCTATCAAATTGTCAGAGAAGATGAGCATTTTGTTGAGATGGAGCGCTCTCTTTGTTTCAGTGGTTATATGGGGGAATCTTAACCGAAAATGACAGGTTCAGCATCACGGTTCCATTTAGGGTAGATCGTCATGGCTTTAGAGAAAATAGGGTCGTTATAATGGCGAACAAGCCAAGCTCTTAAATGTGGCAAAGGAGCGATGTTGTACCATTTCTTATCTACTCGAGAGAATTGGCGAATAAAAGGCAAAAGCGCATAATCAACGATACTGGCACTTTCCCCTATGATAAATGCATGTTTAGATAATCGCTCTTCAATGTCTGATAACCATTCGACACACTTAGCCCTATACTCAATTTCATTATCGTCATGATAGCGAGAAGCAGCCCTGTATTTTTGTAAAATTTGCACAAATTCAGAGTCACTTTTTTGAATGAGATCCAACATCAATGGAAGCTGAAGCAAATCATGATGGTATAGTAAGTTCCTTGGGTCGGATTGGGTTAGTGCCCAAAGCATCACATCAACACTTTCTTCAATAACCGTATCTTCAAAATGAAGTACAGGTACCGTGCCTTTAGGGGAAATGGATAACATTTCTTTGGGTTTATTCATCATGTCTACATCTCGTAGCACAACAGTTTGTCCTGCATACAGAATAGCTAAGCGTGCACGCATTGCGTATGGACATTGTCGTAATGAGTAGAGAATAGGAATAGTCATCGTTACCTTAAACTTTGAATGAAGTCGAATATGTGTCATTGCTAATGAAAATCATAGTTATACCTCATGATCTGGATCAATAAAAACCCTTACTTCTGGTAATAAAAGTGTGAGGCGAGTAGAATACTCCCTCAAAAATTATTACAGCAAAACGAAGTGAGCAATTTCAGAATGAGTAGAAAACTTGAATTATTGGCACCCGGCGGTGATGTAGAAGCGATAAAAGCGGCCATCGCAGCAGGGGCAAATGCCGTTTATTGTGGCTTAGATGTATTTAACGCCCGTAACCGTGCATCCAATCTCTCATTTGATGAATTGACAGGTATTTTACGCCTTGCTCATGAGCATGGCTGTGAGGTATTCCTTACTTTGAATATCGTTCTTCTTGAACATGAAATTAAAAGCATTGCTAAATTACTTAATCAACTAGTGAATACATCAGTTGATGGCATTATTGTGCAAGATTTAGCTATGTTTGATTTAGTGAAAAAATACTTCCCAACACTCGATGTTCACGCCTCAACGCAATTAACTACGCATAATGAAGGACAAATTAAATTCTTAGCTAAGTTAGGGGCTTCTCGTGTTAACTTATCTCGTGAACTCAATATTGAAGAAGTGAAATCACTGACTGCTGTTGCTCATGAGCATGATGTGTTAACCGAAGTGTTTGTTCATGGTTCACTATGTATTGCATTTTCTGGTCAATGTTATTCAACATCAGTAAGTGCGGGTAACTCAGGTAACCGTGGGCGTTGTAGCCAAGCATGCCGTGATGAATATGAAGAAACAGCGGTTGGTAACAAATACCCTCTAAACTTAAAAGACAACTCAGCGTATTTTGATTTGCCTGATCTGGTCGATGCCAAAGTTGATTCTTTAAAAGTAGAAGGGCGTATTAAAGGTTCTCATTACGTTTATACAGTTATTGATAATTGGCGCAAAAACATCAATAAATTCATCGAGTCTGGTGATTTATTAGAAGATGATTCAAACCTTCACAAAGTGTTTAACCGTGATTTTACCAATTCATTTTTGACTGGTAACTTAACCAAAGACATGTTCATCGATAACCCTAGAGATCACAGTGTTACTCATGCGGTAGAGAAAAGTAATGCCATTGATGTGGTTCAAATTCATGATGTTAAAGCTGAATTGAACGCAGCAAAAGACAATCTTGGTGAAGAACTACGTGAGAAAATTCAAGATCTAGATATTTCAAAACTGCCATTATCCATTGCATTTAAAGCACAACTTGATAGTCCATTAAAAGTAGTGGTAGCAACTTCAAAAGAGATCTTTGAATTAGAATCGACATCGTTACTTATGGCTGCTGGTGAGAAGTCAATTACACAAAAAGAGCTAGAGAAACGCTTTAAAGGGGTTTCTAATAGCGATTATGAGTTCTCTGGCTATGATTTTTCTCAAGTTGATGAAGGTTTAATCCTGCCATTTAAAGAGCTTTCAGATTTAAAAGATCAGATTGCGTATCGTTTAAATGGAAATAAAGCCGTTATTAAACATGTTGAATTACCAAAATTAGCTCAGAAGCCGAAAGTTGAACAGCAACCTAAGCTATCTATGCTTATCGCAGATATTGCCGACTTAAAAATATGTGATGCCACTGATGCAGATATTTACTTTAAGTTACCAGAAAGCTTTAGACGCAATGATAAAACGTACATCAACATCTTTTCAGAAAATCCAAGATTGATCCCATGGTTCCCTGCGGTATTGATTGGTAAAGATTATAATGAAGCGGTGAAATTCCTTGAAGAAGTAAAACCTGCACGTATTGTTACTAATAATACTGGTATTGCTTATAAAGCTTATGAAATGGGAATTGAGTGGGTTGCGGGTCCATTCATGAATACCACCAACTCACACGCATTAATTACACTAAAAGAAGAGTTTAATTGTGCTGGTGCGTTCATTTCTAACGAAATAAATCAAGGACAAATGAAACACATTCGTCGTCCTGAAAACTTTAAGTTACTTTACAGCATTTATCATCCAATTTTGTTGATGACAAGTCGTCAATGTTTCTTCCAACAAACGGTTGGTTGTAATAAGCGTGCGATTGAAGCGGGTTGTATGATTAAGTGTGAAAAAGCGACAACCATTACGAACATGAAAGGGGTCTCTTTTGCTGTAGATAAGCAAAAAGGTGGCTACCCAAGTATTTATAACCATGAGCAATTCTTAAACATGGATGTCGTTAATGATTTATCTGATTTGTTTGATGAATTCTTTATTGATCTAACCAATATTGGTGGTGGTTCTAAAGAACAAGCGGATATTGTTGAGTTAGCAACGCACTTTGAGGCTCTGGTTAAAGGTGAAACGGCGGTTCAAGAAGCGTTATATTCAATGGTACCTATTAATACACATAATCAGTATGTGAAAGGTCTTTAATCAATTTATCGCTTTGATTTAAATAGTCAGCCACGATCACATATCGTGGCTTTTTTTTGTCTATAATCAATTTATAGCAACATAATATTAACGTAAATTCAGTTAACGCCATTGCTAAGGGAAATAACATAAGAGGGATTAATAATGGTCAAATTAGAATTACTAAAACAAAGTGATGCGTCGGCATTACTAGAGTTTGAACTAAACAATAAAGAGTGGTTTGAATCTTTCATTGAAGCCAGAGACGATGATTTTTTTGATGATAATGGCATAAAAGATCACGTTAATTTTTGTCTGGCTGAATATAAAAAAGGGCTACTTTATCCAACGTTGATTAAAGATGAAAATGGTCAAATACTCGGCAGGGCAAATTTATACAATATCGATAGAGTAAAAAACAGCGGTTCAATCGGATATCGAATTGGGGAAGAGTTTACTTCGCAAGGTTTAGCAACATTAGCCACAAAAGAGCTGTTAGAGATAGGGAAAAACAGATATGAATTATCATCGATAAATGCAGTAGCATCGACAGATAATGCCGCATCTCAGAAAGTTTTAGCAAAAAATGGATTTAAACAAGTAGGATTTAAGCCTGAGTTTGCTTTCGTCGATGGTGAAATTATTGATTGTTATGAATATCGTTGCCTGATTCAGCAATTGACGCCGGTTATGTAGAGTAAACATGGTTGTGAGAAGGGGTTTACTATATACTTTCTCGTTTCAAAGGAAATCCAATAATGGAAATGATAATCGTCTCTTCAGAAAGACAGAAACGAATGATCATGATTTTTAGCCGTATGAAAGCTAAAATGTCAGATAAAGCACTTCTCAATAGCTTAGATTCACGCCAAGTTAATTCAACAGCATATCCTGCATTTAAAAAAGCACCAGATCTTCGTGTTGAGCGAATTTATTTGCCATTTGGTGATGATAAAACAGGTTCATTAGATGGAGGTGACTTCTTATATCGTTACCTTTCTAAGGGATACATTTGTCTTGGTGATTTTGAAGGGCAGCCAAAACCTGATTTAACCCCATGGGGCGTGCGATCTGTTTGTCGTCAGCCTAAGATTGGATTTGGTTTATAATATGAAAGCTAATGTAATTGGTAAGTAAATCAATTGCATAAAAGTGAATTGTAAATCGTAATTCCGACTCAAGTTACAACATTAAGATGTGGTGGGAGTATTCTATAAAATTCAATGTTATGAGTTATGTAGAGGACTTCCATGAATCGTTATACGTTAAGCTTCATCTCATTACCTTTATTATTATCTTCGGCGTTATCAGCAAAAGATCTTAATCTTGGCCAGTATTTTACCATTCAAGATAATGAAACACCCGGTTGCGGTGTGGGTATTGTTAAATCTGATAAATTAATTGAGCAACTTTATGTTGGCCAATCAAATATTCGATATCAAGTTCCTATTGATAATAAAACTGTTTTTGATATTGGCTCTGTCAGTAAGCATATGACAGCTTATATTATTATGGCGTTGGAATCTGAGGGGCAGTTATCTCAAAAACAAACGTTGGCAGATTTTTATAAAGATGGCCCTGATTGGTTTAATAACGTCACACTTTTTCATTTAATTCATCACCAAAGTGGCATACCTGATTATTTAAATGATGCAGAGTCCGCTCTTTATTTAATGAAGCGCTTTAAAACTAATGATAAAGAATTGAATACTGCGCTCTGGGGTGGGATGGTCGATAAATCATACTTGTTTCAGAAATTGTCGGTTTTAGTAAACAATTAAAATCCCCCACATTTACTCCGGGAACCTCAATCTCATATAGCAATACAGGGTATGTATTACTTGCTGATATTATTGAAAAAGTAACCAACAATAAGTTTGAAGATGAAATAGCCTCTCGAATTTTCATTCCTTTAAAAATGAGCAACACTCAAGCATCAATGAAAGATAATTTTCTGATTAACTGGAAAGCGTCCAGTTATTATGTCGATAAATACGGTAATTATGCTCACAGCCACACCATGTTACCAAGTCAAGGCGATGGTGGAATACAAAGTACGGTGCCTGATATGGCAAAATGGATGGAGCATCTAATTAAACCTAAGTATGCGGATGAAGCCCGTGAAAAGTTACTTGCGTTATCTAAAGGTGAATACCCAGCATTTACAACGTATTGGGGAGCGGTAGAGTTTAAAATGGGCGATTCAAAATACGTTAATGGCTTAATAGCAAAGAATTTATACGGTGGTGAATTCTATAGCCATTCAGGTTATTCTCTTGATGGAATGGTGACTGAATTTTGGTTTTCACCAGAACGAGAAGTTGGCTACATTCAAATGTGTAATTATAAATATTTAAAAATGCCACCACTGAACAGCATTGTTCAGCAATATGGAAAAGGAAATTAAAGTGAAAAAAAGAACGGTGTCGTCGTTATTAGGAATGAGTGCGTTATCATTGTCTATGTTGAGCTTGCCATGTTCCGCAAATATCAGTGCAGTGCCTGTTGTTGGCGGCATTGTTAATTCAAGCGAGATCTTAAAACATCAAATCAATGATTCTATTACTTATACGACAACCACCGTTCGTGACGCTGCTATTTTTACTATTGCAGGTCTTACGCTAGATGCTTACATCTTATCCCTACCGCTTGATAGTAGCGTCAAAAAACGGGTTATTGCACAATTATCTAATCCTTATTACGCCATCCCTCTTGGGCATTTTCTTTATACTTTCGTTGATAAATACGGAAACATGGATAATGAAGATGCGTTTAAAGCTTATTTAAAAACTAAATACAGTGAAGAAGAATTACAGCGTTTTAGCCATTCTTTGTTCACACTTAATGAGCTTCAAAAAGAAGAAGATGCATCGAAACCATCAGAAGGACATCATCAAGGATTGAAGGTTGATCGTAAATTTATCGCCAATATGGTAGTGGTTTATGATGAGTTGGTTCAAATTGGTGAGTGGAAAGATCTTAATACCTTACCTGATCGCTATACGTATCTTTCAGATAGCCCGGAAGACAAAGCCATTATCGATAAGATTCAACCAATTATATTATCTGGTTTAGAGAAATCTGTGCTTGGTATGGATAAGGGAGAGATGCGAAGTGCATTAGAGCTTATTATTGCAGATGGTAAACCCGAGAATAAAAACAAAGTAAATAATAAAGCAGAAGCCCTGACCATAACATTGATTGATTTTGTTCGTCTTAACGTGCTGAAATCTTATCGTCAATTTGTGTATCAAGAGCAACGACAAATTGCATTAAATTCGTGGTTACAAGAAACATTTAAAGACAACCCTGACACTTTAGTTGCATATTTAGCATCACGTCAACAGCGTCGATTGGCCGTACAAGTTACGGTAGATGGCCTGCAACAAGGACTTATTGAAGGCTTAGTTACACCAACAGAAAAAACGTTTTTAAAGCAGATATATCAAGACCATTTAAATCGCAATGAATATAAACCTCAGGGGGAGCCAACTTCTCAACCTGAGCATGAACAGCAACTTACTTTCTTAAAAACCATGGTAGAAAAGGGTTATCAAGACCCAAACTATTTGCCTTTCTTTAGCCAGTTATACCAAGAGTATGAAAAGAGCATTGTTAATGTTGGCATTTCATCAACACCTACGATAAGTGTTCGTAATTTACCAATAATCAAAACAGGGGCAAAAGTTTCTGGTCAGGGAGGAACTGGGATCCCTAATTTCCACTTCGTTGACAGGCAAGATGACCGTGCCTATTACTTTTTTGGTAATGATGCGTTGCAGTTAGATCGATTAATGGATGCAAATAAAGTTCAAACTATGTTTGATCGCCTAGATTACTTAGTTACGCTCAACTGCAATGCTCAGTATGATTGGAATGCACATACAACTTACGATGGTTTAGTTAATTTAGGGGCAGGAGAAAGCCTGCGTGATTTTGGGGAAAAACGGTGTTTACGTGAATTAACTCAAAGAGCAAAAACAGAAAAAACCATAACAGAAATGAGAGCAGAGCTAATTGAAGAAATTGGCATTTATCAAAATATTTTTGTATTGGATATTTACAGTAAGCTCACACAGAAATGGAAGATTCAGCAACAATTAGAAACGCTCTCTAAGTTAGAGCAAAAAGGGATGCCGGATTACGCCCTTATTTATAACCCATGGCCAGATCACTTTGCTCATTTTACAGGCCCTTTTAGTGATGAAATATTGATGCCAACGGGTGAGCTTAACCGCTTGGATTATTGGTTAACGCAAATTTCAGGTGTGTATAAATCCGCTAATGTTTATGATCGCACGTTGTGGGGAATGGCGGGCGATCATGGTTTGGCTCCAGTTTATTATTCATTAAACCCTGAGAAACAAGTATTTGAAACGCTTCAGGCTGAGCTAGATTACCCATTAGTCATTAAAAAAATATCATCGGATGAAGGAGAAGGTCCAAAAATTACAAACGCCTTAAATTATGAGAGTAATAAAGAGGTTGATGTTGTTGTGGCTTCTACTGCTGGTGGTAATTTTATGATGGACTTTTTTAATTCTCAACAAGGATGGAAAGTACAACCTACGTATAGCGAACTCACAACATGGATACCCGTTAATGCACCTAAAGCTCAACCGATTAATATTGTGAATGAAATTGCTTCACGTTTAAAAGAGTCGTTAGATTATTTAGTTGTGAGAGAAACACCTTGTTCGTTGAATGAGTGTCAGATACGAGTGATTGGCTTTAAAGACGACATAAGAGTTGATGAATTGATCTCTAAGAAGGGCAACCGACTGTTTTATCAACCTGTTGCTGGTTCATCTCAATTACTTGAGGTCGATGTACTTAATATCTATAAACCACAGCTAAACGAGACCGAACAAAAGCAATATGATGAATTATACCAACGTTGCATGATCTCAGCTGATGCTAATGAAGAGAGTTCATGGTGTACTGAGCGAGAATGGCGAACATTAACATCATTTACAGCTCGTCCTGATGTGGTAAACCAATTAGCTTATTTGTATGAAGAAGACAGAGCAGGAACGATCAATTTATTTCCTAAGTTTGGTGTTGGCTTTAACACCAAGGTGCCAGGTCGTCATGCTGGAGAGCATTATTTAGAGAAAGATGCGTTCTTAGGGTTTTGGGGTAAGCCTATAAAGAATAAGATGGCACCACTTATCATTGAAGAGAACGGTTCTTTAGCTCCAACACTGTATCAATATTTAACCGAAGAAAAAGTGATAAAAAATGAAAACGGTTGGGGATATCCTTCTTTGTTAAATTAGTTAACGTTTTTATATTGTTTCACGGCCTCAAAAGTAAGTTTAACTGACTCTATTGTCATCAGATTTACTGGCGTATCAATATAAGCAACAGAAAATTGAAGCGGACTTGGTGACCAGTCTGCTTCAATTATTTCTAGCGTATTGTTTTGTAGAGAACTATGTATGACTTCTTTAGGTAGGATAGCGATACCAATGCCACTCTCAGCGAGTCTAATGCTAGCGGATAGAGAACTCGCAGAGTAGAAGCGTGTAGCTTGATTATTGTGCGTATTAAAATAACGTTCTATTTCATAGTATGGTGACGTGTTTCGGGCGTAGGTAATCAACGGCCATTGAGCAAAGTTAAGTACTTTATTCTTTTGTGTTTGTTGTAATGCCGGGCTTGCCACCCAGTGTAAATCGTAATTACAGATGGCTTGACTAACCACATTCGGTTCATCAACTACTCCTAATAAAATCGCGATATCAATATTTCGTGCTAGCAATTCTTTTCGTAAATTTATGGTGGCATCAACGATAAGCTCTACCTCTAAGTGAGGTAAATTCTGATGAATAAGCGCTAAGTAGTGCGGTAACCATGTATGTACGACCGTTTCAGAAACTCCAATCCGTAAAATCCCAGATATTGCTTCAGCACTGTTTGCTAAAACTTGTAATTGATCGGCGTTGCTCAATAACTTTTCGGCTAAAGGTAATAATTCACGTCCTTTGGCTGTTAATGAAATTGAACCAGTATCACGATAAAACAATGCCGTATTAAGTGTTTCTTCGAGGTTTGCAATACGCGTAGAGATGGCAGGCTGTGTTGTACATAAATGCTTTGCTGCTTGGCGAAAACTCCCCAAATGCGCTATCCAGACAAACGTTTCCAGCTGTTTTAAATTGAGCATTTAAGCCTCTCTTTTATTAATTTGTTGAGGGGTGATAAATTTTTTTTATCAAGAATAGCAGAAAAATACGAATAGACATTATATAAATAAGCAGTAATGTAACTCTTGGTTAACGATAAAATTACAAATAACGAAAGGATTGTTATATGGATCAAGGACTATCGCTCAATACACTGCCTCTTAAAGAATTGCGTAATCTTATTAGAAATAATCAATTTACGGATTCGACAACGGGTTGTGCTGCAGGATATTTACAAGCCAACCTTGTTATATTGCCAGCTGAGTGGGCAACCGATTTTTTACTGTTTTGTCAAAAAAATCCGGTGGCGTGTCCTTTAATTGATGTTACCCAACCAGGAGAAAAGTACCTGCAATCGATCGGGAGGGATATTGATTTATCAACTGACGTTCCTGAATATCATGTTTTTTATGATGGCGAATTTGAAACAGCAGTCTCTGATCTTTCCACATTATGGAGAGAAGATTTAGTTACTTTTATTTTAGGGTGCTCTTTCTCGTTTGAAGAGGCGTTAATACAATCTGGTTTATCCATCCGAAATATCGATGAAGGGAAGAACGTCTCAATGTATGACACCAGTATTCCTTGCCAATCATCAGGAAAGTTCAGTGGAAACTATGTGGTGTCAATGCGCCCATTCACTTCGATTGATGCCATTCGTGCCATTCAAATCACAACTCGTTTTCCTAAAGCGCATGGAGCACCAATTCACTTTGGCGATCCAAGCCTTATTGGCATTAACGATATATCAACCCCAAACTATGGCGATGCCGTTGAAATAAAACCAAATGAAGTGCCTGTTTTTTGGGGGTGTGGCGTTACACCACAAAATGTTATTCGTCAGAGTCGACCGCCATTTTGTATTACTCATGCTCCGGGAAAAATGCTGATCACTGATCGTCTAAGTTCAGAGTTTGCTGTGCTTTAAAGCAGATATTTATTGTTACTACCAAATTTAATAATTAAGGAGCAGGGAATGAGAATTAATTGTGATATGGGCGAAAGTTTCGGTTTATGGCAATTAGGTAATGACAGTGCCGTGATGCCAGCGTTAGATATGGCGAATATTGCATGTGGTATGCATGCTTCAGATCCAAGTGTCATGATGAAAACAGTTGCACTGGCAAAGGCACATGGCGTGACGATTGGTGCTCACCCTGGTTATAACGATATTCAAGGTTTTGGACGACGTGATATATCAATGGATTCAGACGATTTAGCTGCGCTGTTTATCTATCAGCTAGGTGCGTTAGAAGGAGTTTGTCAAAGTCAGCAGACCTCGTTGAGCTATGTAAAACCACATGGCGCATTATATAACGCAATGATGAAAAATGACGCCATTCTTCAAACGTTATTAGAAGCCTTGAAGCGATATGATGCGACGTTACCTTTGGTCATTATGGCTGTTCCTGATCATCAACGTTATGTAGATATGGCGAAAGAGTATGGCATCACACTTTGGTTTGAAGCCTTTGTAGACAGAGCATATGATGAGCAAGGGCGTCTAGTCCCAAGAAGTGTTCCCGGTTCAAGCCATCACTCAGATGAAGCCATACAAAAACAAGCAAATCAATTAATAGATGAAGGCTGTGTGACGACCTTAAATGGCGACATTATAAAAATACACGCAGATACATTGTGTATTCATGGGGACGGACCATTTGCTGTCTCTACGGCTGAATATCTACGAAAAAAATTAAAATCAAAGGCGGAGTAATGATGAAAATATCCGCTGTCAATGAATCGACTTTGTTACTTACCTTTGCTGATAAAGTCAGTCCTGAAGTCGCTGATATGATTGCTGAATCAGTCACTCTTTTTACTCAAGAGCTCGGTTCACTTATTGTCGATATTGTTCCTTCATACACATCTATATTAATCACATATGATACCTCTAGTGTAGATTTACGCCGCTTTATGATGCAGTTACATCAGTGTATACCTTCTGATTTACAGAAGATGCAATCGAGTAAGTCTACAGTAGAAATAGAACTGCCAGTCTATTATGGAAAAGAAGTGTCACTTGATGCTGATGAGATTTGTGACCACACAGGATTAAGTTTTGAAGAGGTGATATCAATACATTCATCTCAAACGTACCGAGTTTATGCCATAGGCTTTGCTCCCGGATTTGCTTATTTGGGAAATACGGATTCTAGAATTCATGTCCCTAGAAAAAGCACACCACGTTTAATGGTGCCAGCTGGAAGTTTAGCTATTGCAGAGCAACAAACGGCTATTTATCCAAAGTCATCACCTGGTGGTTGGCAAATAATAGGGAGAACGCCTGTCAATCTTATTGATTTTAATCGTAAAAACTTAACCTTGTTTGAGATGGGTGCGAAAGTAACGTTTGTTTCAATTTCTCGTGAGACCTATATTGAAATGGGTGGGGAATTACCTTGTGAATCAGAGTCTGTGAGAGGTACAAATGACTTTACGAATTAATAGCACAGGCCCATTGGCATTACTTCAAGATAAAGGACGATTTGGCCACCAATCCGTTGGTGTAACTCCGGGTGGTCCAATGGATGAACATGCGTTTGATTGGGCAAATAAGTTGCTTGGTAATGATCCTAATGCGACTCAAATTGAAATCACACTAGGGCAATTTAGCTGTACTTTTTATGCGGCAACCACAATGGCATTAACTGGTGCGGATATGCAGGCCAAATTAAATGGTGACCCAATAGTCCCTTGGCAGAGTTATGCTATTAATTCAGGTGATAAGCTTGAAATGGGGGCTGCGAGTGCTGGACTGCGAGCTTATTTATCAGTGAGTGGGGGATTTAAAATTGATAATATTTTAGGCAGTACAGCAACAGTGGTTCGTGATGGATTAGGCGGCCTTGAAGGAAATGGTAAACCACTCAAAGCAAACATTCTTATTCGTTACTCTGTAGATGTATCTCAGTTATCAACGGTATTTTTTGAACCAAGATTACGTAAACAAGTTCCAAATCGTTTTATTCCCACATATGGTAAGCATATAAAGGTAGGGGTGATCCCGAGTTATCAATATGATGATTTTTTACCAGAAGAGCGTGAACGATTCTTTTCTACGGTTTATACCGTGTCAAATAACATTGATCGAATGGGATATCGGTTATCTGGAGAAGCCATTCAGTGTCAACGTAATAACCTGATTTCAGAAGGGATTGCTCTTGGGGCAATACAAATTCCGAATGATGGTCAACCTATTGTACTAATGCGTGATCGTCAAACGATTGGGGGCTATCCGAAAATTGGTTGTGTAATACACGCTGATATTAGTCGTTTATCTCAATGTGTTCCGGGTTCAACGGTTCAGTTCTACGAAAAAGAACTGCATAGTGCAGAAGCTGAGTTACATATTCAACGTCAGTTTTTTACTTCTTATAACTCTTAATAATTCTAATAAATATCGTCGATAGACGAGAAACTACTGCAACAATAAGGATGCAGTGACGTGATAACAAAAGGAAATGATATGTCATCAGAAAAAGTCATGAGTGAGTCGTCAAATGCGTCCACAAAGGAAGGACAGCTGCCGAGAAGTTCAGGTGTTAGTTGGTCATTGATAATGGGCGCTGCCTTTTTGATGGCAACCTCAGCAGTTGGTCCCGGTTTTTTAACTCAAACAACAGTATTTACACAAACATTAGGGGCTAGTTTTGCGTTTGTTATTCTGGTTTCTATTATTTTAGATATTGGTGCTCAATTAAATATTTGGCGTGTAATCGTTGTTTCCAAAAAACGTGCTCAGGATATAGCAAATGATTTACTTCCCGGTTTAGGTTATGCAATTGCAGGAACCGTAGCTCTAGGGGGCTTAGCATTTAATATCGGTAACATTGGTGGTGCAGGGATGGGGATGAACGTGTTATTCCCGAGCATTTCTCCGGTAGCAGGGGCCTCAATCAGTGCCGTTATTGCTGTGGCCATTTTTATGTTAAAAGATGCAGCTAAAGTAATGGACCGTTTTACTATTTTAATGGGTGCCGCATTAATAGTAATGACTCTGTATGTTCTTTTCTCAACGTCTCCACCGATTGGAGAAGCATTGTATCGTTCAGTTTGGCCTGAAAAATTAAACGTTCTTGCGATCATCACGCTAGTTGGTGGTACGGTTGGTGGCTATATTACTTTTGCAGGGGCACACCGCTTAATTGATGCTGGAGTAACAGGAAAAGAAGCGCTACCACAAGTGAATCGAGGTTCAGTTTCTGCGATTAGTGTAGCTTCAATCGTGCGTGTTATTTTGTTTTTAGCGGCGTTAGGGGTAATAAGTACAGGGGTAACTTTGGACCCTTCAAACCCGCCTGCATCTATGTTCCAACACGCTGCCGGAAACATAGGTTATAAAATTTTCGGTTTAGTTCTTTGGGCTGCGGCCATTACTTCCGTTATCGGTGCTGCATATACATCCGTATCGTTTTTGAAGACATTGCATCCGATGATTGATTTGCACTCTCGTAAATTTATTATTGGTTTTATTGTTATCTCTACTTTTATCTTCTGCTTTATTGGTAAGCCTGTTGTTCTTCTAATTGTTGCTGGTGCTCTAAACGGATTTATTCTACCTGTTACCTTAGGCATTATGTTAATAGCGGCAAAGAAAGCACAAATTGTTGGAGATTATAAGCACCCAGTATGGATGTCGGTGTTTGGGTGGTTAATTACAGCAATGATGGCTGCAATGAGTGTATATACCTTATACATGTTGCTTATTTAACCGATGAGGCACATTTTCTTAAATATTTAGCACAAATTAATAATAAAAAATATTTAAAAACTTCTCATCTACTTATTTTTGAATATACTCGTTAAATGCCCCGAAACGTTCTATAACGTTTTGGGGTTGTTTGGTTTTACCCATTTTAAAAAACTAACTGTATCTTGCTATGGGAGTAAAGATACTATTTATAAGGATGTAATATGATTGATTTTTGGCCATTAATTGGTGTCTTAATCATCACAGTCGGTCTTGCATTACGCTTGAACACTTTATTAGTTATTTTAACCGCCGGGATTGTTACCGGTTTGGTTGCTAAGATTGATTTTATCGAGATTTTATCAATCCTCGGGGCTTCTTTTACGCAAAACCGCTATATGTCTTTATTCATTCTTGTTCTACCTATGATAGGGGTTCTAGAGCGTTTTGGATTAAGAGAAAGAGCAGAAACCTTGATTGGTTCAATCAAGCAAGCATCAGCAGGTCGTGTGATGCTTACGTATCTATTATTACGTAAAGTGACGAATGCACTTGGTTTGAATCTGGGTGGTCACCCATCAATGATCCGTCCGCTAGTTGCTCCAATGGCAGAAGCTGCTGCAGAAAAAGACAGAAAACCATTAACGAATAAAGAGAAGCAACATTTGCGTGCTTTAGCTGCAATGAGTGAAAACTTTGCTAACTTCTTTAGTCAGCTGATCTTTATTGGTGCAGGTGGTTTATTGCTTATCAAAGGCGTGTTGGAAGAACACGGTTACAGTGTAGCGTTAAACGATATGTTTATGTGGGCAATTCCAACCGCATTGGCATCATGTGTTGTGTTTTATGTTCGAGCATGGATAGAAGATTCGCGTTTGGCAAAAGCTGGTAAGCAAGAGTAGGGATTCATCATGTTAGAATATATTTATCAAGCAACGGGTTTATTATTAATTGCCTTTTCGGTTCAAAGCTTTATGGATAAGGAAAATCCAAAAGCAATTGGTACAGGTTTATTTTGGTTGGCATATGGTGTTTCTTTCTGTTTAGGAAGCATTTTACCTGATTGGTTTGTCGGCGTTCTGGTGTTACTTATGACACTGATTGCTTCTGCTGGATTAATGGGGATTGGTTCTTATCATTCAAGTGATAATGAATTTAGAAAAGCCAGTGCGAAATCATTACAAAACATGCTATTTCTTCCTGCGATCATTGTTCCTGTCGGTACCATTTTATGGAGCCAAGTAACTGGTGAAAGTGCGCTTATTGGTTTAGGGATAAGCTCTGTTGCGGCTTTATTAGTTGCAAACGGAATGACCAAATGTCGACCTGTGCAAAGCATACATGAAGGTCGTCGTTTAATTGATACCATTGGTTGGGCGGCTATTTTGTCGCAATTCTTAGCTGCACTTGGTTATCTGTTTGGTCAAGCGGGTGTTGGTGATACCGTTTCACAAATCGTAAAAGAAATTGTGCCTCATGGTAGTGTTTTAGCTTACGTTATTGCTTATACATTCGGCATGGCTATCTTCACCATTGTGATGGGTAATGCGTTTGCTGCGTTTGCTGTTATCACTGCAGGTATTGGTATTCCGCTACTTATGGTTGAAATGGGCGGTAATCCAGTGATCGTTGGTGTACTTGGTATGGTTTCTGGTTATTGCGGAACATTAATGACACCGATGGCGGCCAACTTTAATGTTGTACCTGCCGCACTATTAGAGTTAGAGAATAAAAACCAAGTGATTATTACTCAGTTTATTCCTGGTTTTATCATGTTACTTATTAATACTACATTTATGTATCTGTTTGCGTTTTAGGGAATTAGGCAATGAAAAAGATTTTAATTACGGGTTTTGAACCATTTGGTAACGATAAAATCAATCCGGCATTGGAAGCGGTTAAGTTAATTGCAGGACGCAAGCTTAATGGTGGTGAGATCGTTATTTGTCAGGTTCCAGTGGTTCGATACAAATCTATTGAAACAGTCAAACAAGCAATTGAAGAGCAACAACCGTATGCGGTTATTACCGTGGGTCAAGCATCAGGACGTGCTGCCATTACACCAGAGCGTATTGCCATTAATGTAGACGATTTTAGAATCCCTGATAACGAGGGTATCCAAGTTATTGATGAGCCAGTAGTCGCTGGTGGGCCAGACGCTTACTTTACGACACTTCCTATCAAAGCAATGGTTAGTGAAATTCAGGCGCAAGGCATACCTGCCACGGTTTCAAATACCGCAGGGACATTTGTGTGTAACCATCTGTTTTATGGAATACAACATTACTTAAAAGACACGAATGTTCGTCATGGTTTTGTACATATTCCATTATTACCAGAGCAATCGGTTGATGGTTCACAACCAACGATGAAACTTGAGCAAATTGCAGAAGGTTTAGCAATAGCGGCGCAAGCCATCATTGATAACGATTCTGATATCCAACAAGGTGCGGGAACGATCTGTTAAGATAATTAGCCTCACTTTTTTAAAGCCTAAGAATAATGTTAATTGTTCTTAGGTTTTTTTATGCCTGAAGAAATTATAAGAGATTTAACGAGATAGACAGTTAAGTTTGTGAAAATGAACACATTTTGAAGTTAGTCGAAACTATATGATGATTTGTGTAATTGATTTTTTCAATTATGAGGTGTGTAGCAGTAATTTCAGAGGTTGTTCATATTTACTCTTGCACTTAGGAATTTTATTAAAATTATTAGAAGTAGAAAATTATGCATCTAACACTAAAAATTAAACTTGTTTTAACGAGTTTTGCGCTTATTGTTTTAACAATCGTGTCTCTTGGTTCTTTTTCATATCAGACAATGAAAACTCAAGCATGGGATGCCATTCAAAGTGAAAGTGGAAATACAGCAAAAGCCTATAGTTTAGGCATTAGTGATTGGTTTAAAGGTCGCCAAGATGCGATTGTTGCTATGAAAGAAGCAATAGAGCGAGATCCTAACTTGGATTTGGTCGCTCATTTAAAACAGACATTCACATCAGGTGGTTTTGGCTTAAGTTATTACGGTGACAAAAATGGCGTGATGCAACGCCAAGATCCATCGTTAAATAAAGCCGGTTATGATCCACGAACCCGAGATTGGTACAAAGAAACACTGACTGCGAATAAGGGAATAACAACAAAGCCCTATGTTAGTCATACCATGCAAGCGTTAGTTGTTACTCTTACTGAACCAGTTCGTAGTAATGGAAAAATAATTGGTGTTACAGCTTCTGATTTATCTTTGTCTACTTTAGTTGAGGATATATTAGATATTCCAGTTCCAGGTAATGGTTATGCCATGCTACTGGATGTGAGCAATAAAATCGTTGTTGCTCACCCAAATGAGAAAATGGTGTTAAAACCAATTTCAGAACTTGGTAATGGATTCGATGCTAACAATTTAAGTAATGAAATTGCATCTGATGGTTTTTTCTTTACCGAAGAGAATGGGAAAGAGAAAGCGGTCATGATCACGGCGGTTCCAAATACCAATTGGGCAATTACCTTGGTGATGGACAAAGAGACATTAGAAGCGCCATTAAATTCGATGCTTTTTGAATTGCTGTCGATTGGCGCGTTAATCTTATTGTTTGTATCTATGTTCACAGGATGGCTTGTAACTCGTCAATTACGAGAGTTAGGAACGGTTTCGGATGCGTTAGCGGATATCGCAAATGGCGAAGGCGACCTTACGGTTCGTATTAATGTTAAATCAGATGATGAAGTAGGTAAGTTAGCAGATAACTTCAACCAGTTCGTATCACGCTTGCATACGATGGCATCAAATTTACGTGAAATAACCTTTGAGTTAAATCGCTCAGCAGCAGAAAGTGCAGATTCAGCCGTTCAGCGCAGTCAAAATATCCGTCATCAACAAGATGAAATAACCATGGTTGCTACTGCAGTAACTGAGATGGCGAGTGCGACACAAGAGATTGCAGGAAATGCTGAAAACACTGCTAAATCGGCAGAGCAAGCGGTGGGATTAACACAAACAGGTCACGATCAAGCAAATCAAAGCCAAGCATCTATCGGAAATCTTGCTCGAGAGGTAAATAGTGCGGTAGGCATCATTGAAGATCTTAACGGACACGCACTCAAAATCAGTTCAATTTTGGCCACCATTCGTTCGATAGCCGAACAAACAAACTTACTCGCATTAAACGCAGCAATCGAAGCGGCACGTGCTGGCGAGCAAGGTCGAGGATTTGCGGTTGTGGCTGATGAAGTTCGAGTTTTATCTCAACGAACCCATACTTCAACAGAAGAGATTCAAGCCATGATAGAAACGCTTCAATCAACAACACAAGAAGCGGTTTCAGTCATGTCGGACAGTCATCACTTGGCAGAAACAAGCGTAAAAGATGTCGATGAAGCGGGAGTCAGTATCGGGAATATTGCTGCGCAAATTAATGTGATTAGCGATATGGCGACTCAAATTGCCTCTGCTGCAGAAGAGCAGTCAAGTGTTACGGCTGAAATTAGTCGAAATACAGAAGGGGTTCAGGAAGTAGCAAACCAAATGGCGCATGAGGCTGAGACCGCAGCATTGCAGGCTGAGTCATTAAAATCGTTAGCTGATTCATTAGAAGAAGAAATTAAACGATATAAACTGTAACTTATTAATAAACAGTAAAAAACCGTCCAATAGTGACGGTTTTTTTACGTCAAAAAAGTGTGATTTTGTTTCCAATGTTGTGTAAGGCAACACCTTGTAAAAAAACTTATGAAGTTTGTTTCGTATGCTATTCCAAAAAAATAAACAATGTGTAAAATACGCCTCCTTATTGGTAACACCTAATGTGTAATCTATCCAGTGCATTGAAAAATCCATTCAATTCGCTATTTAGGACATCGATGAAAAACGTATTAATTCCTTTTATTATTTCTTTAGCGACAGTCTCTTGTACGCCTATTTTTGATGGCAATTTCCAAAGACCTAACTCGAATTCATGTAATTGCGAGAGTGACATTACTAACTCGAACAATAATACAACTTCAAAGCCAGATTCTTGGAAACCTAGCACGTCAAAACCAAATCAAAGCATTGAAGAGCAGTTAGAAAATCTTGCTAATCATGTTCATAAAACATGGGGAGATAAAGAGTTTCTAGAAGCGGGTAAGCATCGTTACGTTAAGTATTTGGATGGATATAGAACTCGCGCACATATCGATTTTGATAAAGGCAAAATTTACGTTTCGACGATCTCTCAATACCAACCAAAAGAAACGTTGAAGAAAGCGATCATCGGCACCGTATTAATGCCAGCAGACCCATCACATGTGGATTTATTTAGCGATAAATCGATTCCGTTGCGTGGACGTCCATTCTTACTTGGCCAAATTAAAGACCAAGAGAATAAAGACATTGAATGGCCATGGCGAGCAGGGCGTTATGCTGATTACTTAATAGAAAATAAGTTACAAACTAAAACCATTAAAAATGGTAAAGCGTATTATGTTGAGATATCTATGGTTGATGACCATTTAGAGCAACGTGAATTTCAATATGCAGATTTAATTAAAAAAGCATCAAAAGAGTACGATATTTCAATCGACTTAATTTATGCAATTATTCAGACAGAGAGCAGCTTTAACCCTTATGCTGTAAGCCATGCAGGCGCTTACGGATTAATGCAAGTGATCCAAAAACCGCAGGAGCGGATGTTTTTAAATTAGTTAAGAATAAGCCGGGATCCCAACAAAAGAGTACTTGTTTAACCCTGCGCATAATATCGATACTGGTACAGCGTATTTCTATATTTTAAAGAATCGTTATTTAAGAGACATCAAACATCCAACTAATAAGCATTACAGTATGATCTCGGCTTATAACGGGGGCTCAGGTGGCGTTTTCTCAACATTTGATCCAAGCCGAACTAAAGCCATTGATGAGATAAATAGTTTGCAACCAAATCAGCTTTATTGGGCGTTAACAAACAAACATCCTAAGGCTGAAGCTCGTAGATATTTAGAAAAAGTGCTTAAATTTCAAAAAGAATTTAATGAGAAAAGTTAGATAAATTTTATTGATTGATAGGTGCAATAAATTCCATTATACATTTGCAGAGTGCTTTGTTAGTGTGCGTTTTTTGCACTTATTTGTGTTTATTGATTGTTATGGTGTATGCAAATTGAAACGAATTTTCGTTTTTATCATGTGTGTTTTTTCTTCATTTGTTTCTTCAATGGATTTAACAGAGGAAGAGCAAGTATGGATACAAAACAATAAAAATTTTGTGTTTTATAACAATGATTATAATTCAAGATTATTTTTTATTGAGGATGGGGCACCAAAAGGACTGTACAGCAACCTAATTCAAGATATTAACAAAAAACTCAATACAAACTTCCAACTAAAAGTAAAAGACATTGATGATTTACATGCAATGTTTGACCGTTTAGAGAGTGGGGCTTATTTAGATTTTGCTGATACTGAAAACAGAAAAGAAAACTATTTTTTTGTCCCAACATTGTATCGTGTAAGCACCAAAGTTTTTATAAAAATACGGATCAAATTATTGATCTTGTAAGTTTAAATAATAAGAAAATTGGCTTAGTTGAAGATTGGTTTTCTACGACGAATTTTATTGAACAATACTCTGATTCTATACAATATACACCAGTAAAATTTGCGGATGTTAATTCACTGATAAACGCTCTTAATTCCGGAGAGATTGACGCTTTTGTTGCTGATACACAAGAAATAACGGACAAAGCATTTCCGACATTAAACTTACCAAGATTGAATAACCTATATACCTCATTTGCAATACCAAAATCGCAATCTGAATTGTATAGCGTATTAGTAAAATACTTTATTGAGTTGAAATCAGAAGAAGTAAAAGCGTTTGTTAAAAAATCCCGTGAAGATTACTTTTTGTATCTTTTTAAAGGAAGTAGTGAACTTAAAGGATCAAGCGTCAGTGTTGGTTATGGCGTTAATGAGTTTCCTGCAAGCTACTTAGTTAATGAAGAGTATCACGGCATTGCACCTACGTTGTTCGACAGTATTAAGCGAATATTTAAAGATTCGGTCACCTTCACTGAGCCAAGTGTTGGTGAGTGTAAAGATTATGATGTTTTATTATCAACATTTGAAAATGAGTGCATTACAGATAAATATTTTCTAACAAAACCGTATTACAGTTTTGAATTGTCAGTATTTAATAAGTTAGAAGGGAACTTTATATCTCGTATTGCAGATATAAACTACTCGACGGTAGGGATGCTGAAAAACGCTTATTATTACGATTATATAAAAAACAATACGTTAAATGTGAAAATGGTCTTTTTTGATACCTTTGAAGAGATCATTGAAGCAATAGATGACGGACGAGTTGATTATGCTTTTGGTGACCAACGTTTATTAATGAATCATACAATCAACCATGACATGTATGATTTAAAAACCGCAGGAACCTTAACCAAAACATTCTCTGTGTATATCGCAGTAAAGAAAGAGCATGAAGCACTATTTAATGCCATTAATCTGATATCAACATCATCAGATAATGAACGTTTGATTAAAAACATCTATATCAATGAGAATGAAAAGTATCAGAAAGATGATTTCTGGCTACTAATCGCAGTTCTACTTGTCAGCTTATTTATCATTGGCGTGTTGATAACTCGAGTTTATATAGAGAAAAAAGCACAAGCTCGTCTTTTAAGAATGAACGAATCATTGATTGGTTCATTGGAAATGGCCTCATTATACAGTGATGAAGAAACCAGTGAGCATAACAAGCGAATCAACGTATATTCTGAGCATCTTTCTAATTTATTGAATATGCCAAACTCGTTTGTAGAAGAAATTCGTATGATTGCTTCGCTGCATGACATTGGAAAGATTGGTATACCTCATTACATATTGAAGAAACCTGGAAAATTGGATCCTGATGAATTCGACGTAATGAAAAAACACGTAAACATTGGTTATGAGATTATCAAGAATACAGACTTGAGTTTGATAACTAAAAATATCGTGCTTTACCATCATGAAAAATGGAATGGTAAAGGATACTTGAGTTTAGTAGGTGAAGAGATTCCGATTGAAGCTCGAATTGTAAGTATTGTGGATGTGTATGACGCATTACGACAAAAGCGTATTTACAAAGAAGGCTTTACTCATGAAGTGGCTATTAAGATCATCGAAGAAGAAAAGGGCGTTTCTTTCGACCCTAAGATTGTCGATATATTCTTAGAGCATCATGAAGAGTTCAGAGCTATTTTGAGAATAATCAGTAAGTGAGTAAGAGCAGGGACTAGTTTTTAGGGGCTAGGGATTAGTAAGTCTTGAGGGATAGTGGCGAGTGAGAACAGGAACGAGTAACTGCTTTTTGCTCTTACTCGTTCCTGTTCTTTTCTAGTCCCTAGCATCTGCTTTCGACTCTTACTCGTCCCTGCTTTTCCTCGCCCCTAGTCCCTAAGCTCCACTTAACCTTTCACATCAAAATTGATTTTTTCATGTCCAGCAAATACTTGGAAACGCTTACCTTTTGCACGAGCAATAATGGTAATGCCAAACTTCTTAGCCAAATCTAAACCCATTTGAGTTACACCAGAGCGTGAAAGCAGAACAGGAATGCCCATCTGAGCGACTTTAATAACCATTTCTGACGTTAAACGACCAGTGGTGTAGAAGAGTTTGTCATCACCTGCTTCTTGTTTTAACCATAGCTCACCAGCTAAAGTATCAACTGCGTTATGGCGACCTACATCTTCCACAAATGAAAGCACTTTATTGTCTTTGCACACAGCACAGCCATGCACAGCACCTGCTGCTTTGTAAGTATCATTGTGATATGTCAGCGCTTCTAATGATTCGTAAAGATCAGATTGATTGATAGTTACTTGTGGTACTTGATAGTTTTCAAGTTGCTTCATTACGTTGCCGTACATGGTGCCTTGACCACAACCCGAAGTCACCGTCTTTTTCTTCAAGTTTTCTTTAACGTGTTCGGTGGTTTCTTTCGTATTTACAGCAGCCGTTTTGGTTTCCCAATCAATAATCACCGATTCTAAAAGAGAAGCATCAGTAACAAAATGTTGGTTCTTTAAGTACCCTAAAACCAACTCAGCAGGGCGAGCGCCAAGGGTCATTAATGTTACGACTTCTTGCCAATTCAACATTACGGTTAAAGGTTGTTCACATGCGATCTCTTTTGTTAGCTTTTCACCATATTCATCATAAACATCAACAGAAATGGTTTGTTTTGGTACAGTGCCAGTAGTAATTATTTTAGGTGATTGGCTCAAAATAAGCTCCAAATGAATGAGATTTGATTATTTATCTAGGTTAGGCAAATTTTATACCATAGAGTAAAAAAAGAAAGCGTGGTTGGTACAAGCTTTGCTTTAGAGTATAAATAGCAATACAAAACTTCATCAAAAGAAGGATAACTTGTGGAACAGAAAACAGAAAACAAATGGCCATTACAATTTGAAGTGATTGAAGAAATCAAACAGGTTGGCCGTTGGAGTGCACCATCATGGCGACTTGGTGATATTCATCTTTATGAGAAGGTAAATGAGACACAAGATAATGTTTCACTGTTTGAGCGTGATTTAGAAATTTTCCGCGATGAAAGAACAGATTATCGTTTCAATCTAAGCTCACAAGATCCTAAATTGTTCTTTGCTTTTGAAAACGATAATGACCAACTAACGCCAGTTATGATCACTGCATCACAAAGCATGATCGGACAATATATGGATGGTGATTATTTAGTGCTTTCAACAGCAATGCCGCTACCGATGCAAGCATGGTTAGAAGCTTATATTGGTAAACACGGCGAGTTATTAGAAGTTCGTAAGAAAAAACGTAAAGGTGCGGGGCGCGCAAGTGAGCAACTTCCTAAGTAGATGGTCTTTAAGAAAACAAAAGGTTAAGCAGGGTGAAGAAGTCAGTGATGAGCCAGTATTAAATACTGAATCAGACACAGTAGAAGATTCACAAACCCTTGTTGAGCCTAGTGTTGCTGTTGAAAGAGAAAGCGAAACTGAGATAGAGCCTGAACTGCCTACCGAAGCAGATTTAGTTACTATCACAGGCACAAGTAACGTCAGTCAATTTATGGCTGAAGGTGTAGACAAAAACTTGAAAAAAGCAGCACTTCGTAAGATGTTTTTGAATCCAGAATTTGCGATGGAAGATGAGCCAAACTACTCAACACAACCAAAACTGGACAGTGAAACAGCAAGCAAATTACGTGAATGGTTAGTCGAACCTGAAGAAGAACAAGACGAGATTTCAGACGAAGAAATTGCTCTTGATACTGACGCTATAAATGAAAATGATAATGAATATCAATACGTTAAAGGCGACGATATTGACCCAAGTGAGACAAAAAAGACCATATAAAGAATCGGGACATTTTGAACCAAGTTGAGACAAAATGTCCCGCATAAAAATAACTCCCGCCAAATAGTCTAAATAATCAACAAATCGACCTATTAATATTTCTCATAATTAGCCATTAAGTTGGTACGGATATTGCGATATAGAACCTATAAACCAGTCATAGAACTGAATAGGCCCGAATGGGGTCAAGAATAGGTGAAGCAATGTTAACCCAATTTTTAGCACAATCAGAAACAACGAATGCCAAAGCGCGTAAGTTCGCTATTGAGCAAACCGTTGAGTTAAACAACTTGATCCCGCCAACGGTGAGCTACGAAAGCCGTGGTAACTTGGTTATTATCGGCCTACGAGCATCATTGTTGATGTAGCAGAGCAGTTCTCTGAATTAAACAGCATCACATTGGTATCGACAGAATCAGATACTCAAGACAAAAAACGGACAAAACCGTTTATCACGCAAAAGAGGTCACCATTAAAGGCTTCTTAGGTGCGTTCGATGTTGAGTGCGTGGTTAATGGCGAGCGAGTAAACCTTGCTAAAACAACCACCGGAAAAACCGCTTTCGATTTAGTTTTAGATATGAAACTAGATAGCGTGATGAAAGAACAAGTGCCAGTACCAGGTTACTACCCAGTAGGCCGTGGCTATCCAACACTTGCACAAGTGCTTGATGAATTACCGGGTCTTGTTGGTACGTTCGATAAACCAAAATATTTCCGCTTAAACCCAGAGTTATGTGCACACAGTTCACGTGGCGTAAAAGGGTGTGAGCGTTGTGTTGATGCTTGTCCTGCTGGTGCATTAACCAGTGAAGGTTCGGATCAAACGGGTCACCATATCCAAATTAACCCATACCTTTGCCAAGGTGTTGGTACATGTGCAACCGCGTGTCCAACAGAAGCGATCAGCTACGCATTACCAGAAGCAGAAAAAACGCAAAACTTTGCTACTCGCTTATTAGCAAACTACAAAAAAGAGGGTGGAGAGACACCTATTATCGCATTTTGTAGTGATCGTCATGAGAATTTCAATGTAATGGCACTGAAAACCATGCCAGACCATGTTATTCCAGTGGTTCTTGATGAATTATTGTCTGTTGGTATTGATACATGGTTCTCTGCGTTGGTGAATGGTGCTGCGCAAGTTCTGTTTATCGCAAGCCGCAGAATGCCAGAAACCATTCAACGTGTATTAACACAAGAAGTGGAAATTGCTCAGGCATTGTTAACTCAATTAGGTTTAGATCCTCAACGAATCCAAGTGGTTTACATGGAAGCGTTAAATGAGATGACACTGATTGATACGCCGCTATCTGTAATGGATGCACCTTTAAAAGGTAACAAGCGTGAGCGTCTAATGGGGGCATTGGATCACCTTGCTGCCGACTCAAAAGCAAACCAAATTGAAATCACAGAGATCCAATCTCTACCATCACACGCACCATACGGAACAATCAGTTGCGAAACTAAAGATTGTACCTTGTGCATGGGTTGTGTCGCTGTGTGTCCAACACGTGCACTTCATAGTGATCCTGATTCACCAACATTGAAATTCGTTGAGCAAGATTGTGTTCAATGTGGTCTTTGCGTAAGTGCTTGTCCAGAAAAAGTGTTAAGCATGAAAGTGCAAATGAACTGGAACCAAGAGACACGTCAAGAAACACAAATTGTGCATAAAGAAGACGCGGCATGCTGTATTAGCTGTGGTGCGCCTTTTGCGCCAGCATCAATGATTGAAATGCTACGCTCTAAGTTACAGGGTAACCCTCACTTCAACGATGAAGCATCAATTAAACGTCTATATATGTGTGAAGATTGTCGAGTTCGAGACATCTTTACCGATTTGTCTGCAAACCCTGAAAAACAGTTAAAGGTGTAATGGCATGAATGAACAACAACAAATTCGACAAGAAATCTACGGTTTATTAGCGCATTTATACCGAGTAGCACCTGATCAAAATGTGATTGATTGGTTAAGTGGTATTGAAGTCGAAGGCGATGACAGCCACGAAATGAGCAAAGCATGGTCTGTGATTTCAGATGCAGCAAAAAATTCAGAACAAGAAGCACTAGAAGATGAGTATCAAAACTTATTTATTGGTGTAGGCCGTGGTGAAGTGATGCCGTTTGGCTCATGGCACATGGCTGGTGCATTAATGGAAAAACCATTAGTGGCACTACGACAAGATCTAATGCAGCTTGGTTTCGAGCGTGCAGAAGAAGTAAAAGAGCCAGAAGATCATATTTCAGCACTATGTGAAGTAATGGCTATGCTTATAGAGTCAGGTGATGCAGAAGTACTGCAACAGCGATTCTTTAATCGACATATTCAACCTTGGTTTGTGTCACTTTGTGATCAAATTAAACAGGCTGAACATGCAAATTTCTACAAATCGGTAGTGAGTTTGACTCTGGCGTTTTTCAGCGTAGAGCAAACACGATTTGCTAAGAACCCAAATGAAATTGAAATTACAGAAGTGCAATAGTACGTAAATCAATTCATTTAACGAGAATTAGAACCATAAAAACAAAAGCCCATTCCAAATACATTGGAATCATAGGAGCATTGAATGAGCGATAAAAAAACGGACCTAAACCGCCGTAATCTACTGAAAGGCCTTGCAACTGCTGCTGCCGCAGGTTCAGTAGCCGCAGCGGTATCTGGTACTGCAAATGCAAACACAGTAGCGGAAACTAAAAACGTTGAGAAAAAAGGCGATGGATATCGTGAAACTCAACACATTCGTGATTATTACGACAGCCTATAACGGAGCATAATAATGAAACTGACTAAACGTTCCGATTCGGTACAGAAGCAAGAGAACCAACTGGGCATTACACGTCGTATGTTCATGCGTACTTCAACAATTGCTGCGGGTGCAGTAGCAAGTGCAAGCATGTTTGTTCCAAGCATGATGAAAAAAGCACAAGCGAAAGAAGTGCCAGTTGATGCACCTACAGAAGTGAAACGTACTATCTGTTCACACTGTTCAGTAGGTTGTGGTATCTACGCTGAAGTACAAAATGGCGTATGGACTGGTCAAGAACCAGCATTTGACCACCCATTCAACGCAGGTGGTCACTGTGCAAAAGGTGCAGCACTTCGTGAACATGGTCACGGTGAGCGTCGTCTAAAATACCCAATGAAGCTTGAAAACGGTAAGTGGAAAAAACTATCGTGGGAACAAGCGATTGAAGAAGTGGGTAACAAAGCACTTGAGATCCGTAAAGAGTCAGGTCCTGATTCAGTTTACTGGTTAGGTTCTGCAAAGCACAACAACGAACAAGCATACTTGTATCGTAAAAACGCAGCAATGTGGGGCACAAACAACATTGACCACCAAGCGCGTATTTGTCACTCAACAACTGTAGCCGGTGTAGCAAACACTTGGGGTTACGGTGCGATGACAAACTCATTCAATGACATGCACAACTGTAAGTCAATTCTGTTCATTGGCTCAAACCCAGCAGAAGCGCACCCAGTAGCAATGCAACATATTCTGATCGCAAAAGAGAAGAACAGTTGTAAGATCGTTGTTGCTGATCCACGTCGTACACGTACAGCAGCAAAAGCTGATCACTATGTTGCATTGCGTCCGGGCTCTGATGTAGCTTTCATCTGGGGTGTACTATGGCATGTATTTGCAAACAAATGGGAAGATCAAGAATTCATTAACCAACGTGTATTTGGTATGGATGAGATCCGCACAGAAGTTGCAAAATGGAACCCAGCAGAAGTTGAGCGTGTAACAGGCATCACTGAAGCTGAAGTTTACGAAACAGCAAAACTGCTTTCTGAAAACCGTCCAGGTTGTGTTGTTTGGTGTATGGGTGGTACTCAACATACAACAGGTAACAACAACACACGTGCATACTGTATCCTAGAACTTGCTCTTGGCAACATGGGTAAATCAGGTGGCGGTGCAAACATCTTCCGTGGTCACGATAACGTACAAGGTGCAACGGACTTAGGTGTACTTTCTGATACGCTTCCTGGTTACTACGGTGTTGGTGAAGGCGCATGGAAACACTGGTCTAAAGTATGGGAATTGGATTTCGAGTGGGTGAAAGGCCGCTTCGACCAAGGTAAATACAACGGCAAAACGCCAATGAATAACTTTGGTATTCCTGTATCTCGTTGGGTTGATGGTGTTTTAGAAGACAAAGCAAACATCGAACAAAACGACAATATCCGTGCAATGTTCTACTGGGGTCACGCAGTAAACTCACAAACACGTGGTACTGAAATCAGAAAAGCAATGAGCAAGCTGGATATGATGGTTATTGTAGACCCATACCCAACGGTTGCAGCGGTAATGAACGACCGTACTGATGGCGTATACCTACTACCAGCAACAACACAATTTGAAACGCACGGTTCTGTAACGGCATCAAACCGTTCATTCCAATGGCGTGAAAAAATCGTTGAGCCACTGTTTGAATCAAAACCTGACCACGAGATCATGTACTTACTAAGTAAAAAACTTGGTTATGCAGATCAACTGTTCAAAAACATCCAAATTGATGAAAACAACCAACCTGTAATTGAAGACATCACACGTGAATTCAACAAAGGTATGTGGACAATCGGTTACACAGGTCAAAGCCCTGAGCGTATTAAAGCGCACACACAAAACTGGCACACGTTCCACAAAACAACGTTAGAAGCAGAAGGCGGCCCAGTAAATGGTGAAACCTACGGTCTTCCTTGGCCTTGTTGGGGTACACCAGAAATGAAGCACCCAGGTACGCATATCCTTTATGATACGTCTAAACCTGTTGCTCAAGGTGGCGGTAACTTCCGTACACGTTTTGGTGTGGAATATGAAGGTCAAAGTCTACTAGCTGAAGACAGCTACCCAGTAGGTTGTGAAATCGAAGATGGTCACCCAGAATTCACTGACAAACTGCTTAAACAACTAGGCTGGTGGGACGATTTAACACCAGAAGAGAAAGTAGCAGCAGAAGGTAAAAACTGGAAAACTGACTTATCTGGCGGTATTCAACGTGTTGCTATCAAACACGGTTGTATGCCATTTGGTAATGCAAAAGCACGTGCAATTGTATGGACGTTCCCTGACCGTGTTCCACAACACCGTGAGCCGTTATACACACCACGACGTGATCTTGTTGCTGATTACCCAACATGGGATGACCGCGCTGCGAACTTCCGTATTCCAACGCTGTACAAAACAATTCAAGACCAAGACAAGTCAAAAGAATACCCAATTATTCTGACTTCTGGTCGTCTTGTTGAGTACGAAGGTGGTGGTGAAGAAACACGTTCAAACCCATGGCTAGCTGAGCTTCAACAAGAAATGTTCGTTGAAGTTAACCCGAAAGACGCAAACGACATCGGCTTTAAAGACGGTGACATGGTTTGGGTTGAAGGTGCAGAGAAAGGTCGCATTCACGTTAAGGCAATGGTAACTCGTCGCGTTAAGCCTGGCTTAGCATTCGTACCATTCCACTTTGGCGGTAAATTCCAAGGTGAAGACTTACGTAATAAATACCCAGAAGGCACTGATCCATACGTTATTGGTGAAGCAGCAAACACAGCAACCACTTATGGTTATGACCCTGTAACGCAAATGCAGGAAACCAAAGTGACACTATGTAAAATCACAAAAGCGTAAGGGGTGATATAAAATGGCTAGAATGAAATTCTTATGTGACACCAAGCGTTGTATCGAATGTAACGGCTGTGTCACTGCATGTAAAAACGAAAATGACGATGCTCTAGAATGGGGCATTCAACGTCGTCGCGTAGTAACACTAAACGACGGTGAACCAGGTGAAACATCAATCTCAGTAGCATGTATGCACTGTACCGATGCACCATGTAAAGCAGTATGTCCTGCAGACTGTTTTGAACACACAGAAGACGGCATCGTACGTCACAACAAAGATCTTTGTATCGGTTGTGGTTACTGTCTGTTTGCTTGCCCATTTGGTGCGCCTCAGTTCCCTAAACAGGGTGCATTTGCTGAGCGTGGTAAAATGGACAAATGTACATTCTGTGCTGGTGGCCCAGGTGTAGAACCAGGTTCTAAAGAAGAACGTGAGAAATACGGTGCAAACCGTATCGCTGAAGGTAAATTACCAATGTGTGCTTCTCTATGTTCAACAAAAGCACTATTGGCTGGTGATGCAGAGAAAGTATCTGACATCTTCCGTCAACGTGTTGTTGAGCGTGGAGCGAAAGACGCAGGTTGGACTGACGGTGAAGATCTTGCGTTTGATGCGACTAAGAGCTAATCCGGTGGAGAGAGTGATGTTGAAACAATTAAAACGTCTTTCTCTTTCGTTATTGCTGCCGCTAATGGCAGCATTAACGCTTTCATTTGCTACGCCAAGCATGGCAAATGAGAGTGCAGCCGCGAAGAGCGCAGAGAAAGAAATGACCCAACTTGCTGGCGCAGATATCTGGCGTGAAGTAAGAGCAGGTCAAGAAGGCTACACAACTTCGCAATGGCCTGAACATGGCGTACTTATTAGTACGGCAGGCGAAACGTGGTTTGTACTAAAAGAGAAGTGGATGTCACCATTAGGTGCACTTGCTATTTTTGGTAGTTTAGTAATGGTAACACTGGCGTACTTTGTCGTTGGTCCATTAAAACTAAGCAAACCAAAAACAGGCCGTAAGATCAAACGTTGGTCTCGTATGGATCGCGCCTTACACTGGAGCATGGCATTTAGCTTTTTAACTCTAGCGTTCAGTGGTTTATGTTTAGTTTATGGTAAACACTTTTTAAAACCGATTTTACCAAGTGAAATCTGGGGCATGATCATTTATGCCGCGAAGCAATACCACAACTACATGGGACCGATCTTCTTTATCCTACTAATGTGTGTACTTCTGAAATGGTGGAGAAAATCTATCTTCAACAAGACAGACATTCAATGGTTCATGAAAATGGGCGGCATGGTAGGTAAACACAAAGGTTCACACCCATCAGCAGGTTTCTCAAATGGTGGTGAAAAAGCAATTTACTGGTTACTAATTGTATTCGGTACTGTTGTTGCTTTCAGTGGTTTTGTTTTAGATTTCCCAATCTTCGGCCAATTACGTCGTGACATGGAACTATCTAACCTTGTGCATATGCTATCAGCACTTATCCTGATCTGTGGTTTCATCTTCCACATTTATATCGGTCTGTTCGGTATGGAAGCGGGCCTAGATGGCATGGTAACCGGTGATGTTGATGAGACATGGGCAAAAGAACACCATGACTTATGGTATCACGAAGTGAAAGACCTTCCTGAAAACCAACCACAAGATAAGAAAGTAGACTAAATAAGTTAGTTACTTTATTGTCATAAATTCAAAAGCCGAGCAGGGTAACTTGCTCGGTTTTTTTATGTCTGATGCTTGGTGAAAGAGAAATGTCACTATTTATAGTTAATATTATCAATAGGTTAGTTCTTAATAAAAATTAGAACTTATAAGCAAAACATAAAAAAAGTAAATGAAATCTACCCATTAAATGGTATGATGTGCGCAAGAAGGTTTGAATTAACGCATAAAACAACACGTTCTCGCATAGTATGAAAAGAGCGAATAATATCGAATAGGTTATGGTGTTGATTTATTAAGTTTTCGAAAAAAATAGCAGCCATTAATGGAATGGTTGGTAGTAAATGGTGTGTGTATATACATGTATTTAAAGTGGTTTTTATTTATTATCAAATGAGACGTGTATATGAGCCAAAAAAAATTAAGTTTAGTGTATCTTGGAGGAGCCTTAGCTGCAGCACTTTACATTTGCCAAGAGTTTATGTTTGACGGAGCAGGTAATACCAAAGAATCGAAAGCTTATGCTTATAGTTTTCAGCTTAACTATTGGGCTGATAACTTACATGACAAGTTCAGAAGAGTAAGTGAATCTGGCTCTGCAAGTCAGTTGATACTTGGAGAGCAACAAGTAAAAGTGAATAAAGAGTTTTTCGTTAATCTTCACTCGTATCATAGGGAGATGAAAGACATACTGCGTGTACTCCAATATCAATATCAAATTCCCCTGAATATCATTACTGATATTGAAGAGATGTCAAAGTACGGTTTTCATACCACCGATGATATCGTGAGTTTTAGTGATAGCTGGAAGAAGTTAGAAGCTTTGCTTAATGAGCATGCTCAACGTGAAAAAGCTTTGGAAGAGTATTATCCCAAACTAATTGAGTTGTTTTCATTTGATTATGAACAAATGACTGATAATGAAAAGGTTGATATTACTGTTAAACAGATAACAGTACTCAAAGAACTGTATTCGAGTGAGTTATTATTTCTCAAAAATAATAGCGATATATTTGAATTTGTAAGAAAGCTTGCTGAGCAATCACATGATTTTTTGAATATATATGAACAAGTCCTAGAACGTTACAATAGCAAAGTAGAGTCTCTAGAATCCCTTAAGTTGATTGTAATGTCGTTACTTACGCTACTTTCAATTGTAATAGGAGTGAGATTGGAGCGAGAAGAATAAAAATATAATAAAGCATTTAAGAGTGATTCCCAACGCTTGGCATTATCAGTTCAAGGTTGGGTTTCGTGTTTACGGCGCAATGGTTTAGGCCAATGGTCGCGTTGCTCGCACCTTACGCGGCGTTAGCAGAATTATGTCCAGTAATATGATGTAGTAAAATGTGTGATATGCGTTTATGTGTATTTAATTTGATGATTAGGTGATATTTTGGAAGATTTGAAAACTATACTGTTTAGGTTATCTAAATATTTGAGCGATTATGATCGTTTGGGTAAAGCAAACGACGCTCGAAAAATTGGTGAATGCGTATGTAGAGTTATATTACTCAGTTCTGAAAGTGAAACAACTCAGGCCTTAAGTTCAAAAAGTAAGTTTCAAGAGCTAATAGACTCTATTAGTAAAAAAAATCTAGATGTAAATGAAAATCATATTAAGAAAATTAAACTGGATCTTAAAGTTCTTCAAGACTTTGGTAATATAGATTCTCACGACAATGAAGTGGATATTAATTGTTCGGATAGTTCAAGAATAAGACTTTCTGTCGAAAGTCTTTTAAGAAATGTTTTTGATTCCAAAGAACATATTGACATTGATCAATCACTTCCCATGCCAATATATCATTTTATTAGTAAAGATATTTCTGAATCTGAAGATTGGAAGTGTACAGATATAATTTCGATAGTGTACCCAAATAGATATGTTACTAAAGCAAGTAAGAGTAAAAACTTTGAGTTTTATCATCTATCAGATGTAAATGGAAAAGGTGTTGGTTTTGTTTTTCTTGGTCGAAATGTTAGTTTCGCAGGCGCATTTAAAGAATTATTTGAAGAGCATAAGAATGATATAAAAAAATTAATATCCATTTCATTTCTTTTTCCAAAAGAAATAAGCAAAACCACTGGATTAGAAGTGAAAAATAGAAAGTCTAGTATAATTTCTAAATGCCAGCCTTATCAAAGTTCACACCCAAATATTGACTTTTCGCATCATTTTATTGAAGACTACATTTGGGATTATTGTTTGATAAATGCTCTGAAAGATGGGAGCCATGTAACTACTGAGCCTTTCTTCGTCGATCAGTGGTTGTATAAGAATGAGCAAGAAACACTAAGTTTAGATTTTATTGATTCAATAATTAGCAAAACTGATAATGACGCTAAACCTATTAATGTTGTGGTGGGTGATGGTGGGTTGGTAAAACTACATTCTGCCTGCAAGTTGTGGAAAAAATAGATCGACTTCTTTTTAATGGTCATAAGAAAAAAGCGTTGCTTTTATCTTCTTTTGATCTTCCAGATGAAGTAGGAAATAATGGGGAAAGAGTTGATTCAATTCAAAGTTTATACCGTATCTTACAAGATGAACCTGATTTAACTCTTGACTCAAAAAATTTAGCTCTAAATATCAGCTCTGGTAACTTATTTATTATAATTGATGGGTTGGATGAGATTGAATCTAAATTAAAAGAAAGGTTTAATTTGGATCTTTTTATTGACTCAGTAGTTGAATTAAATGAAACGTATAAAAACTGTTCAGTTCTAATTACTTCTAGGGAAAATAACTCAGAAAGATTCCATAGAAGTCAAGTTGATATTTTTAACTTGAGAGGATTTAATAGGGAGTTAACAGAGAAATACTTAGATATTCGTTATAATGACGATAAAGAATATAGTGGTAAAAACTTTGATAATAAGGTTATAAACCATATAGAGAGTTTATCACTTGATAGTGAAACGAATGTTACCCCTTTAATAATAAGGTTACTATGTGAATTGGTCGAATCTGAAGACAAAGGAAGCATTCCTTCCAGTTATGATGAGTCTAAATTCTTTATAATGTCAGAACCTTTAGATAAGGTCCTACATCAAATAATAATGAGAGATATTCTTAAACAAAATATTTCAATTACTAGTGATGATTACTTTGAAATTTTAAAGGATATCGTTTTTGATTATAAAGGAATGATCTCTAAATCAGATTTAGATGAATTATTAGAATGTTCACTACATGGTAAGTATACAGATAATTATACGGAGTTTTATGTTTCTCCTTTGTTGATTAGACAGGGTAGCCACTTTAAGATAAAGCATGACTCTTTTGAGTTTTGGCTAAAATCCAGATTTATTGCCAATAAAATAAACAATCAAGATTTAAACTTAGGACAAAATGTATTAACGTCTATTTCTCGTGACTGTTATAAAGGTGGGGCTTTAGTGGAAGATATTAAGCTTCACCGGAATCATGATGATTTAATTTTCTTGAAAAGTTTTATAGGTAAATCTATTCAAGAATTAAACAGTGCTAAGTTTGAAGAAAAATATAAGTATAGAAAAATACTGTCTAGCCTTGCTTATTTAGCTATGCCGAAGGACTTTGGCAATAGAGAAGTATATACTGAAAAACTGCTAAGCTTGTATGGTAAGCATAAAGGTGAGAGGATTAATAACTTGTCAATTTATGGTGACTTTCATCCATTAGATTTCAGGTCATTTTCTGTAATTGACGGATACTTCAATGGCTATTTAAATTTGTCTAAATCTACATTCCCTAGTGAAGATGTAGTATTTGTAGAATCAGAGTTTATTGATGTAGATATTGCTAGCTTCGGTAAAAATGATATTTCAGCAGATAACTTTCAAGATTGTATATTGCCTGATGAATTCAGAGAGTTTATCAAATCAACCGAACTTTCTGTAACTGAAAAGATGGACACTATAAAAAATGATTTGAAAAAAATATTCAGAGTTGGATTTAGACAAAATTCATTTGTTTGGAAAACAGAAGAGCTATATAAACAACAGTGTACATCGTTAAAACACAAATTAAACCTTTCTAAGTATCTAGAAGTTTTAGTTCAGCAAGGTTTTTTGTTAAAACAGCCAGCTAAAAACTCATCAGGAAAAGGTTTTGTTTTAAATAAGGGGCATGAGAATAGCGTCAAAGACTTTATTACACAGAGTATTATTAATGAACCTATCGAAAACCTGCTAAATGTACTGCAAAATAAATAACATGAGCATGCGTAGATAGAAAAATTCTTCTAATAATCTGTTTAAGAGTTATTCGCAACACATGGAATTTTTACTATGTGTTGCGTTTAGTTTTTAATGCGGCATATTTTCTCTTTACTTCAAACGAGCATTCTCCCTCAATAGACTTTAACTTCTCTGAAAATCATAGCTACTTAGCATAAATCGCTTTCAGGTTTATAAATTTCCCCAATGGTTTGGTAGAGTTATGATTCTATGTTCAAGGAGGGTTTCAAATGGGAACGGTAATAGGCTTACTCATATTAATTGCGATAGATTGGTATTTACTTCGTAAAACAGGGCTTCATATACACAAGTTTATTTCTAAAAAATATGCCGAATATTTACAAAGCAAAGAAAAAGATAAGTAGACTTGTGTTGTTCACCATTTCAAATTCGAGGTAAATATGATCCCACTAAGTTCATCTGTCGTGTCTGGCGTGGCGTTATCAAAAATTGATGGCGAAGTTAAAATGCTACTCATGAAAAGAGTAAAGGGTGGCTTTTGGTGTCATGTTGCCGGCTCAATTGAACAAGGTGAAACGGGTATTGATGCAATCGTTCGTGAATTTAAGGAAGAGACTCAAATTGACGTTTTAAATTTATACAATGCTCAGTATCTAGAACAATTTTACGAAGCCAGTGTTAATGTTATTCAACTCATCCCTGTTTTTGTTGTGATGTGTCCACCAGAGCAAACGGTGGTGCTAAATGAAGAACATACCGAATATAAGTGGTGTAGTTTAGAAGAAGCGCTTGAGTTAGCTCCATTTCCAAATCAGCATGCAGTGTTTAAGCATGTGTGGTCGTATTTTGTAGAAAAGCCCGTTAATGCGCTTTATCGGGTAGATGTTAGCTAAGTAGAAACTCTATTGCTGAAATGCATTCAAAATGCCGAGCAGAGTAACTTGCTCGGCTTTTATATTTAAATGAAGCCAAAATATTACTATCAATACTGTAAAAGTGTTTTGTGTATTCGCGGTATTGTGAGTGCTTTTAATCTCAAAACATCGCTCGTTTAACCATCATTTTCGTATTCGGAGCTTATCTTTGCCATTACAACAGCTTACGTAAGAATGTTTTACGTTTTGGTCATATTGTTCGTGTTTTAAATATAGTTAAACTCTTTTCCATGCCTTAGAGGTATTACCTTTTAAATATCAGTGGCCTACTGGTATGTGAAGTTTGGATATAATTACAAAGAGAATATTAATATGACAACATTGACTGAAAAATCAGGTATCACGCTGATTAAATCTGGTAGCTTTAAACTGAACGATCTTAGCCAATTATTAAATGAGCCAGGCTTAAAAAGTGATATGGCAGAAGTAGCAGTAACAAATAACACCAACGCATTAACGATGGGACACTTTACTATGTCTCCGGGTGTTGAGTTTGAATACTTTTATGATTCAGTTGAATACAAAGTAATTACTAAAGGCAAGATCGTTGTTCGTGACGTTGCTGGTAATAAATACGTTGCAGAAGTGGGTGATGTGCTTCTTTTCTCACCTGATGTAACGGTAATTTTTGATGCAGAGAGTGATGGTGAGGCAATTTACACGGCGCACCGTCAAGCTGCAGAAGACTTTGCTCCTGCTAAATAATGCACGATTTAAAGCCTGTGTAATTACAGGCTTTAAACATTATATTTAAATATCATAAAAGTGATTGCTCTGGTTTCTGCCATTATTTTTAGAATAGTACAGCGCCTTATCAGCTTCGATGATCGCCTTTTCATTGTTTGAATCATCTTCTTTATTAATAGAGTAGGTGGTAATACCAATACTCAAAGTGATGAAGGAAGAGACGTCAGAACTCTCGTGAGGAATAGATAGAGAAGTAATACAGGCTTGAATTTTTTCGGCCATCTGTATTGATTCCGCTTTATTGGTATTTTTCATCACAATAATAAATTCTTCACCGCCAAATCTTGTAAGAAAATCATTTTCTTTACAGCTTTCATTTAATGCCTTAGCGACGGCGATTAATGCTTCATCACCTTTTTTATGACCATAGGTGTCGTTGTATTTTTTAAAGTAATCAATGTCTATCATCATGACAGAGCGAACCGTTAAATCTTGATTATTCTCTAATAGATGAAGCTCTAATGCTCTGCGATTGGGTACTGCTGTTAAACCGTCCGTTAAGCTAAGATCATGCAATTTAAGATTAAGTGCGTTGATCTCTTTGTTTTTATTCATCAAAATTCGGGCGAAAGCGGCAATAACGATCAAAATACAAAGAAGGAAACCAGAGAAGAACATGATCTTACTAGCGTTTCTTTCAAGTTGTAAAATCCTATTTTCTTTCTTTTTATTATCAAAAGAGTGAAGTAAAAACTGTGTTTGTGCTTGGTTATTATCATTCAACTGTTTGGTTTTTACTGCGTGGCTTTTTGCTAAATACAAAGCCGCTTTTTGATAGTCTTTTTGTTTTTGGTAAGCATCATATAAGTAGAAATACGTTTCATCTTCTAGATAAAAGAGTTTACGTTGTTGAATTTCTTTTTTTGCTAAAGTGTGGTGATAAATAGAGTCATCATACAAACCTAAGTGATTGTATACCTTGCCATAGGTGTTATATAAGGTGACATCAAAATGATAAAAGCTGTTTGAAAGTCCATTCTTATGGCGCTCATTAGCTTGAGTTAGCAGCATGAGTGCTTCTTTCGCTTTTCCTGTAATCGACAGGTATTCAGCTTCTAGCAATAATTGGTTTGTTTGAAAATTCTCTTTAACAATGGAGTCTTTCTGTATTCTTAGGAGTCTAGCAGCCTCATCTAAATAATACTTTGCATTTTCCATGTCGTTGATTTGAAGATAAGCACTATATAGTTTGTATACGATGTAATAGGCTTCGTCTGGTTCTGTGTTGTTATTTTTATTCTGATATTCAAGTGCTTGCGTTAATTGGCGAATCGCTTCGTCATAGTTTTTTAAAAACAGATAATCGATACCAATATCCGTTAAGGTGTAAACGATATCGCTATACTGTTTCTTCTCTATGTAAATATTTAACGCTTTTAATTTAAAATCAATGCCTAGAATGGTTTGGTTATTGTTCCAATAGGAAAGGCCAAGGATGAAATAAACGTTCTCCATTTCTGGATATTTGATTTTTTGTGCAAATTCGAGTGTTTTTTGGGCTTGCTGGATGCTGAGTAAACTGCCTTGTTCTACGTGTGCAAGATCATACGTTCGACCTAATGAGATCGAAATGAAAGCACGACTATAGTCTTGATTTGAATTAAATAAATTTTCTGCATTTTGGTAGCTAAGTTTCGATCTTTCGTATTGATCTTGCTCTATTTCAATATAACTTCTTTCATAATAAAAACGAGACAATACATGCGAAGGAAGTGCTGGGTAGATGTATTGTTGAGCATGATTAAAATGCTTTTCAGCCAAATCAAACTGATTGTTTGCAGAGGCGATATAACCTTTAAGAAATTCTATATAGAAGGTTTCTGATTTGTTTGCTTTTAACTTGGCGTGTTGAGAGACAACAGACTCTAAATAATCTAGGTGTTCACCACGTCGAGCTGATTGAATGTTAAGGATTAATTCAATGGCTTTTTTAATTGAAGGTGATTCTTTAGTTGAATGTACAGATACATCTTCAGATAAAAAGGTAATAGAAAGAATAATAATTAAAATAAGAGAAATCAGCGAAGCTGTTAAAAGCCTAAGGTTCATGCAGGAATATCAAAAACAAATCAGTATTATTTATTTTATCAATAGAATTAGTATAAATATACATTCAGATCTTATTATTGAGAGGGTATTTTTGCTGTTATGTGACGATTGGCAAATAAAGCATCTCTGAGAATAGTCCATTTTATTAGATTGTTTAAAAAATGACTGTTCATTTTTTATTCTTTTGTATCAACTGTTTATTAAAATCATTCCAGTTATAAATATTAGTGTTCAAACTAAATTTTCGTTCAGCGGTTATCTTTGATACAATCTCGCGCCTGTTTTAAAGGAGAGCTAAATGAAATTACTGTATTGGTTAGATGAGTGGTTAACCAACTCACGTTCACAACAACAAGCGCGACTTCCGATGACGGGCAGCGATTTACTTGACGATGTGTTTGTTAAGTATGAGTTTGTTGATTTGGACAAGCCACTACTGTTTACGTTTTCTCCTGCGGGAACCAACTTAAAAGAGCAAGATCTTCATGAAGATTATGCACCTTGGGGCTATCATTTAGCACGCAAACAAGATGTGAATGTGATTTCATTTCAGCACTTGGGCCAGAGTAACTGGTTCCGTAGTCGAAACTTAATCTTCTTTTTAGAGCAATTATCTACCTTGCTTGAACCATTTACGTATCGTTTAGGGTATGGATTAAGTCGTGGTGGATTCGCTATTGGTGCATTTGCTAATTTGTTGCAACTTGACCAAGTTTTGCTGTTTCATCCTGTTAGTACGAAAAACCAAAACATTGCGCCATGGGATGACAGATCAAGCACTGAAATTGCACAGAAGTTTGATTGGGAAGGCGATTATCACGATCTTGATTTAGGAAAAGCGAAGGGCTATATCATTTATGACCCAACAAATCGCATCGATCGTTTGCACGCTAAACGTTATCCTGAACTGACGCATTTACGTGTGTTTGGTATGGGACATGGTACTCACGCTACTTATCTTAATAAATTCGGCTTTTATAAGCAGGTGGCGGTTGATTTCATGCGCCATCAAAAGGTTGATATTGCCCAATTTCGTCAGCAAACTAAAACGTTACGTTTTAAAGAAGATTATTACAAACGCCTTAATAAAGCGAACTCAAGCTCTGAGCACCGTCTGGGCTTATTGAGTAAAGCACATAATATTGTTATTGGTGAGAAAGAAGCGCACGTACAAGAGCACCAAGCGCAGATAGATGTTCAGCCTTTAATTGATATCGCACTTAAGCACCAAGATGAGCATCCAAAAGATGCCATTCAGCTTTTAGAAATGGCGCAATTATTAGTGCCAGATGATCCGGTGGTTGAGCATAAGTTAAAACAATTAGCGTAAAAGCCGTTTTAAATATTAACGCCTCATCTTGAATGGGGCGTTTTTGTATTTGCGGTTTAATGATCTTCATGAAGGCATTTCATTCTTTATATAGACCTATTACTATATAGATTACGTTCATTAACTAAGAAGTAATCCAATATGTCTCTTCCTCCTTGCCCTGTATGTAACTCTGAATTTGTTTATCCAGATCAAAACCATCTTATCTGCCCTGAGTGTGCTCATGAATGGAACCCTGAAGAAGCACTTATGGAAGAGAAGGTGATCGTTAAAGACGCTAACGGTACGTTGTTGGAAGAAGGCGATAAGGTAACGGTAGCTAAAGATTTAAAAGTTAAAGGCAGCTCTTTAGTGATTAAAGTGGGAACAAAAGCGGTTATTAAACGTATTGTTGATGGAAAAGATCATCAATTAGATTGTAAGGTTGATGGTGTTGGCGAAATGATGGTGACGGCTCAGTTTGTAAAGAAAGCCTAAAAGCCCAATTAATCAGGGATGAGGATAACCCAATGGATGGGAAAATTTATAAATGCGGACAGTGTCGTCAGTTTACTCGTACGCCAAATAATTCAAAGGATTTATGCGGTGCTTGGGATCAACCAACAATGGCAAACCGTGTTGCGTGTGATTTTTTTATGTTGAAATCTCTTAAAGAGAGTAAGACCAATGGAAGGTAACTCACCATGTTTACGTTAAAAGTGGATAACGAATTAAATCTAGCCCTCATTGAACCTTCTTTTGCGCCTAAGTACTTCGATATTGTATCAAGGCAACGAGCGTATCTATCTCAATGGTTGGCTTGGCCACCACATGCTGATTCAGAGGTTTTCTTCCATTCTTTTATAACTAAATCTTTATTAGATTATGCTGAAGGAAAAAGCATGGTTTGCGGCATGATTTATCAGGGTGAATTAGTTGGGAACATCAGTTTTAATTCGATTAATCAAAACCTGAAAACGGCAGAAATTGGCTATTGGTTAAATGAGGATTTTCAAGGAAAAGGGATCATCACTCGTTGTGTATCTAAACTTATTGATCTGGCGTTTAATGAACTAGGTCTAAATAAGATTCAAATTTCTGCTGCGGTAGATAACCAACCAAGCCGAGCGGTCTGCGAACGACTCGGAATGACATTAGAAGGGATTATCACCAGCAGTGAGAACTTGAATGGCCGCATTATTGACCATGCTATTTATGGTTTAATAAAAGATAACCATCAATGATAGTCATCAAAATATATCAGGAAGAAAATGCATCAGCTTTGTGGGATCTGTTTTTTAATACGGTACGAAAAGTAAATCGTAAAGATTATTCTAATGAGCAAGTGACTGCTTGGGCTCCTGAATCTTTTGATACCGATGTTTGGAAGAACAAAATGCAATCGTTGAATCCTTTTATTGCAGAGATAGACGGTGTGATTGTCGGTTATTCAGATTTGCAAGACGATGGATTGATAGATCATTTCTTTTGTCATTACCAACATCAAGGAAAAGGGGTTGGTAGTGCTTTAATGACACATATTCTTGAGCTTGCTAAAGAGCGAAAACTGCCTCGTGTGTATTCTCATGTCAGTATTACAGCAAAACCTTTTTATGAGCGTTTTGGTTTTACGGTTGTTAAACCTCAATGTATTGATGTGAGAGGCGAGCAGTTAATCAACTATGTAATGGAAAGACAAATTTTATAATTAATTTGAGTAGTAATTATTGTGAAAAATCAGAGCGTAATCATTCTAAAAAGACACATTATGATGTCTGTTTTTGTATTGTTTTTAAATGGGTGTAGCTCATCAGATCCACTAACTATGCAGATCGATCCCGTTAATGTAAAAGCTCAAATGTATACTTACTCTGATCTGAATAAAAATCAGAATGAATTGTGGGAGATAACCCACCAGTACTTGATGAATCATTATGAACAGCACCAAACAGAGATCAGGGTAATGGATCGTGCTAACGCGTCATTTATTGGCAAAGGGATTGTGAAGTGGAAAATATCACCAACAACGCCTTTATATTGTTACTCAGCGTATGATTTTCGCTTTATGGCGAGAGACAACAAAGCTCGGTTACAACTTAAGCTTTTGCCTGGGGTACCAAGTCTTTCAGGCTGCCATGATTGGAAATTGCCTTCAGAATATGGCTATAAACAGATCCTAGATAAGTTTGAGCGAGTGTCGTCTAACCTTGAAAATGCATTATTAAAATAAAATGTAGACGCATTTAGATAGCGTTATCCTATGTTTTTTGTCTTGAATATATTCAGTAATTATCTTTAGTGAAGGTATGGAAAGCTTATTACGGATAATTGTTGGATACTTTGGTTTTATTCGACTTCTTTATTGAATATTTGATATCTATCCGTTAATTTCTTTGAGCTACTGTTCGTTATGTAAACAACTCTTTTGATTTTCGGAGAAAGCTATTGTGTCATTATTCTTTTTATCTCAGGTATTAGTTGCAATAGCGATTGGATTTGATCTGATGTCTTTCCAATTTAAAGAAAGAAAAAAAATTGTTGGTTGCCTATTTTGCGCTGGGATTTTAATTTCAAGTCATTTTATTTTGTTAGAGCAATGGACGGCTGCAGGCTTAATGATAATTGCTACTATCCGTTACTTAACCAGCATTTTTTCTACTTCTAGTAAGCTTAAATATCTTTTTTGTAGCTTATCTATTGTTACATCAGTAGTCACATATGCAGGCATTGCAAGTGTATTAAGTTGTATTGGTTCTGTTTTTCAAACGGTTGCTGCATTTAATAAAGATGATAAACGACTAAGAGAATTAATGGTTATTGGCACTAGTTTTTGGCTTGTACATAATTATGTTATTGGTTCGCCAACAGCAGTTTTAATGGAAGCCTTGTTCATAAGTAGCAATCTAATTGGCTATTATCGCTACTATTATAAGAATGCGTAATTACGGATAAATTGAGATGCCGAATTTGTTTACAGATATACCAAATGAGTTACCTAGTGAGATCTTTGAAGATATTTTATCTACCTCCAATATTCGTATTGAGCGGATTTTATCTTATGGACATAGTTCCCCTGAACAAGGTTGGTATGATCAAGATGAAAACGAATGGGTGTTAGTTTTATCTGGTTTTGGTGTTATAGAGTTTGATGATGGGCGTGTTGTTACGTTAAATAAAGGGGATTACCTTAATATTAGAGCGCATGAAAAGCATAAAGTGCAAGCCACTGCACCAAATGAGACGACAGTGTGGCTTGCTGTTTTTTATTCATCAATCTTGAACTAAGACTTAAATTTTTATTCATATTCTGTCCTTTTAACCTTTTTCCACTATTTATTATCCTAGACTAATGATCAAAGCATCATTGTGGAACAAGGCATTTTTATGAGCATGAATAATAAACGTATTTATATCGCTATACTTGGCTCTTTCTGTTTATGTACATACGCTATTCTCGCGATATCTTCTGAGTCAAAAAAGGAATTATCCCACCTTGTAAAATGGCCTCATATTAGTAGTTCAATTCAAAAGCATGATTATATTGAAGAGAGAATTGCAAATATTGTGTCTCAAATGACATTAGGTGAGAAAGTTGGCCAAATGATCATGCCTGAATACCGTCAAATAACACCTAAAGAAGCAAAGCAATATAAAATTGGCTCTGTTTTAAATGGTGGTGGTGGATGGCCTAATGAAAATAAATACGCGACAGCTTTAGATTGGGCAAAACAATCAGATGAATATTGGTTAGCACTAGATGAAGCTTATGCAGGCCGCGGATTTCGCATTCCTTTCATGTGGGCAACAGATGCGGTACATGGTCATAATAATGTCTATGGCGCAACCATATTCCCACACAATATTGGGTTGGGTGCAGCTAATAATCCCAAGTTATTATTTGATATAGGTAGAGTGACGGCACGAGAAGTCGCCGTTACTGGACTGGATTTAACTTTTGCACCAACGGTTGCTGTTCCAAGAGATTACCGATGGGGGCGAGTTTATGAAGGGTATTCAGAGAACCCAGAAATCACATTCCAATATGCAAAAGAAATAGTAAAAGGTCTGCAAGGTGGAGAACGTGAATTACGTTCAGAAGAATATATTTTATCTACAGTGAAGCATTGGATAGGTGATGGCGGTACACATAATGGTGTAGATCGTGGCGTTACACAGGTAAATGAAAATGAATTACGAAATGTTGATGCTATCGGCTACTACGGCGCATTAAATGCAGGTGCTCAGCTTGTCATGACATCATTCAACTCCTGGCAAAGCGAAGTAGAGCAAGATCGTAAGTTAGAAAATGCATTTACATCTAAAGGTGTATTTGGAAAGGTTCATGGCAGTTACTATTTAATATCTAAGGTTCTAAAAGAGACATTAGGGTTTGATGGTATGGTCGTTACGGATTGGAATGGGCATGGTGAAGTTGCCGGTTGTACTAATCAAAGCTGCCCACAAGCTGTCAATGCCGGAAATGATTTGTTTATGGTGACGGATAACAAAGATTGGAAAGCGTTTTATCAGAATGTGATTAAGCAAGTTAATGATGGACAAATATCCATGAGCCGTATTGATGATGCAGTCACTCGAATTCTACGTGTAAAAATGCGAGCAGGTCTGTGGGAAAAGCCTAGACCTTCTTATCGATTGCTTGCTGGAGAACAAGAGATTTTAGGGTCATTAGAGCATCGAAAAATTGCACGTCAGGCAGTGAGTGAGTCATTGGTTTTATTAAAAAATAATAACCAAATATTGCCTCTACAAAAGCTGAATCGTAGTTATTTAGTTGTAGGAAGTGCCGCTAATGATATTCAAAAACAAAGTGGTGGCTGGACATTAACTTGGCAAGGTAATGAAAATAGTCGGCAAGATTTTCCACACGGTTCAACAGTATTAGACGCTTTTAGATCGATAATTGGGGAGAAACATATTTATACGGATGTTGAGTCTGCTCCTATGGACTCTGTTGCGATTGTGGTTATTGGTGAAAATCCTTACGCTGAAATGTATGGAGATATAAAGCCGCATGAAACTCTGGCATATTCAGAACTTAAACCTAGTTATGCAAAAGATTTGCAACTTATACAATTGCTGAAGAAGAAAGGGTTTAATGTTGTCACGATTCTGTTCTCAGGTAGACCACTATATATCAATCCTGAATTATCACTTTCTGATGCTTTTGTAGCTGCGTGGTTACCTGGTACTGAAGCAAAAGGTATTACAGATGTTCTGTTTGCAAAGGATGGAGCTGATTTTACTGGTAGATTGCCTTATTCATGGCCAAACAATAAATGTATGACATCGTTTGGTCTTAATCATAAAAACAAGCCTCTTTTCTCATATGGTTATGGTTTAGATTATTCTGATGATAAAGAGATTGAGCAGTTAGCTGAATTATTTATGGATAAACGTCAATGGGGATGTGGAGAGGAAAAGGTTCAAGATTTACCCATCGCAAATTTAGAAATATTTGGCAGGAATGCTGCAGATTTGTTTGTTCCTAAGATGAGTGGGAAAGTGACGAAATGGAAAGGAACGTTTATTTCACAGGGCAATAAAACTGAAATAGGATCGGCGTCATCGACCCCCATAAATTATAAACACCAACAAGACGCATTATATATCAATTTTGGCCAACAGCTTCCTATGCAATTCTATTTACAAACTCCGGATAAAAAAGGGGTAGATATGCGTCATTACTTAGCTGCTGACTCAAGATTAGAGTTTGATATTTCAATAAAACAAAAGCAATTACCAAGTTCATTAAAGTTAGCTACTCATTGTGTTTATCCTTGTGGAGCGATAGCTCCTATTCAAGATGCATTACAAACCGCATTAGCGACGTCGAACAATGAATGGATAACATTGAGAGTACCACTGCGATGTTTTTCTGAAAATGGAGTTAATTTTTCAAACATTAATACGCCATTTCTACTTTATACAGATGAAGCTTTTGAATTTGATATTGGTGATATTCGATACGTGCCGGGCGTAAATAAGCAGAACGCTGCTGAAATCAGTTGCGATCTCTTTAAGCCGATTTAATGTGGTTATCTAACAAAAACTATTGAAGCCAACACATTCAATATTTTGTTCTTTTAACCACGTTGATAGCTCAGGTGAGGTTAGAATGTTTCTTTCAAGACTGCGCATTTCATTGTAGCTACTTAGCTCAATTAAATCGTTATGCTCTTCGTTACTTGGATGACACATTAACTCAACGATACCGTTAGGGTGTGTGAGTTTGTATTCTAAAAGAATGGCTTTTAGATTTTCGAATGTTGCGCCACTATCAAAGAAGCGCATATCAAATGCATCTGGGGTCGGCACTGTCAGTGTATCTTGACCTGCAACGATGTTATCAACTCTACGCACGGGTAGGTTAATGTCATTAGCAAAGCGAATAAACGCATTTTTTAATGGCGGGTAAACACCTGCAAAGTGGTGGCTATCAATGTGATTGATATTAAAGCCTGCATTAAGTGCCGCTTGATATTGTGTACTCAGTTCTAAATAGACTTCGTCTTCGCAAACCTGTTTGGTCATAAGTGTTTGTCTATTGAGGAAATATCCATCCTCATCAATTAAGCTAGGCACATCCTCAGGGTTAGATAAGGGTTTGCCTGCGGTCACCGTAAAATGCAAACCGATGTCGGGCACTAAACCTTGTTTATAGAGTTGAATAGCATGATCAATGCCGTGCTGATTCATCATAACGGTTGTTGATTTTACTGTGCCTGATTGAAAACACTCAACAATGCCGTTATTTACACTTTCTGATAAACCAAAATCATCAGCATTTAAGATCAGTTTCATGATGTTCTCCAAAACAACGATTGAACATATCAATATATCGTTTCTACTGTAGGCTTTGGTGTCTTCTCCATCAATCTAAATCGTTTAAAAAGCTCTGATAATTTGAAGTTATGCGGTAAATTAGTATCTTCGATTTTGTGCTGAGAAAGAAAAATGAAAAGAGCAACTTTATTTGGGTTGTTGGCGTCCTTGCTAGGTTTAGCTGGGGTTATCTGGTTATTAGCGGGAGGCTCTCATTTTCCCGTTTATGAATGGCCGTATGAAGCCTTCCAAGGGCTAGTGTTTTCAGTGGTATGGGGATTTGGCTTATCTGTTGTTATGGGGTATGTCGTTTCTCTACTAATTATTTCAGTTGTGCTTATTGCTTGTTTTAGCATTGGAAGTAAACTTTCAGATATCCTATTAGGGGATAATAATCAGTAAGTTAAAGAAGGCTTTATCGAGTGATAAAGCCTAAATACGCTTAGCTAATTTATCGCTGACTATACTTTTCAACAAAAAAGAGCAGAATAGGTAATCCTGATTGTTGATTAAGCTCTGCTTTCCAACACTCATAAATAGCGGTTTCATGATCAGCAATGAGTTGAAACGCCTCCATTTCTTCTGTGGCTTCTTCTGCCCATTCTCGGTATTTTACTTCATAAGGCTCTACCCAGTGAGTCAATGTATTCACTAATTCATTCCATTCTAAATGAATCCATTTTTTTGCATCAGAAGTGCCTTTTACTAACATCGCTTGATCTTTGATATCAAACTGGACGCTATGTCTTGTGAGTGTCGGTTCTAGTAGTTGTGCTGTTAGAACCTCAACGTTAATTAACGTGTTCCATAACTCGCTTTTGCTGAGCATAGGGTAGTGTTCGGAGAAGTAAGTAAAAAAAGCAATGCCATACACTTCGCCTTGATAAGCATTATAGATACGATCAATCATAGAAAGAGCCTTATCACTTGAAATATGGATAGATAGTAGATTTTTATACGTAATTTGCAATCAGTTTTAGGTAACTATTGGGTATCTCGAAATCGTTAAAGCAAGATGAACGGGATGCGTAATTTGTAAAATTCCATATATACACTTTAATAGATCCTTTATGGATAAAAAAATGGAATAAGGAGATTCTATTATGGCGTTAGAAATATGGATTTATTATGTGTTAGCTGTCTTGATTCTTACGGCTTCACCAGGCCCCAGTTCATTATTATGCATGACAAAAGGGGTGACGCATGGATGGAAATACGGTTTTTTTACGGCGTTAGGTAGCTTAAGTGCCATCACTATTATCCTTTCACTTTCTTTTACTGGCCTTGGAGTTGTCATCGCTTCATCTGAATTGGTATTTACAATCATTAAGTGGATTGGTGCGACATACCTCGTTTATATGGGAATAAAAGCCTTTTTATCAAAACAAGAAAGTTATACATCAACGGCTGAAAATACAGAGATTAAAACAGGATTTAAAGCGCATTTTGTAAGTGGTTTTATTGTTGGTGCCAGTAACCCTAAAGCGATTTTGTTTTTTACTGCTCTGTTTCCTCAATTTATTGACCCATCTGCGGCTCTCGTTCCTCAATACCTGATATTTGCGAGTACATTTATTGTATTAGAGCTTTCTTGGTTACTGTTTTATGCGTATCTAGGTTCTACATCGTCTCGTTGGCTAATGGTTAAAGGGCGTGCTAAATGGTTCAACAAATTAAGCGGAACTGTTTTTGTCGGAGCAGGGGCTTTATTGTCTACCGCTAGCCGAAATTAATGAGGATTGTGTAAGCTTTTAGTAAAGAGCGTAAATTAGTGATCTTTCTAGCAGAATGTGTGGTGGAAGATAGGTATAAGAGCCTCAGTTGTTTTATGTATTGAGGTTTCAATGACTGAAAAAGAGAAAATGTTAGCAGGGCTTCCTTATGATGCTTGGGAAGACACGCTATTAAATGATCGTATGAATGCCAAGGCGATTTGCCACCAATTTAATTTAGCTGACCCAACTAAGCTTGATGAAAGAATGGCCATTTTAAGTGAGTTGCTGTGTATAAAGGACAAAGCACATATAGAGCCAAATTTCTTTTGTGATTATGGTTATAACATTGAAATTGGAAGTAATTTTTATTCTAACCATAATTTGACGATTGTGGATGTATGTAAGGTTACTATTGGAAACAATGTGCTGTTTGGGCCACATGTGATGATTTCTACTGGTACGCATCCGATTGACTCTATCGAGCGACAAAAAACGGAGTTCGGTGCGAGTATTTCTATTGGTAATGACGTATGGCTAGGAGGAAATGTATCTGTTCTTCCAGGTGTACGTATTGGAAATAATTGTGTGATAGGCGCTGGAAGCGTTGTTAACCGAGATATTCCTGATAATAGCGTTGCGGTGGGTAATCCTTGTAGAGTCATCAAATCCGTTTAGTGTGGGCTATTTGCGAAAGGATTTTTTTGAATTAAATACTTTCGGCTAAATCACTGAGTTTTGTTTAAGTAATGGTGTCATATTCTGGCACCATTACTTATTTTTTGGATTGTATATTTAGAAAAATGAACATATTTAGGTAGTTATGGATAGTTTTTTTAGTAGTGAGATTATTCTTGCGCATTCGACTTTCTTTTTCTTTATGACATTGCTGCTGACTGGGCTTCTTCATATTCCATTATGGTGTGGTAAAAATTTAACGAAGATCCAATGGAAGAAAGTGGATTACCTTTGGCCTTTGGTTGCCGCTATTGGGTTGATGGGGACGGTTTCAGAGGTTCGCTCAAGAGTGGCTACTGATTGGGCTGAAACTGAACACACACGAGCAGTAACTAGCTTAGAATCCATTAATAGTTATACCGTTAATCAATTAAAAAGCTATTTGTGCTCTGGAGCGACGGGTGTAGAGGATGATCTTGTATCAAAACAATCGTGTTCTTGGTTTCTTGATTCAGCAAAATATTTAGAATCTGTTCGATTTAATGATTTACCCAATATTGGATTTGAAAGTCTACCGCCAATTACGTTTAGTCAAAGCATTATTGAATCCGATGTGATTTGGTTGCGTGGCATGTTTGATAATTATAAAACTCAAAAACAGGTTTATGAGACCACACTACAAGAAACGAAGAAGCACCCACTTGAAGAGATATTCTGGTATTTAAGCCCTTATTTAATTTGTATTGCGATTTCAGTTCGGGTAACCAAAGTATCGGCTGAGCTTAAGTTGGAGAAACAACAATGCAATCTATAGAACACTTTGAGCCTCAGTTTTTGAGTTTTATCCAAAAAGAGATGGTTCAAGACTTAGCGCATGATATTAACCATGTATTGCGGGTTGTCAGTATGGCAAAGCGTTTATGTGTTGAAGAGAAGGGAAAAGAGGCGGTGGTCATTCCAGCAGCTTATTTACATGACTGCTTTTCTTTTGCGAAAGATCATTCTAATCGTTCTCAAAGTTCGACATTTGCTGCGGATAAAGCGTTGGTATTTTTAAAGGAGATTGGTTATCCATCAGAGTATTATGATGAGATATACCATGCGATTGTTGCTCATAGCTTTAGTGCTAAAGTAGAAACGAGAACGTTAGAAGCAAAGATCGTTCAAGATGCAGATAGGTTGGATGCTTTAGGGGCAATAGGTATCGCTCGTTGTCTACAAGTCAGTACAAAATTAAATTCACCGCTTTACTCCATTGATGATCCATTTTGTTATCATAGAGAGCCGAATGATAAGGCTTATACCATCGATCATTTTTATGCCAAGTTGCTAACACTAGCGAATACGATGAAAACGACATCTGCGGTAGCTGAAGCCGAAAGACGCACTCAATATATGCGTGATTACTTAACTCAACTAGAGAGTGAGTTGTAATAAAAAGGGGGTAAATATCCCCCTTTAATTTGTCACTTTATTTCATTAATTCTTGGTCTACATAATGCAGAGCAAGATGTTGCGCTTCTAGTTGTACATCTATATCAATTTCGTTTTCTCTTAATTTTAGATATAACGAAATACAACATTGAAGTGCATTAATTAATGCGTCTTTTTCAGGCGGAACAACGGTCTCTTTTAAATGTTGAGAAAATTCAGGTAAGCGTTGCTCTATTTTTCTCACACCAGATGGAGTTAATCCATTTTGTTGCAAAGCTAATGGTGAAAGAACAACACTTCTTAAAAATGATAGAAATTCGACAGTTTCAAAGTATTCGCCTCGCGCAATTTTGGTTGCAGCATAATGAGTCCAAACCCAAAAACGATCTTCTATCCATTGAGGAGAAGGTTGAGGGTATTGATGAGTAGAGTTATCAAACACTTTAGTGAGTAATCCACTTCGATCCCAAATCACTTTTGTATCATCTACTCGCACTGCCGCATCAGGCAATGAAACGAATTTAAAATCCACATGTATTGCATGAGGTTTAAACAAGGCAATGATAAGTCTTGGTTCTCCGACATGTTCACCCGTGAAAGCTGCGACTTTTCCTTCTATTTTATTGATTAGTTCAAAACGCGATGACATCACTTCTTCAAAATGAGTAGGTGAAATAGCAATGACAAGGTCTAAATCACTGTATTTATCCATAGAGTCAGATGCATATGAACCACTTACACCAATACCTTCGATTCTTGTGTCCTGTGAAAAAGAATCAACAATTGTAGAAAGAAGAACCTTGTGTGTTTCAGGAAGAGTTTTAGGGAATTTCATATTTTTTACCTTTATATCGAATTCGATGTTAAAACTGATGATCAGTTAGTGCGGTAAAAACAACGCAGCATTACAGAGTATTCTGAAATTTATTTTTTATCAATAAATATCTATCTAATTAATCCGGTTAATAATTCCTCCCCAATGATGGGTCTTAGCTAAACATTTTAATGATTCAATCTCACGTTTTGCCTCTTGCTGTAACCATTCGATAAGCTCGTTAATCGCTGAAGAATGCGTGTGTTGATGGATATAATATACCCATGCGCTGTGTTGAAGTGTGGTGTGCCTTGGGCAGTAATAAAAGTTTCTTTCTAATTCCGGTAAGATCAATAAGAGATCAGTTACGGTTGCGCCTTGACCTGACAAACACGCACTTAATGCAAGATCTAATGAGTGAAAACTGGTGTTTCTCACTTTTTGATGGGGAACATATTTTTCATTATTTAGCCAAGTAATCCAATCGAGATGATCAACTGTAGGATGCAACCTTGGTAATTGAAGAACATCATCTAACACCGTGTCTTTTGTTGTAATGTTGGTAGCACAAACTGGTGCCATAAATTCTTCACGTAACAGAGAAAAATTAGATTTATTATCGTAATGATTCTTTAATCTTGTATGGAAAATCAATAAATCATAATCAGTGGTATTGAGGGCTTCGTCTTCTTCTAAAGAAGGAATGATGACGATTTCATAATCTGAATATCTCTCATTCATTTCTTTAATTTTAGGTAAGAGAGCGCGGGTAGCAAAGCTTAATGCTGCTTTGATAACAATACGTTTAGGCTTTGGATCTTGCCAAGATGAAATCACTGATTCGAGGGAAGTAAAGTTATCCTGTAACGTTTTATACAGTTCTAAACCTTGTGTCGTCAGTTGAATCGAACGGTGTTTTCGTATGATTAGAGATGCGTTGAGATCATCTTCAAGTTGCTTTACTTGGCGGCTGACTGCACTTTGAGTCACATTAAGCTCATTTGCCGCTGAAGTAAAACTCATCAACCTTGCAACAGATTCAAAAGCTTTAAAGCCGTTATGTGAGTAAGGTAATGTTGGATAGGGTGTCATTAGATTCTCGCATGAGTTTTTGGAATGTCAGTCTGACGAATTAATTAATTGAATACTACTTTTTTAAACGATAACGTGATGTGAAATTATTTAATCTATCTTTCTATGAAAAAAATTCTTACGCTCGCTTTTCCTCTTATTGTTTCTCAGTTGATTTCTATGGCATTAGTTCTTACTGATGTTTGGATGATGTCACGATTAAGTGTTTCGGCATTGGCTGGTGGTGGCTTGGGGGCATCGGTTTACTTTTTTATTTTTATCGTAGCAAGCAGCACAGTCGGTTGCGTTGCTAATTTGATTGCTATTGCTTATGGGCAAAGATTGGCGAGACCTGAATTTGGGAACCAACAAATTAGACTTGCTATAAAGGGGGCGGTTTTATTATCAATAATATTGAGCGTTATTTTACTATTTGCCTTTTCTTATGCTCCAAATGTGCTGCGTTTAGCGGGACAACCAGAGGAAATGATTTCATTGGCGATGGAATACGTTGATGCTTTAAAGTGGGCAATGTTTCCGTCACTCATACTGTTGGTTTTACGTGGTTTAACAAGCGCATTGGGCAATGTTCGTTCTATTATGGTGATGTCTGTGATCACAGTTATTCTTAATGTTCCTATTAGCTATGTACTTACTTTTCAGCTTGGCATGGGATTGTATGGGCTAGGGCTAGGCACCGCTATTGCTGCATTGATGGTGATGCTAGGTTACGGGCTTTGGGTCTTTAAACAACAAGAATACAAACCGTTTGCTCCTTGGTTAAATCTAGAAGAGTACTCGATAAAGTTGATTACACCTCTATTAGTTATGGGATTGCCTATTGCTGTTGCAGCCTTATTGGAACACGGATTGATTTATGGTGGTACTTTAATGGCGGGTACCATTAGTATTGCCTCATTAGCTTTGCACCAAATCCTATTGCAATGTTTGAGCTTTACTTGGAACTTCAACTTTGGTTTCTCGCAAGCTGCTGCAATCTTAGTTGGAAGAGATTTTGGTGCAAACAATGTGGATGGAATTAAGAAAACGTCACAGCATAGTTTTGTACTGGTTACGGTAATGAGTGTGTTTATTGCTGCTGTCTTTATCATTTGGCCAGAGAGTATTGCGGATCTATTCCAATTAGATAATGGCGAAAATAATATGTCAGCTTTACTTACCTCAGTAATTTGGGTTGTTGCTTTATGTTTTGTTGTTGATGCGTGGCAATTGCTGGCAATCAATTTATTACGAGGAATGAAGATTGTCTCTTTACCTACCGTAATGACCGCGATTGGTTATTGGGTATGTGGTTTACCTGCTGCTTGGTATTTAATGCCTATCTTTGGATTAAGTGGCATATGGGCAGGGATTGGCATTGGCTTAGGAGTAACGGGTATTCTGTTATTGGTGCAGTTGTTGATATCGATTGCACGAGTGAAAACTCATTATCAGGAAATAGAGAATTAAAGTTGCTGTATTTTAAAACACTTCACAAATCAGGCTAAAAATTCATGATATTTTTGTACGTATATTAAGTATTTCATAAAAGGGATTTATGATGATTTATACGATACAAGAAAAAGTGATTACGTATCCAGAGCAGGTATTAAAAGAGTGGCAGAAAGGAAATAAAGATTGGTTACCTATTGATTTAACAGAACTTGTTGACTGTAAAAGCTACTTTAATAAATATTTTCATGAGTGCTATGCGTTAACACATTATTTAGATAATGGATGGTATGGGACTGCGTTTTATGCTTTAGGTAACTCTGCAACGTCGAACTCTCTGTATGATGCAGGCCGAGTGTTACTTTCCCAGTATATTTGTCCTGTGAAGCTTTCTTTATTAAAAGGAATAAGAACAGGATTAACCGCTGGTGAGCCTGAATTGTTTTTATTTAAGCCTGATGGTTCTTTGCTATTTGTGAAAGTACAAAAGGCTGGAAAACACTTATCTGAAGCTGAACTTATTTGTTTGTCCAACATTAAGTCTGTTTTGGAATGTGAAGTAGAAATAGTTTATGTAATGGAAGGCAGTAAGACGTATAAACCAAAAACTTATGACATTAAAGTAGTGCAATTTCCTAATCCGCTAGGGGTGTAACCTTGATAATGAACCCCCTTTACTAATAGAAAGGGGGCGTTGGTATTTGTTATGTACAAGAAGTGACTTTTTTCCATGGAGAGCTTTCAGTCAGACCTGGCTGTTGTAATTGAGTCCACCATTGCGCTTGCCACATCTTGCCTTGGAAATTGACGGTTTCGCCTTTGATATACACTTGGTGAGGTTTCCATTCTTCCTGTGGACATAATGTTAGAGGTTCAGGTGTACGCATCCAGTCAATAATTTGTTTATGGTTTACAAATCTTACTTCAGGTTTAGATAAAGCGTATTTAATAAAACGTTTTAAAACATTTCTACGTGTATCGACATTACTTTCTGGCATGCCAATATGTTCTTCACCACCAATATAACCATAGAATGCAGAATGTAATCCAAGGACAAGTGGAGCTCGATTCCCTTGCATTCTTAAATCTAAGTTATATTTATAAATGGCAACAACATCATTTTCATTAAGGCCGGCCGCTCCCCAATTAGGTGTTGAATATAAATTCCAATCAAAATTGTCACCTTTACCAGAAATTGGATCGAAATAACTAATACGACTCGCTATTTTATCTCTAAGAGAATAGTTTAATTCATATTGTTCTAATAGTTCATCAGGCGGAACAATTAAGGTGTGAAGGGGGATCTCCCATAAACCGGGATAGTTATTTATAGCAGGTTTCCACCAACCACTGACTGCTGCATTATGAGATGGGCTTCCATTATCTAGGGTATATGGCCAGTAGTTGTTTTGACCATTTTGCTCAGGTGTAATTCCCGCAGGAAAGCTAACATCATAAACAATGTTATTTTCAATTAATGCATTGAGTGTGTTGTCATTGTATGTCATGTAAGGGGCACGAAAACCTGAAACATGTTCAATACCTAGACCACCATTGTCCGATGCTGACATCAGTAGTTTATTACAATCAGCAACTTCTGTGTGCCATTGCTCTGGAGTCATCCATGATGTTAAAGGATTATAATTCACTTTATCGTCAGGATGTGTTTCTGTGTGATTGCCAATATCATGATTATCCGTAACTAATTGACGCCATAACTCTTTTATTTCTGTATTTTCACGTGCTGGAGCACAATGCATAAAAAATGAAGCAGATAAGGGAAGGTTAGCGAAGCGGTCATTACCATCTGGGTTTTTGTTCTTTTTCAATTCCTTAATAACCCACTCTAGGCCATCTTTTTCGACATTATCATCAAAGCCTAGGCTAATAAACATGGGTGTATGTTTAATTTGAATTGGTGGCATATCAGATGGAGGCACGTTATCTTTTTTCAGTAGTGTATTACTCGCAACAACTGATGTAGATATGAGTAAAGTAAGACAAGCTGTGACTAAAGAGCCTCTTGGTTTGTACATAATTAATTCCTTTTAGTTAATGAGAATAGCAGTCTAGTAAAGGAGGGAAAGAAAACAAAAAAGGAAGAAAAGCTTGTGCGATGAAAAGGAATAAATGCGACGTTCATAATGTTGCGATGTAATTGAGTCTTTTAACTATTAGTTTCTCATAAATGATTCTTTTTATTCTTGTATCAAAAAAACAAAGTATGCATAGTCGAATTTGTGTGATTTTTTTACGTTATATGGACGTTTTAAACATTCTATACCACACTCATTAAATGCAGAAAAAGGATGATTGATGCGACTAATGAAAAAAGGATTTGTCGGGTTAATACTCGGGTGTGTTTCAAACAGTGCTTTTGCGATTTCAGAGTTATGGCTTGATCGTTACGCTTATGATGCGATTCAACAAGGGTTTAATAAAAAAGACATTTCTGTTTATCATAAGAAGCGTGGAGATTTAGATAATTACCCATTATCTGGGTATGCTGATTATCGTGCCTTTCTTTTTGATTTAAAAAATAAAACACCAGAAGAAGTAAATCAGTTTTCAAAAGAGTTTGCTGATTATCCATTCTCCGTTTCCATTCGTGCTGACTACCTTAATGCGTTGATTGCTACCAAAAATTGGCCATATTTAATTGCTTATCAAACAGAGTTACCTCGTGATCAAGATTACCAATGTTGGTATTACACTGCTTTTTATTATGAGAATGAATTGGACACCGCCTTTGATGGGGCAAAGCGACTCTGGTTAGATGGTGAGAGTGTCTCTAGCGCTTGTAATTCCCTTTTTTCATATTGGGATAAGGCCGGTGAACGAACCGATAACATGATACTTGAGCGTGCGTTATACGCTGTTGATGCAAAGAACCCTAGATTGATTACCTATTTGCGAAAATTAGCCTCTACGGTTGATAGCAAAGACACTTTAACGGAAATGCTTCGATTGTATCGTCAGCCTGAAAAGTTTACCGTGGTTTTTGAAACCAAAGAGGACACGCAATTTAATCGTAATTATGCTCAAACAGCGCTAAAACATTTGGCAAAACATAATATAAATTCCGCTTATGAAAAGGTGGACTTTGTACAGAGTCATTTTTCATTTGAAGTTAATGAACTTCAAGCAACACTTGAGTTTCTGGCCGTTAGATTACTGGATACAAAAGATCCTGAAATAATCCAATGGAGAGACGATGTTTTTGAACGCTCAAGCGATAGTGTCGTTCTAGAGCAACGAATTCGATTGGCGATTAGAAAAACACAATGGAACGAAATTATATTTTGGATTAATAAGCTCACCAGCGAAGAACAAGCATCATATCGATGGCAGTATTGGTTAGCTCGTAGTGAGATGAAGCTAGGAGATACCGAGTCTGGTGAAACACGCTTAAAGCGTATCGCTGGTAATAGGTACTTTTATAGTATTGCGGCATCTATTGCACTAAAAAGAGAACCTCGATTCCCTATTGCTCGTGTTGAGTGTAATAAAGAACAACTAGAACCATATCAAGATGATATTGATCGTGTAGAGGAATTACTCGCATTAGGTAAAACGTACCCTGCAAGAAAACATTGGCGTCATGTAGTCGCAAAAGAGAATCAAGCAAAGAGTGCGGTTTTAGCTTGTTATGCTAAAAAGAAGCATTGGCATTTATTTACGCATGAAGCCACCATTCGTGGGAGTTATGGGATTATATTTATCTGCGTTTCCCTGTTCGCTATTGGAAAGAATTTACACGCTATGGCACTAAATATAATGTGGATCCTGTGACATTATTAGCCCTTTCAAGACAAGAAAGTGGTTTAGAACTAACCACTAAATCACCTGTTGGTGCACGTGGATTGATGCAAGTGTTACCAAGTACTGCTGCATTTATGGCACAGAAGTATAATTTAAATTATCGACATTCGAGTGACCTGTTTGATTTAGACAAAAATGTTGCCGTAGGTAGTCGTTATTTAAGTCATTTGCTTGCTCGCTATAAGAACAATAGAGCTTACGCATTTTCTGCTTACAATGCAGGACCAACAATGGTGATGGTATGGCGAAGAGCGGCAAGTAAAGAGATTGATATATTTGGTTATATAGAGTCAATTTCTTTTAAAGAGACTCGAGTATACGTAAAGAATATTTTTATGTTTGAAATGTATTATCGAGAAATCTTAAAACTAGAAGGTGACTTCTTAAGACCTTCCGAATTGACGAATTCGATTTAACTAACGATAGGAATAATTATAGGTATGCACCATCAAGATCAATTGGCTGAACTGAGTTATAAAACGACACGCCTTGTCATTGAACATATAGATTCTGTGATAGTAAACGAGCAAGGAAGCCAAGTCGTATTGAATAAGATTGTTGCGTTACTAACACCTCAAGTTACCCGAGGGTTGCCTCCTTATTTCCACGATATAGAAACGATAAAAGAAGCGGAAATATGGCTGAAGAAAATGTCGAATGAAAGTCAGCTATTTACGGTATCGGTTAAGAATACTAAGGATATTATTGGCTTTTTATTTTTATCGGGAGCAGATAGCGAGGAAGTTCATTTAGGGTACTTATTAGGTGACGAGTATTGGCATAAAGGCTATGGCTCAGAATTACTCAGTGGTCTCTTAGATTACCTGTACCAACACCCATCTATAGAGAGACTTGTTGGTGGTGTTGATAAAGATAATATTGCCTCTGCTAAACTACTAGAAAAAGTAGGATTTGTTGTCAAAGAAGAAATGGATTCTATGGTTGTGTTTTATGAGTATATTTTTAATCATACTAAAAATTAGTATACGAAAAGCGGATAGCTTCTAACTTTTACTCTCTATTTTTCTTTATATAATGACGCCAACATTAACCTTTGGAGTTTTTATTATGAGAAGTCGTTTTGACCGAATTCGTCACGCTATTATGTTTGAGTTAATTGGTCTTATTCTTATTGTCGGTGTTTTAAGTCAATTTGGCTTTGAAATGGGCCATGTTGGTATTATGGGTGTTGTATTTTCACTTGTCGCAACTGGGTGGAATTATGTTTATAACATCTTATTTGATAAGTACATGCTGAGAAAAACAGGCAGCACAGTAAAATCAACATTAAACCGTGTTGTTCATAGCTTAGGGTTTGAAGGCGGGTTATTGATTCTGACTATTCCTGCTATAGCGTGGTTCTTAAATATTAGTATCTTGGAAGCTTTTATTCTTGATATCGGTCTCGTGGTTTTCTATCTGTTTTATGCGTATGTTTATAATTTAGCTTATGATAAAGCATTCCCTATTAATGAGGTAAAACAAGTAGCTCAATAAGTAGGGAGTAAGATTAACTAAGGAGTGGTTATGAGTCATAAATTGTCGGATTTTTCAGTTCAAATTCCCATAAATAAAGAACTGTGCGCATTTCAGGATGAAGTAAAAGAGCAACTGTATGACTTTAACCACTCCCGACCATCAGAACATCAGTTAAGATCCGATGTATTGCAATCTATCCTTGGTCAATACAAGGGAGTGGCTATCGTACCTCCATTTTATTGCGATATGGGAAAGAACATACATTTTGAGTGTGGTGGATTTTTAAATTCAGGAGTTAAGATCTTAGATCTTGCTCCTGTTTTTATTGGAGCACATGTTCAAGTTGGCCCAAATGTTGTGATCAGTACAGCAGGGCATCCTTTTGATCTAGCGGAGCGAGTATTACCAATTGCTTCAGCTAACCCTATTAAGATTGGAGATAACGTTTGGATTGGTGCTAACGCCGTTATATTGGATGGTGTGACAATCGGTGATCGAAGTGTGATTGGTGCTGGAAGTGTAGTGACAAAAGATATTCCACCAGACTGTGTCGCTGTCGGTAATCCTTGTCGAGTGATTAAGACGATTACTCATTCAGATATGCCATCTGACGATGAACTTGATGAAATGTGGGCAGGTCTAACATAATTATTATTATCAATAAAACACACAATTGAATAATTTGTGAACAATATCATTTATTAGTGATCACAACGGCACATTGTTTTAAAAAAATTTCCTAGAATATATCTATAACCACAAGGAGGTAACTATGGACAGTGTGACTATTGCATTACATCAGTTAAATAGAGCGATTGATCTCTATTTTAATGAGCGTGACTTTATTTGTACGATTACATTAAGTAACTCTGCGCAGACAATTTTAAGAAAAAAACTTGTTTCTGAATCTCAGGCAAGAGCGTGTGAAGATGTTATTTTTAATAAATCTTTTACTACTTTTCAGCCAAGCTCAAAGACAGAGCCTTGCGTATCTCTTCACTCATTAGAGACTGAACATGAATGGGAAGAGAAAGCGACAGAAGTTCTAATGAAATGCTGTGAGAACGTCATGAAGCTTAATTTACCACGTAGTATTCAAGTTTCAGCGTTTGTAAGAGCAAAGAGTAAAATGTTTGTGTGTTCTTAGTATGAGCAAAAAACTATGTATCAATGCGCTATATGCGTCGCTAACTTGTGAAATTATTTTTTTAGTCTTGGCGTATGTTTATAAACATAATCGTTGATTAGCATTGGATATGGTTCGTTTTAGAGCCCAAAACTCGTACTTTTAAGTTGTTGATATTTAAGGTTTTGTTTTTGTTGAGTTTATCATGGTTACTGGTAGTCTTCTTCTTAATAACCTTAAGGAGTATCTATGGCTATTTATAATGAAACATTTGATGGTGTTAATTTCTCACATCAAGATCTGAGTAACGCATATTATGAAGGGTGTAAGTTTTACCTATGTAATTTTTCTCGAGCAAATTTAAGAGATGCTCAGTTTGTTGATTGCAGTTTCATTGAGCAAGGAGCAATTGAAGGATGCCACTTTGAGTATGCAGACTTACGAGATTCGTCATTTAAGAGTTGTAAGATAGCAATGGCAAATTTTAAAGGCGCAAATGCATTTGGAATTGAGTTTAGAGAGTGTGATTTGAAAGGCGCTAATTTTTCTCAAGCGAGTTTTTCAAATCAAATTAATCATCAAATGTACTTTTGTTCCGCTTACATTACGGGTTGTAATTTATCGTATGCAAATCTTGAACGCTTATGCATTGAAAAGTGTGATTTGTTCGAAAATAAATGGAATGGGGCGAATTTACAAGGGGCGTCCTTTAAAGGTTCAGACTTAAGTCGAGGCTCTTTCTCAGAAGATGCATGGGAACAGTTTAAGTTTCAAGAGAGTGATTTATGCCATTGTGAATTAGAAGGCTTAGATCCTCGTCGTATTGACTTAACTGGTGTGAAAATTTGTGGATGGCAACAAGAGCAATTGTTAGAACCGTTAGGATTGATTGTACTTCCTGAATAAAGACGTGTTTTAATAGTTATTCAAAGCTTTTTAAATAGAATGAATTTATACAATGACTAAGATATTAACGATTGTTGCAAGAATTGAAGCAAAAAATGGTAATGCTGAATTTGTAAAAGAAGCAATGCTTAAGTTACTGGAGCCTACACGTAAAGAAGTAGGGTGTATTCAGTATGATCTTCACCAAGATAATGAGAATCCAAATGTATTTGTATTTCATGAACAATGGGAAAGCGAAGCGCATTTACAAGATCATTTAAACACTGCTCATATTGCTGAGTACGTAAAAACAGTTGATGGAGCTATTGACTCATTTGTTCTAAATCGAATGACTAAGCTGTAATTACGTTCTTCATTAACGAAAAAAGCCACTTATGATTACTCACAAGTGGCTTTTTATGTCTTACTTACTATTAGAAAGACAGGAAGATGCCTGCAACGGTTGCACTCATTAAGTTTGCTAATGTTGCTGCAAAGATTGCTTTCATACCTAAACGTGCGATATCAGGGCGACGGCTTGGTACTACACCTCCTAAACCACCCATTAACATTGCAATAGAGGTTAAGTTAGCAAAGCCACATAAGGCAAAGGTAACGATAGCTTGAGAATGTTCACTTAATTGATCTTTTACTGCTATTAGATCAGCAAAAGCTACAAATTCATTAATCGCAATTTTTTTACCGATTAGACTTGCTGCAATTGTTGCCTCTGACCATGGAACACCGATTAACCATGCTACAGGTGCAAATAGGTAACCAAAGATTAACTCTAAGCTTAAATTGTCTAAGCCAACAAATAATCCTAATTTATGTAAACCACCATTTAGTAGTGCAATTAAGCTAATAATAGCTAATAAGCTCGCACCAACAGCAAATACAATTTGTAAGCCATTTAATGCACCTTGTGAAGCGGCATCAATAATGTTTACTGGAGCATCATCAACTTCATCTTCTGAGTATTGTTCTGCTTCATTGATTTCTTCTGTTTGAGGAACCAAAAGTTTTGCCATCATTAGGCCAGCAGGTGCTGACATGAAACTTGCGGCAATTAAGTATCTAAGTTCAACACCTAATCCTGCGTAACCAACCATTGTTCCGCCAGCTACAGAGGCAAGACCACCAACCATAACAGCAAACAGTTCAGAGCGTGACATTTTTGCAAGGAAAGGGCGAACAACCAGTGGTGCTTCAACAGAACCAACAAAAATATTTGCGGTTGCAGACATAGATTCTGTACGAGTTGTACCTAAGAAGCGTTGTAATCCGCCACCAATGGTGCGAATAACCCAACCCATAACACCTAGGTAATAGAGTACTGAGATAAGAGCAGAGAAGAATACAATCGTAGGTAAAACGTTGACGGCAAAAATGAAGCCCAGTTTGTACTGGGCAAGATCACAAAAAGGAATTCTGTACCTACACGACCGTAATCAATAATGCTTGATACTGCCATAGAAATACTATTTAGAATAGTTCGACCAATAGGAACGTATAAGATAAAACCGGCAAATAACAGTTGAATTAGGAAAGCACCTAATACTGTTCTCCATTTTATGGCTTGACGGTTTTCTGAGAAAAGAATTGCAATCGCGAATAGGCAAACAATGCCTAAAATACTGACCAAAAAGTTCACGGTCAAACTCCAAAAGTATCTAGTGTAATGATTGCGGAGGTATTCTATTCAAAAATAAAAATGTGACAAGGATCAAATTGTTAAGCTAAAAACATCGTGATAACAAAAAAAGACTTATTTGTTGGATTAGTAGACAAAAACCTCTTAATTGAGGCTTTTATCACATATTTAGAAGTCAGTTTTTATTATATGAAACAATTGTGGTGGATTTTTGATTAATAATCCCATCAGTAAAATGATTAAATTTTGCCAATTTGTGTTTCATTAATATGCTGACGAACAAATTCCATGAAAACATGGACTTTCTTAGGCAAGAATTTTCGTCTTGGATAAACGGCATACAGGGGCATTGATTGGTTTAATTCCCAATCAGGCAAGAGTTGAACAAGTTTACCTGTTTGCAATTCATCAGAAAGAAGATAAGTGGCAATATAACCAATACCATTACCTGCTATGGTGGCATTACGAATGGCATCAGCTGAGTCAATACGGTAGTTACCAGACACTTTTATCTGAAGATTTTCATCCTCTTTATGGAAGCCCCAGACGTCATCTTTACGCTCTCTACTAATATAGGTTAAGCAATTATGCTTTTTTAAGTCATAAGGATGGTAAGGGATCCCTTGTTTTGCCAGGTATAGCGGACTTGCAACTAATACAAAGTGGCAATCAATTAGGTGACGTGCAACAAATCCTTCTGGTGGGGAATCCATGACACCTATCCATAAGTCTAATTGCTCTGCAATCACATCGATCTTATGATCGAACAAAGTGATCTCTATATTTAGTTGTGGATAAGCATGGTGCAGTTCTGACAGGTAAGGAAGAATGTGGTTAGTAGCAAATGATTGCGCGATACCAACACGTAATTTACCTTGCAGGTTATCAATATTGGTCAGCAATTCATTTTCAGCTTCGTTAATTTCATCGGCGATATTAGCGCAATGAACTGCGAAGGTTTGTCCTGCTTCAGTTAGAGAAAATGAACGTGTTGTACGTTGAACCAATTGGACACCTAAACGTTCTTCTAATAATTGAATTTGTTGGCTTACTTGAGTTCGAGATATATCAAGAAGCTGTGCGGCTTTGGTAAAGCTTTGTTGTTGAGTTAAGGCGTTGAACACAATCATTTGTTTGGCTTGCTTTAACATGTATATCTCTATTCATTATTAGTATGGTTGACTCCATTGTAATGGAGGGACTGTGCTGAATAAAGTAGCTTAGGTGTTTGTTTTTAGTATCCATAGAAACTGTAATGTTATTCATGGTAGAGTTTCAGTAAGAATCAAAATTGATTAAGGATGATGTCATGTTATTTCCGTATAAGAATATCGTAATTTTAACTGGTGCTGGAATATCGGCTGAGTCGGGGATTCAAACTTTTCGTGCCAGTGATGGGTTATGGGAAAACCATCGAATTGAAGATGTTGCAACTCCAGAAGGTTTTTTGAATGACCCGGATTTAGTGCAGGATTTCTATAATAAACGTAGAGCTCTGTTAAAAAGCGATAATATTCAACCTAACGCAGCCCATAAAGCACTCGCTAAACTTGAAAAAGAGTTGGATGGTACGGTGACAATCGTGACTCAGAATATTGATAATCTACATGAGCGCGGTGGAAGCACAAATGTGATTCATATGCATGGTGAGTTAAACAAGATTCGTTGTGAAGAATCGAATCAAGTGTTTGAGTGTACTGATGATATTCATACTGGTGATTTTTGTCATTGTTGCCAAATACCAGCTCAGTTACGTCCTCATGTCGTATGGTTTGGTGAAATGCCATTAGAAATGGGCAGAATCCATGAAGCGTTAAATCAGGCGGATTTATTTATTTCGATTGGTACGTCAGGTTCTGTTTATCCTGCTGCTGGTTTTGTGCATGAAGCTCGTTTACATGGCGCACATACTATTGAGATTAACTTGGAGCCAAGTGCTGTAGATGATGAATTTGAAGAGAAACGTTATGGTAAAGCGGGTGAGTTAGTACCTGAGTTGGTTTCGGAACTATTAGAAATATAACTTTTAATAAAATAAAAAAGCCAATAAATCATTAGATTCATTGGCTTTTAAATGTGTTGTATTACGATGTAATAGATGGGTATTACATATCAACTTTTAGCTTTTGGAAGTATTCGTCATAAAGCGTACTTGCTTCACCAACTTCGTCTTGCCATTCACCTGAATCCATTACAGATTGAGGAGGGAAGATGTTTGGATCATTAGCAAACTCTTTAGGTAAAAGAGGGTATGCTGATTTAACTGGTGTTGGGTAGCCGATTTCTAATGCAATTTTAGCGGCGTTTTCAGGACGTAGTAAGAAATCCATCATTTCGTGTGCAGCATCAATGTTTTTTGCACCTGAAGGGATTGCTAGGCTATCCATCCAGAAGATAGCGCCTTTTTCTGGCCATACGATTTGAATGTTTGCACCTTCTTCACGAGCCATGTAAGCAGAACCGTTCCAAAGCATACCAACACTTGTTTCACCCGCTAAGTATGGGTTTGCAGGGAAGTCTGAGTTAAACACCAAAATGTTAGGCATTAGTTTTTTCAGTTCTTCGTAAGCGGCTTTGATTTCTTCAGGATTTGTTGTATTTGCTGAGTAACCAAGTTTAGTTAATGCGATATGGAACACTTCACGTGAGTCATCCATCATCATTAACTGACCTTGCCATTTTTCATCCCAGAAATCGTTCCAAGAATGAAGCTCATTCGGGTTCATCATATCAGCATTTACGCCGATACCTGTTGCGCCCCAAATGTAAGGAATAGAGTAGTTGTTATTTGGATCAAAAGGCTTATTTAGGTAGTTTGGATCTAAGTCTTTGAAATGAGGTAATTTAGATTTATCAATCTTTTGTAGCATACCTTCTTTGCGCATTTTCGACACAAAGTAAGTTGAAGGAACAACTAGATCATATCCAGAACCTTGAGTTTTTAATTTAGCGTACATGCTTTCATTCGACTCATACGTCGAATAGTAAACTTTGATACCAGTTTCTTTAGTGAAGTCTTCAAGAACTTCATTTGGAATGTATTCTGACCAGTTATAAAAATAGAGCTCTTTATCTGCAGCTTGTGCATTACCAGCGATTAAGGCTGCAGCGCACAGTCCTGTAGAGACGAGAGTTGTCCACTTTTTCATTTCCTTCTCCTATATATGAGGGGAGTATCCATAATTGAGCGCGCATTATAGCAATTTTTGCAGGAGACTGCATGTCATTGCAAATCAATAACTTGGCTTAAATCAAGGTAATATAAATTAGTTTGTAAAGAAATTTGTGCGAGGGAGATCAAAAATGGCAGCGATATACGCTGCCATTAGTAAGGTTCAGTAAGGGTTAGGTTACTGTCCGGCTTTCAGTTTTAAGAAGTACTCTTCGTATTTAACTGTCATGTCACCAACTGCAGATTGCCACTCAACGCGGTCTAAATCTTCTTGTGATGGGAACAGAGGTGCAACGTCTTTAAACTTGTCGTTTGATGCTTTAACTGCTGTTAGGTAGCCAGTATCAGCTGAAATGCGTGCTGCGATTTCTGGACGAAGTAAAAAGTCGATCATCTTATGAGCTGCTTCTACATTGTTTGCGCCTGAAGGGATTGCAAAGTTATCAACCCAACCGATACCACCTTCTTTAGGGAAGATAAGTTTAATAGGTAAACCTTCAGCTTGAGCGGCTGCTGCAGAACCATTCCAAAGCATACCAAGACCAACTTCGCCAGCCATGTATGGTGCACCTGGGTTGTCTGAGTTAAATACTAATACGTTTGGCATTAGTTTTTGTAGCTCAGCATACGCTTCGTCAATTTCTTTCGGGTTTGTTGAGTTACCTGAGTAACCTAATTTACGTAATGCAATGTGGAATACTTCACGAGTATCATCCATTAACATTAATTGACCTTCAAACTCTGGGTTCCAAAGGTCGCCCCAGCTATTGAAGTCATCTGGGTTGTACATTTCTGTGTTTACAGCAAGACCTGTGATCGCCACTACGTGTGGAATAGAGTATTCATTCTTAGGATCAAATGGCTTGTCTAAGTAGTTCGTATCCAATTGAGTGAAGTTTGATAGTTTTGATTTATCAATTGGTTGAAGCATTTTTTCGTCACGCATTTTTGCAACGAAATAAGTTGAAGGAACAACTAGGTCATAACCTTTATTGTGAGCCTTCATTTTAGCGTATAAAGTTTCATTTGACTCATAAGTAGAGTAGATAACTTTAATGCCAGTTTCTTTAGTAAATTCTTCTAAAATATCACTGTTGATGTATGGTCCCCAGTTCATGAATACCAATTCATCATTTTCTTTTGCGTTTGCAACATTCATTGTTAGTGCTAAAGCGCAGGCGGTTCCAGTAAAAAACGCAGCCATTTTGTTCATTGATTGACTCTCCATTAGAGTGATAAAAAAGAAGACATGTCGAACAAAAGGCATGTCTTCCAGATTTATTGTTTACATGAAACGATGGTTTGCATGAAACAATTAATTTAAAACAATAGAACTATTACTTAATTTTTTCTCTTGCTAATAGTTGTGAAAGTACAACTAAAATCAGAGAAACAAACAACATTACTGTTGCTAAGGCATTCACTTCAGGTGAAATACCTACTTTAACCATTGAGTAAATCTTCAATGGTAAAATTTCGTAAGTTGGACCCGTTACAAATGAACTGATGATTACATCATCCAATGAAAGGGTAAAACTTAATAACCAGCCAGCAGCGACAGCTGGTTTTGCTAGAGGAAGGATAATTTGTTTAAGAATTACCCATTCACTTGCACCTAAATCACGTGCAGCTTCTAACATTTTTACATCAAAGCCTTTTAAGCGGCTATAAACTGTTACTACCACGAATGGTAAACAGAAAGTGATGTGAGCAATTAATAGTGTTAAAAAGCCAAGTTCAAAACCGATTACAAGGAAAATAGCCAGTAATGAAATTGCCATCACGATATCAGGAGACATCATCACAACAAACAGTAGACCATTAACAAACTTTTTGCCTTTAAACTGATAACGGAAAAGGGCAACTGCAGTTAAACTACCAATAATGGTTGCAGCGGTACCTGAAATTACTGCGATAGTAATAGAGTGCCAAGCTGCTTGCATTAAGCTGTCATTGTTTACTAGCGCTTCATACCATTTTGTAGTGAAGCCGCCCCATTTCATACCAAATTTACTTGCGTTGAATGAGTTCGCAATCAGAACGATGATTGGTAGGTATAAGAAAAGATATACCAAACTCATAAAACTAAATCTAATTGTGCGTCCCATTAGTCTAGATCCGCCTTTTTGTTTAATAACTTGCCTGCACGGTAGTAAGCATAAAGCATTAATGCCATCGCCAAGGTGAGGGCGATACTGGTCGCTGCACCAAATGGCCAATCACGTGCGTTCAATACTTGGCTCTTAATTACGTTACCAATTAGTAGGTTTTTAGCACCACCTAATAGATCAGAAATATAGAACATTCCAAGAGCTGGAAGTAACACTAATAAACAACCGCCAATAATACCTGGCATTGTTAGTGGCAATACAATCTTCCATAAAGTTTGAAGTTTGTTTGCACCTAGATCACGAGCCGCTTCTAAGTAAGTACCGTCAAGTTTTTCAATTGCTGAATACAGTGGCAAAATCATGAAAGGTAATAGAATGTAAACTAAACCAATCATTACTGCTGTTTCTGTGTACATAATGCGTAATGGTTTATCGATGATATCCATTGCAATTAGGCTTTTATTTAAAATACCTTGAGTACCTAACACAATTTTTAACCCATAAGTACGGATTAATGAGTTAGTCCAAAAAGGAACAATAATTAAAAACAGCATAAATGGGCGCCATCTTTCAGGCATTTTTGCAACGATGTAGGCAAATGGGTAACCCACAACCAAACAGATTAACGTTGCAACAATGGCCATATAAAATGAATGCCACAGCACTTTTGCATATAGTGGATCAAAAAGACGTAGATAGTTATCCATCGTAAACGTCATTTCGATTAAATTTGCTTCATCACGAGTTAAGAAGCTAGTACCGATGATCATTACATTTGGAATGAAAACGAACAGCAGTAACCAACTAACAATAATTGTGATGATGATATTTTGGAGATTAAACTTCTTGTTCATCTGCTAACACCACTTCCCAGCTTTCAACCCAAGTAATTGCTACTTTTTGACCTAAAGAGTGATCAACATCTGGATCATCTTCATTAAAGAACTCACTGATCATTACACGCATACCTGAATCTAACTCAAGTACAGAGTCTAAAGTCATACCTTTGTACGTACGTTCACGTACATAGCCAGTGATGCCTTTATTATCAGACTCTTTGATTTCTTCTAGGCGTAAATCTTCAGGACGAAGTAATACTTTCACTTTATCGCCAGGAGCAACATCAAGGTCGCAATATACGATAGCTGAAGTATCTTCGATTTCTGCTTTAATACGTTTTTCATCAAGACGTTCTTGCACTGTAGCAGCAAATACGTTGATTTCACCGATGAAGCGAGCAACAAATAAGTTCTTTGGTTCTTCGTAAATTTCACGAGGAGTACCGTCTTGTTCAATAACACCATCACGCATTACGATAATACGGTCAGACATTGAAAGAGCTTCTTCCTGGTCGTGAGTTACGAAAATAAAAGTAATACCTAACTGACGTTGTAATTGTTTAAGTTCAATTTGCATTTGCTTACGTAGTTTGTAATCAAGCGCAGATAAAGATTCATCAAGAAGAAGAACCTTAGGCTTGTTTACAACTGCACGAGCAATTGCGATACGTTGTTGTTGACCACCAGATAACTGATGAGGCTTACGGTTTGCCATTTGAGCTAAACGAACCATTTGCAGAGCTTCTGTTACACGAGGCTCAATTTCTGATTCTGCAACTTTTTGCATACGTAAACCAAACGCAACGTTCTCAAACACCGTCATGTGCGGGAATAGGGCGTAGCTTTGGAATACGGTATTCACATGCCTCTGTTCTGCGGGCACTGACGTTACATCTGTCGAATCCAATAAAATTGTTCCTGCATCAGCGGTTTCGAAACCTGCGATCATGCGTAACACTGTGGTTTTACCACAACCTGAAGGACCAAGAATTGTTAAAAATTCACCGTGATTTACATCTAAGTCAAAATTAGAAATCACTTCTTTGCCATCAAAGCTTTTAGAAATACCAGTTAATTTAATAACTGCTTCTTTTTCGGATTGTTGTGTAACGTTCAATGTCTTTTTATCTCCGCCTTGGGTAGTGATACCGCGTTTAAGTGTTGATTATAAATGGGGATTTCGGGCGCATAATAGACCCCATCTCACAATATGAAAAGTTTTTTTTATTTGATATGGCAAACTTTTTTAAAAGTCGTTGATTTTCAATCTGTTTGTGTATCTATTTTGAGCTTTATTATAGACGAAAATCAGTAAGTTGGTGTCATTTGTTACAAATAACTTTGTATTTAGATAATTTCTTTTTTATGAATACTGCACTCAAGCTTTGAAATACGTATAATCGCCCCATGTTTTATTGTGGTACACAGAAATGAGTGAACAACCAAAAGAGAAAACGTTTATCTTAGGTGGCAGTATTGAAAAGGCAGTTTCAGGTCAATTTGAGTTAAGTCCTGTGAGTGTTCTTCAAGAAGCTTGGAAAAATACGGTTAAACATTTTTTCGTCTTTTCTCCAGCAATACTATTGCTAACATTCTCATATATGGCGGTATTCTTTTTAGCGCTTCAAATCCAACTTGGTGATCCTGCTGTTTTGTTTAAGGCATTTTTGGGTGAAACAGAGCTAACGACGAAGATTTCGTATGCTGCATTTGTTGCTGGTTTGAGTGCTCAAGTTATTGTTTCTCCATTAACAGCTGGGGCAAGTTTAATGGGAATGAGCCATGCAGCAGGTCTAAAATGTCGAACAAGCTATATTTTTAAAGGGATCGCTTCGGCAGGAATGGTAGCGTTAGTTACGATTTTGTCTGAAGTTCTGCAAGGCATGGTAAATATTTATCTACCTATGGTTGCGTTATACCTATCTATGGCTTTTGGAATGTCGATTTTGCTTGTTTGTGAAAAGAAAGTATCACCACTACAAGCTTTGCTACTTTCATTTAGAGCAACAAATAAAAAATTAGCGTCTATGCTATTAATTCATATTGTTATTATGCTGGCATTGGTGTTCGGTATTGCATTATATGGTGTTGGTTTGATTGTAGTTATGCCTTTCATTTTCAACGTGAAAGGGATTATTTATCGCAATATGTTTGGTATTACTTTAAAAGTAATGGTTAAAGATAAGAGTGGAGATGATGAGGATAAACCTGATCAATCTGTTCAAAATGATATTTTCAATGCGTGAGTTTAATAATGATTAAAAAAATCTTAATTTTATCTACTGTATTAATGATGGCAGCATGTACACCTAAAGAAGAAGTGCCAGATTTTAAAGCATTTAAAGATGTTAAAGAAAAAAAGGCCGCTTTTTTTAACTTTATGTATCCAGCGGTTATTGCTGAAAATACTCGTGTTAAAAAAGAGCGTGCGTTTATTGAATCTTTAGTGATCAAAAACGACAACGATACTGCTTTGTCGTCAAAAGAGTTAGAAAAGGCTACAGAGTTATCAAAAGCATACAAAGAAAAGCTAACTGATAAAGGCGTAACGGCTGAGTGGCTTAATAATATGCTTGTTAAGGTTGATTACATTCCTGCGCCTTTAGTTCTTAGCCAAGGAGCTAATGAATCTGCATGGGGCACATCTCGTTTTGCTCGTGAGGCTAATAACTACTTCGGTCAGTGGTGTTACACTAAAGGTTGTGGTGTGGTACCAAGTAAGCGTAATGAAGGTGCGGTACATGAAGTGGCTAAGTTTAATTCATCTCAAGAAGCGGTACATGCTTATTTTATGAATGTAAACCGCAATAATGCGTATGCTGATCTTCGTAAAAT